>NZ_JBIMKU010000006.1:0-288440 GCF_051860965.1 Microbacterium sp.
TGAGGGTGGTACCCACATCGTCCCGGAGGTCTTCGCTCACCTCACGTGATCACAACGTGTCGGGGAAGAACACCTAGGTCGCGGGCTCGGACTTCAGCGCGGCTGCGACGAGCGCGAGAGCCTCGTCGGCGTCGAGGCGCAGCATCCGCACCTGCTCGGCGAACCGTGCCGCGGCGCGCTGGGCCTCCTGCCGGGCCGGATCGCCGTGCGGTGAGACGAACGTGCCGTTGCGTCCGCGGGTCTCGATGACACGGGATGCCTCGAGCTCGCGGTAGGCGCGCGCGACCGTGCCCGGCGCGAGGCCGAGGTCCTCCGCGAGGCGGCGGACGGTGGGCAGGCGCGCGCCGGCCGCGAGCTCGCCCGATGTCACCGCCTCGAGCAGCTGCGCGCGCAGCTGCTCGTACGGCGGGACGGGCGAACGCGGGTCGACGACGATCACGTCGCACCCCCCGCGGGTACCGGATGCCGCAGCCACTCGGGGTACAGCGGCGCGGGGAGCGGCCGGCCGGTGGAGGGGTAGAGGAAGCTGAGTGCGATGACGCCCCAGGTGGGGAGCTGCGTCGCCCATCCGCTCCACACGCTGTCGAGCGGAGTCGTCAGCGCGATGATCGCGAGCGACAGGACGAGCCAGGCCGCGATCGCGCCTGAGAGCCGCAGGGACATGATCGTCGCGGCACGCAGCGCGTCGTCCCACGCGAGCTCGAGAGAGTGCGTGGCCGGCTGCGGCTGGTCGAGCACGAGTCGCTCCAGTCGCGGCAGGGCGATGAAGACGGCGAGCGCGACGACGGAGAAGACGGCGACGGCGATCGCTGCGGGACTCTGCACGCGGGCTGGTGCGAAGACCGCGAAGAATGCGACGCTGCCGGCGGCCAGTGCCGCCAGGACGGCGATCAGCCAGGGGAGCGCGCGACGCACGGGACCGATGTACTCCGCGACGCTCAGCGTGCGGGCGCGGGCGATGCGCGGCGCGTCCGGCGCGGGGTGGAAGAGACGTTCGCGCACCGCGACGATCGTGGTTCCGACGACGCTGCCCACGACGAGTGCGGTGAGCAGCGTGTAGAAGACGAAGAACGGGCTCGTCGCGACGGGCGTGAAGAGCAGGGCCGCGGAGATCGCCGCGCCGGCGAGGATCGCTGCACCACCCACGATCGACCTCGCGCGCAGCGCTCGTGCGACAGACGCGCGGGTCTGCTCCGAGCCGTACGGGAGCTGGACGCGCATCGAGAACCTGTCGGCCCTCGCCTGCGACGAGCTCCTGCTCGACATCGCCACGAGGACGCAGACCGCGATGATCGTCACGGCGATCGTGAGCACGACGTTGAGAGCGCGTGTCATGTCGGGGTAGAGGCCGTCCATGCCTCCTTTGTACGTCGTTTGTATCAATGTGTCAACACAAACCGTTCCGCGCGCCGAGGCGGCCGCCCTCGGGTGCCGACTTAGACTTGACCGGTCATGATTCGTCCCGACCTGAGCCTGCCCCTGCCCGAGAGCATCGAGGCCGCGCACTTCATCGGCATCGGCGGCTCCGGCATGTCGGGGCTCGCGCGCATGTTCCTCGAACGCGGCATCCGCGTCTCCGGCTCCGATCGCGCCGACAGCCCCGGTCTGCGCCAGCTCGAGGCCCTCGGTGCGACCGTGTACGTCGGTCACGAAGCCTCACACCTGGCGAGCGATGTCGACACGGTCGTGCACACCGGCGCGATCTGGCCGGAGAACCCCGAGTTCCTCCTGGCCAAGGAGCGCGGACTGCACGTCATCCATCGCTCGCAGGCGCTGCACTGGTTCATCGGCGGCAGCCGACTCGTCTCGGTCGCGGGCGCCCACGGCAAGACGACGTCGACCGGAATGGTCGTCACCGCCCTGCAGGCGCTGGGCGTCGACCCCACCTTCGTCAACGGCGGCGTGATCGCCCAGCTCGGCGTGTCGAGCGGCAGCGGCGCGGACGACGTCTTCGTCATCGAGGCCGACGAGTCGGACGGCACGTTCCTGCTCTACGACACCTCCATCGCGCTCATCACCAACGTCGACCCCGACCACCTCGACCACTGGGGATCGCGCGACGCCTTCGACGCGGCCTTCGCCGAGTTCGCGAACAGCGCCCGAGAGGCCGTCGTCATCTCGTCCGACGACGAAGGAGCCGTCTCGGTGCGCACGCGCCTCACGCACGAGAAGGTCATCACCTTCGGCGAGGCGCCCGATGCCGACATCCGCGTCACCGACATCGTGACCGACGGTCCGGTGCGCTTCACCGTGCGCCACGGCATCGCCGCCGCCGAGGTGCAGCTCGCCGTGCCGGGGGCCCACAACGCGATCAACGCCGCGGGAGCCATCGGCGTCCTCGTCGCGCTCGGCCACGGCTTCCTCGACGCCGCGCGGGCGGTCGAGGGATTCGCGGGCACGGCCCGGCGCTTCGAGCTGCACGACGTCGTCCGCGGAGTGAGCGTGTACGACGACTACGCGCACCATCCGACCGAAGTGGCAGCCGCCCTCGCGGCCGCGCGCACCGTCGTCGGCGACGGACGCATCATCGCCGTGCACCAGCCGCACACGTACTCGCGCACGCAGGCGATGTTCCGCGAGTTCGCCGACGTGCTCGAGTCGCACGCCGACCACACCGTCGTGCTCGACGTCTACGGCGCGCGCGAGGACCCGGTCGAGGGCGTCACGGGAGCACTCGTGAGCGGCGCCTTCACCGAGCCCGAGCACGTGCGCTTCGTGGCGGACTGGCAGGCTGCCGCCGACTACACCGCCTCCGTCGCCCGTGACGGCGACTTCGTGATCACGCTGGGCTGCGGCAACGTCAACCTCATCGTCCCGCAGGTGCTCGACGCGCTCGCGCGGACCACCGCCGCGGGGGAGTAGGCGGATGCGTCGGCCCTCGCCGCTGCCGCAGCCGGCGATGCCGCCCGCGCGGACGCCCGACGTCGTCGCACCCGCGGAGGAGCAGGAGGACGTGGTGTTCGACGCCTCGACCTCCTCGAAGGCGCCGGATGCCGCGATCACCGAGCCGATCCCCATCACCCGGGGGCGGGACGCCGGGTCGCTGCAGACGAACGAGGCCGTGCCCCCGGCTGCGCGGCCGATTCCGATCGTCCCCCCCGAGTCGACTGGTGCCGAGCGATCGCCCACCGCGCCCGCGGAGGCCGTAGGCGCGGAAGGCGATCCCGGCACCCCCGTCGGGCTCCGCGCCGTGTGGGCCGCCGCCCGGGCCCGGCGCAAGGCCCTGCGCGCCGAGGTGCGCCGCTTCACCGTGCGCCAGCGACGTCGCCGTGCGACGTGGATCGGCGTCGCGGCATCGATCGTCCTTCTCGTGCTCGCCACGCTGGGCGCCGCCTACAGCCCGCTGTTCGCCGTCGAGCGGATCCGGGTCGTGGGAACCTCGCAGCTCGACGTCGACGCCGTCGAGGCCGCTCTCGACGGCCAGCTCGGCACGCCGCTGCCGCTCGTCGACGACAGCGCGGTCAAGGCCGCCCTCGTCACGTTCCCGCTCGTCGAGTCGTACACGCTCGAAGCACGCCCGCCCCACGAGCTCGTCGTGCGCATCGTCGAACGCACGCCGGTCGGCTACCTCGAGACGCGCTCGGGGTATTCCCTCGTGGATGCCGCAGGCGTCGTCCTCTCGACGGTGCCGGCACCGGGACCCGACGCTCCGCTCTTCACGATCGAGGGCGGCTCCGGCACGCCGGCGTTCGCGGCGGCGGGTGCCGTCATGCGCTCGCTCCCGGCGAGCATCAGAGCGCAGGTCACAGCGGTCGCGGCATCCACCCCCGACGATGTGACACTGACCCTCGGCGGCACGAACACGATCGTCATGTGGGGGAGCGCCGAGGAGTCGGCGCTGAAGGGCACCGTGCTCGCGTCGGCGATGGCCGCCCGGCCGCCCGCGACCGTGAGCGAGTACGACGTGTCGTCGCCGCGCGCCGTCGTCGTGCGCTGATCGACGCGCTATTCCCCGACACGCCCGCCTCGCTCCACGGTGTGCGCCGGCATCCGCCTACTTTCGATCTAGGAATTGCATACCGAGCAATTCTTTAAACCTCTACATGAGGTTGAAGGTTGGGTCAGACGGAGGCCGGCATGAGCCAGAACCAGAACTACCTCGCGGTGATCAAGGTCGTCGGAGTGGGTGGCGGCGGCGTGAACGCCGTCAACCGCATGATCGACCTCGGTCTGCGCGGCGTCGAGTTCATCGCGATCAACACCGATGCGCAGGCGCTGCTCATGAGCGACGCCGACGTCAAGCTCGACGTGGGCCGCGAGCTCACGCGCGGCCTGGGCGCGGGCGCCGATCCCGAAGTGGGTCGACGCGCGGCGGAGGACCACGCGGAGGAGATCGAAGAGGCCCTGCGCGGCGCCGACATGGTGTTCGTCACCGCGGGCGAGGGCGGCGGCACCGGCACGGGCGGCGCGCCCGTCGTGGCCAAGATCGCCAAGTCCATCGGCGCCCTCACGATCGGCGTCGTGACGAAGCCGTTCTCGTTCGAGGGACGCCGTCGCCAGCAGCAGGCCGAGACCGGCGTCGGCAAGCTGAAGGAAGAGGTCGACACCCTCATCGTCGTGCCCAACGACCGCCTCCTCGAGATCAGCGATCGCGGCATCTCCATGATCGAGGCCTTCGCGACCGCCGACCAGGTGCTTCTCGCCGGTGTGCAGGGCATCACCGACCTCATCACGACCCCCGGTCTCATCAACCTCGACTTCGCCGACGTCAAGTCGGTCATGCAGGGTGCGGGCTCGGCCCTCATGGGCATCGGCTCGGCACGGGGCGCGGATCGCGCCATCAAGGCCGCCGAGCTCGCGGTCGAGTCGCCGCTCCTCGAAGCCTCGATCGAGGGCGCTCACGGCGTGCTGCTGTCGATCCAGGGCGGATCGAACCTCGGCATCTTCGAGATCAACGACGCGGCGCAGCTCGTGAAAGAGGCCGCGCACCCCGAGGCGAACATCATCTTCGGAACCGTCATCGACGACACGCTGGGCGACGAAGTGCGGGTCACCGTCATCGCGGCCGGCTTCGACGGCGGCGAGCCGTCGCTGCGGATCGATCCTGTGAACGCCTCGAGGGTCGTCTCGGCGCCCGCGCTGCCCGTCATCCCGGCGGAGTCCGCCGACGAGGCGTCCCGCGAGTTCGACGCCCCCGAACCGGTCGCCGTGGCCGCCGTCACCGACAACGGCTACGACTCGGCCTTCGGCGACGACGATCTCGACATCCCCGACTTCCTCAAGTAGCGACCCGATGGACCGTGATCTCGCCGCCCGTCTCGACGAGGTCGACGGTCGCATCGCTCAGGCCGCGAGCGACGCCGGACGCGACCCGGCGTCGCTCACGCGCATCGTCGTGACGAAGTTCCATCCCGCGGCGCTCGTCGCCGAGCTCGCGGCGCTCGGCGTGCGCGACGTCGGCGAGAACAAGCAGCAGGAGCTCACCGCCAAACGCGCCGAGCTGCCCGACCTCCCTGTCGAGTGGCACTTCATCGGCCAGATCCAGACCAACAAGGCGCGGGCGGTGCGGGCCGCGGCATCCATCGTCCACTCCGTGGACCGCGCACGACTCGCCGACGTCCTCGACGCGGCGGCACCCGACGAGGCCTCCGTGCTCGACGTGCTGCTGCAGATCAACCTCACCGACGACCCGGGGCGCGGCGGGGTCGCGCCCGCCGAGCTCGAGGCCCTCGCTGAGCACGTCGATGGATGCCCCACCCTCCGCGTGCGCGGGGTCATGGCCGTCGCACCGCTCGACGAGGCGCCTGCCGCCGCCTTCGCGCGGCTGCACACGTACAGCGACCGGCTGCGGACGGTCGTGCCGGATGCCGACTGGATCTCGGCCGGCATGACCGCCGACTTCGCCGAAGCGATCGCCGCAGGCGCGACACACCTACGGATCGGGTCGGCAATCACGGGTCCGCGCCCGATACGCGGTTAACCTCGGAACAGACGAGCGATCAGGAGGATGCGATGTCGAACCCGCTCAAGAAGACCATGG
This sequence comes from Microbacterium sp., assembly GCF_051860965.1. Lineage (GTDB taxonomy): Bacteria > Actinomycetota > Actinomycetes > Actinomycetales > Microbacteriaceae > Microbacterium. The sequence continues at coordinate 5,981 of NZ_JBIMKU010000006.1, forward strand.
TGTACCTGGGCCTCGCCGACGAGGAAGAGGTCTACGAGGAGCCTGCGCCGCAGTCTCGCGGACGCCGCTCCGACGCCGTGGTCGAGAAGGCCGCGCCCGTGACGCCGATCCACCGGCCGACCGTCGTGCGCCAGCCGTCGCCCAGCGCGATCAGCGAGATCCTCACGGTGCACCCCAAGCAGTACCGCGATGCGCAGGTGATCGCCGAGAACTTCCGCGAGGGCATCCCGGTCATCATCAACCTCTCGCAGATGAGCGACGCCGACGCGCGCCGGCTGATCGACTTCGCGAGCGGACTCTCGCTCGGGCTCTACGGACGCATCGAGCGGGTCACGAGCAAGGTGTTCCTGCTCTCGCCCGAGAACGTCGCCGTTTCGGGCGACGGCGCGGTGGCGCAGGCGGACCCCGAGTCGGTTCCGTTCTCGCAGCAGTAGCCCGTGGACATCGTCCGCCTCATCGCGGCGATCCTCAACGCCGCGCTCGTCATCTACGTCCTCGTGCTGCTCGCGCGGCTGATCCTGGACTGGATTCCGTTCTTCAACCGCGAGTGGCGTCCGCGCGGCGCGGGTCTCGTCGTCGCCGAGATCATCTACACCGTCACCGATCCACCCATTCGATTCTTCCGTCGCTTCATCCCCCCGCTGCGGGTCGGAGCGATCGCGATCGACTTCGGCTTCGCGCTCACGATGCTCCTGTGCTTCGTGCTGCTCGCGGTCACCCGCGTCGTCGCGGGTTCGTGACGCGAACGCCGCACCCACTTCCACACAGCCGCGATGCCGAGACTATGCTTGGCTGATACGGCCCGCCCCCAGTAGGCCCGCCACAGACAGCTGCCAGCGACCTGAGCGCTCGAAAGAGGAACCACCATGGCATTGACCCCCGATGACGTCGTCACCAAGCAGTTCCAGCACGTCCGCTTCAAGGACGGCTTCGACCCCGACGAGGTCGACGACTTCCTCGACGAAATCGTCGTCGAGTGGCGCAAGGCCCTCGCCGAGAACGAGGAGCTGAAGGCCAAGCTCGCGGCCTACGAGTCGGGCGCCGCCGCACCCGCACCCGCCGCCGCACCGGCTGCAGCGCCTGCAGCCCCCGAGCCGGTCGCCGCCGAGCCCGCCGCAGCCGCCTCGGGCGCCGGTGCCTCCGCCGGCATCATCGAGCTCGCCCAGCGTCTGCACGACGAGCACGTCGCCGAGGGCATCGCCCAGCGCGACCAGCTCATCTCCGACGCGAAGTCGCAGGCCGCCGCGATCGTGACCGACGCCGAGACGCGCGGTCGCGAGGAGCTCGCGAAGCTCGACCGCGAGCGCAGCGTGCTCGAGACGCGCATCACCGAGCTGCGCAACTTCGAGCGCGACTACCGCTCGCAGCTGCGCAGCTACATCGAGGGCAAGCTCCGCGACCTCGAGACCACGGCAACCACGTCAGGATCGACCCCGGTCTCTGCCATCGGCCTGTAAGGCCGGCGTGTCCGAACGCCAGCCTCTGCGTCACACGGCGGCCGGCGCCATCATCGCGGTTCTCGCGGTGCTGGTGCTGGCCGCCGACCAGTTCACGAAGTATCTCGCGCTGCAGAATCTGCCGCTCGAACAGCCGGTGAAGATCATCGGCGACTTCCTGATCTTCTATCTCGTCAAGAATCCCGGTGCCGCCTTCTCGCTCGGCGAGGGCGTCACCTGGATCTTCACGATCGCGCTCGCGGTCGTCGCGGTCTCGATCGGCTGGCTGGCCGCGCGCCGCGTGCAGTCGCGGCGCTGGGCCGTCGTGCTCGGCCTGCTGCTGGGCGGTGTGCTCGGCAACCTGACCGACCGCCTCTTCCGCGAGCCGGGATTCCCCGTCGGTCACGTCATCGACTTCATCAACACCCCGTGGATGATGCCGGCGATCTACAACGTCGCCGACATCTTCATCGTGTGCGACATGATCCTCGTCGCACTGCTCGTCGTCGTAGGAGTGCACATGGACGGATCCCGCGAGCCCCGCCGGGCGCGCAAGGACGAAGAGACGATCCTCGGCGAGGGCGACGAGACGCCGCCCGACGGCCCCATCGCCGGGTTCGGGAACGAGTTCCCCGCCGCTGATCCGGATGCCGGCATCCCGGCGGACGAGCGGGGCCTCCCGCCCCTGAGCGAAGCCGAGCAGGAGGCCGTCGCGGCCGAGGCCGATCGCGAAGCGCGGGGCGAGCGCCGCTCCGACGTCTGACATGCCGTCGCGGCTGCTTCCCGTCCCCGACGGGCTGGAGGGCGCGCGCGTTGATCAGGCGCTCGCGAAGATGCTGGGCTTCTCGCGCACGTTCGCCGCGGAGGTCGCCGAGCAGGGCGGCGTGCAGCTCGACGGGCGCGTCGTCGGCAAGTCCGACCGCGTCGCGGCCGGCTCTCTGCTCGACGTGACGTGGACCGACAGGCTCGAGCCGCAGATCGTGCCCCTCGCCGTGCCCGAACTGGGCATCGTGTACGACGACGACGACATCGTCGTGATCGACAAGCCGTCCGGCGTCGCGGCGCATCCGTCGCTCGGCTGGGAGGGCCCGACGGTGCTCGGCGCACTCGCCGCGGCGGGATTCCGCATCGCGACGACGGGTGCCGCGGAGCGCCAGGGGATCGTGCATCGCCTCGACGTCGGCACGAGCGGACTCATGGTCGTCGCCAAGAGCGAGCACGCCTACACGGCGCTGAAGCACGCGTTCAAGGCGCGCGAGGTCGACAAGATCTACCACGCCGTCGTCCAGGGGCACCCCGATCCGCTCGCCGGGACGATCGACGCCCCCATCGGGCGGCATCCCTCCCACTCGTGGAAGTTCGCCGTCGTCCCCGACGGCAAGGACTCCGTCACGCACTACGAGACGCTCGAGGCGTTCCGCGGGGCTTCGCTCCTCGAGATCCATCTCGAGACGGGACGCACCCACCAGATCCGCGTGCACATGGCTGCGCACCGCCATCCCTGCGTCGGGGATCCTCTCTACGGCGCAGACCCGACGCTGTCCGCGCGCCTCGGGCTCACCCGCCAGTGGCTCCACGCGCACGAGCTCTCGTTCTCGCATCCCGCGACGGGGGAGTGGGTCACCTTCGCATCGGACTACCCCGCCGATCTCGCCCACGCCCTCGAGGTCCTGCGAGACGAGTGACGGATGTCGGGCGCCGGTGCCAGGGTGTCCTCATGGCGATCGAGATCCGGCCGGCTTCGACCTACGCCGATGTGAAGACGATGGTGGGGCCCAAGAGTCCCGACTCCGATGTCTGCTGGTGTCTGAGCTATCGGCTGACGTCGAAGGAGAACCAGGCGCTCCACCGCCAGGAGCGCGGGCGCAAGATGTCGGCGCTCCTTCGCCAGGGTCCGCCCGGAGTCCTCGCCTACGACGGCGACGAGGTCGTGGGGTGGGCAGCGGTGCATCCGCGCGCCGACACGTCTTTCGCGACGAACCGCCGCATCCCGCACGTCGACGATCTCGACGTCTGGAGCGTGTGGTGCATCCGCGTCCGTCCCGGTCATCGCGGTCAGGGCATCTCGCACGCGCTCCTGCAGGGCGCCGTCGAGTTCGCTCGCGACAACGGTGCTCCGGCCATCGAGGGGTATCCCGTCGACAACGAGGGTGCGAAGGTCGATCTGACGATGGCCTACGTCGGCACGCGTGCGCTGTTCCAGAAGGCGGGATTCCGCAAGGCGTCCGACACCGACTCCGTCCTCAACGGCTTCCCACGCGTGCTCATGCGTCTCGACTTCTGAACAAGATGGTTGCGGCGCCGGTCCGGGTGACATCCCCCACGGACTCCTCGTCCCGGCGCCGCACTTCCACGCTACGAAGGCGGTCGTCCGCGGCCCGTGGAGGGGGGTGGATGCCGTAGCACTCCGGCAGATTTGCGTAGTCCCGCGGGAGGTCGCCGTAGCCCGACGGGCATCCGGTCTCACCCTCAACGCGAAGGTGAGGTGACATCGACGACCCGCGTCGGCGTCGGGCGACCGATGTCGGAGCCGTCCGTAGACTCGATCCGTGGCATCCGACTCCTTCGTTCATCTGCACGTGCACAGCGAATACTCGATGCTCGACGGGGCCGCGCGCATCAAACCGATGATCGACGAGGCCGTGCGTCAAGAGATGCCGGCGATCGCGGTGACCGACCACGGCAACACGTTCGCCGCGTTCGAGTTCTACAAGACGGCGAAGGATGCCGGCATCAAGCCGATCGTCGGCATCGAGGCGTACGTCACGCCGGGCACGCATCGCTCCGACAAGGCGCGCGTGCGCTGGGGCACACCCGAGCAGAACGACGATGACGTCTCGGGCTCGGGCGCCTACACGCACATGACGCTCCTCAGCCAGACGACGGCGGGCATGCACAATCTGTTCCGGCTGTCGTCGAAGGCGAGCATGGAGGGCTACTACTTCAAGCCCCGCATGGACCGCGAGCTGCTCCAGACCTACAGCGACGGTCTCATCGCGACGACGGGGTGCCCGTCGGGGGAAGTGCAGACGCGGCTGCGTCTCGGTCAGTACGACGCAGCGCGCGCGGCCGCGGCGGAGTTCCAGGACCTCTTCGGCAAAGAGAACTACTTCGCCGAGATCATGGACCACGGCCTGTCGATCGAGCGCCGGGTCATGACCGATCTGCTCAAGATCGCGAAGGATCTCGACATCCCGCTGGTCGCGACGAACGACCTGCACTACACGCACCAGCACGACGCCGGCAGCCACGCCGCCCTTCTGTGCGTCCAGTCGGGGTCGACGCTCGACGACCCGAAGCGGTTCAAGTTCGACGGCGACGGCTACTACGTCAAGACGCCGGCCGAGATGCGCCAGATCTTCCGCGATCACCCCGAGGCGTGCGACAACACGCTGCTCATCGCCGAGCGGTGCGAGGTCGAGTTCAACACGAGCGCGAACTACATGCCGCGGTTCCCCGTTCCGCCGGGCGAGACCGAGGACTCCTGGTTCGTCAAAGAGGTCGAGATCGGACTCGAGAAGCGCTACCCCGGCGGCATCCCCGACCACGTCCGCACGCAGGCAGAGTACGAGACCGGCGTCATCCTGCAGATGGGCTTCCCCGGCTACTTCCTCGTCGTCGCCGACTTCATCAACTGGGCCAAGCGCAACGGCATCCGCGTCGGTCCGGGTCGTGGCTCGGGAGCCGGCTCCATGGCTGCCTACGCGATGGGCATCACCGACCTCGATCCGCTGCAGCACGGACTCATCTTCGAGCGCTTCCTCAATCCCGATCGCGTCTCGATGCCCGACTTCGACGTCGACTTCGACGACCGGCGCCGCGGCGAGGTCATCACGTACGTGACCGAGAAGTACGGTGACGAACGCGTCGCGCAGATCGTGACCTACGGCACCATCAAGGCGAAGCAGGCTCTGAAGGACGCCGGTCGCGTGCTCGGGTTCCCCTTCAGCATGGGCGAGAAGCTCACGAAGGCCATGCCGCCGGCCGTCATGGGCAAGGACATGCCGCTCGAGGGCATGTTCGACAAGGACCACCCCCGCTTCAAAGAGGCGAGCGAGTTCCGGGCCCTCATCGAGACCGACCCCGAGGCCAAGACGGTCTTCGACACCGCCGTCGGTCTCGAGAACCTCAAGCGCCAGTGGGGCGTGCACGCCGCCGGCGTGATCATGTCGTCCGAGCCGCTCATCGACATCATCCCGATCATGAAGCGGGAGCAGGACGGCCAGATCGTCACGCAGTTCGACTATCCGTCGTGCGAGGCGCTGGGCCTCATCAAGATGGACTTCCTGGGGCTGCGCAACCTGACGATCATCAACGACGCGCTCGACAACATCGAGGCCAACCGCGGGACGAAGCTCGTGCTCGAGGACCTCGGCCTCGACGACGCCGCGGCGTACGAGCTCCTGACTCGCGGTGATTCCCTCGGCGTCTTCCAACTCGACTCCGGGCCTCTCCGCAGCCTCATGCGGCTCATGCGGCCCGACAACTTCGAGGACATCTCCGCCCTCATCGCGCTCTACCGTCCGGGTCCGATGGGCGCGAACTCGCACATCAACTACGCGCTGCGAAAGACGGGGCAGCAGCCGATCACCCCGATCCACCCGGAGTTCGCCGAGAGCCTCGCCGAGATCCTCGACACGTCCTACGGCCTGATCATCTATCAGGAGCAGGTCATGGCCATCGCCCAGAAGGTCGCCGGGTTCTCGCTCGGCCAGGCAGACATCATGCGGCGCGCGATGGGCAAGAAGAAGAAGTCCGAGCTCGACAAGCAGTTCGAGGGCTTCGAGGCCGGCATGAAGGCCAACGGGTACTCCGACGAGGCGATCACGACGCTGTGGGAGATCCTGCTCCCGTTCTCGGACTACGCGTTCAACAAGGCCCACTCCGCCGCCTACGGGCTCGTGTCGTACTGGACGGCCTACCTCAAGGCGCACTATCCCGCCGAGTACATGGCTGCGCTCCTTACGAGCGTGGGCGACTCGAAGGACAAGATGGCGGTGTATCTCAACGAGTGCCGCCGCATGGGCATCAAGGTGCTCCCGCCCGACGTCGGGCAGTCGATCCGGTACTTCGCCGCCGTCGGCGAGGACATCCGCTTCGGTCTCGGCGCGGTCCGCAACGTCGGCGCGAACGTCGTCGACGGCATCGTCGCCGCGCGTGCCGATGACAGCTTCGTCAGCTTCCACGACTTCCTCACCAAGGTGCCGATGCACGTGGCCAACAAGCGGACGGTCGAGTCGCTCATCAAAGCCGGAGCGTTCGACTCGCTCGGCTCGACGCGGCGCGCCCTCATGGAGATCCACGAGGATGCCACCGAGGCCGCCGTCGAGACCAAGCGAAAGGCCGCGACCGGAGCGATCGGCTTCGATTTCGATTCCCTCTACGACGAGGCGGAGGAGATCCAGCCCGCCAAGGTGCCCGAGCGCCCCGAATGGACGAAGAAGGACAAACTCGCCTTCGAGCGCGAGATGCTCGGCCTGTACGTGTCGGACCACCCGCTGGCGGGGCTCGAGATCCCCCTCGCGAAGCACGCGTCGCTCAACATCCACGACCTCCTCTCATCGGAGTCGATCGACGACGGCGACCAGGTCACGGTGGCGGGACTCGTCACGAGCGTGCAGCACCGCGTCGCCAAGCAGAGCGGCAATCCCTACGGCATGATCACGATCGAGGACTTCAACGGCGAGGTGACCGTCATGTTCATGGGCAAGACCTACACCGAATTCCAGTCCATGCTGCAGGCCGACTCGATCCTCGTCGTGCGCGGGCGCGTGTCCCGACGCGACGACGGGCTCAACCTGCACGCGCAGGCGGCCTTCTCGCCCGACCTGGGCACGACGGATGCCTCGGGCCCGCTCATGCTCGTCATGCCCGAGCATCGCGCGAGCGAGAGCCTCGTGAACGAACTGGCCGAGGTGCTGCGTCGGCACCGGGGCGACACCGAGGTGACGCTGCGGCTCTACAAGGGCTCGGCGGCGAAGGTCTTCGAGGTCCCCATGCCGGTGTCGGTGAGCGCCGATCTGTTCGGCGAGCTCAAAGGACTGCTCGGGCCCCAGTGCCTGGGCTGAGTCCCCTCCCGTCCTCCCTCTGACACACCCCGACCCGCGACCTGGCGTGCATAGCCCCTCCGAGTAGGATCGGCTCCACGCCCCCGAGCCGAAAGGACCCCCATCGTGAGCGACCAGCTGGACGAGACCCCCGCACTGACCGAATTCGACGGCGAGACGTTCGAGACCGTCGAAGAGCCCCCGCAGTACGGTGTCGGGCCCTTCTCGATCCGCGAAGTCGCCCTCGTCGGCGTCTGGATCGTCGCGTTCGTCGTGTCGTTCTTCTCGATCGCCGAGGGTCGCTTCGACTCCGTCTGGACGTCGGGTCTGCAGTGGATCCTGACGATCGGCCTGCCTACGGTGGCGGTCTTCCTCCTGGTCCTGCGCCGGCTCTCGCCCGAAGGCATCCGTCGTGTGGGCTCTCTCGGCGTCGATCAGTTCGCCTCGGTCGCGTTCTCGGTCTCCTCGGTCGTGTGGCTCCAGATCGTCTGGGAGACCGTGGCCTTCGCGATCCAGTCCGGTGTCTGGGCCCGTACGTGGGTCATCTGGGTCGAGCTCGTCCTGATGCTCGTCGGCGTCGTGCTGACCGTGTTCGCCCCGCTCATCCCGCCCTTCGACGAGGACTTCCGCGGCCGCGCCGAGGTTCGCGCCCACCGCAACGCGAGCCCGATCCGCGCCGTGTCGCCGCGACCTGCCCGCGAGCCGCGCCCCGCTCCCGCGGCTGCGCCCGAGCAGGAGTTCGCCCCGACGGCCCAGTACGCCGCGAGCGACTACGCGCAGACGGGCGAGTTCGCTCCGTACGCGCCCGTGCAGGAGCAGGCCGCCTACGACGCGAGCACTCAGGGTGAGCCCGTCTACACGCCTGAGCCGGTCGACGCCTCGGGCGAGGCGTGGACTCCGCCGCAGACGCGAGGAACGTACGAGGCCCCCGTCGAGCAGGCGCCCGTCCGTCACCAGGCGTTCTGGGCCCTCGCGCCGGTCGAGCGCGACGTCGTGGACGAGAACGGCATCCCGCTGTTCCGCATCGGGCCGACCGCGTGGGCGCTCGTCATCGAAGACCACGGCAGCCGCTTCGTGGTGCGTCACGAGGACGGCCGCGTCGGCTACCTGCTCGATGTGACCGACATCACGCGGGGGTAGCTCTTGCTCCGCACGATCGACCTCCGCGGGCGCGACCTGTCGCCCGCCGAGCTTCTCGCCGCCGTTCCGCGGGCGACCGCGGCGCGCGACGAGGCCCTCGCCTCCGCAGCGCAGCTCGTCGCCGATGTCGCGGCTGACGGCGAGGACGCGCTGCGCGCCCAGGCCGAACGCTTCGACGGGGTGACCGGTCACGACATCCGCGTGCCGTCGGAGCACCTCGACGAAGCCCTCGCGCAGCTCGACCCGTCGGTGCGCGCGGCGCTCGAAGAGGCGATCTCGCGCGTGCGAACGGCATCCCGCGCCCAGGTCCCCGCACCCGTCGTGACCGAGCTCGCTCCGGGCGCCCGCGTGTCGCAGCGCTGGCAGCCCGTGCGGCGCGTCGGCCTGTACGTGCCGGGTGGCAAGGCGGTGTACCCGTCGAGCGTCGTCATGAACGTCGTCCCGGCCCAGGTCGCGGGTGTGCAGCGCATCGCTCTCGCCTCACCGCCTCAGCGCTCGCACGGCGGGCGCGTGCACCCCGTCATCCTCGCCGCCGCCCGCCTGCTGGGCGTCGACGAGGTCTACGCGATGGGCGGCGCGGGCGCGATCGGCGCCTTCGCCGCGGGCGTCGCGTCGCTCGGGCTCGATCCAGTCGACGTCGTCACGGGTCCGGGCAACAATTACGTCGCGGCGGCCAAGCGCGCCGTCGCCGGGCGCGTGGGGACCGATTCCGAGGCCGGCGCGACCGAGATCCTCGTCGTCGCGGATGCCGCGGCCGACGCGCGTCTCATCGCGTTCGACCTCGTGAGTCAGGCCGAGCACGACGAGCAGGCCGCCGCCGTGCTCGTGACCGACTCGCCCGAGCTCGCCGTCGCCGTCGACGCCGAGACGCGTGTCGCCGCGACCGCCACCCATCACGCGGCGCGTGTCGCCACGTCGCTCGCCGGCCCGCAGTCGGCGATCGTCCTGGTCGACGATCTCGCCGCGGCGACGGCGTTCAGCAATGCGTACGCGCCCGAGCACCTCGAGCTGCATCTCGCCGCGCCCCGCCCCGAGGACTTCGTGCACGCGGGCGCCGTGTTCGTCGGTCCCGACTCGCCCGTGAGCCTCGGCGACTATCTCGCGGGGTCGAACCACGTGCTCCCGACGGGCGGTCAGTCGCGATACGCCGCAGGCCTCTCGGCGGCGACCTTCCTGCGCCCGCAGCAGGTCATCGAGTACGACCGCGCGGCGCTGGCCGAGGTCCGCGACGCCATCGTGACCCTCGCCGACGCCGAGCAGCTGCCCGCCCACGGCGAGGCCGTCGCAGCCCGGTTCACCGGCGCACAGGCGTAGTCTTACCGCAATGCATTGCCCGTTCTGCCGTCATTCCGATTCGCGCGTCATCGATTCGCGGACCAGCGACGATGGCCTCAGCATCCGTCGCCGTCGTCAGTGTCCCGAGTGCGGCGGACGCTTCACGACCGTCGAGACGGCGAGTCTCAACGTCGTCAAGCGGTCGGGCGTCATGGAGCCGTTCAGCCGCGAGAAGGTCATCTCGGGCGTCCGCAAAGCCTGCCAGGGTCGTCCCGTGACCGACAGCGACCTCGCCGTGCTCGCGCAGACGGTCGAGGAGACACTGCGGCAGACCGGCGCCTCGCAGCTCGACGCGAACGAGATCGGCCTCGCGATCCTCGGCCCGCTCCGTGAGCTCGACGAGGTCGCCTACCTGCGCTTCGCGAGCGTGTACCAGGCGTTCGACTCGCTCGAGGACTTCGAGTCCGCGATCGAGCAGCTGCGCGTGGATCACCCCCGCGACGGCAGCGCGCAGACGGCATCCGTCGACCGATAATCTGGACGGGATGTATCCCCTCCTCTTCCGCGTCGTCCTCTCGCGCATGGACCCCGAGTCGGCGCACCACGCGGCGATGGCCGTCATCCGCGTCCTCGGGCTGCCCGCGCTGTCCTGGGCCCCGCGTGCGATCGCGAAGCCCGATCGCTCGCTCGAGACGAAAGCCCTCGGCCTCACCTTCCCCTCGCCGTTCGGCGTCGCCGCGGGCTTCGACAAGGACGTCATCGGCGCACAGGGGCTGTGGGCCCTCGGCTTCGGTCATGTCGAGGTCGGCACCCTCACGGCGATCCCACAGGACGGCAATCCGCGGCCCCGACTGTTCCGGCTCATCCCCGATCGCGCCGTCGTCAACCGCATGGGGTTCAACAACCGGGGGGCGGATGCCGCGGCCGCGCGCCTGCGCCGTCTGCGTGCGCGCTCGCATCGCGCCGTGATCGGCGTCAACATCGGCAAGAGCCGGGTCGTCGATGTCGCCGACGCGACGGCCGACTACGTGCGCAGCGCCTCGCTGCTCGCGCCCCTGGCGGACTATCTCGTCGTCAACGTCTCATCGCCCAACACGCCGGGACTGCGCGGTCTGCAGGCCGTCGAGACGCTGCGCCCGCTGCTGGATGCCGTGCGCGGCGCGGCAGGGTCCACGCCGCTCCTCGTGAAGATCGCGCCCGACCTCGAGGACGACGAGGTCCGGGCCATCGCGCGTCTCGCGGTGGACGCCGGGCTCGCGGGCATCATCGCGACGAACACGACGATCTCGCGGTCGGGCCTGCGCACCGATCCGGCCGTCGTCGCGGCGGCGGGGGAGGGCGGTCTGTCGGGCGCTCCGCTCAAGGGCCGTGCGCTGGACGTGCTCGCTCTCGTGCGGTCCGTCGTGCCGTCCGGGTTCTGCGTCATCTCGGTCGGCGGCGTCGAGAGCGCGGCGGACGTGCAGGAGCGTCTGGATGCCGGAGCCACTCTCGTGCAGGGCTATACCGCGTTCCTCTACCGCGGCCCGCTGTGGGCCCGGCAGATCAACAGGGGGCTGAAGAAGCTCAGACGGGCCGCTGTCCGCGCTTGACCTGGGGCTTCGGCAGGCGCAGGAACCGCATCTGGATCGACCGCATCGCGGCGTACCAGCCCAGGCCCTTCTCGACGCGGTCGCCCCACTTCTCCTTCGCCGCGCGCTTGACGCGGATCGACGTGATCACCATGTCGCCGATGACGAAGAGGATGAAGATCCACAGGGCCACGAACGCCCAGTACTGGATGCCGACCACGGGGACGAACGTCGCGATGATGACGACGACCATGGCGGGCATGACCGCCTCGCCGAGGTGGAAGCCCGCGTCGACGAAGTCGCGCACGAACTTGCGCTGCGGACCCTTGTCGCGAGCGGGAAGGTACTTGTCGTCGCCGGCGGCCATGCCGACGCGCGCCTTCTCGCGCTGCGCGTTGAGGTCGGCGCGGGCACGCGCCTTGGCCTCCTTCGTGTCGGGCACGAGGGGGCGCTTGCGCGCGGCCTCCTGCTCGGCGCGCGAGGGCGTGGCGCGGCCCTTCCCGGTGGGCCCGACGGGCACACCGTTCAGGGTCGTCCCCTCGGACGGCGCGTCGTTGGGAGCCGGAGCTGCGGGAGTCTTGGCCACGATGATCCTCGGGGAAGCGGGACGGGTTCGCCCTTAAGATTACCCGCATGACCACTGAGCTCTCTCGACCCCAGGCGGTGCGGGATGCCGCGGCCGCCGCGATCCCCGCTGCCCTCGCCGATCTCGGCACCCTCGTGCGGATTCCCTCGATCGCCTTCCCGGGCTTCGACCCCGCCGAAGTCCGCCGCAGCGCGGAGGCGGTGGCATCCCTCGCCGAGGGACTCGGCATCTTCGACAGCGTCGAGATCCGAGACGCGGTGATCCCCGGCACGGACGAGCGCGGCATGCCCGCGGTGCTCGCGTCACGGGCGGCCCGCAACGGCCGACCGACCATCCTCCTCTACGCGCATCACGACGTGCAGCCGATCGGCGACGAGTCGCTCTGGCAGTCGCCTCCGTTCGAGCCCACGCTGCGCGACGGACGCATCTTCGGACGCGGCGCAGCCGACGACAAGGCCGGCGTCATGGCCCACATCGGCGCTCTGCGCGCTCTGAAGGAGGCGCTGGGGGAGGACTTCGACCTCGGTGTCGCGCTCTTCATCGAGGGCGAGGAGGAGGCGGGCTCGCGCTCGTTCGCACAGTTCCTCTCCGACAATGCCGACGCCCTGCGGGCCGACGTCATCGTCGTGGCCGATTCCGGCAACTGGGATGACAAGACGCCGGGGCTCACGGTCTCACTGCGGGGCAACGTCCGCTTCACGCTCGGTGTGCGCACCCTCGACCACGCGTCGCACTCGGGCATGTTCGGGGGCGCCGTGCCCGACGCCATGATGGCGACCGTCAAGCTCCTGTCGAGTCTCTGGGCCGAGGACGGCTCGGTCGCGGTCGAGGGCATGACGACGCGGGATGCCGCGACCCCCGAGTACTCCGAGGCGACGCTCCGCGACGAGGCGGGGCTGCCGGCGGACGTCCAGCCGATCGGGAACGGCAGCATCCTGGATCGCATCTGGAACCAGCCCTCGATCACGGTCACGGGCATCGATGCGCCCAGCGTGGTCAACGCCTCGAACACGCTGAGCCCCGAGATCTCGGTCGTCATCAGCGCGCGCATCGCGCCCGGGCAGTCGTCGAGCGACGCCTACGCGGCGCTCGAGAAGCACGTCCGGGCTCATGCGCCGTTCGGGGCGCAGATCGAGATCCGCGACCTCGATCTCGGCGACGGATTCCTCGTCGACACGAGCGGGTGGGCCGTCGAGACGGCCCGCGAAGCCCTCGCCGAGGGGTACGGCGTGGCATCCCTCGACCTCGGTGTGGGCGGATCGATCCCGTTCATCTCCGACCTCGTACGGGAGTTCCCCGCCGCGCAGATCCTCGTGACGGGGGTCGAAGATCCCCACGCGAAGGCGCACAGCCCGAACGAGTCGCTCCACGTCGAGACGTTCCGCAACGCCCTCCTCTCGGAGGCGCTGCTGCTGGAGAAACTCGACGCGAGGACGCTCTGACCGGCCTACTGACAGGATCCCGTCGTAGAATCGATGCATCCCGCCGCTCTTCCACCGGAGGAACCACATGACTGACACGACACTCGCCACCGAGGTCTCCGCTCCCGCGCACGGCGTCTCGCTGTCCGAGGCCGCCGCCCTCAAGGTGCGCTCGCTCCTCGAGCAGGAGGGCCGCGATGACCTGCGCCTGCGCGTCGCCGTCCAGCCGGGCGGATGCAGCGGCCTGATCTACCAGCTGTACTTCGACGAGCGCTTCCTCGACGGCGACAAGGCGGTGGACTTCGACGGCGTCGAGGTCATCGTCGACGACATGAGCGTCCCCTACCTCGACGGCGCGTCGATCGACTTCAAGGACACCATCTCGGAGCAGGGATTCACGATCGACAACCCCAACGCGGCAGGCAGCTGCGCATGCGGCGACAGCTTCCACTGACGCAAGATCTTTCGACCGGGTCCGGCCGCTCTTTTCGAGCGCCGGGCCCGGTCTTTTCATGCCCGAAAAGGTGCGAGAAGCTGGGCGGATGGCCTGAATCCGCTGGGCGCTTGCTCTAGACTGGCGAGAGTCCTGTTCGCGATCCGGAAAGGTGCATCCGTGCCCTCGAAACGCCGCATCCGCTGGGCCGTTCTCCCCGTCGGGATCGCAACGGCCGTCGTACTTGCGGGGTGCACCCCGACCGAGCTGAACGGCTTCCTGCCCGGCTTCGTCGAAGACGGAACGCCCACCACCAACCACACCGAGATGATCTCGGGCCTGTGGGTCAACTCGTGGATCGTGCTGCTCGCCGTCGGTGTCATCACGTGGGGTCTCATGGGCTGGGCGGCGATCGCCTACCGTCGTCGCCGTGGCCAGAGCGGCCTGCCGGTGCAGCTGCGCTACAACATGCCGATCGAGATCTTCTACACGATCGTGCCGCTCATCCTCGTCATCGGCTTCTTCGCCTTCACGGCCCGCGATCAGACGATCCTCGAGACGCAGACGGAAGACCCCGACGTGTCGATCACCGCGATCGGCAAGCAGTGGGCCTGGGACTTCCAGTACGACGGCGAGTCCGAGGACGACACCGTCTGGTCGATGGGCGTCCAGGCGCAGACGGACGAAGCCGGCGACATCGTCAGCAAGCTCCCGACGCTGTACCTGCCGGTCGGCGAGACGGTGAAGATCAAGCTGCAGTCGCGCGACGTCATCCACTCGTTCTGGATCATCGACTTCCTCTACAAGAAGGACATGTACATCGGGCGCGACAACTACTGGTCGTTCACGCCGACGCGTGAGGGCGAGTACGCCGGCAAATGCGCGGAGCTCTGCGGCGAGTACCACTCGATGATGCTGTTCAACGTCAAGGTCGTGAGCCCCGAGGAGTACGAGCAGTACCTCGACTCGCTGCGCGCCGCGGGCCAGACGGGCGACATCAACGACGAGTACGACCGACTGCAGAACCTGCCCGGCACGGACGGCAGCACGTCCGAGGGAGACGACTGATCATGGCTACGACACTTCCCCTCAACGAGCCGACCCACGGCCGGCCCACGACGCTGCCGCCCCGCCAGGCGGCCCTGCTCAGCTCCTCGCGTGTCGAGCAGAAGGGCAACATCGTCGTCAAGTGGATCACCTCCACCGACCACAAGACGATCGGGTACATGTACCTCATCGCCTCGGTGATCTTCTTCATGCTCGGCGGCGTGATGGCGCTCATCATCCGGGCGGAGCTCTTCGAGCCGGGCATGCAGATCATCCCGACCAAGGAGCAGTACAACCAGCTGTTCACGATGCACGGCACGATCATGCTGCTCATGTTCGCGACGCCGCTGTTCGCGGGTTTCGCGAACGTCATCATGCCGCTGCAGATCGGTGCGCCCGACGTCGCGTTCCCGCGTCTCAACGCCTTCGCGTTCTGGCTCTTCCTCTTCGGCTCGACGATCGCCGTCGCGGGCTTCCTGACCCCGCAGGGCGCCGCGGCGTTCGGCTGGTTCGCGTATCAGCCGCTCGCGAGTGCGACGTTCTCACCAGGCGTGGGCGGCAATCTCTGGATGCTCGGCCTCGGCATGAGCGGTTTCGGCACGATCCTCGGCGCCGTCAACTTCATCACGACGATCATCACGATGCGCGCACCGGGCATGACGATGTGGCGCATGCCGATCTTCACGTGGAACACGCTCATCACGAGCATCCTCGTGCTGATGGCGTTCCCCGTGCTCGCCGCCGCGATCCTCGCCGCCGCCGCCGATCGCGTGCTGGGAGCCCACATCTACGACCCGGCCAACGGCGGCGTACTGCTGTGGCAGCACCTGTTCTGGTTCTTCGGCCACCCCGAGGTGTACATCATCGCGCTGCCGTTCTTCGGCATCGTGTCCGAGATCTTCCCGGTGTTCAGCCGCAAGCCGATCTTCGGGTACAAGACGCTCGTCTACGCGACGATCGCCATCGCCGCCCTCTCGGTCGCGGTCTGGGCGCACCACATGTACGTCACGGGCGCCGTGCTCCTGCCGTTCTTCGCGCTCATGACGATGCTGATCGCGGTGCCGACGGGTGTGAAGATCTTCAACTGGATCGGCACGCTCTGGCGAGGATCGGTGACCTTCGAGACGCCGATGGTGTTCGCACTCGGCTTCCTCGTCTCGTTCGTCTTCGGTGGTCTGACCGGCGTCATCCTGGCCTCGCCGCCGCTCGACTTCCACCTGTCCGACTCGTACTTCGTCGTCGCCCACTTCCACTACGTCGTCTTCGGCACGGTCGTGTTCGCGATGTTCGCCGGCTTCTACTTCTGGTGGCCCAAGTGGACGGGTCGCATGCTGAACGAGCGGCTCGGCATGGTGCACTTCTGGATGCTGTTCATCGGCTTCCACATGACATTCCTCATCCAGCACTGGCTGGGCGTCGAGGGCATGGTGCGCCGCTACGCCGACTATTCGGCAGCCGACAACTTCACGTGGCAGAACCAGGTGTCGACCATCGGTGCGATCCTGCTCGGCGCATCCATGATCCCGTTCCTGTTCAACGTCTGGATCACCGCGCGCAAGGCGCCCAAGGTGACGGTGAACGACCCGTGGGGCTACGGCGCCTCGCTCGAGTGGGCGACGTCGTGCCCGCCGCCGCGCCACAACTTCACGTCGATCCCGCGCATCCGCAGCGAGCGTCCCGCGTTCGACCTCAACCACCCCGAGGCGGGCGTGCCCGTCGGCGTGGGCCCGGCGAAGGATGCTCCCGATGCCCCCGTTGTGGACGCCGAGACGCGAGAGGTCAAGTAAGTGAAGACCAATACCGGCCTCTGGTGGCTGCTGAGCGCGTTCTTCTTCCTGATGTTCGTGGTCTACACGGTCTGGAACGTCATCGCGCACTGGGACACCCATGTCGCCCCCGGCGTCAGCGGGTGGGAGGTGTTCACGCTCTCGACCGAGTGGGTGGGAACCGTCGCCCTGCTCTTCGTCACGCTCATGGCCGCGTTCATCGCGTTCTACATCGGTCGTGTGCACAAGGCGCAGCGAGGTGAGCTGCCCGAAGACATCCTGACCGCCGACATCGACGACGGCGACCCCGAGGCGGGCGAGTTCAGCCCGTGGTCGTGGTGGCCCATCGTTCTCGCGGCTTCTGCGGCGGTCGGCATCCTCGGTCTCGCGGTCGGTGTCTGGATGTTCCCGATCGGGCTCGCGATCTTCGTCGTCGCCATCGTCGGCTGGGTCTACGAGTACTACCGCGGTTACTTCGCGCGCTGATCGGCTGATCGTTTGATCCGCCTCGTCGCGGCCGGAGCGTCCGATGTGGGCGCGCACCGTGCGGTGAATCAGGATGCTGCGTTCACGGCACCCTGGGGTGCGGCGGTCGCCGACGGTGTGGGCGGCGGTCCATCGGGGGATCTCGCGTCAGCCACGCTCCTCCACCGTCTGGTGGCGAGTTCCGCCGCGGCGCTGGATGCCCCTCAGCTCGCCGAGCGGCTGCGGCTCGCCAACTGGGACCTCCGTGCTCGTGTCGACCACGACGGCTCCCTGCGCGGGATGGCGACGACCTTCACGGGCGTCTTCGTAGGCCGTGGTGGTGAACTGCTGCTCGCACACACCGGCGACTCGCGCGCCTACCTTCTGCGCGATGGGGAGCTGCGTCGCGAGACGCGCGACGACTCGTACGTGCAGGCGCTCGTCGACAACGGCCTCCTCGCGCCCGAGGCCGCTGAGACGCATCCTCAACGCAACATCATCATGGCGTCCTTCGCCGGCGGCGAGACCGATGAGGCGAGTGTCGGCATTCGACAGCCGCTCATCGGGGATCGATGGATGCTGTGCTCCGACGGTCTGACGGACTACGTCCCCGAGCCCGAGGTCAGAGCGCTCCTCACGATCGGGACGCCCGCCGAGGCGGCACTGGCCTGCGTGGCGCTCGCACTCGAGGCCGGCACGCGTGACAACGTCACGGTGGTCGTCTGCGATGTCGTCGCGGGATCGTCACAGGCCGGTGAGCCGGTGTTCTGGGGCAGTGCCGCAGAACGGTTCACCGAGGATCTCGGCTCAGCGACGGCCTGAGCCTTGCGGCGCCCGCACGACCATGACCTGTGAGTCGAACGTGCGGGGGAGAGGCCCCTCGTCGTTCTCGGTCGGCTGGCCCTCGCGCACCCAGTACTCGTAGCCCCCGATCATCTCGCGCACCTGATACCCGAGCTTGGCGAACGCCAGGGCGCCCTTCGCGCCGCCGTTGCAGCCCGGACTCCAGCAGTAGACGACGATGGGCACCGCCGGGTCGAGCTCGGCGGGCGCGCGCTCCGCGATCTGCTGGTGGGGGATGTGCACGGCGCCCGAGATGCGACCCTGGGCCCAGGCATCCTCTCCTCGTACGTCGACGAGCACGAACTCGTCGCCGGCCTTCTGCGCCGCATAGACGTCGGAGGCGTCGGTCTCGAGGGCGAGTTTGGCGGTGAAGTACGTGAGGGCGTCGGTCATGGCTCCACGCTAGGACAGAAGTGTGGCGCTCCCCGATCCGGAGAGCGCCACACTTCGTCGGATGACTGCCGACTACTTCTTGGGCTTCTTCTCGTCGCCCTCGTCGGGGATGATGACGTTCGAGGGCCGCACGGCGGTCTCGGAGTGCACGCCGTCGTCGATCGGCACGTGCGGGGCATCCGGAACCCCGGCACGCTCGTGGGCGCCCTGGATCTCGGCGTCCTCTTCGTGCGCGATGTGCTCGAGCTCGTGGTGCTGATGCGCGACCGCGGCATCGATCTCGGCCTGCGTCACCGGGATGAGCCGATCCTCGAAGAACCAGCGCGAGATGGACGCGCGGATGTTCTCGTGCCACGGGATGCGACCGCGCGAGTTGGGGCGCACGACGAGCGGCTCGTACGTCTCGTAGCCCACGAGCTTCCAGCGCTCGTACTCGTCGACGGGCTGGTGCACCTCGATGTACTCGCCGCCGGGGAGGCGCACGATGCGACCGGACTCGTAGCCGTGCAGCGCGATCTCACGATCCTTCTTCTGAAGCGCGATGCAGATGCGCTTCGTGACGAAGTAGGCGATGATCGGCCCGACGATGAGCAGCGCCTGAAGGCTGTGGATGACGCCCTCCATCGTGAGCCAGAAGTGCGTCGCGATGATGTCGGAGGACGCCGCAGCCCACAGCACCGCGTAGAACGTGACACCGGCCGCGCCGATCGCCGTGCGGGTCGCCGCCTGGCGGGGACGCTGCGCGATGTGGTGCTCGCGCTTGTCGCCCGTGACCCACGCCTCGATGAACGGGTAGATCAGGACGAGCACGATGAAGATGCCGATCACGGCGAGCGGGATCAGGATGTTCCACGACCACGTGTGTCCGAGGAACACGCTCTCGAGATGCGGCGGCACGAGCCTGAGCGCGCCGTCGGCGAATCCGATGTACCAGTCGGGCTGGGTTCCGGCCGAGACGGGCGACGGGTCGTACGGGCCGTAGTTCCAGATCGGGTTGATCGTGAACAGCGATGCGATCAGCACGATGACGCCGAACGTGATGAACAGGAAGCCGCCCATCTTGGTCATGTACACGGGCATCATCGGGTAGCCCACGACATTGCTGTTCGTGCGACCCGCGCCGCCGAACTGCGTGTGCTTGTTGATGACCATGAGCATGAGGTGCAGCACGAGCAGACCGATGAGGATCAGCGGCAGCAGCAGGATGTGCAGCGTGTAGAGGCGACCCACGATCTGCGTACCCGGGAACTCGCCGCCGAAGAGCAGGAACGACGTCCACGTGCCGATGAGGGGGATGCCCTTGACCATGCCGTCGATGATGCGCAGGCCGTTGCCCGAGAGCAGGTCGTCGGGGAGCGAGTAGCCGGTGAAGCCCTCGGCCATCGCGAGGATGAAGAGGATGAAGCCGATGACCCAGTTCAGCTCGCGGGGCTTGCGGAAGGCGCCGGTGAAGAACACGCGGAGCATGTGGACGCCGATGCCGGCCACGAAGACGAGCGCCGCCCAGTGGTGGATCTGACGCACGAGCAGGCCGCCGCGGATGTCGAACGAGATCCGCAGTGTCGAGTCGAGCGCCGCGGACATCTCGAGACCGCGCATGGGCAGGTACGAGCCCATGTAGTGGGTCTCGACCATCGAGGCCTGGAAGAAGAACGTCAGGAACGTTCCCGACAGGAGGACCACGACGAAGGCCCACAGCGCGATCTCGCCGAGCATGAACGACCAGTGGTCGGGGAAGATCTTGCGACCGAGCTCCTTGACGATGCCCGAGAGGCTCGTGCGCTCGTCGAGGTAGTTGGCCGTCGCGGCGACGAAACGCCCGCCGAGGGGCTTCTCAGGCGGCGCCGTCGTGTCGGTGCCGTGCTCTTCGGAGACAGTGGCGGTACTCAATGACGCTCCCAGAAGCTCGGGCCGACGGGTTCTTCGAAGTCGCTCTTGGCGACGAGGTAGCCCTCGTCATCGACCTCGATGGGCAGCTGCGGCAGCGGGCGGGCTGCCGGGCCGAAGATGACCGCTGCGCCGTTGGCCACGTCGAACTGCGACTGGTGGCAGGGGCACAGCAGGTGGTGGGTCTGCTGCTCGTACAGGGCCACGGGGCAGCCGACGTGCGTGCAGACCTTCGAGTAGGCGACGATGCCGTCGTACGTCCAGTCGAGCTTGTTGGTCTCGGGGTTGAGCTGCTCGGGAAGCAGGCGCATGAGCAGGACGATCGCCTTCGCCTTCTCTTCGAGATAGCCGTCCGAGTGGCTGAGCTCCGCGAGGGGCTCGGGGATGACGTGCACGGCGGAGCCGAGCGTGATGTCGGCGGCGCGGATCGGCGTGCCCTCGGGGTCGTGCGCGAGACGCATCCCCTTCTTCCACATCGTGTGGCTGAGCAGGAACACCGGGTTGCCGGCGTTGGGCTTGAGCGGGGTGTCCTGCGGCGCGAGACCGCGGAAGAGCGCGATGCCGGGGACGACGGATGCCGCGACCGCCGCGATGAGCGAGTTGCGGATCATCGTGCGGCGTCCGAAGCCGGACTCCTCGTTCGCCTCGGCGAAGGCCTGGACGGCGGCCGCGCGGGTCGTGTCGCGCCCGCGGGTCGCGTGACGCGGCTCGACGAACTCCTTGTCGGACATGACGGCCTTGGACCAGTGGATGGCGCCGATGCCGATGGCCAGCAGCGCGAGGGCGATGCCGAGTCCGATGAAGAGGTTGTTGTTGCGGATGTCGACGATCCGACCGCTCTCGATCGGGAAGATCATGTAAGCGGCGACGGCCCAGATGGACGCTGCGACCGAGAGGTAGAAGAGCGTGTAGACGGTCCGGACCGCGCGCGTCATCGCCGCCGGGTCCTTGTCGGTCATCCGCGCGCGGTGCGGCGGCAGCTCCGGGTTCTGCACCGGGTCGGTGACCGCGACGGCGAGCCCGGGGGAGGGCTTCCAGGAAGCCCTCTCGTGCTCGAGCGCGTCATCCTCGTGTGCCATGCTGCTCCTCGTTCGTGCTGTGTTTCGTATCGTTCGTCAGTTGGACTTCGCCGTGATCCACACGGTGAGGGCGATCAGCGAGCCGATGCCGAAGATCCAGATGAAGAGGCCCTCGGATACCGGGCCGAGCGAGCCGAGCGAGAAGCCGCCGGGCGACTCGTTCTGCTGCAGGAAGAGCAGCGCCGAGATGATGTCGCGCTTGTCCTCCGTCGTGAGGTTCATGTCGTTGAAGACCGGCATGTTCTGCGGGCCCGTGACCATCGCGGCATACATGTGCAGCGCACTCGTGTTCTGCAGGCCGGGGGCGTACTTGCCCTCGGTGAGCGCCCCACCCGCCGCGGCGACGTTGTGGCACATGGCGCAGTTGATGCGGAACAGCTCCGCACCGCGTGCCACGTCGCCCTCGCCGTCGATCGTCTCGTCGGACGGATACGTCGGGCCGGGCGCCATCGACTGCACGTAGGCGGCCATCGCCTTGATCTGGTCCTCGGTGAACTGCACGGGCTTCTGCGGTGCCTGGGGGCCCTGCATCTGCAGCGGCATGCGGCCGGTCGCGACCTGGAACTCGACCGCGAGCTCGCCCACGCCGTAGAGCGACGGACCGCTCTCGGTGCCCTGCAGATCGAGACCGTGGCAGGTGGCGCAGTTGGCCTGGAACAGCTTCTTGCCGTCTTCGACCGAGAGAGCGGAGGAGATCTGGGTGTCGCTCGTCGAGGCCATCGCCGCGGAGGCGCCGGCGTAGATGCCGCCGGTGAGCAGAAGACCGATGCCGATGAGGGCGGCGGCAGCCCACGGGCTGCGGCGGCCGGCCTGACGGCTCGTCTTGTGTCGTGCCATGTGAGGGTTCAGCTCCGCTCTTATTTCAGGAAGTAGATGACGAGGAACAGGGCGATCCAGACGACATCGACGAAGTGCCAGTAGTAGGAGACGACGATCGAGGAGGTCATCTCCTTGCGGCCGAAGTTCTTGACGGCGTATGCGCGGCCGATCACGAGGAGGAAGGCGATGAGACCGCCGGTCACGTGGAGCGCGTGGAAGCCCGTCGTGATGTAGAACGCCGAGGCGTACGCGTTGGCCGAGATCGGCATGCCTTCGTAGACGAGCTGGGCGTACTCCCACACCTGGCCGGAGACGAAGATCGCGCCGAGCGCGAAGGTGAGCCAGAACCACTCGACCATGCCCCAGCGGTGCCAGAAGCGGTTGGACTTGACGGTGTACGGCTGGAACCGCTCGGCCGCGAAGACGCCCATCTGGCAGGTCACCGAGGACAGCACGAGGATGATCGTGTTGACCAGGGCGTAGGGGACGTTGAGCAGCTGCGTCTCTTCGGCCCACAGGCCGGGGGAGGTGCTGCGAAGGGTGAAGTAGATCGCGAACAGGCCCGCGAAGAACATCACCTCGCTGCCGAGCCACACGATGGTTCCGACAGCGACCGGATCCGGTCGCTTCACGGACCGCATCGCCTGAGAGTAGGTCGCTGAGGTGGTCGTCACGCTCCCCATTATTGCCGATTACGGAGCACGTTATTCCCATCTGGGGTACCGAGTTTGGGTCGATGCGAACTTAGGCATGCCTAAGAGCCCGCCGGGAATCCGCCGCGAGTCCGCTCGGCGAGAGCCGACCGGTGGCCGCGGCTAGGCTCTGGTGACATGGCGGATCTGTTCTCCTGGCCCGATGTGCTCACGAACCTCCTCGATCGGCGCGATCTGAGCGTCTCGGAATCGACCTGGGCGATGCGTCAGATCATGGCCGGCGAGGCGACCCCGTCGCAGATCAGCGGCTTCCTCGTCGCGCTGCGGGCGAAGGGCGAGACGGTCGACGAGATCGTCGGATTCCGCGACGCGATCCTCGAGGCGGCCGTGCCGCTGCCGGTGGATGCGGGTGTGCTCGACATCGTCGGCACGGGCGGCGACCGATTCGGCACCGTCAACGTCTCGACGATGGCGGCGATCGTGGCCGCGGCATCCGGGATCCCCGTCGTCAAGCACGGCAACCGTGCCGCCAGCTCGGCGTCGGGCTCCTCCGACGTCCTGGGGGCGCTCGGGATCGACCTCACCCTCACGCCGGAGTCCGTCGCCGAGACGCTCTCCCGCGCCGGGATCGCGTTCGTCTTCGCGTCGGCCTTCCACCCGGGCTTCAAGCACGCCGGTCCGACGCGCAGCGAACTGGGCGTGCCCACGGTCTTCAACTTCCTCGGTCCGCTCTGCAACCCGGCCCGCGCCGAGGCCAACGCGGTGGGCGTCGCACAGCTCGATCGCGTGCCCCTCATCACGGGCGTCTTCCGCACGCGCGGCGCGACGGCGCTCGTCTTCCGGGGTGACGACGGCCTCGACGAGCTGACCACGACGGGCCACAGCCGCATCTGGGAGGTCAGCCGCGGCGACATCCACGAACACGACCTCGATCCGCGCGACCTCGGCATCCCGCTCGCCGACATCGACGACCTTCTGGGCGGCGACCCGGCGCACAATGCCGACGTCGTGCGGCGCGTGATGGCGGGCGAGGCGGGGCCGGTGCGCGAGATCGTGCTGCTCAACGCGGCGGCCGGGATGGTGGCCTTCCGGCTGTTCCGCGATGCCGCGCAGGTCCAGCGCCCCATCGTCGAGCGGCTCGCCGAGGCGATGGGGGATGCCGCGGCATCCATCGACGACGGGCGGGCGCAGCGCACTCTCGACACCTGGGTCGCCGTCACGCAGGAGCTCGCGCGCTGAGAGCCGCCACCGGGCCGCTCATGCTCTTCCGCTCGCCTCCGGCCCGCCGATAGCGTGACGGTGACAGGTTCCTGTTCCGCAAGGAGGACGCCATGATCGACATCACCGCCTCAGACACCGCCGCAGCCGTCGAGCCGCCCACACGATCGCTCGGCCCGGTCAAGGTGGTCGGGATCCTCGGCATCCTCGCCGGCATCGTGCTCATCGTCGCGGGCATCGTCGTGTGGATCGTCGTGTCGTCGCAGCTTCGGGCCGAGAACATCACGATCCCCGACGACGCGATGGCGTTCCAGGGTCAGACCGTCGCGGGGCCGTTCACGGCGTACGTGCAGGCCGACATCATCCAGCACCACGCGCTCGCGCTGTCGGACGGCAAGACCTACGCCGAGCTCGACATGGACGACCCCGTGCGGGCGACCCTCATGAACGCGTCGTTCCTGCGCGCCTCGCTGTTCACGTCGGTCGTCTCGTTCGGCGTCGCGTTCTTCGCGATGGGGATGGGCATCCTGTCGATCCTGTTCGGCTGGGCGCTGCATCGCCTCGCGAGCGCGCCCGTGGTCGTCAAGCGCGCGCGGCTCGCCGACGCGTAGTCTGCCGGGGTGGACCCGCACGAGGCGCTCTCCGAGATCGCGACGCTGCTCGAGCGCGAGCGTTCGTCGCGCTACAAGTCGAAGGCGTTCCGTGCGGCCGCGGACGCGATCGAAGGGCTGAGCGACGAGGAGGTGCGGGATGCCGCATCCCTCCGCCGCCGCAAGGGCATCGGCGACTCGACCTTCGCGGTCATCCAGCAGGCGCTCGCGGGTGACGTGCCCGGCTACCTCGCGGATCTGCGCGAACGCGCCGGCGTCCAGCGCTCGTCGACCTTGAGGGGGCTGCTGCGGGGCGACCTGCATGCGCACAGCGAATGGTCGGACGGCCTGACCTCGATCGACCTGATGGTCGAGGCCGCCCGAGCGCTCGGACACGAGTACCTCGCCCTGACGGACCACTCTCCGCGGCTCCGCGTGGCGAACGGCCTCTCGGCGGAGCGCCTGCGCGCTCAGCTGAAGATCGTCGCGGGGATGAGCGGCGACGGCTTCACGCTGCTCTCGGGCATCGAGGTCGACATCCTCGACCACGGCGAGCTCGATCAGGAGCCCGGTCTGCTCGACGAGCTCGACATCGTCGTGGCATCCGCGCACTCGAAGCTGCGCATGGAGCGCGGGCCGATGACGAGACGACTCGTGAAGGCCGTCTCGAATCCGCGGGTCGATGTGCTCGGCCACGTGACGGGTCGGCTCGTCGAGGGTGCGCGGGGGACGCGGCCGCCCTCGACGTTCGACGCCCGCCCGGTCTTCGCCGCCTGCGCCGAGCACGGTGTCGCGGTCGAGATCAACTCCCGCCCCGAGCGGCAGGATCCGCCTGACGATCTGATCGCGATCGCGCTGGACGAGGGATGCCTGTTCTCGATCGACTCCGATGCGCACGCGCCCGGACAGCTGTCGCTCCTGGACTACGGCGCCGAACGGGCCGAGCGGGCGGGTGTGCCGGCCGAGCGGATCGTCACGACGTGGCCGCTCGACCGGCTGCGGGAGTGGACCCGCCGTCCCCGCGGCTGACCGCTAGGGCGTGGCGTTCGCGCGCAGCACCTCGAGACGCGCTCGATACTCGACCTCGTCGATGTCGCCCTGCGCGAAGCGCTCGGCGAGCGTGCTCTCGGCCTGACGACCGGGCGTGCGGCGCCGTTCCGCCGCCGCGTGGCGCCAGCGGCGTCCGAAGATCGCGAACAGCAGTGCGACGACGGCGATCCAGAACAGCGGGATCAGCAGGAACCACAGGCCGGGTCCCGGACCCCAGCCCCACGGTCCGTGGGGGTGGAGGGCGACGGCGGTGAGAACTTCGGACATGGGCTTTCCTCTCGCTGTGCGTCGGCACGTCGCCGAGCGCACCGTCGAGTCCACTCCGATCGCGTCGTCCCGGAATCCGCCCGTCGGCGTGATCCGTCCTGCTCCCGGGGGAGTACGGCGTCAGTCGGCCCGCCACCCGGGTGTCACGATCCCCGCCTCGTAGCCGATGACGACCAGGCCCGCGCGGTCGCGCGCGTGCAGCTTCTGCATGACACGCGAGACGTGGGTCTTCGCGGTCAGCGGCGAGAGGAACAGGCGCTGCGCGATCTCGTCGTTCGTGAGCCCCTCGGCGACCAGACGCAGCACGTCGACCTCGCGCTCGGTGAGCGTCTGCAGAAGGACCGGATCGGGTGCATCCCGCATCCCGGTGGCGGCACGTTCGAGCAGTCGCCGGGTGATCCCCGGTGAGAGCAGCGCGTCGCCCGCTGCGACGACGCGCACGGCGCGGATGAGGTCGACCGGCTCCGTGTCCTTCACGAGGAAGCCGCTCGCGCCGGCGCGGATCGCGCGTGCGACGTACTCGTCGAGCTCGAAGGTCGTCACGATCACGACCCTCACGCCCGCCAGGGACGGGTCGGCGGCGATCTGCTCGGTCGTCCACAGGCCGTCGCCGTCCGGCATCCGGATGTCGATCATCGCCACGTCGACGGGCGTCGTCCGGAGGGTCCGCAGCAGCTGTTCGCCTCCGGATGCCTCGGCCACGACCTCGATGTCGGGCTCCGACTCCAGGAGCGCGCGGAACCCCGCCCTCACGAGCTGATGGTCGTCGGCGAGCGCGACGCGGATCACGACGCGCCGTCCCACGGCAGGCGGGCGGTCACGACGGTGCCGTTCGGGGTCCCCGGACCGACGGCGAGGTCTCCGCCCGCCAGCTCGGCGCGTTCGCGCATCCCGCGGATGCCGGCGCCCTCGCCCGCGCGCACGCCCGTGCCGTCGTCGGTCACCGAGAGGATCAGCACATCGTCGCGATGATCGAGCACGACGCTCGCGTGCGTGGCGGCGGAGTGGCGGACGACGTTCGTGAGCGCCTCCTGCGCGATGCGGTAGGCGGTGGTCTGCACGGCGCCGAGCGGGCGCTGGTCGGCCAGGCGGTCGTCGAGGGTGACGGTGAGCCCGAGTCCGGTGCGCTGCGAGACGAGCGCCGGAAGCTCCGCGAGCTGAGGCTGCGGCGTGAGGGGAGCCGTCGCCGGCGCGCCGGCCTCTTCGCCGCGCAGGAACGACAGCACGCCGCGCACTTCGTCGAGTCCCGTCGCGCTGAGACTGCGGATGCTCGCGAGGGCCTCGCGCGCACGCTCGGGCTCCCGGTCGAACAGGTGCAGTCCGACGCCCGACTGCACGGCGATCTGGCTGAGCGAGTGCGCGAGCACATCATGGAGCTCGCGGGCCATGCGGGCGCGCTCCTCCTGTTCGGCGACGCGGCGCCGCTCGGCCAGCTGTGCCCGGTGTTCCGCACCGCGTTCGCGCCGCGACCGGATGCCTTCGCCGATCGCGAAGCACAACGCGAGTGCCAGGGTCGTGACGGCGACGCGGAACGGATGCCACGGCATCCCGAGCACCCCCGCGGCGACGATCGTGGCGAGCCATGCCGTGCCGACCGACACGAGCGCCCACAGGCGGGCGCGGCGCACGACCGCGCCGACGATCGCGAAGGCGAGCGCCACGAACGGCGGGCCCGTCTCGGGTGCGACGAACAGGTCCAGCGCCGTGAGCGCGGCGACGATGACGACAGTGGATCCCGGGAATCGGCGCGCGGCGAGCAGAGCGAGGGCGGATGCCGCGGACAGCGCGATGCTCGCCGACGCCGGGGCGAGCGGTGTCCGCGTCCAGGCGGCGATCACGATCGTGCCGCCGACCTGGATGAGGAGGGCGAGGACCACGGGCAGGTAGAGGGTGAGTCCGGGCGGCGGTCGGAAGCGCGGCCCGACGTCGTCCCCGTACGGCCCCGGCATGCCTGCGAGCCTACGCCCGACGCCGCTGAGCGTCGTCTGAGTGGGGGAGTGCTCGGCTCTACTCCCGGGGGAGTAGAGCCGAGCGTGCGTTGCGCGCCGCAAGGGTCGCGAAGGCGTCGACGAGGTCGGGCGGCCCGATGACGTCGATGTCGGCGTCGAAGCGGTTGAGGGATGCCGCGAGGGCCGCCCACGACCACGCGCCGGATGTGAAGCGGCATCGGTTCGCATCGACGGCCTCGACGACGCCGTCCCCGGCGAACGGCACGACCGCCGAGACCGGAAGGTGCAGCTCGACCGTGCCGATGCACGGCCACGCGTCCGTCTCGGATCCTTTGAACCGCGCCGAGACGAACGCGGCGGCCGTGCCGCCCGGCAGCTCACGAGGAGCGAACCGCGGCCCGTGCGGCGGACGCGGGGTCAGCCGGTCGGCCCGGAACAGCCGCCAGTCGTCACGATCGAGATCCCAGGCGACGAGATACCACCGTCCGCCTGCGGTCACGAGATGGTGCGGCTCGGCCCGGTGACGGGATGTCGCGCCCTCGCTGTTCGTGTAGTCGAAGCGCAGCACCTCGCGGGCCCGCACGACGCTCGAGAGCTCGATGAGCACGTCGGCGTCGGTGGAGGTGCTCTCGGTGAGCGAGGTGAACTCGATCGCGTCGATGCGATGCCGCAGACGCGGGGGCATGACCTGGCGCACAGTGGTGAGCGCCCGCAGCGCGCCCTCGCCGACATCGGCGCCGGTCGTGGCGGCGGCGCGGAGTGCGACGGCGAGTGCGACGATCTGGTCGTCGTCGAAGAGGAGCGGCGGGAGCTCTGCGCCGGCGTCGAGGCGGTAGCCGCCGGTCGGGCCCATCGTCGCCCGGATGCTGTAGCCCATCTCGCGAAGACGATCGACATCGCGGCGCACCGTGCGGTGGCTCACGTCGAGGCGCTCGGCCAGGGTCGCACCCGGCCACTCGCGACGCGTCTGCAGAAGCGACAGCAGGCTCAGCAGTCGGGCGGTCGTCGTCATTCCCACAGCATAGGGAGAGTGCAGGACAGAAACCGACCTATACGGGTGGAAGCGTGGAACACGAGCGGGACCGACCCGCCTCTTCGAACCGCAAGGAGCGGCCATGACCATCACGACGACGACCCACCTCAACTTCCGCGGCGAGGCCCGCTCTGCGCTCGAGCTCTACCAGACCGTGTTCGGCGGCCATCTGGCCGTCACGACGTACGGCGATGTCGGGATGCCGGCGGACGCCCCCGGAGCGGACGCGGTCGTCTTCGGTCTCGTCGCGGCCGAGAGCGGGTTCCGCATCATGGCGTACGACATCCCCGGGGCGGTGGCGTCGGGAGCGACAGTGAAGGCGGGATCGACCCGCCGTGAGAACGGGATGACCCTCACCGAGCAGCCCTTCTTCGTGTCGGTGTCGGCCGAGACCCTGGACGAGGTCTCGGGGTACTGGGACCGCCTCGCCGAGGGGTCGACGATCATCGAGCCGCTTGCGGCTTCGGCCTGGAGCGCCGGCTTCGGCATGCTGGCCGACCGCTTCGGCGTCACCTGGACGTTCGGAGTCGTGCCCGTCGCGGCGGACTGACCTGCGCGCGCGGGATCTGGGCGGTCCCGTCGGCCGGCGCGGTGCGCGTTCCCGCCGAGATCGAGCCGTCTCGGCGGGGACACCGGCGCCGGGTCGTCCGGGCCCGGCGTCAGCCGATCTGGTCGAGGGCCTCCACCAGGCGGGTCATCGAGGTGCCCAGGCCCCACGTCTCGGCGAGGGCCGCGGCATCCGTCTTCTGGTCGTCGGTCAGGGGATGCAGGCGCGCATCCACCGCGGGCAGGTCGAGGTCGCGAACGACCGCCACCACCGTCGGGGCGACGGCGAGGTAGGGGCGGCCCGCGTAGAGCTTCGCGCGGACGCCCGCCGACATGCCGTCGCCGGCGTCCGCCGCGGCGAGGATGCCGTCGAGGTCGCCGTGCGCAGCCAGCAGGCCGGCGGCGGTCTTCTCGCCGATGCCGGCCACGCCGGGGAGCCCGTCCGACGAATCGCCGCGCAGCGTCGCGAAATCGGCGTACTGGCTCGGCAGGACGCCGTACTTGGCGACGACCGACTCATCCGTCAGGACTTCGAGGTTGCTCATCCCGCGCGCCGTGTAGACGACGCGCACGACGCGGTCGTCGTCGATCAGCTGGAAGAGATCGCGATCGCCCGTCACGACGTCGACGGGCATGTCGGCGGTGGTCGCGAGCGTGCCGATGACGTCATCCGCCTCGTGCTCCGCCGCGCCCACGATGACGATGCCGGCCGCAGCGAGTGCCTCGCGGATGACCGGGATCTGGATCTCGAGCGGATCGGGCACCTCTTCGACGTCGGGACCGCCCGCCACGACCTCGGCGACGCGATGCGTCTTGTACGTCGGAATGAGGTCGACGCGCCACTGCGGGCGCCAGTCGTCGTCCCAGCAGGCGACGAGGTGCGTCGGCTCGTACAGCGTCACGAGCTTCGCGATGATGTCGAGGAACCCGCGCACCGCGTTGACGGGCCGCCCGTCGGGCGCGCGCACGGTGTCGGGTACGCCGTAGAACGCGCGGAAGTACAGCGACGCGGAGTCGAGGAGCATGAGACGGTCGGCCATGACGACAGTCTGGCAGGGTGGGCGGACGCGGCGTCGGGGGGACGTGGGACGATCGGGGGATGTTCGCGAACATCGGCCACCTCGGGACACTGCCCGGCAAGCGGGACGACCTCGTCGCGCTGCTCACGAGACCCAGCGCCGAACTCGGCGAGATCGGCTGTCTGCTCTACGAGGTCGGGGTGTCCGAGGACGAGCCCGACACCGTCTACGTCGCCGAGCTGTGGACGTCGGCCGAGGCTCACCGCGCGTCGCTCGCGCTGCCGTCGGTGATCGCCGCCATCAGCGAAGCGCGGCCGCTGCTGTCCGGGGCGATGGGCGGCACGCGCTTCGACGTCGTGGGCTCGCCTCTGCGCCGCGGAGCCTGATCAGCAGCCCGGGCCTCGCGGGTTCTCCGCGCACGAGTCCAGGACGAGGGCGGTGCGCGCTTCGAAGATCCGGATGCTGTGGCCCGCGGTGGATGCCGTGACCTGGCCGATGACGGGTCGCCAGTGCCCGGTGCCGAAGTCGACGGCCGCGTCGTACAGCACGCGGACGCCCGCCGTGTAGTCGCCCCGGGCGCGATAGGAGTGGCTCGTCGCCGTGGGCGTGAACTGCGCTGCTCCGAGTCGCGCCCACGTCGCGCCGCCGCTCGCCGAACGCTGGGTGGCGCCGTCGCCGTAGTCGAACACGAAGCCCGACGGCACGAACCGCACGGTCACCGGGTAGCCCAGCAGGTCGCCGGAGACGTGCTGGGTGGATGCCGCGGCCACGAGATTCGTCGGCAGCCCCACGACCCCGAGTCCGGCGGGCTCCGTCGCGAGGCTCGGCGCCGCCGGCCGGAAGGACACGAGATCGTCGGCGTAGACGGTCGGCAGGGCGCCGACCGCGTAACCGCAGCGGTCGTCGAGATCATCGCTGCACAGGTCCCGGCCCGGGATCGGACGCGGGGTCGGGATGCCGGGCTGCGTCGATCCGGGCTCGGAGCCAGGTCTCGAGCCGGGAGTGGAGGTCGAGCCGGCGATGTCGACGTGGTCGCCGCCGTTGGTTGCGCATAGACCGGCCCAGGGGCGTTCGCATACACCTGCTGAGGCTGCGCTCGACCCCGACACTGCAGCGATTCCCCCGATCAGGATTCCGACGGCGAGAAAGGCTAGCTTTCGCATGCCTGTCCGTCTCTACGTCCCGTGAATAAGTCGATCAAGAGCCCCGTGCGGGTATCACCGGGCGCAAACCGGACGCGCATCATCTGGACATCTGGCCGATCAGGAGCGACCACCGATTTACCACTTGGGTTGGTTAGCGTCACATCGGACACTCGCAAGCAGACGTCGACTTCGATTGGCCGTTCGCCGTGCAGATCGATGAGATCGATAGATGTGGATCCAGCGACTGTCAGCCCCTCGGCGTGCATCTGACTGAACTCCTCTCGAGATCCCGCGTTGGCTTCTCCCGTAGTCAACGCGTACACCGGCTCGAACGTCGCCGGGTCGGACAGGTCGACCTGGTTCAGCGCATCCACATACGCCCGATAGGTCTGCTCCGCCGCCGCGAACGCTTCTTCGTCGGTGGCGAAGGCCGGAGTCTCCGTCGGCACCGCGACCGGGGACGCAGCAGCGCACCCGCTCGCACCGAGGACGACCGACAGCACGACGGCGGTGGCACTCAGCATCCGGAACTTCACGCGGACCACCGTAAGCACCGGCACCCGAACCGACCCGTGACTTATCCACACGCGAAACCCTGTGCAGGAGACGGTGTTCCTGCCATCCTTTCCCCATGAGCATTCGCCGCATCGCCGCCGTCGCCCTCGTCGCCGTCGTCCTCGGACTCAGCGGCTGCGCACAGCCCAACACGCCCGTCATCGCCCCCGTCACGGTCGACGTGGGCGATCTCGAGGGCACGACCGTCGACCTCAAGGTCGGCGGGGTGCTCAACATCAACACCGGCGACCTCGCCGTCGACAGCTACAGCGGCGAGGTCGAAGACCCGAGCGTCGCCGAGTTCGTCAAGGGCCGTGAAGAAGACGGCACGACCTACAACCCCGGCGTCACCGCGCTCGCCGAGGGGTCGACGAAGGTCGTGCTGTCGAACTCCGACGGGGGCATCGAAGACGTGACCTTCACGGTCACGGTCGCACCCTGACGAATCTCGGCCCCGAGTAGCCGTCGCGGGAGACGTGCTCGGTCCACATCGTCGCGGGCCGCACCCACAGACCGCCGGCGCCGGAGAGCGCGCGGTAGACGACGTGCTCCTCCTCGGTCTCGCTGTGCCGGGCGACGCCGATGACGTCGTACTCCGCGCCCTTGAAGTGCCGATATCTGCCGGGTTCGATCATTCGCTCAGTGCCTCGTGGATTCGTCGCAGGTCTTCCAGCATGGACCCGATCAGCATCCAGTGCTCGGAGTTCGGGACGCCGACCTCGAGCGGTCGCGTGAGCGCGGGCAGCTCGTCGGGTTCGACGGCCGCTCCGCCGCCGACGATCCGCACGTCGTGCGCGGCGCGCCGCAGCTGCTCGGCGATCGCCCGCACGACCGGCTCGTCGGTGACCGACGGATCGTAATGATCGGCGAAGGCGCGGGTCATGCCGATCGTCTGCGTCACGATCGGAGCGAAGCGATCCAGCTGTGCCCGCAGCGTCGAGAGCTCGCCACGATGCGCGCGCCGCGGGTTGAGGGTGAGGGAGTCGGATGCCTCGGCCAGCGCGGCATCCGCCTTCTCGCGCATCGGCTTCATGAGTCGCGCCTCGAGCAGCAGCTCCTCGACCTCCGCGCGTGAGCGGGGCGCTTCGAGGGCGGCCGCGAGGCGCTCGAGCGACGACGCGAGCTCGGCCGCGAGCGCGTCGACGGCGCCGCGCGCGGGCGCGACGGCGACGGGCGGCACGATCACGAGGTTTACCACGATGCCGATCGCCGCGCCCAGGAGGGTCTCGAGGATGCGGTCGAGGGCGTAGCTCGGCGTCGTCCCGCCGAGGGCGAGCACGAGCAGTGCGCTGATCGCGACCTGATTGGCGGTGCCCGGGGTCATCCGCAGCGCCCAGGCGACGAGCAGTGCGATGACGGTCGCGAGCAGGATGACCCACGTCGCGCCGCCGAAGGCGATTCCCAGCGCCGACGCGATGACGACGCCGGCGATGACCCCGATGGAGCGCTCCAGCGCCTTCGTGAGCGACTGGTTCACACTCGGCTGCACCACGAGCAGGGCGGCGATCGCCGCGAAGACGGGTGGCGGACCCTGGATGAGCCATCCCGCGATCAGCCAGGCCGCGACCGTCGCGGCCGCGGACTTCAGCACCTGCAGGAACGGGGAGCGACGCGGCGCGCGGAGAGCGGCGGTCATGCGCATGGCACGAGCGTAGCCGCGCTCGCGCCGCGCGGCGGGGCCGAGCACGAGACGGAGTCAGCTCGCCTCGTCGCCCTCCTCGAACACGTCGATGTACCGGCGAAGCACGCCCCACGCGCCCTCCGACGTGTTCGAGAGGATCGTCACGCCCAGCCCGCTCTCGGGGTCGTGGCGCGTCCAGGCCGAGACACCGGCGTCATAGCCCATGAGGATCACGCCCGGCCCGTCCTCGTCGAGGTAGAACCCGAGTCCGTAGCGGAGGTCCTCGTCTTCGGCGACGTTGCGCGGCGCGGTCATGAGGTCGCGGGTCGCGGCATCCACGATCCGTCCTTCGGTGAACGCGCGCCAGAACGTGGAGATGTCGGATGCCGTCGTGAACGCGCCGCCGTCCCCGCTCCCTCGGATCGGCAGGTGGAGGATGTTCGTCCGCAGCGATGCGGGGTCCTCGGCGAGGTAGCCGAGAGCGGTGTCGCCGGGCAGTTCGTCGGTGCGCAGGTACGCCGTGCGTTCGAGTCCTGCGGGGTCGAAGACTCGTGTCTGCACGAGGTCGTGGAACGGGATGCCGCTCGCGCGCTGCGCGACGAGCGCGAGCAGCATGAAGCCCCCGTTGTTGTACTGGAACGTCTCGCCGGGAGGCGTCTTCTGCGCGAAGCCGTCCAGCATGGGCACGAACGCCTCGACGTCGGTCAGCGTATGCACCGGAAGGGTCATGACGTAGTCATCCACCTCCCATTCGGCCTCTTCGTCGAGGTAGTCGCCGATGCCCGAGGTGTGCGAGAGCAGATGCTCGACCGTCACGCCGTCGTCGACGAGCGGCAGATCCGCACCGAGCACCGGGCGCACGGGCGTGTCGAGCGTCAGCACTCCGTCGTCGATGAGCGACATGACGGCGAGCGCCGTGAAGCCCTTGGACAGACTCGCGACCGCGAACCGCGTGTCGGTGTCGTTCCGGATGCCGTGCGCGCGGTCCGCGAGACCGTACGCCTCGGCGAAGACCACTTCGCCGCGGACGTCGATGCGGATCGTCCCCGACATCCCCTTCTCCCGTGCCGCCTCGTCGAGGGCCGCGCCGAGCTGCTGCGGTGTGAGTGCCATTCCTCCAGGCTATGCGCGGTCGTAGGCTCGATGCATGCTCGCCACCGTCATCCATGCCGCCCGTGACATCCGCGTCGAAGAGGTCCCCGACCCCGTGCTCTCGACGGGAGGCGATGCGATTGTGCGCGTCGCCGCCGCGTGCGTGTGCGGTTCGGACCTCTGGCCGTACCGCGGTGTCACCGACACCGCCGAGCCCCAGCGCATCGGCCACGAGTTCGTGGGCGTCGTCGAGGCGGTGGGTCCGGATGTCCGGAACGTCGCCGCGGGCGACTTCGTCATCGCCCCGTTCTACGTGTGCGACGGCACGTGCGCGAACTGCCGCAACGGCGTCTCGACCTCGTGCCTGAACGGGGGATGGTGGGGAACCGACGACCGCCTCGGCGGCTTCGCCGACGGCGGCCAGGGCGAGCGTGTGCGCGTGCCGCTCGCCGACGGCACCCTCGCGGTCGTTCCCGGCCCCGTCGCGGACGACGAGATCCCGGGCCTGCTCACGCTCAGCGACGTCATGGGCACGGGCTGGCACGCCGCCGTCTCCGCCGGCGTGCAGGCGGGGGAGTCGGTCGCCGTCGTCGGCGACGGCGCCGTCGGGCTGTGCGCGATCATCGCCGCGAAGCGACTCGGCGCCACGACGATCATCGCGATGTCGCGGCATCCGCAGCGCCAGGCCCTCGCCCGCCGATTCGGCGCGACCCACGTCGTCGAGGAGCGGGGGGATGCCGGGGTCGCCGCCGTCCGCGAGCTCACCGACGGCATCGGCGCCGACCGGGTGCTCGAGTGCGTCGGGACGAAGGAGTCGATGGATCAGGCGCTCCGATCCACGCGGCCCGGTGGCATGGTCGGCTACGTCGGCGCGCCCAACGGCGGCCCCGAGCTCCCGATCCGGTCGATGTTCGGCCGCAACGTGGGGGTCAACGGCGGCGTGGCGCCCGTGCGCGGGTACATCGAGGAGCTCCTGCCCGACGTGCGCTCCGGTGCGATCGAGCCCGGTCTCGTCTTCGACCTCGAGCTGCCGCTGACGGAGGCGGCCGAGGCGTACGCCGCGATGGACGAGCGCCGCGCGACGAAGGTGCTGCTCCGCCCGTGACCGATGCCCGCGCGGCACTGGAGGCGCGACGGCAGGACGCTGTCGCGCGCCTCGCGCACCTCGACGAGGTACTCGCGGGTCTGCGCCAGGACCGCGGCGCCGACAGCGCCGACGACGAGCACGATCCCGAGGGCGCGACGCTCTCGGGCGAATGGTCGCGACTGGAGGGCCTGCGTGCCGAGGCGGCGCGCGAGATCACCGAGGCGGATGCCGCGCTCGCCCGCGTCGCCGACGGCTCGTACGGCATCTGCGCGGACTGCGGCCGCGTCATCCCTCCCACGCGCCTCGCGGCGCGTCCCGATGCCACCCGCTGCGTGACCTGCGCGGAGCGCGCGGGCGCCTAGCCGCGCGGAGGAAGCGCGCTCAGCGCGTTCAGTCGAAGGCGAGCACCCGATCGCCCCAGCTGCGCCGCAGCGCCGCGTCCAGATCGTCGACGACCCGGTCGACCGAATCGATCACCAGCGTCGAGCGGGCCTCGAGGTCGTACCGCGGCCACACGGGCTCGGCCGCGTCGATCTCGCCACCGGGCGTCGCGCCTCGTGCGAACGCGATCCACCGCGCCTGGACCCGCCGCGACACCTCCTCGGCGACCCGGCGTCCGCCGAGCCAGAACGTCGGGTCGATGCGCCCGCGGGAGAAGTTGTCCCACACGTACGCGAGCTCCGCGCCGTGGGTCGCTCCGATCGCGAGGGCGTCGAGTGCCGGCGTGGAGTGGTCGAAGCGGTAGAGCCAGACGTCGGCGGCTCGGCTGTGCCCCTCGGCGATCCAGATCGTCGGCAGGCGGAACGCGATGTCGCGTGCGACGCCCGAGCCCACGGCCCGCTGGCGCACACCCTCGTAGGCCTGCAGCACCGTCGCGCGATCGGGGAGGGCGAGATCGGGGCGCTCGGCGCGCATGTCGGCGAACATCTTCAGGATGCGATCCTCGGTGACCGGCATGAGCGGGCTCTTCATGTGGATGAAGAAGGACGCCTCGTCGCGGTTGGTCCCGATGAGAAGGGGGACCGGGATGCCGCGGCCGGACGACAGGACGTCCGCCGGTGCTTCGGGCAGCAGCTCGCCGTCGACGACCGGGGCGAACGCGAGCGTGCCCGGCGCCTCGGTGGGCACGCCGGCGTACACGACCATGCCGGCGGTGACGACGTCGTCGACGGCGAGCTCCCGTGCGCCGGAGGCCGACGAGGCGTCCAACCCCGCCGCCGTCAGGAACTGCTCTGCGACGCGACGAGCACGCACGGGCCCGTACATGCTCGTCGCGGGGGAGGACTCCGCGATCGCGCGGTGGAAGAGTCCGTCGGCCGACGGGGTGGCGAGCAGGGTCGTGACCAGGCCGCCGCCCGCGGACTCGCCGAAGATCGTCACGCGGTCGGGGTCCCCGCCGAAGGCGGCGATGTTGGCCCGCACCCAGCGCAGCGCCAGGAGTACATCCTTGAGCGCGAGGTTCGAGTCGTACGTGTCGTCGGCCGTCGAGAACGACGACAGGTCGAGGAAGCCGAGCGCGCCGATGCGGTAGTTGATGGTCACGACGACGAGATCGCCCCTCCTCACGAGGTTCGACGCCTCGAAGAGGGGCTGACTGCCCGCGCCGTACGTGTAGGCGCCGCCGTGCAGCCACACCATGACGGGCCGGGGCGCGTGCGGGGGCGCCGACGGCGTCCAGACGTTGAGGAACAGGCAGTCCTCGTCGAGGAGCGCCTCGGACCCGAGATCGAGCACGGGGAGCCGCTGCTGGGGTGCGGCCGCCCCGAAAGCGAGCGCGTCAACATCGCCGAGGGGTTCGGCGGCGACCGGGTCGCGGAATCGCCGAAGCCCCGTGGGCGCCTGCGCGTAGCGGATGCCCCGCCACACGTTCACGCCGCGCGACGTCTCGCCGCGGAAGGTCCCCGCCGCGCACGCGGCGACCGGTGCATCCGTCACGCTCACCCCTCTCGAACGCGGACAGTCTAGGAGACGGCTCGTAGAGTGGCGCCATGAGACCCGATGCCGCGTCACCGTGTCCGTGCGGCAGCGGCGTCGCCTTCGACGGATGCTGCGCCCCGATCCTCGCGGGCACTGCGGCCGAGACGCCCGAGGCGCTGATGCGCTCGCGCTACACCGCGTACGCGATCGGCGACCTCGCCCACGTCGCGGGCACGTGGCATCCGGGCACCGCGCCCGAGCGGATCGACCCCACGCCGGGGCTGCGGTGGACCGGACTCGAGGTGATCGACGCGGTCACGGGCGAGAAGCGCGGCGCGGTCGAGTTCCGCGCGCAGTGGCGCGAGGGTCGCGTCGCGGGGGAGCTGCACGAGCGCAGTCGCTTCGTCCGTCAGAGCGGGCGCTGGTGGTACCTCGACCGGGACGTGCGCTGAGGAGCATTCCGGCCGCCCTGGCCGTTCTGGTAGTCTTGAGATGTCACACGTGTGGCTTCATTGCCGTGCGTCCGAGACAATCGTTAAAAATCCATCCGCTTCTGCCGAGGCATCTGCATGCGTTCGCGTGTGCACTCGAGCCGGAGCCCGATACCCACACCCAACAAGGACAACCCCCTACATGACTATCGCAACGACCGCCCCGGCCACCAAGCAGGTCGCCATCAACGACATCGGATCTGCTGAGGACTTCCTGGCCGCGGTCGAACTGACCATCAAGTCCTTCAACGACGGAGACCTCATCGAAGGCACCGTCGTGAAGGTCGACCGCGACGAGGTCCTCCTCGACGTCGGCTTCAAGACCGAGGGCGTCATCCCCTCGCGCGAGCTTTCCATCAAGCACGACGTCGACCCCAACGAGGTCGTCAAGGTCGGCGACGCCGTCGAGGCGCTCGTTCTCCAGAAGGAGGACAAGGAAGGCCGTCTCATCCTGTCCAAGAAGCGTGCGCAGTACGAGCGCGCGTGGGGCGACGTGGAGAAGATCAAGGAGAACGACGGCGTCGTGACCGGTCAGGTCATCGAGGTCGTCAAGGGCGGCCTCATCGTCGACATCGGCCTCCGTGGCTTCCTCCCCGCCTCGCTCATCGAGCTGCGTCGCGTCCGCGACCTCACGCCGTACCTCGGCCAGGAGATCGAGGCCAAGATCCTCGAGCTCGACAAGAACCGCAACAACGTCGTGCTCTCGCGCCGCGCCCTGCTCGAGCAGACGCAGTCCGAGTCGCGCACCACGTTCCTCAACAACCTCCACAAGGGCCAGGTCCGCAAGGGCACCGTTTCGTCGATCGTCAACTTCGGTGCGTTCGTCGACCTCGGTGGCGTCGACGGTCTCGTCCACGTGTCGGAGCTCTCGTGGAAGCACATCGAGCACGCGTCCGAGGTCGTCGAGGTCGGTCAGGAAGTCACCGTCGAGATCCTCGAGGTCGACCTCGACCGTGAGCGCGTGTCGCTCTCGCTCAAGGCGACGCAGGAGGACCCGTGGCAGGTCTTCGCTCGCACGCACGCGATCGGTCAGGTCGCGCCGGGCAAGGTCACCAAGCTCGTCCCGTTCGGCGCGTTCGTGCGCGTCGCAGACGGCATCGAGGGCCTCGTGCACATCTCGGAGCTCTCGGGCAAGCACGTCGAGCTCGCCGAGCAGGTCGTCTCGGTCGGCGAAGAGGTCTTCGTCAAGATCATCGACATCGACCTCGAGCGTCGCCGCATCTCGCTCTCGCTCAAGCAGGCGAACGAGTCGGTCGACCCCAACGGCACCGAGTTCGACCCGGCGCTGTACGGCATGGTCACCGAGTACGACGAGAACGGCGAGTACAAGTACCCCGACGGCTTCGACGCCGTCAACGGTGTCTGGCTCGAAGGCTTCGACGCCGAGCGCGAGAAGTGGGAGCAGGAGTACGCCGCTGCCCAGGCTCGCTGGGAGCAGCACAAGGCCACCGTCGCGAAGGCCCTCGAGGCCGAGGCGAACGCTCCGGCCGTCGAGTCGGGTTCGTCCTCGTCGTCGTTCTCCTCGGAGACCGGCTCGGGCGGCACCCTGGCCGACGACGAGGCGCTCGCGGCTCTGCGCGAGAAGCTCTCGGGTCGCTGATCCGCAGCACACGCTGAACACACGGGGCCGTCACCTTTCGGGGTGGCGGCCCCGTCGCGCTGTCCGCGGTCGTCGGTACCGTCGACCCGTGCCCTCTCGTTCGTGTCTCGTCGGCGATGGATGCCGCGGCCCCGTGCCACCCGCGGCGTCGATCCCGCTGTGCCAGGTGCACCTCGCGATCGCGGGGGAGGACGCCGCCGAGTCCTTCGGCGTCACCGACCTGCTGCCGTCACCGTGCCTGCTGTGCCGATCCCGGCTCGGCGTGCGGTGGCCGTCGGGGTGGCAGTGCGCCGTGTGCGAGTGGCCGTACGGCGAGATCCCCGACGCCGATCTGCCCCCGCCGCGCGTCGACGTCGTCTACTACCTGCGTTTCGACGATCGGATCAAGATCGGCACGACCGCCAATCCGCGCCAGCGGTTCGCGGCCATCTGGCACGACGAGGTGCTCGCGTTCGAGCGCGGCGATCGCATGATCGAGCGCCGCCGGCACGAGCAGTTCGCGGTCGAGCGCTTCGCGCGCACCGAGTGGTTCGCGGCATCCATCGCCCTCCTCGCCCACATCGACGTCGTCGCCGGCGGTGTCGATCCGTGGGATCGCCACGCTCGCTGGATCAGCGAGGCGGTCGCGTCGCGCGGATGAACGGCCGCGGGAGCGATAGCGTCGGTGCATGGCCCCGCCCTCACGCCCCTCGCGCATCCTGAGAGGCGAGCTGTTCGAGGGGCGTACTCGCGCCCGCACGGCGCTCCTCAACCAGCTGCTCCTCGGCGCCGTCGTCCTGCTGCTCGCGATCGTCGGCTTCATCCGCCCGTTCGCGGGCGATCGGGCGCTCTTCTACCTGGCGGTCGTCATCGTCTTCCTCGCGACCGCCGCCGCCATCGTCGTGCCGTGGAACCGGGTCCCCGCGTCGGCGAGTGCGATCGTGCCGATCGTCGACATCGTCGCGATCGTGCTGATGACCGACGCGAGCTCGTCGTCGGGCTTCAGCCTGCTGTACATCTTCCCCGCCATGTGGCTCGCGGGCAGCTTCGGGATGCCGGGACTCGTGTTCGGCGTGGCGTTCATCTGCATCGTCTACACCGTGCAGTCGATCACCGACGAGAACGATGTGTCCATCACGACCCTGCTCCCGCCGTTTGCGGTCATCGCTCTCGCGACGACCAGCTACGTGACGGCGCGCCGCGCCCGCATGCAGCGCTACCTCCTGGACGCCCAGACGCGCCTGCTCGGACAGGCGCTGTCGCAGGCCCGTCAGCAGGAGGAGACGGTCACGGAAGTCCTCGACGCGGTCGACTTCGGCATCATCCGCATCGACGCCGATGGGCGCATCGCGGTCACGAACGAGGCGCACTGGGCGCTGCAGAGCCTTCCCGACCCGGCAGACCCCGACGGTCCGCCGATCGTGCGCCCGGCCTATGCGCGCGACGGCATCACGCTCCTCGCGGCGAGACGTCAGCCGCTCGCGCGCGCCCTGCGCGGCGAGGCGTTCGACGACGAGGTGGTCTGGTTCGGCGAGCCGGGCGAGGAGCGCCGCGCCCTCACGATCACGACGCGGCGCGTGCACAACGACGACGGCGGGGCCGCGGGCGCCGTCGTCATCTCGCGCGACATCACGGCGGAGCTGAGCGCGATCCGCGCCCGCGAGGACCTCGTCGCCTCGGTGTCGCACGAGCTGCGGACGCCGCTCACGTCGATCGTCGGCTACCTCGAGCTCGTGCTCGACGAGGAGGGCCTCACGCCGTCCGCGCGCCGCGGTCTCGAGGTCGCGGAGCGCAACGCGAACCGACTGCTCACCATCATCGCCGACATCCTCGCCGCATCGGGTCGCGGACGCTCGACGATCGAGCTCAGCATCCATCCCGAATCCACCGACATCTCCGTGATCGCGGCGGCCGCCGTCGAGCTGCACACGCCGCGCGCCGCCGAGCGCGGCATCACGATCGACGCGTCGGGGCTCGAGCCCGCGATCGCCAACGTCGACCCGTCGCGGCTGCGACAGGTGCTCGACAATCTGCTCTCCAACGCCGTGAAGTACAACGTCGACGACGGCACGATCGACGTCGGCACGACGATGGACGCCGACCACGCCTGGATCGTCGTCCGGGACTCCGGCACCGGCATCTCGGACACCGAGCTGCCGCAGCTGTTCGGGCGGTTCTTCCGCTCCGACGCGGTGCGCAAGACCTCGACGCACGGAAGCGGTCTCGGACTCTCGATCAGTCGCGACATCGTCCGGTCGCACGGCGGCGAGATCACGGTGCAGAGCGAACTCGGCGTCGGAACGACCTTCGTGGTACGTCTGCCCCTGCGTGCCGCGCCCGGAACGGGACTGATCGACGTCATCGGCGAGTCGACTCCTCAGGAGGAATCATGAATCTGGATCTCTACACGGTCTCGCTGCTGACTTCGCTCGTGGTCGTCGTGTCGAGCGTCGTCTTCCTGGTCGGGATGCTGCTGCGCAAGGACGAGGATGCGGGTCGCCTCTGGGGCCTCGCGTTCCTCATGGGCCTGCTCACCGTCGTGTCGTATCTCGTGTGGGCCGCCGCGCCCGAGTCCTGGTGGGCGGTCGCGGTCGGCAACGCCGCGTTCGTCGCGAACATCGGCTCCATGTGGCTGGGAGCGCGGAGGTTCAACAACCGTCCGATGGCGATCGCATACGGCGTCGTGGGCGCGGGCGCCGTCGCGGCGGGGGCGGCGGTCGCGGTGGAAGGGTCCGGCGGCGGTGACTGGGCCGGAGCGCCCTTCTTCCTGATCGGGATCACGGTGTTCGCGGCGCTCGGATCGTACGAGTCGCTCCGCGGCGAGATCGGCCAGAACCGGCTCGCGTGGGCGCTCTCGGTCGTCCTCGGACTCGTCGCGGTCTTCTTCGCCATCCGGGTGGTCGCCTACTTCTCGCTCGGCACCGAGAGCGACTTCTTCCTCACGTGGCTCGACACCGTGCCGGCGAGCTTCCTCACGATCACGCTGTCCATCGTCGCCGTCGTCGTGACCACTGTGCTGCTGTCGGGTCGCGCGCGGCTCACGGCATCCGTCGATCCCGAACGACTCACCCTCAGCGACGACGATGTGCTCCCCGAGGTCTCCTTCGCGCATGTGCTGCTCGACATGACCGCACGCGCGCGGCGCCGCGAGGACCTCGTCGGCGTCGTCTCGCTGCGCATCGACGACCTGCCCGCGATCGCGACCGCGTTCGGCAGCGAGGCCGCGGCGGGCGTCGGCAACGCCTTCCGGGCGATCGTGCGCCGCTACGCCCCCACGAGCGCCTTCGTCGGGATGGACGGTCAGACGGGCCTGCTCGTCGGCATCCAGGCGGATTCCGAGACGGACGCGAGCCGCATCGCGATGCGGATCCGGCGCGGACTGTTCGACGAGCTGAGCGGCGTCGTGGGCGTCATCCTGCCCGTCGTCGGCGTCGGAATCAGCCTCAGCACGCGCTGCGGCTACGAACCGGGCGTCCTCATCCGCGAGGCGCGCACGGCGGCGCGGGAGGCGGCGGCGAGTCCCGACAAGGTCGTGGTGCTCGCGCGCGGCGACTGAGCGCCGCGCCGTCAGCGCGTGAGCCGGTAGCCGACGCCGCGGACGGTCTCGATCCAGCGCGGATTGGCCGGCGTCTCGCCGAGCTTGCGACGCAGGTTCGCCATGTGCACCTCGATGGCGCGTGCGTCGGCGTCGCTGACGTAGTCGCTGCCGTAGCTGTCGCCCCGGAGCATGAGCGCGAGGTCGGTCTTGCCGACGACACGACCGCGCGCGGCCAGCAGTTCGGCGAGGATGTCGAACTCGCTGCGCGTCAGGTCGACGTCGTCGCCGTCGCGGCTCACGATGCGCATCGCGGGGTGCACCCGCAGACCGCGATGCTCGAGCCAGGCGCCGTCGTCGGACGTCGTCTCGGCGTTCGCGGCGACGGGAGCGGCCGCCGCGGGCTCGGCGCCCGTCGCCGCCGCTTCGGACGGCGCCGCGCTGTGCACGCGGGGCCGACGCAGCATCGCCTCGATACGGGCTCGCAGCTCGCGCGGACGGAAGGGCTTCGTGACGTAGTCGTCCGCCCCCGCCTCGAGGCCCTGCAGCGCGTCGATCTCTTCGCTGCGGGCGGTCAGCATGACGATGTACGTGCTGCTGATCGCACGCACGCGCTTGGCCGTCTCGAACCCGTCGATGCCGGGCATGCTG
The DNA here is from genome assembly GCF_051860965.1 of Microbacterium sp. Taxonomy (GTDB): domain Bacteria; phylum Actinomycetota; class Actinomycetes; order Actinomycetales; family Microbacteriaceae; genus Microbacterium. The sequence continues at coordinate 50,184 of NZ_JBIMKU010000006.1, forward strand.
ACATCGAGGGTCGTGACGACGGGTCGGTGCTCGCGGACCAGCTCGATGCCCTCGAGGCCCGAAGAGGCGGCATGGACTTCGAAACCGGCCGAGGCGAGGACATCGCTCAAGAGCTGCCGGATGTCGGCTTCGTCCTCGATCACGACGGCGACGCGGTTCTCTGGCACGTTCACACTCCCGCTCATCGATTCGTCGGAAGCCCGGGGCCCCGTGACATCCGCGATGATATCCCAGAAGACCTCTCGGAAGCGGCGGCCCGCCACGTCACTGCTCATTTGCACGTCGCCGATCCGCTGCTGCGCTTGTCGACCATCGTGAAGTAGAACGTTCGCGTGGACTGCCACATCGTCGTCGTGTTGGCCACGAGGCTGGGAAGCGCGGAGCACGCCGACGTCGGGGTGATCTCGCCGCCGGTGGTGGCCGCGTTGGTCCACTTCCAGGTGCCGGTGCCGGTGTCGCTGTTGATGGTCGCGGCGGAGAGGTCGAGCGTGAGCTGGACGTAGCCCGACCCGGCGTTGGAAGCCACATCGACGTAGTAGTTGCGATTGTGCTGCGAGTTGTCGCCCCACTGGTCGAAGACGACCCGCGTGACCTTGCAGGTGCCGTCCTTCATGACGGAGCCGTCGGCGTTCATCGCGACGCAGCCGAAGCTCGCGGGCGGCGGGGCGGGCGTCCAGTCGCCGGATGTGACGGCGGCCGACGAGTACGAGGCATCCGTCCACGCGCTGTGCGTGGGGGCGATGGATGCCGCGGCCGCGCCGACGCCCGCAACGAGAGCGAGCGCCGCGGCGAGGGAGATCAGCCGCGAGCGCAGGGAGTGCGAGACACCGGTCATCGGGCGTCCTCCTCTTCGTGCTTTCGTCGGCGGATCAGGATGGCGGTGCCGCCCGCGAGTGCGGCGGCACCGGCGAGTGCGGCGATCCAGGGCATGGTGCCGCCGGTCGCGGCGAGCCGGCCGTCGGTGAGCGGAAGCTCGACCGACTCCATGAGGGCGATCTCGCCGCTGGCTGCGGTGCGCGAGGTCGCCGAGGCATCCATCGGCATGGTCACATCGATCACGACGCGGTACCGACCCGCGTCGACGGCGGTCCCGGCGAGCTCCTCGAGGGGCGTGCACTCCGAGGCCGAGCAGAGCGCGGCGCCCCAGACGCCCGATCCGCTCACCTCGACCCACTCCGCCTTCGTCACGATCGAGCGCGCCGGAACGGCGAGATCGGTCGAGGCCTGGGCCGTCTCGCCCGGCAGGACGATGCCGAAGTCGGCGTCGAGCGGCACCGTGACGGCCGTCGCGGCCGTCACCGACGCGGCCCCCACCGCGCCACCGATGACGGCCGCGAGGCCGATCGCCGTGATCCGCCTCATCGTGCGGCCTCGGCCACACGCGGCATCCGGCTGCGCGTCTTCGGGTCACGCGCGACCGGTGCCGGAATCAGCCACGTGATGCCCAGAAGGGCGACGAGACCGATCATGAGGGGGATCGCGACGGCCGGAGTCGTGACGCGCGAGATGGCGGCGCCGGCGCCCGGCACCTGCATCATCGGCTTCCACACGTCCCCAGCGATGTGGTAGTCGAGCGCGTCCTCGAACTCGTTGTTGTCGCCCTTCATCGTGACGAGGAAGCCATCCCCCTCGGCTTCGATCGCCACGATGCGGTGCGTCACGAGGTGACTCGTGAGTTCGCTCGGAAGGCTCACCACATCGCCGACCCCCAGATCGGCGGCGGATGCCTTCGTCGCGACGAGCAGGTCGCCCGTCATGATGCCCGGCTCCATGGAGCCCGAGATCACGATGAGCGGCTTGATCATGCCGGCGGCGGTCGCTCCCCAGACGAGGCCGCAGGCGACTCCGACAGCGGCGAGAGCCCAGAGAGCCGTCATGGCGATGCGGCGAAGCGTGTTCATGTCGGTCTCCTCTGGGTCTCGTCTGCTGCGGAAGCGGGTGGATCAGGGTCAGGAGGTGGCTTCGCCGCTGACGGTGACGATGATGGTGCCGGCCTTGCCCTTGTTGGCGACGTCCCAGTCGGCGGGAGCGGTCACCGTGAGGTTGAACACGTCGGTGTCACCGGTCGAACCGGCGGGCGTCAAGGTCGCGGCGAGGTCCGAGACGGCGGCCGTCGGGTTCTTCGCGAAGGTGGCGCCCGTGGCCCACTCCACCGACGAGGTGAGCGCGGCGTTGACGTTGCCGTAGTTCTTGACGTAGAGCGGGACGGTGCGCGTCTGGCCCGGAAGCAGCTTCGCGAAGGTCGTGGCGGGGACGACGAGCTGGATGGCCTTCTTGTCGTCGGACTGCTGCCAGGTCTTGCCGTCGAGCGAGCCCTGCAGGTCGAACGTCGCGGCGTCCGCGGCGGCCGAGAAGAAGACGTTGTCGGTCCATGCGGCGCTGGTGAGCGCGGCGCCGACGCCGCCGACCGCGAGGGTCGCGAGGGCGAAGGCCACGATGGGGCGGCGCTTGTTCTTCTTGGGAGCCGCGGCGCGGTTCTCGCGGCGGGTGATGGGCTGCGTGGTGAGGTCCGACATGATGTGCCTTTCGAGGAAGTGTGGGTGTCGCCTGGAGTGATCCCCCCGGATCTTTCGACTCCGTTCGCGGTGACATGAGAGACGTTATGAGCCCGTCCTCAGGGCCCCCTTGGCTGAGGCTCAGGAGCGACTTCAGATGCCCGTCTTGAGGCAAAGCTGAGTCAGGACGTCCCGGGATGCCGGCGCCGTGGCATCCTCGAAGTCATGCCTCTCATCGCGCTCACGGGTGGAATCGCGTCCGGGAAGTCGACGATCGCCCGCAGGCTCGCAGAGCACGGAGCCGTCGTCGTCGACGCCGACCGGATCGTGCGCGACGTGCAGCAGCCCGGATCGCCCGTGCTCTCGGCGATCGCCGACGAGTTCGGCTCCGACGTCGTCGCCGCCGACGGGTCGCTCGACCGTGCGGCGCTCGGCTCGCGGGTGTTCGGGGACCCCGACGCGGTCGCACGTCTCAATGCGATCGTGCATCCGGCGGTGCGCACGGAGTCCGCGCGCCGGTTCGCGCAGGCCTTCTCTGCGGATCCTGACGCCGTGGTCGTCTACGACGTGCCCCTGCTCGTCGAGGCGCGCGCGAGCGACCCGTGGGAGCTCATCGTCGTCGCCCATGCCCCGGCGGACGTCCGTGCGCGACGGATGGTCGAGCTGCGGGGCATGACGGAGCAGGATGCCGCGGCCCGCCTCGCCTCGCAGGTCTCCGACGACGCGCGTCTCGCGTTCGCCGACGTCGTGATCGACACCGCGGGCTCGATGGAGGGCACGCTCGCACAGGTCGACGAGCTGTGGGCGACGCTTCCCGAGCGCATCGCCGCCCGCTGACGCTGTCGCGACGCGGCTCGCGACGGTAGCCTGGGGGCATTCTCCGAGGAGGTGCGGCATGGGCTTTCTGTCACGATTCCGCCGGCGCAGGGCTCCGTACGCGGCGGTCACCGAAGAGGAGAAGGCCTCACGGTACGTGTACCTGCTCAACACGCTGCCGGCATCCGTCATCGAGTCCGCGCACGCGACCGCGTTCGCCGAGATTCCGGCCGCTCGGCGCCGGGAGATGTTCGAAGAGCTCCGCCCCTTCATGGCCGAGAGCGAGCGGGACGCGGCATCCGACGATCCGATCGTCCTCGCGAAGCTGCTGCGCCGCGCGGAGGAGCATCGGGCGCAGCGCGCGGCGGGGGGAGCGGATGCGGCCGCCGCGACGGCCTCCACCTCGACCGCCGTGCGAGAGCCCGATCCCCGCGACGATGTGGACTCGCGGGCGATGCTCATGAACGCCGGCGTGATGGGTCTCGTCGCCAACCAGTTCCTCGCCTCGGCGGTCATCGCCGTCTACTTCACGCAGGGCGCCGGCTCGATCGGCCTCGCCGGCGAGCCCGCCTGGGTCGGTGCCACGTTCGATCCGGGCTCGGGGGGCGGCGTCGGCTGGGACGGCGGTCCCGGGGGACTCGACGGCGGTGGCGGGGGCGGATTCGACGGCGGAGGCTTCGGCGGCGGATTCGACGGGGGCGGGTTCGGCGGCGGGTTCGACGGCGGCGGGATGTGAGCGCCCCGATACATCCGTGATACTCCCTGTTCACACGGGGTCGGTAGCCTCGCACCGATGACGTGAGCACCACCTCGACCAGGGGGTACCGACATGACGCGCAGATCCGACGCTCCGATCGGCTTCGACGACGGCGACTGGGACGACTTCGCGATGGGGGACTTCGAGTCGGGCGACGACGACGTCAACTGATCCGCTCTGCGCTCTGAGCGGATCGGGCCGCGGTGTCGGTGGCCGCGTCTAGCCTGGAATGGTGCAGACCACACGTTCCGTCCGGCCGTTCGAGGTCGTGAGCGAATACGAGCCCTCGGGCGACCAGCCGCAGGCGATCGCCGACCTCGCCGCGCGCATCAACGCGGGTGAGACCGACGTCGTTCTCCTGGGAGCGACCGGCACGGGCAAATCGGCGACGACGGCGTGGCTCGTCGAGGCGGTGCAGCGGCCCACGCTCGTGCTCGCGCACAACAAGACGCTCGCGGCGCAGCTCGCCAACGAGTTCCGCGAGCTCATGCCGCACAACGCCGTCGAGTACTTCGTGAGCTACTACGACTACTACCAGCCCGAGGCCTACGTGCCGCAGACCGACACCTTCATCGAGAAGGACTCCTCGATCAACGCCGAGGTGGAGCGCCTGCGGCACTCGACGACGAACTCGCTGCTGTCCCGCCGCGACGTCATCGTGGTCTCGACGGTGTCGTGCATCTACGGCCTCGGCTCGCCCGAGGAGTACATGCGCGCGATGGTGGCCCTGCAGGTGGGGGAGCGCTACGACCGCGACGCCCTCATCCGCAAGTTCATCGCCATGCAGTACAACCGCAACGACGTCGACTTCTCGCGCGGCAACTTCCGTGTGCGCGGCGACACGATCGAGATCATCCCGGTGTACGAGGAGTACGCGATCCGCATCGAGCTGTTCGGCGACGAGATCGAGGCGCTCTACATGCTGCATCCCCTCACGGGCGACGTCGTGCAGCGCCTCGACTCGGTGCCGATCTTCCCGGCGACGCACTACGCCGCCGGCACCGAGACCGTGCAGCGCGCGATCGGCACGATCGAGCACGAGCTCGAAGAGCGGCTGAAGGAGCTCGAGTCGCAGAACAAGCTGCTCGAGGCGCAGCGCCTGCGCATGCGCACGACCTTCGACCTCGAGATGCTGCAGCAGCTCGGCTTCTGCTCGGGCATCGAGAACTACTCGCGTCACCTCGATGGCCGCATGGCGGGCGAGCCGCCTCACACGCTCCTGGACTTCTTCCCCGACGACTTCCTCATGGTGATCGACGAATCGCATGCGACCGTGCCGCAGATCGGTGCGATGTACGAGGGGGATGCCTCGCGCAAGCGCACGCTCGTCGAGCACGGCTTCCGCCTGCCGAGCGCGATGGACAACCGACCGCTGCGCTGGGACGAGTTCAAGGAGCGCATCGGCCAGACGGTGTACCTCTCGGCCACGCCCGGTCGCTACGAGATGGGGATCGCCGACGGCGTGGTCGAGCAGATCATCAGGCCGACGGGTCTCGTCGATCCGCAGATCATCGTCAAGCCGTCCAAGGGTCAGATCGACGATCTGCTCGAAGAGATCCGCGTCCGCGCCGGTCGCGACGAGCGCGTCCTCGTCACGACGCTCACGAAGAAGATGGCCGAAGAGCTGACGGACTTCCTGGGCGAGCACGGAGTCCGCGTGCGCTATCTGCATTCCGACGTCGACACCCTCCGTCGCGTCGAGCTGCTGAGCGAACTGCGTCAGGGCGTCTACGATGTCCTGGTCGGCATCAACCTGCTGCGCGAGGGCCTCGACCTGCCCGAAGTGTCGCTCGTCGCGATCCTCGACGCCGACAAGGAAGGCTTCCTCCGCTCCGGCACGTCGCTCATCCAGACGATCGGCCGCGCCGCGCGCAACGTGTCGGGCGAAGTGCACATGTACGCCGACTCGATCACCGACTCCATGCGCAAGGCGATCGACGAGACCGACCGTCGACGCGAGAAGCAGGTCGCCTACAACCTCGAGCGGGGCATCGATCCGCAGCCGCTGCGCAAGCGGATCGCCGACATCACCGACGCGCTCGCGCGCGAAGGCGCCGACACCGAGAAGATGCTGTCGCGCGCCTCGGCCAAGACCAAGAGCGGCAAGGGCAAGTCCCCGACGCCGAGTCTGCGTCGCGAGGGCATCGCCGCCGAGGGCGCGGAACAGCTCGAGGCGACGATCGCCGACCTGACGGCTCAGATGCTGTCAGCGGCGGGCGAGCTCAAGTTCGAGCTCGCGGGGCGTCTGCGCGACGAGGTGCAGGACATGAAGAAGGAGCTCCGCGCCATGGAACGGGCCGGGCACGCCTGACCCCGGCCACCGCCCTCACGGGCAGTGCATGAGCGGCTTCGGGCCCGTGCGGTCGAACGTGTGCGCCGACATGGCCGCGCCGCAGAGCGGGCACGGACGCTCGGTGCGGACCGGCTCGGGCGTCGTCTCATAGGGTCCGACCGCGGCCGGACCGGCCAGGCGGATGAGCCGCGCGTTCAGATACGCGTACCAGCCCCCGGCCGCACGCGCCCGCTCGCGCAGCGAGCGGGATTCGGCCGGCGTGCCGGAGTCGGGGGCATCCATCTCATCCATATCAATTAGTGTACTAACTATTCGTGTCGATAGGATGCTCCGCATGAGCGACGAGGACCTGCTGCGGCTCGAGAACCAGCTCTGCTTCGCCGTCGTGACGGCGGCGCGCAACGTCGTGGCCGTCTACCGTCCGGTGCTCGAGCCGCTCGGGCTGACGCATCCGCAGTACCTCGTGATGCTCGCGCTGTGGGAGAGCTCTCCGCGCGCACTGGGGGAGTTGGCGGACGAGCTCGCCATGGAGCCGGCCACGCTGAGCCCCCTGGTCAAGCGGCTGGAGGCGCAGGGCCGCGTCAGCCGAGCCCGACGGGCGGACGACGAGCGGGTGCTCGACATCGACCTGACCGACGAGGGGCGAGCGCTGAGGGCGGACGCTCTGGACGTGCCGCGCCAGATCATGGCGCGCACGGGACTCGACGTCGCGGAGATCGGAACGCTGCGCGATGCGCTCTCGCGATTCGCGGGGCGCGGAGCGGGCGCGACGAGCGCGATGTGACAGCCAGGGGATCGAACTGTCTCGGTTTCGTTGCCGTTCGATGAACTCCTTCTCATCTTTGTGGGCATGTTCTCGGCGGAATCATAGGGTCGTAGGTGCGCACCGCGGCGCGACATGATCGTGCCCATTGCGCGTCCCCATCGGTCCGACACCAGAGGAATTCCATGCGATCTCGGTCACACCCCGGCCACCCGTCATCACCCACCCGCCGCCGCGGCGCCGCTCTGGCGGCCGCGACCGTCGCCGCGCTCGGCGCGAGCCTGCTCGCGGCAGCCCCCGCGCAGGCTGCTCCCGTCGAGATCCAGATCCTCGCGACGAACGACTTCCACGGGCGCATCCTCGCCGACGGCGCGAACGCCGCAGGCGCCGCAGTCCTCTCGGGCGCCGTCAAGCAGCTTCGCGGTCAGAACCCGAACACGATCTTCGCGGCGGCGGGCGACCTCATCGGCGCGTCGATCTTCGAGTCCTTCATCCAGAGCGACAAGCCCACGATCGACGCCCTCAACGAAGCGGGGCTCGACGTGTCGGCGGTGGGCAACCACGAGCTCGACCAGGGCTACGACGATCTCATCAATCGCGTGATGGCCCCCGAGAGCGCCGACAACCCCTACGGCGGAGCCGAGTGGCAGTACATCGCGGCCAACCTCAAGCTGAAGGCCACCGGCGACCCCGCAGTCCCCGCCACGTGGATCGAGGAGCGCGGCGGCGTCGAGGTCGGCTTCGTCGGAGCAGTGACCGAGGAGCTTCCGGCGCTCGTGAGTCCGGGAGGGATCGCCGACCTCGAAGTGACGTCGATCGTCGACTCCGTCAACACGGAGGCCGCGAACCTCGTCGCCGAGGGCGCCGACATCGTCGTCATGCTCGTCCACGAGGGCGCGCCGTCGACGAGCTGCGCGACCATGAACCAGGGCACCGGCGCGTGGGCGAACATCGTCAACAACGTCTCGGGCGACGTGGATGCGATCGTCTCCGGCCACACGCATCTCGCGTACAACTGCGACTTCCCCGTCGCAGGATGGGAGAACCGTCCCGTCACGACGCGTCCCGTCGTCTCGGCCGGCCAGTACGGCACGAACCTCAACAAGCTGACCTTCACGGTCGACGAGGGCGTGGTCACGGCCAAGACGCAGACGATCCTCGGTCTCACGGGCTCGGTGTACCCGCCCGACCCGTCCGTCGTGCCGATCGTCGACGCGGCGAAGGTCGCCGCGGACGAGCTCGGCGCTCAGCCGCTCGGACAGATCGCCGGGGCGTTCAACCGTGCCCAGCTCAGCAGCGTCAACCCGACGACGGGCCTTCCCAACGAGAACCGCGGTGGGGAATCGACGCTCGGCAACCTCGTCGCCGAGGTCCAGCGGTGGGCGACGCAGGAGCCGGAATCGGGATCGGCGCAGATCGCGTTCATGAACCCGGGCGGCCTCCGCGCCGACATGGTCGGCACCGGAACAGGTGCCTTCCCGCGGACGCTGACGTACAAGCAGGCGGCCGTCGTGCAGCCGTTCGCCAACACCCTGGTGAACCTGCAGCTGACCGGCGCCCAGATCAAGACGGTGCTCGAGCAGCAGTGGCAGCGCGACGCCTACAACGCGCTGCCGTCGCGGCCCTTCCTGCGCCTCGGTGTGTCGGACGCCTTCCAGTACACCTACACGCAGCAGATCGTGACCGAGACGCAGCGCGACAACCCTGCCACGGCCGCGGTGAACGAGGAGGGACTGACGTATCAGGCGCCGAAGGGAACGATCACGGGCATGTGGCTGAACGGCGAGGCGATCGACCTGACCGCGACGTATTCGGTCACGGTCAACTCGTTCCTCTCCACCGGTGGTGACAACTTCCGCGAGCTCGCCAACGGCACCGCCAAGCGCGACACGGGCAAGATCGACCTGTCGGCGATGGTCGACTACATGGACGCGTTCGCCGCCGAGACCCCGCTTCCGGTCGATTACGCCCAGCGTGCCGTCGAGGTCACCTTCCCGGCCGGCGCGCCCGCGTCGTACGAGGTCGGATCGACGGTCGCCTTCGACGTGAAGTCGTGGGCCCTGTCGACTGCGGCCGACGTCAAGGACACGGCGATCGACGTGTCGCTCGGCGGGGTGTCGCTCGGAAGCTTCCCCGTCGACAACACCATCGGCACCGCGGTGTACGACGACTACGGCACCGCCTCGGTGTCGGTGACGCTCCCGGCGAACGCGCCGGCCGGCGCCCAGTCGCTCGTCCTCACGGGCGCTGCGACCGGCACATCCGTCGAGGTGCCCATCACGGTGTTCGAGAAGGCGGATTCGTACACCTTCGGCATCCCGAGCAAGATCCTCGCGAAGAAGGGCGCCACGGTGAAGTACACCGCGATCGTCTTCGCCGAGGGCGGGGCGCCGGTCACGGGCGAGGTCACGATCCTGGACGGCAAGAAGCCGATCGCCACCGCGACGATCGCCGCGGGAAGCAACGGCCTCGTCACGGTGACGCTCCCGGCGCTCGGCAAGGGCCTGCACCTGCTGTCGGCGTCCTACGCGGGCAGCGACACGGTGAAGGCCTCCAAGAGCCCGGCGTTCCCCGTGCTCATCTGGTAGCAACCTGTCAGGGCGGGGTCTCCGGCCTCCGTGTCGGAGGCCCCGCCTAGACTTGTACTGTGCCCATCGTTCCTGTCGTCGCGCCCGGATTCCCGTCGTCTCCCGGGGGGCGTGACGCGCACCCGCGGGGCAACTCGAGCGGCACGCTCAGCGTCCGCGGCGCGCGCGTGCACAACCTCAAGAACGTCGATCTCGACATCCCGCGCGATTCGCTCGTCGTGTTCACCGGCCTGTCGGGCTCCGGCAAGTCGAGCCTCGCGTTCGACACGATCTTCGCCGAGGGCCAGCGCCGCTACGTCGAGTCGCTGAGCGCCTACGCGCGCCAGTTCCTCGGTCAGGTGGACCGTCCCGACGTCGACTTCATCGAGGGTCTGTCGCCCGCCGTGTCGATCGACCAGAAGTCCACGAACCGCAACCCCCGGTCGACCGTCGGCACGATCACCGAGATCTTCGACTACATGCGGCTCCTCTGGGCGCGCATCGGCGTGCCGCACTGCCCCGAGTGCGGCGAGGTCATCCAGCGCCAGACGGTGCAGCAGATCGCCGATCAGCTCATGGAGCTGCCCGAGCGCACGCGCTACCAGATCGTCGCGCCGATCGTGACGCAGAAGAAGGGCGAGTTCGTCGACCTCTTCAAGGAGCTAGGCGCCAAGGGCTACGCCCGTGCCATCGTCGACGGCGAGCTCATCCAGCTCGCCGAGCCGCCCGTGCTCAAGAAGAGCTACAAGCACGACATCGCCGTCGTCGTCGACCGTCTCGTCGCCGCCGACGACATCCTCGGTCGTGTGACCGACTCGGTCGAGACGGCCCTCGGTCTCGCCGGCGGCGTGGTTCAGGTGAACTTCGTCGACGAAGAGGGGGATGCCGCATGGCAGTCGTTCTCCGAGAAGCTCGCGTGCCCCAACGGACATCCCCTGCAGCTCACCGAGATCGAGCCGCGCACGTTCTCGTTCAACGCGCCCTTCGGCGCCTGCCCCGCATGCTCGGGTCTCGGCACCCGCATGTCCGTGGATCAGGAGCTCATGCTCGGCGACGAGGACCTCTCGATCCGCGAGGGCGTGCTCATCCCGTGGACCACGCAGGGCAAGGGGCTGTTCCAGTATTACGAGCGTCTGCTCGAGGGACTCGCGGCCGATCTGAACTTCTCGCTCGAGACGCCGTGGAAAGACCTGCGCGTCGACGTGCAGGAGGCCGTGCTGCGGGGCGAGAACTACAAGGTCACCGTCAAGTGGAAGAACCGCTATGGCCGCGAGATGCGCTACTCGTCGGGCTTCGAAGGCGTCGTGCCCTACATCGAGCGCCAGTACGTGCAGGCGGACTCCGACTCTCAGCGCCAGCGGTGGTCGGAGTACCTGCGCGAGGTGCCGTGCCCCGTCTGCGACGGCAACCGGCTCAAGCCCGAGGTGCTCGCCGTCCTCGTGCACGGACACTCGATCGCGGATGCCGCGCGCCTGAGTCTGGCCGACGCGCACGCGTACTTCGCGAACCTCCAGCTCACCGACCGCGAGGCGAAGATCGCCGCGCAGGTGCTGCGTGAGATCCGTGCGCGCCTCGACTTCCTCCTGCAGGTCGGCCTGAACTACCTGAGCCTCAGTCGCTCGGCGGGCTCGCTCTCGGGCGGCGAGGCGCAGCGCATCCGGCTCGCGACGCAGATCGGCTCCGGTCTCACGGGTGTGCTCTACGTGCTCGACGAGCCGTCGATCGGTCTGCACCAGCGCGACAACCGCCGTCTCATCGAGACGCTGCTGACCCTCCGCGATCTCGGCAACACGCTCATCGTGGTCGAGCACGACGAGGAGACCATCCACGCGTCGGACTGGATCGTCGACATCGGCCCGCGGGCGGGGGTGGACGGCGGCGACGTCGTGCACTCCGGGCCCCTCGCCGCGCTCCTCGACGAGCCGCGCTCGATCACGGCCGACTATCTCACCGGTCGGCGTTCGATCGAGACGCCGAAGAAGCGGCGCCGCGTCGACAAGAAGCGTCAGATCACGGTCGTCGGCGCTCGCGAGAACAACCTCAAGAACGTCACCGTCGACTTCCCGCTCGGCGTCATGACCGCCGTCACCGGCGTGAGCGGCTCGGGCAAGTCCTCGCTCGTGAACGGCATCCTGTACGAAGTCCTCGCGCAGCGCCTCAACGGCGCACGCCGGGTCGCCGGCAAGCACACGCGCGTGACGGGTCTCGACAACCTCGACAAGGTCGTGCACGTCGACCAGGCTCCGATCGGCCGCACGCCGCGATCGAACCCCGCGACCTACACGGGGGTCTTCGATCGCATCCGCACCCTCTTCAGCGAGACCACCGAGGCGAAGGTCCGCGGCTACCTGCCCGGTCGGTTCAGCTTCAACGTCAAGGGCGGCCGCTGCGAGGCGTGCTCGGGCGACGGCACGATCAAGATCGAGATGAACTTCCTCCCCGACGTGTACGTCGACTGCGAGGTCTGCCACGGCAAGCGCTACAACCGCGACACCCTCGCGGTGCACTACAAGGGCAAGAACATCGCCGAGGTGCTCGAGATGCCGATCTCCGAGGCGGCCGACTTCTTCGAGCCGATCCAGGCGATCCACCGCTACCTGAAGACCCTCGTCGACGTGGGCCTCGGCTACGTGCGGCTCGGGCAGTCGGCGACGACGCTCTCGGGTGGCGAGGCGCAGCGCGTCAAGCTCGCGACCGAGCTCCAGCGCCGCTCGAACGGCCGCTCGATCTACGTGCTCGACGAGCCGACGACGGGGCTCCACTTCGAAGACGTCGCGCGCCTCCTCGAGGTGCTGAACGGCCTCGTCGACAAAGGCAACACCGCCATCGTCATCGAGCACAACCTCGACGTGATCAAGTCCGCCGACTGGGTCATCGATCTCGGACCCGAAGGGGGCTCGGGCGGCGGCGAGGTCATCGCGACGGGCACACCCGAGCAGGTCGCTCTGGTCGAGGGCAGCCACACGGCGACCTTCCTCGCGGAGGTGCTCGGCACGCAGGCGGCCCGCAAGGCAGGCTGAGCGGATGCCGGCATCCCGTCGCCCCACGGTCTCCTACAAGCCGAAGCCGGGCGAGATCCCGACCAACCCGGGGGTCTACCGCTTCCGCGACAAAGACGGTCGTGTGCTCTACGTCGGCAAGGCGAAGAGCCTCCGCGCGCGCCTGTCGAACTACTTCGCGCCCCTGCATACGCTCCACGAGCGCACGCGCCGCATGGTGACGACCGCGGCATCCGTCGAATGGACGGTCGTCGCGAGCGACGTCGACTCCCTGCAGCTCGAGTACATGTGGATCAAGGAGTTCGATCCGCCGTTCAACGTGCGCTACCGCGACGACAAGTCGTACCCCTTCATGGCGATCACGCTCGGCGATGAGGCGCCGCGCGTCATCGTGACGCGCAACCGTCGCATCCCGGGGGCGAAGTACTTCGGCCCCTACCCCAAGGTCTGGGCTGTGCACGACACGATCGACCAGATGATCCGCGTGTTCCCGATCCGCACGTGCAGCGACTCGTCGTACAAGAAGGCGATGGCCACGGGGCGTCCCTGCTTCCCGGGGCAGATCGGCCGGTGCGGCGGTCCGTGCTCGATGAAGGTCACGATCGAGGAGCACCGCGCGATCGTGGACGACTTCGTGGCCTTCATGGCGGGGGGCGACCAGCGCTTCACGCGCGACCTCACGCGGCGCATGCGCGAGGCATCCGCCGCCATGGACTACGAAGCCGCTGCGACGTACCGCGATCGGCTCCAGGCGATCGACGCCGTGCTGAAGAAGAGCGCGCTCGTGCTCGCCGAGGACACCGACGCCGACCTGTTCGGCATCGCCGAGGACGAGCTCGCCGCGACCGTGCAGCACTTCGTCATCCGCGGCGGTCGCGTGCGCGGCGTGCGCGCCACCACGATCGAGAAGGAGATCGACATCGCGGGTGCCGATCTCGTGGACCAGGTGATCCAGCGGGCCTACGGCGATGCTCCGGCATCCGACATCCCGAAGCAGGTGCTCGTGCCGTCCCTGCCCGACGATGCCGCCGACCTCGAGCAGTGGCTGCGCGACAAGCGCGGCAAGAACGTCGTGATCCAGGTCGCGCAGCGCGGACGCAAGGCCGAGCTGATGAAGACCGCGCACCTCAACGCGCAGCAGGCGCTCATGCTGCACAAGACCCGGCGCACGAGCGACTACGTCGCACGCACGCAGGCGCTCACCGACCTGCAGGAGGCGCTGGACCTCGCCGAGGCGCCGCTGCGCATCGAGTGCTTCGACGTCTCGCACCTCGGCGGCACGAACGTGGTCGCCTCGATGGTCGTGTTCGAGGACGGACTGGCGCGCAAGGACCAGTACCGGTCGTTCGGCGTTCCTGAGACGACCGACGACACGGACTCGCTCTACCAGGTGCTCCGGCGCCGGCTCGCCTATCTCGATCGCCCCGAGGAGCAGGAGGAGATCCCGGATGCCGCGGCCGACGGCTCCGTCGTCACCACCCGCAAGAAGCCGCGCTTCGCCTACCGGCCGCAGCTCCTGGTCGTCGACGGCGGCAAGCCGCAGGTCGAGGCCGCCGCTCGCGCACTGCGCGACGCGGGGCACGAGGAGATCGCGCTGTGCGGCATCGCGAAGCGCCTCGAGGAGGTGTGGATGCCGGGGGAGGAGTACCCCGTGATCCTGCCCCGCACGAGCGAGGCGCTGTACCTGCTGCAGCGCCTGCGCGACGAGGCGCACCGCTTCGCCATCACGCACCAGCGCAAGCGCCGCCGTCGCGACATCCAGAGCGTGCTCGCCGAGATCCCGGGGCTCGGCGACGCCCGGATCCGCGCGCTGCTGCGGCACTTCGGCTCGGTCGCGGCGCTCAAGAGCGCGACGCCGGACGAGATCGCCGAACTGCCGGGTGTCGGTCCCAAGCTCGCTTCCACGATTCACGAGCACCTCGCGAGTGGCTAGGCTGGACCCGACGACGGGGGTGGTCATGAGCGACGATGTGTCGCGACGCGAGAGCGGCGAAGTTCTCATCGTGACGGGGATGTCGGGCGCCGGGCGCTCGACGGCGGCGAACGCGCTCGAAGACCTCGACTGGTACGTCGTCGACAACCTGCCGCCGCAGATGCTCAAGCCCCTGCTCGATCTCACCGAGATCGCCGCGGACGCGCTGCCGAGGGTCGCCGTCGTCGTCGACGTCCGCGGGCGGGACCTCTTCGCCGAGCTTCCCGTCGCACTGCTCTCGCTGCGCGAGCGGCGCAAGCTCAGACTGCTGTTCCTGGATGCCTCCGACGACGTCCTGGTCCGCAGGTTCGAAGCCGTGCGTCGCCCTCATCCGCTGCAGGGCGAGGGCACGATCATCGACGGCATCCGCCTCGAGCGCGAGCGTCTGGCCGCCGTGCGGGAGAGCGCCGACGTCATCATCGACACGTCGGCCTACAACATCCACCAGCTCGCGACCCGCATCGTCGATCTGTTCTCGGACGAAGGCTCCGCCCGTCACACGCTCACGATCATGAGCTTCGGCTTCAAGTACGGCCTGCCGCCCGACGCCGACATCGTCGCCGACATGCGGTTCCTGCCGAACCCGTTCTGGAACGACGACCTGAAGGCCCTCACGGGGGAGGACGACGCCGTGCGGGAGTTCGTCCTCGCGCAGGAGGGCGCGGTCGAGTTCATCGACGCCTACGCCGCGGCGCTGCGTCCCGTGCTCGCCGGCTACCAGCGCGAGAACAAGCGCCACTCGGTCGTCGCGATCGGCTGCACGGGCGGCAAGCACCGCTCCGTCGTCACCGCGCGCGAACTCGCGTCGCGGCTCGCGCAGGTGCCGGGGGTCGCGGTGCGGGTCAAGCATCGCGATCTCGGTCGCGAGTGACGTCGGGGTAGGCTGGACGATCGTGCCCCGTCCCATTCCCAGAGGAGAAACGTGTCGCTGACAGCCGACGTGAAGGCCGAGCTGACCGCCGTGCGCGACCCGCGCCCGACCGCTCGCGTTGCCGAACTCACCTCGCTGCTGCGATTCTCGGGCGGGCTGCATTCGATCGCGAACCGGGTGGCGGTCGAGGCCGAGCTCGACACCGACGCTCTCGCACGCCGGGTCGCGCGCGACCTCATGGAGATCTACGGCGTCCGGCCCGAGCTCGTCCACGTCCAGGGCTCCGGCGGGCGCAGCGGCAGCTACGCCGTCCGTGTCATCGAGGGCGGCGAGACGCTCGCGCGCCAGACCGGGCTCCTCGACCAGCGCCGCCGGCCCGTGCGCGGCCTGCCCAACAAGCTCACGACCGGTTCGCGGGAGGACCTCGCCGCCATCTGGCGGGGTGCGTTCCTCGCCGCGGGCTCGCTGAGCGAGCCCGGTCGCTCCGCCGCGCTCGAGATCACGTGCCCCGCGCCCGAAGCCGCGATGGCGCTCGAGGGCGCGGCCCGCCGGCTCGGCATCCCCGCCAAGGCGCGAGAGGTCCGCGGCATCCCGCGGGTCGTCGTCCGCGAAGGCGAGGCGATCCGCGTCGCCCTCGCGATGATGGGGGCCAGGAACGCCGCGGCCGACTGGGATCAGATGCGACAGCGCCGCGAGGTGCGCGCCGGCGTGAACCGTCTGGTGAACTTCGACGACGCCAATCTGCGTCGCTCGGCGCAGGCCGCCGTCGCGGCGTGCGCCCGCGTCGAGCGTGCGCTCGAGATCCTCGGCGACGAGGTGCCCGAGCACCTGCGCGAAGCGGGCGAGCTGCGCCTCGCGCACCGCGACGCGAGCCTCGACGAGCTCGGCCACCACGCCGACCCGCCGCTCACGAAGGACGCTGTCGCCGGCCGCATCCGTCGCCTCCTCGCGATGGCCGACAAGAAGGCCGAAGTCGAGGGTCTGCCCGACACCGAGTCGGCTGTTCCGGTCGGCGCCGAGGACTGATAACAGCCCGTCATCGAGGGAACAACCCCCTCGCTCCTGCGTTGCCTCTCAGTAGGATGAAACCCGTCACCCTCGCCGCGCGAGGAGCCTCCGTGCGCGGTGTCGACAGGAAGAAGAGAACATGGCGAAGTACACCCTGCCCGACCTCCCCTACGACTTCGCGGCGCTCGAGCCGCACATCAGCGGCAAGATCATGCAGCTGCACCACGACAAGCATCACCAGGCGTACGTGACGGGCGCGAACACCGCCCTCGAGCAGCTCGCCGAGGCCCGCGATTCGGGCAACCTCGCGAACGTGAACAAGCTCGAGAAGGATCTCGCCTTCAACCTCGGCGGCCACGTCAACCACTCGATCTTCTGGACGAACCTGTCTCCGGACGGCGGCGGACAGCCCGAAGGCGAGCTCAAGGCCGCGATCGACGAGTTCTTCGGCGGATTCGACAAGTTCCAGGCCCACTTCACGGCGGCCGCGACCGGCATCCAGGGCTCCGGCTGGGCGGTCCTGAGCTGGGATCCGATCGGCGAGCAGCTCATCATCCAGCAGCTCTTCGACCAGCAGAGCAACACCGCGCAGGGCACGATCCCCGTCTTCCAGCTCGACATGTGGGAGCACGCCTTCTACCTCGACTACCTCAACGTCAAGGCCGACTACGTCAAGGCCGTCTGGAACATCGCGAACTGGCAGAACGTCGCAGATCGACTGGCGGCCGCCCGCGAGAAGACCTCGGGCCTGCTGGTACTGTCATAGCAAGCGCGGCGTCCCGACGGGTTCGCCCGCCGGGACGCCGTTGTCCACCGTCGTAATCGCATCATTTCGCGCATTCGCGCACGACACACTCAGGAGACATTCCGTGACTGTCAAGATCGGGATCAACGGCTTCGGCCGCATCGGACGCAACTTCCTCCGCGCAGCGCTGGAGCAGGGCGCGGACCTCGACATCGTGGCGGTGAACGACCTCACCGACAACAAGACCCTCGCCCACCTGCTGAAGTACGACTCGGTCGGCGGGCGCCTCGACGCCGACATCTCGTACGACGCCGACTCGATCACGGTCAACGGCAAGTCGATCAAGGTGTTCGAGGAGCGCGATCCCGCCAACCTCCCGTGGGGCGAGCTCGGCGTCGAGATCGTCATCGAATCGACCGGTCGCTTCACGAAGGCCGTCGACGCGCAGAAGCACATCGACGGCGGCGCGAAGAAGGTCCTCATCTCCGCTCCCGGCACCGACGTCGACGGCACGTTCGTCATGGGCGTCAACGACGGCGATTACGACCCGGCGACGATGAACATCATCTCCAACGCGTCGTGCACGACGAACTGCCTCGCGCCGCTCGCCCAGGTCTTCAACGACAACTTCGGCATCGAGCGCGGCTTCATGATGACGGCGCACGCGTACACCGCCGACCAGAACCTGCAGGACGGCCCGCACAGCGATCTGCACCGCGCTCGCGCCGCCGCGATCAACATCGTCCCGGCCTCGACCGGCGCGGCGAAGGCGATCGGCCTCGTGCTGCCCGAGCTCAACGGCAAGCTGAGCGGCTCGTCGTACCGCGTGCCGATCCCCACCGGCTCGATCGTCGACCTCACGATCATCACGCCCACCGAGGGCCTGACGGTCGACGTCATCAACGCCGCCTACGAGAAGGCGGCAGCCGAGGGCGCCCTCGCCGGCTACCTGAAGTACAACACCGATGCCATCGTCTCGACCGACATCGTGCACGACCCGCACTCGTCGATCTTCGACGCCGGCCTGACCAACGTCAGCGGCAACCTCGTGAAGGTCTCGGCGTGGTACGACAACGAGTGGGGTTACTCGAACCGCCTGGTCGACCTCACCGAGCTGGTCGCCGACAAGCTCTGACGGTCATGGCCCTGCGCACCCTCGATTCGCTGGGGTCGCTCGCCGGCAAGCGTGTCATCGTCCGCTGCGATCTGAACGTCCCCCTGAAGGACGGCCGGATCACGGACGATGGCCGCGTGCGGGCGTCGCTTCCCACGCTCAACGCCCTCATCGACCAGGGAGCACGCCTCGTCGTGTGCTCTCATCTCGGTCGCCCCGACGGCGCTCCCGACGCGAAGTACAGCCTCGAGCCGGTCGCGCAGCGGCTGTCCGAGCTCCTCGGCAAGCCGGTCGCGTTCGCGCGCGACACGGTGGGGGAGTCCGCGCACGAAGCGGTCGACGTGCTCGAAGACGGCGACGTCGCGGTGATCGAGAACCTGCGGTTCAACGCGGGTGAGACGGCGAAGGACGACGCGACCCGCCGTGCCTTCGCCGAGGAGCTCGCGACGCTGGGTGACGCGCTCGTCTCGGACGGCTTCGGTGTCGTCCATCGCAAGCAGGCATCCGTCTACGAGCTCGCCGAGATCCTGCCCTCGGCAGCCGGTCTGCTCATCGCGACCGAGCTGGACGTGCTCGACCGCCTGACCGAGAACCCCGAGCGCCCGTACACGGTCGTGCTCGGCGGCTCGAAGGTGAGCGACAAGCTCGGCGTCATCGAGCACCTCCTGCCGCGCGCCGACAAGATCCTGGTCGGCGGCGGGATGCTGTTCACCTTCCTCGCCGCGCAGGGCTTCAAGGTCGGCAAGTCCCTCCTCGAAGAAGACCAGATCGAGCGCGTCAAGGGCTATATGGCCACGGCGGCCGAGAAGGGCGTCGAGCTGCTGTTGCCTGTGGATGCCGTCATGGCGGCATCCTTCAGCGCCGACGCCGATCACGTCGTCGCGCCGGCCGACTCCCTCGAAGAGACCGCATTCGGCGCGACCGGACTCGGCCTCGACATCGGACCCGAGACGGCGAAGATCTTCGCCGAGGCGATCCGCACGTCGAAGACGGTCTTCTGGAACGGGCCGATGGGCGTGTTCGAGATGCCGGCCTTCGCCGCGGGAACGAAGACCGTCGCGCAGGCGCTCACCGAGGTCGACGGGCTGTCGGTCGTCGGCGGCGGCGACTCCGCCGCCGCGGTGCGGCAGCTGGGCTTCCGCGACGACCAGTTCGGTCACATCTCGACCGGCGGCGGCGCGAGTCTCGAGTTCCTCGAGGGTAAGAAGCTCCCCGGACTGGAGGTCCTCGGATGGCAGTGAACAGCAGAACCCCGCTCATCGCGGGCAACTGGAAGATGAACCTCGACCACCTGCAGGCGGTCGCGTTCGTGCAGAAGCTGCACTGGGCGCTGAAGGACGCCAAGCACGACGACTCGTCGGTCGAGGTGGCGGTCTTCCCGCCGTTCACCGACCTGCGCACGGTCCAGACGCTCATCGACGCCGACAAGATCCCGTTTGCCTTCGGCGCGCAGGACCTCTCGGCCCACGATGCGGGCGCCTACACCGGCGAGATCTCGGGCGCTTTCCTGTCGAAGCTGCAGTGCGGCTACGTCATCATCGGGCACTCCGAGCGCCGGCAGTACCACGCCGAGACCGATGAGGTCGTCGCGGCGAAGGTGCAGGCGGCTCTGCGTCACGGACTCGTGCCGGTCATCTGCGTCGGCGAGACGCTCGAGCAGCGCGAGGAGTCCGGCCCGACGGCGGTCTCGGTGGCACAGCTCGAGGTCGCGCTCGAGGGCGTGCCCTCGACTGCCGGCGTCGTCGTGGCCTACGAGCCCGTGTGGGCGATCGGCACCGGCCAGGTGGCGTCGCCCGACCAGGCGCAGGAGGTCTGCGCAGCTCTGCGCGCCGTCATCGCCGACAAGCTGGGCGACGATGCGGCGGCTCGCACGCGCATCCTCTACGGCGGCTCTGTCAAGTCATCCAACATCGCGAGCTTCATGCGCGAGCCCGATGTCGACGGAGCGCTCGTGGGCGGTGCGAGCCTCGTCGTGGACGAGTTCGCAGCGATCATCCGCTATCAGAAGCACGTCGGCGTCTAGGCACGTTCGTCTCGCTCCTCGCTCGACGACCGGTCCGACTCCCGTTCGCCGGGCGAGAAGCGGTGCGACGAGACGAAACGCACCGGCCGCGTATACTTGACCCTTGTGCGATCCGACGGGTCGTCCTGAAAGGCTTTGAAGAACAGTGCAGATCCTCGAGTTCGTCCTGCAGGTGCTCCTCGGCATCACGAGTCTCCTGCTGACCCTCCTCATCCTGCTCCACAAGGGGCGCGGCGGTGGCCTGTCCGACATGTTCGGCGGCGGTATGACGTCGGCGCTCGGCTCGTCGGGTCTGGCGGAGCGCAATCTCAACCGCTTCACGATCGTGCTCGCGCTCGCGTGGTTCGTCTCGATCGTCGCCCTCGGCCTGATCACGAAGTTCCAGGGCATCTGATGGCCACCGGTGGCAACGCGATCCGCGGCACCCGCGTCGGTGCGGGTCCGATGGGCGAGCAGGACCACGGTTTCCACGCGGATCGCATCCCGATCTCGTACTGGGACGCCCTGGGCAACGAGACGGTGCGCTACTTCGCCGCAGGGATCCCCGAAGAGGAGATCCCCGAGACGATCGACTCTCCGCACTCCGGTCTGCCCGCCGGGCGCGACAAGGAGAATCCGCCCGCGGTGGCCAAGACCGAGCCTTACAAGACGCACCTCGCCTACGTGAAGGAGCGCCGCACCGAAGAAGAGGCCGAGAGCCTCCTCGACGACGCCCTGCACCAGTTGCGCGAGCGTCGCGGTCAGGACTGAGAGAGCGTCAGACGACGAATCGCGGATGCCTCGGCACCCGCGATTCTCGTATCCTCGGGCGTTCAGTACTCGCTGTCGATGAGCTCGGGCGGCACTTGGGCGGCCGCTGCCTGATCGACGAAGAAGATCGTGCGCTTGCGTCCCTTGGCACCCGCCGCCGGGACGCCTTCGTAACTGGCTCCCGCGAGGGCGAGACCGAGAGCCGCGGCCTTGTCGGCGCCGGCGAGCACCATCCACACGCGCTTCGACGAGTTGATGACGGGCCTGGTGAAGGTGACCCGCTCGGCGGGCGGCTTCGGCGAGTCGCGCACGGGCACGACCGCGCGGTCGACGATCTGGATCTCGGGCCGATCGGGGAAGAGCGATGCGATGTGCGCGTCGGGTCCGACGCCGAGGAAGCACACGTCGAACGACGGCCACGCGAACTCGGCGCAGCGGAACCGGGCGAGTTCGTCGGCGTAGGCCTCGGCGGCCTCGTCGAGGGAGAGGCCGTCGTCGGTCGCGGCGACGGCATGGATGTTCTCGGGCGGGATGGGCAGCGCGTCCAGCATCGCGGCACGGGCCTGCACCTCGTTGCGCTCCGGATCGTTCACGGCGACGAAGCGCTCGTCGCTCCACCAGAAGTGCACGAGCGACCAGTCGATCTCGGTGGAGCGGTGCTGGGTGGCCGCAGCGGCGAGCACGGCGCCGCCCATCGAACCGCCGGTGAGCGAGATGTGCACGCGCTTGCCCAGCGCGGTGCGCTTCTTGATGCGATGGAGGAAGCGCTCGGCCACCGACTCGGCGAGAGCACGGGGATCGGAGGCGATCACGACGCGCTTCTCGGTCGAGTTCTCAGGCATGCGTCTCCGTCGTCGCGGGTGGATCCAAGAGGGCCCAGCCCTCGGTGATGACTCGACCATACAGGACGTCAGGATCGAGTCGACGGAGCTCCTCCGCGAGGCATTCCCGCAGCGTTCGGCGCGGCAGGACCAGGTCGTGCATCGGCTGACCGGGCTGCGTCAGGCACGCGATCGCGGGGGAGGAGCGCTCGAGCAGCACGTCGCCGCTGTCGCGGATGAGCCGCACCGACTTGATGCCGTCGTGCCACTGGTCCTCGGGCAGGTAGCGCCAGTCCACGGGGACGTCGAGCTTGAGCCGCAGCCACGCCGCGAGGAGAGCCGTCGAGGGCGAGGTGCTCGCGCCCCGCACCTCGACCGCCGTCACGGCGTCGTAGGGCGGCTGGTCGAGCACGGCCGCGAGCTGCTCGCGCCAGTGCGTGAGACGCGTCCAGGCGAGATCGGTGTCGCCGTCGGCGTGGTTCGCGCCGAGATGTGCCACCCAGGCCGACGGATCGGACTTCGTCGCGGCATCCGTGATCCGACGCTGTGCGATGCGACCGATCGACGTCGTCGACGGCGAGTCCGGCGTCTTGTTGGGCCACCACACGACGACCGGTGCGTCAGGGAGCAGGAGGCCCGTGACGAGGCTCTCGAGATTCGAGGAACCCGCTTCGCCGAAAGCGTGCAGCGTCACGACCTCGCTGGCTCCGGCATCCCCACCCACGCGGATCTGGGCGTCGAGACGCGAGTCCGTGTCGTCCTCGTTGATCACGAGCACGATGACACGCATCGGGTGCTCGCGCGAGGCGTCGTTCGCGGCCTCGATGACCTCTTCCATCGCGCCCTCGCGGGTCAGGATGATGAGGGTGAGCACTCGACCGAGGGCGACGGCGCCACCCTCTTCGCGGACGTTGACGAGAGCCCGCGAGATCTTGCTCACGGTGGTGTCGGGCAGATCGACGATCACGGTCGCCTCCAGGTGCGCCCGTCACGGGCGAGCATTTCGTCGGCGGATGCCGGTCCCCACGAGCCGGGCGCGTACTGCTCGAGGGGGCCGCCCTGCTGGGCCCAGAACTCTTCGATGGGGTCGAGGATCTTCCACGAGAGGTCGACCTCTTCGTGGCGGGGGAAGAGCGGCGGATCCCCGAGGAGCACGTCGAGGATGAGTCGCTCGTAGGCCTCGGGGCTCGCCTCGGTGAAAGCGTGGCCGTAGCCGAAGTCCATCGTGACATCGCGTACCTGGGCGCCGGCACCCGGCACCTTCGAGCCGAAGCGGATCGTCACGCCCTCGTCGGGCTGCACGCGGATGACGAGCGCATTCTGGCCCTGCCCCGCCGTCTGCGAGCGCGAGAAGAGCTGCTCGGGAGCGGTCTTGAAGATCACGGCGATCTCGGTCACGCGGCGGCCGAGGCGCTTGCCCGTGCGCAGGTAGAACGGCACACCCGCCCACCGGCGCGTGTTGATCTCGAGCGTCACGGCCGCGTAGGTCTCCGTCGTCGATTCGGGGTTCATCCCCTCTTCTTCGAGGAAGCCGAGCACCTTCTCGCCGCCCTGCCATCCGCCCGCGTACTGACCGCGGGCGGTCGTGCGCGCGAGATCGTCGGGCAGCGTGACCGCCGCGAGCACCTTCTCCTTCTCGGCGCGGAGATTCTTCGCGTCGAAGGTGATGGGCTCCTCCATCGCCGTGAGCGCCAGCAGCTGCAGGAGGTGGTTCTGGATGACGTCGCGTGCCGCACCGATGCCGTCGTAGTAGCCCGCACGTCCGCCGACGCCGATGTCCTCGGCCATCGTGATCTGGACGTGGTCGACGTAGTTCGCGTTCCAGATCGGCTCGTACAGCTCGTTCGCGAAGCGCAGCGCCAGGATGTTCTGGACGGTCTCCTTGCCGAGGTAGTGGTCGATGCGGAAGATCGAGTCCGTCGGGAACGCCGATCGCAGCGCGTCGTTCAGCGCCTGCGCCGACTCGCGGTCGTGGCCGAACGGCTTCTCGATCACGACGCGGCGCCACCGCTCGGGCTGGTCCGCCGTGTCGTCGACGAGCCCCGAGGCCTTCAGCTGCTCCGCGACGATCGGGAAGTCCTTCGGCGGGATCGACAGGTAGAACGCGTGGTTGCCCATCGTGCCCCGCTCGACATCCAGCTTGTCGACCGTCTCCTTGAGACGCTGGAACGCCTTCTCGTCGTCGAACTCGCCCTGGACGAAGCGGATGCCCTCCATCAGCTGCTGCCAGGTCTCGTCGCGGAACTCCGTGCGTGCGTGCTCCTTGACGGCGTCGTGCACGACCTGGGCGAAGTCCTGGTCGTCCCAGTCGCGGCGTGCGAATCCGACCAGCGCGAAACCGGGCGGCAGCAGCCCGCGATTGGCGAGGTCGTAGACGGCGGGCATGAGCTTCTTGCGGGAGAGGTCTCCCGTCACCCCGAAGATCACGAGTGCGCTGGGTCCGGCGATGCGGTTCAGGCGGTGGTCTTCAGGGTCGCGCAGCGGATTGTGCCCGCGCGAGATCTCGACTGACATGTGTCGCTTCCTGGTGATCCGTGCGGATTGCTACTGGGCTGCTTCGAACAGCGTCAGCACTTCGACCAGCGGGTCGGTCAGCGTGAGCGTCACGACGGGACGGCCGTGATCGGCGAGCACGCTCGCGTCGCCCGCCGCCTGCGCCTGGATGAGCTGGCCGAACGTGAACGGACGACCGGGGATCTCGAGGTCGACCTCGGTCTGCTCGAGGATCTGCAGGAACACGCCGTTCGCGGGCCCGCCCTTGTGGTACTGCCCGGTCGAGTGCAGGAAGCGCGGTCCCCAGCCGAAGGTCGCGGGGCGACCCGAGTCCGCGGCGACGAGCTCGCGCAGGCCCTGCAGCTGGGGGAGTCGCAGACGATCGACGTACGCCTGCACCGACACGTATCCGTCGGCGTCGAGTCGCGACCACAGGGCGTCCAGGACGCCGGCGATGGTGCCGGATGCCGCGAGCTCCGGGTCCGAGACGCGCACCTCGACACCGTCCACCGTGAAGGCGGGCGCCGTCGGTTCGGGGCGCGCGTCGAGGAGGCCGCGCGTGGCGATCTTCGCCGACTCGACGTCGGGCTGGTCGAACGGGTCGATGCCCAGCATCCGGCCGGCGATCGCGGTCGCGTACTCCCAGACGATGAGCTGCGCGCCGAGCGAACCCGACACGAGCACCTCGCCCTCGTGGTGCTCGAACAGGTGGAACCGGTTCGCCTCGTCGACGAGTCGGACGATCTGCAGGTCGGCGGGTCGCGCCTCGAGCTCGGGCGAGACCGGGAGCAGGACGACGGGCAGGATGCCGGTGCCCTCCTTGCCGGTGGACTCGGCGACGAGCTGCTCGATCCAGTCGGGCAGGCCGACGATGTGGGTGCCGTCGGTGACGAGGCCGAGCTTGTCGCGACGCGGGCTGCCGCCGGCGATCGCCGCCGCGAGCACGAGTGCGGGGTTGTCGGGGCTGTCGATCGCGACTTCGAGCAGCGTCGCATCCGCCTCGTCGAGCAGCTCGCCGATGTCGACGCCCGCGAGACCCGTCGGCACGAGGCCGAAGGCGGTCAGGGCCGAGTAGCGTCCGCCGACGGTCGGGTCGGCGTTGAAGACGCGGTAGCCGTCTGCGCGCGCCGCGACGTCGAGCGGCGAGCCCGGATCGGTCACGACCACGATGCGCTCGAGCGGGTCGATGCCGAGGTCGCGGAACGCCGCCTCGAACGTGCGCTTCGCCGAGTCGGTCTCGACCGTCGAGCCCGACTTGGACGACACGACGAGCACGGTCTGCTGCAGTCCGCCGGACTCGGCGTCGCCGTCGAGCGCGGCGAGCACCTGCCCGGGGGCCGTGGAATCGAGGATGACCAGCGGCACGCCGGCGGTCTGGGCGATGACCTCGGGGGCGAGCGAGGATCCGCCCATCCCGGCCAGCACGACACGCGTGACGCCCTTCGCGACGAGGTCGGCGCGGAGCGCCTCGATCTCGGGGACGAGGGGCCGAGAGACGGTGACGGCCTGCACCCATCCGAGGCGCTTCGATGCCTCGGCCTCGGCGGCAGGACCCCACAGGGTCGCGTCGCCGGCCGTGATGCCGGATGCGACGAGGTCGGCGATCAGCCCGGGCAGCGTCTCGGCGACGACCGCCTTCACGTGGCCGGTGAGGTGGATGTCGAAGGTCATCGTGCCACCACCGCCGCGCTCAGGGCCTCGCGAACGGTGTTCTGCAGGTCGTGCCACGAGGCGATGAACTTGTCGACGCCCTCGTCCTCCAGCAGCTGCGTGACGTCGGCGAGGTCGATGCCGACCGCGTCGAGATCGGCGAACACCTTGCGGGCCGCGTCGTAGGTGCCGGTGATGGTGTCGCCGGCGATCGCGCCGTGGTCGAACGTCGCCTCGAGGGTCTTCTCGGGCATCGTGTTGACGGTGTCGGGCGCCACGAGCTCGGTCACGTAGAGGGTGTCGGGGAGCGCAGGGTCCTTCACGCCGGTCGAGGCCCACAGGGGTCGCTGCGGGTTCGCGCCGAGGGCGACGAGCTGCGTCGCACGGGCCTCGCTGAACTTCTTCCCGAACAGCTCGTAGGCGAGCCGGGCGTTCGCGACGCCGGCGAGAGACTTCAGACCCACGGCCTCGTCGGTGCCGATCGCGACGAGGCGCTTGTCGACCTCGGTGTCGACCCGCGACACGAAGAACGATGCGACCGAGTGGATCGACGAGAGGTCGAGGCCGGCCGAGTGCGCGCGCTCGAGACCCGCGAGGTAGGCGTCGATGACCTCGTCGTAGCGCTCGAGGCTGAAGATCAGCGTGACGTTGACGCTGATGCCGGCGGCGATGACCTCGGTGATCGCCGGGAGTCCGGCCTTGGTGGCCGGGATCTTGATGAGGACGTTCGGACGATCGACGCTCTCGTAGAGCTCCTTCGCCTGGGCGACGGTCGCCGCCGTGTCGTGCGCGAGGTCGGGCGAGACCTCGATCGACACGCGCCCGTCGACGCCCTTCGTCGCGTCGTACAGCGGGCGGAAGAGATCGCACGCGTCGCGCACGTCGTCGGTCGTCGCCGCGAAGATGGCGTCGTCGACGGATGCACCGGATGCCGCGAGCTCCGAGATCTGCGCCGTGTAGGCCTCGGCGCCGCCGCCGATGGCGGCCTGGAAGATGCTCGGGTTCGTCGTGACGCCGACCACGTTGCGCGTCGCGATCAGCTCGGCGAGGTTGCCGGTCGTGATGCGCGAGCGCGAGAGGTCGTCGAGCCAGATGCTGACGCCCGCCGCGGAGAGCTGTTCGGTGGGGGTGCTCATGCGTTCTCCTTCAGAGTTGCGCGCGCCGCTTCGACGACCGCGTCGGCGGTGATGCCGAACTTCTCGAACAGGGTCTTGTAGTCGGCGGAGGCACCGAAGTGCTCGATCGAGACCGAGCGGCCCGTGTCGCCGACGATGTCGCGCCATGTCAGGGCGATGCCCGCCTCGACCGACACGCGGGCCTTCACGGCCTTCGGCAGCACCGACTCGCGATAC
This sequence comes from Microbacterium sp., assembly GCF_051860965.1. Lineage (GTDB taxonomy): Bacteria > Actinomycetota > Actinomycetes > Actinomycetales > Microbacteriaceae > Microbacterium. The sequence goes on from NZ_JBIMKU010000006.1 coordinate 77,673, forward strand.
TCGGGTGTCTGCTCGGCGAACCATTCGAGCGAGGGCGCCGAGACGACTCGGGCCTGCACGCCCTCGGCGGCGAGCGTCTCGCGCGCGGCGACCGCGAGCTGCACTTCGGATCCCGTGGCGATGAGGATGACGTCGGGCTCGCCGTCGGGAGCATCGACGAGCACGTAGGCGCCCTTCGCGACGCCCTCGGTCGTGGCGAAGCCGTCGGTGCCGCGCGGGAACACGGGGATGTTCTGGCGCGTCAGCGCGATGCCCGCGGGACCCTCGTGACGGCGGAGCAGCTCGAGCCACGCAGCGGCGGTCTCGTTGGCATCCGCAGGGCGGACCACGGTGAAGTTCGGGATCGCTCGGAGCGTCGCGAGCTGCTCGATCGGCTGGTGCGTGGGACCGTCCTCGCCGAGGGCGACCGAATCGTGCGTCCAGACGAAGAGGCTCGGGATGTCCATCAGCGCGGCGAGGCGCACGGGCGGTCGCATGTAGTCGCTGAAGATCAGGAACGTCCCGCCGAAGGCGCGCGTCGGGCCATGCAGCACGATGCCGTTGACGATCGCGCCCATCGCGTGCTCGCGGATGCCGAAGTGCAGCACACGCCCGTACGGGTCGCCCGACCATTCGTGGGTCGACCACTCCGCGGGGATGAAGGACTTCGCGTCCTTGATCGTCGTGAGGTTCGACTCGGCGAGGTCGGCCGATCCACCCCACAGCTCGGGAAGCTCGGCGGCGAGGGCGTTGATCACGACGCCCGACGCGGCACGCGTCGAGACGTCCTTGCCCGCCTCGAACGAGGGGAGCGCCGATGCGATGTCGCCCGGCAGCTCGCGCGCCGACACGCGGTCCCACAGCGCCTTGCGCTCGGGGTTCGCGGCGGCCCAGGCATCCCACGACTCCTGCCACTCGGCACGCGCCTCGTTCGCGCGGTCCTGCAGCTGCCGCGTGTGCGCGAGGACGTCCTCGGCGACGACGAAGTGCTGCTCGGGGTCGAAGCCGAGGACCTTCTTCGTCGCGGCGAGCTCGTCGGCGCCGAGAGCCGAGCCGTGGATCTTGCCGGTGTTCTGCTTGCCGGGGGACGGCCAGCCGATGATGGTGCGCAGGATGATGAGCGACGGCTTGGCCGTCTCGCCCTTCGCCGCCTCGATCGCGGCGTACAGCTCGGCGACGTCCTCGACGTACTGGCCGGTCTTCTTCCAGTCGACGATCTGGACCTGCCAGCCGTATGCCTCGTAGCGCTTGGCGACGTCCTCCGTGAAGGCGACGTTCGTGTCGTCCTCGATCGAGATCTGGTTCGAGTCGTAGATGGCGATCAGGTTGCCGAGGTTCTGGTGACCGGCGAGCGAGGATGCCTCGCTGGTCACGCCCTCCTGCAGGTCGCCGTCACCGGCGATGACGTAGATGTGGTGGTCGAACGGGCTCTCGCCCGCCGGCGCCTCGGGGTCGAACAGCCCGCGCTCGTAGCGGGCCGCGTAGGCGAAGCCGACCGACGACGCGAGACCCTGGCCGAGCGGCCCCGTGGTGATCTCGACGCCCTTGGTGTGGCCGTACTCGGGGTGACCGGGCGTGAGCGAGCCCCACGTGCGCAGCGCCTCGAGGTCGCCGAGCTCGAGGCCGAAGCCGCCGAGGTAGAGCTGCACGTACTGCGTGAGCGACGAGTGGCCCGCGGACAGGATGAACCGGTCGCGGCCCACCCAGTGCGTGTCGGACGGGTCGTGGCGCAGCACCCGCTGATAGAGGAGGTACGCCGCGGGGGCGAGGCTCATCGCGGTTCCCGGGTGGCCGTTGCCCACCTTCTCGACGGCGTCTGCCGCGAGAACTCGGGCGGTGTCCACCGCGCGCCGATCGATTTCATCCCAACGCAGATCCGACACCCGGCCGCCTTCCAAGAGAGAGGGAGTGCGCCATTCGAGGCCGGTCCGCGGACCGCGTCACCACGGGAGGAGCAGCCGGCGCGAAGGCGCGCGTGTGTTCTCAGCATAGCGAAGGCGTATACCGCGGCGGCGATGCGGGACGCAGTGTGACGCGGGTATGTTGCGGGCGGCGCGAAAACAGCCCGCCTCGGCGGATGCCCTAGACTTGGGGCGTTCTTCAGACGGCGATTGCGGGGGCGATGGACATCTCGACAGCGTCGGCGGCCGGCGCGGCACACGCCGTGGCGGCGCCGACTCGGCGTCCTTCCCTCGGTCGTACGATCCGTGCCTACGTGGCGCTCACCAAGCCCCGCGTGCTCGAGCTCCTGCTCGTGACCACGGTGCCGGTCATGATCCTCGCGCAGGGTGGGTTCCCGAGCCTGTGGCTCGTTCTCGCCACTGTCATCGGCGGGTCCGCCTCGGCGGGTTCGGCGGCGGCGTTCAACATGTACCTCGACCGCGACATCGACGCGCACATGCAGCGCACGGTCAACCGTCCGCTCGTCACGGGCGAGGTGTCGCCGCGCGGCGCGCTGATCTTCGCGTGGTCGCTCGCGGTCTTCTCGACCGCGTGGCTCTGGCTCACGACGAACTGGCTCGCGGCGACCTTCTCGGCGATCGCGATCTTCTTCTACGTCGTCATCTACACGATGATCCTCAAGCGCCGCACCGAGCAGAACATCGTGTGGGGCGGGATCGCCGGCTGCTTCCCCGTGCTGATCGGCTGGACCGCCGTCACCGGCTCCCTCGCCTGGCCGCCCGTCATCCTCTTCGCCCTCGTGTTCCTCTGGACGCCGCCGCACTACTGGCCCCTCTCGATGAAGTACAAGGAGCAGTACGACGAGGTGCACGTGCCGATGCTCGGCGCGACCCGCAACGGCTCGCAGGTCGGTCTGCAGGTCATCCTCTACGCGTGGGCCACGGTCGCCTGCTCGCTGCTCCTCATCCCCGTCGCGGGCATGGGCGTGGTCTACACGGCGTCGTCGCTCGTGTTCGGCGGCTGGTTCATCTACGAGTCCCACCGGCTCTACAACCGGGCCGTGCGCGGCACCGAGCCCCGCCCGATGCGCGTGTTCCACGCATCCATCACGTATCTGACGCTGCTGTTCGTCGCGATCGCCGTCGACCCGCTGCTGCCCTTCTAGCCCTCCGACGTGGGGTTCTGCGCCCGGAGCGCGGTCTCCTCCGCATCGATGGCCTGCAGCGCCGCGATGATGGCGGGCTCCTGGTATCGCCCCTCGCGCCGTGCGTCGAGCACCGCTGAGCGCTCCGCCTCGAGCATGGACCTGCGAAGCCGCAGCTTCGACTGGAGCTGCGGGATCGACGCGTCCGCGCCGTAGAGGTCGAGCGTCTCGCCGAGGAAGCCGGCGTCCGCCCGCAGCTGCTCGATGACCCTCGGCTCGTCGGCCGGCGTCGCCTCCTCGTCGAGGCGGCGGATGCCCGCGCGCCGCGCCTCGGCCATCAGCAGACGCCGCTCCGCGAGCTCCTGCGCGTCGTTCGGCTTCGGCAGGCGCAGCCACCGGATGATCGTGGGCAGCGCGAGGCCGCCGACGAGGCTCGCGACGACGACGACGAAGGCGAGGAACTGCAGGTACTCGCGGCTGGGGGTCTCGGGCGGCAGCAGGAACACCGCCGCGAGCGTGACCACACCGCGCACGCCGGCCGACGCGACGGCGACGCCGTTGCCCCAAGCCCAGCTGCGCTCCCGCAGGCGCCGTGGACCCTTGCGGTACAGGAGCGTCGTCGCCATCACCCAGGCGAAGCGCGAGACCACGAGGGCGACGAGGATGCCGACGCAGATCACGACCGTCTGCCACACGCCGGGGCCGGCCCGCAGGGCGCCCTCGAGGATGCCGCTCAGGTTGAGACCGATGAACAGGAACACCGCGTTCTCGAGGATGAACTGGATCGTCTTCCAGTTGATCCGCTCCGCGACGCGCGCCTCGGCCGAGGCGACGGTCGGCGCCCGGAGCCCGAGGTAGAGCCCCGCGATGACCACGGCGAGCACGCCGGATCCGTGCAGGACCTGGCCGACCAGGAACGTCGCGAAAGGGATCACGAGCATGAGACTCGTGTCGAGAACGGGGGAGTGCAGGCGTGCCCGCACGAACGACACCGTCCATCCGACCGCAAGTCCGACGGCGACGCCGACGACGACGGCCAGCACGAAGTCGCCGGCGATCTCGAGCGGCGTCACGACGCTGACGATGGCCGCGATCGACGCGTTCAGCGCGACGAGCGCCGTCGCGTCGTTCAGCAGGCTCTCGCCCTCGAGGATCGTGACGACCCGGCGGGGAAGGCCCAGCCGTCCGGCGATCGCGGTCACGGCGATGGCATCCGTCGGCGCGACGACGGCGGCGAAGGCGAACGCGGCGGCGAGCGTGATCGCGGGCACCAGGAGCCAGGTCGCGAATCCGACCGTCACGACCGAGAACGCGACGAGACCGACGGAGAGCAGCAGGATGCTGTCGCGTCTCGCGCGCACGTCGATGACCGAGGTGCGGATCGCGGCGGCGAACAGGAGCGGCGGCAGGATGCCGTAGAGGATGAGGTCGGGCTCGACGACGACCTGCGGGATGCCGGGGAGGAACGACACGGCCCCGCCCACGACGACGAGGGCGACGGGGGCCGACCAGCCGATCCGGCCGACGATGCCCGTCACGATCACCGTCGTCAGGACGAAGAGGACGATCCAGGTGATCGAAGCGACGGGATCCACGTTGTCAGTATCTTGCCTCCGCGCGCCCGATGAGAACGCGCCCCCGTCCGATCGTCATCGGGCGGGGGCGCGAAGGTGCGTGCGAGCTCAGCGCGACGGCGTCTGCGCGGGAGCCTCGACAGGGTCGGATCCGGGGGCGACGGGCTCGTCCGCCGCCGCGAGCTGCTCGGGCTCGTCCGCGATCACGGGCTCGTCGTCCGCGACCTCGTCGGTCCAGTCGATGGGCTCCACGATCTCGATCCGAGCAGCGGGGCGGAGCGTGGCGAGGGAGGCGACGGTGAGCGCCAGGAGGATGCCGACGACGCCCGCGCCGACGAGCACGGCGCCGACGACGGCCACGGTCTGGCCGACGTACACCTCGAGGCCGGTCGCGCTGCCGTCCGTCAGGGTCGTCGTCATGACGCCGATCTTGTCGGCGAGGATCGCGGCACCGGCTCCGGCGCTCGCAAGGGATCCGACGACGAGCACCCAGAACGGGATGCTGCGGACGAGGCTGGGACGGCTGGACATAGGGGGAGTCTCCTCGGAGTCGATGCGGCACGGGCGGCCGCGGCATCCATCACCCTCGCCTGCCGACCCGAGTCGAGCGTATGCGCTTCCTATGGATCTGCTACGAAGGTGGGCCGGTGACCGTCAGCGGGCGATGGATGCCTCTGCTTCGGCCGTCGCCGAGTCGGGCGCCGTCACGACGGGAGCCGAGAGGTTCATCACGACCGCCGTCATCGCGGCCACGAGCGTCACGGCCAGCACCATGTGGATGTTCACGAGGACGATCGGCAGGCCCGTACGGGCCTGCCAGAGCCCGACGGCGATCTGGACGACCTCGGTCGCGAGCAGGAGTCCGACCCACAGGCGCAGACGCAGTGCCGGTTCGGTGCGCCAGGATGCGATGAACAGCGCGATCGTCAGCGCGAACAGCACGTAGGCGGGCCACGAGTGGATGTGCTGCCACAGCACCGGGTCGAGTCCGTTGCGGGCGGCCTCGTCGTCACCCGCGTGCGGACCGGAGCCCGTGAGCAGGATGCCGACGAGCACCGTGACGACGGTCGCCGCGGCGGTCGCCCAGGCGAGCCCGGCGAATCCGCTCGACACGGCGCGGGTGCGCGCGCCGCCCGCGGAGTTCGTGCGGTGAACGAGCGCCGCGCCGTTGGCGACGAGGGCGGCCGAGATGACGAAGTGGATGCCGACCAGGACCGGCGGCAGGTGCAGCCACACGATGACGCCGCCGACGACGGCCTGGAGGATGATGCCGATGCCGTTCGCGAAGGCGAGGGTCCTGAGGTCACGGCGCGGGACGCGCACGACGGCGAGGAACGCCAGGAGCGCGATGACGACGAGGACACCCGTGAGCGTGCGGTTGCCGAACTCGATGAGGCCGTGGATGCCGAGCTCCTGCGTCGGGACGAGCGAGCCCGCCGTGCAGTACGGCCATGTCTCGCATCCCATTCCGGAGCCGGTCAGACGCACGAGGCCGCCCGTCGCGACGATCACGACGTTGCTGATCAGCACCAGCCATGCCAGCACACGGGCGCCGCGACCGACGCGGGAGGGCAGCCGGCGCCACAGCCGCGTGGGCAGACCCGGGCGTGCGGCGCTCGTCGATTCCGGCGTCATGGGGCGCGGCCTCCTGAGGATCGGGCCCGAATGGGCGGCGGGCGCCACCCGGTGTCGGGGCGGAGCCTGTAGAATCAAGGGGTCGGACTGCGGGCGCGAAGGCGCCGCCGTCCATTGACAGTTTAGGCGCGATGGACTGCGCCACCTGATGAGGGCCCACCAGCGGCATCCCCCACCGGTAACTCCACCGGGGGAGCAGGAATGCCGGGGCGGATGACACCGTTGCGGCCCAGATGGAGAGTGTGACGATGTCGGATGTCCTGATCGACCGGCCCGAGCTGGATTCGCTCGGCCAATACGAGTTCGGCTGGCACGACGAGGATGCCGCGGGCGCCGTCGCGCAGCGCGGTATCAACGAGGACGTCGTGCGAGGCATCTCGGGTCTCAAGAGCGAACCCGAATGGATGCTGAAGACGCGGCTGAAGGGCTACCAGCTCTTCGGGCGCAAGCCGATGCCGACGTGGGGCGCCGACCTCAGCGAGATCGACTTCGACAACATCAAGTACTTCGTGCGCTCGACCGAGAAGCAGGCGGGTTCGTGGGAGGAGCTCCCCGAGGAGATCCGCAACACGTACGAGAAGCTCGGCATCCCCGAGGCGGAGCGTCAGCGCCTCGTCGCCGGCGTCGCCGCGCAGTACGAGTCCGAGGTCGTCTACCACCAGATCAACGAGCAGCTCGAGGCCCAAGGCGTCATCTTCATGGACACCGACACGGCCCTCCGCGAGCACCCCGAGTTCTTCGAGGAGTACTTCGGCACCGTCATCCCCGCCGGTGACAACAAGTTCGCCGCGCTCAACACGGCGGTGTGGTCGGGCGGCTCGTTCGTCTACGTGCCCCCGGGCGTGCACGTCGAGATCCCGCTGCAGGCCTACTTCCGGATCAACACCGAGAACATGGGCCAGTTCGAGCGCACGCTCATCATCGCCGACGAGGGCTCGTACGTGCACTACATCGAAGGCTGCACGGCCCCGATCTACAAGAGCGACTCGCTGCACTCGGCCGTCGTCGAGATCATCGTCAAGAAGAACGCCCGCGTGCGGTACACGACGATCCAGAACTGGTCGAACAACGTCTACAACCTCGTCACCAAGCGCGCGATCGCGCACGAGGGCGCGACGATGGAGTGGATCGACGGCAACATCGGCTCCAAGGTCACGATGAAGTACCCGTCGATCTTCCTCGTGGGCGAGCACGCCAAGGGCGAGACCCTGTCGGTCGCGTTCGCCGGCCCCGGCCAGCACCAGGACGCCGGCGCCAAGATGATCCACATGGCGCCGTACACGCAGTCGTCGATCGTCTCGAAGTCGATCGCGCGAGGCGGCGGCCGCGCCGGGTACCGCGGCGAGGTGAGAGTGGATGCGAACGCCCACCACTCCGCGAACACGGTCCGCTGCGACGCGCTGCTGGTGGACTCGATCTCGCGCTCCGATACGTATCCCGCGATCGACATCCGGGTGGACGACGTCCAGCTCGGGCACGAGGCCACGGTCTCGAAGGTCAGCGAGGAGCAGCTCTTCTACCTGCAGTCCCGCGGCATGCCCGAGGACGAGGCGATGGCGATGATCGTGCGCGGCTTCATCGAGCCGATCGCTCGTGAGCTGCCGATGGAGTACGCGATGGAACTCAACAAGCTCATCGAGATGGGCATGGAAGGCAGTGTCGGCTAGATGAGCTCCACGACAGAGGCCCCCGCCGTGAGCGAGAAGGGCCACATCGACCCTGCCGCGGCCTTCGTGCCCGTGCAGACCCGCTCCGCCCGGCCGTGGTCGTTCGACCCCGCCGATTTCGAGGCACCCGCGGGCTTCGAGGTCAACTGGAAGCACACCCCGATCGCGCGTCTCGCGCCGCTCTTCGTCGACGAGGCGGGCCCCACGGGGGTCATGGACGTCACGGTGAACGCGCCGGACGTCGTCCAGCAGATCGAGCTGAAGATCGGCGACGCGCCCCGCGGCGAGGTGTTCCGCCCCGAGGACCTGCCCAGCGCGATCGCGTGGGCGCAGGAGCCGGTCGCGCCGCTCGTGCGGATCCCCGCGGGCGTCGAGCTCGACGAGCCCGTCGTGATCGACCTCGTCGGAACCCCCGGCCTCGCCCACGCGCACGTCGTCATCGAAGCGCAGCCCAATTCGCGCGGCACCGTGCTGCTGCGTCATCGCGGCACGGCGACCCATGCGCAGAACCTCGAGATCATCGTCCGCGACGGCGCGAAGCTCGACGTCGTCTCGGTGCAGCAGTGGGAGGACGACGCGATCCACGTGTCGGCCCACCAGGCCCGCGTCGACAAGGATGCCAAGCTCCGCCACATCGTCGTGAGCTTCGGCGGCGGCGTCGTACGCGTGAACCCCTCCGTCGAGCTCGCCGGCACGGGCTCCGAGGCCGAGCTGTTCGGCCTGTCGTACTCCGACGCCGGACAGCACCTCGAGAGCCAGGTCTACCTGCACCACAAGGGAGCCCACACGAAGGGCGATGTGCTCTACAAGGGCGCCCTGCAGGGTGCCGGCGCCCGCAGCGTCTGGATCGGCGACGTGCTGATCGGGCCGGATGCGACGGGCACGGATTCCTACGAGGCCAACCGCAACCTCGTGCTGACCGACGGCGCGCGCGCCGAATCGATCCCGAACCTCGAGATCGAGACGGGCGACATCCAGGGCGCAGGCCACGCCAGCGCCACGGGTCGCTTCGACGACGAGCAGCTGTTCTATCTGCAGGCGCGCGGGATCGACGAAGAGCAGGCTCGCCGCCTCGTCGTGCTCGGCTTCCTGGCGGAGATCGTGCAGAAGATCGGCATCCCCGACCTCGAAGAGGAGCTCTTCGCGGCGATCGAGGTCGAGCTCACCCGCGGAGCGCAGCTGTGAGCGCGCAGCGCGTCGCCGCGCTCAGCGAACTCGAGCAGGACGCCGCCATCCGCGTCGAGGTGGACGGCGTGCCCATGGCGGTCGTGCTCGATTCGAACGGCGAGGTGCACGCCATCGGCGACACCTGCACGCACGGCGACATCTCCCTCGCCGAGGGCTTCGTCGACGGCGAGACGCTCGAGTGCTGGGCCCACGGCTCGGCGTTCTCGCTGCGCACCGGCCGCCCCCTCAACCTCCCCGCGTACGAGCCCGTCCCCGTCTACGCCGTCGTGATCGACGGAGACGACGTGCTCATCGACCCCACCATCCTTAAGGAAATCTCATGACTGTCCTCGAGATCCGCGACCTGTTCGTCACCGTCGAGACGGATGCCGGAACCACCCCGATCCTCAACGGCGTGACCCTCACGATCCGCACGGGCGAGACCCACGCGATCATGGGCCCCAACGGCTCGGGCAAGTCCACGCTGGCGTACACGATCGCCGGTCACCCGAAGTACCAGGTCGTCAGCGGCTCCATCACGCTCGACGGCGAGGACGTCCTGGCCATGTCGGTCGATGAGCGCGCACGCGCCGGACTCTTCCTCGCGATGCAGTACCCCGTCGAGATCCCCGGCGTCACGGTGACGAACTTCCTGCGCACCGCGAAGACCGCGATCGACGGCGAAGCGCCCGCGATCCGCACGTGGACGAAGGACGTCAAGCAGTCCATGAAGAACCTGCGCATGGACCCCAAGTTCGCGCAGCGCAACGTCAACGAGGGCTTCTCGGGCGGCGAGAAGAAGCGCCACGAGATCCTGCAGCTCGAGCTGCTGCGCCCGCAGATCGCCGTGCTCGACGAGACCGACTCCGGCCTCGACGTCGACGCGCTCAAGATCGTGTCCGAGGGCGTCAACCGCGCCAAGGCCGAGACCGACCTCGGTGTGCTGCTCATCACGCACTACACCCGCATCCTCCGCTACATCAGCCCCGACTTCGTGCACGTCATGGTTGCGGGCCGGATCGTCGAGGAGGGCGGCCCCGAGCTCGCCGACCGCCTGGAAGACGAAGGCTACGACCGGTTCCTCGAGCCCGTCGTCGACGCGGACGCGTAGGATCGTTATATGACCGCAACCCTCGCACCCGAGAAGTACGACGAGGTCACCGAAGCGCTCAAGGACGTCATGGACCCCGAACTGGGGATCAACGTCGTCGATCTGGGGCTAATCTACGACCTGGGCTGGGACGACGAGAACGATGCTCTCGTGATCCACATGACCCTGACGTCCGCCGGCTGCCCGCTGACCGACGTGCTCGAAGAGCAGACGGCGCAGGCACTCGACGATGTCGTCGAGCGCTTCCGGATCAACTGGGTGTGGATGCCGCCGTGGGGCCCCGAGCGGATCACCGACGACGGCCGCGACATGATGCGCGCCCTCGGCTTCGCCATCTGACCGATTCGGCGACGTGCGCGGCGGGTGCCGCATCGTCGTGGCCGAGTACGTTCACGAGCATCTGACGGGCACCTTCATACGGTGACGCACACCTCTCGTCGGGGAGCGGTCCGCAGATAGGCTCGATGGGTGAGCGTCACCCCCCTCGAAGCACTTCCCCTGGATCTTCTGCGACAGCGGTCGAGCACGAAGTGGCGCAAGTACGGAGACGACGTCCTCCCGTTCTTCGTCGCCGAGACGGACTACCCCCTCGCGCCGGCGATCACGGGGGCTCTCCAGCGCGCCGTCGAGCTCGGCGACACCGGCTACACCCCGCCGGCGCCCGGCATCCGCGAGACCTTCGTCGGCTTCGCGCAGCGCCGCTTCGGGTGGAACGTCGACCCGTCCCGCGTCTTCTGGACGGCCGACGTCATGATGGGCGTCGTCGAGATCCTGCGACGCATCGTCGAACCGGGTGACCGCGTCATCGTCATGCCGCCCGTGTATCCCCCCTTCTACGACACCGTCGAAGAGGCGGGCGCGGTCGTCGAGCGCGTCCCTCTGCAGCGGACGGATGTCGGGTGGCAGATCGACCTCGACGGCGTCGAGTCGGCGCTCGAGGCGGGAGCGCGGGCGATCCTGCTGTGCAACCCGCACAATCCGACGGGCACCGTCCATTCGCGCGTGAGTCTGGCTGCCCTCGCCGAACTCGCGGAGCGATTCGGCATCCCGGTCGTCAGCGACGAGATCCACGGACCCCTCGCGCACGCGCCCATCGTGTTCACGCCGTTCCTCACGGCCTCCGATGCCGCTCGTCGTGTCGGCTACGCCGTCACGAGCGCGAGCAAGACGTTCAACCTCGCGGGCCTCAAATGCGCCGTCATGATCGGCGGGGCCGATCGTCAGGCGAACGAGCTCCGGCGTCTTCCTGCCGAGGTGGAGTGGCGTACGGGGATCTTCGGAGGTCTTGCGCACGTCGCCGCGTGCTCGCCCGAGAGCGACGGCTGGGTCGACAGTCTGCTGGCGGCGCTCGCGATCAATCGCACGCTGCTGTCGGAGCTTCTGGCCGAGCACCTTCCTCTCGCGACCTACGTCGAGCCGGACGCCGGCTATCTCGCGTGGGTGGATGTCTCCGCCTACGGCTGGGGCGACAACCCTGCGCGCGAGATCCTGCGGCGGTCGAAGGTCGCGTTCCATCACGGTCCGCTCTTCGGCGACGAGGGCAAGGGCTTCGTGCGCATCAACTTCGGGTGCTCACCCGACATGCTCCGCGAAGCGATCGAGCGCGTCGGTGCGCTCGCGCAGCCATGAGCCACCCGCACGAGCCCGCTCCGACCGGGCCGGTCGACCTCGTCGCGAAGGACGCTCCCGGGAGTGTCTGGGCGCCGCAGTACCTCTGGGTGACGATCGGAGCCGTCGCACTCATCTTCCTCGCCGCGATGCAGGCGCTGGCCGTGACGACCGTCATGCCGATCGTCGCGGCAGACCTCGACGGTGCGGCGCTGTACGCCGTGGCGTTCGCCGGCACGCTCGCGACGAGCGTCATCGGCATGGTCGCGGTGGGCGCGTGGTGCGACAGATCCGGTCCCGCGTGGCCGCTGTCGAGCGCCGTCCTGCTGTTCCTCGCTGGGCTCGTGATCGCGGGCGTCGCGCCGACGATGGAGGTCCTCGTCTCAGGACGGCTGATCATGGGGCTCGGCACGGGAGGCATGACCGTCGCCCTCTACGTCGTCGTCGCCAGGATCTACCCCTCGGAGCTGCACGGCCGTGTCTTCGCGGCCTTCTCGGCCGCGTGGGTCGTCCCCTCGCTGATCGGGCCGTTCCTCGCCGGCGCCGTGACGGAGTACCTGCACTGGCGGTGGGTCTTCCTCGGCGTCGCGGGGCTGACCCTCGTCGCGTACGTCCTGGTCGCCGCGCGGCTGTGGACGACGCCCATGGACAGCGCCCATCCCTCGACGGACCGCATCCTGCCCCGGATGCTGTGCGCCTTCGCGGTCGCCGTCGGCGCGCTCGGCCTCAGCCTGGCCGGCGAACTGGGGGAGTGGGCGTGGGCGGGGGTCGCGGCATCCATCGTCGTCATCGTCCTCGCGATCCGGCCGCTCCTGCCCGCGCGCACGCTGCGGTCCGGTCGCGGCCTGCCGAGCGTCATCCTCATGCGGGGTCTCATCGCCGGCTCGCTCTTCGGGGCCGAGATCTACGTGCCGTACCTGCTCATCGACCACTACGACTTCTCGCCGACCTGGGCCGGCCTGGGGCTCACGGCCGCCGCGCTCACCTGGGCGACCGCCGCCGACGTTCAGGGACGGTTCGGCGATCGCCTCGGAAACACCCGCATCACCGTGATCGGGACGACGCTGCTGTTCGCGGCGACCGCGTTCGCCGCCGCGACGGCGCTGTGGCAGCTCCCGGCATGGGTGCTCATCTCGACCTGGGCGCTGGCCGGAGCGGGAATGGGCCTCATGTATCCGCGGCTGACGGTGCTCACCCTCGCGTACTCGACGCCGCAGAATCAGGGATTCAACTCGTCGGCGCTGTCGATCTCGGACGCCGTCGGCGCCGCGAGCGCGATCGCGACGATGGGACTCGTCTTCACGGCGTTGACGGTGACGGATGCCGGGTTCCCGATCGTGTTCGCGATCGCGGGCGTCCTCGCGCTCCTCGCGCTCGTGCCGGGCCTTCGGATGGGCCACGCGCACGAAGCCGCTCGCTAGCCTGAAGCCGTGCGCAGACAGCCCGTGACCTCGAGCGTGATCGCGTCGGTCGGGTACGACGCGGGCACCGCTGTGCTCGAGATCGAGTTCACGAGCGGCGATGTCTACCGCTGCTTCGCGGTGCCTCCGTCGGTGCACCGGGGATTGGTGGATGCCGCGAGCCCCGGCGCCTACTTCAACCGCACGATCAGCGACCGCTACCCGACGAGGCAGCTCTACGACTGACGCCAGGATTTGGAGACGCGGGGAAGGCAAGGCTAGCCTTACTTCGTGACCTCCTCGACGGAAACGCCCACCCGCCCCGCGTACCGGCCGTACCTCGCGAGCGTCGTCGACGTCATCCGGCTGTCCCCGCACTTCGTCCGCGTGGTCTTCACGGCACCGGATCTGGACGTCTTCGGCACGGCGGGTCTCGATCAGCGGATCAAGCTCCTCCTGCCGCTCCCGGACGGAACGTTCAGCGACATCGGTCACGAGGACCCCGAGAAGGTCGAAGACGGCAGCTGGTACACCCGGTGGCGCGATCTGCCCGCCGACGTCCGCAACCCGCTGCGCACGTACACGGTCCGGCGCATCGATGCGGAGTCGCGGCGGCTCACGGTCGACTTCGTCGTCCACCACGACGCAGGGCCGGCGGGGGCGTGGGCGGATGCCGTGCGTCCCGGACAGCGGCTCGTGATCGTCGGGCCCGACGAGCGCAGTCCCGACTCGCGCTCGGGGATCGATTGGCGTCCGGGCTCGGCCCGTCGACTGCTGCTCGCGGGCGACGAGACGGCCGCGCCCGCCGTCAGCGGCATCCTGGAGTCGCTCGACCCGGCCTGCGACGTCGACGCCTTCATCGAGGTGCCGACGGCCGCTGACATCCTCGACCTCGAGCTGCCGCCGGGATTCCGTGTCACCTGGCTCGCGCGAGATGAGCGCGGGCACGGCGCCGCGCTCGGCGAGGCGATCGCGGCCTGGACCGAGGCATCCACCGGCCTGCTCTCCCTCGCCGCCGCACCGCGACGACAGCAGCTCGCCGACATCGACGTCGACCTCGAGCTGCTGTGGGACAGCCCGGAGGTCAGCGACGGCGAGTTCTACGCCTGGATCGCGGGAGAAGCAGCGATGGTGAAGAGCCTCCGACGTCACCTCGTCTCCGGCTGCGGGGTCGACCGCAAGCGCGTCGCCTTCATGGGCTACTGGCGGCTCGGGCAGTCCGAGCGACAGGAATGACGAGCGCTCGCGATCGACGCGGGCGTCTCGTGCTGGTCCTCTCGATCCTCCTCCTCGTGGCGATGGTGGTCGTGAGCCTCATGGTGGGCGCGCGCCCCATCGCTCCCGGCGTCGTGATCGACGCGCTGCTGCGACCGGATCTCTCGATCGCCGATCACATCGTGGTCCTGACCCAGCGCGTCCCTCGCACGGTCATCGGCGTCCTGGCCGGAGCGGCACTCGCGCTCGCGGGCACGCTCATGCAGGGACTCACGCGCAATCCGCTCGCCGATCCCGGCCTGCTCGGAATCAACGCCGGAGCATCGGTCGCGGTCCTCGCGGCGATCACGATCTGGGGCATCACCGCGCCGTCCGGCTTCGTCTGGTTCGCCTTCGCCGGCGCTGCGGTGGCATCCGTCCTCGTCGCGGTCATCGGCACTCGCGGACCGGACGGCTCGAGCCCCGCGAAGCTCGCCCTCACCGGAGCCGCTGTGACGGCCGGCCTCACGGCGGTCACGACCCTCATCCTGACGACCTCCATCACGGCGTTCGACGTGTTCCGCTACTGGCAGGTCGGCGGTCTCACGATGCGCGGTCTCGACACCGTCGCGATCGTCGCCATCCCGATCGTCCTGGGCGCCGTCATCGCATTCTCGTCGGCGCGCGGCCTCGACCTGATCGCGCTCGGCGAGGACACCGCGACGGGACTCGGCCACAACGTAGCGCGCACGCGAGGGCTCGGAATCCTCGCGGCGATCCTTCTCTGCGGAGGCGCGACGTCGATCGCCGGACCCATCGTCTTCCTCGGTCTCGTCGTGCCGCACCTGCTGCGCGCGATCGTCGGCGGCGACTATCGCTGGCTGCTGGCGATCGGCGCACCTGCGGGGGCGATCCTGCTGCTCGCGGCGGATGTGCTCGGCCGTGTCATCGCGCTCCCCGGTGAGATCCAGGCGGGGCTCGTCGTCGCGTTCGTCGGCGCACCCGTGCTCATCTCGCTCGTGCTGCGCCGCAAGGCGGTGGCGCTGTGAACCGGACGGTCGTCGCCGAGCACCGGGTCGCCGCGCGGTCGGTGGTCGAGATCAGAGCGCACGTGCGCCGTCGGCGGCTGCTCGTCGTGCTCGTCGTGCTCGTCGCCCTGCTCGCCGTCGCTGTCGTCTCGCTCTCGGCGGGGCAGTACGCGATCGCCCCCGCGGACCTCTGGCGCACGCTGTGGGGCGGGGGAGACCGGGCGCAGTCCTACGTCGTCTTCCAGGTCCGGATGCCGCGGCTCGCCATGGCCGTCGTCGTGGGTGCCGCCCTCGGCATCGCGGGTGCGCTCCTGCAGTCGCTGCTGCGCAATCCGCTGGCGAGTCCCGATCTGCTGGGCATCAGCGGCGGAGCGGGCGTCGCCGCGGTGTTCGCGATCCTCATCGTGGGCCTGACCGGACCGCTGCTGGCCGTCGCCGCTTTCGCGGGCGGCCTGGCAGTCGCCGCGTTCCTCCTCCTGGCGGGACACCACCGGGCGGACGGCGGGTATCGACTCATCCTCGCGGGCGTCGGCGTCGCCTTCCTGTGCACGGCGATCACGAGCTACCTCATGGTGCGGGCGCAGGTGGAGCTCGCGCAGGCTGCCCTCATCTGGCTGACCGGGAGTCTCGCCTCGACCCCGTGGTGGAACTTCGTGACAGTGCTCGTCGTGGTGGTGCTCGCACTTCCGGCCGTCGTCGCCTGCGCGCGCTGGCTGCCGCTCACGCAGATGGGAGCGTCGAGCGCATCGTCGCTCGGCGTGAAGCCGGACACCGTGCGCATCGTCGCCGTCGTGACGGCGGTCATCCTCACGTCGGTGACCTGCGCCTTCGTCGGACCCATCTCGTTCATCGCCCTGTGCGCGCCCGCCATCGCCCGCCCGCTCCTCGGTCACGGCGCGATCGGCATCGGCACGAGCGCCGCGGTCGGGGCCACCCTCCTCGCGGGGGCGGATCTCGTCGCACAGTTCGCGCTGCCGGGCATCTCGGTGCCGGTCGGCGTCGTGACAGGAGCCCTCGGCGCCGTCTTCCTCCTCTGGCTGCTCGCGACGTCGAAAGGACGCCAGCTGTGACCTCCGCCATCGCACCGCCGCGCCTCGCCGCGCGAGGACTCGCCGCCGGCTACCCCGGCCGTCGCGTCATCGACGGGCTCGATCTCGAGTTCGCCCCCGGCCGCATCACGATGATCATCGGCGCGAACGCCTGCGGAAAGTCGACGCTGCTGAGCGTCCTGGCGCGCGTCAACCCGCCGCTGGGCGGGAGGGTCGAGCTCGACGGGGTGGATGTCGCCACCCTGCCGCGCAGACGCTTCGCCCGCAGCGTCGGGCTGCTCCCGCAGCATCCGACCGCTCCCGACGGACTCACTGTGGCGGAACTCGTCTCGCGCGGGAGGCACCCGCACCGCGGCGTCTTCCAGCGCTGGAGCGCGGCCGACACGGCCCGCGTGGACGACGCGATGGCGAAGACCGGGGTCGCGGCCCTGGCCGAGCGACCCGTCGGCGACCTGTCGGGCGGTCAGCGTCAGCGCGTCTGGATCGCGATGGCCCTCGCGCAGGAGCCCCGCATCCTGCTGCTCGACGAGCCCACGACGTTCCTCGACCTCAGCCACCAGATCGAGGTGCTCGATCTGCTGCGCGAGCTCAACCGCACGGACGGCACGACCATCGTCGTGGTGCTGCACGAGCTGAACCTCGCGGCCCGCTACGCCGACGACCTCATCGTGATGAGCGCGGGCCGTGTCGTCGCGCACGGCGCGCCTGGCGAGGTGCTCACGAGCGAGGTCGTCGCTCAGGCGTTCGACCTCGACGCCCTCGTCATCCCCGACCCCCTCACCGCCACACCCCTCGTCATCCCGGTCCCCGGCGGCGCTCACGCTGCTGCGGACGAGGCCTGACCCCACCGAAAGGAACACACAGCATGACCTCCCTCTCCACGCGCGCCGCGTCCCTCGCCGCGCTCACCGTCGCCGGAGCGCTCGTCCTCAGCGGCTGCGCGGGCGCGAACAGCGCCGCGGACGACACCGCCGGCGGCGACACCGGTGCGAGCGCGGGCTTCCCGGTCACGTTCGAGCACATCTACGGCGAGACCACGATCGAGACCAAGCCCGAGCGCATCGCGACGTGGGGCTGGGGTGCCACCGACGCCGTCCTGGCGCTGGGCATCGTTCCGGTCGCGATCGCCTCGATGGACTACGGCGGGGGCGACAACCGCATCACGCCGTGGGTGGAGGAGGCCATCGCCGACCTCGGCGGCGAGGAGCCCGTCATCCTCGACAACGCCACGTACGAGCTCAAGGTCGAGGAGCTGCTCGCGGCCGACGCCGACGTGCTCATCGCGCCGTACTCGGGTCTCACGCAGGAGGAGTACGACCAGGTGACGGATGCCGGCATCGCCGTCGTCGCGCCTGAAGAGGCCCTGTGGTCGACGCCGTGGCGCGACGTCATCACCGAGACCGGCAAGGCCATCGGGCTCGAGTCCGAGGCGGAGCAGCTGGTCGCGGACCTGGATCAGCAGGTGGCGGATGCCGCCGCCGAGAATCCGGACTTCGCGGGCACGACGATCGCCTTCGCGGATGACGACGTCGACACGTTCTACCTGTACCTGCCGGCAGACCCGCGCGTCGAGATCCTCGAGGACCTCGGCTTCGTGACGGCGCCGTCGGTGACCGCGCTCGACACGGGCGAGTCGACCTTCTACACCACCGTGAGCAGCGAGAACCTCGATCAGATCGACGCCGAGGTGATCTTCACGCAGGCGGAGCTCGAGGCGGACAACGAGACCTTCCTCACCTCCGCTCGCACACAGCTCATCCCCGCCGTCGCGAAGGGTGCCGTGGGCGCCATCGTCGGCGAGGAGAACGTCGCGGCGATCTCGCCGACGGCGTTGACGCTGCCGTGGATCCTGCCCTCTATCGTCGAGCAGCTCGCTGCCGCGACGGCGGTCGCGAAGGGCTGACGCTCGAGACGAGAGTCCCCCGGCCGAGTTCGGTCGGGGGTCTCTTCGCGCGTCGGGGTCAGCGCTTGCGCGCGTCCGCTCTGCGGACCAGCGCCCACGCGCCGGGGATGGCGAGCGCCGCGATCGCAGCCTTGACAAGACCGCCCACGATGAACGGGAACAGGCCGGCCTCCAGGATCTGCACGAAGGAGAGGTCGAGGCCCATCACGACGTTGAGGACGACGGCCATGTACGGGATGCCGAACACGAACGGCACGGCGCTCGCAGCCGCGAAGCCCGCGAACGCGAGGACCGGGCGCCGGTCCCACGCGCGCTCCGCGAACCACCCGGCGACGTAGGCGGAGAAGACGAACCCGATCACGAATCCGAAGCTCGGCTTGGCGACGGCTGCCAGCGAGCCGATGAAGTCGGCGAAGACGGGCAGCCCCGCGAGGCCGATGAGCATGTACGTCACGAGTGCGGCCGCGCCGCGGCGGGCGCCGAGCGCCGCCCCGACGACGATGACGCCGAGGGTCTGGCCGGTGATCGGAACGGGCCACAGCGGGATCGAGACCTGTGCGAGCACCGCGACCAGCGCAGCGCCCGCGAGGACGAGGCCCGCATCGACGGCGAACGCGCGAGCGCGGCTCGAGGGACGGGCGATGAGATCGGCGAGCACCGGGCGATGCGGCGCAGAGGCGATGGCAGACATGGGTTCAGCCTAGGGGCAGGAACGTGCACCTTCTTGGACGCAGTGCACGATCTCTCGTGCGTTCGCCTGTGGGCCGGTCACAGCGGACGGGCAGGTGCGCCCGCCTATACTGGGAGGCTGGCCGTGATCCCTCTGGATCCTGCCGCGGTCCCTGGGCTCGTCCCAGGACCTCACCCCCACACTCCACCGATGGAACGGACGTTTCGCCGTGCTCGCCGTACACGATCTCGAGATCCGCGTCGGCGCGCGCGTGCTCATGTCAGACGTCTCGTTCCGCGTCTCGGCGGGCGACAAGGTCGGTCTCGTCGGTCGCAACGGTGCCGGCAAGACGACGCTCACGAAGGTCCTGGCGGGTGACCTCATGCCCGCGGACGGCAAGGTGGAGCGCAGCGGCGAGCTGGGCTATCTCCCGCAGGACCCGCGGTCGGGCGATCCGACGATGCTGGCCCGCACGCGCATCCTCGACGCCCGTGGGCTCGGCACGCTCGCGATCGAGATGCACGAGGCAACCCTCGCGATGGGCGATGCCGACGAGAAGGTCGCCGCGAAGGCCATGAAGCGCTACGCGCACCTCACGGAGCGCTTCGAGTCGCTCGGCGGGTACGCGGCCGAGGCCGAGGCCGCGATCATCTCCAACAACCTCTCGCTGCCCGACCGCATCCTCGACCAGCCGCTGTCGACGCTCTCGGGCGGTCAGCGCCGGCGTATCGAGCTCGCTCGCATCCTGTTCTCCGATGCCGACTCGATGATCCTCGACGAGCCGACCAACCACCTCGACGCCGACAGCGTCGTGTGGCTGCGCGAGTTCCTCAAGAACTACAAGGGCGGGCTGATCGTGATCAGCCACGACGTCGAGCTGGTGGGCGAGACCGTCAACCGCGTCTTCTACCTCGACGCGAACCGCCAGGTCATCGACACGTACAACATGAACTGGAAGAACTACCTGCGCCAGCGGGTGGCCGACGAGGAGCGCCGCAAGAAGGAGCGCGTCAACGTCGAGAAGAAGGCGACGCAGCTGCAGATGCAGGCGGCCCGGTTCGGCGCGAAGGCCTCGAAGGCCGCCGCCGCGCACCAGATGGTCGCGCGTGCCGAGAAGATGCTGTCGGGACTGGATGACGTGCGTCAAGAGGACCGCGTCGCCAAGCTGCGGTTCCCCAAGCCCGCGCCGTGCGGGAAGACCCCGCTCATGGCCTCGGGACTGTCGAAGTCCTACGGCTCGCTCGAGATCTTCACGGACGTCGACCTCGCGATCGACCGCGGTTCGAAGGTCGTCATCCTCGGCCTCAACGGCGCGGGCAAGACGACCCTCCTGCGCATCCTCGCAGGCGTGGACCAGCCCGATACCGGCCAGCTCGAACCCGGTCACGGACTCAAGATCGGCTACTACGCGCAGGAGCACGAGAACCTCGACGTGAAGCGCTCCGTGCTCGAGAACATGATGTCGGCCGCCCCCGACATCACGGCCACCGAAGCCCGCAAGGTGCTGGGATCCTTCCTCTTCACGGGCGACGATGTGCTCAAGCCCGCCGGCGTTCTCTCGGGCGGCGAGAAGACGCGGCTGTCGCTCGCGACGCTCGTCGTCTCGTCGGCGAACATGCTGCTGCTCGACGAGCCGACGAACAACCTCGATCCCGCGTCGCGCGAGGAGATCCTCGACGCCCTCGCGCACTACGAGGGCGCGGTCGTGCTGGTCTCGCACGACGAGGGCGCCGTCATGGCGCTCAACCCCGAGCGCGTGCTGATCCTGCCCGACGGGGTCGAGGACATCTGGGGCCGCGACTACGCCGACCTCATCACCTTGGCGTAGCCCGCCGACGGAGGTCGGGGAGCCGCGGCGGATCCCGCGCTCGGCCTGCCGGCTCAGCGAGCGTCGAGCAGGGCGTCTTCGTCCTCCGCGTCACGGTCGCGACGGGCGGATGCCGCGGGCCTGCGGACCGTCGTGATGCCGACTGCGGCATCCTCCGCGTCCTCGCGGCGGTGCCGCAGCTCGGTGCGGATGACGTAGCCGATGAAGATGAAGCCCATGATCGCGAACAGGATCCACTGGATCGCATACGACAGATGGGGTCCGGGGTCTTCCGTCGGAGCTTCGAGTGCGTTGGGCATCGACGCCGCGGCGGGATCCTCCGAGACGACGATGCCGTAGGCGCCCTGTTCCAGATCCGCGGCGACCTCGGGCGACACGGCTTCGGCGATGATCGGCAGGTTGATGTTGGGCACCTTGCCCGCGTCGGCGGTGCGCCCGCCGCCGGGATCGGCCTCACCCGGACGCACGCGGGCGACGACCGTGATTGAGCCCTCGGGGGCACCGGGAACGGCGTCGGGATCGGGCTGATCCCGACCCGGAGGCACCCACCCGCGGTTGAGGACGATGATGCGACCGTCGTCGAGCCGGAACGGCACGAGCACCTCGAACGCCGCGGTTCCACCGTGCGGGCGGTTGCGCACGAGGAGCTGATCGCCCGACAGGTACTCGCCCACCAGTTCGACGGGCTGCCATTCGTCGAGCGGGTTCAGGGCGCCGTCCGCCTGCAGCACGTCCGAGAGGGGCACGGCTGGCGCGTCGTAGTTCGCCTCGACGAGGGCGAGCTGCGCGGAACGCGCGGCATTGCGGGTGAACTGCCAGTTCGACAGGAACGCGCAGGCGATGGCGAAGACGATCGCGACGGCGACGTACGCGGTCCAGCGGACGGCCGCCGGTGCGGACTCGCGACGGCTCACGGCACGACCTCGAGCGTCGACACGTCGAGGGGGAAGTCGCGCGCGGCGAGGAAGGAGCGCAGATAGTCGACGTGCTCGTCGCATGCGACCCAGGTCTTGCGCCGCTCGGGTCCGTGGATCTTGGGATTGCGCCAGTCGATCCGCCAGTTCGCCGACGCGCGGCATCCCGCCCGCGAGCACGTGCGGTCGACGTCGTCCTCGGTCACGCGTCTTCCTCGCGACGAGGCGGTTCGACGGCGGGGCTCTCCTGGATGCGGATCACGTCGACCGCATGAGCGGGGGCAGTCGCAGGGGAGGGACGCTGCGGGAGCGCACGCTCGGGGTTCTCCGGCTCGGCGCCGCCGACGTCGCTCGCCACATTGGCGAGGACGACCGCGACGTACGGGAGGAAGACGGCACCCGCGCCCAGCACCCACGTGTACCAGCCGTAGGGCGTGATGGCGACCATCAGGATGATGCAGACGACGCGGATGCCCATCATGACCAGATACCGCACTTCGCGGCCGTGCGCCTCATCGTGCGGCGACGGGGGAAGCGAGGTCGCAGACGGGCGTTCCGAGGAGTTCCTCACGGTTCCAGGGTACGCCCGGCCGGGCGCGTCGGGATCGGTATCGGGCTACGAGTAGCGCCCGTTCCCCGACGAGACGGCGATGACGAAGAAGAAGAGGAATCCAAGCGCCACGAGGATCAGGATGCCGAGGCCGACCCACCCGACGATGACGCCTGCGAGCGCCATCCCGCGACCGCCTTCCCCCGTCTGCTTGATCTGCTTGAGCGAGATGTGACCCGTGATGACGCCCGCGAGATTGCCGATGAAGGGGAGGATCCACAGGAAGCCGACGATGCTCGCCACCAGGGAGACGATCGCCAGGGTGTTGGTCTTGGGCTGCGCCTGACCGTACCCGTAGGCCGGAGCAGCAGCGCCGTAGGCGGGGGGAGCGGCCTGATAGGGCGGGGGATACGATCCCGGTCCCTGTGCCGCGGGCGCGGTGCCGTATGCGGGCGGGGAGCCGTACGGCTGCTCGGCTGCGGGGGCGTAGGCGGGCGGTGCCGTATAAGCGGGCGGAGGCGTGTACGCGGGCGGCGCGTACGGGGGCGGGGCGGTGCCCTCTGCCGGGGGCGTCGGCTCTGCGGGGGTCGAGGAGTCGGGCGTGCTCACGATTGTGGCCTTTCGTCGATGCTCGCTCCAGGCTCCCAGCGCGTGGCATCGGGTGTCAAACGCCGCGCCGATAGGCTGGGGCGGTTCCATCCCCGTCGTACAGGAGTATCGCCATGACCACCGATCGCGTCGTCCTCGTCACCGGCGGAAACCGCGGCATCGGCCGCGCGATCGCCTCGCGCTTCGTCGCCGAGGGCTACCGTGTGGCCGTCACCGCGCGTTCGGGCGAAGGCCCCGAGGGCACCTTCACCGTCCGCGCCGATGTGACCGACTCGGCCGCCCTCGACGCCGCCTTCACCGCGGTCGAGAACGAGCTCGGCCCGGTCGAGGTCGTCGTCGCCAACGCGGGCATCACGAAGGACACGCTGCTGCTCCGCATGAGCGAGGACGATTTCGACTCCGTCGTCGCGACGAACCTCGGTGGAACGTTCCGCGTGGTCAAGCGGGCATCGAAGGGGATGCTGCGCGCCCGCTGGGGGCGCGTCATCCTCATCTCGTCGGTCGTCGGCCTCTACGGCTCGGCCGGACAGATCAACTACTCGTCGTCGAAGGCGGCGCTGGTCGGCTTCGCCCGCTCACTCACCCGCGAGCTCGGCGCGCGGGGGATCACGGCGAACGTCGTCGCCCCGGGCTTCATCGAGACCGACATGACGTCCGAACTGCCCGAGGACACGCAGGCCGAGTACAAGAAGAACATCCCGGCCGGCCGCTTCGCGACGGCCGACGAGGTCGCCGGCGTCGTCACGTGGCTCGCGTCGGACGACGCCGCCTACATCTCAGGGGCCGTGATCCCCGTCGACGGCGGCCTGGGGATGGGGCACTAGCGCGCCGCGGCGACGATCGCCTCACCCAGTTCGACGGGCTTCGAGAACTGCGGCCAGTGGCCCGTGCCGAGGCGCACGACCTCGGCATCCTGGATCGCGGCGAACTCGTCGGCGTACGGACCCCACTGCGTGATGACCTGACGGAACGTCGCGTCATCCATTCCGCCCGACAGCAGCGTGACCGGTACGGCGTGGCGCTTGCCCTCGCCCAGCGCGATCGGATCCGTCGGAACGCGCGCCGGGACGCTCTTCCCCGCCGGCGCCGTACGCTCTCGCGTCTCGGCGTCGAGATCGGCGACGTCGTCCTCATCGAAGAAGTCCCACCCCGGGAACGGGATGACGCCGTCGACGACTTCGAACTCCGAGATCTGGCCGCCCTCGGGCGGTGCGACCGTGTCGACGAGCACGACCCGCGCGACGCGGTCGGCCCGCGCCTCGGTCGCCGCCCACGCGACATTGCCGCCGCCGCTGTGGCCGACCACCACGACGGGCGCGTCGATCCGATCGATCTCGGCGACGACCGCGTCGACCCAGTCCTGGATGCCGATGTCGGCTGATTCCTGAGCGGGAGCACCGACGCCGGGAAGCGTGAGCGGGTGCGCGCGATGCCCTGCCGCTTCGATCGTGGGGATGACGTCGCTCCACGAGTCGGCGTCGAGCCAGAGTCCGGGGATGAGGATGATGTCCATGGCCCGACGCTACTGGGGGCGTCCGACACGGTCAGGGCAGAAGAGCGATGACCTCGCGCAGGTCCACCGGGCCGACGACCAGATCCGCCTGAGCGCGCACGGTCGGCTTGGCGTTGAACGCGAGCCCGAGGCCCGCGGCATCCATCATCTTCACGTCGTTCGCGCCGTCGCCGATCGCGATCGTGCGTGAGATGGGGATGCCGTCTGCCGCCGCCCACTCGCGCAGCGACGCGGCTTTGGCCGCGGCATCTACGATCTCGCCGTCGACGAGTCCCGTCAACGACCCGTCGCGCACTCCGAGGCGGTTCGCGCGCCAGACGTCCACGCCGAGCGCGGGGGCGATGGTGTCGAGGATCTCGTGGAAGCCTCCCGAGACGACGCCGACGCGACCACCGCGATCGTGCACGGCGGAGAGGAGCTCGCGCACGCCCGGCGTGGGCTCGATGCGTGCGAGCACGCGCGCGAACGCCGACACGGGCACGCCCTCGAGAGCTGCGACCCGCGAGCGCAGGCTCGCGGCGAAGTCAACCTCGCCGCGCATCGCCGCCTCGGTCGCCGCCGCCACCTCGGCACCGCGGCCCGCCTCATCGGCCAGCAGCTCGATCACTTCGTTGCGGATGAGCGTCGAATCGGCGTCGAGCACGACGAGGAAGCGCGGAGCGGGCATGCTCCGAAACTACCGCGGGACGCGCATGCCCTTTCCCACGACGGTGATGCCCGTCTCGGTGATGGTGAAGCCCTGCGCGAGGTCCTTCTCGCGATCGACCCCGACCGTCGCGCCGTCTTCGAGCACGACGTTCTTGTCGATGATCGCCCGCGCGATGCGAGCGCCCGCGCCGACCTGCACGTGGTCGAACAGCACGGCGTCGGTGATGGTCGAGCCGCCGCCCGCGAGCGTCCACGGTCCGACGACGCTGCGCTCGAGGTGCGTGCCCGACAGCACGGATCCGAGCGAGACGACCGAGTCGATCGCCGTGCCGATGCGCCCGACGGAGTCGCGGACGAACTTCGCAGGCGGCGAGTTGACGGCCTGCGAGTGGATCGGCCACTCGGTGTTGTAGAGGTTGAAGATCGGCAGCGTCGAGATGAGGTCCATGTGCGCGTCGAAGAACGACTCGATCGTTCCGACATCCCGCCAGTAGTACCGATCCCGCGGAGTGGATCCGGGGACGTCGTTGCGGTTCATGTCGTACACCGCCCCTTCGCCGCGACCGACGAAGTAGGGCACGATGTCGCCGCCCATGTCATGGTTGGAGGTCGCGAGCTCGCCGTCGGACTCGACGGCCTCGATGAGGGCGTCCGTGTCGAAGATGTAGTTTCCCATCGACGCCAGCACCTCGCCGGGCGAGTCGACGAGTCCGGTCGGGTCCTGCGGCTTCTCGAGGAAGTCGCGGATCTTCACGGGATCCTCGGGATCCACGTCGATGACGCCGAACTGATTCGCGAGTCCGATGGGCTGGCGGATGCCGGCGACGGTGGCGCGTGCGCCGGATTCGATGTGCGCCGTCAGCATCTGGCGGAAGTCCATGCGGTAGACGTGGTCGGCGCCGATCACGATGACGATGTCGGGCTTCTCGTCGGTGATGAGGTTGAGGCTCTGCAGGATCGCATCCGCCGATCCCGAGAACCACCGCTTGCCGAGACGCTGCTGCGCCGGGACGGATGCCACGTACGAGTCGAGCAGCGGCGACATGCGCCACGTCTGGGAGATGTGCCGGTCGAGGCTGTGCGACTTGTACTGGGTCAGCACCACGAGCTGGCGCAGACCGGAGTTTATGAGGTTCGAGATGGCGAAGTCGATGAGCCGGTACTGTCCGCCGAAGGGCACGGCGGGCTTCGCTCTGTCCGCCGTGAGAGGCATGAGGCGCTTGCCCTCGCCGCCGGCGAGGATGATTCCGAAGACCTTCGGCGCTGATGGCATGGCACCACACTAGATCCGCGCGGCGCCCGGTGTCAGCGGGTTTTCATGCCGTGTCGCGTGCACTAGGTTGCGAGTCATGCGCGTCGACATCGTCACCAAGGAGTACCCGCCCGAGATCTACGGGGGAGCGGGGGTCCACGCGACCGAGCTCGTGAAGGCGCTGCGCGCGTCGATCGACGTCCGGGTGCGCGCGTTCGGCGCCGACCGCGACGAGCCGGGAACCACCTCGTACGGCGTTCCGGTCGAGCTGTCCTCGGCGAACGCGGCGGTGCAGACGCTCGGCACCGACCTCGAGATCGTGACGGACGTCGCGGGCGCCGACGTCGTGCACAGCCACACCTGGTACGCGAACTTCGCCGGTCACCTCGCGGGCCTGCTCCACGGCATCCCGCACATCGTCACGGCCCACTCGCTCGAGCCGCTGCGCCCGTGGAAGGCGGAGCAACTGGGCGGCGGCTACGCCGTCTCGAGCTACATCGAGAAGACCGCGTACGAGGGCGCCGCGGCCGTCGTCGCCGTGTCCGACGGCATGCGCGACGACATCCTGCGCAGCTACCCCGAGCTCGACCCCGCCAAGGTGCGGGTGATCTACAACGGCATCGACGTCGAGGCGTGGCATCCCGTCGACGACCCCGCGCTGCTGGCGGAGCTCGGCGTCGACGCCACGCGGCCGTCGGTCGTCTTCGTCGGGCGCATCACCCGGCAGAAGGGCCTGCCCTACTTCCTGAGGGCCGCCGAGCGCCTCCCCGCCGAAGTCCAGGTCATCCTGTGCGCGGGCGCGCCCGACACGCCGCAGATCATGACGGAGGTCGAGGAACTCGTGCGCGGCCTGCAGCGGACCCGCGACGGCGTGGTGTGGATCGACCGGATGCTGTCGCGCCATGAGCTCTGCACGATCCTCTCGGCGGCCACGACGTTCGTCTGCCCGTCCGTGTACGAGCCGCTCGGCATCGTGAACCTCGAGGCGATGGCCTGCGGCGCGGCCGTCGTCGGCACCGCGACCGGAGGCATTCCCGAGGTCGTCGTCGACGGCGTCACGGGCAGGCTCGTGCCGATCGAGCAGGTGCAGGACGGCACGGGCACGCCCGTGGACCCCGACCGCTTCGTCGCGGATCTCGCACGGGTGCTCACCGAGGTGACGAGCGATCCCGCCCAGGCGGAGCGCTTCGGCGCCGCCGGCCGCGAACGCGCCGCGACCGCCTTCAGCTGGGCACGGATCGCCGAGCAGACCGAGGCGCTGTATGCGGAGGTTCTGGCCGCGCGCGGGTGAGGCGCGAGAGGGCGACCCGCCTCGCCCGATAGGCTGGACGCATGCCGCAGGTGCTCGAGTTCTCCGACGTCGTCGTCCGCAGAAACGCCCGTGACATCGTCGATCACGTCACGTGGTCGGTGCAGGACGACGAGCGGTGGGTCATCCTCGGACCCAACGGCGCGGGCAAGACCACGGTCCTTCAGCTCGCCGACACGCTCCTGCACCCGACGTCCGGTGTCGTCACCATCCTGGGGGAGCGCCTCGGGCGGACGGATGTGTTCGATCTGCGCCCGCGCATCGGACTCGCATCCTCGGCCATGGCGCGTCGCGTGCCTCCCGAGGAGACGGTGCTCGATGTCGTGCTGACCGCGGCGTTCGCGGTTCTCGGTCGCTGGCGCGAAGCGTACGAGGACATCGACGAGCGTCGCGCGCTGCGGGTCCTGGCGGAGTGGAAGCTCGATCACCTCGCCGATCGCACGTTCGGCACGCTGAGCGACGGCGAGCAGAAGCGGGTTCAGATCGCCCGCGCGATCATGACCGACCCCGAGCTCCTGCTCCTCGACGAGCCCACCGCGAGTCTCGATCTCGGCGCGCGCGAGGAGCTGCTGACACTGCTCGGCGGTTACGCACAGGCGCCGTCGACGCCCGCCATGATCATGGTGACGCACCACGTCGAGGAGATCCCGGTCGGGTTCACCCACGTGCTCCTGCTGCGCGAAGGCGGAGTCGTGGCGGCCGGGCCGCTGCGCGAGACGCTGACGGCCGAGGCCCTCGCCGAGACGTTCGGCGTCGAGATCGTGCTGACCGAGGCCGACGGCCGCTACGCGGCCCGCGCGGCATCCTGACTCCGGTCTGGTAGGCTAGATGGTTGGTGCGCTCGCACCATTCAGACTTTGTCCGCTCTGGCAAAATCCAGGGCATCACATCTCGAAGGACTTCCCATGAAGACTGACATCCACCCCGAGTACCAGGCCGTCGTGTTCCGCGACCTCGGTTCGGGCGAGACCTTCCTCACGCGCTCGACCGTGTCGAGCAGCAAGACGATCGAGCTGGACGGCGTGGAGTACCCCGTCATCGACGTCGAGATCTCGTCGGCCTCGCACCCGTTCTACACGGGCAAGCAGCGCATCATGGACTCGGCCGGTCGCGTCGAGAAGTTCAACCAGCGCTTCAAGAACTTCGGCAAGTAAGCCCAGGTCTTCCAAGAGCCCCGCGTCACGCGGGGCTCTTGTCGTTTCAGCGCACGGGCCAGGTGCCGTCGAGGCGGTCGTCGGGATCTATCCGGCCGATCCGGACGAAGTACTCGGTGAGGCTGTCGGCCTGCGCGCGCGCCCAGGCGATCTGCCGCGTGTGCAGCTCGTGCGCGCTGCCGGGCAGCCAGGCCGCGAAGCGCTCGGCGAGCGCCTGAGCGACCCGGCCGGCGGCGATGGCGTCCGCCGAGGCTTCGTGCGCGTCGTCGAGCCGCACGGCGTAGTGCGCGGCCACCACGGACAGCGTCCGCTTGCCGCGGCGGTAGCGGTCGTACCGCTTGTCCATCACGAGCGGGTCGATGACCGGCGCGGGGGAGTCGAGCGGCGCGACACCGTGCCGCAGCGCCTCGTGGTGCAGCAGCGAGAAGTCGTACGCCGCGTTGTACGCGACGACGGGGATACCGGCATCCAGCAGCCCGTGCAGCGACGCGACGATCTCGCGGACGACCTCAGCGGCGGGGCGCCCGTCGGCGCGAGCGCGCGCCGTCGTGACGCCGTGGATGGCGGATGCGCCGTCGGGAATGGGGATGCCGGGATCGGCCAGCCAGTGCCGCTCGCGCACGACGGCGCCCGCGGCATCCAGCACTCCCACGTATGCCGTCACGATGCGGTCGCCCGCGACGTCGACCCCGGTCGTCTCGAGGTCGAAGACCCCGACGACTTCGACCCACTCCGGCCTCCGGAAGAGGGGGAGCATCTCGGGCTGCATGCCTCCGAAGGTATGCGACGCCTCCGACATGGCGAGCGTGCCACGCCCCGGGTTCACAGCCTGCGCCTCGTAGAATTCACGGGTGACTGCCGTGAACCCCTACGCTCCCCTCCTCGACGCGATCCCGGTCGAGCGGCGAGAGGTCGAGGTGCTCGGTTCGCCCACCGCCTACTGGGTCTACGGTCCGGACGACGCGGAGACCACGATCCTCGCGGTGCACGGCTATCGCGGCGAGCACCACGGGCTCGAGCCGATCGTGGCCCATCTGCCCGGCATCCGGGTCGTCTCTCCGGATCTCCCGGGCTTCGGCGAGACGCCGCCCCTCCCCGGTCGCACGCACGATCTCGACACCTACGTCGCGTGGCTCACCGCGTTCTCGGCGGCCGTCGCGCCACGAGCGGTGCTCGTCGGCCACTCGTTCGGGTCGATCGTGAGCGCCGCGGCGGTCGCGAGCGGTCTCGAGACGCCGCGCCTGATCCTCATCAACCCGATCGGCGCGCCCGCACTGGAAGGCGGCATGGGCGTGCTCACACGGCTCGCCGTCCTCTACTACCAGGTCGGCGCGAAGCTGCCCGAGAGCGTGGGCGACAAGCTCCTGCGCAGCAAGGCGGTGGTGCGCATCATGAGCGCCTCGATGACGAACTCGAAGGATCCCGCCATCCGCCGCTTCGTGCGCGATCAGCACGATCTGTACTTCTCGCGGTTCTCGGATCGCACGGTGCTGCACGAGGGGTTCCTCGCGTCGGTCTCGAACGACGTGCGGGCCTCGGCGCCGCTCATCGAGGTGCCGACCCTGCTCATCGCCGCGCAGGAGGACGAGATCACCCAGATCGAAGACGTCCGGCGCCTCGCGACGATGTTCGCCGATGCCGAGCTCGTCGAGATCCCGAACGTCGGGCACCTCATCCACTACGAGACGCCGCAGGTCGCGGCGTCCGCCATCAGGCGCTTCGTCGCGCCTTCCGCTCCCGATACGCGTTGACGTTCATGCGGTTGCCGCAGTTGCCGGTGTCGCAGTACCGCTTCGACCCGTTCCGCGAGAAGTCGACATAGACCGACTCGCAGTCGTCGGCGTCGCACACCCGCACGCGGTCGTACTCGTCGGAGCGGATGACATCCACGAACGCCATGGCCGCCTCGACGAGGATGCGCGTCGCGAGGGACGCGTCGTCGGACGTCGCGTGGATGTGCCAGTCGAACTCGTCGTGCTTCGAGAGCTGGGGGAGGGCGTGCCCGTCGGAGAGCATCCGGTTGACGAGGGGGACGGCGCTCTCGCGGTCGACGTCCCAGAGTTCGCGAAGGCGGGAGCGGATGCCGCGCACGGCGTCGATCTCGGCCGCATCCCGACGGATCGTGCCGGTGTAGGGGTTGACGCGCAGGTACACGTCGAGGTCGTCGGCGGTCTGCAGGGTGTCTTCGCCGTCGTAGCCGGGGAGCGTGTTCACGAGGTGCACGGCGGCCGTCAGCGCCTGCCGCGTGTCATTGATGAAAACCATGTTGACTCCTGACATCGTGATCCCGTACAGTCACCAGTGTAACCACCCTTCACTCATGACAGACGGACGCCATGACCGCCACCGCGCCCATCCCCGTGCTCTCGCCGGTCACTCCTGCGAGCCGTATGTCCTCGGGCATCGTGCTGGCCGTGGCATCCGCGCTCGCGTTCTCGTCGAGCGGGCCGCTCGTGAAGCCGCTCCTCGAGGCCGGATGGTCGATCGGCGCCGCGCTCCTGGTGCGCATGGGCGTGTCCGGGCTCATCCTCGTGCCGGCGCTGCTCCTCGCGATCCGCCGCCAGAGGCGGTTCGTGCGCCGCCACAGCGTGCTCATCGTCGGGTTCGGGCTGACGGCCGTCGCGGGCTGCCAGATCTTCTTCTTCTCGGCGATGCAGCGGATGCCCGTCGCGGTGGCCCTGCTCATCCAGTACCTCGCGCCCGTGCTGCTCGTGCTCTTCGCGTGGGCGCGCACCCGGACGGCGCCGTCGCGGCTGGTCATCGCGGGGTCCCTCGTGGCGATCGTCGGACTCGTCCTGGTCGTCGACATCTCGGGTGCGCAGTTCGATCTGCTCGGCACGCTCTTCGCCCTCGCGGCGGCCATCTGCGTCGGGGCCTACTTCCTCATCTCCGAGCGCGCGGGCGACGACCTGCCACCGGTCGCGCTCGCGTCGGGAGGACTGCTCGTGGGCACCGCGCTGATGGTGATCCTCGCCGCCATCGGCGTCTTCCCGCTCGTCGCGCCGATGGTGGACGTGACGTTCGCCGGGGTCACGGTGCCGTGGTGGATGCCGCTCCTCTGGGTCGCCGGCGTCGCGACGACCATCGGCTACGCCTTCGGCGTCATGGCCGTTCCCCGGGTCGGCTCGCGCATCGCGTCGTTCGTCGGCCTGTCCGAGGTGCTGTTCGCCCTGGGCTTCGCCTGGCTGCTGCTGGGCGAGACCCCGGCGCCGATCCAGTTCGTCGGCGGAGCGCTCATCCTCGTCGGCGTCGTGCTCGTGAGGATGGACGCCTCGTCCGCCGGCGAGCCGCGGGGTGCGGCGGCGACCATCCCGGTCGTGCCCGCTCCCTGACGTCGCTCAGCGTTCGCGGCGCGACAGCTCCATGAGCGGGGTCACGCGGTGGCCGATGACCTCGCCCATGACCAGCGACGTCTCGGTGCGCTCGACGCCCTCGATCGCGAGGATGCGGGCATCCGTGTCGAAGAGGTGCTGCGTGTCGCGGCACGCGACCCGCACGAGCAGATCGACCTGACCGCTGAGACCGTGCGCCTGGACGACCTCGGGCACGCGCTGAAGTTCCGCCGTGATGCGGGGCAGGTCGGCCTGGCGCACGATGACGTTGATGAAGGCCTCGATCGGGTAGCCGAGGGCGGCGGAGGAGATCGCGCGCTCATACGAGAGGAAGACGCCCGAGCGGTCGAGGCGGCTCATGCGCGCCTGCACGGTGTTGCGAGAGAGTCCGAGGCGATCGGCGAGTGCGACGACGGTCGCGCGCGGATCGGCCGCGAGAGCTTCGAGCAGCTCGAGGTCGACGTGGTCGAGTGAACTCATAGTGCGAAACGATAGCACGCAGATCAGTCGCTAATGTACGCAACATGCTCAAGCGATCTGTGGTTGCTTGAGCTAGTTGCGATGTCGACGTATCGTCGGGCATGCCGGCGATGCCGCCGGCGATCCGCAAAGGCCGCCTCACGAGGGTGGCCCTGTAGGAGGGAATGCGACGATGCACACCTTTACCGCGACGGCCGAGCCGCAGACCGACATCGACGATGTCGCCCGACTGGTGGCCCCCGATGGCGAGCGCATCGCCGATCCCGACCTCGAACGCTGGGTCGCCGACGTCGACACCGCGATGCTGCAGAGCCTGTACCGCGACATGGTGCTCGTGCGCCGTGTCGACACCGAGGGCGTCGCGCTGCAGCGTCAGGGCCAGCTCGGGCTGTGGGCGCCGTGCCAGGGCCAGGAGGCCACGCAGGTCGGCACCGCCCGCGGGTTCCGCGCCGACGACTTCGTCTTCCCGAGCTACCGCGAGATCGGGGTCCAGCACGTGCGAGGCGCGAAGCCCGCGGACTTCGTGCTCGCGTGGCGCGGCGAATCGCATTCGACGTACAACCCCTACGACATCAACACGGCGACGCCGCAGATCATCATCGGCGCACAGACGCTCCACGCCGTCGGCTACGCGATGGGCATCCAGCGCGACGGGACCGATCAGGTCGCGGCCGCCTACTTCGGCGACGGCGCGACGAGCCAGGGCGACGTCAACGAGGCGATGGTCTTCGCATCCTCGTTCCGCGCACCCGTGATCTTCGTCTGCACGAACAACCAGTGGGCGATCTCGGAGCCCGTCAAGGTGCAGGCCAAGTTCCCGATCGCCGGCCGCGCGCCGGGGTTCGGCATCCCGAGCATGCGCGTCGACGGGAACGACGTGCTCGCGTGTCTCGCGGCGATGCGCTGGGCGACCGACATCGCCCGCCGCGGTGGTGGCCCTGCCTTCATCGAGGCCGTGACCTACCGGATGGGCCCGCACACGACCTCCGACGACCCGACGCGCTACCGCGACAAGGAAGAGGTCGAGCGCTGGCGTCTGCGCGACCCGATCGCGCGCGTCGAGGCTCTGCTTCGGAAGTCGGATGCCTTCGACGACGCGTTCTCGGCGCAGGTCGCGGCCGACGCCGACGCACTCGGCGCGGACGTCCGGGCGGCGGCGCTGGGCGCTGTGACCCGACCCGCGATCGAGGTGTTCGACGACGTGTACGCCGAGCCGCACACGGGACTCGACGAGCAGCGCGCCTGGTTCGGCTCGTACCTCGATGGCTTCTCGGACGAGACGGCGGCGTGACGATGACGCAACTCACGATGGCCAAGTCCATCAACGAGGGCCTCCGCCGCGCGATGGCCGACGACCCCAAGGTGCTCATCATGGGGGAGGACATCGGCAAGCTCGGCGGTGTCTTCCGCATCACCGACGGTCTGCAGACCGAGTTCGGCTCGCAGCGCGTCGTCGACACGCCTCTCGCGGAGTCGGGGATCATGGGCACCGCCGTCGGGCTCGCCTTCCGGGGCTACCGGCCCGTCGTCGAGATCCAGTTCGACGGCTTCGTCTATCCCGCGTTCGACCAGATCGTCTGCCAGGTGGCGAAGCTCCACTACCGCACGCGCGGCAACGTCAAGATGCCCATCACGATCCGCATCCCGTGGGCCGGTGGCGTCGGCGCCGCCGAACACCACTCCGAGTCGCCCGAGGCGTACTTCGTGCACACGTCGGGTCTCCGGGTCGTCGCGGTGTCGAACCCGCAGGACGCCTACGTCATGCTCCGCCAGGCGATCGCCTCGGACGACCCGGTCGTCTACTTCGAGCCGAAGCGCCTGTACCACTCCAAGGGCGAGGTCGACCTCGACGCCGACCTCGCCGATGCGCCGCCGATGGGCGTCGCGCGGGTGGCCCGGGAGGGCAGCGACGTCACGATCCTGACGTACGGCGCGCAGGTGCCGGTGGCGATGGATGCCGCGACCGCCGCGGAGGACGACGGGGTCTCGATCGAGGTCATCGACCTGCGCTCGATCTCGCCCGTGGACTACCGCACCGTCACCGCGTCGGTCCGCAAGACCGGTCGCGTCGTCGTGACGCACGAGGCCGCCCGAGAGGCGGGTGTCGGCGCCGAGCTCATCGCGAGCGTCACGGAGCGCTGCTTCAACTATCTCGAGTCCGCTCCCGCGCGGGTCACGGGGCATGACATCCCGTATCCGCCGGCGAAGCTCGAGAAGCACCACGTGCCCGATCTCGACCGCATCCTCGATGCCGTCGATCGTGTGCTGGATCGCCCCAACTCGATGTCGGGGGTGCAGCTGTGATCGAGGACTTCCGCCTCCCCGACCTCGGCGAGGGCCTGCCCGAGGCCGAACTGGTGCAGTGGCTCGTCGCCGAGGGCGACACCGTGACGCTCAACCAGACGATCGCCGAGGTCGAGACGGCCAAGGCGGTCGTCGAGCTCCCGTCTCCGCACGCGGGCGTCATCCGCACGCTGCACGCTGCCGCCGGCGACGTCGTCGAGGTCGGCTCCGTGCTGATCTCGTACGAGCTCGCGGGACAGGATGCTCCGGCCCCGGCACCCGTCGAGGAGGAGAAGGCCCAGCCGAACCTGGTGGGCTACGGTGCCGCGCCCGCGTCGAGCAAGCGTCCTGCGCGCCGCGTGCGCGCCGCCGGCGGCGGAGCCGCCGCGTCGGACACGGCCGTCCTCGACTCCGAGGTGATGCAGGCGGCCCCGCACGATGCGTCGCCGACTCCCGAGGTGCTCGAGCGTCCGCTCGAGCGCCCGCGCTCGACACCGCCCGTGCGCGCGCTCGCGAAGCAGCTCGGCGTGGATCTGGTGCTGGTCGAGGCATCCGGTGCCTCCGGTGTCATCACGCGCGCCGACGTCGAGGCGTATGCCGAGCGCGTCGGTGTCTCGGAGCCCGCTCCGGCGGCCCCCGCCGTGCGACGCGAGGAGGGGGAGCGCACGACGCGCACGCGCATCCGCGGCGTCCGCAAGCACACGGCCGCTGCGATGGTGCGCAGTGCCTTCACGGCGCCTCACGTCACGACCTTCCTCACGATCGACGTCACGCCGACGATGGAGCTCGTCGGGTCTCTGAAGGCCGACCGCGCACTGTCGGACCACCGCATCGGCATCATGGCCGTCGCGGCGAAAGCGGTGTGCCTGGCCCTCGGACGCCACCCGAGTCTCAACTCGACATGGGACGACGAGGCCGGAGAGATCGTCGAGCACCACTACGTCAACCTCGGAATCGCGGCCGCGACCGGCCGCGGGCTCGTCGTGCCGAACATCCGCGATGCGCAGGACCTCACGCTCGTCGAGCTCTCGGACGCGATCCGCGCGCTCGCAGAGACCGCTCGTGCCGGAAAGACGGCGCCCGGCGACATGATGGGCGGAACCTTCTCGATCACGAACGTGGGTGTGTTCGGAGTGGATGCCGGCACCCCGATCCTCAATCCTGGTGAGGCGGGCATCCTCGCGCTCGGCGCCGTGCGCCGTCAGCCGTGGGAGCATCGCGGCGAGATCGCGCTGCGCGATGTCATGACGCTCGCGCTGTCGTTCGATCACCGGCTCGTCGACGGCGAGCAGGGCGCGAAGTTCATGGTCGAGGTCGCCGACGTGCTGCGCGAACCCGGACGGGCGATGCTGCTGCGCTGATCGCTAGGAGAGCAGGGCGGAGCGCGCCATCGATTCCAGGATGGCGCGCACCGCGCTCCCGCTCGGCGCGTCGCGCTCTTTGGACCGGCTCGCACCGGAGGAGGCGCTCGGTGCGTCGCGGAGCACGCGCAGGCTGTGCGGGGTCGAGTTGATGAGGCCGAAGCACGCGTGCGCGCGCACGCGCAGGTCGGCGGGTGCGCTGTCGGGCCGGAGGTCCTGCAGCACCCCGACCCACACCTCGACGTACTCCCGCTGCAGGCGCCGCACGGCGTGCCGGTCGTCGTCGGACATGCTCTCGAGGTCGCGGTCCTGCACGCGGATGACATCGGCGTCGGCGAGGGCGAAATCGACATGGAACCGGACGAGACCGTCGAGGCGGCCTTCGGCGTCGACGTGCTCCGCGACCACGGCCCGCCCGCCCGACAGCAGCCGCTCGCTGACGCCGACGAGGATCGCCCCGAGCATCGCCTGCTTGTTCGCGAAGTGGCGGTACACCGCCGGCCCGGTCACACCGACGGCCGCGCCCAGCTCTTCGAGACTGACGCTCGCGAAACCGCGCTCGGCGAACAGGCGTGCGGCCTCGTGGAGGAGCGCGGCGTGGCGATCGGCCTTCGCACGGCCACGGTGCGTCAGACGGGTTGTCATCTCAGTTAATCCTCGCTAACCTGGTGACTCAGTTAGTGAACACTAACCATCCGGAGGTCGCGCCGACAAGGCGTGTGACCCGATCGTGACGTCGACGGAGATGACATGAGCGCACTGACGACCGCGGTCGTCCACGACGACGCGTTCGAGCGCACGCGGACGGCCCAGGCGGATCTCGCCGACGACCTGCGGTCGCGGTTGGCCGTGGCATCGCTCGGCGGACCCGAGGCATCCCGCGATCGGCATGTCGCCCGCGGGAAGCTGCTGCCGCGCGACCGCGTGACGCGTCTCCTGGACGAGGGGAGTCCCTTCGTCGAGATCGCACCGCTCGCGGCGAACGGCCTCTACGGCGGAGAGGCACCCGCAGCCGGCGTCATCGCGGGCATCGGCCTCGTGCACGGACGCCAGGTCATGGTCGTCTGCAACGACGCGACGGTCAAGGGCGGCACGTACTTCCCGATGACGGTCAAGAAGCACCTTCGCGCGCAGGAGATCGCCCTCGAGAACCGGCTGCCGTGCGTCTACCTCGTCGACTCGGGCGGCGCGTTCCTGCCGAAGCAGGACGAGGTGTTCCCCGACCGCGATCACTTCGGTCGCATCTTCTTCAACCAGGCGCGACTCTCGTCCGAGCGCATCCCGCAGATCGCCGCGGTTCTCGGCTCGTGCACGGCGGGGGGTGCGTACGTCCCGGCCATGAGCGACGAGACCGTGATCGTCCGGGGCCAGGGCACGATCTTCCTCGGCGGACCGCCGCTCGTGAAGGCCGCCATCGGCGAGGTCGTCAGCGCCGAGGAGCTGGGGGGCGGCGAGCTGCATGCGCAGCGCTCGGGCGTCGTCGATCACCTCGCCGAGGACGACGAGCATGCGCTGGAGATCGTGCGCGACATCGTCGCGACGCTCCCGGCGCCTCTCGCGCCGGCGTGGGAGGTCGTGGCATCGCGTCCTCCCGCGGTCGCCGCCGACGATCTCTACGGAGTCGTCCCGGTCGACGTCAACCAGCCGTACGACGTGCGAGAGGTCATCGCGCGGCTCGTCGATGCGAGCGAGTTCCACGAGTTCAAGCGCGAGTACGGCGACTCGCTCGTCACCGGGTTCGCGCGGCTGCACGGGCACCCGATCGGCATCGTGGCGAACAACGGCGTCCTGTTCAGCGAGGGGGCGCAGAAGGGCGCCCACTTCATCGAGCTGTGCGATCAGCGCGGGATCCCGCTCCTGTTCCTGCAGAACATCGCGGGTTTCATAGTCGGGAAGGATGCCGAGGCCGGCGGCATCGCGAAGGACGGCGCCAAGATGGTGACCGCCGTCGCGACGACGCGCGTTCCGAAGCTCACGGTCGTGATCGGCGGCTCGTTCGGCGCCGGCAACTACGCGATGTGCGGTCGTGCGTACTCGCCCCGGTTCCTGTGGACCTGGCCCGGATCGCGGATCTCGGTGATGGGCGGTCCGCAGGCCGCATCGGTCCTGTCCACCGTCAAGCGCGATCAGCTCGAAGCGCGCGGCGAGGAGTGGTCCGGCGATGACCAGACCGCATTCGAAGCACCGATCCGCGCGCAGTACGAGGAGCAGGGCAACCCGTACTACGCGACCGCCCGCCTGTGGGACGACGGCGTGATCGACCCCGCCGACACGCGGGACCTCCTGGGCCTTGCGCTCGACGTCGTCTCGCGCGCGCCCCTTCCCGACACGCGCTTCGGCCTCTTCCGGATGTGACCCCATGACCGACCAGCTCTTCGACACGGTGCTCGTGGCCAACCGCGGCGAGATCGCACGGCGCGTCATCCGCACCCTGCGCGCTCTCGGCATCCGCTCCGTCGCCGTCTACAGCGACGCCGATGTCGACGCCCCTCACGTGCGCGAAGCCGATGTCGCCGTGCGGATCGGACCGGCCGCGGCATCCGCCTCGTACCTCGACATCGACGCGGTGATCGCAGCGGCCGTCGCGGCGGGCGCGCAGGCCGTCCACCCGGGGTACGGCTTCCTCTCCGAGAACGTCGCCTTCGCCCGCGCCTGCGAGGCGGCGGGGATCGTCTTCATCGGCCCGGGGGAGCGCGCGCTCGAGGTCATGGGCGACAAGATCCGCTCGAAGGTCCACGTCGAGGCGCACGGGGTGCCGACGGTGCCCGGCTTCAGTGCGGCCGGGATGACGGATGCCGAGATCGCCGACGCTGCGGATGCCGCGGGCTTCCCGCTTCTCATCAAGCCCTCCGCGGGCGGGGGCGGCAAGGGCATGCAGGTCGTGCGCGATGCCGCCGAGCTGCCCGACGCGCTCGCGACCGCACGGCGTGTCGCGGCGAGCGCGTTCGGCGACGACACCCTGCTGCTGGAGCGGCTCATCGAGCGTCCGCGCCACATCGAGGTGCAGGTCCTCGCCGATGCGCACGGGAACGTCGTCCATCTCGGCGAGCGCGAATGCACGCTGCAGCGCCGGCACCAGAAGGTCGTCGAAGAGGCGCCGTCACCCGTGGTGGATGCCACGACCCGCGCACGACTGGGCGCCGCCGCGTGCGCGGCCGCGGCATCCGTCGACTATCGCGGCGCCGGAACCGTCGAATTCCTCGTCGCCGGCGACCGGCCGGACGAGTTCTTCTTCATCGAGATGAACACCCGCCTGCAGGTCGAGCACCCCGTGACCGAGCTCGTGACGGGGATCGACCTCGTCGAGCAGCAGCTCCGGGTCGCCGCCGGGCTCCCGCTCGAGATCGTCCAGGACGACGTGCGGCTCGACGGCCACGCGATCGAGGCGCGGGTCTACGCCGAGAGCCCCGAGCGCGGATTCCTGCCCGCCACCGGAGAGGTGCTCGCCTGGGCGCCGTCGCAGGAGGCCCGGACGGATGCGGCGGTCGAGACCGGTTCGGTCGTGACTGCCGACTACGACCCGATGATCGCGAAGGTCATCGCGTACGGCGCTGATCGTGCGGAGGCGCTCGCGAAGCTGGACGCCGCCCTCGCCGACACGGTCCTCCTGGGAGTCGAGTCGAACATCGCGTTCCTGCGCGCCCTGATCGCCGAGCCGTCCGTCGCCGCGGGCGACTTGGACACAGGTCTGATCGATCGCCTTCCCCCGTTCGTCGCCGCGGCACCGTCGCCTGCCGCACTCGCGATCGCTGCCGCGCGAGTCGCTCTGGGCGTCGCGAACAAGCCGCCTGCGGCGAGTGTCGCGATCGGGACGGATTCTCCCTCCCGGAGAGCGGGACGGCTGTGGTCTGACGGGTCGGGGTGGCGTGCGGGCGGGGAGCCCGTGCTCCGGAGGGCGCTGATCCAGGACGCCGAGGGAACGATCCACTCGGCCGTCGCAGGCGGAGCGGAGGTCGGCGATGCATCGGTCGAGTCCGACGCGGACGGCTGGCTCTGGGTTCACGCGGACGGCGCGAACGTGCGGCTCAGGCCGATGTCGCGCCGTGAGGCGATGGAGCGTCGCCTGGCGGCGCGGGATGCCGCATCCATCGCCGCCGCCCCGGAGCTGCGCGCCCCCATGCCGGGCGCCGTGGTGGCCGTGCATGTCCCCGACGGCGCGACCGTCGCCGCAGGATCCCGCATCGTCACGATCGAGGCGATGAAGATGGAGCACCCCGTGACCGCGCCCCACGACGGCGTGGTGCGTCTGGACGTCGCCGTGGGCGACCAGGTGCGTCGCGATCAGGTGCTGGCACACGTGACCGCCCACGAGGCGGACTGAACCCGAGGAGAACCCCATGGACCACGCGAATCTCACCGACGACGAGCGCGAGCTCGCCCGGATGGTGCGCGACTTCGCCGACGAGGTCGTCGCGCCGCAGGCGTACGAAGCCGATCGCACGAAGACGCTCTCGATGAGCGTGGTCGCGCAGATGGGGGAGCTCGGCCTGTTCGGTCTGCCGTTCCCCGAGGAGTACGGCGGACAGGGCGGCGACTACTTCGCGCTCTGCCTCGCGATCGAGGCGCTCGGCCGCGTCGACCAGTCGGTCGCGATCACCCTCGAGGCGGGCGTGTCGCTCGGCGCGATGCCCGTGTTCCGCTTCGGGACCGACGCGCAGAAGGAGGAGCTCCTGCCCGATCTGCTGGCCGGTCGTGCGCTCGCGGGCTTCGGCCTCACGGAGCCGGAGGCGGGCTCTGATGCCGGCGCGACCCGCACGACGGCGAAGCTCGACGGCGGCGAGTGGGTCGTCAACGGCGCGAAGCAGTTCATCACAAACTCGGGCACGCCCATCACCCGGTTCGTGACGGTGACGGCGGTGACGGGCGAGGCGAACGGCCGCAAGGAGATCTCGACGATCGTGGTGCCCCACGGCACGCCGGGCTTCACCGTCGAGCCCGCATACGACAAGGTCGGCTGGCACGCGTCCGACACGCACCCGCTCACGTTCGTGGATGCACGCGTGCCCGAAGCGAACCTCCTCGGCGAGCGCGGTCGCGGGTTCGCCAACTTCCTGCACATCCTCGATGAGGGTCGGATCGCGATCGCGGCCCTGTCGACCGGAGCGGCGGAGGGATGCCTCGAAGCCGCCATCGACTACTCCAAGAAGCGCACGGTGTTCGGTGATCCGCTCGCGACCCGTCAGAGCATCCAGTTCATGATCGCGCGCATGCAGCTGCGCGTGCACAACGCCCGTCTCGCGTGGCACCATGCCGCGCGGCTGCGCGACGCGGGCAAGCCGTTCAAGACCGAGGCGGCCATCGCCAAGCTCACGGCGAGCGACGCGGCGATGGACAACGCGCGCGACGCGACGCAGATCTTCGGGGGCAACGGATTCATGAACGAGTACCCCGTCGCGCGCCACTATCGCGACTCGAAGATCCTCGAGATCGGCGAGGGCA
Organism: Microbacterium sp.; assembly: GCF_051860965.1. Lineage (GTDB taxonomy): Bacteria > Actinomycetota > Actinomycetes > Actinomycetales > Microbacteriaceae > Microbacterium. The sequence goes on from NZ_JBIMKU010000006.1 coordinate 119,376, forward strand.
CGAGCGAAGTGCAGCTCCTCGTGATCGCCCGGGCGCTCGGAGTAGCGTAGAACCGTGGCGGACATCGTGCAGCGCGGGCTCTACTTCGAGGAGTGCGAGATCGGCGCCAGGTATCTGCACCGCCCGGGACGGACGGCGACAGAGGCCGACAACGTGCTGTTCTCGTCGCTCACGATGAACACGCAGGCGCTGCATCTGGATGCGGCGTTCGCAGAGCAGCAGCCGTTCGGGGAGCGTCTCATGAACTCGATGTGGACGCTCTCGACGATGGTCGGGGCATCCGTCTCGCAGGTCACGCAGGGCACACTCGTCGCACAGCTCGGCCTGAGCGACGTCGCGTTCCCCGCGCCGCTGTTCCACGGCGACACGCTGTACGTCGAGACCGAGTTCATCGACAAGCGGCTCTCGGACTCGCGCCCGGGTCAGGGGATCGTGACCATGACGCACACGGGGCGCAATCAGCGGGGAGAGGTGGTCGCGACCGCGACCCGAGTCGCCCTCATGTGGTGCCGTCCGACCCGAGGAGAGTCATGACCCGCTTCGACCTCGGTCCCGCCCTGCTCTTCTGCCCCGCCGACCGCCCCGAGCGGTACGAGAAGGCGGCGGAACGGGCGGATGCCGTCATCCTCGACCTCGAGGACGCCGTCTCGGCCGACGCCAAGGCCGCGGCGCGCGGCGCGCTCATCGAATCGGAGCTCGATCCCGAGCGCGTGATCGTGCGGATCAATCCTCCCGAGACCGACGCGTTCGTCTCGGATCTCGCGACCCTGTCCCAGACCGACTATCGCCGCATCATGGTCGCGAAGGCCGCGTCTCCGAAGCGCCTGGCGAAGATCGATGCGCGGTTCGAGATCGTCGCCCTGTGCGAGACGGCGAAGGGCATCGCGCAGGCCGACAAGATCGCCGCACTCGACAACGTCGTCGCGCTCATGTGGGGTGCCGAGGACCTCGTCGCCTCGCTCGGCGGCACGTCGAGCCGCAAGCCGAACGGGCGCTATCGCGACATCGCGCGCTACGCCCGCTCCCGCGTTCTGCTCGCCGCCGGTGCCCGCGGCAAGGCCGCGATCGACGCCGTGCATCTCGACATCGCCGACACGAAGCGGCTCGCCATCGAGGCCGCGGACGCCGCGGCGTCCGGATTCGCCGCGACCGCCTGCATCCACCCGAACCAGGTCGCGATCATCCGGGACGCCTATCGTCCCGGTGCTCTCGACATCGCGTGGGCGCGCGGCGTGCTCGCCGCCGCCGAGGCGGAGCGCGGTGTCTTCGCCTACGACGGACGCATGGTCGACGAGCCGGTGCTGCGTCACGCCCGCGCTCTGCTACGCCGGGTCTAGGCGCCGCCTCGTTTCGCGACGATCGCCGCCGTGATCCGACCGATCAGGTCGTACGGGACCGGCCGCGCGTGCGGGAAGACCACCGAGTCCTTCTCGGAACGGTACGGCGCCACCTCGGCTTCGAGCGGCTCGTCGAGCGTCGGCACGGGGTAGAGGCCGATGTGCTTCTTCCAGCCCGCGAAATGCAGGGCGTAGCGACCGCCGAGCATGACGGCGGGCATCCCGTAGCGGATCCGCTCCTCGTGGTCGGGGACCTCGGCCTCGACGACGGTGCGGATGCGCCGCAGGCGCTCGGCGACCTCGGGCGGCTGCGCCGCGATGTACTCGTCGATCGTCTCGGGGGCTGCCATGCCCTCAGACTAGGACGCTCCCCGCGTACGTGTGCATGCTGAGCCGCTCGCGCTCCAGCAGGAATCCGAAGCTCGCGCCGTTGGCCAGCCTCTCGCCGGCCGGCGGGAGCTCGCCGGCCGTCGCATGGCGGATCACCTCGCGGATGAGGGCGCCGTGCGTGACGATGACGACCGGGGCCGTGGGTGTCGCGCTGCGTCGCACGTCGCGCGCGATCATCCGCATGCCGCGGATCGCCCGCGTTCGCAGATCCGCCCACGACTCGGCGTTGGGCACTTCGGCGGTGTACCAGTCGCCCCAGCGCTCGATGAACTCAGTCGTGCCGAGACCCTCGGCATCGCCGTACGCCCGCTCCCGCAGGTCGGAGTATGCCGCGCCGAGCGGCACTCCCCACGTTTCGGCGATGATCCGCGCGGTCTCCCGCGCACGGGCGAGATCGCTCGAGACGACGACCGGGTCCGCGTCCCCCAGGTCGGCGCGGAGGGACGCCGCGGCATCCCGCGCCTGCTGCCGGCCCGTGTCGTTCAGCGGGATGTCGGTGGACCCCTGGATGCGGCGGTCGCGGTTCCAGTCGGTCTCGCCGTGGCGCACGAGGAAGAGGGTCGTCACCCTTCCAGCCTGTCAGATCTGCGGGAGGGTGGACGCCAGCGCCTCGAGAACCTCGCTCGTGCCCGCGTCGATCTTGACCGTCGCCCGTGCATCCGCGCGCGTCGCGCCCCGGTTGACGATGACGATCGGCAGCCTACGCCGCCGGGCCCGTTCGAGCAGCCGGATGCCGCTGTTGACGACGAGCGACGACCCGGCGATCACGAGGGCCTCGCTCGTGCGCACGAGCTGCTCGGCTTCGCGGAACTTCTCGGCGGGGATGAACTCGCCGAAGAACACGACGTCGGGCTTGAGCATGCCGCCGCACACGCTGCAGTCGGGCACGACGAAGCCGTCGGTGCTCTCGGGCAGGACGTCTCCGTCGGGACCGAGGGGGACGTTCTCGGGCACGGTGATCCACGGATTGTCGGCTTCGACGCGGATCGCGAGATCGCGGCGGTCGAACACCTGGCCGCAGTGGGTGCAGAAGACCCTCCGCATCGTGCCGTGCAGTTCGACGACGCGTCGGGAGCCTGCCCGCACGTGCAGACCGTCGACGTTCTGCGTCACGATGCCGGTCGAAAGCCCGCGCTCCTCGAGCCGGGCGAGCGCGAGGTGGCCGCGGTTGGGTTCGGCGGCGGCGAACACCTTCCAGCCGAGGTGACTGCCCACCCAGTAGCGGCGGCGGGCGGCGGGGCTCGCGAGGTACTGCTCGACGGTCATGGGCGTGCGCACCGGCGCGCCTTTGCCGCGATAATCCGGGATGCCGGAGTCGGTCGACACGCCCGCCCCGGTGAGGACGGCGATGCGACGACCTGCGAGGGCGTCCACGGCGGCGGCCACGGCATCCTGAACGATCATGGTCAACGGCATCCACCCCCTCCGTCTCCCGAGTCTAGGGTCGTCGGATTTCGTGCGTGTTGCGCGTGCGATAGTGGGGGAGTGATCCCCGAGCGCATCGAATCGGCGGACGACGATCGGCTCGCCGATTACCGTGATCTCACGGACGTCGCCCTGCGGCGCGTGCTCGAACCCGAGGGCGGCCTGTACATCGCCGAGTCGTCGAAGGTCATCGCACGTGCGATCGAGGCGGGGCATCGTCCGCGCTCGGTTCTCGTGCAGGAGAAGTGGGTTCCGGATGCCGCGCATCTGCTGTCGGGACACCCCGACGTCCCGCTGTACGTCGTGTCCGCCGAGGTCGCCGAGGGGCTGACCGGCTACGCCGTGCACCGCGGCGCGCTGGCGGCGATGCACCGGCCCGCGGATCGGCCGCTCGCCGATGTGGTGCGCGACGCGCGGCTGGTCGTCGTGCTGGAGGACCTCGTCGACCACACGAACGTCGGAGCGATCTTCCGCGCCGCCGCGGGACTCGGTGCCGACGCCGTGCTCGTTTCTCCGCGCTGCGCGGATCCGCTCTACCGCCGGAGCGTCCGCGTCTCGATGGGCACGGTCTTCCAGGTGCCGTGGACCCGCATCCCCGACTGGCGCGTCGCCGGCCCGCAGCTGCACGCGCTCGGCTTCCATCTCGCCGCACTCGCCCTCGCCGACGACGCCGTGGCGCTGGACGCCTTCGCGTCGTCGCGTCCGGATCGCGTGGCACTGCTCCTCGGCGCCGAGGGCGACGGACTCAGTCGGCGCGCTCTCGCTGCCGCCGACACGGTCGTGACGATCCCGATGGCCGGGGGCGTGGACTCGCTCAACGTGGCCGCGGCCTCCGCCGTCGCGCTCTGGGAGCTGCGCCGGAGGTAGCTAGACCTTCTCGCCCGGCGGGATCGAGGCATCCGGCCCCTTTCCGGGGACCCTGCCGTGCTGCGGGCCGGGCGCGAGCGTCACGATCGGCAGCGCCTCGGGCCGCTTCGCCGTGATGCGGTCGCCCGAGGACTGGTGGCGCACGCGCCGCAGCACCCAGGGCACGAGGTACTCGCGCGCCCACACCAGGTCGACGGCGCGCGCCTCGCGCCATGTGCGCGCCGGGATCGGATCGGGCTGCATGGGCTGAAGATCGTTCGGCACGTTGAGGGTCCGCAGCACCATCCGGGCGACCTCGTGGTGGCCCAGGGCGTTGTAGTGCAGGCGGTCGTCGTCGAAGAAGCGCATGTCCTGCACCTCTTTGAGCGCCCACTGATCGGCGACGATGCAGTCGTACTTCTCCGCGATCGCGCGGATGTTCTCGTTGTAGATCGCCACCTTGCCGCGGATGCCGCGGAACACGGGCGTGAAGTTCGTGTCGATGCCCGTGAAGACCACGACGGTCGCGCCGCCGCTCGAGAGGCGCACGACGGCGTCCTCGAAGATCTCGGCCACGGCGTCGGGATCGCTTCCCGGGCGGATGACGTCGTTGCCGCCGGCCGAGAACGTGACCAGGTCGGGCTTGAGGGCGAGAGCGGGCTCGATCTGGTCGGCCACGATCTGGCCGATCAGCTTCCCCCGCACGGCGAGGTTCGCATAGGAGAAGTCGTCGACCTGCCCGCTGAGCACCTCGGCGACGCGATCGGCCCATCCGCGGTGGTCGGCCGTGCCCGGAACGGGATCTCCGATGCCCTCGGTGAACGAGTCGCCGATCGCGACGTAGCGCCGCCACGGGTGCGGGCCGGCGTTGTCTGCGAGGGGTGTGCGATTCGCGTCAGTGGGGGGCATGGTTCTTCCTCGGTTCGTGACCAGCTTCGAGGGTATCGCCGAGCCGCCCGCTGTCGCGAGGACGTCCCCGGCATCGCTTAGTGTGGAGACTCGCTGTGCCGGGAGGGGAACGCGTGGACGAATCGACGACCGCCCTCTCCGGCGTCGCCGACGACACGTCCGGCCACGCCGACGCGCATATCGGCAGTTTCGCGGCCGAGCATCTGTCTCCTTCGTATCCGCAGCGTGCGCCGTGGGGCACGGCTCAGCGCCTGCGCGCGTGGCAGGCCGAGGCACTCGACCTCTACTTCGGACTCGACGGTCCCGACGGCCCCGGCGGCGGACCACGCGACTTCCTCGCGGCGGCGACGCCCGGCGCCGGCAAGACCACGTTCGCGCTGCGTCTCGCGAGCGAGCTGATGCGCCGCGGCATCGTCGAGCGCATCGTCGTGGTCGCGCCCACCGAGCACCTCAAGACGCAGTGGGCGGATGCGGCGGCGAAGGTCTCCATCCGCCTCGATCCGGGTTTCAGCAATCGCCACGGCCTGCCGTCGCGGCAGTTCCACGGCGTCGCGGTGACCTACGCGCAGGTCGCGGTGAAGGCGTCCGTCCATGAGCGCCTCATCCACGATCGCCGGACGCTCGTGATCCTCGACGAAGTGCATCACGGCGGCGACGCCCTGAGCTGGGGCGATGCGCTGCGCGAGGCCTACGCACGTGCGACCCGGCGCCTGCTGCTGAGCGGCACGCCGTTCCGCAGCGACACGGCACCCATCCCGTTCGTCGAGTACCACCCCGATCGGCACGGCATCCGCGTCTCCCGCACCGACTACAACTACGGCTACCGTCGGGCGCTCGAGGACGGCGTCGTGCGGCCCGTCATCTTCCTCGTCTACGCCGGCCAGATGCGCTGGCGCACGAAGACCGGCGACGAGATGGAGGCCCAGCTCGGTCAGGACAACACGAAGGACATCACGGCCCAGGCCTGGCGCACGGCCCTCGACCCCGAGGGGGAGTGGATCCCGGCCGTCCTTCGGTCGGCGGACCGCCGACTCGCCGAGGTCCGGGAGCAGGTTCCGGATGCCGGCGGCCTCGTGATCGCGACGGATCAGACCGCCGCCCGGGCCTACGCCGAGATCCTCACACGCATCACGGGCGAGCAGACCACGGTCGTGCTGTCGGACGAAGAGGGCGCGTCCGCGCGCATCGAGCAGTTCGCGGCCTCGACCTCGCGGTGGATGGTCGCCGTCCGCATGGTGTCGGAGGGCGTCGACGTTCCGCGGCTCGCCGTGGGGGTCTATGCGACGAGCGCCTCGACGCCGCTCTTCTTCGCGCAGGCGATCGGCCGCTTCGTGCGTGCCCGACGCCGCGGCGAGACGGCGAGCGTCTTCCTGCCGAACGTGCCGCAGCTCCTCGCGCTGGCGAACGCCATGGAGGTCGAGCGCGATCACGCCCTCGATCGCGACAGCGACGGCGACGACGAATGGGCGCTCGACGACGACCTGCTCGCGCAGGCCGAGCAGGGCGATACGACCTCCGACGACCTGGCGTACGAGTTCACCTACCAGGCGCTCGGCTCGCTCGCGCACTTCGACCGCGTGCTCTTCGACGGCAAGGAGTTCGGTCAGCTCGCGGTGCCCGGCACGCCCGAAGAGGAGGAGTTCCTGGGTCTTCCCGGACTGCTCGAGCCCGAGCACGTGCACGAGCTGCTCATGCAGCGCCAGTCGCGCCAGGGCCGGCACCGCAAGGCGCGCGAGGCACGCGAAGCGGCCGACGGCGCGTCGACGGATGCCGCGCCCGCCGCGCTTCCGCAGGCTCTGCACCGCAACCTCAAGGAGCAGCGGCAGCTTCTCAACAGCCTCGTCGGGCTCTACGCGCGCCAGTCGGGCGAGCCGCACGGCGCCGTGCACGCGGAGCTGCGCCGCGTCTGCGGCGGTCCCGCCGTCGCTCAGGCCACCGTCGCCCAGCTGCAGTCCCGCATCGACGTGCTGCGCAATCGCGTGCGCTCCTGAGCGGCAGCACGCGCCGGGATCGTTCGTAGACTCGCGGTCATGGCCGCCGCCTACTCGTTCGTCTCGCGCTGGAAGGTCCCCGCGAGCGCCGAGCGCTGCTGGAGCGAGATCGAGCGCATGCTGCGGCCCGGAGGCGGTACGTCGTGGTGGCGGAACGTCGAGCTCGTCGAGGCGCCCGCAGCGCTGCGAGCGGGCGAGCGGATGACGCTCGCCGTGCGCAGCCCACTCGGGTACCGCCTGCGCGTGCGGCTCACGCTCGTCGAGGTCGTGCCGGGCGTGCGCGTCGCGGCGCGCAGCGCCGGTGACCTCGTCGGGACCGGAGAGGTCGCGATCGTCGTCGAGCGTGCGGATGCCGCATCCATCGTCTTCCACTGGGACGTCGAGACCGAGAGACGATGGATGAACGCCACAGCGTTCGCTCTGCGGCCCCTATTCGAGCGGGCGCACGCCGCCGTGATGCGGGCGGGGGAGCGGGGGCTCTCCCGAGCACTCGAGGACTGACGCTTCGGATCCCCGAAATGCTGTCAATCCGCGGATCCGCGGAGGTTCGAGCAGAACGCCTGGCTAGCGTGGAGTGTCCCCTTTCACCGGCCGTCGGAGGCATCGATTGAGCGCGCCCGCAGAACCCACCGCCCGCGACCGCAAGCGCTGGGCGCAGTACCTCGTCAACGAGCGCGCCGAGGCAGAGGTCTACCGGTCTCTCGCGTCGCGACGCGACGGCGAGGAGCGCGAGATCCTGCTCGAGCTCGCGGACGCCGAGGGACGCCACGAGGCGCATTGGCTCGGGCTCCTCGGGGGCGAGCCGGCCCGCCTCCCGCGAGCGGATGCCGGCACGGTCGTGCTCGGGTGGATGGCCAGGCGATTCGGGTCGATCTTCGTGCTCGCTCTGGCGCAGAACGCCGAAGCACGGTCGCCGTACGAGACCGATCCGTTCGCGACGCCGACGATGGCCGCCGACGAGAAGATCCACCACGAGGTGGTCCGCGGCCTGGCCGCGCGCGGTCGACGGCGGCTCTCGGGGACGTTCCGCGCGGCGGTCTTCGGTGCGAACGACGGACTGGTGTCGAACCTCGCGCTGGTGCTCGGCATCGGTGCGACGGGCGTCGGCGGGCCGTTCGTGCTGTTCAGCGGCCTCGCGGGTCTGCTGGCGGGCGCCCTCTCGATGGGGGCGGGGGAGTTCGTCTCGGTGCGGTCTCAGCGGGAGCTGCTGGATGCCACGGAGCCCAGCAACTTCGCCGATCACGTCCTCCCCGACCTCGACCTCGACGCGAACGAGCTGGCGCTCGTCTACCGCACGCGCGGGATGTCGGCGACGGATGCCCTCGAGCGCGCGCGTTCGATCGTCTCGCACGCGCAGAAGGCCGACCGCAGCGTGCCCTATCGACGCGAGGTCGAGGCGGCCGACGACCATGAGGTCGTGGGCGGCGCGTGGGGCGCGGCGCTGTCGAGCTTCCTCTTCTTCGCATCGGGTGCGATCATCCCCGTGCTGCCGTGGCTGTTCGGGTTGTCGGGGCTGCCGGCCGTGCTGCTCGCGCTGCTGCTGGTGGGGGTGGCTCTCATGTCCACCGGTGCGGCCGTCGGCCTGCTCTCGGGCGGTCCGCCGCTCAAGCGCGCGCTGCGTCAGCTCGCGATCGGCTTCGGCGCCGCCGCGATCACCTACGCGCTCGGCCTGCTGTTCGGCGTCTCGGTCGGCTAGCACCGCCGATTCTTCGATGGCCCACGAGTCTGGTAATGTCATTCCTCGGTTGCAAAACCGAAACCACCTTGCGCGGGTGGCGGAATAGGTAGACGCGCTAGCTTGAGGTGCTAGTGCCCTTTAACGGGCGTGGGGGTTCAAGTCCCCCCTCGCGCACAGAGTGAAAAGCCCCCGTCAGGGGGCTTTTTGCTTTGTCCGTTACGCGGCGACGCGGACGTCGCCGGGGTCGCGTGCGGGCGGGTAGGTTAGTCGGCATGCCTACGACCGATTCCGAACTGCCCGAGGTCGTCCGGGTCGCGCAGGATCTCATCCGCTTCGACACCACGAACTACGGCGGCGGGCGGTCGAACGGCGAGCGGGCAGCGGCCGAGTACGTCGGCGCGTACCTCTCGGATCTCGGTCTGACGCCCGAGTTCTACGAGCCGATCGAGGAGCGCACGAACGTCATGGCGCGCGTCGAGGGGCGGGATCGCTCGAAGCCGGCCCTCGTGGTCCACGGTCACCTCGACGTCGTCCCCGCCATCGCCGACGACTGGAGCGTCGACCCCTTCGCGGGTGAGATCAAGGACGGCATGCTGTGGGGCCGGGGTGCGGTCGACATGAAGAACATGGATGCCATGATCCTCACGTCCGTCGCCGGCATCCTCCGATCCGGTGATCAGCCCGAGCGCGACCTCATCCTCACCTTCTTCGCCGATGAGGAGAACGGCGGGGTCGAGGGATCCGCACTCGTCGTGAAGGACCGCCCCGAGTGGTTCGCGGGTGCGACCGAGGCGATCAGCGAGGTCGGCGGCTACTCCGTCGCGGTCGGCGATCGGCGGGCGTACCTGCTGCAGGTGGGGGAGAAGGCGCTCCTGTGGATCCGCCTCGTCGCGCGCGGCCGGGCCGCGCACGGGTCGAGCTTCCACCACGACAACGCCGTCACGCGGCTCTCCGAGGCGGTCGCGGCCCTGGGCCGGACGCAGTGGCCCCTTCGCCTCACCGCGACGACGCAGGCCACCGTCGACGGACTCGCGTCCATCACTGGGAGGGATGCCTCCGATCCCGACGCCCTGGCGTCGTCGGCGGGCGCGGCATCCGGATTCCTGCGATCCTCGCTGCGCACGACGACGAACCCGACAGGCCTCGCCGCGGGGTACAAGCACAACGTCATCCCCGACCGTGCCGAGGCGCTCATCGACGTGCGCGTGCTCCCGGGAACCGAAGAGGCGGCCCTCGCCGACATCCGCCGTATCGTCGGCGACGACGTCGAGGTCGAGATCGTGCACGAGGACATCGGTCTCGAGGTGCCCTTCTCCGGCGATCTCGTCGACGCCATGGTCGCAGCGCTGGGCCGCCACGACCCGGGAGCCCCGGTCATCCCCTATCTGCTCGGCGGCGGCACCGACAACAAGGCCCTCGCGTCGCTCGGGATCGCGGGGTACGGCTTCGCTCCGCTGCGGCTGCCGGCCGACCTCGATTTCACCGGCATGTTCCACGGCGTCGACGAGCGCGTGCCGCTGGATGCCCTCGTCTTCGGCGAGCACGTGCTCGCCGATCTCCTCCGCACGTACTGAAGGATCCCGCATGCACTTCCTCGAGGCGATCTTCCTCGGCTTCGTCCAGGGGCTCACGGAGTTCCTGCCCATCTCGTCGAGCGCGCACCTGCGCATCGTCGGCGCGTTCCTGCCCTCCGCGGAAGACCCGGGCGCCGCCTTCACGGCGATCACGCAGATCGGCACCGAGGCGGCCGTCGTCGTGTTCTTCTGGCGCGACATCGTGCGGATCATCGGCAACTGGTTCAAGGCGCTGTTCGGCCGGATCCCGCGCAACGACCCCGACGCGAAGATGGGCTGGTTCATCATCCTCGGGAGCATCCCGATCGTGGTGCTGGGCCTGCTCTTCCAGGACCAGATCGAGACGACCTTCCGCTCGCTCTGGCTCGTGGCGGGAATGCTCATCTTCTTCGGCGTCCTGCTCGGCATCGCCGATCACGTGGGGGCCAAGAAGCGCAAGCTGAACGACCTCACGATCGGCCGCGCGAGCATCTTCGGCGGCGCGCAGGCGCTCGCGCTCATCCCCGGCGTCTCGCGATCGGGCGGAACGATCACCGCGGGTCTGTTCATGGGCTTCGAGCGGGCGGCGGCGGCGCGCTACGCGTTCCTCCTCGCGATCCCGGCGGTGTTCGGCAGCGGCTTCTACCAGCTCTTCAAGAACTGGGACGAGCCCGGCGTGTTCACCCTCGGCGAGACCGCGGCGGCGACCGGCGTCGCGTTCCTCGTCGCCCTCGGCGTCATCGCGTTCTTCATGAACTGGATCTCCAAGCACAGCTTCCTGCCGTTCGTGGTCTACCGGGTCGCCCTCGGCTCGCTCGTGCTGGTGCTGCTGTCCACGGGAGTGCTGCAGCCGTAGCATCCCCTCATGTCCATCCATCTCGAGAACGTCGGGATCGCCGTGCGCGATCTCGACGAGACCATCGCCTTCTTCACCGACCTGGGGCTCACGGTCGTCGGCACCGACGAGGTGAGCGGTGAGTGGGCGTCGACCGCCGTCGGTCTCGACGGCAACCACGCGAAGATCGCGGTGCTGCAGACGCCCGACGGCCAGGGTCAGCTCGAGCTCTTCGAGTACATCCATCCCGATGCCATCGAGACCGCGCCCACGCTCCCCAACGAGATCGGCATGCACCGTGTCGCGTTCTCGGTCGACGACATCGACGCCTCGCTCGAGATCGCGGCGCGGCACGGCTGCTTCCCGCTCCGCGGCGTCGCGAACTATCAGGACGTCTACAAGCTCACGTACCTGCGCGGACCCAGCGGCATCCTCGTGATGCTCGCGCAGAAGCTGGCCTAGCGGCGGGGTTCGTCGCGCCCCGGCTTGCTCGGACCGTCGCCGCCGCGACGGAGGAACCGCTCGAACTCCTCGGCGATCGCGTCGCCCGACGCCTCGGGCGAGTCCCACGTGTCGCGCGTCCGCTCGAGCTGGTGGATGTACTCCGTCATCTCCTCGTCGTCCGCCGCGGCGGCGTCGATGGACGCCTCCCACGCGGCGGCCTGCGACGAGAGATCGCCCTGGGGGATGACAGCGCCCGTGATCACCTGCAGGCGCTCCAGCAGCGCCAGCGTCGCCTTCGGGGACGGTGTGTGTCCGGCGACGTAGTGGGGCACGCTCGCCCACAGGCTCGCCGAGGCGATGCCGCCTGCTTCGGCCGCGACGCCCAGCACGCTCAGGATGCCGACGGGGCCCTCGTACGTGCTGCGCTCGAGCCCGAGCTGCGAGCGCAGGGCATCGCTGTCGCTGCCGGCGAAGATCGAGATCGGTCGGGTGTGCGGCACGTCCGACATCATCGAGCCGAGGGAGACGAGGCCCGTGACGTCCTCGCGCAGGGCGAGGTCGATGAACTCGGCGGCGAACGCCTGCCACGCCCGCGCCGGCTCGACACCCGTGAGCAGCCAGAGCTCGGTGCCGTCGACGGGGCCTGTCGGACGCAGCAGCGTCGCTTCGGGCCAGCGGAGCGACCTGCGCCCCTCGCTGTCGGCCTCGACCTGAGGCCGCGTGTACTGGTAGTCGAAGTACAGCTCGGGGTCGACGGAGAAGACGGGCTCGTAGTCGCCGTTCTCGCGGAGATGAGCGACGGCGGATGACGCGGCCTCGCCGGCGTCGTTCCATCCGTCGAACGCCGCGACGATGACCTTGCTGCCCAGTCCGTCCACCTGACTCCCTTCGCCCGCCGGATGCGGGATCAAACCAGGATAGGCCGCTTGCCCGGAGCCGGGGCGGAGGATCGCCCTCGGTAGGCTTGACCGGTGACTTCGCCTTCTCTCGCCGCGGTCCTCTGGGACATGGACGGCACTCTCGTCGATACCGAGCCGTACTGGATGGGCGCCGAGACGAGCCTCATCGAGAGCTACGGCGGCACCTGGTCGCACGAGCAGGCACTGCAGCTCGTCGGCATGGGACTCGAGGACTCCGCCCGCATCCTTCAGGCTGCGGGCGTGCGGATGAGCGAGCAGGCGATCGTCTCGCATCTGACGGATGCCGTCATGAACCGCCTGCGCGACGACGGCGTGCCGTTCCGGCCGGGTGCACGAGAGCTGCTCGCGGATCTGCGCGCGGCCGGCGTCAAGACGGGTCTTGTCACGATGTCCCTGCGCCGAATGGCCGACACGGTCGTCGACCTGATCGACTTCGACGCCTTCGACGTCATCATCGCGGGCGACGAGTCGACCCGCCCGAAGCCCTTCCCCGATCCGTACCTCCAGGCGTGCGAAGCGCTGGGGGTGTCCCCCGAGGAGGTCGTCGCGATCGAGGATTCCCCCAACGGACTGCGGTCGGCCGTGGCATCCGGAGCCTCCGTCATCGGAGTGCCCCTCATGGTGTCGATCACAGGGGCCGGAGCGCATGCCGTCTGGCCGACGCTCGAGGGGCGCGCGACGGCGGATCTCGCCGTATTCCATGCCGCCCACCGCGCACGAGGAGGAACACGATGACCGGTGCCGAGCGGCCGAGCGGGCCTTTCCGCATCGGCGACCGCGTGCAGCTGACGGGGCCGAAGGGCCGCATGAGCACGACGACCCTGCGCGAGGGCGGCGAGCTGCACACGCACCACGGCGTCCTCAAGCACGCGGATCTCGTCGGTCAGCCCGACGGCTCGGTCGTGTCGAACAGCGGCGGTCACGAGTACCTCGCGCTGCGTCCGCTCCTGCGCGACTTCGTGATGTCGATGCCGCGCGGGGCGGCGATCGTCTACCCGAAGGATGCGGCGCAGATCCTCGCGCAGGCCGACATCTTCCCGGGCGCGGTCGTCGTCGAGGCGGGCGTGGGCTCGGGCGCCCTGTCGCTCTGGCTCCTGCGCGCGATCGGATCCGAGGGCCGTCTCATATCGTTCGAGCGACGCGAGGACTTCGCCGAGGTCGCCAAGGCCAACGTCGAGACGTTCACGGGTGACGCGCCCGTCAACTGGGACGTCGTCGTGGGCGATCTCGTCGAGGCGCTGCCGGATGCCGCCGCCCCGGCATCCGTCGATCGGGTCGTCCTCGACATGCTCGCGCCGTGGGAGTGCATCGACGCCGTCGCCGACGTGCTGACTCCGGGCGGTGTCGTGCTCTGCTACGTCGCGACCGCGACACAGCTCAGCCGCGTCGCGGAGTACATCCGCGGCACGGGACTGTTCACCGAGCCCGAGGCGAGCGAGACGATGGTGCGCGGGTGGCACGTCGAGGGACTCGCCGTGCGTCCTGACCACCGCATGGTCGCGCACACGGGCTTCCTGATCACGGCGCGGCGGCTCGCGCCCGGGGCGGTGCCGCCCGACGTCAAGAAGCGCGCCGCCAAGACGCCGTCCTACGGCGACGCCGACGTCGAGGCGTGGACCCCTGGAGCGGTCGGCGATCGCCAGATCACCGACAAGCAGCTGCGCAAGCGCGTGCGCGAGGCGCAGAAGCACGCCGCGGGCGCGCGCCAGGCATCGGGCGCCGACGCCGACCCGGGCACGGACGAAGAAGCGTAGAAGCTAGGCTGTCACGGTGCGCAAGATCCCCCTCACCACGGCCGCTCTCGCGGTGCTCGGCCTCACCGTCGCCGTCCTGACCGGCTGCTCGTCCACGAGCGCGGGCGCCTGCGAGCGGCCCGTCGCCGACCCCGGTCTCTCCGACGTCGTGACGGTGTCCGGCGACTTCGGCTCCGAGGCGACGGTCGACGTCTACCGCCCCCTGACGCCGAAGACGACGGCATCCGACGACGTCATCGTCGGCGAGGGCAACGCCATCACGACCGACGCGCAGCTCGTCGCCGTCGACCTCACCGTCGTGAGCGGTGAGGACGGTGACGCCGAGCCGTTCTTCGGCTCGACGCGCCCGGTGCAGCTCTCCGAGCTCACGAAGGTCCTCCCGGGCCTGTCCGACGGCCTCCGCTGCGCGACCGAGGGCTCGCGCGTCGTGGTCGCGCTCCCGGCCGACAGCATCGGCGCCGAGACGGCGCAGGCCGTCGGCATCCGCGAGGGCGACGCGGCGGTGGCCGTGGTCGACCTGCGGCAGGTCTACCTCGCCCGCGCTCAAGGCACCGACGTCTTCAATTCCGGCCTCGGCCTGCCCAGCGTCGTCCGCGCCGTCGACGGGCGTCCGGGCGTCGTGGTGCCCGACTCCGCGCCCCCGACCGACGTCGTCGTCGAGACGATCATCCGCGGTGACGGCGAGGTCGTGACGGGCGAGACGCCGGTGCGCGTGAACTACACGAGCGTCGGGTGGAAGAGCAAGACGCAGGCGCAGACGACGTGGGATGCCGCGCCTCCCGCGATCACGTTCGGGGACGACGCTCCGCCGTTCGCCGAGTCCCTCACGGGGCAGACGGTCGGCTCGCAGGTCATGGTCATCGTGCCCGGTGACGACGAGACCCTCATCTACGTCGTCGACATCCTGGGCACCGACGCCACTGCCGCGCAGTAGTACCGAAAGCCGCGGCGAAGCCCTTCGGCGAGCCTAGGATGAGACGGTGCCTGCGACCCCGTCCGTGAAGAATCCGCCCGAGGAGCGTCTCGTCAACCTCGTCGTGGCGCTCATGGCGACCGAGCAGGGGCTCACGAAGGACACGATCCTCGGCAACGTCTCGGGCTACCGCGAGCAGGCCGAGGCCGGAGCGTCGAAGGACGCCCTCGAGAAGATGTTCGAGCGCGACAAGGAGAGCCTGCGCGGTCTCGGCGTCCCGATCGAGACCATCGGCGACTGGGCCGATCCCGACGACCTGCGCGAAGCCCGCTATCGCGTGCCGACGGCGGAGTACGAGCTTCCCGACGACATCACGTTCACCCCCGCTGAGCTCGCCCTGCTGAATCTCGCCGGCGGAGTGTGGAGCGAGAGCTCGCTGTCCGAAGACGCACGCACGGGGCTGCGCAAGATCCGAGCCCTCGGCATCGCCGTCGACGAGCCCATCATCGGCTTCTCGCCGCGGATCAGCGTGACCGACCCCGCATTCCCCGCCCTTCAGCAGGCGATCGAGAAGTCGCGTGTGGTGCGGTTCACCTACCTCAAGCCCGGCGAATCGGGCGCGCGGGTGCGTCGCATCCGTCCTCTCGCGCTCGTCGAGTACGAAGCCCGCTGGCACGTCTTCGGCTTCGACCTCGACATGCAGGCCGATCGCACGTTCCTCCTCTCGCGCATCGTCGGCGACGTCGAGACGACACGCGAGTCGTTCGATCCGGCGCTGCGCGAGGGAGCGGGCGAGCGGGGTCTCGCCGGGCTCGAAGAACTCGCCGCGCGCAGCATCGCGCTGCTCGAGGTGAATCCCGGGACCGAGGCGTCGCTGCGCTTGAGTCGTCGCGCGACGCCGGCCGATCAGGGCATCCACGTCCCCTACGTCGACGTGCACGTCTTCGCCGACGAGCTCGCGTCGTACGGGCCGGAGGTCCGCGTCGTCGAGCCGGCCGATCTGCGCGACCAGGTGATCGCTCGCCTGCGTGCCGCGCGCGACCTCAACGGGGGAGCCGCATGAGTCGCCGCAAGCCGCTCGTCGCGACCGATCGCGCCGCCCTCATCCTCCAGCTCGTGCCGTACCTGATCGGCAAGGGCGAGGTGTCGATCGCCGAGGCCGCCGACGAGTTCGACGTCACCCCCGCCCAGATGCGCGCGATGGTCGAGAAGCTCACCGTCATCGGGCTCCCCGGCGACAGCGGCTACTGGCAGATGGCGAACGAGCTGTTCGACATCGACTGGGACCTCCTCGACGCGCAGGACGTCGTCGTGATCACGAACGCCGTCGGGCTCGAGCGCGCTCCCAAGCTCACCGCCCGCGAAGCAGCCGCGCTGCTGGCCGGACTCCAGCTCGCTCGGGCGATCCCGGGCGTGGGGGACACCGATCTGTTCAACGGACTGCTCGGCAAGCTGGCGCGCGGCGCGTCGGGCACTCCCGTCGACGTCATCGTCGCGCCCGGTCCCGTCGATGCGGTGCGCGACACCGTCGCGACGGCGCTGCAGCGCGGCGTCGCGGTGTCGTTCACCTACAAGGCTCCGGACGCCGCGCCCACCACCCGCACCGTCGACCCCGTCAAGGTGCACATCGCGAGCGGCCAGTGGTACCTGCAGGGCTGGTGCCACCTGCGGCAGTCGATCCGCACGTTCCACCTCGACCGTGTGAGCGATCCCGAACTCACGGGCATCCCGATCACGCACGGTCAGGATCGGCTGCCGGACTGGTTCGAAGACAGCGGCGGCGACATCGTCGTCCGTCTGCGCTTCGCCGAGGGCGTCGCACCGCTGCTGGGCGACTACCTCGACCGCGCGACGCTCGAAACGGCCGACGGCGTGACGGTCGCCACGATGCGCGTCGCCGACGAGGTGATCCTGCGTCGGCTCGTCACGCGGCGAGGAGGTCTCGTCGAGGTCATCGGCCCGCCGTCGGCCCGCCGCGCGGCCGCGGCGTGGGCGGATGCCGCGCTCGCGCAGTACGCCTGAGCGACACCGCACCGCGCGCGAGCGGCTGAGCGTCTGCCACGCCGCGGCACGCCTGACCGGCCGCCGCAGGCCCGAGACGTGGCCGCCTGAGCGCCAGCGGGGACATCGCGGGTTACACTGAAGGAACCCGCCGAAAGGACTTCGACATGGGCAATCTCACCGGATGGCACCTTCTGATCGTCCTCGCCGTCATCCTGCTCCTCTTCGGCGCAGCCAAGCTTCCCGCGCTCGCGAAGAGCATGGGTCAGTCGGCTCGCGTCTTCAAGGGCGAGATGAAGGCCATGAAGGACGAGAACGTTCCTGCGGCCACCGACGCCGGCACGGCGGCCTCCGTCGAGGCGCCCGCAGCCCCGACCCCCGTTACGTCGCAGACACCCGACGTCGGCGGCACGTCCGCACCAAAATCCTGACCCGGCGTGACGACGGCGAAGACGCCGCGAGCACCGGAATCCGAGGCTCGTCGGCGTGAGAAGCGCATGTCGCTCGGCCAGCACCTGGTCGAGCTGCGCAAGAGGCTGATGATCGCGGCGGCGGCTCTCGTCGTGGGCATGGTCGTCGCCTTCTTCATCACCGACTGGGTGATCTGGCTCATCACCGAGCCGATCCGCGTCATCGCCGAGCAGGACGGCGATCAGGCCAAGGTCGAGCTGATGTTCTCGACGATCACGTCGGGCTTCGATCTGCGCCTGCGCATGTCGTTCGCGATCGGCCTGCTGATCTCAGCGCCGATCTGGCTGTGGCAGATCTGGGCGTTCATCATGCCGGGCCTCACGAAGAAGGAGGTCCGCTACACGGTGGGCTTCCTCGCAGCGGCGATCCCGCTCTTCTTCGCGGGCGCGTATGTGGGTCTGCTGACGATGCCGCACATCGTCGAGATCATGAACACCTTCGTGCCCGACGGCGGGGCGTCCTTCTACGACGCGGGCTACTACTACGACTTCGTCTTCAAGCTGCTCATCGTGGTCGGGGTCGCCTTCGTGCTGCCGGTCTTCCTCGTCGCCCTGAACTTCGCGGGCGTCATGTCGGGCAAGGCGATCCTCAAGTCCTGGCGCGTCGCGGTGCTCGTCGCCGTGATCTTCGCGGCTCTCGCGACGCCCGCGGCGGATGTCGTGAGCATGCTGCTGCTGGCCGGCATCCTCGTCGTCCTCTTCTTCGCCGCCGCCGGTCTGTCGATGATCTTCGACCGCCGCAAGGCCAAGCGCGAGGATCAGCTCCTGGCCTCCGGCGACATCGCGTGAGCGATCCCGGCCCGGCCGACCGCTACGCGCGTGCGCGCGAGAGCGCCGCTCTCGGCCGCGACTACCCGCTCACCGCCGCCTTCGCGGCATCCCAGCGCTTCGAGCTCGATCCGTTCCAGATCGCGGGATGCCGCGGCCTCGAAGCCGGTCGCAGCGTGCTGGTCGCCGCCCCCACCGGTGCCGGCAAGACCATCGTGGGAGAGTTCGCGATCCACCTCGCGATGCAGGAGCCGGGTGACAAGGCGTTCTACACGACACCCATCAAGGCGCTGTCGAACCAGAAGTTCCGCGAACTGCAGGACGTCTACGGCGCCGATCAGGTGGGCCTGCTCACCGGCGACACGAACATCAACGGCAACGCCCGCATCGTCGTGATGACGACCGAGGTGCTCCGCAACATGCTCTACGCCGACTCGGCCGCGCTGCGTGGGCTGCGCTACGTCGTGATGGACGAGGTGCACTACCTCGCCGATCGCTTCCGCGGTGCGGTGTGGGAGGAGATCATCATCCATCTCCCGCCCGCCGTCAGGCTCGTCTCGCTGTCTGCGACGGTCTCGAACGCCGAGGAGTTCGGCGACTGGCTCGACACGGTGCGCGGCGACACCGAGGTCATCGTCTCCGAGATCCGGCCCGTGCCGCTCGAGCAGCACGTCCTCGTGCGCGGCGACCTGCTCCCGCTCTTCGACGATCGTGCCGGCATCGCGACGGCGCAGGTCAATCAGGAGCTCATGCGCATCCGTTCGTTCAAGGGGCCGAACTTCGAGAACAACCGTCGCGTGCAGAACATGAACAGCGCACGCCAGAAGGGATACGAGGCATCCCGTCGCCGCCCGCACAAGGGCGGGCAGCGGCCCGTGCGGTCCGCGAACGTGCAGCGCATCGAGCGGCTCGACCGTCCGGACGTCGTGGAGCTCCTCGCGCGGGCGAACCTGCTGCCTGCGATCTTCTTCATCTTCAGCCGTGTCGGCTGCGACGCAGCCGTCCAGCAGGTACGGCGCTCCGGCGTGCGGCTGACGTCGCACGAGGAGCGGCTCGAGATCCGTGCGATCGTCGAGGAGCGCACGCGGACGCTGCGCGATGAGGACCTCGCGGTGCTCGGCTACTGGGACTGGCTCGACAATCTCGAGCGCGGCGTCGCCTCTCATCATGCGGGTCTGCTGCCGGCCTTCAAGGAGGTCGTCGAGGACCTCTTCCAGCGCAAGCTCGTGAAGGTCGTCTTCGCGACCGAGACGCTGGCCCTGGGCATCAACATGCCCGCACGCACCGTCGTGCTCGAGAAGCTCGAGAAGTTCAACGGCGAGGCCCGAGTCGCGATCACGTCGGGGGAGTACACGCAGCTCACGGGTCGCGCGGGTCGGCGCGGCATCGACGTCGAAGGGCACGCCGTCATCCAGTGGACCGAGGGGCTCGATCCCCAGGCCGTCGCGGCGCTGGCATCCCGTCGCACGTATCCGCTCAACTCGAGCTTCCGGCCGACGTACAACATGGCGGTCAATCTCATCGACCAGTTCGGCAGGGGCCGCGCACGCGAGATCCTCGAATCGTCGTTCGCGCAGTTCCAGGCCGACCGTGCCGTCGTCGGCCTGGCGCGGAGTGTGCGCGATCAGGAGGAGTCTCTCGCCGGCTACCGGAAGGCCATGACGTGCGACCGGGGGGACTTCACCGACTATTCCGCGATCCGTCGCGACCTGAGCGACCTCGAGAAGCTCAATCGCAAGGACGTGACGGCCGGTCGTGGCACGCGAGAGCAGCGCCAGCGCGAGATCCAGAGCCTCCGCAAGCGCATGCAGCGGCACTCCTGCCACTCGTGCCCCGACCGCGAGGATCACGCGCGCTGGGCCGAGCGGTACTGGAAGCTCAAGCGCACGATCGACAAGACCCGTCAGCAGATCAGCGCCCGTACGGGCGCCGTCGCGCGCATCTTCGACCGCGTCGTCGACGTGCTCGCAGAGCTGGACTACGTGCGAGTGGAGGGCGACGGGCGAACGGTGCTCACCGCGGCGGGCCGCACGATGCGCCGCATCTACGGCGAGCGCGATCTGCTCGTCGCCGAGTCCCTGCGTCAGGGCCTGTGGAAGGGGCTGGATGCCGCATCCCTCGCCACGCTCGCCTGCTGCCTCGTGTACGAGCCGCGTCGTGAGGAGTCGAACACGGGCGAGCGCGGCCTGCCGCGTGGACCGTTCCGGCAGGCGCTGAGCGACACGCGGACGCTGTGGCAGCGGCTCGACGACCTCGAGCGGGAGCACCGTCTGCCGGGCTCCGAGCCGGTCTCGGCGGGTCTCGCGCAGGCGATGTACTCGTGGGCGCGCGGAGTGCCTCTCGAACGCGTGCTCGTCGAGGCCGATATGGCCGCGGGGGACTTCGTGCGCTGGTCGAAGCAGACGATCGATCTCCTCGATCAGCTCTCGATCGTGGCGGACGGCGACCTCGGGACCACGGCGCGCAAGGCGCTCGACGCCGTGCGGCGCGGCATCGTCGCGTACTCCTCGGTCTAGCCTCAGGATCGGTCGCTTAGGCTCGTTCCGTGCCAGACGCCCCCCGACCGCGCCCAGCGCTCCCGCGCCCGCTCCAGCCGCTGTGGGCGGCACTGCTGGTCAGCGCCGCGGCGGGCCCGGTCCTCGACCTCGCGTATCCGTCGGTCGGATGGTGGCCCCTCGCCTTCGTGGGCGTCGGCATGTCGCTCATCGCCCTGATCGGCCGCCGCGCGTGGTCCGCTCTGCTGGTCGGCCTCGTCTTCGGGGCGTCCTTCTATCTCATCCACATCGTCTGGATCACGCGGTATCTGGGCGAAGTGCCGTGGTACGCCCTCGCTGGTCTCGAGACGATCTTCATGGGCCTCGGGTCGATCCCCATCGCCCTCGCGTACCGCTGGCTCCCGCGCGTGCTGCCGGGTCGCTGGGCGCGTCTCGTCCTGCTCCCGCTCCTCGTGGCGGGCGTCTGGACGGCGCGCGAGCTGTTCATGGGCTCCTGGCCCTACACGGGGTTCCCGTGGGCGCGCATCGGCATGAGCCAGTCCGAGAGCCCGCTCGCGCACCTGTCGTCGTGGCTCGGCGTCACGGGACTCACGTTCCTGATGGTCGCGTTCACCGCAGCGGTGATCGAGTGGATCCGGATGCGGCAGCCGCGCGATCTGCGGACGGCGATCCCCGCGGTGGCGCTGGCCGTCGTCCTCCTGGTCGTGCCGGCCTTCCCGACGACACCCGCGGGCGAGCTGCGGGTCGGTTCGGTGCAGGGCAACGGTCCGTCGGGCTACTTCGACGAGCGGGAGCGCAATGCGGTGCTGAACGCGCAGCTCGAGGCATCCGCCCCGCTCTTCGGCGAGGACATGGACGTGCTGCTCTGGCCCGAAGGCGGGATCGACAGCGACCCGCTCAACAACCCCGGCACAGCGTCCGTGCTCGACGCGCTGTCGGAGCGGGTGGATGCTCCGCTCATCGTGAACGCGGCGACCGAGCGCGGAGCGGACACCTTCAACACCTCGATGCTGTGGATCGGCGGCGAGGGTGCCGTGCAGCTGCACGACAAGACGCACCCCGTGCCGATGGGCGAGTACGTCCCCGACCGGTGGTTCTTCGAGCCGCTCGCCCCCGATCTCGTCGGCCTCATCCAGCGCGAGTACACGCCGGGCACGAATCCGCCGCTCTTCGACCTGCCCACCGCGACCGGCGATGTCGGCGTCGGACTCGCGATCTGCTTCGACGTCATCTACGACGACGTCATCTGGGAGTCCGCGCGCGGCGGCGCCGAGGTGTACATGTTCCAGACCAACAACGCCGACTTCCGCGACACCGACGAGAACCTGCAGCAGCTCGCCTTCGCGCGCATGCGCGCGATCGAGACGGGGCGGTCGGTCGTCAATCTCTCGACGGTCGGCACGAGCCAGGTGATCGCCCCCGACGGGTCGACGATCGACGCGCTGCCGGAGGGCGAGGCGGGTCACATGCTGACCGAGGTGCCGCTGCGCACGGGTCTGACCCCGGCATCCATCGTCGGCCCATGGATCCAGGGACTGATCGGCTGGGGGAGCCTCGCCGTGCTCGTGGCGCTCGGGGTCGTGGTGCGCGTACGGCAAAGGAAGACGCCGGCCCCATCGGAGCCGGCGTCTTCGGAGAGGTGATGCGTCAGGCGCTGATCTTGTCGAGCGAGGCGTCCTCGGCCGTGCCGCGACGCGCGCGCAGATAGGCGAGACGCTCTTCGAGGAGTTCCTCGAGTTCGGGGAGGGTGCGGCGCTCGAGCAGCATGTCCCAATGCGAGCGCGGGACCTTGTCGCCCGAGTGGTCGACCGTGGCGTGACCGTCGCCGATGCGCAGGAGCGCCTCGGCGCCGCACGTGCGGCACTCCCAGGCCTCGGGCACTTCAGCGTCGGCCGCGAAGGTCATCGTGGTGTCACGTCCGCAGGACGTGCATGAGTAGGTGTGCTGTGCGCGTTCATGGAACACGACGCCCTCTTCGCTCTGTAGGCTCTGGGCGCCGATCCGGATGCCGCGCAGACTGCGGTCTGCCATTTTGTGGTCCTCTCGTCGCCTTTCAGGTATACCGGGGCGACCTGGGTACTGGATGCGAACGGCCTCCTGTGGAAGGCATTCACAGTCGATGCTCAGCGGTTCCGAGCGTCGGGGTCAGGTAAGGGTCTGCAGGGCGAGATCGGCGCGGTCGGTGACGATCCCGTCGACCCCCATCTCGATCAACCGGCGCATGTCGTCGGGGTCGTTGATCGTCCACACGTGCACCTCGACACCGTGGCGATGCGCCGCGGCGATGAGCCGGTGCGAGAGCACTCGGACACCCCCCTGCCGCTCCGGGATCTGCAGCGCGTCGACGCCGGCGAGGGCGGATCGCACGAGCGGCTCGAGGTGCAGCCGCAGACCGACGAGCAGGCGCACCATCGTCTTCGTGCCGGCCGAGGTAGCCGGTCGCCCACCTCCTTTGGCGTGCGCCGCGGCCGACCTCAGCGTGGCGCGCCGGCGCTCGTCCGAGAAGCTCGACACGAGCACGCGCGCCCCGTGAGGACCGATGACGCGGCCCATCGGCTCGGACACCGCTTCGACTTTCGCATCGAGATTGAAGGCCACCGTCGGGAACGCGTCGAGCGCCTGCTGGAGGGTGATGAGTCCGCCGTACGGCGCCATGACGGCCTCGAGCTCGGCAGCGGTCACGTCGGCGACCCTGCGCGGGTCGCCCGTCACACGGGAGAGGTCCTCGTCGTGGAAGAGCACGACGACGCCGTCACGGGTGAGGTGGCAGTCGGACTCGACGATGGACGCGCCGGCGGCGTGAGCGGCGGCCACCGCGGCGAAGGAGTTCTCGGCGACACCGTGCGCGGCATCCCTCTCCGTCACGAGTCCGCGGTGGGCGAGAACGCGCGGCGGGGGAGTGGAGAAGAGCGGATGCCGGGGTTCAGGCATCTGGCGTCGGTGTGCGCTCGGCCGGTGTGACGGCCTTCACCTCGGCGGCGATGCCGTCGGCCGCCGTCGCGGCGTCGCGGGCGGCCTGGACCGCCTCGTCAGCAGCGGAACTGCTCGCCGCGGAGTTTCGGGGTCGGTCGGACGGACCGCTCGGCACCGTGCGCCCGCCGAAGGCGTCTCCGATTCCCTTAAGGGCCTCGGTGAGCTCGCTCGGGATGATCCAGAGCTTGCTGGACGGGCTCTCGGCGATCTTCGGCAGCGTCTGAAGGTACTGATAGGCGAGGAGCTTCTCGTCGGGGTCGCCCGCGTGGATGGCGTCGAAGACCATCTGGATCGCCTGCGACTCGCCCTGCGCCCGCAGGACCGCCGCCGTCTTGTCGCCCTCGGCCTCGAGGATCTGAGCCTGGCGGCGTCCCTCCGCCTCGAGGATCTGCGACTGCTTCGAGCCCTCGGCGGTCAGGATGGTCGCGCGACGCTCGCGCTCTGCGCGCATCTGCTTCTCCATCGAGTCCTGGATCGAGACGGGCGGATCGATCGCCTTGAGCTCGACGCGTCCGACGCGGATGCCCCACTTGCCCGTCGCCTCGTCGAGAACGGCGCGCAGCTGGTTGTTGATGTTGTCGCGGCTCGTGAGCGCCTCTTCGAGGTTCAGTCCGCCCACGACGTTGCGCAGCGTGGTCGTCGTCAGCTGCTCGACCGCTCCGAGGTAGTTCGCGATCTCGTACGTGGCGGCTCGCGCATCGGTCACCTGGAAGTACACGACGGTGTCGATCGAGACGACGAGGTTGTCCTCGGTGATGACGGGCTGCGGCGGGAAGGACACGACCTGCTCGCGCAGATCGATCAGCGGGCGCACGCGGTCGATGAACGGCACGAGGATGTTGAGTCCGGGCAGGAGGGTCTTGTGGTACCGCCCGAGGCGCTCGACGACCCCGGCGTTGGCCTGCGGGATGATGCGGATCGAGCGGATGATGACGACGAGGACGAAGATGAAGACCGCCGCGGCGAGAACCCATCCGATCGCGGCGGGGACGATGGACTCGGGATTCATGCGAGGGGCTCCTCGGTTCTGATGGCGGGACGCACGACGGCGGTCGCGCCGTCGATGCGCGCGACGATGATGGATGCTCCGGGCTCGAGGTCGACGCCGACGTCGGTGCGCGCCGTCCACGTGTCGCCGTTGACGAGCTTGACCTGACCGCCGTGGTTGGTCACGGTCGACAGCACACGGCCGGACTGCTCGATCAGGGCATCCACGTTGGACTTCGTCGGATCCTCGCCGCGCCGGAGCCGGCGAAGGAGCGGGGGACGGAGCGCGAGGAGAAGCACGGCGGCGACCGCGGCGGCGATCACGACCTGCAGCCAGAGGGGGGCGCCGAGCAGGTCGGCACCCAGCCCGGCCAGGCCGCCGACACCGAGCATGAGGAAGGTGAAATCGAGCGTCAGCATCTCGATGACGAGGAACACGAGGATCAGCACGATCCATCCGATCCACGCCCATTGTTCGATCGTCTGGATGAGCTCCACGATGTGCCTCCTGTGTCTCGAACCTATCACGCGAGTACTGGGCCGGATCCGGCTCGGAGGCCCCTCACAGCCTGGCCACGCGGCTCTCGAGCGGTAGTCTCGAACGCGGCCCGCGCATCGTCCGCGCAGCGCCCGCAGCATCTCCAGCCACGACAGGGAGCATCCCGTGACCGAGTCACCCACCGTCCTCCAGCCCGGCTCTCTCGCCGGCAAGACCGCACTCGTGACGGGCTCGTCACGGGGCATCGGCGCCGACACCGTGCGCTACTTCGCCGAGGCCGGCGCGAACGTCGTCATCAACTACCGCAACAAGGCGCCGCGCGCCGACAAGCTCGGCGCACAGCTGCGCGAGCTCGGCGTCGAGGCGCTCGTCGTCGGCGCCGATCTCACCGACAGCGTCTCGGTGCAGGCGATGTTCGCCGAGGTCGAGCGGGTCTTCGGCGGCCTCGACATCCTCGTGCTGAACGCCTCGGGCGGCATGGAGGCCGGCATGGCCGAGGACTATGCGCTGCAGCTCAACCGCGATGCGCAGGTGCGCGTGCTCGAGACGGCTCTGCCCCTGCTCGGTCGCGGTTCGCGGGTCGTGTTCGTCACGAGCCACCAGGCGCACTTCATCCGCACGACCCCCACGATGCCCGAGTACGTGCCGGTCGCCCTGTCGAAGCGGGCGGGCGAGGACGCCCTCCGCGAGCGCATCCCCGACCTCGCCGAGCGCGGCATCGACTTCGTCGTCGTGTCCGGCGACATGATCGAGGGCACCATCACCGCGACGCTCCTGGAGCGCGCCAACCCGGGTGCGATCTCGTCGCGCCGCGAGTCGGCCGGGCGCCTGTACAACGTCTCGGAGTTCGCCGCCGAGGTCGCGCTGGCCGCGGTCGAGCCGATTCCCGGCGACAACACGAGACTCGTCGGCGACACCAGCTCGTTCGAGGCGGAGTGACCCGTGCGCGCTGAGGACATCTCGACGCTCATCTCGGTCGGCCGCCCCGTCATCGCGCCGGACGCCTCGTTCGCGATCTTCGCGACCTCCCGCCCCGATCTCGACGCCAACCGCAACGTCGGTCAGCTGTGGCGTATCGACCTGCCCAGCGGCACGCCGCGTCGCCTCACCCGTGGGGTCGCCGACGGCGGCCCGCGGCTCTCGCCCGACGGCGCGCGCGTCGCGTTCGTCCGCGGCGATGCGAAGGGCAAGCCGCAGGTCTTCGTCGTCGACGCAGGAGGCGGTGAGCCCGTGCAGGCGACGGATGCCGCGCAGGGCGTGATCGAGTTCGACTGGTCGCCCGACGGCGGCTCGCTCGCCTACACGGCGTCCGTCGTCGAGCCGGGCCGGTACGGCAGCGTGGAGGGGCTGGATGCCGCAGCCGAGGCTCCGCGGCACATCACGGGCATCCGCTGGCACGCCAACGGTCTCGGCTACATCGGCGACCGCCCGGCGCACCTCTTCGTCATCGCGGCGCCGCTCACCGACGCCGAGCCCTTCTACGAGCCGGCACCCGCCGTGCGGCCGGAGGGCGCGGAGGCCCCGAAGAAGAGGGTCGTCGCCGCGGAGGCGCGGCAGCTCACCGAGGGCACGGCGTCCCACTCGGGCGTCGTCTTCCGCGGCGACGAGATCCTCACGAGTCCCGATGAGATCGAGCCGGATCGTCGCGATCTGCGTACACGGATCGTCGCGGTGAAGCTCGACGGATCCGGCTCGCGCGAGGTGCTCGGAACGGATGCCGACCTCTCGGCGTTCGGCATCGAGGTCGCGCCCGACGGCGCGATCGTGCTGCTCGCACACGAGACCGGACCGGGAGGCATCGATTTCGTGGCGCCGGGGGTGGGGCTGTGGCTGCTCGAGGACGCCGGTCCGCGCGCGTTGACGGACCCCGAGACGATCGACCTCGGCGAAGGCGGCACGCACGTGACGTTCGACGGCGACGACATGCTCGTGCAGGACCGTGCTCGCGGCCGCGTGCGACTCGTGCGTGTGACGCGGGCGGGGGAGTTGACCGAGGTGCTCGGCGGAGACGTCGAGGTGAACGGGCACGACGCGGCGCGCGGCCGGGTCGTGGCATCCATCGCCTCTCCGGAATCGTTCGGCGAGCTGCTCGTCCTCGAGGGCGCCGAGTCCCGGATCGTCACCGCATTCGGTGCGGGCGCGGCGGCTCGGGGCATCGTCGCCCCGCGCGAGCTCACCGTCGAGGGTCGTGACGGCTATCCCGTGCACGGCTGGGTCGCGACGCCCGACGGCGACGGTCCGTTCCCGACCATCCTGCAGATCCACGGCGGGCCATATGCCTCGTACGGCATCCATCTCTTCGACGAGACGCAGGTGCTCGTCGACGCCGGGTACGCCGTCGTTTACTGCAACCCCCGCGGGTCGGCGGGCTACGGACGCGCGCACGGGCGGAGCATCCGACAGCAGATGGGCACGGTCGACTTCCACGACGTCATCGACTTCCTCGAGGGCGCGATCGCGTCGGATGCGCGGCTCGACGGCGCGCGGGTCGGTGTGCAGGGCGGCTCGTACGGCGGCTACCTCACGGCGTGGGTCATCGCGCACGACCACCGGTTCGCGGGCGCGATCGTCGAGCGCGGATTCCTCGATCCCGTCTCGTTCCAGGGTACGAGCGACATCGGCTCGTTCTTCGGAGACGAGTACGTGGGGGTGGATGCCGAGGCCATGGAGCGGCAGAGCCCGCTCGCGGTCGTCGGAAGCGTCACGACGCCGACCTTCGTCATCCATTCCGAACTGGACTTCCGGTGCCCGCTCGAGCAGGCGACCCGGTACTACTCCGCGCTCAAGCGACAGGGCACCGAGGCCGAGATGCTCATCTTCCCGGGCGAGAACCACGAGCTCTCGCGTGCGGGACGCCCTCGCCACCGCGTGGAGCGCTTCGCGGCGATCCTGGACTGGTGGAAGCGGAAGCTCCCGATAGACGGCTGACACGCGAAACGCCCCGGGCTCGCCCGGGGCGTTTCGTCGTTCCGGTCTACAGCGAGTCGCCCTTGAAGGTGAAGGCGCGCACGATGTTCAGGATGCCGATGACCACGAGCGCGATGCCCAGGATCAGCCACAGCGCCAGTGCCCCGAGAAGCGGGGAGAAGACGAGGTAGAGGCCCGCGATGATGCTGACGATCGCGAAGAAGATCGTCCAGCCCTTCGACCCCGAGCTGCTCAGCGTCGACAGCGAGACGATGCCCTCCACGATCCAGGCGATTCCGACGAGGATCGCCACGATGACGGCCAGCCACGCGGTCGTCGGCTGCAGGTTCACCAGCGCGACGATGCCGACGATGATGAAGAAGATGCCCAGCAGGATGTGGCCGACGCGCGCCCATCCGCCCTTGGTCTTGGAGAAGATGCCGAGGCCCGCGTACACGAGACCGGCGGCGATCAGGTAGATCGCGAGGATGATCGTGACGAACGCGGCGGCACTCGCGGGCTGCAGGAGGATGATGATTCCTGCGATGACCGCGAGCAGTCCGCCGATGCCGAGCGCGGTGCGGACGCCGTTGATCGCAGACTTCGCTGCGGGGGATTCAGTGGACATGTGATTGTCCTTCCTGGGAGTTTCCTGAAAAGGGGCGTCTGAAGTCTAGACCCGAGGTCGAGGTCTGCGGGGTATCGAGACGGGTGATTTCGCGGGTGACTCTCGCGCCCCGCTCGCCAGCGGGACTACCGTGGGCATGCAATCCTCAGGCTCCATCCGCGAGGCAGGAAGGGATCGACCATGGCCGTCTTCTCCAGGGGGTTCGGCGCGCGACGTCGTGAGAGCGATCCGGCGCTGCCGCCGGGTCAGTATCTGACGGAGGACTTCCCGGTCCTGTCGGCCGGTCCGACGCCCCGCATCGACACGGGGGAGTGGCGCTTCGCCATCCGCACCGAGTCCGGCGCCGTGACGTCCTGGTCGTGGGAGGAGTTCCTCGCGCTGCCGATCGAGGACGTGCACACGGACATCCACTGCGTCACGCGCTGGTCGAAACTCGGCACGCACTGGCGCGGGGTGTCGCTGGACACGCTCTACGCACAGGTCGACTCCGATGCGGCTTTCGCGATGGCCCACTCGTATGGCGGGTACACGACCAACGTGCCCCTCGAGGACCTGCTCGGCGGCAAGGCCTGGGTCGCGTTCGAATTCGAGGGCGAGCCGCTGGATCCCGAACACGGCGGCCCCGCGCGACTGCTCGTGCCGCACCTGTACTTCTGGAAGAGCGCGAAGTGGGTCAACGGACTGACCCTCATGGAGAGCGACGAAGCGGGGTTCTGGGAGCAGAACGGCTACAACATGCACGGCGATCCGTGGACGGAGGAGCGGTACTGGTGATCGTCGGCGGCTGGCGACCCGCGAAGGTCGTCGCGGTGCAGGATGCCACGCCCACGGCCCGCGTGCTGCAGATCGAGGTGCCGGACTGGCCGGGCAACGACGCGGGCCAGCATGTCGACATCCGCCTGACGGCCGAGGACGGCTATCAGGCCGTGCGGTCGTACTCGCTCGGCTCGTACGGGTCGTCGACGAGCGTCGAGCTGGCCGTCGACGAGGTGCCCGACGGCGAGGTGTCGCCCTACCTCGTGCGCGACGTGCAGCCGGGCGACGAGCTCGAGGTCAAAGGTCCCCTCGGCGGCTACTTCGTGTGGCGGCCCGGGGGAGACGGCCGCGTGCAGCTCATCGCGGGCGGCTCGGGGATCGTGCCGCTCATGGCGATCGCGCGGGCGGCGACGGATGCCGGCGCCGCGGCATCCGTGCGCCTCCTGTACTCCGCGCGCCGCCCTGCGGACGCGATATATCGCGATGATCCGGTGATGCGCGCGGGCGACGGGGGAGTGGCGGTGACGTGGGCGTATACCCGTGCTGCCCCCGAAGGATGGGACGGCGATGTCGGGCGCCTCGACGACGACGCGATCCGGGCCGCGGTGTGGCCGCCCGGCGACGAGCCGATCGTCTACGTGTGCGGGCCCACCGGTTTCGTCGAGCACGTGGCCGACGCGCTCGTGAGGCTCGGGCATCCCGCAGCCAGAATCAAGACCGAGCGATTCGGAGGGGCCTGACATGGACGCGACGATCGTCGACGGGAACGTGCTCGCCGGCATGCTGTCGGAGATGTTCGAGGCCGATGCCACGATGCTCGCGGGGGTGTGCGGCGGATGCCGCGCGGAGGCGCTCCTCGCGGAGGCGGTCGTCGAGCTCGACGACGCGGCTGCGATCGTGCGCTGCCGGTCGTGCACGCACACGCTGCTGACGGTGCTCCGCACCCCCGCGGGCATGCGGGTGGTCTTCGGGGCGCTCTCGGAACTGCGTCGGGGCTAGCCCAGGAGGAAGGTCGCGGCCAGGAGCACCGGCAGGCAGCCGATCGTCGTGAGGAAGACCGTATCGCGCGAGATCCTCTCGCCGACGTCATAGCGCTGGGAGTAGTTGAAGACGTTCTGCGCCGTCGGCAGCGCCGCGAGCACGACGACGACCAGCACGTCGTGCCGGTCGAGGCCGAACACGAACTGGCCCACGACCCACGCGATGAGCGGCATCGCGATGAGCTTGAGGCTCGTGGCGAGGATGATGTCGCGGCGTCGTCCCGACGGCGAGAGCACGCGCTGGCCGTACAGCGAGATGCCGTAGCTGATGAGCAGCACGGGCACGCAGGCGTTCGCGATGAGGACGGCCGGCTGGAACACGATCGGCGGAAGCTCGATCCCGCTCACCGACACGAGGGTGCCGAGCACGGAGCCGATCACGATCGGGTTGGTGAGCGTGCGGGTGACGGCCTTGCCGAACGACGCGCGGCCGAAGGCGACGGCATCCAGGATCGCCATCGTCACCGGCGTGAAGACGAGCAGCTGCAGCAGGATGACGGGCGCGGGGTACGCCGCGCTGCCGAGCAGGTACAGCGACAGCGGGATGCCGATGTTGTTCGAGTTCACCTGCCCGGCGCTCAGCGCGCCGATGACGGTCTCGCCGACGGATCTCTTCCACGCGAACCGGGCCACCACGACGTAGATCGCGAACATCGCGACGGCGGCGATCGCCGCGATGGGCAGATACGCGGAGAACAGCGTCCGCACGTCGGCCTGCGCGAGCACGACGAACAGCAGGAAAGGGGACAGCACGAAGAAGGTGAGGCGCGCCAGCACCGGCCTGCCGTGCTCGCCGAGCAGGTCGATGCGCCCGATGATCCAGCCCACGAGGATCGCGACGCCCACGACGACGAAGCCCGTGAGCGATTCCAGCATTCTTCGAGGATATTCGGCGGGCCGCTCGATGCGGGACGGCGTGGAAGGATGCCGTCATGGAAGAGGTCGAGCTGACGGGCGGCAACATGCAGCCCGTCGTACGGGTGGGCGCGACGGTCCGGCGTGTCGCAGGGGAGTCGACGCCCGCCGTGCATGCGCTCCTGGATCGGCTCGGAGCAGCGGGGATCGCGGAGGTTCCGCGCGCGCTCGGATTCGACGACAGCGGCCGCGAGATCCTGAGCTACATCGAGGGAGAGATGCTTGAGGCGTCGCCCTCGCTGTGGTCCGAGGAGGTGCTGGTCTCGGCGGGACTACTGCTGCGTCGCATCCACGATGCGAGCATCCCGCTGGCAGCCGACGAGTCCCTGGTGTGGCGTTCCGTGCTGCGCGAACCGGCCGAGGTCGTCTGCCACAACGACTTCGCGATCTACAACCTCATCGCGCGGGACGACCGCCTGGTCGGTGTGATCGACTTCGACTTCGCGTCGCCCGGCCCGCGGCTGTGGGATCTCGCTTATCTCGCGTATCGCATCGTGCCGTTCGTCGAGGATGCGCACGACCCGGGCGATCTCGACCGCGATGCGAGGCTCGCCGCGCTCGTCGAGGCGTACGGCATCCCCTTCTCGCGAGACGAGGTGCTGAGTGCCGCGGCAGACCGTCTCGACGACCTTCGAACGTTCACGCTCGTTCGCGCCTCCGAGACGGGTCGCAAGGAGTTCGTCCGTCACGCGCAGATGTACGAACGGGATGCCGCATCCCT
Organism: Microbacterium sp.; assembly: GCF_051860965.1. Taxonomy (GTDB): domain Bacteria; phylum Actinomycetota; class Actinomycetes; order Actinomycetales; family Microbacteriaceae; genus Microbacterium. The sequence goes on from NZ_JBIMKU010000006.1 coordinate 151,531, forward strand.
CCGCGCTGCAGCGGGTGACGTCTGATGCCCGAAGCATCCGAGTTCGCCGATCTCGCCCGATTCCACGACCAGGGCGACGATCCGGTGCCGGCGGCCGTGCGCGCGCTCGGTTCGGACCCCGTGCTCGTGTGGCGCAACGAGCTCGGTGGCTTGACGTACCGTGTCGGCGAGCGCTTCATCAAATGGAGTCCGCGGTCCGCGGGGATCGATCTCGCCCGCGAGCGCGATCGACTCCGGTGGCTCGAGGGCCGGCATCCAGCGCCGCGGGTGCTCGCGTACGGCGCGGATGAAGACGCGGAGTGGCTCGTCACGGCGGGGATGCCGGGAGACCACGCGGTGGGCGATGAGTGGCGCGCGCGACGGTCCGAGGCGATCGCCGCGATCGCGCGAGGTCTGCGGGCGATCCACGCGGTGCCGGTCGACGACGTGGCGCGCGCGTGGGAGTCCTGGGTCGTTCGGCAGCCGGTGTCGCTGGGCGAACGGCCGGCGATCGACGAGCCGGTGCTCGTGCACGGCGATGCGTGCGCACCCAACACGCTCATCTCGACCGCGGGCCGATGGATCGGGAACGTCGACTTCGGCGACCTCGCGGTCGGTGATCGCTGGGCGGACTTGGCGGTGGCATCCATGAGTCTCGACTGGAACTTCGGCGAAGGTCATCAGGACGAGTTCTTCGCTGCGTACGGGGTCGCGAGAGACGAGGAGCGCATCCGCTACTACCGGGCGCTCTGGGATCTGGAGTCCTAGCGGGGCGTGAGAACGCTATCGCCGATAATGCACATTATGTCAGTTAGGATGAATGCCCCAGTGAGCCGGGCGCATGGCCGCTCCTCCCTCGTTTCGCGCGGGATCACTCTCTCTGTGACTCGAGGTCGAGTTCCGTGACGAGACTCGACGCGTCGCCGAGCGTCTTGTCCACGCGTCCCGTGTCGTGGAAACCGAGCTTCTCGAGGACGCGCCGCGACGCGGTGTTCCAGTCCCAGACCGTTGCCTGCAGGCGCGCGATGCCGCACGCACGCGCCCAGGCGATCGTCGCCTCGGCCGCCTCGGTCGCGTAGCCGCGACCCTGGAACCGCGCGAGCAGCTCGAACGCCAGCTCGGGCATGTGACCTGCGGCGCGCTCCCCGACCAGCCCGCAGTAGCCGATGACCTCGCGTGTCTCGACGATCTCGATGCTGAGCAGACCTGTGTGCCGCGACTCGAGGGCGCTCTCCCCCGCGATCAGGTCGCGGGAGATGTCGTCGACGGTGGGCCGCCCATCGCTGTCGAGGCGTCGGTGCGCCGGCACGCGGGGGTCGCGCTCCATCCACATCCGGTGATACACCGTCGCGTCCGACGGCACGGGCCGGCGCAGCCTCAGGCGCTCGGTCAGAAGCGGCGGGTCTTGCGGAACAGACATATCGTCATCGTCTCATCGAGTTTCGTGCAGGGCGCCGCTCCGCCTCCGTCCGCCTCCTTCTCCTCAGGCTCCGCCTGCTTTTCCTCAGAAGGGAGGCGATTGTTCGCTCGGCCGGAAGACGGGTACGGGTCTCTCGGGTGCGACGACGTACCGTCTGCCGGTGGGCGACGTCCATTCGAGCGCTCCACCCGACCTTTCGCATTGGCGCACGGCCCAGTCTCCGTGGTGCTTGATGGTGTGATGGCCTTGGCAGAGTGGGGCGCTGTTCGACAGTGCTGTCGCTCCCCCGTGCTCCCATGCGACCGTGTGGTCGATTTGGCAGCGTGACGCGGGCACGCCGCAGCCGGGCGCCATGCACCGTGCGGATCGCCATTTCGCGAGATTCCGCAGTGCGGGCGGTGGGGTGTATCTGTCGCGACCGACGGAGAGGACCATGCCCGTCTCGGGATGCGTGAGGACCCGCATCCACCCGTCCGCTCCCCCGCACAGCTCACGCGCGCGGTCCATCGAGATCGGGCCGACGCCGTCGATGGTCGCCGGTTCGGCGGCCGTGTCGGCGGTGAGGAGCGACAGGACCGGAACGGTCACGACCACGCTCGCGCGGATGCCGCGGGCGGTGTCGGGATGCGAGGGGGTGTCACCGTCGATGAGCAGGTCGCAGAGCGCATCCGCACGAACCTGATCGAGCGTCCGCGCCTCCGGCTCCGCACCCTCTGCCGCGGGACCGGCTGCTCGCCCTCTGATCGCGCCACCGATGCGGGTGAGGCGATCGTGGATCGCGTGCGCTTCGACTGTGGGGATCAGGGCGTGCAGCCACGACATCCCGTCCGCGACCTGCTCGACCACGACTCTGCGCCCGATGACCGCCTCGGCATGCCGCTGAGCGAGGGTGGTCGATCGCACGCGCTCGACCCGTGCGCGGATGGCGCGGCGGAACGAGCCGACCGGCAGCTCGACGGCGAGTTCGACCCCGCCCGCGAGGACTGTGTCGCGGTGCTCGGGCTCGACCGCGTCGACGCAGTCGACCAGGACTCGCGCGTGCTGCTCGGTGATCCGCGCCTCGTGCAGCAGGTCGTAGATCATGGGATAGCGGTGCACCACGGCATCCGCCATCGCCAGCAACTCCCCCGCCGCGTACTCCGTCACGCGCAGCGCACTGGCGAGCTCCAACCGCACCGAACGATCCAGAATCTCGGCCGACATCCCCGCTGCGCGTCGGCGTGCGTCGGCGTGCAGCAGTGCGACCGACAGCAGGCGCTCTGCCGCGAACACCGCCATCAAGCCTGCGACCTCCACCACTCGATCCACCGCGTCGGGCGGGTCGAGGTCGAGGACGTCCTCAGCAGCGATGAACCGTTCACCGTCTATGGCGGGGGCGTCACTAATCATGCTCCCACACTAGAACAAAGCTTCGAAACTGGCAATCATTCCAAAGTCATGTCGCCGGAGGCGTCACATGCGGGCGTAGCGCGCGCGGGCGAAGCAGAACAGGCCGTAGAGGATGAGCCCCGCGCCGACGACCCACAGGATCACGGGCCCGAAGGGCAGCGTTGCGAGGGTGTGCAGCGCGGCATCCAGTCCCCCGGCGCTCTCGGGATCGTGTGTGAACGCCGCGACGACGAACAGCACGCCCGCGACGCCGATCGCGATGCCCTTCGCGACGTAACCGGCGACGCCGAAGGCGATGATGCCCTTGCCGACGGTTCCCGACGGCGAGGAGAGGTTCTTCTCGAACGCCCGGGTGATGCCGCGCACGATGAAGACGACGCCCAGAGCCGCCACGATGAGGCCGATCAGCACGAGCAGCGCGACACCCCACGGAGTGGCCAGCAGCTGCGCGCTCAGCGACTGCGGCGCATCGGACGAGTCCGAGCTGCAGCCCAGCGCGTAGACCAGCGCCGTGACGCCGATCGAGATGTACGCCACGGCCGTGCCGAGGTACTTCACGCGATAGCCCCAGCGCTTCTTCGCGTCGGGATCGCGCTCGACGACGGCCTCGGTGATCTGCCAGATCGCGAGCGCCGCGAGCCCGATGACGATGACCCAGAGCAGGAACACTCCCCCGGGTGTCTGCTGCACCTGTTGGAGCGCCCCGCCCTGATCTGCTTCCCCGCCGCCACCGAGCGCGATCGTGATCGCGATCGCACCGATCAGGATGTGGAGGATGCCCAGGACGGCGTAGCCGACGCGGGCGAAGATGCGGAATGCGGTGGAATCCTGGGCCGCGCGGGCGGCGGAGGTGGCCGAAGAGGTCATGGTCGTGCTGTCTCCTGGGGGGTGAGGTGTTCGTCAGCGGTGGATGCCGCCCGTCGGGCTCTTCGGTCGCGCAGGGCCTCGACGGCGCTCCACACGAGCGCGGCGACGGCGATGCCTTCGAGCAGCCCCGCCGTGACGTCGGTGAGCCAGTGCGCGTGCAGGTAGGTGCGGCTCCACATCATCAGGATCACCCAGGCGGCGCCGGCGACCCAGACGTACCAGCGGCGCAGGGCGAGCGCCAGCACCACGACGACCGTGGTCGCGACCGCGGTGTGTCCCGACGGGAACGACGTGGCCATCCGCTCCGCGAGCGAGTCCGACGGACGGGTCCGCGCGATCAGCGCCGCGAGCGGAGCGCCGATCGCCACGACGATCACCATCGCGACGGCGAGGGTCGCGGCATCCCATCTCCGCCGACGCCACACGAGCGCGAGGACGAGCAGGGCGCCGATCACGATCATGCCGACCGTGCCCCCGACGATGGCGGGGATCCACGCGAGGAAGACGCCGACGTCCGTACGCACGGCGATCATGAGATCGCTCCACCAGACGTCGATCGGCAGCGGGGCATGGCCGTTCAGTGCCACGATCACACGCAGCGCGACGAATCCGACCGTCGCCGCGACACCCGCGATGAGAGCCCGTGTGCGCCTCTCGTCGGGTGCCGCGGCTGGATCGAAGGGTTCGTCCGCAGTGGGCACGGGCGACGATGTCGTCACTGACGTCTGTCGGGCAGGATCAGGGCTGGATGTCGCCGCTCGTGCTCGTGCTGCGACGCGTGACCTGCTCGCCGGCGGCCGGGTCGACCGCCGTGCGGGTGACGGTCTCGGTCTGGCGGCGACGCGCGAGCATGATGATGCCGAGGAGGAATACGAGGAAGCCCGCACCCATGAGGATGTAGCCGATCAGATCGAGGTTGACCCACTCGACCTGCACGTTCACCGCGAACGCCAGGATGGCTCCGATGACGAACAAGACGATGCCTGCGCCGATGCTCACGATTCGCTCCGTTCCGGGGCACGCTCGTGCCCGCGGCATCCACCCTCTCGGAAGGGACGCCGGCGTGCACCCCATTGACAGGTGAACGCGAGGTGCATTAGCGCGGGGAATGCCGCCTTCCCTGCGGCTCGCGGTCGACGTGCGAGTGGGTAGCGTGGAGTGGTGCGTCACTCCCCCGTCTCCCCCGCGGCGGAGCCCGGGTGGCGCGCGTGGCTCATCTGGACCGTCGGTGTCGCCGCCTACGTGCTCGCCGTCACGAACCGCACTTCGCTCGGCGCCGTGGGCGTCGACGCGGCGGAGAGATTCCAGGCGGATGCCGCGACCCTCTCGCTCTTCGCGGTCGTGCAGCTCGCGATGTACGGCGGAATGCAGATCCCGGTGGGCGTCCTGCTCGATCGCTACGGCTCTCGGCCGATCATGACGATCGGCATGATCCTCATGGCGATCGGTCAGCTCACGATGGCGCTGTCGCCGAGCGTGGGCGTCGCGATCGTCGCGCGCGTGCTGCTCGGCGCGGGCGACGCGGCGGTCTTCCCCGGCGTGCTCCGCCTCATCGCGACGTGGTTCCCCGCGCAGCGCGGTCCGCTGATGGTGCAGTTCACCGGGATCGTCGGCCAGACCGGCCAACTGGTCGCGCTGATCCCCCTCGCGGCGCTGCTGCACGCCACCACCTGGACGATCACGTTCGGAAGCGTCGCCGGGCTCGGCATCCTCTTCGCGGTCCTCGTCTTCGTCATCGTGCGCAACCACCCGCCGGAGCGGGAGGCGGACGTCACGGTCGACACCGACACGGGGGCGATCCGCGTCGTGACGTCAGCCATCGACACGGGCGTGGGCATCCGCGCCGCGTGGGCCCACCCCGGCACCCGGCTGGCCTTCTGGTCTCATTTCACGGCGCCGTTCGCGGGCACGGCGTTCGTGCTGCTGTGGGGAATGCCGTTCCTGACAGCCGCCGAAGGCCGCACGAAGGCCGAGGCTGCGGCGATCATCTCGACCTACATCATCGTCGGCATGGCGCTCGGGCCCATCATGGGCGACCTCTCGCGTCGCATCCCGCACATGCGCTCCCGCGCGCTCGTGCTCCCTGCCGTCGCGGTCCAGATGGCGACATGGCTCGTCGTGATCGCCTACCCCGGGCCGGCGCCGCTCTGGCTGCTGTTCGGTCTCGCCGTCGCGCTCGCGATGGGCGGCCCCGCGTCGATGATCGCGTTCGACCATGCGCGCACGCACAACCCGGCGCACCGGCTCAGCACCGCCACGGGCGTCACGAACGCAGGCGGGTTCCTCGCGGCCCTCGTCGCGATCTTCCTCATCGGTCTCGCTCTCGACCTGCAGGGAGCGGGCACACCCGCGACCTACACGCTCGACGCGTTCCGTGTCGCCTTCCTGACACAGGTGCCGCTGTGGCTGGTCGGCGGCGCGTTCATCGTCGTCGAGCGACGCAGGACCCGCATCCATCTCGGAATGGATCCGCCGCGCGCACCCCGCGGGTCCCGCCCCTAGGCTCGAGAGCGCGCGCGGTGTGCGCGTAGACGAAGGGCGAGGAATGACAGCGTTGCGTGTGGCGGACGAGGTGCGGGATGCCGTGGATGCCGGGCGCCCGGTCCTCGCACTGGAATCGACGATCTTCACCCACGGACTGCCCCGCCCTCGCAATCTCCAGGTGGCGACCGAAGCCGAGGAACGGGTGCGGGCCGCGGGCGTCGTGCCCGCGACGATCGGCGTCGTGGACGGCATCCCGACCGTCGGTCTGTCGGCCGAGGAGATCGCACGACTGTCGACGAGCGACGGCGTCGTGAAGGCGAGCCTCCGCGACCTGCCGGTCGCCGCCGTCAAGGGCCTGAGCGCGGGCACGACGGTCGCCGCCACGGCCCACCTCGCCCACCTCGCGGGCGTGCGCGTGTTCTCGACGGGCGGTCTCGGAGGCGTCCACCGCCGCGCGCAGGAGACCTTCGACGAGTCCGCCGACCTCGGCACGCTCGCGGCGCTGCCGCTCGTCGTCGTGAGCGCGGGGGTCAAGTCGATCCTCGACATCCCGCTGACCCTCGAACGGCTCGAGACGCTCAATCTCGCCGTCGTCGGCTACCGTACGACCGACTACCCCGGGTTCTACATCTCGGACTCGGGCTACGACATCGAGTACGCGGTGGACTCCCCCGCCGAGATCGCGCGCATCGCCGTGGTGCGCGACGCGCTGGGGCTCGCCTCGACGCTGCTCGTCGCGAATCCCGTCGCCTCGGACGCCCAGCTCGACCCCGACCTCCACGACGACGTGCTCGCCCGGGCTCTCGCCGAGGCCGACGACGCCGGGGTCTCGGGTCACGACACGACCCCCTTCCTGCTCGACTTCATGCAGCGAGAGACCGGCGGGCGGAGCCTCGACGTGAACGTCGAGGTGTACCGCGGCAACGTCGCGCTCGGTGCCGAGATCGCTCGTGCGATGGCGGACGCCGGCTGATGCTCGTCGTGATCGGCGATCTCGTCGCCGACCTGATCGTGCTCGGCGGTGCGCACCTCGCCCGCGGCACGGACAACCCCGCCGAAGTGCGCCTGACGCGCGGCGGCAGCGCCGCGAACGTCGCGGTCGCGGCCGCGGGAGCAGCGGATGGCGGGCATGTCGTCCGGTTCATCGGCCGCGTCGGCGCAGACACCCTCGGCTCGACCCTCGTCGCCGAACTCGAGGGCGCGGGGGTGGATGCCCGGGTCCAGCGCGCCGGCCGCACCGGGGCGATCGTGATCCTCGTGGACGACGAGGGCGAGCGCACGATGATCACCGACCGCGGTGCCGCGGCGGAGCTGGAGGCCATCGATCCGACCTGGCTCGACGGCGCCCGCCACGTGCACCTCCCGCTGTACGGGTTCGCGGACGAGGGGTCGCGCAGAGCGCTGCTCGGCGCCGCGACGATGCTGCGCGGCCGCGGCATCCCGCTGTCGCTCGACCTCTCGAGCACCGCGACGATGGGCCTCCTCGGCGGCGAGGTCCTTGCGGAGCTGCTCGACGCGCTCGCGCCCGGGATCGTGTTCGCGAACGCCGACGAAGCCGCACTCGTGTCGGAACTCGGGCTCGAGGCACCCGGCGTCTACGTCGTCAAGCGGGGCGGGGATCCGGTCCTCATCACGATCGACGGCGCGACCGTCGAGGTGCCGGTCGTCCGCGCGGACGTCGTGGACTCGACGGGCGCCGGCGACGCGTTCGCCGCCGGGTACCTGATCGCGATGCTCGAGGGAGCGGATGCCGTCAGCGCCGCGCGGGCGGGCGTCGAGCTGGCCCGCGCGGCGCTGCATCGAGCAGGTGCACTCTGACGCGTCAGCGCGAGACGACGATCCGCTCGATGTCGTCGATGAAGGCGTTGTAGCCCGCGATCGTGGCGGCGACCTGCTCGTCGCCGAAGTCGGCGCGATCCTGACTGATCGTGAGGCGTGTCGCGCCGTCGATGTCCTCCAGGTCGAACAGCACCGGGAGTCCCGCGTACTCGTCGGGGTTGTCGGTCAGCGTCATGGCGAGGTGTGCGGGCGGGTCGACCTCGATGTACTCCCCCGCCCAGTCGATGCGGTTGCCGTCGGGGAGCACCATGACGGCACGGAATGCGCCGCCGGGTCGCACGTCCATCGTGAGGCTGTCCTGCGGCACCTCGACGGCGGCGGTGCCGAACCAGACGGCGAAGTGCTCGGGGCGGGTGAGCGCCTCGAAGACGAGTTCGCGCGGTGCGGCGAGCTCGCGCGTGATCGTGAAGTAGTCAGCCATGGTGGTCTCCCTTGTCGATGGTGCGAACGGTCTGGAGGGCGTTGAGGTACCCGTCGAGGGCGTCGACGCTGTCCTGCCAGAAGGCGGCGTAGTCGCCGATCCACCGCGATGCCGCGGCGAGCGGGCGCGCCTCGAGTCGAGCGGGGCGGTACTGGGCGTCCCTCCCCCGAGAGACGAGTCCCGCCGCTTCGAGGACGCGGAGGTGCTTCGAGACGGCGGCGAAGGTCATGTCGAAGGGCTCTGCGAGCTCGCCGACCGTCGCCTCGCCCTGTGCGAGCCGCGCGAGCATCGCCCGCCTGGTCGGGTCGGCAAGGGCCGAGAAGGTCCTGCTGAGCTGGTCGGTCGACATGAGCGCCTCTTCCGTATTCAACTGAACAGTACAGTACCGCTTGGTTGAATACAAGATGTCGCGGCCGACCGCTACATTGACCTCCATGCCGAAGGTCATCTTCTACACCGCGACCACGCTGAACGGGTTCCTCGCCGACGACCACGATTCGCTCGATTGGCTGTTCGCAGCGCCCGGTGGCGAGGGCGGCGACGACGACTTCCAGCGCTTCCTCGCGGGCATCGGTGTGCTCGTCCAGGGCTCGACGACCTATCAGTGGGTGCTCGCGCACGAGGATCTCATCGACCATCCCGAGAAGTGGCCCGCCTTCTATGGCGCGCGACCCACGTACGTCTTCACGACACGCGATCTGCCCGGCGTCGAGGGGGCGGACGTGAGATTCGTCCAGGGTTCGGTGACGGATGCCTGGCCGGCCATCCGCGATGCCGCGGGCGACCTCGATGTCTGGGTCGTCGGCGGCGGCGATCTCGCGGGGCAGTTCGCGGATGCCGGCCTGCTGGACGAGATCCGCGTCTCGATCGCCCCCGCCACACTGACCTCGGGCAAGCCGCTTCTCCCCCGCGTGCTCGGGGCAGACATGCTCGAGCTGACGGCGGTGAACAAGGCCGGCGCGTTCGCCGAACTGACCTACACGGTGAAGCACGCATGAGCGATCGTTGGCGCGCTGTGGTCGCCGCCCTCCTGAACCCCGAGCTCCGCGCCGTACTGGCAGAGGTGTCCCAGGCCGATCTCACCGACAACCGCCGCGAGCGAGCGCTCGCCCGACTCGCTGACATCGGGCTCGTCAGCCAGCGCGCAGACGGAGCGTGGGTGTTCGACGAGGCTTTCGTGCGCAGCATCCTGAACGAGAATCCGCCGGTGAGAAGGACCGGCGTCGACAGATTCCTCGACAAGGACGGGCGGATCGACCGCTATCCCGTGCAGCACGGCGACCGACGCGAGCTGCTGGCGTGGGTGGCGGGGCGCGCGTTCTCGTCGGGCGAGGTGCTCAGCGAGGCCGAGGTGAACGAACGGCTCGAGCCCTTCGCGCCGCGCGGGGATGTCGCGGTCCTGCGGCGGTATCTGGTCGACCACGAGCTGCTCGAGCGCACGGTGTCGGGCTCGGAGTACGCGCTCGCCTCAGGCGTGTGAGGGGTCGACCGTCACCCAGGCGGGATGTTTCGGCTCGCGGTTGTCGCCGGACGACGTACCGGTCAGCCGGCGCTTGACCCACGGACCGACGTGTTCGCGGTAGTAGCGGGCGCCGCGCAGATTCACGGCATCGGGCAGCGGAGGAAGCGACCACCACCCGGCCGGCGGCTCCATGCCGAGGGCGGTGAGCACGCGGGCCGCGACGCGGTGGTGGCCGCGCGCATTCATGTGGAGCCGGTCCGGTGACCAGTAGGGCGGGCTGGAGAGTTCTCGATCCGGCCAGTTGAGAGCGCGCACGACATCCGGTCGTCCTTCGAGCCGCGCCACCACGGCTGCCGAGAGCTGGTCGCCCCGCCGCTGGAACACGGGGCCGAGCGGGAGCTGACCGGACGGGTTCGCGCCCGACAGCACGATGAGCGTCACGCCCTCCGCATCGCACCGCTCGAGGACATGCGTGAAGAAATCGGCGATGTGCGCGAGCGACGTCCGCGGTCGCAGCATGTCGTTGCCGCCGCCGTTGAACGACAGGTGCGTGGGCTTGAGCGCCAGAGCGGGCTCCAGCTGCTGCTCGACGATGGGCCCGGCGAGCTTGCCTCGGATCGCGAAGTTCGCGTACTCGATGCTCTCGCCCGCGGCATCCGCCCATCCCTCCGCGACGAGATCCGCCCAGCCGCGGACGCGGCCGTCGGGCAGCTCATCGCCGACGCCCTCGGTGAACGAGTCGCCGATGGCGGCGTAGCGGATGGAGCTCATGCCTCCAGGCTACCTAGCGTTCGTCGAGCGTCCGTCCGCGCGCGTCGACGAGCCCCCAGGTCGCGGCGGCGGCAACGGCGAAGAACACCCCGAACATGACGAAGAGGATCACGGTCGATCCCTCGGTGACCAGGAGCGACGCCACGACCAGCGGCGCGACGATCGAAGCGATGCGACCGACACCGGCGGCCCACCCGGATCCGGTCGCGCGGAGCGATGTGGGATAGAGCTCGGGGCTCACGGCATACAGGGCGCCCCACGCGCCGAGGTTGAAGAACGACAGGGCCATCCCCGCCGCGATCACGGTCGCCTCGGTCGAGGCTGTGCCGAAGAAGACGGCGGCCGCGGCGGAGCCCGCGAGGAACACCGACAGCGTCAGGCGGCGACCCCAGACTTCGATGAGCCACGCGGCGAGGGCGTACCCGGGCAGCTGCGCGAGCGTGATGATGAGCGTGTAGCCGAAGGAGCGCACGAGGTCGTAGCCCTGCTGCACGAGGATCGACGGCAGCCAGATGAAGGCGCCGTAATAGGCGAAGTTGACGCAGAACCACACGATCCACAGGCTCGCGGTGCGCAGGCGGAACTCGCGCGACCACAGCGCCGAGAGTCGGTCGCGGGCGGTCGTCGCGGCGGGCGGGAGTTCGATCGGTCCCGTCGTGAGGCGCCGCTTGGCCTCCCACGTGACCGAGGCCGACTTCTCGAACCGGCGCACGACGGCATCCGCCTCGTCGTGCCGCCCGCGCCGATCGAGCCAGCGCGCGGACTCGGGAAGACCCCACCGCACGATGAGGGCGTACACGGCGGGGATCGCGCCGATCGCGAAGGCCCAGCGCCACCCGCTCTCCGACGCCGGGATGACGAAGAAGCCGATGAGGGCGGCGGCCGTCCATCCGATCGCCCAGAACGCCTCGAGGATGACGATCAGGCGGCCGCGCATGCGCGCGGGAGCGAACTCGCTCACGTACGTGGACGCCACGGGCAGTTCGGCGCCGAGGCCGAGCCCGACGAAGAAGCGGAGCACGAGCAGCAGCGCGAGTCCTCCGACGAGGGCGCTCGCTCCGGTGGCGAGTCCGTAGACCACGAGCGTGACGGCGAAGATCTGGCGTCGCCCGAACCGGTCTGCGAGCAGGCCGCCCAGAGTCGCGCCGACGGCCATGCCGAGGAAGCCGATGGATGCGATCCAGCCGGCCTCCGCGGGCTGCAGCTGCCACTGGACGGCGAGGGCTGCGATGACGAACGAGATGAGTCCGACGTCCATGGCGTCCAGCGCCCACCCGATGCCCGACCCGGTGAGCACCCGCAGGTGCTGCTTCGTGAACGGGAGGCGGTCGAGCCGCTCGGACGTCGTGACGGCGCGTGCGGCGGTCGAGGCATCCGTCATGGGTTTCATCGTAGGGATGCCGCGACCGCGGCAAGGATCAAAGTTTTACGCGAGCATCTCGCGCACGAGGGGCGTGACCTTCGTGCCGTAGAGCTCGATCGAGCGCATGAGCTTGTCGTGAGACAGAGTGCCGGTCGAGAACTTCAGGTCGAACCGTTCGGCGCCGAGGGTGCGGACGGTGTCGGCGATCTTGCGGGCGACGGTCTCGGGCGAACCCGCGTAGATCGAGCCCTCCGGACCGATGTCGTGCTGGAAGCGCAGGCGGTTGTACGGCGGCCACCCGCGCTCGCGCCCGATCGTGTTGTTCATCGCCTCGAAGCCGGCGTACGCCTCATCCCAGGCCTGCTGGTCGGTGTCGGCGATGTGGCCCGGCGAATGGATGCCGACGGGAAGCGTCTCGCGACCGAACGAGTCCAGCGACCGGTGATAGAGGTCGACGAACGGCCGGAAGCGGTGCGCGGGTCCTCCGATGATCGCGAGCATGAGTCCGTAGCCGTACCGGGCGGCGCGGACGACGGATTCGGGCGAGCCGCCGACGCCGATCCACGCCTTGAGTCCGTTCGCGGTCTTCGGGAAGACATCCGCGTCGGTCAGACTCGCGCGTGTCGTGCCCTGCCACGTGACGGGCTGCTCGGTCATGAGCTGGGAGAAGAGATCGAGCTTCTCCTCGAAGAGCACTTCGTAGTCGCGCAGGTCGTAGCCGAACAACGGGAACGACTCGATGAACGATCCGCGCCCGAGGATCACCTCGGCGCGCCCGTTCGAGACGGCGTCGAGAGTCGCGAACCGCTCGTACACGCGCACCGGGTCGTCGCTCGAGAGGACGGTGACGGCGGTGCCGAGGCGGATGCTCTTGGTGACGGATGCCGCGGCCGCGAGCACGATCTCGGGGCTCGAGATCGCGAACTCGGGGCGGTGATGCTCCCCCACGCCGAAGAACGAGAGTCCGACCTCGTCGGCGAGAGCCGCCTGCGCGACGACGTTGCGGATCGTCTCGGCGTCGGTGAGACGGTTGCCCGCGTCGTCGATCGTGACGTCGCCGAAAGTGTCGAGGCCGAGCTGGATTTCATTCATGTGAATACGAACTCCGCTCGGCCCCGACCTATTCCGTCCCGCGGTCAGTTCGCGAGCGCCGCGCGAAGCGTGTCGAGACCGACGCCTCCGATGTCGAGCGCGCGCTTGTGGAACGCCTTGATGTCGAACGCCTCGCCCTCGCGGGCGGCGACGTCATCGCGCAGCTGCTCCCAGATGCGCTGGCCCACCTTGTACGACGGCGCCTGACCCGGCCAGCCGAGGTAGCGATTGACCTCGAACTGCACGAACTCGTCGGGCATGTTGACGTTGCCGCGCATGAAGTCCAGCGCGTAGTCGTGGTCCCACGTGCCGGCGCCGTCGAGGCGGGGCTTCTCAAGGTGGACGCCGATGTCGAGCACGACACGGGCGGCACGCATGCGCTGGCCGTCGAGCATGCCGAGGCGATCCGCCGGGTCGTCGAGGTATCCGAGCTGCTCCATGAGGCGTTCCGCATAGAGAGCCCAGCCCTCGGCGTGGCCCGATGTGCCGCCCAGCAGACGGCGCCACGAGTTGAGCTGCGCGCGGTTGTAGACGGCCTGTGCGATCTGGAGGTGGTGCCCCGGAACGCCCTCGTGGTAGACGGTCGTGAGCTCGCGCCACGTGTCGAACTCGGTCACGCCCTCGGGCACCGACCACCACATGCGGCCCGGACGCGAGAAGTCGTCGGTCGGACCGGTGTAGTAGATGCCGCCTTCTTTCGTCGGCGCGATCATGCACTCGAGACGGCGGATCGGGTCGGCGATGTCGAAGTGCGTACGGCCGAGCTCCTCGACGGCGCGGTCGCTGGTCTCCTGCATCCACTTCTGCAGGGCCTCGGTGCCGTGCAGCTTGCGCGACGAGTCCTGCTCGAGGAACGCGACCGCCTCTTCGACCGAGGCGCCGGCCTTGATCTCGTTAGCGATCGAGGTCTGCTCCTCGACCATGCGGCGGAGCTCTTCGACGCCCCACTCGTAGGTCTCGTCGAGGTCGATCGTCGCGCCGAGGAACCGGCGCGAGTTCAGGGCGTACAGCTCTCGTCCGACGGCGTCCTTCTCGCTCGACGCGGGCGCGAGCTCGCTCGAGAAGAAGTCGGCGAGCTGGTCGTACGCGACGCGCGCCGCGTTCGCGCTGTCGGCGAGTTCGACGGCGAGGGATGCCGGGAGCTGGCCCTCGGCGGGGGCGGCGTCGCCTGCGAAGGTCGCGAAGAAGCCGTTGTCGGCCGTGTAGCGCCCGATCTGCGTGATCGATTCCACGACCTGGCGACGTGCGGGCACGACGCCCTTCGCGATGCCCGACCGGAGCGTCTCGACGTAGCCGTCGATCGCGCCGGGCAGTGCGCGCAGCCGGGTCGCGACGACCGACCAGTCGTCGGCGGTCGCCGTCGGCATGAGGTCGAACACCGATCGCAGCTCCTGCACGGGCGAGGCGATCACGTTGACGTTGCGCAGGTGCCAGTCGGCGTCGTGCAGCTCGAGCTGCAGGTCGATCTCGCGCAGGAGGTCGATCTTGGTCACCTCGTCGATCGCGTCGACTGGAGTGGCGGAAGCGAGCGCCGCGTGGGTCGCGCGAGCCTCGGCGAGGAGACGCTCGGTGCCCTCGGGCGAGTAGTCGCCGAAGCGGTCGTTGTATTCGAAGCGCCCGATGTACGTCGCCAGTGACGGTTCGAGCTCGGCCAGGGTGTCGACCCACGCGTCTGCGATCGTGTCGATCGGCGTGGGGGTGCGTGAAGCATCAGTCATGCCCACGAGCCTACGAGCCTCTCCGGACGCGACCAAAACCGAATGCTGCACGGCGGAGCCGGATCGGTCCGAATCGTGATCAGTGCGCGGCGTCGTCCCAGTTCGCGCCGCGTCCGATCTGCACATCGAGGGGCACGGTCAGCGATGCGGCGTCGCCCATGCGCTCGCGCACGATGCGCTCGGCGGCATCCCACTCCCCCGGGGCCACTTCGACGACGAGCTCATCGTGGATCTGCATCAGCACGCGCGAGCCGAGACCTTCGCGGGCGAACTCGTCGTGGATGTGGAACAGCGCGATCTTCATGATGTCGGCCGCGCTGCCCTGGATCGGAGCGTTGAGCGCCGCGCGCTCGGCGTTCTCGCGCAGCACCCGGTTGGGACTCGCGAGGTCGGGGAACGGGCGCCGACGCCCGAAGATCGTCTCGGTGTAGCCGTCGATGCGCGCCTGCTCGACGGACGAGCGCAGATAGTCGCGCACGGCGCCGAAGCGGGCGAAGTACTCCATCATGAGCTGCTTCGCCTCGGACTGCTCGATGCGCAGCTGCTTCGAGAGACCGAATGCCGACAGGCCGTAGACGAGCCCGTACGACATCGCCTTGACCTTCGTGCGCATGGCGGCGGTGACGTCGGCCGGCTCGACGCCGAAGACCCGCGCGCCCACGAAACGGTGGAGGTCCTCGCCGGAGTTGAACGCCTCGACGAGCCCCGGATCTTCGGACAGATGCGCCATGATGCGCATCTCGATCTGGGAGTAGTCGGCCGTCAGCAGCGTCTCGTAGCCTGCGCCGACTTCGAACGCGGCGCGGATGCGCCGGCTCTCCTCGGTGCGGACGGGGATGTTCTGCAGATTCGGATCGGTGCTCGACAGGCGACCCGTCTGGCTGCCGGTCTGCACATACGTCGTGCGGATGCGGCCGTCAGCGGCGATCGCACTGTCGAGCGACTCGATGATCTGGCGGAGCTTCGTCGCCTCGCGGTGCTGCAGGAGCTGATCGAGGAACGGATGCGGCGCCTGCTCCTGCAGATCGGCGAGCACCGCGGCATCCGTCGAGTACCCCGTCTTCGTCTTGCGGGTCTTGGGAAGCTGCAGCTCTTCGAACAGGACCTCCTGCAGCTGCTTGGGAGAGCCGAGGTTCACCTCTCTGCCGATCGTCGCGTAGGCCTCCTGCGCGATCGCGTCGGCACGGGCCGCGAGCTCGCCGGAGAAACCCGACAGCCTGTCATGCGAGACGGCGACGCCCGCGAGCTCCATGGCGGCGAGGGCCGTGAGGGTCGGCAGCTCGATGTCGGCGAGGACGGATGCCACGCTCGGCGCCATCTCGGCGCGCAGCGCGTCGGCGACCCGCAGCGTGTACCAGGACAGCTGACCGGGTGTGGCGCCCTCGGTCTCGGGCACGAGCTGCGTCGGATCTGCCTCGGGCAGCTTCTCGTCGAGGTAGCGATCGACGAGATCGGCGAGGCTCTTGTCGGGGAAGCTCGGCTTCAGCAGCCACCCCGCGACACTCGTGTCGAAAGCGAGTCCGTCGAGGGTCGTACCGGCGCGGAAGAGAGCCTTGACCTGCGGTTTGGCGTCGTTGAAGACCTTCGGTGCGTCGGAGGCGAGCCAGGAGGCGAGGGATGCCGCGACCTCCGGCGACCAGTCGGCCTCAGCCGCGGCATCCGTCGTCGACACGCCCACGCGGGCCGGAAGGCCGCCCTGGACGGCGAGGGTGACGGCGACCTCGCCGGGTTTGTCGGCGAGCCACGCGGCGAGGGCGGGGCCGTCGAGCTGCTCCGCGACCGGCGCGAGCTGCGCGGCGGCGGATGCGACGGCGGCCATCTGCTGTTCGATGCCCGCGAGTTCGGCGACGCGCGGGATCAGCGTCTTGAACTCGAGGCGGGAGAAGATGTCGCGCACTCCCTGAGCGTCCATCGGCTGGACCTCGAGGTCGGCGACCGTGACGGGCAGCTCGACGTCGGTCAGGAGCCGGTTGAGCCGGCGGTTGCGCCGGACGTCGTCGAGGTGCTCGCGGAGGTTTCCGCCCACGACACCGGTCACCTTGTCTGCGTTGGCGAGCAGCTCGTCGAGCGAGCCGAACTGGGTCAGCCACTTGACGGCGGTCTTCTCCCCCACCTTCGGAACGCCCGGCAGGTTGTCGCTCGTCTCGCCGACGAGGGCCGCGATATCGGGGTACTGCTCGGGCGGCACGCCGTAGCGGTCGATCACGGCCTGGCGGTCGTAGCGCTTGAGCTGCGAAACGCCCTGGACGTTCGGATATAGGAGCGTGACGTCGTCGTTCACGAGCTGGATCGTGTCACGGTCTCCGGAGCAGACGAGGACGTCGTAGCCGTGCGCGGCCCCCTGCGTCGCGAGCGTCGCGAGGATGTCGTCGGCTTCGAAGTCCTCCTTCGCCAGGACCTGGATGCTCATCGCGGCGAGGCAGTCCTGAAGGAGCGGGATCTGCCCCTTGAACTCGGACGGGGACTCGGAGCGGTTCGCCTTGTACTCGGTGTACTCGCGCGTGCGGAAGGACTGGCGGGACGTGTCGAAGGCGACGGCGAGGTGCGTGGGCTTCTCGGCCTTGATGAGGTTGATCAGCATCGAGAGGAACCCGTAGATGCCGTTCGTGTGCTGGCCGTCCTTCGTGGAGAAGTTGTCGACCGGGAGGGCGAAGAAGGCCCGATATGCCAGCGAATGGCCGTCGACGACGAGAAGGGTAGGCTTTGCGGAGTCCGTCACCCTGAGAGTTTAGCCAGGGCATCCGACACCCGAGAGCGAGTCCCATGAGCGTGCCATCCTCCGCTGAGATCAACGGCCTCGACTGGGCCGCGAGCCGCGGAACGGGCGCCCTCGCCGAGAAGATGGGCATGGAGTTCACGGAGTTCACCGTCGAGCGCTGCGTCGCCACGATGCCCGTCGAAGGCAACACGCAGCCCGTGGGGCTCCTGCACGGCGGCGCGTACGTCGTGCTCGGCGAGTCGCTCGGCTCGATGGCCGCGAACCTGCACGCGGGCCCGGGTCGCCTCGCCGTCGGTGTGGACATCAACGCGACGCACACCCGCTCGGCGACATCGGGAGTCGTGACGGGGGTGTGCACGCCGATCCACCTCGGGCGCACCATGACGGTGCACGAGATCGTCGTGACCGACGATCAGGGCAGACGATGCTCGACCGTCCGGATCACGAACATGATCAAGGACCTGCCGAAACAGGACTGAGCGGGTCAGCCCTTCTTCGGCGCGAGCTGCTCGATGATCGCCTTCGCGACATCCTGCATCGTGAGGCGGCGGTCCATCGACGCCTTCTGGATCCAGCGGAATGCCTCGGGCTCGGAGAGCCCCATCTTCTCGTTGAGCAGGCCCTTGGCCCGGTCGACGAGCTTGCGGGTCTCGAAGCGCTCGACCATGTCGGCGACCTCGGCCTCGAGGGTGATGATCTGCTCGTAGCGCGCCAGCGCGATCTCGATCGCCGGCAGCAGGTCGTTGGGGGTGAAGGGCTTCACGACGTAGGCGAGCGCACCCGCCTCACTGGCCCGCTCGACGAGCTCCTTCTGGCTGAACGCCGTCAGCAGGACGACGGGGGCGATGTGGTTCTTGCTCAGCTTCTCGGCGGCCGAGATGCCGTCGAGCTGCGGCATCTTGACATCCATGATGACCAGATCGGGGCGCAGCTCGGTCGCGAGCTGGACCGCCGTCTCGCCGTCACCGGCCTCGCCGACGACGTCGAATCCGTTGTCGCGAAGGATCTCGACGATGTCGAGCCGGATGAGCGACTCATCCTCGGCGACGACGACACGACGAGGGGTGGATGCCGCGGGAACGGTGGGCTCTTCAAGCTCAGTCACCTCTGAATCCTACGGTATGGTCGTTCGCGACGGCGGAGTGGGGCTCCGCCCGGCCGGTGTGGCGGAATGGCAGACGCGACCGACTCAAAATCGGTTGTCCGTGAGGACATGTGGGTTCGAGTCCCACCACCGGTACTCTCCTCGAAACGCGGTTACGAGTGTCATAGACTCCTGGCCACCGGCGCGATGCCGCGCTGCCGGGGTGAGGAGTCAGCCGTGCAAGCCCGCGACGACAGCCTGCTCCACGCGATCGAGGTGATCAACGCCGGCGGCAGTCTCGACATCGTCGGCGAGAACGGCTCGGGTCGCGCCGCGCTCCTCGACGCGATCGGCGGGTACTTCACCGCTCGCGGCACGAACGTGCTCCGCGTCGAGGGGTGGCATGCCTTCTCGTCGACGCCGCTCGCCGCGCTCGGCTGGCTGTCGGTGTCGATGTCGAGCCTGCTGACGGCCTACAACGACATGGTCTCGCTCGTCGGCGATCGAGCGTCGTTGATCCTCGTCGACAGCTGGGAGCTCGTCGACCCGATGAGCTGGGGCGTACTGACCCGTGTGCGTCGTCACACCGGCACCCCTATCGCCACGACGAGACTCATCGGCAGCGGCACGACCAACGGGTTCATCAACAACGGCGCGGAGGCGACGTTCCAGCTCCGTCTCGCGCCGCTGCGGGTGAAGGAGCTCGAGCGCACGCTGTCCGCCGCGCACGGGCACGAGTTCGATCCCGGCACGATGTCGGACATCTATGCCGCGACCGCCGGGAACGAGGGCCTCGCACGAGCGCTCTACGAGGCGGCGCTCCGCGCCGGCCGGCTGCGCCTCGAGGGCAACACGGTGCACTCGCACGGCGATCTGTGGACACCCGCGATGTCGAGCATCGTCGAGACCGTCCTGAGGCCCCTGCCCACCGAGCTCCGCGACGATCTCGCGACGCTCGCCTTCCTCGGCTCTGCTCCGATCGCGCAGGCGACCGGCGCCATCGGCCGCGAGGCCATCGAGGCGCTCGCCGATCTCGGCTTCATCGAGATCTTCTCGGCGGGCTCCGTCGCGCTCGTCGCGGTGCGGCAGCCGCTGATCGTGTCGTACTTCCGCAACGAGACGTCGAACATCAGACGGATGCTGGTGACCGAGGACCTCCACGACGTGCGCACCGCCGGCATCCTCTCCGTGGTCCCCCACAACGACGACCAGGCCGAGCTGTTCGTCGCTCTCGTGCACGAGTACGAGCGGCAGCGCCTCGCCGAGGCGCGCGCAGCCTGGGACAAGCAGCACACGCGCGACACCGCCGCGGCCCTGCTCGCAGTGCTGGGCCGCGCCTCGAACACCGGCGCCGAGATCTCCGCGCTCATCCGCTCGAGCAGGAGCCTCCCCGGCACTCCTGAGGGCATCGTGGCGTGGGACCTCTGGTATGCGTCCTACCACGCGCTGGTCCAGGGCGACCCGGCGGGAGCGGCGCGCATCCTCGATGAGAGCGCGCGCGAGCACCCGGAAGCAGCAGGTGCGCTGCAGCTTCGACGTGCGCTCGTCGAGACCATGCTCGTGCGTGCGGTCGATCCCGGCGAACTTCCCGACGAGGACTCCCTGCCCGCTGATCAGGCGTGGCTGCTGCCGATGCACCGGGCGTACATCGCTCTCGCTGGCGGCGATGTCGACACAGCGCTCGCGCTCGCCCTTCCGTTGAAGGACCAGGGCATCGAGGACTCTCTCCTCGATCTGGTCGTCGTGATCGCGCTCACCGCCGACGGTCAGTACGCGCGGGCGCGCCAGCTCGCAGCAGCCGGGATCACGGCGGCGTCGGAGGCATTCGATCCGAGCGATCTCCACCGCTACGTCTACATGGCGGCGCTGTCGTCCTTCATCGCAGGGCGCCATGGTGAGGCCGAGGACATCATCGGCACGGTCTCGCAGCTGGTCGCGCCGGTCGACGAGGGGCTCGCGCACCTCGGCATCCAGGCCATCGCGACATCCATCGCCGCCCGGCGCGGCGGCGTGATCGCCGAGGCGCCGACCGATGCGATCGTGGGCGTCCAGGGCGCCTTTCCCGGAATGCAGCGCGAGTGGATCGACGCCGAGGAGCTTCGCGCGCAGGGGGATGCCGTCGGAGCCGCCGATCTGCTGAGCGCGGTGGGCGATCAGCTGTGGGATCGCGGATTCCGGCTCGCGGCGGCCTACGCCTACCTCTCCGCGGTCGGCGCGGATCTCACCGCGGACCGGCTGGAGCGCTCACGTCCGAGGATCGACCAGGTCGGCGGGGACGGCGTGAAGGCGCATCTGGAACTGCTGATCGCTCGCGTCAGCCAGGATCTGCAGGGTATGCGTGCGGGCGCGCAGCAGGCGGAGGACGACGGACGCTGGTTCTTCGCGCTCCTCACGTGGAGCGAGGTCGCCGTCCTCGCAGAGCGCTCCGGCGACCTCGCGGCAGCGGAAGAGGCCGAGACGCACGCGACGCGACTGCGCACCGAGGTCGAGGGCACAGGGGTTCCCGCGCCGCTGCGCCGAGTCCCCCACAACCTCACCGATCGCGAGCGCGAGATCGCGCGGCTCGCGGCATCCGGTCTTCCCAACTCCGAGATAGGGCAGATGCTGTTCGTCTCGACGAGGACGGTCGAGTCGCACCTCAACCGCGCGATGCGGAAGGCGGGGGTGCAGACGCGGCAGGAGCTGCGGGAGCTCTATCGGTCGGGGCGCTAGCCGGTCAGGCCGCTGCGAGCGGACGG
Source organism: Microbacterium sp. (assembly GCF_051860965.1). Classification (GTDB taxonomy): domain Bacteria; phylum Actinomycetota; class Actinomycetes; order Actinomycetales; family Microbacteriaceae; genus Microbacterium. Next base: position 172,877 of record NZ_JBIMKU010000006.1, read on the forward strand.
ACAGCACCGGACGCACCGCACGCGCACGACCACGTCCGGTCGCCGCCCTCGCCCGCGCAGGTGATGCCGTGCGCGAGGTGCGAGCGCAGCCGGCGGCGCTCGTTCGCCAGGACGCGCGTGCGAACATCGAGCGCGCGCTCCGCACTCTTGCGGGCCGCCCGCGCCTGGTCGAATGCCGCTGTCACGGCCGCTTCGCGCCCCCGTGCATCGCGGACGAGCTCATGCAATTCGCGCAGGCTCAGCTGGCCGGTCGCGGTGGTGATCGAAACGGTGCTCGTCGACATGTCGGTGGTCCTGTCCTGCTCGAGTGATGTGAGTGGTCGTCTCCGACGCTACGGATCGCGACCGCTGCGGGTGCGGGATGCCGGTGGATCTGCGTGCATCCGGCTGAGATCTCCGTGTGTCAGGGGCCTGTCCTGCGGTCCCGACGCCCGCGCTTTCGCGTATCGCGGTGGGCTCGAGTCAGCGTCCCGCGACCGCCGGGAGTGCGTTCTGGATGGAGGCGGTGAGCCAGGGGGCGATCTCGCGCTTGCCGGCGTCGGAGAAGTGGACGCGGTTGTCCAGGTACATCTTCTCGCCCGTCGTCGTCTCGGTCGTGCAGTCCTCGGTGGAGCAGACCTGGGCCTGCAGGTCGAGGAGCTGGATCGTGGGGTACGAGGCGAGGACGTCGGCGAGGATGCCGTTGAACGCGACCGCTTGAGCGGGAGTGACGACGGCGTTGTGCAGGCGCGAGTTGGCGATGTGGACGGATGCTCCGGTGCCGTCGAGCAGCTCGACCATCCTGACCAGCTCGGCCCGGTACGTCGCGGCGAACGCGGAGTCCAGGACGTCCGTCCGGACTTCGCCGAAGATCTGGGTGACGGCGTCCCACGCGATGTTGACGACGATCGCATCGGGCTTGGCGGAGTCGATGTGCTTCTGCCACCGCTCGACCCAGTTCGCGCAGCCGGTGGGGGCTCCCTGCGTGATGCCGTTGGCGGCCTGCTGGCCGGAGGCGCCGGAGATGCCGCAGCCGGGGAGTCCGCCGTCGACGACGGTGAAGTGCTCGCCGGCGTTGGCGGCGAGGGCGCCGGCGAAGTCGTTCGCGAGCGAGTCGCCGAGGGTGAGCACGGTGGTGGAGCCGGCGCCCTTGGGCATCGCGGTGACCACCGTCGGCACGACGAGCACCGATGCGGTCGTGAGGGCGAGTGTCGCCCAGAAGGTCGCTCCCCCGCGCCGCCAGGGGCGCATCCGCAGAGGCTCGGCCACGAGGTGATGCAGGCCGCAGGCGACGAGGATCGACACGGGCACGCCCAGGATGAGCAGATCCCACGCGTTCCAGTCGCCGGTCCTCATGATCACCCAGTAGAGGGGCATGTGGATGAGGAACAGCGTGTAGGAGACTTTGCCGAGCTCGACGAGCGGCTTCCAGGCGAAGACCTTCGCGACGAGGTTGTGCGGGCTCGTGAGAGTGAGCACCAGCAGGCTCGCGAGGATCGCGACCGTGACGAAGCCGTACTGGAACAGCCAGGCGGCCTCGTAGGTGGTGGCCTGGAGGGAGAAGATCACGATCAGCGCAAGCAGGACCACGGACGAGACCGTGACGAGCACCGTCTTGACACCGTCGGCGAAGACGCTGGGGCCTTTGGAGATGTAGCCGGGCGACGCTTCCCGCCGGGCGCGACTTTGCAGCATCAGGTAGGTGATGGATGCCGCGACCGCGCCGGCGACGAGACCCGAGAAGTGGGTGTCGGTCCCGAGATAGACCCGGTCGGCGTTGCTGCCGTCGTAGACCAGATTGGGGATCACGGCGGACGCGATCAGGCCGACCGCACCTACGCTCATGACCAGGAGTGCGGTCAGCTTGGACCACTGCCAGGCGTTCTCGCGCGACGAGACACGCTTGCTGATGGCGCGGCCGACGAGGAGGACGACGAGCATGAGGACGGGCCAGACGAGGTAGAACTGCTCGGTGATCGCGAGCGACCACATGTGGCCGAGCGGGTTGAGGGCTTCGAAGCCGTCCCAGTACGCCTGGCCCACGGCGATCTGCTCCCAGTTCGTCAGGTAGACGAGGGAGGCGATCGCCTGTTGGCCGAACCTCTCGAGCTCGTGCGATCCACCCCAGGCGACGACCGCGAGCAGAGTGAGCAGCATCGTCACGAGCAGCAGCGGGAGGAGACGCTTCGCCCGGCGGAGGTAGAACTGCCCCATCTTGAGCGTCCCGGTCTTGTGGTACTCGCGCAGCAGCGTGAAGGTGATGAGATACCCGGACAGGACGAAGAAGACGTCGACTCCGAACAGGCCGTTGTGGTAGATGCCCGTGTGGTAGACGAGCACGCTGAGGATCGCGATGGCTCGCATGCCGTCGATCGCGGCGAAGTACGCGTTGCCGAGCTGAAGTCCCCCGACGGGCGGGCTCCGCCTCGAGCGATGGGAGGGTCGTGCGGTGTGGCGGCGGCTCGCGGTCTGCGCGACGGCGTCGCGGACCTCTCGACGCGACATCGCGCGGTGCGGGGGCTCTGGGGTCGTGGTGCGCTGACGGCGGCGGGTGGGGGCGACGATGGCGCTCATGCGGGGACTCCGATCGCGGGCGTGAGGTTCTCGTCGACGCGCTTGGTCTTCTGCCAGCCGTTCTCGTTCTTGAGGATGCGTGACAGAGCGCTCCACACGGCGGCGAACGCGAGGTAGTTGATGATCGGGAACGCGTGGGCATGCAGGAGCGACACCCAGAACTCCTTCGCCTCGTCCCGGCGGTAGTAGACCCAGGCGCTCACGAAGACGGGACCCAGGGTGAGGAAGTACCAGGCGACGGCGCCGAGGAGCAGGGTCGGCGATGAGGTCACGAAGGCGAAGAAGGTCCCCCATTCGAGGATCATGCCGATGATGGCCCAGTGGAACAGGATGCTCCACGGCAGGATCGTGACCCACGGGGTGAGGATGTAGGCGGACAGCTCGAGCGCGCGCTTGTGCGGAAGCGTGGGCGTGCGCCAGATCTCGGGCAGGCGCTTGGCCATCGACATGTGGCCCTGGAACCAGCGGCGACGCTGCGTGAAGAGTGCGGGGATCGTCTCGACCGCCTGCTGCTCGACGGCGGCCTTCGGGGTCGCGGTGAGCTTCCAGCCCTGCAGCGCCATCGTGACGGCGAGGTCGAGGTCCTCGGTGAGCGACTCCGACCAGGGCTTCTCCCCCGCCGCGTTGAGCGCGGAGAGTCGACTGAACTGCCCGTTGCCGCCGAGCGACACGGTGCCGGTCGCTGCGCGTCCGAGTTGGGTGACGGCGGTCGTGGACCAGAAGTGGAAGTCCTGATAGCGGGTGAGGAATTTGTCGCGGTTGCGGATGCGGACCGCCAGCTGCGAGCCACCGACCTCGGGGTCGTCGAACAGAGGGAGGATCTCGGCCATCGCGCCGTCGGAGAGCCGGCCATCGGCATCCATCACCGCGACGAGCACCCTCTCGACGTCCTGTCCGCGTTCGGCGACGAGTTCGCGTACGAGCCGGACGGCGTCGTTGAGGCCCTCGCCCTTGCCTTTGCGTGCATCGGGGAACTCGCGGCGGAGGATGACGAGCTCGTCTCCCCCGTTCTCGCGGGCGACCTCGGAGGTGCGGTCGTCGGAGGCGTCGTCGATGACGATCGTGGTCGAGAAGGGCGAGCCGGAGAGCGCCCTGACGGTCGCGCCGATCACGGCCTCCTCATCGAGACACGGCACGAGGAAGTACGTGTGGAACGTGCCGGGTTCGTTCAGGAACGGGTTCTCGTAGGTCGCGCCGTTCATCACGGAGAGCTTCTCGCCTGACTTGTGGATGACCCGCACACCCGAGAAGAACAGCACCCAGAGGTACGCGAACGAGATGGCGATGACAACGGCGGCAGCGCCTGCGAAGACGGCGATCAAGGTGAACCTCCGAGTGTGGAAGATGTGCGTCGCCGGGAGGGCGGGGCATCAGGGATCACGTTAGGGACGCCGACATCAGCGGATTCGTCACCTCCGGCGATCTGCGTAGGCGATCGCGGAGATCTGCGGCAATCGCTTCGAAACTGCGCACGTGCGTGCGATTTCCGCGCGGTACGCGCGCTCGCCGGCGCCGGGCCCCTGTGTCTGCAGAAGCCCGGCACGGCGTTGCGCGGAGTGCCTACGCCTTGTCGGAGAAGCGGCGGCGGATGCCGAACGCGCCGAGACCGGCGAGAGCGAGCGCGCCGGCGCCGAGGCCCGCGGCGAGCGGCATGACGGGAACGCCCTCACCTTCTTCGTCGATGACGACGACGTAGGAAGCTTCGACGACCTTCTCGCCGGCGGTGAACGTCAGGTCGAGGGGACCCTCGGCGAGAGGACCGGCGACGGTGGCCGACCAGCTGCCCTGCGCGTCGGCGACAGCCTCGCCGAGGACGGCGCCGTCGGCGTCCGTGATGACGACGGTGGCGCTCGGCTCGGCGGTGCCCTGGAACACCACGCCCTCGGTGTCGATCGTCGAGCCGACAGCCGGCGAGGTCACGACGAGGTCGGCGATCTCCACCTCGGGCTCGGCGACCACGTAGGTGTCGGAGATGCCCTGGAAGCTCATGGTGTTGATCGCGGTGCGAGCGCGGAACTCGTCGCCGGGCTGGGCGTTCGCGGGGATGACCAGCTGCACCTCCCAGCGGTAGGTGTTGGACGTCGCAGTGACGTAGTTCGTCGAGGTCGTCGCCTTGCAGTCGAAGCGCTGGCTGGCGACGCTCCACGTGCCGCACTGGCTGATGTTCAAGCCGGTCACGCGATTCCAGTCCGAGCCGGACTGGATGAAGCCCGCGTACGGAGCACCCTTGATGATGGTCGCGCCGGGGCCGTCTGCGAAGGCGTAGGCGGTCATGCCCGGCTGAACCGTGATGCCCGTGCCCTTCACTGTCGGGTAGGCCGTGACAGTCTCGCCGGGCTGAACGTAGATGATCGCACGGTTCTCCGGCTCGGCGGCGTTGGCGGGAGCAGCTGCGAGCAGCGAGCCGAGGCCGAGGGCCCCGATGGTTCCGAGCGCGGCGAGTCCGCGGCCGAGGGTGGTCTTGAGCGTCATGAGCTCGTGGCCTTTCTTGGTCGTGTGACGCGTCGCGCGCCACGAAGAGGCTGGTCGCCTCAGGGTGGTCAGTCCTGCCGGTTGCGGGACTTCTGGGTCCTCCTGCGACCGCCACGAACGACGATCAGGAAGAAGACGAGGAGAGCGCCGGCGATGCCCACGAGCATCAGTGCGGAGCCGAGCGGGCCGTGGACCCAGTGGAAGCCGTCGAGGCCCCACGTGCCCCAGGCGAAGCAGATCGCGGCGAGGCGCACCTGGTTGAGGAGGAACATGCCTGCCACTCCGGCCACGGTCGCGATGAGCACGCGACCCAGGTGCATGCGGACGTTGAGAGCGAACAGCGCGCCGATCGCGAGGATCGGAGCCAGGTAGAACGCGATGGCGCACGAGGCCGTGATGCGGGCGACATGCCAGCCGTCGCCGTCGCCCATCGTGAACGCGATCGACGGCTGATGGGCGCTCCAGGCGAAGACGGTCTCCGAGGCGAAGAGGCCGACCACCATCGTGGACAGCTGCGCTTCGACGAAGCGCATGCCGCTCTCGTCGAGCATGATGAGCGTCGCCGTCGCGAAGAGCATGAGGGCGATCGCTCCGCCCGCGAGGCGTCGGAGCAGTCGCGGGCGCGGCGTCCGCTCACGGGACCGGCGTGCGGGGTCGGCTGCGGTCTGCGCACGAAGATCACGGCGGAGCGGAGAGGCAGCGGCAGCGGTCACGTCCGCACTCCCGGGCGACGGTATCTCGGACGAGGCGTCGCATCGACACCCGCGACGTACGCGCGTCGGCGACGCTCCCGGGCGATCAGCAGCAGTCCGATGAGGGCGGCGACGACGACGAGGGAGATGCCGGCGACCGTCGTGACGAGGGTGCCGCCGGTGAGCGCGAGCACGCCACCGCCGACGATGCCTCCGGTGGGCGGCAGTGTGTACACGGTGGTCTCCTGTGGGCTTCCGGTCGTGACGGATGCGTCAGCCGGGCGGAATCGGTCGTGCATGAACGTATGGGCGTCGGCCCGGCTGCACGCGCGTGAGATGCACGATTGCGTGCGGAGCGCGGGCATTCGTCGCTCTGCGGCGGCCGATTTCGCATTTCGGGCTCTCTTCTTCGCATGGGACGCAGCAGCGCATTCCGGCGAGTCCGAGCGATATCGTGTGGTCGACGGCATCCGAGGACGGGAGAGATCGTGACCAGGTTCACGCAACGCCGCATTGCGATCGTGCTCGGCACCAGGCCTGAGATCATCAAACTCGCGCCGCTCATCAAGGAGCTCGGAGACGAGGCGTACGTCGTACACACCGGTCAGCACTACGACGAGGAGCTGTCGGGGCAGCTCTTCCCCCAGCTGGGCATCCCAGCACCCGATGTCGTGCTCAGCGGCATCGGCGGGCAAGCGCGGTGGACGCAGATCGCCTCGGCCATCGAAGCGCTCGCCGAGGAGTTCTCCCGCAGCCGGCCCGACGTCGTCGTCGTCCAGGGCGACACCAACACGGTGTCAGCAGGCGCGCAGGCCGCGAACTACGCCGGCATCCCCGTCGTCCACGTCGAAGCGGGGCTGCGATCCGACGACCGCAGCATGCCCGAGGAGATCAATCGGCTCGTCACGGGGGTGCTCGCCGACATCCACTGCGCCGCGACGACGCACAACGAGCGCCGTCTGCACGCCGAAGGGGTTCCGGCATCCCGCATCGCCGTCACCGGCAACACCATCGTCGAGGCGACGCGATGGGCTCTCGATCAGCCCGCCGCCCTGCCCGCAGGACTTCCCGACTCAGGCTACGTTCTCGCGACGATCCATCGGCCCGAGAACACCGACACCGCCGAGGCGCTCACCCGCATTCTCGCGCAGCTGAACGAGATCGCCCTTCCCGTCGTGTTCGTCGCGCACCCGCGCACGCGCGCGGCGATCGACCGGTTCGACCTCGCGGCCTTGACCGAGGACATGACGATCCTGCCCTCGACGACCCACACCGAGTTCCTGCAGCTCGCCCAGCGGTCGACGATCCTCGTGTCGGACTCGGGCGGCATCCAGGAGGAGTGCACCGTCCTGAAGAAGCCGCTGCTCGTCCCCCGTCGCAGCACGGAGCGTCCCGAATCGGTGACCGCCGGGTTCTCTCGCATCCTCGGGCCCGAAGACAGCATCTCGGAAGCCGCGATCGCACTTCTCGCCGACCCTGCACTGAGCGAGCGACTGGCGACCATTCCGTCCCCCTACGGCGACGGCACGGCCAGCGCCCGGATCGCGGGCATCTGCCGCCATCTCGCCGAAGACCCCGGCTGGCGCACCGAGCGGTAGCTGAGGGGAACCGAGGGCGTCAGGCGCCGAAGTACTGGTTGCCCAGCGCCTTGCTCTTGAGCGCGTCGAACTCGCCCTGCGAGATGGTCCCGGCATCCAGCAGCGCCTTCGCCTTCGCGATGTCGTCGGAGGGGCTGGCGGATGCCGCGGGCCGGTAGTCGTCGGACTCGGCGACGACACCCCGGCGGACGCCGGCGCGCTCGGCCATGCCGCTCCCTCGCGCGATCAGGTAGACGAGCGCGGTCAGGAACGGCACGAAGACGAGGAAGATGATCCAGAGCGCCTTGAACCACCCGTTGAGCTTCTGATCGCGGAAGAGGTCCGAGATGATCAGGACGACGACGTAGATGTAGGCCGCGACGTAGAAGAACCACAGCAGCAGCCAGAAGGCATCCCAGATCATGAGCTCACCCTTTCGTGAGGCTCGTGCGCGAAAGCACGACGGCCGCGCTCAGCATAGCGAGCGCGGCCGTCGTCGCGACAGAGTACGACTACTCGCGATAGATCGGCGCCTTGCCGTGCACGGCATCGCCGATCTTGTGGATGCGGATGTCGTTGGTCGAGCCGATGATCCCGGGAGGGGATCCCGAGATGACGACGACCTTGTCGCCGACCTTCGCGAGGTCGTTCGAGAGGAAGTAGTCGTCGACCTGGATGAACATGCGGTCGGTGTGGGCCACGTGCTCGACGAGCGTCGACTGCACCCCCCACGTGAGGGCCATGCGGCGACGGATCGCCGGCTCGGGCGTGAAGCCGATCATCGGGATGCTGGGGCGCAGGCGCGACATGCGACGCGCGGTGTCGCCGGACTCGGTGAAGATGCAGAGGTACTTCGCCTCGACGAACTCGGCGACCTCGAGGGCCGCGAGGGTGATCGCGCCACCCTGCGTGCGCGGCTTCGTGTTCAGCGGAGCGATGCGGTCGAGACCGTGGTCCTCGGTGGAGGCGATGATGCGCGCCATCGTCTCGACGACGACGACGGGGTACTTGCCGACGCTCGTCTCGCCCGAGAGCATGACGGCGTCCGCGCCGTCGAGTACCGCGTTGGCGACGTCGCTGGTCTCGGCGCGCGTGGGCACGGGGTTCTCGATCATCGACTCGAGCATCTGCGTCGCGACGATGACGGGCTTCGCCATGCGGCGGCACAGCTCGACGGCGCGCTTCTGCACGATGGGAACGGCCTCGAGCGGCAGCTCGACGCCGAGGTCGCCGCGAGCCACCATGATGCCGTCGAAGGCGTCGATGATCTCCTCGAGGTGGTCGACGGCCTGCGGCTTCTCGATCTTGGCGATGACCGGGACGTGGCGCCCCTCTTCGGCCATGATGACGTGCACGCGCTGGACGTCCTTCGCGTCGCGCACGAACGAGAGCGCGACGAGGTCGCATCCGGCCTGCAGGCCCCAGCGGAGGTCCGCCTCGTCCTTCTCGGACAGCGCGGGCACGTTCACGGCCACGCCGGGCAGGTTGATGCCCTTGTTGTTGGAGACCGGGCCGGCGACGATGACCTTCGTCGTGACGACGGGCCCGTCCACGCTCTCGACCTGGACGCGCACCTTGCCGTCGTCGATCAGGAGGTAGTCGCCCTTCTTGACGTCGTCGGGAAGACCCTTGAAGGTCGTCGAGACGATCTCCTTCGTGCCGGGCACGTCCTCTGCGGTGATCTTGAAGATGTCGCCCACCGCCAGGTCGTGGGGCCCGTCGGCGAACTTTCCGAGGCGGATCTTCGGCCCCTGCAGGTCGACCAGGATCGCGACGGGACGACCGGCATCCTCTGCTGCCTTGCGCACGTTCGCGAAGTTGTTGTCGTGAACCGAGTAGTCCCCGTGGCTCAGGTTGAATCTGGCGACGTCGACCCCCGCATCGATGATCGCGCGGACCATCTCATACGACGACGTTGCGGGTCCCAGTGTGGCGACGATCTTGGCGCGTCTCATCCGTGTCTTTCTTCGTGGGGGGTGAATTCGTTGGCAGAGGAGCCGATTTCAGCCTACGCGGGCTGAAGGCCGATCGCGAGATCGGTCGGGCGAACGGGCGACGGCAGTTCGGTCTCGCCCATGAGGTAGGCGTCGACGCTGGCCGCGACCGCACGGCCCTCGGCGATGGCCCAGACGATGAGCGACTGGCCTCGGCCGGCGTCGCCCGCGACGAAGACGCCGGGCGCCGTCGTCTGGTAGTCGTCCTCGCGCAGCACGTTGCCGCGTTCGGTGAATCGCGCATCGAGCTGGTCTTCGAGGAGGGCGCGCTCGGGGCCGGTGAAGCCCATGGCGATCAGGACGAGGTCGGCGGGGATCTCGCGCTCGGTGCCGCTCTTGGGAACCCGTCGGCCGTCCACGAACTCCGTCTCGGCCACGCGGAGTGCGCGGACCTCGCCCGCCCCGTTGCCCAGGAACTCGACCGTCGAGGCGAGGTACGACCGCTCGCCGCCCTCTTCGTGCGCGGACGACACCTCGAACACGAGCGGGGCCATCGGCCACGGCTGGTGATCGGGGCGCTCTCCCGGGGGCCGCTTGCCGATCGCGAGGTTCGTGACGGTCAGCGCGCCATGGCGGTGCGCCGTGCCGATGCAGTCGGCGCCGGTGTCGCCGCCGCCGATCACGACGACGTGCTTGCCCTCGGCCGAGATCTGGTTCGGCACGCTGTCGCCGGCCACCGCGTGGTTCGACTCGACGAGGTACTCCATCGCGAAGTGCACGCCCGCGAGGTCGCGGCCGGGGATCGGCAGCTCGCGCGGCACCGTGGCGCCCGTTGCGACGACCACGGCGTCGTAGCGCGATCGCAGGTCGTCCCACGAGATGTCCTTGCCGATCTCGACGCCGGCCCGGAATCGGGTGCCCTCGTCCTGCATCTGCCGCAGGCGCGCGTCGATGTGGCGCTTCTCCATCTTGAAGTCCGGGATGCCGTAGCGCAGCAGTCCACCGATGCGGTCGTCCCGCTCGAACACGGCGACGGTGTGACCCGCCCGCGTCAGCTGCTGTGCGGCCGCGAGGCCGGCGGGGCCGGAGCCGACGACGGCGACGGTCTTGCCGGTCAGCCGCCCCGGCGGCTCGGGCTCGATCCATCCGCTTCCGAACGCCTCGTCGGCGATCGAGACCTCGATCTGCTTGATCGTCACCGCCGGCTGGTTGATGCCCAGCACGCAGGAGCTCTCGCACGGCGCCGGGCACAGACGACCCGTGAACTCGGGGAAGTTGTTCGTCGCGTGCAGCCGCTCGCTCGCGGCGCGACCCTCGCCGCGCCACGTGAAGTCGTTCCACTCGGGAATCAGATTGCCGAGAGGGCAGCCCTTGTGGCAGAACGGGATGCCGCAGTCCATGCACCGGCCGGCCTGACGGCGCAGAACCGCCGAGTCGCCAGGCTCGTAGACCTCTTTCCAGTCCATGATGCGTACGGGCACCGGGCGGCGAGGGGGAAGCTCGCGCTCGGTGGCCTTGAGAAAGCCCTTCGGGTCAGCCACCCGTCACCTCCAGGATGCGGTTCCAGACGACGTCGCCGTCGGGGTCGAGTCCCTCCGCGACGGCGTTCTGCCGCGTCTGCAGGACGGCGGCGTAGTCGCGCGGAAGGACGCGGACGAAGTTGTCGATCTCGGAGTCGAAGTCGGCGAGGAGGGATGCCGCGAGCGCGGAGTCCGTCTCCTTCGCGTGCTGGGTGAGGAGATCACGCAGGATCTCCGCGTCGCCCGACCCGAGCGGCCCCAGCTCGAGCTCGCCGTTCTTCAGCGCCTCGCGGTTGACGAGCGCCTCGTCGAGCTTGTAGACGTAGGCGGTGCCGCCCGACATCCCGGCGCCGAGGTTGCGGCCCGTGCGACCGAGGATCACGGCGAGACCGCCGGTCATGTACTCGAGCGCGTGGTCGCCCACGCCTTCGACGACCGCCGTCGCGCCGGAGTTGCGGACGAAGAACCGTTCGCCCACGACGCCGGAGAGGAACATGGTGCCCTGCGTCGCGCCGTAGCCGATGACATTGCCCGCGATGACGTTCTCAGAGGCGTCGAAGGATGCGGCGCGCGGGGGCCGCACGACGATCTGACCGCCCGACAGCCCCTTGCCGACGTAGTCGTTCGAGTCGCCCTCGAGGCGCAGGGTGATGCCCGCGGGCATGAACGCTCCGAAGGACTGCCCGGCCGAGCCCGTGAGGTTGACCTCGATCGAACCGGACCGCAGGCCGTTCGCCCCGTGTGCCCGTGTGACGTGGTGCCCGAGCAGTGTGCCGACGGCACGCGCGGTGTTGCGCACCGGCAGGTCGATCGAGATATGGCCGCCGTCGGCGAGCACGCCGCCCGCCTGCTCGATGATCTGGATGTCGAAGTGCTCGTCGAGCTCGTGGTCCTGCGCGCGGATGTTCCGGCGCATCTCGTCCTCGCCGAACTGCGGACCCTCGAGGATCGGCGCGAGATCCATGCCGCTCGCCTTCCAGTGCTCGACCGCACCGTCCACGTCGAGCAGGTCGTTGCGGCCGATGATCTCGTCGAGTGTGCGGTAGCCCAGCTCTGCGAGCAGTTCGCGGACCTCTTCGGCGATGAACTCCATGAAGTTCACGACGAACTCGGGTTTGCCGGTGAACCGCTCGCGCAGCACGGGGTTCTGCGTCGCGACTCCCACGGGGCACGTGTCGAGGTGGCACACGCGCATCATGACGCATCCCGAGACGACGAGCGGTGCCGTCGCGAAGCCGAACTCCTCGGCGCCCAGGAGCGCGCCGATGATGACGTCCCGACCGGTCTTGAGCTGCCCGTCGACCTGGACGACCACGCGGTCGCGCATGCCGTTGAGCATGAGCGTCTGCTGCGTCTCGGCGAGCCCGAGCTCCCACGGCGTTCCCGCGTGCTTGAGCGAGTTCAGCGGGCTGGCGCCCGTGCCGCCGTCGTGGCCCGACACGAGGATGACGTCGGCAAGCGCCTTCGCGGTGCCCGCGGCGACCGCGCCGATGCCGGACTGGCTGACGAGCTTGACGTGGATGCGGGCGTTCGGGTTGGCGCGCTTGAGATCGAAGATGAGCTGCTTGAGGTCTTCGATCGAGTAGATGTCGTGGTGCGGGGGCGGCGAGATGAGGCCCACCCCTGCGGTCGCGTGACGCGTGCGCGCGACCCACGGGTACACCTTCGTCGGCGGCAGCTGGCCGCCTTCGCCGGGCTTCGCACCCTGAGCCAGTTTGATCTGGATGTCGTCGGCCTCGGTCAGATAGAGGCTCGTGACGCCGAAGCGACCCGAGGCGACCTGCTTGATCGCGCTCCGGCGCGTGGGGTCGAGCAGACGGTCGACGTCCTCGCCGCCCTCGCCCGTGTTGGACTTCGCGCCGATCGAGTTCATCGCGATCGCGAGCGTCTCGTGCGCCTCGCTCGAGATCGAGCCGTAGCTCATCGCGCCCGTCGAGAAGCGCTTCACGATCGCCGCGACGGACTCCACCTCGTCGATGGGCACGGCCGGCCGCTGGCCGGTCTTGAGCCGGAAGAGCCCGCGAAGTGTCTTGAGCTCCTGCGCCTGGTCGTCGACGAGCTTCGTGTACTCGCGGAAGATGTCGTAGCGGCGGGTGCGCGTCGAGTGCTGCAGACGGAAGACCGTGTCGGGATTGAACAGGTGGGGCGAGCCGTCACGGCGCCACTGGTACTCGCCGCCCGTCCACAGGCGCTCGTGTGCGCGGACCGCGGCATCCTCCGGATACGCGTACTCGTGCCGACGGGCGTTCTCGGCCGCGATGACGTCGAGCCCGACTCCCCCGAGCTTGGACTCGGTGCCGGTGAAGTAGGCCGAGATGAACTCGTCCGACAGGCCGACCGCCTCGAACACCTGCGCGCCCGCGTAGGACGAGACGGTCGAGATGCCCATCTTGGACATGATCTTGAGCACGCCCTTGCCGAGCGCGTAGATGAGGTTCTTGACGGCCTTCTCGGGCGTGATGCCCGTGATGTAGCCGGCGCGGACGAGGTACTCGACCGTCTCCATCGCGAGGTACGGGTTGACGGCCGACGCCCCGTAGCCGATGAGGGTCGCGACGTGGTGCACTTCGCGCACGTCGCCCGCCTCGACGACGAGGCCCACGCGCATGCGCGTCTCGTTGCGGATGAGGTGGTGGTGCACCGCGGCGAGCATGAGCAGCGACGGAATGGGCGCGAGGTCCTTGTTCGAGTCGCGGTCGCTCAGCACGATGAACTCCGCGCCGTCCTCGATCGCCTGGTCGACTTCTCGGCACATCTGCGCGAGCCGCTTGTTCATGCCCTTCGCGCCGGACTCGACGCGGTAGAGGCCGCGGATCGTGACCGAGGAACGACCGGGCAGCGCCGTGTGGATGTGCTGGATCTTGGCGAGCTCGTCGTTGTCGATGACGGGGAAGTCGAGGGCGACGCTGCGCGTGTGCTCCGGTCCCCACGCGAGCAGGTTGCGCTCGGGGCCGAGGCCGAGCGCGAGCGAGGTGACCACCTCTTCGCGGATCGAGTCGAGTGGCGGATTGGTGACCTGCGCGAACTGCTGCGTGAAGTAGTCGAAGAGCAGACGGGGGCGCTCGCTGAGAACGGCGACGGGCGTGTCCGAGCCCATCGCGCCGAGCGGCTCCGCGCCGTTCTGGCCCATCGGGGTCAGGAGGATCTTGACCTCCTCCTCCGTGTACCCGAACGTGCGCTGGCGGCGGGTGATCGAGGCGATGGGATGCACGATGTGCTCGCGCTCGGGGAGGTCGGCGAGGCGCACGCGCCCGGCATCCAGCCACTCCTGCCACGGGTGCATCGTCGCGAGGTCGCGCTTGATCTCGTCGTCCTCGATGATGCGGCCCTGTGCCGTGTCGACGAGGAACATGCGGCCGGGGCGCAGGCGTCCCCGGCGCTTGATGCGCTCGGGTTCGAAGTCGAGCACGCCGGTCTCGCTGCCGATCACGACGATGCCGTCGGTCGTCTCGGTCCAGCGGCCGGGGCGCAGACCGTTGCGGTCGAGAGTCGCGCCGACGAGCGTGCCGTCGGTGAAGATGAGCGCGGCCGGGCCGTCCCACGGCTCCATCTGCATCGAGTGGAAGTCGTAGAAGGCGCGCAGCTCGGGGTCGATGTCGGTCTGCTTCTCGTAGGCCTCGGGCACCATCATCATGATCGCGTGCGGCAGGCTGCGCCCGGTCAGCGTGAGCAGCTCGAGGACCTCGTCGAAGGATGCCGAGTCGCTCGCCCCCTCGGTGCAGATGGGAAGCAGCGGGCGGATGTCGCCGATCAGCTCCGACTCGAGCTGCGACTGGCGCGCCCGCATCCAGTTGCGGTTGCCGTTGACGGTGTTGATCTCGCCGTTGTGGGCGAGCATGCGCAGGGGCTGAGCGAGCGGCCACGAGGGGAACGTGTTCGTCGAGTAGCGGGAGTGCACGACGGCGAGCTCGGAGGCGAATCGGTCGTCGGACAGATCGGGGTAGAACGGCTCGAGCTGGAGCGTGGTGACCATGCCCTTGTAGCCGAGCGTGCGGCTCGACAGCGACACGAAGTACGCGTCGAGCTCGGTGCGGGCGCGCTTGCGCAGCCGGAAGGTGCGGCGATCCAGGGCGATGCCCTCGAGCTCCGCGCCGCTCGAGACGAACAGCTGCTCGAACACGGGACGGGCCGCGAACGCGAGCTTGCCCAGGTGGGCGTCGTCGGTGGGGACGACGCGCCAGCCGAGGACGGTGAGGCCCTCGGACGCCGCGATCCGCTCGATGCCGTCCTTCTGCGCCGCCCGGGCGTCGTCGTCCTGAGGCAGGAAGGCGAGACCCGCGGCGTACCGGCCGACGGCGGGCAGCTCGAACTCGACGACCGCGCGCAGGAAGGCATCCGGCATCTGGGTGAGGATGCCGGCGCCGTCGCCGGTTCCCGCGTCGGAGCCGATCGCGCCGCGGTGCTCGAGGTTGCGCAGCGCCGTCAGAGCGAGGTCGATGATCTCGTGGCTCGCCTCACCGCGGAGCGTGGCGACCATCGCGAGGCCGCACGCGTCCTTCTCGGAGGCAGGGTTGTACATGCCCTGCTTGGCGGGGAACGCCGCCAGGGTGGCGGCGCGAGGGGAGCGAGAAGCCATACCAACCGTCCTCACATGAGTTGCTCTGGATGGGACGACGTCGGCCCGTGCACATTGGGAATGCGGCGCGCTAGGGGGGAAGGAGCGCGTCTTACTTCGTGGCGACTGTGCTTGTGGCGGTGCCCTCGGTGACGGCGTCGATCGGTGGTTCGCTGACATCGACGTAGTCCGCGTCCTGAGATTGTACCGTGCCCTTGGGCGTCCACTCGCGCCCCGGCTTGTACGGCGACGGCTCGAAGCCCGGGTGACGGCGCTTCTGGACGAAGAAGATGACGATGCCGACCGCGACGCCGATGATCGCGGCCCACACGTTGGTGCGCAGGCCCAGGATGATGTCGCTCGGGTCGATGCGGATCGATTCCCACACGATGCGGCCCGCGCTGTACCAGATCAGGTAGATCGCGAAGACGCGACCCCACTGGAGGCGGAACCGGCGGCCCACGTAGAGCAGCACGAAGACGCCCATCGTGTTCCAGATCACCTCGTAGAGGAATGTGGGGTGGAACAGCGTGCCCTCGGGGAGCCCTGCGGGCCACGCCGCATTCGGGTAGTCGATCTCGAGGCCCCACGGGAGGTCGGTCGGCAGGCCGTAGAGCTCCTGGTTGAACCAGTTGCCGAAGCGACCGAGGGCCTGCGCGAGGAGGAGCCCGGGCGCGAGGGCGTCGGCGAAGGTCCAGAACCGGATGCCCGTCCACTTGCAGCCGAGCCACGCGCCGATGGCGCCTCCGATGAGCGACCCGTAGATCGCGATGCCGCCGTCCCAGACGTTCCAGATGGCATCCTTCACGAACGGGTTCCACCATTCGCGGCCGTCGCCGAAGTAGAAGCTCGCGTGCGTGAACACGTGATAGAACCGCGCGATGATGATCGCGAGCGGCACCGCGATGAGCGAGATGTCGATGACGACCCACGGCTCGGCGCCGCGCTTGGTGAGGCGGTGGTTCGTGATCAGCACGGCCGCCACGATGCCCGTGATGATGCACAGCGCATAGAAGTGGATCGTGAGCGGGCCGAGCTGGAAGGAGCTGATCGACGGGCTCGGGATGCTGGCGACGACGCTCGCGGCGGAGGAAAGCATGAGTGCGAGTTTAGTTGCCGGTGGCGGACGCCGTGACCGTGCCGGCCGCGAGGGCGCGGGCCGTCTCGGCGAGGCCGTCGAGACCCCCGTCGCGCAGGGCGCGCACGAGCGCCGTGCCCACGATCGCGCCGTCGGCGTAGTCGAGCACGCTCGCGACCTGCTCGGCATTGGAGATGCCGATTCCGACGCACGCGTGCTCGACACCGTGCTCGCGCAGCCGCGCGACGAGCGTGCGGGCCGCGGCATCCAGCTGCGCCCTCTCCCCGGTGATGCCCATCGTCGAGACCGTGTAGACGAACCCGGTCGAGTTCTCGACGATGAGGGCGAGTCGCTCGTCGGTCGAGGTGGGCGCGGCGAGGAAGACGCGGTCGAGGCCCGTGCGCTCGCTCGCGGCGATCCAGTCGGCCGCGGCGTCGGGCGTGATGTCGGGAGTGATGAGGCCCGCTCCCCCGGCGGCGAGCAGTTCGTCGGCATAGCGGTCGACGCCGAACTGCAGCACGGGGTTGATGTAGGTCATGACGAGGATCGGGACGTCGGTGCGCCGTGCGATCTCGCGGACGGCGGTGAACGTGTCGCGCAGGCGGAACCCGCCCGCGAGCGCGGCCTGCGTGGCCTCCTGGATGACGGTGCCGTCCATCACCGGGTCGGAGTACGGCGGACCGAGCTCGAGGATGTCGGCACCGCTCTCGGCGAGGGTGACGGCGGCATCGATGCTCGTCTGAAGATCGGGGAAGCCGAGCGGCAGGTAGCCGACGAAGGCGCCGCGGCCCTCCGCCTTCGCGCGGGCGATCGCGGCGGCGACGCGGCTCACAGCTCGGTTCCTTCGCCCTTGGCGGCGTCCTCCTCGGGAGCGGGCGGCAGCGGCTCGCGGTCGTACAGGTCGAAGTAGCGGGCCGCGGTGTCCATGTCCTTGTCACCGCGCCCGCTCAGGCACACGGCGAGGATCGCGTCGGGCCCCAGCTCGCGGCCGATGCGGAGGGCGCCCGCGAGCGCGTGCGCCGACTCGATGGCCGGGATGATCCCCTCGGTGCGCGAGAGCAGCCGGAGCGCCTGCATCGCCTCGTCGTCGGTCGCGGGGATGTAGTCCGCGCGTCCGATCGAGGCGAGCCACGAGTGCTCGGGACCCACGCCCGGATAGTCGAGACCCGCCGAGATCGAGTGCGATTCGACGGTCTGGCCGTCCTCGTCCTGCAGCACGAAGGTCTTCGCGCCGTGCAGCACCCCGGGGCGTCCGCGTTCGATGGATGCCGCGTGCCGATCGGTGTCGACGCCGTCGCCGGCCGCCTCGACGCCGTACAGCCTGACGCCCTCGTCGTCGAGGAACGCGTCGAACATTCCGATGGCGTTCGAGCCGCCGCCCACGCACGCGAGGACCGCATCGGGCAGTCGGCCGACCTCGTCCAGGAGCTGCTGACGAGCCTCCTCGCCGATGACCTTCTGGAAGTCGCGGACCATCGCGGGGAAGGGATGCGGGCCGGCGGCCGTGCCGAAGATGTAGTTGGTGTCCTCGACGCTGGCGACCCAGTCGCGGTACGCGTCGTTGATGGCGTCCTTGAGCGTGCGGGAGCCCGTCGTCACGGGCACGACCTCGGCGCCGAGCAGACGCATGCGCGCGACGTTGAGCGCCTGGCGCTCGGTGTCGACCTCGCCCATGTAGATGGTGCAGTCGAAGCCGAACAGCGCCGCCGCCGTCGCCGTCGCGACCCCGTGCTGGCCAGCGCCGGTCTCGGCGATGACGCGGGTCTTGCCGAGCCGCTTCGTGAGCAGCGCCTGCCCCAGTACGTTGTTGATCTTGTGCGAGCCCGTGTGGTTGAGGTCCTCGCGCTTGAGGAACACGCGGGCTCCCCCGGCGTGCTCGGCGAACCGGGGCACCTCGGTGATGATCGACGGTCGCCCGGCGTACGTGAGCAGGAGGTTCACGAACTCGGCGTGGAACGCGGGATCAGCCTTCGCCGCCTCGTACTCCGCCGTCAGCTCGTCGATCGCGGCGATGAGCGATTCGGGCATGTAGCGCCCGCCGAAGTCGCCGAAGAAGGGGCCGGACGCGTCGCGCAGCAGAGTCACGACCCGGCCTCCAGGAATGCGTGCAGGGTCGACACGGGGTCGTTGGTCACGAGAGCCTCTCCGACGAGGACGACGTCCGCGCCCGCGCTGCGATAGTGGGCGACATCGGCGGGGGCCAGCACCGCGGATTCGGCGATCTTGACGGCATCGGCCGGAATGCGATCGGCCAGGCGGCCGAAGAGATCGCGGTCCAGGGCGAAGGTGGACAGGTCGCGGGCGTTGACGCCGATGAGCTTCGCGCCGAGATCGGCGGCCGTCTCGACCTCGCCCGCCGAGTGGGTCTCGACGAGGGGCGTCATGCCGAGTTCGAGCACGAGCCTGTGCAGTCGCGTGAGAACGGGCTGCGCGAGCGCGGCGACGATGAGCAGCACGAGATCGGCGCCGGATGCACGAGCTTCGAGCACCTGATACTCGGTCGCGATGAAGTCCTTGCGGAGCACGGGCACCTCGACGGCGGCCTTGACGGCCTCGAGGTCGGCGAGACTGCCTTTGAATCGGCGTCCTTCGGTCAGGACCGAGATCGCCGAAGCCCCGCCCTGCTGGTAGAGCCGCGCCTGATGGGCGGGATCGGGGATGGATGCCAGGTCACCGCGCGAAGGACTCGCGCGCTTCACCTCGGCGATGATCTTGACGCGGTCCGCGGGCGCGAGCGCTGCGAGGGCGTCGACCGCGGGCGCCTGCGCGAGCGCAGCGCGCTCCACGACGGCGACGGGCCGCTCGGCCGAGCGGGCCTCGGCATCCTCCACCGCGCCGGCCGTGAGGTCGGCGAGCACGTCAGTGGGCTTTCGAGGAGTACTTCGGCCCGTTGACGCCGTAGCCCGCCTTGGCCATGGCCCAGCCGACGATGGCGCCGACGACGAGCAGACCCGCGGATGCCCAGACGAGGACGGGCATGTCGAACCAGTAGAAGAGCGTGCCCAGCGTGACGGCGACGAGCATGATCACGACAGCCGTCCAAGCGGCCGGGGAGTGTCCGTGGCCGGGGTCGCTGATGTCGTTGCTCATGGGTTCCTCCGAGTTGTCGCGGGTTGTGCTCAGTCTAGCGGGCGGGTGGTCGGATCCTCGCCACGCGAGAGGTCGTCCCAGTCGTCGATCGCGTCATGAGGGCGGGATGCCGAGGGTGCGGCAGCAGCCGCGTCCGTGCGGTACTTGCGCCCGGATCCTGTCCAGCGATGCGCCGTCGCGAGGGTCAGGAGCCCCGCGGCGAGGAGGAGGATCCACGCCCCCAGCGTGACGACCGTCCAGGGTGATGCGCCGATCGATCCGACGAGTGCCGATACGGCCGCCGCACCGGAGATTCCCGTGGCCTCGGTGACGGTGGACGCCGCGTGCGAGGCCTGCGGGTCGAATGCCACCTGCCACGTCAGGGTTCCGAGGATCACGGCGATGGCGACGCTCAGTGCGCCGAAGGCGTACCGCAGGAAGCGACCCGCGATGGAGAGTGCGGCGCCGAGCGCGAGGACGGCGAGGCTCAGCGGCGCCAGCACCGGGATCGCCGAGGCGCCGGGCACGAGGAGCACGTGGTCCGCACCGTCGGCGAGCGTCACGGTCAGCCACGTCTGGGTCGACGAGATGATGCCGGTCGCGCCCGCCAGCAGCGTCATGACGACGCACAGGAGCCGTGCGCGCCGGATCACGCCTGATCCCCCGCAACGGGCTCGAGGTCGTCGGCGTCGAAGCACGTCCGCGTTCCCGTGTGGCACGCCGCGCCGATCTGCTCGACCTGCACGAGGATCGCGTCGCCGTCGCAGTCCAGGCGCGCGCCGCGCACGTACTGCGCGTGGCCCGATGTGTCGCCCTTGCGCCAGTACTCCTGCCGCGACCGCGACCAGAAGGTCACGCGGCCCTCGGTCAGCGTGCGGCGGAGGGCCTCGGCATCCATCCATCCGAGCATGAGGACCTCGTGCGTGTCCCACTGCTGGATGATCGCCGCGACCAGGCCATCGGCGTTGAAGGCGACGCGCGCGACGCGCTCCTCGACGGACCCGCTCATGCCGCCACCTCCCGCACGGCGATGCCGTCGGCCGACATCGCAGCCTTCACGTCTCCGACCGTCAGCTGACCGGAGTGGAAGACGGATGCCGCGAGCACGGCATCCGCGCCCGCCTCGATCGCGGGTCCGAAGTCCTCGGCGGCACCCGCGCCGCCCGAGGCGATGACGGGAACGCTCGAGACCTCGCGCATGAGACGCACGAGCTCCAGATCGAAGCCGGCCTTGGTGCCGTCGGCGTCGATCGAGTTGACGAGCAGCTCGCCCGCGCCGCGCTCGATCGCCTCGCGGGCCCAGTCGAGCGCGTCCAGCGCCGTCTCGGTGCGTCCGCCGTGGGTCGTCACGACGAAGCCGGAGTGCGTCGATCCGCCGCGCTTGACGTCGAGCGACAGCACGAGCACCTGCGCACCGAAGCGGTCGGCGATCTCGTCGAGCAGATCGGGGCGGGCGATCGCGGCGGAGTTGACGCCGATCTTGTCGGCCCCCACCGAGAGCAGGCGCGCCACGTCGTCGGCGGAGCGGACTCCCCCGCCGACCGTGAGCGGGATGAAGACCTCTTCGGCGGTGCGGCGCACCACGTCGTAGGTGGTCGCTCGGTCGTCGACCGTCGCGGTCACGTCGAGGAACGTCAGCTCGTCGGCGCCCTGGCGGAAGTACTCGCGGGCGAGCTCGACGGGGTCGCCCATGTCGCGCAGGTTCTCGAAGTTCACACCTTTGACGACGCGGCCGGCGGCGACGTCGAGGCACGGGATGACGCGGCAGACCAGGGCCATGTCAGAGCCTCGCGTTGTGGATCGCCGTCACGAGGATCGCGCGTGCGCCGATGCCGTAGAGGTCGTCCATGACGCGATTGACCTCCTTGCGCGAGACCATGACGCGCACGGCGACCCACTCCGGGTCGCGCAGCGGCGAGATCGTGGGCGACTCGATGCCGCCGGCGATCCGCACCGCGTCGTCGAGCAGTGCGACCGGCAGGTCGTAGTCGACGAGCACGTAGCGGCGGGCGACCATGACGCCGCGCAGGCGACGAAGGAGCGTCTCGCTGCCGGGAGCGTCGGCGGGACCGGCGATCAGGACCGCCTCGGACTCGAGCAGCACGGGCCCGAAGATCTCGAGGCCCGCCTGACGGAGCGTCGTTCCCGTCGAGACCACGTCGGCGACGGCATCCGCCACGCCCAGGCGTACGGCGGACTCCACCGCGCCGTCCAGCGGCACGAGGTCGACGGCGATCCCGCGCTCGTCCAGGAATCCGTCGACGAGCCCCGGGTACGACGTCGCGACGCGCGCACCGTCGAGATCGGCGAGGTCCGCGAAGCGGCCCGGGGTGCCCGCGAAGCGGAACGTCGACTCGCCGAAGCCGAGGGCCTCGATCTCGCGGGCTCCCGGCATCCGCGCGTCGAAGAGCAGGTCGCGGCCGGTGATGCCGACGTCGAGCGCGCCCGAGCCGACGTACGTCGCGATGTCCTTGGGACGCAGGTAGAAGAACTCGACCTCGTTGACGGGGTCGATGACGTGGAGGTCTTTCGGGTCGCGGCGACCCGTGTAGCCCGCTTCGGCGAGCATCTCGTGAGCGGTGTCGGCGAGCGAGCCCTTGTTCGGCACGGCGATTCGCAGCATGGGGGTGCTTTCAGTTCGTGGCGGAAGGATGCGGGAGCGGCTCAGAGATGTCGGTAGACGTCTTCGAGCGACAGACCCTTCGCGATCATGAGCACCTGCAGGTGGTAGAGCAGCTGCGAGATCTCCTCGGCCGCGGCATCCACCGACTCGTACTCGGCCGCCATCCACACCTCGGCGGCCTCTTCGACGATCTTCTTGCCGATCGCGTGCACTCCGGCGTCGAGCTGCGCCACCGTCCCCGATCCCTCGGGGCGCTCGGCCGCTTTGGCGGCGAGCTCGGCGTACAGCGTCTCGAACGTCTTCACTGTTCTAGGGTAGCGACCCCGGGCGATGCCGAAGCCCGCGTGACGTCAGTGCGCGTGCGCCGCCGCGGAACGAAGACCCGCGATCGCGTTGTCGGGATCATCCGCACCGAAGACGGCGGAACCCGCCACGAACGTGTCGGCGCCGGCCGCGGCCGCCTGGGCGATCGTCGTCGACGAGATCCCCCCGTCGACCTGCAGCCACACCTGCGATCCACGCCGACGCGCCTCGTCGGCGAGCAGCTGCAGCTTGGGCATCGTCTCGGGCATGAACGACTGGCCGCCGAAGCCAGGCTCGACCGTCATGACGAGGATCTGATCGAATTCGTCGAGCACGTCGAAGAGTCCTTCGACGGGCGTGCCCGGCTTGACCGCGACCCCGGCGCGGGCGCCGATCGCACGCAGCCGCCGAGCGAGGGTGATCGGCTCGGCCGAAGCCTCGAGATGGAACGTGACGGAGGCCGCGCCGAGCTCGGCGTAGCCCGGCGCCCACTGCTCGGGCTCCGTGATCATGAGGTGCACATCGAGCGGCACGGGACTCGTCGCCTGGATGCGCTCGACCATCTGCGGGCCGAACGTGAGATTCGGCACGAAGTGGTTGTCCATGACGTCCACATGCACGAAGTCGGCCGTGGCGATCCGGGCGAGGTCCGCCTGCATGTTGACGAAGTCGGCGGCGAGGATGCTGGGATTGATGCGGATGCCGCGATCGCGGCCGTTGTCGTCGGGCACGGCTCCATTATGGTCGGAGCCGTGGACCCCATCACCGCCCTGCTCGACGACGTCCTCGCCGAGATCGCCCCGCAGGACGCCGGCGCACCGGCGGACTACATCCCCGAGCTCGCCGCCGCCGACCCCGAGCGGCTCGCGTTCGCCGTCGTCGGGCCGCACGGTCGGGTGCGTGCCGTCGGCGACGATGCCGCGGAATTCACGATCCAGTCGATCTCGAAGCCGTTCGTGCTCGCGCTCGCTCTGC
Source organism: Microbacterium sp. (assembly GCF_051860965.1). Taxonomy (GTDB): domain Bacteria; phylum Actinomycetota; class Actinomycetes; order Actinomycetales; family Microbacteriaceae; genus Microbacterium. The sequence continues at coordinate 196,228 of NZ_JBIMKU010000006.1, forward strand.
AGGAGCAGGGCCGTGACCGCGTGCTCTCGCGTGTCGGCGTCGAGCCGAGCGGGGAGCCCTTCAACGCGATCAGCCTCGAGGCGGGCACGGGTCGCCCCGCCAACCCGATGATCAACGCGGGCGCGATCGCCGTGTCGTCGCTCGTGCCCGGCGACGACGTCGACGAGCGGACGGCACGTGTCGTCGAGACGCTCTCGGCCTTCGCCGGCAGATCGCTCTGGGTCGATGAGGCGGTCTACGCGTCGGAGTCCGCGACGGGCGATCGCAACCGCGCGCTCGCGCACCTGCTGCGCTCGCACGACGTGCTCGAGGGTGGCGTCGAGACCGCGGTCGAGACGTACTTCCGCCAGTGCGCCGTGATCGTGACGGTGCGCGATCTCGCCGTCATGGCCGCCACCCTGGCCTTCGGCGGAGTGAATCCCGTGACCCGTCGCCGGGTGATCGACGGCCCTGTCGCCCGGGATGTGCTCTCGATCATGGGCAGCTGCGGCATGTACGACTTCTCGGGCGAATGGATGCTGCGCGTCGGCCTCCCGGCCAAGAGCGGTGTGAGCGGCGGCCTGCTCGCCGTCGCACCCTCGCAGTTCGGCGTCGCGGCCTTCAGCCCGCGCCTCGACGAGCACGGCAACACGGTGCGCGGAGGCCTCGTCGTCGAGACGCTGTCCGAGCGCTTCGGGATGCATCTGCTCGAGCCGCACGAGAGCGTCGCGGTGCCCGCCGTCGCGATCGAACGCGCGCCCGGGGGCGGCGGCGTCATCCGGCTCGGCGGCGAGCTCGGCTTCGCCGGCACCGAGCGCATCGTTGCGATCCTGCGCGACTTCGCCGACGGCCTGCCGGCCGGTGCGACCCTCACGGTCGATGCGACGGGCCTGGGCGCGTCCCACCCGGGTGCCGTCGTCGCGCTGCGAGCCGAGTTCGAGACGATGCCCGCGGGTGTGGTCCTCGTCGTCTGAGTCAGACTCTGCGCAGGAGCGAGATCGACATCGCGTCGGTGCCGTGCCGGTGCGGCCACAGCTGGGCGCGCCCGGAGCCGTCGAGCTGGGGAAGGACGGCGGGATCGACGCGGGATACCGCGGCCACGGCATCCCGTGCCGAGATCTCCTCGACCGCCTCGCCCCACTCGCGACGCACCTCGGCGACGACGCCGGACGTCTCGGCCAGGTGCGGCGAGCAGGTGACGTAGGCGACGACGCCGCCCGGCTTGAGGGCGCCGATCGCGCTCGACAGCAGTTCGCGCTGCAGCTCCGAGAGCTCGGGCACGTCGGAGGGAGCCTTGCGCCACCGCGCCTCGGGGCGACGGCGCAGGGCGCCCAGGCCCGTGCACGGCGCGTCGACCAGGATGCGGTCGTACGCGCCCGGATGCTCGGCGGTGAACTCGCGCCCGTCGCGCTCGGCGACCTCGACCTCGAGCGGCACGGCCGCGAGCGCCTGACGCACGAGCCCGGCGCGAGCGGGGGTGATCTCGTTCGCGTCGAGGCGCGCGCCGCGCTCCAGCGCCTCGGCGGCGAGCAGCGCCGTCTTGCCGCCAGGGCCTGCGCACAGGTCGAGCCAGCGCTCGCCCGCTTCGACGCGGGTCGCGTGCACGAGGGCGAGCGCCGCGAGCTGCGATCCTTCGTCCTGCACGCGCAGGCGGCCTTCGGACGCGCGGATGACGGACTCGGGATCGCCGCCGCCGAGCCGGAAGCCGAAGGGCGAATACGGCGTGCGGGCGGCGCCCTCGGGCACGTCGGCGAGCCCGGGGAGAGCCGCCATCGTCACCCGCGGTGCATCGTTGTCGGCCGCGAGGAGCTGTTCGAGCTCGTCGGCCCTGCCCTCGGCGGCGAGGGCGCGTCGCAGCGCCCGGACGATCCACACAGGATGAGAGGTCACGAGCCCGATCCGTTCGTCGTCGGAGCGGGCGCCGTCGGCGACGCGTTGCATCCACTCCCCCGGCGTGTCGCGCGAGACGCGTCGCAGCACGGCGTTCGTGAACCCCGCCGCACCGCGGCTACCGGCTTCTCGCGCCAGTTCGACCGACTCGTTGACCGCGGCGTGCGACGCGACGCGCGTCGAGAGGAGCTGGTGAACGCCGAGGCGCAGGGCATCGAGCACCGCGGGATCGATGTCGTGCACGTCACGGTCGGCGGCGATCCGGATGACGGCGTCGTACGTGCCCTGTCGACGCAGCGTGCCGTAGGCGAGCTCGGTCGCCAGCCCCGCGTCGGCGGTGTTCAGGCCGGCGCGCGCGATCGCGGTCGGCAGATGGAGGTTCGCGTAGGCATCCGATTCGTGCACGGCGCGGAGGGTGTCGTAGGCCACGCGCCTCGCGGACTGCACGCGGCTCATGTGCCCACCTCGACGGGAGTCTCGCGGAGACCTCGCCACCAGTCCGCTGCGCGCATCGCGCCCTTGCCGGCCGGCTGCACCGTCTCGAGGGCCACGGGATCGGTCGCGGTGCCCACGAGCACGCGCTTGCCGTCGCCGACGATGGCGCCGGGTGCGAGGGCGCCGTCGGCGGCGGATGCGGCGAGCACCTTGAGGCGTGCACCGCCGATCGTCGTGTGGGCGCCGGGCTCCGGCGTCACGCCGCGGATGCGTCCGAGGACGGCCGACTGCGGCTCGTCCCACCGCACGCGTCCGTCGTCGTCGCCGAGCTTCGCGGCGTAGGTGGCCTCGCCCTGCTGCGGGGTCGCGACGGCCGAGCCGTCGGCGAGGGATGCCACGACGTCCGCGAGGAGCTCGGCGCCCGCGACCGCGAGCTGATCGAGCAGCTGACCGGCCGTCGCCGTCTCTGGGACGGGGAGCTCGATCTCGCCGAACACATCGCCCGCGTCGAGTTCGGCGACGAGCTGGAAGACGCTGGCGCCGGTCGTGCGGTCGCCCGCGATGAGCGCACGCTGCACGGGCGCGGCGCCGCGCCAGCTTGGAAGCAGTGAGAAGTGCAGATTGATCCAGCCGAGGCGCGGCGTCGACAGGAGCGGCTCGCGCACGATTCCGCCGTACGCGACGATGACTCCGAGGTCGGCCTCCTCGGCCGCGATGCGCTCGGTGACGGCCGGATCGAGGCGATCGGCGCGGATCACCTCGATGCCGAGCTCCTCGGCCACGACGGCGACGGGCGACGGTGTCAGCACGCGCTTGCGGCCGAGCGGCGCGTCGGTGCGCGTCACCGCGAGACGGAGGTCGTGACCGCGCGCGACGAGGGCGCGCAGAGACGGCACAGCGGGCGCGGGGGTGCCCGCGAAGACGAGGCGCATGGAGTCCTTACAGATCGAGATCGGGCACATCGACCCGCACTCTGAGTGTATTGCGGGCCGGCTGGGGCCTGCCTTGGGTCTGACGCCTGCCCTTGCTCGCCCTCCGCGCCGCGAGCGCGTCCGCGACCACGGCGGCGCGGAGGGTCTCGGCGACCTTCGCGCCCGACGCGTAGTCGAATCGCACGAGCGCACGGAACCCGTTCTCGCCGGGCTGCCTGCCCTCGACCGGCACCGGCCCGAGCACCCAGGCCGGATCGACCTCGGGTGCGCCCTCGCGCAGTGCCGTGAGCGCGCCGTCCACGGCCGCGCGGTCGCCGTCGACCGCGGCCACCCGCACCGCCGGCGGCATCCGCAGCGGGATGCGGTCCTCGAGCTCGGCACGCGCATACGCCGGCTGCGTCCACGTCGCGAGAGCACGGGCGACCGGGCCGGCGACCCCGACGAGGTGCACGGGCGCGCGGGGCGCTGCGAGGGCGGCGGCGTTGGACCACCAGCGCAGGCACGACTCGCCGATGCGGAGATCCTCGGCCTGCAGCATCCGGTCGCCGTCGAGGAGGATGACCGCGCGGTAGCCGCCCTCGGCGATGGGCTCGGCGCCTCGCGTCGCGATCACGAGCGCGGGCTTCGCATCGACGTGCAGCACGGGGTGATCGCCGTCGGCGACGATGATGCGCGTTCCCGGGAACGCGCGGCCGAGCTCATCGGCCGTGCGCTCGCTGCCGGAGGACACCATCCGGACCTTGTCGGACCCGCAGTCCGCGCAGGTCCACCCGGTCGCCGCGCGCCCGCACCACGTGCACACCGGTACGGCGCCCGCCGCGCGCGCGTGCAGCGGACCGCCGCAGTGGCGGCACCGGGCGGGATGCCGGCACTCGGCGCAGATGAGCACCGGCGCATACCCGGGTCGCGCGACCTGCACGAGCACCGGCCCGCTCCCGAGCGCCTCGCGCGCCGCGGCGAAGGCCGACGACGGAACCCGGGCACCCCGCGACTCGCCCTCGCGCGTCGCGCTCAGCACGACCCGAGGGCTGGTGCGACGCGTCGCGGGCAGATCCTTGACCCACCCGATCCCGACCAGTCGCTCGACGTCGGTCGTGCGGGTGTGGCCCGTGAACAGGAGCGCGCACCCGTCGAGCTCCTGCCGGACGAGAGCTGCGTCGCGCGCATGCACGCCGGGGCTGAGCTGCTCGGCGAGGAGCGGGTCGCCGTCGTCCCAGAGCGCCACGAGACCGACGTCGTACACGGGGGCGTACACCGCCGATCGGTTTCCGAGCACGATGCACGGCACCGGGGCGAGCGTGCGCAGGAAGGCGGCGTACCGAGCGGGCGAGCTCTGGCGCGCGTCCGTCTCGATGACCGATCCCTCGGGCGCCCACGCGGCAAGAGCGGTGGCGACCTGCGCCTGATCGCGATGGTCGGGCACGACGATGACGGCGCTGCGCCCCGCCGCCAGGGTGCGCACCGCGGCGGCCGCGAGGAGCACGGCCCACGCGCCGATCGACGGGTGCGCGAGCCGGGGCGGCGCATCGACCGCGACGCGTCCGGCCTCGAGGATCGCCGCTTCGAGACCCGGGAACTCGGCGAGGACTCGGGATGCCTCCACCACCGCATCCTCGCCGACAGCGGGTGCCTCGGTCACCGGCGACGCGAGCCATGCCTTCTCGGCGCGCACCATCCGCTTGGGGATCGCGAGCCGCAGGATGTCGCTCGCCGACCCGGCGGCGCGATCGGCCGCGCGGCGCGCAAGCGCGTAGAGACCGAGGGTGAGCACCGGCACGGTCGAGACGACGGCGTCGAGCTCGGAGAGCGGGCGGTCGGCGTCGTCCTGCTCCCCCACCTCGACGACGAAGGCGTCGACCATGCGCCCGGCGCTGCGCAGCGGCACCTTCACCCGCACGCCGGGTGCGACCTCGGGCTCGAGCGACCCGGGGATGACGTAGTCGAACAGGCGGTCGAGCTGCGGCAGCGGCGAGTCGAGCAGGACGCGCGCGACGCGCCGCGTCGTCACGTCAGAGCCCGGAGGCCGCGCGCAGCTCTTCGACGCGGTCGGTGCGCTCCCACGTGAAGTCGGGCAGTTCGCGCCCGAAGTGCCCGTACGCAGCCGTCTGCGCGTAGATGGGACGCAGCAGGTCGAGCTGTTCGATGATCGCGAGCGGGCGCAGATCGAAGACGTCGAGGATCGAGCGCGTGATCACGTCGTCCGAGACGTGGCCCGTGCCGAAGGACTCGACGTACAGCCCCACCGGGCGGGCCTGGCCGATCGCATAGGCGACCTGCACCTCGAGTCGATCGGCGAGGCCGGCCGCGACGGCGTTCTTCGCGACCCAGCGCATCGCGTAGGCGGCCGAGCGATCGACCTTCGACGGGTCTTTGCCGCTGAAAGCGCCGCCACCGTGACGGGATGCCCCGCCGTACGTGTCGATGATGATCTTGCGCCCGGTGAGCCCGGCATCGCCCTTGGGCCCGCCGATGACGAAGGGCCCGGCGGGGTTGATCAGGACGTTCACCCCCGACGCATCGAGATCGAGCGTCTCGAGCACGGGGTCGATGACCTCGGCGCGCACGGCCGCCTGCAGCGCCTTCTGCGAGATGTCGGGGTGATGCTGCGTCGACAGGACGACGGTCTCGACGGTGCGCGGGGTCGCGCCCTCGAATCCGAGCGTGACCTGCGTCTTGCCGTCGGGTCGCAGGAACGGCAGGGCGCCCGATCGACGGGACGTCGTCAGCCGCTCGGCGATGCGATGCGCGGTCCATGCCGCGACCGGCATGAGTTCGCGCGTCTCGGTGGTCGCGTAGCCGAACATGATGCCCTGGTCGCCCGCGCCCTGGGCGTCGAGCGGGTCGGACGAGTCGTCCTCGCGGTGCTCCCGAGCGTTGTCGACGCCCGCGGCGATGTCGCTCGACTGCTCGCCGATCGACACGCTCACGCCGCAGGAGTCGCCGTCGAAGCCCGTCTCGCTCGACGTGTAGCCGATGCGGTTGACCACGCCCCGCACGATGCCGGGGATGTCGACGTAGCCCTCGGTGCGGACTTCGCCCGCGACGTGCACCAGCCCGGTCGTCACGAGGGTCTCGACGGCGACCCGGCTGTTCGGGTCGACCGCGAGGAGGGCGTCGAGGATGCTGTCCGAGATCTGATCGCAGATCTTGTCGGGGTGGCCCTCGGTCACGGACTCGGACGTGAACAGGCGCAGGTCGGGCATCGGTTCTCCAGATCGGGGCGGGCGTGAACCAGTATGCCCCCGAGAGCGGACACGCCGCTTCGGGGGCACAGGTGGTCTGACGGAGGATTACTCCGCGTGACGGCTCACTCCGGGTGGCGGAGGCGCAGCTTGTCCTCGTGGATCTCGTGCAGCGCGATCGTCAGCGGCTTGTCCTCGACGTTCGAGTCGACGAGCGGGCCCACGTTGTCGAAGAGGTTGCCCTCGTGCAGGTCGGAGTAGTAGTCGTTGATCTGACGCGCGCGCTTGGATGCGTAGATGACGAGTTCGTACTTCGAGTCGACCTTCTCGAGAAGAGCGTCGATGGGGGGATCGATGATCCCCTGGTTCGTTCCGGCCATGGGAACCTCCTGAAGGTTTCGGCGGATGTGTCGTAGGTCTCGGGCGCGGCACGAAGCCGCGCATCCGTCCATTCTACCGTGCGGATGCGCGTCCCGACGCTAGGCCCTGCTGACGACCTGCCGCTTCGAGCTGATGACGCCCGTGTCGAACCCCGCGAGATGCAGGCCGCCGTGGAACCGCGCGTGCTCGATCTTGATGCACCGATCCATGACGACGCGCAGCCCTGCGGTCTCGGCGATGGACGCGGCCTCCTCGTTCCACGACCCGAGCTGCAGCCACAGGGCCTTGGCTCCGACGTCGACCGCTTCCTGCGCGACACCCGGCAGGTCGGCGTCGCGACGGAAGACGTCGACGATGTCGGGCACGACGGGAAGATCGGCGAGGGATGCGTAGGCCGGTCGTCCGAGGATCTCGTCGGCGCGCGGGTTCACGAAGTACACGTCGTAGGGCGAGCTGCCGAGCAGGTAGGACCCCACGAAGAAGCTGGCGCGCGCGGGGTTGTCGGAGGCCCCGACGATCGCGACCGACCGTGCCGAGCGCAGGATGTCGAGGCGCTCCTGCGCGTTCGGGCCCTCCCACGTGCGTCCCGTGGCCTGTGCGCCGGGCAGAGCGCAGGCCTCGACGGGCGCGACCGGCAGGGCGCAGGAGAGATCGGTCATCGCGTTGCTCCCGTCGCGGTCGTGAGGGCCTGATCGAGGTCCCACAGGATGTCCTCGGGGTCTTCGAGCCCCACGGAGATGCGGATGAGATCGGCCGGCACGCCGGCCGCGACGAGCTGCTCGGCCGTCAGCTGCCGATGCGTCGTGGACGCAGGATGGATGACGAGCGTCCGCGCGTCGCCGATGTTCGCGAGGTGGGATGCGAGCTGGAGCGCGTCGATGACGGCCTCCCCCGCCCGACGGCCGGCGTCGGGGTCGTCGCCCTCGGCCTTCACGCCGAACGCGAAGACCGAGCCGGGACCCAGCGGGAGGTACTTCTCCGCGCGTTCGCGGTGGGGGTGGTCCGGCAGCCCAGCCCACGTCACGAACGACACGCGCGGGTCGCTCTGCAGCCATTCGGCCACGATCCGCGCGTTCGCCAGGTGCGCATCGATCCGCTGGGGCAGGGTCTCCACGCCCTGCAGCAGCTGGAAGGCCGACTGCGCACTGAGAGCGGGACCGATGTCGCGGAGCTGCTCGGTGCGGAGCTTCGTGAGGAAGCCGTACTCGCCGAAGTTGTCCCACCACGAGATGCCGCCGTACGACGCGACGGGCTCGGTCATCTGGGGGAACCTGCCGTTGCCCCAGTCGAAGGTGCCCTTCTCGATCACGACACCGCCGAGCGTCGTGCCGTGGCCGCCGAGGAACTTCGTGACGGAGTGGATGACGATGTCCGCGCCGTGCTCGAGCGGACGCGCGAGGTAGGGCGTCGCGAGCGTCGAGTCGACGACGAGCGGGATGCCGGCGGCGTGCGCGACGTCGGCGAGGCCCTCGATGTCGGCGATCTCGCCCGACGGGTTGCCGATCGTCTCGACGTAGAGGACCTTCGTCTCGGGGCGGATCGCCGCCGCGTAGTCGGCTGGGTCGGTGGACGCCACGAACGTCGTGTCGACGCCGAACCGACGCAGGGTCACGTCGAGCTGCGTCACGGTGCCGCCGTACAGCTGTGCCGACGCGACGACGTGGTCGCCCGCGCCGACGAGCGCGGCGAACGTGATGAACTCCGCGCTCATGCCGGATGCCGTCGCGACCGCGCCGATACCGCCCTCGAGGGACGCGAGGCGCTCTTCGAGGGCCGCGACCGTGGGGTTGCCGATGCGCGAGTAGATGTTGCCGTACTTCTGCAGCGCGAACAGGTTGCCGGCATCCGTCGCATCGTCGAAGACGAACGAGGTGGTCTGGTAGATCGGAACGGCGCGCGCACCGGTGGTCGCGTCCGGCGTGCCGCCGGCGTGCAGGGCGCGCGTGCGGAAGCCGAATCGGTGCTCTTCAGTCATGTTCTCCCTCACCTGTCATGGTGTCAGATCGAAAGGTGCCGTCAGACCGCGGCGAGGGCGTCGGCGATGCGCTCGACGGCCTCGGGGTTCTGCAGCGACGTCGTGTCGCCCAGCGGCTCGGGTTCGCGTCCCGCGCGGCGGTCCTGCTCGGCCGTCCACAGCTGGGCGAGGAGGCGACGCAGGATCTTGCCGGACCGCGTCTTGGGCAGGTCGGGGACGACGACGATGTGGCGCGGCTTGGCGACGGGGCCGATCGCCCGGGCGACCTCGGTGCGGAGGGCCGCGGCATCCACGTCCGTCCGCCCGGCCCCCACGACGAATGCGGCGACCGCCTGCCCGGTCACGGGGTCGCCGACGCCCGTGACGCCCGCCTCCCCCACGCTGGCGTGCGCGACGAGGGCGGACTCGATCTCGATCGTCGACAGACGGTGTCCCGAGACGTTCACGACGTCGTCGAGGCGGCCGAGGATCCAGATGTACCCGTCGGCGTCGCGCGTCGCCCCGTCTCCCGCGACGTAGAAGCCGCCGTGATCGCCGAGGCCCGCGTACTGCGCCCAGTAGGCGCTCCGATACCGCTCGGGGTCACCCCACACGGTGCGGGCCATGCCCGGCCACGGGCGGCGCACGACGAGTGTGCCCGCGCGACCCGGCTCGACCTCGCGGCCGCGGTCGTCGACGACCGCCGCGTCGATGCCCGGGAGCGGGACGGATGCCGAGCCCGGTTTGAGCGTGGTCGCTCCGGGAAGCGGCGCGATCATGGCCGCTCCCGTCTCGGACTGCCACCACGTGTCGACGACCGGCACGGCATCCCGCCCGAACGTGCGCCGGAACCACACCCACGCGGCCGGGTTGATCGCCTCGCCGACGGTGCCCAGGAGTCGGATGCTCGACAGGTCGTGACCCGTCGGCAGTTCGTCGCCGAACCAGGTCATGAGCGTGCGGATGAGCGTCGGCGCCGTGTAGTAGACCGTGACGCCGTAGCGCTCGATGATCTCGAGGTGGCGCTCGCGGCTCGGCGAGTCGGGCGTTCCCTCGTAGATCACCTGGGTCAGACCGTTCGAGAGCGGACCGTAGATCTCGTACGTGTGCGCCGTGACCCATGCGAGATCGGCGGTGCACCAGTGCACGTCGTCGTGCTTCGCGTCGAAGTGCGCCCAGTGCGCCCAGCTCGCGTGGGTGAGGTATCCACCCGACGTGTGCACGAGCCCCTTGGGTTTGCCGGTCGTTCCGGAGGTGTAGATGACGAAGAGGGGATGCTCCGCGTCGAACGACGCGGCGTCGTGCTCCGTGGGCTGGGTCTCGACGACGTCGTGCCACCATCGGTCGCGTGCGTCGTCCCACGGCACCGCATCGCCCGTGCGGCGCACGACCAGGACGTGGTCGAGATCCGGGAGACCGGATGCCGCGGCATCCGCCGTCGACTTCACCTCGACGGCCGCGCCCCGCCGGAACTGCCCGTCCGAGGTCACGAGGAGCTTCGCGCCGGTGTCGGCGAGCCGGAACCGCAGCGCCTCGGCCGAGAAGCCGCCGAAGACGAGCGAGTGCACGGCGCCGATGCGCGCGCACGCCAGCGTGATCACGACGGTCTCGATCAGCACCGGCAGGTACACCACGACGCGATCGCCCGGCTCGACCCCGAGCGCCGTGAGCGCGTGCGCCGCCTGCGCGACGCGACGCTGCAGATCGGCGTAGGTCACCGCGATGCGGTCGCCGGGCTCGCCCTCGAAGTGCAGCGCGACCTTGTCGCCCCGGCCGGCTTCGACGTGGCGGTCCACGCAGTTGACCGCCACGTTCAGGCGTCCGCCGACGAACCAGCGTGCCGACGGCACGGCGTCGTCCAGAGGCGGTCGCCAGTCGAGCACCGTGTGCCAGGGCTGGGTCCAGTCGAGGCGGCGCGCGGCATCCTCCCAGAAGCGCTCGGGGTCCCGTGCGGCGCGCTCGTACGCCTCGGCCGTGACGTTCGCGTGCTCGGTGAACTCCGGCGACGGCGCGAACGTGCGGGCTTCGACGAGGCGGGCTTCGGTCTGCTCGCTCACGTCCATCGCTTCAGGAGCCTCTTCTCGATCAGGGTGAGGATCGCGTTCGAGAGCGCGCCGAGCAGCCCGAGGATGAGGATCGTGAGGATGATGCGGTCCACGCGCCCCGTCTGCTGCGAGTAGATGAGCAGGAAGCCGAGGCCCATCGAGGCGGCGATCAGCTCCGCCGCGACGAGGAAGAGCCAGGACTGCGCCATCGCGAGCCGCAGACCCGAGACGAGCGCCGGGATGACCGACGGCAGCTGCACGGTGCGGAACAGCTCCCACCCGCGAAGGCTGAAGGAGCGGCCCATCTCGACGAGCCGGATGTCGACGTGACGGAGGGCGCTCGCGACCGTCGTGAACACGGGGAAGAAGGCTCCGATCGCGATCAGGGTGACCTTCGAGTCCTCGCCGATGCCCATCCACAGCAGCAGCAGCGGCACCAGCGCGAGCGAGGGGATGGCCCGGATCGCGGCGAGCGTGGGAGACAGGAGCACGTCGCCGGCCCGCGTGAGGCCGACGATCGCGGCGGCGGCGAGTCCGACGAGCGCGCCGATCACGAAGCCGATCAGCACCCGCTGGATCGAGATCGCGATGTGCAGCCACAGCTCCCCCGTCGCAGCCATCTCGACGGCAGCCGAGACGACCGTCGCCGGCGGCGGCAGCCGGTACGCCGGGACGATCCCCGTCGTCGACACGATCTGCCATGCCGCGAGCAGGGCGAGCGGCACGAGCAGGCCGCCCAGCACACGGACGACCGGACGCGACCAGAACCCGCGCACGGTTCGCGCCGAGCGCGCCGATGCGGCGACCCCCGTGGAGGAGGTCACCGCATCGACGTTCGTGAAACTCACTGGGACTCAGCCGCCTTGCGGGCGAAGGAGTCCTCGATGATCGAGTCGAGCGCGGTCTGCACCGCGGCGTCGCCGCCCTGCACGGAGCCGGACTCGACGAGCACGGGGGCGATCTTCTCGAGCACCGCGAGCTGGTCGTCGCCGGGGATGCCGCTGACGTCGAGGTTCGAGCGCTCCGTGATGACCGTGGTCGCGACCTCGGGATCGATGGCGGCGACCTCGGCGAGCAGCGCGGCGGTCTCCTCCGGATTCTCGAGCGCCCACTCACGAGCCTCTTCGTATGCGTTCACGACGACCTGCGCGACGTCCGCGTGGTTCGTGATGAAGTCCTCCGTCGCGTTGAGGAAGCCGTAGGAGTTGAAGTCGACGTTGCGATAGATGAGCTCTGCGCCGGACTCGCTCTCGGCGGCGGCCATGATCGGGTCCAGACCCGCCCAGGCGTCGACCGAGCCGGCCTCGAGCGCCGCGCGGCCGTCCGCGTGCTGCAGGTTCTGCAGCTGCACGTCGGCGATCGTCAGGCCTTCGGTCTCGAGCGCCTGCAGGAGGAAGAAGTACGGGTCGGTGCCCGGGGTGGCGGCGACGGACTTGCCGGCGAGATCGGCGACGGAGGTGATGTCGCTGCCCGCGGGGACGACGAGCGCCGACCACTCGGGCTGCGAGTAGATGTCGATGACCTTGATGGGCGAGCCGTTGGAGCGCGCGAGGAGCGCCGCGGATCCGGCCGTCGAGCCGACGTCGATCGAGCCCGCGCGCAGGAACTCGTTGGCCTTGTTCGACCCCGCCGACTGCACCCACTCCACGGAGACGTCGTCACCGAGAGCCTCCTCGATGAAGCCCTGGTCGCGCACGACGAGGCTCAGCGGGTTGTACGTCGCGAAGTCGAGGGTCAGCGTGTCCGTCGACCACTCCTGCGTCGCAGCCGTCGTGTCGTCGGTCGCGGGCTCGGCCGCGGCGTTCTCACCGGCGAGGCATCCCGTCGTGCCCATCATCAGCGCTCCCGCAAGGACGATCGCGGGGACGGTGCGGCGGACGATGGTGCTCATCGGTTCTCCTCGGAGGTGCGGTGATGGGTGGGCACGCCGAGTCCTTCGAGGAGCTCGGCACGCAGCTGCGTGAACACGTGGTCGGCACGGTCACGGGGACGGATGCCGGGGACCTCGATCGCGCGTGCGACCGACGATGCCCCGGCATCCTCGCCGAGAGACCGCAGCAGGATCACGCGGTCGGCGAGGTAGAGGGCCTCTTCGACGTCGTGCGTCACGAGCACGACGGTCGTCGGCTGCGAGGCATGGATGTCGAGCAGGAGGTCCTGCATGCGCAGGCGGGTCAAGGCGTCGAGCGCACCGAACGGCTCGTCGAGGAGGAGCACTTCGGGGCCGCGTGCGAGAGCGCGCGCGAGCGATGCGCGCTGCGCCATGCCGCCCGAGATCTCGGAGGGGCGCCGCTCGGCGGCCGCCGTGAGCCCGACGAGGTCGAGCAGCTCCGCGACGCGGGCACGCGCGGCGCGCTTGTCGATGGCGCGCGGGAGTCCGAGCGCCACGTTCTGCGCCACCGTGCGCCACGGCAGCAGCCGCGGCTCCTGGAACGCGACGGCCGTGCGGTCGTCGGTGTCGCGCACCGTCGTGCCGTCCACGGCGATGACGCCCCCTGTCGGGGCGTCGAGGCCGCCGAGCAGTCGCAGCAGCGTCGACTTGCCGCAGCCCGACGGGCCCACGACGGCGACGATCTCGCCCGCGTGCAGATCGAGGTCGATGCCCCGCAGCACGGTGTGGGCACCCTGCGCCGTCGAGAACGTGCGGGCCAGCCCGCTGACGTGCACGACGCCGCGCGGCGCGGCCGTGTCGACGGGGCGCGCGTCTGCGACGGTGAGAGCAGGGGGCATGTCACCAGCCTGGCGACGTTGCTCCTAGTTGCAGATTCGAGCGTAATGTGACGAAACGCTGAGGTCAGCGCGCCAGCGCGGCCACCTCGGCGGCGGCCCGTGCGACATCGTCGTTCACGACCCGGTAGTCGAACTCGTTCTGCGACGCGAGTTCGACCTTCGCAGTGCGCAGGCGTCGTGCGCGCTCCTCGTCGCCTTCCGTGCCGCGGCCGACGAGCCGGTCGACCAGCTCGTCCCAGCTCGGCGGCAGCAGGAAGACGAGCGTCGCCGACGGCTCGGCCGCGCGCACTTGGCGCGCGCCCTGCAGATCGATCTCGAGCAGCACCGTGCGGCCTTCGGCCAGTGCTGCGTCGATCGGACCGCGCGGCGTGCCGTAGCGGAAGCGGTTGTGCACCGTCGCGTGCTCCAGCAGCTCGCCTGCCGCGATCATGCGGTCGAACTCCGCGTCGTCGACGAAGAAGTAGTGCTCGCCGTCGACCTCGGCGGGCCGCGGCGGACGCGTCGTCGCCGAGACCGAGAGGAGGATCTCGGGATGATTCGCCTTGATGTGGGCCGCCACCGTCCCCTTGCCCACCGCGGTGGGGCCAGCCAGGACCAGGAGCCTGCTGCGATTGCCGCGCGGTGCGCGCTCGGGGATGCGGGAGTCGAGGAATGCCGTGAGCGCGACGCGCTGGCGAGCACCCAGTCCGCCGAGCTTCTTGACGGGAGCGATCTCGAGGTCGGCGAGGATGCGGTCGCGCTTGCCCTCGCCGATCGCGGGGATGCACGTGAGGAACTCGGTCACGCGCATCGCGCCGGCGGGCGACGTCGGGTCGTCGAGCGCGCGGCGCAGCAGCTCCTGCGGGGTGATGACGCGCATCGCGACGTCCTTCTTGAGGGACGCGCGGGCTCGGCGGGCGGCGACGGCACGGCGGGATGCGGCGACGCGGTCGACTTCGGGGGGAGTACGTGAATCAGGCATCGGAACCACTAACGTACATCGCCGCGCGGGCCTCGATGCGCGCCGCGAGGGCGTCGGGACCGGCCGACAGGATGCTCCGGCTCTCGCTGGCCACGACGTTGCGCGAGAGCGCACCGAAGAGGCGCACGAGGTCGCCCGGCTCGGCCCCCTGCGCGCCGAATCCCGGCGCCAGGATCGGCGCTCCGCGGAGCGCGTCGTCGGGTAGTCCGATGACAGCGCGGTCGACCGTGGCACCCACGACGAGCCCGATCGGGCCGAGCCCGCCCTCGAACGCGTCGGAGCCGTTGATCCACGACACGTCGCGTGCCACGCGCTCGGCGACGGACTCGTCGTCGCTCGCCGCGACATCGATCGTCCGCGCACTCTGCACCGAGTACGCCTCGGGGTTGCTGGTCGCGGCGAGGACGAAGGCGCCCTTGCCGTGCCGCACGGCCGTGGTCAGGGTCGCGCGCAGCGACTCGGCGCCGAGGTACGGGCTGAGCGTCACGGCGTCGGCCTCGAGCGGTGAGCCGGGCTCGAGCCAGGCGTGCGCATAGCCCTCCATCGTCGTGCCGATGTCGCCGCGCTTGGCGTCGGCGATCACGACGAGTCCTGCGGCACGCGCTTCGGCCATGACCTCCTCCAGCGCGGCGAAGCCGCGCGAGCCGTAGCGCTCGAAGAACGCGACCTGCGGCTTGACGACGCCCACCCGGCCCGCGGCCGCCTCGACGACCGCGAGGCCGAACGCGCGCACGCCGGAGGCCGAGGCATCCATCCCCCACTCCTCGAGGAGCCGCTCGTGAGGGTCGATCCCCACGCAGAGCGGTCCGTACGAGTCCAGGGCCGCCCGCAGCCGCGTGCCGAATGGGGTCATGCGCGCGCCGCTCGGTCCTGGGCGTACTCCTGCAGGCTGCGCACGCGGAAGCCGTCCCGCAGCACCGGCAGCGCGCTCACGGCGGCGCCGAGCACGGCCATGGTCGTGAAGAGCGCCTTGTCCGCCGCGACCGCGGCAGCGCGGATCTCGTACCCGTCGGCGCGCGCCATGCCGCCCGAGGGGGTGTTGACGATCATGTCGATGCGCCCCTCGTTGATGAGGTCGACGATGTTGACCTCGCCGGATTCCTGCGTCGCCGAGTACTTGTTGACGACCTCGACCTCGATGCCGTTCCGCGCGAGGATCTCGGCGGTGCCCTCGGTCGCGACGAGCGTGAAGCCGAGCTCCTGCAGACGGTGGGCGGGGAGGATGACGGCGCGCTTGTCGCTGTCGGCGACCGAGATGAACACCGTGCCCTCGAGCGGCATCCCGCCGTACGCGGCCTCCTGCGACTTCGCGAACGCCGTCGGGAAGTCGCGGTCGATGCCCATGACCTCACCCGTGGAGCGCATCTCGGGACCGAGCACCGAGTCGACCATGAGGCCGTCCTTCGTGCGGAACCGCTTGAAGGGCAGCACGGCCTCCTTGACCGCGACGGGGGCGTCGAGCGGGACGCGCGAGCCGTCCTGAGCGGGCAGGAGGCCCTCGTCGACGAGCGATGCGATCGTCGAGCCCGCCATGATGCGGGCGGCGGCCTTCGCGAGCGGGATGCCGAGCGCCTTCGACACGAACGGCACCGTGCGCGACGCCCGCGGGTTCGCCTCGATGACGTAGAGCACGCCCGCCGAGATCGCGAACTGCACGTTCAGAAGTCCTCGGACGCCCACGCCCTCGGCGATCGCCAGGGTCGCCGTACGGACGCGGTCGATGTCGCTGCGACCCAGCGAGACGGGCGGGAGGGTGCAGGACGAGTCGCCGGAGTGGATGCCGGCCTCCTCGAGGTGCTCCATGACTCCGCCGATGTAGAGCTGCTCGCCGTCGTACAGCGCGTCGACGTCGATCTCGATCGCATCGTCGAGGAAGCGGTCGACCAGGAGCGGCTTGCCGGGCTCGACGATGACCTCGCCCGCAGTGCGGACGAAGTACTCGCGCAGGCTCGGGCTGTCGTAGACGATCTCCATGCCGCGGCCACCCAGCACGAAGCTCGGGCGCACGAGAACGGGGTAGCCGATCTCCTCCGCGATCGCGACGGCGCCGTCGACCCCGGTCGCCGTGCCGTGGCGCGGGGCCACGAGCCCCGCGTCGTCGAGCAGGCGGGAGAAGAGCTCGCGCTCCTCGGCCAGATCGATCGCGGCGGGACTCGTGCCGAGGATCGTGTACCCGGCCTCTTCGATCCCCTTCGCGAGGCCGAGCGGGGTCTGACCGCCGAGCTGGCACACCACGCCGAGGATCTCGCCCGACTGCGACTCGGCGTGCAGCACCTCGAGCACGTCCTCGAGCGTCAGCGGCTCGAAGTACAGGCGATCCGAGGTGTCGTAGTCGGTCGAGACGGTCTCGGGGTTGCAGTTGACCATGACGGTCTCGTAGCCGGCGTCCGACAGCGCGAACGACGCGTGCACGCACGAGTAGTCGAACTCGACGCCCTGGCCGATGCGGTTGGGGCCCGAGCCGATGATGACCACCTTCGTGCGGTCGGACGGCGTGACCTCGGTCTCGACGTCGTAGCTGGAGTAGTGGTACGGCGTGAGCGCGGGGAACTCCCCCGCGCACGTGTCGACGGTCTTGTAGACCGGGCGGATCGACAGCGCGTGACGGATGCCGCGGACCTCCGCCTCGGGGATCCCGCGCAGTTCGCCGATCTGCGCGTCGCTGAAGCCGTGCTCCTTCGCGATGCGGAGGGTCGGGGCATCCAGCTCCCCCGCCTCGCGCACCAAGGCGGCGACCTCGTTGATGAGCGCGATCTGGTCGAGGAACCAGGGGTCGATCTTCGTGGCCTCGAACGCCTGCTCGATCGTCGCGCCCTTGCGCATCGCCTGCTGCAGCACGACGATGCGGCCGTCGGTGGGCACGGTCGCGATCTCGAGCAGCTCCTCGAGCGAGCGCTCCTCGGCGCCCCAGTGGAACGACGATCCGCGCTTCTCGAGAGAGCGCAGCGCCTTCTGCAGCGCCGTGGCGTAGTTGCGCCCGATGGCCATCGCCTCGCCGACCGACTTCATGGTCGTGGTCAGCGTCGTGTCGGCGGCGGGGAACTTCTCGAAGTTGAAGCGCGGAACCTTGACCACGACGTAGTCGAGCGTCGGCTCGAAGCTCGCGGGGGTCACCTTCGTGATGTCGTTCGGGATCTCGTCGAGGCGGTAGCCGATCGCGAGCTTGGCGGCGATCTTCGCGATCGGGAAGCCCGTCGCCTTCGAGGCCAGGGCGGACGACCGCGAGACGCGCGGGTTCATCTCGATCACGATGATCCGGCCCGACTTCGGGTCGACGGCGAACTGGATGTTGCAGCCGCCCGTGTCGACGCCGACGGCGCGGATGATGTCGATGCCGATGTCGCGCAGCTTCTGGTACTCGCGGTCGGTCAGCGTCAGCGCGGGGGCGACGGTGATCGAGTCGCCCGTGTGCACGCCGACCGGGTCGACGTTCTCGATCGAGCAGACGACGACGGTGTTGTCGGCCGTGTCGCGCATGAGCTCGAGCTCGTACTCCTTCCAGCCGAGGATCGACTCCTCGAGGAGCACCTCGTTGGTCGGCGAATCGTGCAGGCCCGCCCCGCCGATGCGTCGGAGGTCGGTCTCGTCGTAGGCGAAGCCCGAGCCGAGCCCGCCCATCGTGAAGGACGGGCGCACGACGAGGGGGTAGCCCAGCTTCTCGGCGCCGGCGAGCAGGTCGTCCATCGAGTGGCAGATGACGGATGCCGCGACATCCGCTCCCGCATCGAGCACGAGCTGCTTGAAGATCTGGCGGTCCTCGCCCTTGTTGATCGCCTCGAAGTCGGCGCCGATCAGCTCGACGTCGTACTTCTCGAGGATGCCGTTCTTGTGCAGATCGATGGCCGCATTGAGGGCCGTCTGACCGCCGAGCGTCGGCAGGATCGCATCGGGCTTCTCCTTCGCGATGATCGTCTCGATCACCCGCCAGTTGATGGGCTCGATGTAGGTCGCGTCGGCGAAGTCGGGATCGGTCATGATCGTCGCGGGGTTGGAGTTGACGAGGATGACGCGCACGCCCTCCTCCCGCAGCACGCGGCACGCCTGCGTGCCCGAGTAGTCGAACTCGCACGCCTGGCCGATGACGATCGGCCCCGAGCCGATGACCAGGACGCTCTTGATGTCGTCGCGCTTAGGCACGGTTCTCCTTCACCATCTCCGCGAAGCGGTCGAACAGGTAGTTGGCGTCGTGGGGGCCGGCGGCCGCCTCGGGGTGGTACTGCACCGAGAAGGCCGGGATGTCGAGCGCGCGCAGGCCCTCGACGACCTGGTCGTTGAGTCCGACGTGCGAGACCTCGACCTTTCCGTACCCGTTCGGCGAGTCGAACGCGCCCTCGAGCGGCGCGTCGACCGCGAAGCCGTGGTTGTGCGCCGTGATCTCGACGCGGCCGGTCGCCTTGTCGAGCACGGGCTGGTTGATGCCGCGATGCCCGAAGGGCAGCTTGTAGGTGCCGAGGCCGAGCGCGCGTCCCAGCAGCTGGTTGCCGAAGCAGATCCCGAAGAACGGCAGGCGGTCGTCGAGCACGGCACGCAGCAGCTCGACGTGATCGCCGGATGCCGCGGGGTCGCCCGGTCCGTTGGAGTAGAACACCGCGACGGGGTCGATCGCACGGATGCCGTCGATCGTGACGTCCTGCGGCAGGACGTGGACGTCGAAGCCCCGCGCGGCGAGATTGTCGATCGTGGCCTGCTTGACCCCGAGGTCGAGCACGGCCAGGTTGCCGATCCGCTCCCCCGTCGCCTTCGTGACCTCTGCGGCGGTCACCGACACGGCGGCGGAGAGGTTCTGCCCTGCCATCGGCGGAGCCTCCGTCACGATGCGCAGCTGCTCCTCGGCATCCAGTTCCGCGGCCTCGCCCGAGAAGATCCCGCCGCGCATGCTGCCGGCCGAGCGGATGTGCCGCGTCACGGCGCGTGTGTCGATGCCGCTGATGCCGACGACGCCGTCCGAGACGAGCGCGTCGTCGAGCGATTCGTCCGCGCGCCAGTTCGACACGACGCGCGAGGGGTCGCGGACGATGTAGCCCGACACCCAGATGCGGCGCGACTCGGGGTCTTCGGCGTTCATGCCGGTGTTGCCGATGTGCGGCGCGGTCTGCAGCACGATCTGACCCGCGTATGACGGATCCGTCAGGGTCTCCTGGTAGCCGGTCATGCCCGTCGCGAAGACGACTTCGCCGATCGTCGTGCCGGTGGCGCCGTAGGCGCGGCCCACGTGGCGGGTGCCGTCCTCGAGCACGAGCACGGCAGGGTCGGAGCGGAAGAGGGATGTCATGCGTCGGTTCCCGTCTGCGAGGTGGAGAGGATGCCCGCGATGGCGTCTGCGAGTGCGCGGGCGGAGGCATCCTGAGGTCTGAAGTAGCTGTCGACGACGTCGCCCGCGTCGGTGCGCCACGCGAGCCGGGTCAGGCCGTCCTTCTCGACCACGCGATCGATCGCGACGGTCGACTGGTCGACGCCGGCGATGCGGTCGGCGGTCAGGAACAGGCGCGGCCGACCCGTGAGATCGAGCGCGATGCCGGCGTCCGTCACGGTGATCGTCACGCGGGAGCGCATGCCGAGCCCCGGGGCGGCGATGCGCTCGAGGGGGACGTCGTGGCGCGTCGTCGCGACGTAGAGGCCTTCGAAGACCGCGACGGTCGACGACCCGGTGGACGCCTCGCCCGCCGTGATGAGCGGCGTCGCGTCGCGCCGGCGGCGCTTCGTCCACGCCCAGACGCCGATCGCGATCAGCAGGACCGTGAACGCGACGATGATGATGAGCGCGCCTTCCCGCGTCATCCGCGCACCCCCGGCGTGTCGAGCAGGGCGCCGTCGGCGACCGTGAGCACGCCGCGGTGGACCGTCCAGCGCACGTCGCCCGGCAGCGCGCGCCCCAGGTAGGGCGAATTGACGCTGCGGCCTTCGAGATCGTCGACAGTGAACGGGCGCGCCGGCGAGGGGTCGTAGAGGGTGAGGGATGCCGTGCGCCCCGCCGCCAGCGGCGTGCCCGCGTCGCTCAGCCGCCCGATGCGGGCGGGCTCGCGCGACATGACGCGGGCGACGTCGGACCACTCGAGCAGACCGGTCTCGACCATCGTCGCGTGGACGACGCGCAGGGCGCTCTCGAGGCCGACCATGCCGTTCGCGGCGGCCTGCCATTCGCACGCCTTCGACTCGAGCGGGTGCGGAGCATGATCGGTCGCGACGATGTCGATCGTGCCGTCGGCCAGGCCCTCGCGCACCGCGATGACGTCCTCTTCGCGGCGCAGCGGCGGGTTCACCTTGAACCGCGGGTCGTACCCGCGCACGAGATCGTCGGTCAGGAGGAGGTGGTGCGGAGTCACCTCGGCCGTCACGTTCACACCGCGGCGCTTGGCCCAGCGGATGATGTCCACCGAACCGGCGGTCGAGAGGTGGCAGACGTGCATCCGCGACCCGACGTGCTCGGCGAGGAGCACGTCGCGCGCGATGATCGACTCCTCGGCGACGGCGGGCCAGCCGGTCAGGCCGAGCTCGGCCGACACCGCGCCCTCGTTCATCTGCGCACCCTCGGTCAGGCGCGGGTCCTGCGCGTGCTGCGCGATGACGCCGTCGAAGGCCTTCACGTACTCGAGCGCGCGGCGCATGATCAGCGGGTCGAAGACGCAGAAGCCGTCGTCGCTGAACACGCGAACCCGCGCACGCGAGTCGGCCATCGCGCCGAGCTCGGCGAGGCGTTCGCCCTTCTGCCCCACCGTGACGGCGCCGATCGGCTGCACGGTGGCGAAGCCGGCCGCCTCGCCGAGTGCGAGCTCCTGCTCGACGACGCCCGCGGTGTCGGCGACGGGCGAGGTGTTGGGCATGGCGAAGACGGTCGTGAAGCCGCCGGCGGCCGCGGCACGCGATCCCGTGAGGATCGTCTCGGACGCCTCGTAGCCGGGCTCGCGCAAGTGGGTGTGCAGATCGACGAGACCGGGCAGGGCGACGAGGCCGTCGGCATCCACCACCGTCGCACCGGCGCGGCTCAGTCCCGCGCCCACTTCGGCGATCACACCGCCGTCGACGATCAGGTCGGCGGTGCGACCGCCCTCGAGGAGTGCTCCTCGGACCAGTAGGACCTCATCCGTCACAGCACGCCCTCACTCTCGTCGCTGCTGTGGACGCGTTCGCCCGCGAGCAGCAGATACAGCACCGCCATCCGCACAGAGACGCCGTTCGCGACCTGCTCGAGCACCGTCGAGCGAGGGGAATCGGCGGCGTCGGCGGAGATCTCGAGCCCCCGGTTCATCGGACCCGGGTGCAGAACCATCGTATCGGCCGGGAGCAGCCCCATGCGCCGCGCATCGAGCCCCCATCGACGGGAATACTCCCGTTCAGTGGGGAAATACGCGGCGTTCATGCGCTCGAGCTGGATGCGGAGCATCATGATCGCGTCGGGTGCGGCGGCGATCGCCTCGTCGAGGTCGTAGACGACGTGCACGGGCCACCCCGAGACATCCTGCGGCACGAGGGTCGGCGGCGCGACGAGCGTGACCTCGGCGCCGAGGGTGTTCAGGAGCCACACGTTCGACCGCGCGACACGCGAGTGCAGCACGTCGCCCACGATCGTGACCCTCAGCCCCTCGAGATCGCGACCGCGGCTGTCGGCGCCGTGGCGGCGCTTGCGCATCGTGAAGGCGTCCAGAAGTGCCTGGGTCGGGTGCTCGTGCGTCCCGTCCCCGGCGTTGACGACCCCGGCGGTGATCCATCCGCTCGTCGCGAGCGTGCGCGGAGCGCCGGAGGCTCCGTGGCGGATGACGACGGCATCCGCCCCCATCGCCTGCAGGGTCTGCGCGGTGTCCTGCAGCGACTCGCCCTTCGAGACGCTCGACCCCTTCGCCGAGAAGTTGATGACGTCGGCGCTCAGGCGCTTGGCGGCCGCTTCGAAGGAGATGCGGGTGCGGGTCGAGTCCTCGAAGAAGAGGTTGACCACGGTCTTGCCGCGCAGCGTCGGGAGCTTCTTGACCTCGCGCTGCTGCGTGTCGGCCATGTCCTCGGCGACATCGAGGATGCGCAGGGCGTCGGCGCGCGCGAGGGACCGGGTGTCGAGCAGATGCCTCATGACTCGATCGTCACCTCTTCGATGCCGTCCACGTCGGCGAGACGGACGTTGACGCGCTCGTCGCTCGAGCTCGGCAGGTTCTTGCCGACGAAGTCGGGTCGGATGGGCAGTTCGCGGTGCCCACGGTCGACGAGGATCGCCAGTCGCACGGCGGCCGGGCGGCCGATGTCCTGCAGGGCGTCGAGCGCGGAGCGGATGCTGCGCCCCGAGAAGAGCACGTCGTCCACCAGGACGACGACCTTGCCGTCGATCCCGCCTGCCGGGATCTGGGTCGGCTGGGGCTCGCGCGTCGGATTGCGGTGCAGGTCGTCGCGGTACATCGTGATGTCGAGCGCACCGACGGGCACCGACACACCGCTGAAGTCCGCGAGCAGACTGCCGATGCGATGCGCGAGGGTCACGCCGCGCGTCGGGATGCCGAGCACGACGAGGTTCTCGGGGCCCTTGTTGGACTCGAGGATCTCGTGGGAGATCCGAGTCAGAGCGCGTGCGATGTCGGCCTCGTGAAGTACGGTGCGCGTACTCATCCGCCGCTCCCTTCTCCGCCTCACAGGACGGTGTTAAAGGTTGCTGTGCCTCCACTCTAGCGCGCCGAGCGGGGCGTTCCCGGACCTCGTGCGAGATCCGTGCCGGCACCTACGCGGCGGGGGTCGTCGCCTCGCGGAAGAGGTCGTCCTCGGCCCGGCTCGCCCGGATCGGGTGGCCCTGGCTCGTGAGGCACTTGCCACTCGCGAGGTCCCACTTCCAGTCGTGCAGGCTGCAGGTCAGCACGCCGTCCTCGATCTTGCCCGTCTTGGTGAGGTCGGCCCGCAGGTGCGGGCACCGGCGCTGCACGATCCAGTCGCCCAGCTGGGCGTCCTCGGTCTGATCCGTCTGCTCCGCGTACCAGTTCTCGACGTACTCGATGCGGTCGCGCGACAGGCACTTGAGGAAGGTCGTCAGGAACTCGTTGAACTTGCCGCTGCGACCGACCTCGAACTGCATCGACAGGAAGATCGAATTGGACCAGTCGATCTCGTGGTCGCGGATGTTCGTCGAGACCAGGTCGGCGGGGATCGTGTACCAGTAGATGCACTCCTCCCCCGCATACTCGCGGACCTTCGCCTTGGGGAAGTCGACGACCATGTCGAGGTCGCCGATCCGGAAGCGCACGTTGCCGCCGACGCCGTTGCGGATCGTCCGGCCGCGTCGCAGCAGCGGCTCCCACCACTCCTTGATCGCCGCGAGCATCTCGTCGGGCGGCAGGACGGCGGCACGGGATGCCTCTTCCGCCGCGATCTCGTCCTGACGCGTGTCGCGCTGCTCGGCGAGGTAGTCCCACTTCTCGTCGAAGAAGCGATCGATCTCGGCATCCGTGTACAGGGACTGCGTGACCGAGATCTCGCCGTCGTTCAGCTCCACGACCGTGCCCGGCACGAACTCGTAGCCCTTCTGCTCGGGACGCAGCTCGGCCATGTGCGCGAGGAACTGCCGCTGATCCGTGAAGATCGAGTCGTCCTCGAGCCCGGTGCCGTTGTAGCGGAAGAGCTCCTCGCGCAGGAACATCGGCGGCCCCGCCATCGGGAACACATGCTCCGCATCGACCTTCTCGATGTAGTACATCGCGCGCTTGTTCTGCGCATCACGCTTGAGTCGCGCGAAGTTCTGCTTGGCATCCTGCGGCAGGTCGTAGACCATGGGCCACCAGATCGCCCCGGATACCTGCGTGAAGTAGGCCTCGGGCTTCGAGAACGACATGAGCTTCTCGAGATCGAGCGGATGCGAGTCGTTCTGGTTCAGGATGCTGGCGGTGCCGTCGTCGACGCTGAGCGACGAGTCGCCGATCGGCCCGTCGCTGGGGGCGCGCAGCGGCGTCACCATGATCTTCAGGTCACCGAACTGCAGGGGCACACCCGCCTGCGTGTAGATGATGTTGTCGTAGCCGAGCCTGCGGAGATCCTGCTCGAGGTCATCGGTCGGATAGTCGGGCAGGAGCACCTTGATCGTCCGGGGGACGTGACGCGCCATGAGCGCGGGGTCGAAGTGGTCGCGGTGCCGGTGGGACACGTACAGGAAGTCGGCGGCGCCGTACTTCTTCCAGTCGAGCGCGCGGTTGTCGGGGAACGGGAACCACGACCCGAAGAACGTCGGACCGATGACGGGGTCGCACAGGATGCTGCCGCCGCGGGTCTCGATGAACATGCCGGCGTGGCCGAGGCCCGTGATGCGCATGGGGGAATCCTCCAGATCGGAACCCGTCGATTCTACCGTCGGCCGCCGAGCGCCCCCGGAGACGAGCCGCTTCGTCTCTTCGTTCAGCGTCCAGAGCCTGCGGTTCCGGACGAACTCACAGCCGCAGTCCGTGGACGCTGAGCGGGTTCGCCGCCAGAGCCGACTCAGGACGAGCGGGCGATCCGTCCGAGCACGCCGTGGACGAAGGAGCCCGACTCGTCCGTCGAGAACTCCTTGGCGAGCTCGACGGCCTCGTCGATCGCCACGGCGGACGGCACCTCGTCGTTGTAGAGGAGCTCCCACACGCCGATGCGCAGGACCGCGCGGTCGACGGCGGGCATGCGCGAGAGCGTCCAGTCCTTCGCGAACGTCGTGATCTGCTCGTCGATCGCCTCGCGGTTGTCGTTGACGCCGTCGACGATCTCGCGCGCATAGAGCCAGGACGCCTCGCGGGCGGGTTCGCTCGCTGCGCGCTTGGCCTCGGCCGCGATCGTCGTGGACAGCTCGTCGCCGCGGACGTCGGACTGGAAGAGGATGTCCAGCGCGCGTTTGCGCGCCTTCGAACGTGCGCTCAAGGTCAGTTCACGCGGCCGAGGTAGTCACCCGTGCGGGTGTCGACCTTGACCTTCGTGCCCTGCTCGACGAACAGCGGCACCTGGATCTCGTAGCCGGTCTCTACCGTCGCCGCCTTGGTGCCCGCCGACGAGCGATCGCCCTGCAGGCCGGGCTCGGTGTACGTGATCTCGAGGACGACGGATGCCGGGAGCTCGACGTACAGCGGATTGCCGTTGTTGAGCGCGATCTGCACCTGCTGGTTCTCGAGCAGGAAGTTCGCCGCGTCGCCGACGGTCGCGGCGGCGACGTTGATCTGGTCGTAGTCATCGACGTCCATGAAGACGAAGTTGTCGCCGTCGTTGTAGAGGTACGTGAAGTCGCGGCGATCGACGTTCTCGATGTCGATCTTCGCGCCGGCGTTGTAAGTGCGGTCGACGACCTTGCCCGAGAGGACGTTCTTGAGCTTCGTGCGGACGAACGCGCCACCCTTGCCCGGCTTGACGTGCTGGAACTCGATGACGTTCCAGAGCTGTCCGTCGATGCTGAGGACGACGCCGTTCTTGATGTCTGCGGTGGATGCCATGAGTGAAGAGTGTCCGTTTCGTGTCAGTGGGGCGCACGCGGAGCGCGCCGACGTCCGATTCTACGGGATGACGGGTGCCGCGCCCCGATCAGCCCTCGGCGACCCCGGCGATGACGTCGATGAGCTTGCGCACCGCCGTGGAATAGCCCGCGACGCCTTCGCCGATGACGTGGACGGCGGCGACGTCCGCGACGTACGAATGGTGCCGGAAGGACTCGCGCTCGTACACGTTCGAGATGTGCACCTCGGCCACGGGCAGATCCACACCCGCGAGCGCGTCGCGCAGGACGACCGACGTGTGCGTGAGCCCGCCCGGGTTGATCACGATGCCCGAGCAGTCGGCGCGCGCGTCGTGGATGGCGTCGAGCAGGACGCCCTCGTGATTGCTCTGCACGGCCCGCAGTTCGAAGCCTCGGGATGCCGCGGCATCCGTCGCGATCCGTACGACGTCGGCGAGCGTCGACGTGCCGTACACGTCGGGCTCGCGCGTGCCGAGCAGGTTGAGATTCGGTCCGTTGACGAGCAGCAGTCGACGTTCGGTCACGCGAACACCCTAGCCGCCCGTCGCACCGGTCTGAGCTGCCTGCGTCGGAGGATGTCTGCTCGGTCGGAGGATCCGCATCGGATCCTCCGACCGAGCGCGCATCCTCCGACCGGGCGGCACGAACTCGGTCGGCAGGCGGGATCGGAACTGCACGGGATCCGACGGGGAGTCCCGTGCGGGCGGGACGCCCCATCGAGGGGATCGCCGCCGAACACGCGTTCGGCACGCCGAGGACTGCTAGCCCGCGACCTCCTGGTAGGCGGCGAACAGCAGCGACTCGTCGGGAGCCTGGAGCACCGTCGGGCGGGCGATGTCGTCGAGGACGATGAAGCGCAGCATCCCGCCGCGGCTCTTCTTGTCGCGCTGCATCGTGGCCTTGAGCGTCGGCCAGGCGCCGGCGCGGTAGGTCGTGGGCAGGCCGAGAAGATCCAGGATGTTGCGGTGGCGCTGGGCCGCGGCATCGGGCAGTCGTCCGGCCAGGCGCGACAGTTCGGCGGCGAACACCATGCCGACTGAGATCGCGGCGCCGTGGCGCCAGCGGTAGCGCTCGGCGTGCTCGATCGCGTGGCCGAGGGTGTGGCCGTAGTTGAGGATCTCGCGCAGCCCGGCTTCGCGGAAGTCCTCGCTCACGACGCGCGCCTTCATCTCGATCGCCAGCTCGATCGTGCGTCGGAACGCCGTGCTGCGCGGGTCGACGGCGGCCTCGGGATCGGCCTCGACGAGGTCGAGGATCTCGGGGGCCCAGATGAAGCCGGCCTTGACGACCTCGGCGTACCCGGCGACGAGCTCGTTGCGCGAGAGCGAGTCGAGCAGGTCGAGGTCGCACACGACGGCGTGGGGCGGCCAGAACGCGCCGACGAGGTTCTTCCCCTCGGCGGTGTTGACGCCCGTCTTGCCGCCGACCGCGGCATCCACCATTCCCAGCACCGTCGTGGGCACCTGTACGACCGCGACGCCTCGCAGCCACGTCGCCGCGACGAAACCGGCGAGGTCGGTGACGGCTCCCCCGCCGAAGCCCACCACGACGTCGGTGCGGGTGAAGTCGGCCTTGCCCATGACCTGCCAGCAGAAGGCGGCGACCTCGATGCGCTTGCCGGCTTCGGCGTCGGGGATCTCGGCGAGCAGCACCTCGCGATCGCCGACGAGCGACGCGCGCAGCTGTTCGGCCTGCGCCGAGAGGGTGGGCGGGTGCACGATGAGCACCTTGCGCGCGCCCTCGGGCAGGCGGTCGCCGAGGGAGGCGAGGATGCCGCGGCCCACCGTGATGTCGTACGCGGCCTCACCGGTCACGCTGATCGTGGTCGTGTCGCTCATGAATCCTCCTCGGTGGACCGCACCCACGCGACGACCGCGTCGACGACGTCCTGCAGCGGGCCGGACGACGTGTCGAACGTCTCGGTCGCGAGCTGTTCGTAGACGGGCTTGCGCGCCTGATAGATCTCGTTCCAGCGCGCACCGGCGTCCTCGCCCTGCAGCAGGGGACGCTTCGAGCCCTTCACGCGCGCGATCACGACGCGCGGCTCGACGGTGAGCAGTGCGACGCGGTGGCCGGCGAGATCCGCGCGGGTGTCGGCATCCAGCACCGCTCCCCCGCCCAGCGAGACGATGCCGCCCTTCGCGAGCCCTTCGCGCACGGCCGCGCGCTCGAGCGACCGGAAGTGCGCTTCGCCGTGCGTCTCGAAGAGCTCCTCGATGGGCCCGTGCGCGAGCTTGACCGCGATGTCGGTGTCGTAGAACGGCCTGCCGAGCGCCTTCGCGACCCTGCGGCCGATGCTCGTCTTGCCGGCGCCCATGGGGCCGATCAGCACGACGGCGTCAGAGCGCGAGGTCATGATCCGAGGCGGCGGTGCTGCGCAGCGTCTCGGGGATCGCGGCGAGGTACCCCTCGAGGTTGCGGCGCGTCTCGGCCACGCTGTCGCCGCCGAACTTCTCCAGCACGACGCCCGCGAGCACGATGGCGACCATCGCCTCGGCGACGACGCCTGCGGCGGGGACCGCGCACACGTCGGAGCGCTGGTGGTGCGCCGACGCGGTCTCGCCCGTCGCGACGTCGATCGTGCGCAGCGCCCTGGGCACCGTCGCGATCGGCTTCATGCCGGCGCGCACACGCAGCACGGTGCCGGTGGACATTCCGCCTTCCGTGCCGCCCGCCTTGTCGGAGGACCGCGTGATGCCGTCGTCCGTCGCGAAGAGCTCGTCGTGCGCGGCCGAGCCGCGGCGGCGGGTCGTCTCGAAGCCGTCGCCGACCTCGACGCCCTTGATGGCCTGGATGCTCATGAGCGCCTCGGCGAGCTTCGCGTCGAGGCGGCGGTCCCAATGCACGTGCGAGCCGAGGCCGGGGGGCAGTCCGTAGGCGAGCACCTCGACGATGCCCCCGAGCGTGTCGCCGTCCTTGCGCGCGTCGTCGACCTCGGCGACCATCGCGGCCGACGTCGCCGCGTCGAAGCACCGCAGCGGATCCGCGTCGAGCGCGTCGACGTCGGCGGGCGTGGGCAGGGCGGCACCCTCGGGCAC
Organism: Microbacterium sp.; assembly: GCF_051860965.1. GTDB lineage: Bacteria > Actinomycetota > Actinomycetes > Actinomycetales > Microbacteriaceae > Microbacterium. Next base: position 225,183 of record NZ_JBIMKU010000006.1, read on the forward strand.
CCGCACGGGGCCGATAGAGAGCGTGTGCGAGACGAGACGGATGCCGAGCTCGCCCAGGAACGCGCGGGCCAGCGCTCCGAGCGCGACGCGCGCCGCCGTCTCGCGCGCGCTCGCCCGCTCGAGGATCGGCCGCGCTTCGTCGAAGCCGTACTTCTGCATCCCGACGAGGTCGGCGTGACCCGGACGCGGCCGCGTCAGGGCGGCGCCACGGCCGCGCGACTTGTCGGTGAGATCGATGGGCTCGGGGCTCATGACCTCGACCCACTTGGGCCACTCGGTGTTGCCGATGCGCAGGGCGATCGGGCTGCCGAGCGTCGTGCCGTGCACGACGCCCGACGAGATCGACAGCTCGTCCTCTTCGAACTTCATGCGCGAGCCGCGACCGTAGCCGAGCTTGCGGCGCGCGAGATCCGCCTGGATCGCGGCGCGCGAGACGGGGACGCCGGAGGGCAGACCCTCCATGATGGCGACGAGTTCGGGGCCGTGCGATTCGCCGGCCGTGAGCACGCGGAGCATTCGTCTAGTCTTCCACGACCGCGAGGCGCATCGCGGCCAGCACCGCTGCCTCGTCATCCAGCGGAACCTCCACCTGCCCCGAGACGAAGATCCGCACCTGCAGCACGGCCTGGTGCAGCAGCATCCCGAGCCCCCACGTCGACCGCCCGCCGGTGCGTTCCCACCCGCGCGCGAGGGCGGTGGGCCAGTGGCCGTAGACGACGTCGAGCAGGAATCCGCCCGCGTCGGCGAGGGCGTCGGCCGAGGCATCCCCCACCGCCGCATCGCCCGGCAGCGTCGCGATCGTGGCGTCGACGGAGGCGAAGGACGACGAGTCGATGGATGCCGCGACCACCGCGATGCCGAGATCCTCGCCGAGTGCGACGAGGGGCGCGGCGGCATCGGGCCGGCGCGCGACGACCTCGACCCGCCCGGCGCCGAGCTCGGCGAGGGCGACCAGCGCCGAGGTCGCCGTGGCTCCCGCGCCGACGATGCGCGCGCGGTCGACGGCGGTCAGCCCCTCGTCGCGGAGCGACGCGGCGATGCCGCCGATGTCGGTGTTGAAGCCGTGCGCCCCGTCGGCCCGCAGGAGGAGAGTGTTGACCGCGCCCGTCAGCTCGGCGCGTCGATCGAGTGTCGCGGCGGCGCGGCGTGCGGCGCCCTTGAGTGGGAACGTGAGCGACAGCCCGCGCCACGAGTCGCCCAGGCCGCGCAGCGCACGGTCGAAGTGCGCCTCGGGCACCTGGCGGCGGTCGTACTCCCAATCCAGACCGAGCACGCCGTACGCGGCTCCGTGGAGACGCGGAGAACGGCTGTGGGCGATCGGATCGCCCCACACCGCGAGGCGGTGCCGCTCGGGTGTCAGCACCCGGCGTCCGGGTTGGCCTTGCACCAGTCGATCCACTGCGCGACCGCACGGTTGTGATCGTTGATGTTGGTCGTGAAGATCGTCTCGCCCGTGTTGAGGTTGACCGTCACGAAGTACAGCCAGTCCCCCGGCTCGGGGTTCATGGCCGCCGCGATCGCGACGTCGCCCGGGTTCGAGATCGGCCCGACCGGAAGTCCCATGTTCACGTAGGTGTTCCACGGGTTGGGGTCGTTGAGGGCCTCGCCCGACGAGCTCACGGTTCCGTCGTGCATCTCGCCGTAGCCGTACTGCGCCGTGGAGTCCATCTGCAGGAGCCCGAAGGTCTCCTGGTTGCCGGGATCGAGGCGGTTGTTGATGACCGTCGCGACCTTCTTCATGTCGGCTTCGAGCCGCGCCTCGCGCTGGATGATCGAGGCCTCGGTGAGGATGCGCTGGCGGTCCGCCTCGGGCACGCCCGCGGCATCCAGCGATTGGATCGTGCGGCTCACGAGCGTCTGGATGACGTCCTGCGCCGTGACGCCCGGGTCGAACGTGTACGTCGCAGGGAAGAGCCAGCCCTCGAGCGGCTGTCCACCCGCCGCGGCGACGGCGGGGTCGAGCGGGACGCCGTAGACGGTCGGATCGGCGACGGCGGCCTGGAAGTCCTCGAGCGGGATGCCGGTGCCGTCCGCAAGCAACGGAAGCGACTGCTCGACCGTGAGTCCTTCGCGCAGCTGCGCGGTGTTCTCGAGCTTGTTGGCGGGGTCTTCGAGTGCGGCGAGTGCGGCGGCCGAGGTCATCTGCAGCTGCATCTTGTACGCGCCCGGATAGAAGGTCGGGTTGAGGCCCTCCTCGATGAGGTAGTCGTAGAACGCGGTCGGAGTCTTGGTCACCCCGGCCTCGTACAGCGAGTTCGAGATCGTCGTCGTGACGTCGCCCGACGCGATGGTGACCACGGCCTCGCCGTTCGCGAGTCCGTCCTCGTAGTCCTTGGGCTCCTCCCACCCCATGACCTCGCGGATCTTGCCCTCGTACGTGTTCCACACGTACAGGCCCCCTGCCGTGAGACCCCCGAGGATCACCAGGACCACGCCGAGCGCGATCCATCCGCCGATGCGCCGCCGCTTCCTGTTCTTCGGCACGGGCTCCTTGCCGAGTTCGTCGGTCGAGGTGGCCCCCGTGAAGAGATCCTCCAGCGCCGGCTCCGCCGCGGGGATCGTCGGCGTCGCGCCGGAGCGCGCGTACCCGGGCGCCGCATCGGCGGTCGCCGCTCCGTCAGGACGACCCGCAGAGCGCCGCCAGTCCGCGGCGGGGTCGTCGTCGACGGCAGATGCTGCGACCGGCGCGGGCTGCGTCGGAGAGGTCCTGCGCGGCTCGTCGGCGGGTACGGCGGACGTCTCCGCTGCCTCCGGGCGCCCGGAGGATGCCGCGGGCTCGGTCGTCGTGGCGGGCTCGGCAGCGGTCGGCGATGACGCGGTCTCACCCGTCGCTTCTGCCTGCGACTCGGCTGCGCTGGTCGGCGGGGTGACCGTCTGCTCCCCCGTCGCGGCGCGTGCCGCGGCCGCGCGGGCTTCGCGCCGCGAAAGCGGCGCCGTCTCACCGGCGACAGGCGTCACGGGGTCGGATGCACCGGATTCGCCGTCGATCCGCCGGGCCCGAGGGTCGGGAAGCTTTCCGAACAGGTCCGCGAACGGGTCGTCAGTGGTGGGATCGGGCATCTCAGGCGGGCTCCTGGAAGATCGGGGTTCCGGCCGGACGGCCTGTGCTCTTCTCGACATCGAGTGCTTGCTGCAAGAGGACGACGGCCGCGACCTGATCCACAATGCTACGAGAAGAACGCTGGGATCTGCCCGACTGGCGCAGCGCGGCGTGGGCGGACACCGTCGAGAGGCGCTCGTCCACGAGACGGACCGGGGTTGCGGATGCCGCGGCAACGTCGGCGGCGAAGGACCGGGCATCCGTCGTCGAAGCGGTGTCCTCGCCCCTGAGGTTCATGGGCAGGCCCACGAGGATCTCGAACGCGGAATGCTCCTCGGCGAGGGATGCGATGCGTCCGACGGCCTCGTCGTTGCGGGGCACGGTCTCGACCGGAGTCGCGAGCAGGCCGTCGGGATCGCACTTCGCGACCCCGACGCGAGCCTGCCCGACGTCGACGCCGAGCCGCACGCCGCGGCGGAACCCCTCGGTCACGCGGCTCCGAGTTCGCCGACCACCGCTTCGAGCGCCGCGGGCAGCGCCGCGGCATCCGTCCCGCCGCCCTGGGCCACGTCGTCGCGCCCGCCGCCGCCTCCGCCGAGCACGCCGGCAGCGCGCTTCGCGAGCGCGCCGGCCTTCGCGCCGGATGTCCGTGCCGCGTCGTTCGTCGCGACGATCACGACGGGGCGCTCGCCCACCTGCGCACCGAGCGCGACGACGGCCGCCTCGGCGCCGAGACGGTCGCGCACCTGCAGAGCGAGGGTGCGCAGGTCGTCGCCCGAGGACGCGGTGCCGACGTTCGCGGCCACGACGCGGAACGCGCCGACCGCTTTCGCACCCTCGGCGAGACCGGGCGCCCGATCGCCGAGCGCCTTCGCCTCGAACGCCGCGATCTTCTTCTCGGCGGCCTTGAGGCTCGCCGTGAGCTCGGCGATGCGCGCCGGCAGCTGCTCGCGCGGTGTCTTGAGCGTCGAGGTGAGCTGCGAGACGAGCGCGCGCTCGGCCGCGAGCGACCGGAACGCGTCGAGTCCGACGAGCGCCTCGACGCGACGGTTGGAGGCGCCGACCGACTGCTCGCCGACGAGGTTGATGAGCCCGATCTCGGCGCTCGTCGCGACGTGCGTCCCACCGCAGAGCTCGCGCGACCACGGGCCGCCGATGTCGACCATGCGCACGACATCGCCATACTTCTCGCCGAAGAGCGCCTGCGCGCCGAGCGCCTTCGCGTCGTCGAGCGCGAGCACGCGCGTCGTGACCTCGAGGTTGTCCCGTACGGCGTTGTTGGCGATCTCCTCGATCTCGGACTTGGTGGCGTCCGACAGCGCCTGGCCCCACGCGAAGTCGAAGCGCATGTATCCGGCGCGGTTGAGCGAGCCGGTCTGCGTCGCCGACGAGCCGAGGGTGTCGCGGAGGGCCGCGTGAATGAGGTGGGTCGCCGAGTGCGCCTGCTGCGCCGCGCGGCGGTTCACGGCATCCACCACCGTCGTCGCGGGCTGGCCCACGCCGACCTCGCCGGTCGTCACCTCGACCGTGTGGCTGATGAGGCCCGCGACGGGCCGCTGCACGTCGAGCACGTCGAGCTCGTACCCGGCGCCGACGATGACGCCCTTGTCGGCGACCTGGCCGCCCGACTCGGCGTACAGCGCCGTCTCGGCGAGGATGACCTCGGCGATCTGGCCCGTCGTCGCGCGATCGACCGACACGCCGTCGACGAGGATGCCGAGCACGGTCGACTCGGTCTCGAGGTCGGTGTAGCCGGTGAAGGACGTCTCGCCCAGCGCCCGCAGATCGCGGTAGACGCTCGTGTCGGCCAGCTGGCGCTTGCGCGCCTTCGCGTCTGTCTTGGCGCGCGTGCGCTGCTCGTGCATCAGCGCGTCGAACGCGGCACGGTCGACCGAGAGTCCGGCTTCCTCGGCGATCTCGAGCGTCAGGTCGATCGGGAACCCGTAGGTGTCGTGCAGCAGGAACGCCTCGGGGCCGGAGATCGTCGTGGCGCCGGCATCCTTCGACTGAACGATGGACTCGTCGAGCAGGTTGGAGCCCGCAGCGAGCGTGCGCAGGAACGTCGCCTCTTCGGCGAGGGCGTACTGCTCGATGCGCGGGTAGTCGGTCGCGACGATGGGATAGGCGTCCTTCATGGCGTCGCGGGATGCCGCGAACAGCTCCCGGAAGGTCGGCCTCTCGACGCCGAGCAGGCGCATCGAGCGGATCGCACGACGCATGAGCCTGCGCAGGATGTAGCCGCGGCCGTCGTTGGAGGGAGTCACGCCGTCCGACAGCAGCATGAGCGAGGAGCGGATGTGGTCGGCGACGACCCGGAAGCGGATGTCGTCCCGATGGTCGGCGCCGTACGTGCGACCCGACAGCTCCACCGCCTTGTCGAGGACCGGGCGCACCTGATCGGTCTCGTACATGTTGTCGACGCCCTGCTTGATGAACGCGACGCGCTCCAGGCCCATGCCGGTGTCGATGTTCTTGTGCGGCAGCTCGCCCACGATGTCGAAGTCGTACTTGGACTGCACGTTCGTGATCTCGTACTGCATGAAGACGAGATTCCAGATCTCGACGTAGCGGTCGTCGTCGGTGGCGGGGCCTCCGTCGATCCCGTAGGCGGGCCCGCGGTCGAAGAAGATCTCGGAGCACGGGCCCGCCGGTCCCGGAAGACCGGTGGACCAGTAGTTCGTGTCCTTGCCCAGTCGCTGGATGCGCTCCTCGGGCAGATCCGTCAGCTTCAGCCAGAGGTCGTGGGCCTCGTCATCCTCTTCGTAGACCGTGACCCACAGATCCTTCGGATCGAAGCCGAGACCGCCGTCGGCGTCGGGTGTCGTGAGAAGCTCCCACGCGAAGCGGATCGCGCCCTCTTTGAAGTAGTCGCCGAACGACCAGTTGCCGAGCATCTGGAAGAACGTGCCGTGCCGCGGAGTGTGCCCGACCTCTTCGATGTCGAGTGTGCGGATGCACTTCTGCACGTCGGCCGCGCGCTTGTACGGCGCGGGGACGTCGCCGCTGAGATACGGGATGAAGGGCACCATGCCGGCGACCGTGAACAGCAGCGCGGGGTCGTCGGTGACGAGCGACGCGCTCGGCACGATGGTGTGGCCGTTCTTCTCGAAGTAGTCCAGGTAGCGCTGGGCGATCTCAGCGGTCTTCATGCGTGGGGATTCCTCGGGTCGTGCGTGAAGGCACCCCGGCCTCTCGGGCCGGGGTGAGAGGGAGTCAGTCGGCGAGCTTCTTGGCGGCCGACTTCGCCTTGCCGGCGGCGGTCTTGGCCTTGTCGGCGACATCGGCGACGGCATCCTGTGCCTTGTCGGCCGCGTCGGAGACCGCGTCCTGCGCCTTGTCGACGACGTCGGACGCGGCGTCCGCGGCCGATCCGAGCGCGTCGGAGGCCGCACTCTTGGCGGCCTGGGCGGCGCCGGCCGCGGCATCCTTCACCTCGTCGACGAGCCCCGTGAACCGGGATTCCTGCTCGCGGTAGGCGTCGCTCATGCGATCGGTGAACTCCGTGATGCGGGCATCGACGTCGGCGAGCAGCTCGTGCCCGCGAGGGTCCTTGTTCACCAGATGGGCGAGGACGAATCCGCCGGCGATGCCGAACACGAACCACAGCACGTTCTTCATGACACCACTCCTCGGACTCGCCGCCGGACGCGGCATCCCTCCATCGTAGGCGGAAACGTCCGTCGTACGCCTCAACGACGAAGGGCGCCGGGTTTCCCCGACGCCCTTCGCGCTGCTGGAACGCTCAGCGCGCCGCGTAGTTGTGCGATCGGCCGCTGCGCGGCTGTACTACGCGTCGCTAGCGCGCCGCGTAGTACTCGACGACGAGCTGGACGTCGCAGACCACGGGGACCTCGGCGCGCTTGGGGCGACGCACGAGACGCGACTGGAGCTTGTCGAGCTCGACCTCGAGGTAGCCCGGGACCGGGGGCAGGACGTCGGCGTGACCGCCGGCGGCTGCGACCTGGAAGGGCTCGGTGCCCTCGGACTTGGCCTTGACATGGATGAGCTGGCCCGGCTTGACGCGGAACGACGGGCGGTCCACGAGCTGGCCGTCGACCAGGATGTGGCGGTGCACGACGAGCTGGCGCGCCTGCGCCGTGGTGCGGGCGAAGCCCGAGCGCAGCACGAGGGCGTCGAGACGCATCTCGAGGAGCTCGACGAGGTTCTCACCCGTCAGGCCGTCCTTGCGACGAGCCTCGTTGAAGGTGTTGCGCATCTGCTTCTCGCGGATGCCGTACTGCTCGCGCAGACGCTGCTTCTCGCGAAGGCGGACGGCGAAGTCGCTGTCCTGCTTGCGCTTGGTGCGGCCGTGCTCGCCCGGAGCGTAGGGACGCTTCTCGAGGTAGCGGGCGGCCTTGGGGGTCAGAGCGACGCCGAGGGCGCGCGAGAGGCGCACCTTGCGGCGGTCCTGGGACTTCGTTGCCACGAAGGATCCTTCCGATGACGCGGCCGTGTCTTTCACGACTCGCGGACGTATCGCCTCTCCTCGCCCTGTCCGGAATGCACGCCGGGGCATGCCGGTAGGTAGGTGAAGAAGAAAGGGGATGCCCGAAAACTCTGTTTCGAGCCGGTCAAGCTTATCAGATCCGGGCTTTCCACCCGATCAGCGGCTACTCTCCGTCGAGGATGCGGCGGATCTTCTCGAGCCGCGCCTGCACGTCGCGCTCCTGGCCGTGGCTCGTCGGCTCGTAGTAGCGCCGACCGCGCAGCTCGTCGGGCAGGTGCTGCTGCTGGACGACGCCGATCTCGGTGTCGTGGGGATACCGGTAGCCCTTGCCGTGGCCGAGACGCTTCGCGCCCGGGTAGTGCGCATCGCGCAGGGGCGGCGGCACGCGACCGAACCCGCCGGCGCGGACATCGGCGATCGCCTTGTCGATCGCGAGGTACGCGGCGTTCGACTTCGCCGTCGTCGCCAGATACGCCGTCGCCTCGGCGAGCGGGATGCGGCCCTCGGGCATGCCGATGAACTGCACCGCGTCGGCGGCAGCGACCGCGAGGGGCAGGGCCTGCGGGTCGGCGAGACCGATGTCCTCTGCCGCCGAGATGATGAGGCGCCGGGCGATGAACCGCGGGTCCTCGCCCGCCTCGATCATGCGGGCCAGGTAGTGCATCGCGGCATCGACATCGGATCCTCGGATCGACTTGATGAACGCGCTGATGACGTCGTAGTGCTCGTCGCCCTGTCGGTCGTATCGCAGCAGGGCGCGGTCGACCGCCTGCGAGACGTGGTCGGGCGTGATCTGCGGCGTCTTGCCCTTCTTCGCCGTCTCGACGGCGAGGGATGCCGCGGCCTCGAGCGTCGTGAGAGCACGGCGCGCGTCTCCCGAGGCGAGCTGGACGATCGCGCCCTTGGCCTCGTCGCCGAGGACGACGTCTCCGTCGAACCCCCGTGCATCCGTGATCGCCCGGTCGAGGAGAACGCCGAGATCGTCTTCCGTGAGCGCGGTCAGGGTGAGCAGCAGCGAACGCGAGAGGAGCGGCGAGATGACCGAGAAGGACGGGTTCTCGGTCGTGGCGGCGATGAGCACGACCCAGCCGTTCTCGACGCCCGGCAGCAGGGCGTCCTGCTGGGCTTTCGTGAATCGGTGGATCTCGTCGAGGAAGAGGATCGTCGACTGCCCGTAGAGGTCGCGCTGGTTCAGCGCCTCCTGCATCACCTCGCGGACGTCCTTCACCCCCGCGGTGACCGCGGAGAGTTCGACGAAACGGCGCCCCGACGAGCGGGCGATCGCCTGTGCGAGGGTCGTCTTGCCGGTGCCGGGAGGCCCCCAGAGGATGACGGATGCCGCGGAGCGCGTGGACGCCTGCGGGTCGGCCAGCGTCACGAGCGGCGACCCCGCGCGGAGGAGATGCGCCTGCCCGGCCACCTCGTCGAGCGAGGTGGGACGCATCCGCACCGCGAGCGGCGTCTGGCCCTGGAAGAGGGCGCTCACGCGCCGACGCTCGCGGAGGATGAGAGGTTCGGCACGAGTCCAGGCTAATCGGGACGGACGACGTGCGGACGCCGGTTTGGGGTGCGGCAGGGCCCGCGCATATGATCATCCCCGTTCCGGGACGCACCCGGCCGAGGGAGGTTCCGTGTCCGGCGGAGGCAAGGATCGCACCAGCCGCGAGGCCCGCGAGCGCGCTCGTCTGTACGACGCCCGGCGGGCGCTGCACGAGGGCCAGGGACGACGTCGTTCGCGCGACAACCTCATCGCCGGCATCGCAGGCGGCGTCATCGTGATCGCCATCGCAGCCGCCCAGACTCTCTACTTCACGACCGGCCCCGGCGCTCCCGAGCCGACGCCGACGCCCACCGCCACGACGCCCGCTCCGACGCCCTCGGCGACGCCTTCCGCGGACCCGTCGGTGAGCCCGGTCCCCGAGCCCACGACCACTCCCTGAGCGGCCGGCCCCGCCGTACTAGGCTTGACGGGTCCCACTCCCCACAGGCGGCGCAGGCCGCGATGAGGTGCATCCCGTGACTGCTCACGAAGACTCCACGCCCGACTCCCCCGCTGACGACATCGCCGTCGAGGCGGCGACGAGCGAGACAGACGACCCGATCGCCGAAGAGACGGCATCCGTCTCCGCCGACGCCGACGGCGGTGCTGCCGAGTCCGTCGAGGGTGCGTCCGCCGAGGACGCCGCGCCGGAGGTCGCCGACGCCGACGCTGCGACCGTCGAAGACTCCGCGCCCGAGGACGCCGTGGCCGCGCCCGAGGCGAAGCCGACGGGCGTGCCCGGCGCGCCCACTCCCGCGCCGCGTCCCGGACCGCGTCCCTCCGCGCCCCGGGGTGCAGTTCCGGCGCGTCCGGCGACCTCCGCGCCCGCGGAGCCGTGGGGCAAGGTCGACGAGGACGGCACGGTGTCGGTGCGCGAGGCGGCCGGATGGCGCGTCGTGGGCCAGTACCCCGACGGCACCCCCGAGGAGGCGCTCGCGTACTTCGAGCGCAAGTACGCCGATCTCGCGAGCGAGGTCACGCTGCTCGAGGTGCGACACCGCCGCGGCGGGGCATCGGCGTCCGATCTCCGGGGCGCCGCGCGCCTCGTCCAGGACAAGCTGAAGGATGCTGCGGCCGTCGGCGATCTCGCGGCTCTCGACGCCCGCGTCGCGGCGCTGTCGGGCGAGCTCGTCGCATCGTCCGAGACCGAGGCCGCCGCGGCCCGTGAGGCGGTGGACGAGGCCGTCGCCCAGCGCAGGGCGCTCGTCGAGCAGGCCGAGGCCCTGGCCGCCCGCGATCCGAAGTCGGTGCAGTGGAAGCAGGCGTCCGCCGAGCTGTCGTCGCTCTTCGACCAGTGGCAGCTGCAGCAGCAGAGCGGGCCGCGCCTGCCCAAGTCGACCGCGCAGCAGCTGTGGAAGCGGTTCCGCGACGCGCGCGCGATCGTCGACAAGCACCGTCGCGAGTTCTACTCCGAGCTCGACGAAGCGCACAAGGGCGTCCGCGACCGCAAGTCAGCCCTCGTCGCGAAGGCTGAGGCGCTCGCGCCGAAGGGCGAGGACGGCATCGGCGCCTACCGCGAACTCCTCGACCAGTGGAAGACCGCGGGGCGCGCCGGCAAGAAGGCGGATGACGCGCTGTGGGCGAAGTTCAAGGCCGCAGGCGACGCGCTGTACGCGGCACGCGGAGAGCGCGAGGCGGCCGATGCCGAGGCATCCCGCGAGAAGATCGTCGAGAAGAAGGCGCTCCTCGAAGAGGCCAAGGCCGTCGCCGACGAGTCGCAGATCACGAAAGCCCGGACGCTGCTGACCGGCATCCAGCGCAAGTGGGACGAGATCGGTCGCATCTTCCCCCGTGAGGCCGAGCGCGCGCTCGACGACGAGCTGCGCAAGATCGAGCAGGCGCTCCGCTCTCGTGAAGACATCGACTGGAAGCGCAACAACCCCGAGACCAAGGCGCGCGCCAACGACATGACGCGTCAGCTCACCGAGGCGATCGAGAAGCTCGAGAGCGAACTCGCCGCGGCTGAGAAGTCGGGCGACAAGCGCGCCATCGCGCAGGCGCAGGAGGCGCTCGAGGCGCGACGGGGCTGGCTCAAGGCCCTCGGGTTCTGACCGGGGCTCCTCCTCCTCTCCTCCGATCGGCCGGGTTGTCCACAATCCGGCCGATCGGCGTCCGGCCCGACAGCGCGGGGACGCAGACTTCTCCTGTGGGTTCCCCGTTCCTGTACTTCGCCGACGATCGGCTCTCCCCCGCCGAGCTCTCCGCCGCGTGCCTCGATGGCCACCTCGTCGGCCTGGGTGACGCGTACCTCCCCGCCGACGCCGTCGAGACGGCCGCCCTCCGCGCGGGATCCCTGCGCGGCATCCTGGGCGAGACGCTCGCTGCGACGCATCTCAGCGCGGCGTGGATCCACGGGGCGCTGGCCGAGCCCCCTGCTCGGCACACCGTGCAGCGGGCCGTGACCAGGCGGGTCCATGCGCCGCTCGCCCCGCGCATCGTCTATCGGGATCCCGCCGTCGATCACGCCGATCTCGTGCGCATCGGGGGTGTGGCCGTCACGTCGGCGGTGCGCACGCTGGCAGACCTCGCGCGGGTGGCGGATGCCGCGCACGACCGCGCGGCGGCGCTCCTGGCCGCCGAGGTCGACGGTCTGGCGCTGCGCGCCGTCGCATGGCTCGATGATCGCGCGTCGCTTCCGCACAAGCGACGCGCGCGGCAGCGCCTGATCGCTCTCGCGGCGACCGCGGTCAGGATGACGTGACGCGATACACGTCGTAGACGGCGTCGATGCGCCTCACGGCATTGAGGACGCGCTCGAGGTGCACGATGTCGCCCATCTCGAACACGAAGCGACTGAGGGCGAGGCGGTCGTTCGTCGTCGACACCGTCGCCGACAGGATGTTGACGTGATGCTCGCTCAGGACGCGCGTGACATCGCTCAGCAGACCCGAGCGGTCGAGGGCTTCGATCTGGATCTGGACGAGGAAGACGCTCTTGGTCGTCGGTGCCCACTCGACCTCGATGAGGCGCTCGGCGTCGTCCATGAGGGACTTCACGTTCGTGCAGTCGGTCCGGTGGACCGAGACGCCGCTCCCCCGCGTGACGAACCCCATGATCTCGTCGCCGGGCACGGGCGTGCAGCACTTCGCGAGCTTGACCAGGATGTCGGGGGCTCCGCGCACGAGCACGCCCGAATCGCCGCCGCGTGGAGCGCGCGACCGCCCGATCTGGGGCAGATCGATCGGACCGGTCGAGGTCTCGCTCGCACTCACGAGCGCCGTGACCTTCTCGATCACCGACTGCGTGGAGACGTGACCCTCGCCGACGGCGGCGTACAGCGCCGACACGTCCTCGTACCGCAGCTGCTGAGCGACCTCGGTGAACGAGTCCTGGCTCATGAGGCGCTGCAGCGGCAGGTTCTGCCGGCGCATCGCGCGCGCGATCGCCTCCTTGCCCTGTTCGATCGCCTCTTCGCGGCGCTCCTTCGTGAACCACCCGCGGATCTTGCTGCGGGCGCGCGTGCTCTTGACGAAGGTCATCCAGTCCTGGCTAGGACCGGCATCCGGATTCTTCGACGTGAACACCTCGACGACGTCGCCGCTGTGCAACTCGGATTCGAGGGGCACCAGCCGCCCGTTGACCTTGGCGCCCATCGTGCGGTGACCGATCTCGGTGTGCACGGCATAGGCGAAGTCGACGGGGGTCGCGCCGGTCGGAAGGCCGACGACGCGCCCCTTGGGCGTGAAGACGTACACCTCCTTCGCGCCGATCTCGAAACGGAGCGAGTCGAGGAACTCGCCGGGGTCGGCGGTCTCGGCCTGCCAGTCCGAGATGTGCGCGAGCCACGCCATGTCGGTGTCGACGGATTTGGCGTCGGGCTTGGCGCCGTTCATCCGCTCCTTGTACTTCCAGTGCGCGGCGACGCCGTACTCGGCCTGCTGGTGCATCTCGTTGGTGCGGATCTGGATCTCGACGGTCCGGCCGCCAGGGCCGATGACGGTCGTGTGCAGCGACTGATACAGGTTGAACTTCGGCGTCGCGATGTAGTCCTTGAACCGACCCGGGAGCGGGGTCCACCGGGCGTGGATCGCTCCGAGCACGGCGTAGCAGTCACGCACGCTGCCGACCATGATGCGGATGCCGATCAGGTCGTAGATGTCGTCGAACTCGCGGCCGCGCACCACCATCTTCTGGTAGACCGAGTACAGCTGCTTGGGCCGGCCCATGACCTTGCCGCGGATCTTCAGATCTCGCAGGTCGCCGTCGACCGCGTCGATGACGTTCTGCACGTACTGCTCGCGCTGGGGGGTGCGCTGCTTGACGAGACTGTCGATCTCGGCGTACAGCTTGGGGTGCAGGACGGCGAACGAGAGATCCTCGAGCTCCGATTTGATGGCTTGGATGCCGAGCCGATGCGCGAGCGGCGCGTAGATCTCGAGGGTCTCGGTCGCCTTCTTCTTCGCCTTCTCGGGGGGCACGAAGCCCCACGTGCGCGCGTTGTGCAGACGGTCGGCGAGCTTGATGAGGAGGACGCGGATGTCGCGCGACATCGCGACGATCATCTTGCGCACGGTCTCTGCCTGCGCGCTCTCGCCGTACTTGACCTTGTCGAGCTTCGTCACGCCGTCCACGAGCATCGCGACTTCGTCGCCGAACTCCGCCGTCAGGGTGTCGAGGCCGTACCCCGTGTCTTCGACGGTGTCGTGGAGCAGCGCCGCCGCGATGGCCTTGGGGCCGAGGCCGAGGTCGGCCAGGATCTGAGCGACCGCGAGCGGGTGGGTGATGTACGGCTCGCCGCTCTGTCGGGTCTGGCCCGTGTGCGCCGTCTCGGCGACGCCGTACGCGCGCTCGATGATCGCCAGGTCGCCCTTGGGATGGTGCGTGCGCACCGTCCGGAGCAGCTGTTCGACGCCGTCTCGGCGCACCGAGCGCGAGAAGATCCGGGGCACGAGTCGCCGCAGCGAGGAGGACTGGGCAGGAGGGACGGTCTCCGTCATCAGATCGCCTCCCCTCCCGCTGATCCTACGCCCGCGGCGCAGCGCCTCAGGCCGGGATGCCCGCCTGTTCGCGTGCAGCGAGCACCCGTGCATCGCGGGCCTTGATACCCGGCTCGTTCTCGCGCAGGAGCGAGTACAGCGGCGATGCGACGAAGATCGTCGAGTACGCGGCGACGATCGTGCCGACGAAGATCGACAGCGAGATGTCGGTCAGCGTCTGCGCGCCGAGCCACAGGGCTCCGATGAACAGGATCGCGCCCGTGGGCAGGATCGCGACGATCGTGGTGTTGATCGAGCGGACGAGGGTCTGGTTCACGGCGAGGTTCACCGATTCGCCGAACGTCCGGCCCGACACCTCCCCGTCCTCGCTCGTGTTCTCTCGGATCTTGTCGAAGACGACGGTCGTGTCGTACAGCGCGTAGGAGAGGATCGTCAGGAATCCGATGACGGCCGCGGGTGAGATCTCGAAGCCGAAGAGCGCGTAGATGCCGATCGTCACGACGAGGACGTCGACGAGGCCGATGATGGCGGCGACCGACATCTTCCACGTGCGGAAGTACAGCGCGAGGATGATGAAGGTCAGCGCGAGGAAGATCGCAAGGCCCCACAGCGACTGACGCGTGACGTCCGCGCCCCAGCTGGGACCGATGAACGAGTAGGTGACCTCGCTCTCGGGCACGTCGAACTTCTCGGCCAGCGCCACCGTGACCGCGCGGGTCTCGGCATCCGTCATCTGGTCGGTCTGCACGCGGATCGTGTCGCTGCCGACCGTCGCGACCTTCGTCGTCGCGTCGGGCACGACGGACTGCACGGCCTCGGTCGCAGCGGCCTGATCGGGATTCGCGACACCCGATACGACGAACTGGGATCCGCCCGTGAACTCGATCGAGAACTGGATGGGCCGGAAGAGGGGCACCAGGGCGGAGCCGATCACGAGGATCGCGGCGATGAGGAACCACAGCCGACGGCGTCCGACGAAGGGGAAGGACGTCTTGCCCGTGTAGAGGTCGTTGCCCAGCTGGCTCATGGAGCGCATCAGTCGTCCGCCTTCTTGCCGTTGTCCGACGCCTTCGCGGCGTTGAGCTCCGCCTGCTTGCGTTCAGCGATCGTCTGCCGACGCTCTGCCTCGCCGCGCGACTTCGCGGCGCGGCGTCCTGCGCTGGTGGTGGCCTTGTCGGTCACGGGCGCGCGGAACTGCGCCCGGCCTCGATAGACGGCCCCGAGCGACTCGGGGTCGAGTCCGGACAGCGGATGCCCCGAACCGAAGAACTTCGTGCGCGCCAGCAGCTGCAGGACGGGGTGGGTGAAGAGGATGAAGATCAGGACGTCGATGACGGTCGTCAGACCGAGCGTGAACGCGAAGCCCTTCACCGTCGCGTCGGCCAGGATGTACAGCACCACGGCGGCGAGGATGTTGATCGACTTCGAGATGTAGATCGTGCGCTTGGCGCGGCTCCAGCCGTCCTCGACCGAGGCCGTGATCGACTTGCCGTCGCGCAGCTCGTCTCGTATTCGCTCGAAGTAGATGATGAACGAGTCGGCCGTGAAGCCGATCGACACGATCACACCCGCGACACCGGCGAGCGACAGGCGGAAGCCCATGCGCCACGCGAGGATGCAGAGCGTGATGTAGGTGAGCACACCCATCACGATGAGCGAGGCGATGATGACGAAGCCGAGCGCGCGGTAGACGATGAGCGAGTACAGCGCGACGAGCACGAGGCCGATGAGACCGGCGATGAGGCCGATCTGCAGCTGCTGGGAGCCGAGCGTCGCCGAGATCGTGTTGGAGCTCACGACTTCGAAGCTCAGCGGGAGGGCACCGTACTTGAGCTGGTCGGCGAGGGTCTTCGACGTCTCCTGCGTGAAGCTGCCCGTGATGCTGGGCTTGCCGTCGAGGATGACGCCGTTCATCGACGGCGCCGACAGCACGTAGCCGTCGAGCACGAATGCGAACTGGTTGAGCGGCGCGGTCGCGCCGTAGAGCCGCTGGCTGATCTCGCCGAAGATCTGCGTGCCCTCGCTGTCGAAGACGAGGTTGACCGCCCAGCGGTTGGTCTGCTGCTCGAGGCCGAACGTCGCGTCGGAGATCGACGAGCCGTCGAGCTCGACCGGACCGAGGATGTACTTGACCGCGCCGTCGGGGTCGCACGTGATGAGCGGTTCGTCGGCCGGGGCATTGGCCGGGTCGTTGTCGGGGTTCGCGCAGTCGTAGGCGAGGAACTCGGCCTGGAGCGCGGGAGTGATCCACGACGGGTCGCTGCCGTTCGTCGGCGCGGCGGTCGGGGTCGACGGCAGCGACGGGTCGGGCGTCGGGTACGGCGTCTCGTTGCCGTCGTCGCCGACGAACGAGGTCGCGGGCGAGCCGGTGAAGAGCACGGCGCGCAGCTGGAGCTGCGCGGCCGACTCGATGCGGTTGCGGGTGGCCTCGTCGGCTTCGCCCGGGATCTGCACGACGATGTTCGTGCCGCCCTCGGTCGTGACGTCCGCTTCACCGACACCCGAGGCATCCACTCGCTGGCGGATGATCGTGACGGCCTGGTTCATCTGCTCCTGCGTGGGCGCGACGCCGTCGGCGGTCTTTGCCTCGAGGATGATCTGCGTGCCGCCCTGGAGATCCAGCGCGAGCTCGGGAGACCACGAGCTCTGGCCGTTGCCGTTGGCGTCCTTGAAGATGTAGACGCCGAGCGCGTTGATTCCGAAGAGCACCGCAGTGATCACGAGGAGTCCGAGCAGCGCGCGCCAGGCATGCCGGACAGGGGTGGATGTCGCCACAGTGGGTCAGCTTCTCTCAGGCGGTCGTGCGGGACCGGATCAGGCTTCGGGCTTCTTGTTCTCCGGCTCGGTCGCCTCGTCGGCGGCCGCGCGGGCGTGGTCGTCGCTGATCGAGGTGATCTCGCCGTTCGCGACACCCGCGACGTACTCGTCGTGCGACTCCTCGGCCTCGATGAAGTCGTCCTCGGTCACGAAGCCCGTCGTGGGCTCGACGACGCGCAGGATCGCCTGGCTGTGCACCTTGATCTCGACACCGGGCGCGATCTCGACGACAGCCGGCTGGTCGAGGTTGTCCGCGTCGTACGTGACGACCGTCCCGTAGAGACCGCCCTGCAGCAGCACCTCGGCGCCGGGGATGGTCTGACGTGCCTTCGCCTCCTGCTCGGCCTTCTGCTTCTGCATGCGGCGACGCGAGCTCCAGAACATGAACACGAGCAGCAGCACGAGCAGGATGATGAGCCCGTAGTTGGAGAAGAAGGCTGTGAAGTCCATGGAGGTGGGATCACCTTTCGGGTGAGGCACGCGCGAAGGCGACGCTGCCTGAGAGAGGGGGTGGGCGAAAGCCTTCAGCGATTATAGGTCATCGAATCCGAGCACCGAATCGGCGTGCTGGACGCCGACGTGCGCGTACGCGGGCGGTGTCGCGATCCGCCCGCGCGGCGTGCGGCCCATGAAGCCGATGCGCACGAGATAGGGCTCGACGACGGACTCGATGGTCTCGGCCTCTTCTCCGACGGCGACGGCGAGCGTGCTGAGACCGACGGGGCCCCCGCGGAAGCGCTTGACGAGCGCGTCGAGCACGGCGCGGTCGAGCCGGTCCAGGCCGATCGCGTCGACGTCGTACAGCTCGAGGGCGGCGTGCACGTCGTCGGTCGTCGCCGTCGAGCCCGCGCCGTGCACGATCGCGTAGTCGCGCACGCGCCGCAGCAGGCGGTTCGCGATGCGCGGTGTGCCGCGCGAGCGCCGCGCGATCTCCTCGCGGGCGATGGGCGGCACGGCGACACCGAGCATCATCGACGAGCGCTCGATGACGCGTTCGAGCTCGTGCGGCTCGTAGAACTCGAGGTGGGCGGTGAAGCCGAAGCGGTCGCGGAGCGGGTTGGGCAGCAGCCCGGAGCGGGTCGTCGCGCCGACGAGCGTGAAGGGCGCGAGATCGAGCGGGATGCTGGTGGCTCCCGCTCCCTTGCCGACCATGATGTCGATGCGGAAGTCCTCCATCGCGAGATAGAGCATCTCTTCCGCCGAGCGGGCCATGCGGTGGATCTCGTCGATGAAGAGCACCTCGCCGGGCGTGAGGCTCGACAGCAGCGCCGCGAGGTCGCCCGCATGCTGGATCGCGGGACCGCTCGAGAGCCGCAGCGGCCGCCCGCTCTCGTGCGCGACGATCATCGCGAGCGTCGTCTTGCCGAGCCCCGGCGGGCCCGACAGCAGGATGTGATCTGCCGGCCGCTGCTGCATGCGCGCGGCATCCAGCAGCAGCTGCAGCTGCCCGCGCACCTTCTGCTGGCCGACGAACTCGGCGAGAGACGTGGGCCGCAGGGCGCCCTCGATCGCGAGCTCGGTCTCGTCGACGGGCTCGGCGGGGTCGCGGAAGTCATCCACCGACGGACTCCTTGCGCGCCGGCCCGAGCGTCGAGAGCGTGAGGCGCAGCAGCGCCGGCACGGAGCCGAGGTCGGCGGGGCTCGCGTCGTCGACGACGGACGCCACGGCCTCGGTCGCGGTGCGCTCCGACCACCCGAGCCCGACGAGCGCCTGGACGACCTGCGGCGTGATGCCGGCGGGGCCGCTCGGACGAGACGGACCCGCGGCGGACGCCACGATCTTGCCCGCGAGCTGCACGACGATGAGCTTCGCCGTCTTGGGGCCGATGCCCGAGACCCGGCGGAACGGCGCGTCGTCGTCGGAGGCGACGGCGTCGGCGATCTGTGGCACGGTCAGGGTCGCCAGGATGCCGAGCGCCGACTTCGGCCCGACCCCCGTGACGCCCAGAAGCAGCGTGAAGACCGCGAGCTCCTCCCGGCTGTCGAAGCCGAACAGCGAGAGTGCGTCTTCGCGAACGATGAGGGTGGTGTGCAGATGCAGGGTGTCGCCGACGTGCGCCTCGTGCGCGACCTGTGGCGTGACGGCGACCGAGAGTCCCACGCCTCCGACCTCGATGACGATCGAATCCGCATCGACATGCGCGACCGTGCCGCGGAGCGAAGAGATCATGCTCCGAGCCTACGGCGCGGTTCGGAGGTTTGTTCGACCGACACGCTCAGCGGCGGGTGAGGCGCTCGGCGTCGGCCCACGCCTTCTGCGCAGGTGTGAGGGCTCCGGATGCCGGGGCCGCCGCCGCCCCGCCGCGCCACGCATGGCAGAGCGCGATCGCGAGGGCGTCGGCCGCGTCTGCGGGTTTCGGCAGCTCGTCGAGGCGCAGGATGCGGGCCACCATCGCCTGAACCTGCCGTTTGTCGGCGGCGCCGTAGCCCGTGATGGCGGCCTTCACCTCGGACGGCGTGTGCGTCGCGGCGGGTATGCCGCGCTCTCCCGCGACGAGCAGAGCGATGCCGCTCGCCTGCGCCGTGCCCATGACGGTCTGGAGATTGTGCTGCGCGAAGACGCGCTCCACCGCCACGACGACCGGACGATGCTCGTCGATGAGGGCTCGCAGGCCCGCCGCGATCACCGCGAGGCGCTCCTCGATCCTCGCGCCGGCGTCCGACCGGACCACTCCGACGTGCACGAGCGTCGCCGAGCGGTCGGGCGCGACATCCACGATCCCGACACCGCACCGGGTGAGTCCGGGGTCGATGCCGAGCACGCGGAGGGGTGTTCGACGGGTCACTCCCCCACCGTACGTTCGACGGCGGTCCCGTCTCCGCAGGCGCGACGCGTTTCGTGTCGTCGCCGCGCTCCTCGCTCGAAGATCTGTGCCGTCGATACGGGCGATCAGTCCTCGGAGGCCTCGAGCTCGGCCTGGACCTCGGCCGTGAGATCGAAGTTGCTGTAGACGTTCTGCACGTCGTCGCTGTCCTCGAGGGCGTCGATGATGCGGAAGATCTTGCGCGCGGTCTCGGCATCCACCTCGACCTTGAGGTTCGGCACGAACTCGACGTCGGCGGACTCGTAGTCGATCCCGGCGTCCTGCAGCGCCGTGCGGACCGCCACGAGGTCGTGAGCCTCGGTGATGACCTCGAAGCCCTGCGCGTGCGGCTCGACGTCGTCGGCGCCGGCCTCGAGCACCGCCATCATGATGTCGTCCTCGGTCGTGGACTCGCCGCCCACCACGATGACGCCCTTGCGGCTGAAGTTGTACGCGACGCTCCCAGGGTCCGCGAGGGTCGCGCCGTTGCGGCTGAGCGCCGTGCGCACCTCCGCCGCCGCGCGGTTCTTGTTGTCGGTGAGGCACTCGATCATGAGCGCGACCCCGCCGGGCCCGTAGCCCTCGTACATGATGTTGAGGTATTCGATCGCCTCGCCCGAGATGCCTGCGCCGCGCTTGATCGCGCGGTCGATGTTGTCGTTCGGTACGGAGGTCTTCTTCGCCTTCTGCACGGCGTCGTACAGGGTCGGATTGCCTGCGAGGTCGGCGCCGCCGAGCTTCGCGGCGACTTCGATGTTCTTGATGAGCTTGGCGAACGACTTGGCACGGCGGCTGTCGATGACGGCCTTCTTGTGCTTCGTGGTCGCCCACTTGGAGTGGCCGGACATGCGATCCAGTCTAAACGGCCACGTCCTTGTATCACCGCGCGGGGGCGAGAACACTCCTCTACATGGACGAACGTCAGCGTGCCCTCGACGCCGCGCATCGCAGCGCGACGGCCTTCCTCGACTCACTCGACGATCGGCCGGTGTGGCCGCGCGCCGACCTCGCCGACATGCTCGAGGTGTTCGGCGGAGATCTCCCCGAAGAGGGGATGGATGCCGCGGCCGTCGTGACGCACCTCGCTGAGCGCGCGGATCCCGGGCTCGTCGCGATCCCCGGCGGACGGTTCTTCGGCTTCGTCATCGGCGGCACCCTGCCGGCCGCGCTCGCGACCGACTGGCTGGTCTCGGCGTGGGACCAGAACTCCGGATCGAGCACGCTCACCCCGACGACGGTGGCTCTGGAGCGCGTGGCCGGAGAATGGGTGTGCGAGCTCCTGGGGCTGCCCGCCGAGGCATCCGTCGGCTTCGTCACGGGCGCCCAGGTGTCGAACTTCACCTGTCTCGCCGTGGCCCAGCACGCCGTCATGCGCCGCGCCGGCTGGGATCTCACGACACAGGGGCTCCGCGGTGCGCCGCCGATCCGCATGGTCGTCGGCGAGCATCGGCACAGCTCGATCGACCGTGCCGCGCGCTTCATCGGCATCGGGGCGGACGAGCTCATCGTCGTGCCCGCCGACGCCGAGGGCCGCATGATCCCCGCGGCGCTCGCGGCCGCGCTCGAATCGACGCCGGACGGACCGGCGATCGTCTGCCTGCAGGCGGGCGAGGTGCACACGGGCGCCTTCGATCCGTTCGGCGAGCTCGCACCGATCGCGCGCGCACACGGCGCGTGGATCCACATCGACGGCGCATTCGGCCTGTGGGCCGGGGCATCCCCGCGCCTGCGGCATCTCCTCGACGGTGCCGCCGACGCCGACTCGTGGACGACCGACGCGCACAAGACGCTCAACGTGCCGTACGACTGCGGCATGGCCATCGTGCGCGATCCCGCGGACTCGATCGCGATGTTCCGCACGGGCGGCGACTACCTCATGTACACGGGGCTCGATCCGTGGGACGTGACACCCGAGCTCTCCCGCCGAGGGCGCGGCGTGCCGGCGTGGGCCGCCCTGCGCAGCCTCGGCCGCACGGGGGTCGCCGACCTCGTCGAGCGGATGCACACGAACGCCCTCCGGCTCGAAGCAGGCCTGCGCGGGATCCCCGGGGTCGAGGTGCTCAACGAGGTGCCGTACACGCAGGTGATGTTCCGCCTCGGGGACGACGACGCGACGCGCGGGCTCGGAGCATCCATCCTGCGCGAGGGCACGGCGGCGCTCACGGGCGCCGAATGGCACGGCCGGGCGGCGCTGCGATGCTCCATGTCGTCGTGGGCGACGACGGAGGACGATGTCGACGCGACCCTCGCCGCGATCGCGCGGCTCGTCAGCGCAGGATCTTGACGAGGGTCCGCAGGTTGCGATTGGTGGTGCGCGGCTTGTAGGCCGCCCTCGCGAGCACCTTGGCGAACGGCGTGTCGGTGGACGAGCCCTTCGGCGGGTTCCAGTAGACGACGCCGGGTCCGGATGCGACGGGGTCGAGTTCCTCGTCGATGGATGCCGCGACCAGCTCGTCGCGCGTCGCGGCGTCGACGCAGAAGATCACCCACGGCTGGCGCGCGGCATCCGTCGCGTCGAACGGGAACCCGTCGATCGCCGCCTTCAGCTCGTCGGCGGTCACGAGCAGGATCCACGCGTCGTAGGCGAACTCGTCGCGCAGCGCCTGCTCGATCGAGGACTTCAGCGTGCGCCGGGACCCGGATGCCTCGAACGCGACGTTGCCGCTCGCCAGCACGGTGCGCACCGCCTCGAAGCCGAGGTCGCGGAACACGCGGGCGAGGTCGGCGCTCTTGACCGTGATGCCGCCCACGTTGACGCCGCGCAGGAGCGCCACCCAGTGCTGCGCGGTGGCGCCCATCAGAGGGCGAACTCGAAGCCGAACCGCGACGCCAGGAGCGCGAAGAGGTCGCGTGGAACCTTCGCGAGGTACGCGGGTGCGGGGGCGAGCGTCTGCGCCGAGCCGATGAACGGGAAGTAGATCGGTCCGTCCGTCGAGCGCTCGAGGGCATCGCGGATCGCGACGACCTCGGCACCGATCCGTCGCAGCGTGAGGATGTCGATCGGGCGCGCGAGCGGCAGGGTGTCGCTCACGGGCATGCGCCAGTGCGGCAGGTCAGCGCCGTGACGGCTCTGCACCGTCTCGGTCAGTGGACCGAGGACCCGGCCCCACGCGCCGATGCCGGGCACCGTGAGCGAGCGGTCCCAGACGAAGAGCGTGTCGCCCGGCTGCGTCGAGGCCACGAGCTCGTGCGACCACTCGAAGCGGCTGTCACCGCGGACCATCGGAGCCGACAGCGCGTCGCCGACGATGCCGCGCGACGGCGCGATCATCCAGTAGCGCTCGTCCGGGCGCTCGCTCCACCAGTCGTTGACGGCCATGGAGGGAAATCTAGCGCTCAGCGGGCATCGTCGACGACACGCAGGAAGAGCTCGTGGAAGCGGTGCTCGCCCGTGACCTCGGGGTGGAAAGCCGTGCCCAGCAGATTCCTCTGCCGCACCGCGACGATGCGTCCGTCGTCCAGCGCTGCGAGCGTCTCGACCTCGGGTCCGGATGCCTCGACCAGAGGCGCCCGGATGAACACGGCGTGCACGGGCTCGGCGCCGAGCACGGGGACGTCGAGGTCGGTCTCGAACGAGTCGACCTGACTGCCGAAGGCGTTGCGGCGCACCGTCACGTCGAGCCCGCCGAACGTCTGCTGGCCCTCGATGCCGTCGGTGATGCGGTCCGCGAGGAGGATCAGTCCCGCGCACGTGCCGTACACCGGCAGGCCGCCGGCGATCGCTTCGCGGAGGGGATGCTGCATCCCGAACGCCCGCGACAGCTTGTCGATGACGCTGGATTCGCCCCCCGGCAGCACGAGACCGTCGACCTCGGCGAGCTCGGACGGACGCCGCACGAGCACGACGTCCGCACCGAGTCCGCTCAGCACGCGCGCGTGCTCGCGCACATCGCCCTGCAGGGCGAGGACACCGATCCGACTCATGTCACCGGGTCGCGCCGACGGCGAGATCGCGCAACGGTCTCGTCGAACTCACCAGCCACGCTCGGCGAGGCGGTGCGGAGCCGGCAGGTCGGTGACGTTGATGCCGACCATGGCCTCTCCGAGACCGCGCGAGACGTCGGCGATCACCTTGGCGTCGTCGTAGAACGTCGTCGCCTTGACGATCGCCGCGGCGCGCTCCGCCGGGTTGCCCGACTTGAAGATGCCCGACCCGACGAACACGCCGTCGGCACCCATCTGCATCATCATCGCCGCGTCGGCCGGGGTCGCGACCCCGCCGGCGACGAACAGCACGACGGGAAGGGTGCCGGTCTCGGCGACCTCGGCGACGAGGTCGTAGGGGGCCTGGAGCTCCTTCGCCGCGACGTAGAGCTCGTCCTTCGACATCGAGCGGAGCACGTTGATCTCGCTCTTGATCTTGCGGATGTGCTTCGTCGCCTCGGACACGTCTCCCGTGCCCGCCTCGCCCTTGGAGCGGATCATCGCGGCGCCCTCGTTGATGCGGCGGAGCGCCTCGCCGAGATTGGTCGCGCCGCACACGAACGGGACGGTGAAGTTCCACTTGTCGATGTGGTTGACGTAGTCGGCGGGCGAGAGCACCTCGGACTCGTCGATGTAGTCGACACCGAGCTCCTGCAGCACCTGCGCCTCGACGAAGTGGCCGATGCGGGCCTTGGCCATGACGGGGATGGACACGGCCTCGATGATGCCGTCGATCATGTCGGGGTCGCTCATGCGCGACACGCCCCCCTGCGCCCGGATGTCGGCGGGAACGCGCTCGAGCGCCATGACGGCGACGGCGCCGGCATCCTCCGCGATCTTCGCCTGCTCGACGGTGACGACGTCCATGATGACGCCGCCCTTGAGCATCTCGGCGAGCCCGCGCTTGACGCGGTTGGTTCCGGTGTCGGGAGTGGTCACGACGGTTCCTTTCGATGGATGCCTCGGGCAGCTGTTCCGTCCCGGCGTCCTGTTTGGCCTAGGCCAAAAGATAGCATGTGCTGAACCATAGGCTGGGCGAGGAGGCGACATGCACATCACCGGGACGTCGGCGTCGGACATCGCCGACAGCATCCGCGGCATCATCGAGCGCGGCGACGCCCGACCCGGCGACACACTGCCGTCCGTCCGCGCGCTCGCCGACGAACTCGGCGTCAACCGCAACACGGCCGTCGCGGCCTATCGTCAGCTCACGCAGGCCGGCATCGTCGAGACCCGCGGGCGGGGCGGCACGCGGGTCGCCGGGCGCTCCCCCGTCGCACAGGAGGGCTTCGCGCAGGGCTCGGTGCTGCGCGACGTCGGCACCGGCAACCCGGATCCCACCCGCATCCCCGATCCGTCCGCCGCGCTCGCGCGCATGGGCGGCCGGCCCGTCCTCTACGGCGAGCCGGTCATCGACCGCGGCCTCGAGGCATGGGCGCAGACCTGGATGTCGGACGTCCCCGCGGCCGAGCGTCGCATCACGATCACGAGCGGTGCGGCCGACGCTGTCGAGCGGCTCCTCGCGCAGGCGCTCACGCGCGACGACGCGGTCGCCCTCGAGGACCCGTGCTTCCTCACGAGCATCCACACCGTCCGCCTCGGGGGCTATCGGGCGGTTCCCGTTCCGGTCGACGGCGAGGGGATGACGGTCGACGGCCTGCGCGCGGCGCTCGATCAGGGCGTGCGAGCAGTGGTCTGCACCCCGCGCGCGCAGAACCCGACCGGCGCGAGCCTCAGCGACCGGCGCGCGCGCGATCTGCGCGAGGTGCTCGCCGAGCATCCGTTCGTGCTCGTGATCGAAGACGACCATTTCTCGCTGCTCTCGCAGCGCTCCTACCACTCGCTCGTCGGTCCTGCACAGCGGCGGTGGGCGGTCATCCGGTCGGTGTCGAAGTTCCTCGGTCCCGACATGGGCGTCGCGGTGACGGCATCCGATCCCGAGACGGCCGACCGCCTCGCCATGCGTCTCACACCCGGCACCACGTGGGTCAGTCATCTGCTCCAGCGGCTCGTGCACGCCCTGGTCGCCGATGCCGAGGTGATGGATGCCGTCGCCGCGGCCGGTGCGCACTACGCCGACCGCAACGCGGCCTTCGCCGCACGACTCGCGCAGCGCGGACTGGCGGTGCCGCCCGGCGACGGTCTCTCGCTGTGGGTGCCGCTTCCCGCGCCGGCACGAGCGGTGTCGGAGCAGCTCATGCGACGGGGATGGCTCGCGCGCAGCGGCGACGACTTCGTCATCGCAGATCTCGAGGCATCCCGACGCCTGCGTCTGACCGTGCACGATCTCGACGACGACGACGCCGACCAGCTCGCCGACGACCTCGTGGCCGCGGTCGCGGCGGCGCGCGGACAGGCCGTCATGCGCGAAGTGGGATGATCGAGCGGTGAAGATCCTCTCGATCCAGTCCGCCGTGGCCTACGGGCACGTCGGCAACTCCGCAGCCGTCTTCCCCCTGCAGCGCATCGGCGTCGAGGTGCTCCCGGTCTACACCGTGAACTTCTCCAACCACACCGGCTACGGCGCGTGGCGCGGTCCGCTGATCCCGCCCGCCGACGTCGCCGACGTCATCACGGGCATCGAGGAGCGCGGCGCGTTCCCGCACATCGACGCCGTTCTCTCGGGCTATCAGGGCGGCGAAGGCATCGGCGACGTCATCATCGACGCCGTCGCGCGCGTCAAGGCGGCCAACCCGAACGCCGTGTACGCGTGCGATCCGGTCATGGGCAACGCGAAATCGGGATGCTTCGTCGCCCCCGCCATCCCCGTGCTGCTGCGCGAGAGGGTCGTGCCCGTGGCCGACATCATCACGCCCAACCAGTTCGAGCTGGGGTTCTTGACGGGCACCGAGCCCGACACGATCGAGTCCACGCTCGAAGCGGTCGATCTGGCGCGCGCGATGGGTCCCTCGACGGTGCTCGTCACGAGCGTCGAGCGGCCCGATCGCGAGGAGGGGACGATCGAGATGCTCGTCGCCGACGACTCCGGCGCCTGGATCGTGCAGACGCCGCTGCTGCCGATGAAGGCCAACGGCTCGGGCGACGTGACGGCCGCGCTCTTCACGGCGCACTACGTCGAATCGAAGGACGCCGCGCTCGCGCTCGAGCGCACGGCCTCCAGCGTCTTCGATCTGCTCGAGAACACGCACCGCTCCGGCGAACGCGAACTGCAGCTGGTCGAGTCGCAGGAGGCCTACGCCCACCCGCGCATGCAGTTCACCGCCCGTCAGGTGCGGTGATGGAGGAGCCCTGGGTCCAAGAGGCGGCGGACGCGCTCGAGAAGATCACGCGCGACCCCATGGCGGATGCCGTCGCCGGGACGGCGCGCGTGCTGTCGGTGTCGGCGCCCCGTCGCCGTGGACGCTACCAGGAGTGCGATCTCGAGCTGCTAATCGAGGTTCCCGGTCGCGAACCGCGCACTGCGCGCGCCGCCGTCGTCTTCAGCACGCGCACCTGGCCCACGGTGGGCGCCGTGCTGCCCGCGCGAGTCTCCACGACCGACGAGGCCGCCTTCGCCGTCAAGTGGGACGCCCTTCGGCGCTAGTCGTTCCAGGCGTCGGCGACGGCCTGACGCACGTCGCCCAGCAGCTGCGGCAGCGCCTTCGTCCGAGCGATGATCGGGAAGAAGTTCGCATCGGCGCTCCACCGCGGCACGACATGCTGGTGCAGGTGCTCGTCGACACCGGCGCCCGCGACGGCGCCCTGGTTCATGCCGATGTTGAATCCGTCGCACCGCGAGACCCGGCGCAGCACCCGCATCCCCTGCTGGGTCAGCGCACCGATCTCGGCGACCTCTTCGGGCGTCGCCTGGTCGTAGGTGGCGACGTGGCGGTACGGGCACACCAGCAGGTGTCCGGAGTTGTACGGGAAGAGGTTGAGCAGCACGTACGCCGTCTCGCCGCGGGCGACGATGAGACCGTCCTCGTCGGACTTGTCGGGCGCTGCGCAGAACGGGCAGTCGTCGCGCAGCACCTGCGGTCCCGCCGCGATGTAGGCCATGCGGTGCGGCGTCCACAGCCGCTGGAAGCCGTCGGGGACGCCGGCGAACCCGCTCGCGGCGATCAGTTCGGCGTCCCCTCCGGCATCCGTCACGCGAGGTCCTCCGCCGTGTTGACGAGGGCGTGCGAGGCGATGGCCTGCTGGATGCGGCGCACCGCGTCCGCGATGGGCACGCCGTTCTGCTGTGAGCCGTCACGGAAGCGGAACGACACGGTCCCGGCATCCCGATCCTGGGCGCCCGCGATCAGCTGGATCGGCACCTTGAGGGTCGTGTGGTTGCGGATCTTCTTCTGCATGCGGTCGTCGCTGCGGTCGATCTCGGCGCGCACGCCCTCGGACGCGAGCTGCGCGACGACCTCTTCGAGGTAGTCGGCGAAGTCTTCGGCGACGGGGATGCCCACGACCTGCACGGGCGCGAGCCACACGGGGAAGGCGCCCGCGTAGTGCTCGAGCAGGATGGCGAAGAACCGCTCGATCGAGCCGAACAGGGCGCGGTGGATCATGATCGGACGCTTCTTCTGTCCGTCGCGATCGGTGAATTCGAGCTCGAACCGCTCGGGCAGGTTGACGTCGATCTGCACCGTCGACAGCTGCCAGGTGCGGCCGATGGCGTCCTTGGTCTTGAGGTCGATCTTCGGGCCGTAGAACGCCGCCTCGCCGGGCACCTCGGTGACCTTGAGTCCCGAGGCGTGTGCGACGTTGCGGAGGGCGTCGGTGGAGTAGTCCCAGAACTCGTCCGATCCGATCCACTTCTCCTTCTCGTCGTCGCGCATGGACAGCTCCAGCTCGAACTCCGTCAGACCGAAGTCGCGCAGCATCGAGATCACGAACTCGAGCACGCGGGTGGTCTCGGACTCGAGCTGCTCGGGGGTGACGAACAGGTGCGAGTCGTCCTGGGTGAATCCGCGCACGCGGGTGAGGCCGTGCAGGGCTCCCGAGAGCTCGTTGCGGTACACCGTGCCGTTCTCGGCGAGGCGCATCGGCAGGTCGCGGTAGCTGCGGGCGCGCTCCTTGTAGATCAGGATGTGCATCGGGCAGTTCATGGGCTTCAGGTAGTAGTCCTGGCCCTGCTTGGTGACGTGGCCCTCCTCGTCGCGCTCCTCGTCCATGACGATGGGCGGGAACATCCCCTCCTTGTAGGTCACGAGGTGGTTGGACTGGATGAAGAGATCGGCCTTGGTGATGTGCGGGGTGTAGACGTAGGTGTAGCCGCCGCCGATGTGGCGCTTGCGCGCGTGCTGCTCCATCTCTCCGCGGACGATTCCGCCCTTGGGGTGCCACACCGACAGACCGGAGCCGATCTCGTCGGGGAACGAGAACAGGTCGAGCTCCTTGCCGAGCTTGCGGTGATCGCGCTTGGCAGCCTCGGCGAGGCGCTCCTGGTAGGCACGCAGCTCGTCTTTGGTGGGCCATGCGGTGCCGTAGATGCGCTGCAGCTGGGGGTTCTTCTCGCTCCCCCGCCAGTACGCGCCGGCGATGCGGGTGAGGTCCCAGCCGTTGCCGACGTAACGGGTGCCGGGCACGTGCGGGCCGCGGCAGAGGTCCTTCCACACGGTCTCGCCGTCGCGGCTGACGTTGTCGTAGATCGTGAGCTCGCCGGCGCCGACCTCGACGGAGGCGCCCTCGGTCTTGTCGGCGCCGCCCTTGAGGCCGATGAGCTCGAGCTTGAAGGGCTCGTCGGCGAGCTCGGCGCGGGCCTCGTCGTCGGTCACGACGCGACGGACGAACCGCTGATTCTCGCGGACGATCCGCTCCATCTCCTTCTTGATCGCCTTGAGATCCTCGGGGGTGAAGGGCTCGCCGATGCCGAAATCGTAGTAGAAGCCGTTCTCGATGGGCGGGCCGATGCCGAGGTTCGCCTGCGGCTTGATGCGCTGCACGGCCTGCGCGAGCACGTGGGCGGTCGAATGGCGGAGGATGCTGAGCCCCTCGGGGCTCTCGACGAGCACGGGCTCGACGGCATCCGTCTCGTTCACGACGGTGGCGAGGTCTTTCAGCTCGCCGTTGACGCGGAGGGCGACGACGGAGCGATCCGGGAAGAGGGCGAATCCGTCGGCGGGATAGGTCTGGTCAGACAAGGGAACTCCAGTGGATGGCTTGGATCAAGGCTACCCGGCGGCGGACGGCCGTCTCGTGCAGCGTGGACGCTCAGCTTCGGGCGCTCTCCGCGCCCTGCCCGCTCAGGCGCGGCGCGTTCGCGTGCCGGCCGGCGCGACGAAGACGGTCGCGAGAATCCGGCGAAGTTCCATGACGTCAGTGTACGCCGCGGGGTCGCATGGGGTCGAGGATGGATGCCGTGCGCCTCGCGATCATCGGCGGCATCCTGCTGCTCTTCGGCGTCCTCGCCGTGGCCTTCGGCGTGCTCCCGCTGGAGGACGCGCTCGCGATCGGCGATCGCGTCTGGCCGATCCTCGTCTTCGTGATCGCCGTGACGATCGTCGCCGAGCTGGCGGCCACGGCCGGAGTGTTCGATGTCGCCTCCGCGTTCCTCGCCCGCCTGTCGCGCGGCCGTACCTGGATCCTGTGGACGCTCACGGTCGTCCTGGCGGTCCTCGCGACGGCGTTCCTCTCCCTCGACACGACCGCCGTGCTGCTCACGCCCGTCGTCGTCGCGACGGCCCGCGCTCATCGGCTCGACCCGCTGCCGTTCGCGTTCGCGACGGTATGGCTCGCGAACACGGCATCCCTCGTCCTGCCCGTGTCGAACCTCACCAACCTGCTCGCGCTCGCGCCGCTCGGACACCCGTCTCCCGCCGAGTTCGTCGCGCTCCTCGGCGCGCCCGCGCTGGTCGCGATCGCGGTCACCGTGGCGCTGCTCGTCATCGTGCACCGCCGCGGCCTGCGTGGTCGGTTCGCCGCCGCACCCGCTCCGATCATCACAGACGACCTGCAGCTGCGCGTCGCTGCGGCGGTCGTCGTCGTGCTGCTGCCGCTGCTCGTGAGCGGGGTGCCGCCGTGGATTCCGGCATCCATCGCCGCCGTCGTCCTCCTCGGCTTCTTCGCCTGGCGCTCCCCCGGGGTGCTGCGGCTCTCCCTCGTACCGGGATCGCTCGTCGTCTTCGCCTCGGGGCTCTTCCTCGCGGTCGGCGCGCTCGAAGCGTGGGGCTCGGCGTCGGTCGTCGCCGCGCTGGCGGGCACGGGCGAGGGGCTCGTCGATCTGCTGCAGCTCGCGGGAACCGGGATGCTGGGAGCCAACGCGATCAACAACCTCCCGGCGTACCTCGCTCTCGAGTCGGTCGCCTCGTCGTCGCCGGAGCGCATCGCGGCGCTGCTGATCGGAGTGAACGCCGGCCCGCTCATCACGCCGTGGGCATCGCTCGCGACGCTGCTGTGGCACGCTCGGCTGACTGCGCTCGGCGTCGCGATGCCGTGGAAGCGCTTCGTGCTTCTGGGACTCGTCGCCGCGCCGCTGACCGTCGGCCTCTCGGTCGTCTCGCTCTGGCTCGTCAGAGGTGCTTGAGCGCTTCGCGTCTGCTCAGCGGGCTGAGCTCGTGCGTGCCGACGTAGTTGCGCACCCACTCCGGTGAGACACGCGCATACTCCCGCAGCGCCCATCCGATCGCCTTGCGGATGAAGAACTCCGCGTCGCGGCGGTTCGGTTCGATGACCTCGGCGAGCAGAGCCGCATCGACGCGCTCGCGGCGGCCGAGCTGCGAGATGATCGCGATACGTCGGATCCACAGATCGTCGTCGATGGACCACTCGCGCACGAGCGCGGCCGTATCGGGACCGTGCGCGTCGTGCAGCTGGGCGAGACGGTGCGCGAGCTCGTCGGTGTAGTCCCACCACCGCCCCGTGCGGACCATGTGGTCGATGACGGGCACCACCACGGCATCCGCCTCCAGTCCCCGCAGGCCCAGGAGCGCCATCGCCGCGTAGCGCTCTTCGCGATGGGACGACCCATCCCACAGCTCCGTCGCCGCATCGATCAGCTCGGCCGGGGTCGCGTCCTTGCCGGCAGCACGCGCGATGCGGCGCGCCTCGGGCACGCGTACGCCGAGGAACGGCATCGCCGACTTCATGTACGCCTGCTGACCGGGCGCGAGCGACGGGTCGGCGGCCTCGCGAAGAGCCGCACGGATCTCGGCGACGAGCGGGGCGGTCATGCCGCGAGACTAATCGCTCCGGCCGAGTCGGTTACGGCGGCGCGGCGCGTCCCGATAGTCGGATACAGCGGTCGGCCCCCACTCCTCCGCCGCACATCGAGGTGAAATGACGAGCTCCCCAGCCGATGCCTCCACCCTGGTGGTGGACACGGAGAGCCTCGCGCGGATGCTCGACGAGCAGTTTCCGCACGAGGACGGCAACGTGCTGCGCGGCGCGCTCTTCGGAGTCCTGTTCTCACTGCCCATCTGGGGTGTGATCGGTCTGGCCGTGTGGGGAGTCTCGAGCCTCCTCGGCGGGTGATCCGGGCCGGCGAGGTTACGGGCGCCGCATCTGCCGCGAACAGTAGGACATGGTCACACTCCCCCACGTACCAGCCCTCACGACCGTCCGGATCGCTCTCCCCCGGGGTCTTCGCCTGCGCAGGCCCTCGAAAACCGTCCTGCTTCTCACCCTCGCGGCGGTCGCGCTCGCGGGTACCGTCGCCGTCAACGTCGCCCAGTCCGACGCCCAGCCCCAGCGCATGGCTCATCTCGCCGAACTGGATGCGCAGCTGTCCCTCCTGGGCCAGGACATCGCGGGCGCGAAGTTGGCCACGGGCGCGGCGGACGCCCGCGCGGCAGAACTGCGCGTCCTCATCGCGGAGCAGAACGCCCGCTTCGCCGACACGACCGGTTTCATCGAGTGATCGGGGTCTCGAAGGTCTCCGTCGTCGCGGCGGTCGTCGGCGTGACGCTCTGCTCGCTGTCGGCGACCAGCGCCATCGTGCAGTCGCTCTCCACCGACGCGCAGATCGCTGAGCGGCAGGTCGACGTCGCGCGCGGCGAGACCGACCTCGCCGCTGCGGAGAGCATGCTGCTGGATGCCGCGACGCAGCAGGGGGTCGTCGAGACGTCCTATGCCGCTCGTCGAGCCGTGCTGGACGCTCGTCCCGCTTTCGTCGCAGCGGTCGCCGATGCCGAGGCGGCACTCGCCTCGGCGAAGGACAAGGTGGACGTGTCGAAGCACCGAGCCGCGGTCCTCTCGGCGCAGGACGCCGTCCTGGCGACGACGACCGACGCGAAGGCCGTCCAGGCGCAATCGGCGGCCGTGACGGCTGTCGCGTCGACGGTCAGAGCCGAGGTCAAGGCGTATGACGACCGCGTCGCGGCGGAGGCGGCTGCCCGGGCCGCGGCTGCCGCGGCCGCCGCGCGCGGGACGCGCGGCTACGGCGGCGCGACGTGGTCGGGTGGCGGCGACGGTGGTGGCGGCGGTGGCGGCGATTGGTTCGCCGACATGCGGCAGCGACTGACGAACGTCGGCGGTGGACACATCGAGCTGCGCTGGTTCGACGGTTCGTGCGGCGGCGTGCAGTCAGCCGCCTGCGCGTACTCGTCCGGCGCGATCGGCGTATCCCCCGCCATCGCGTCGTGGTCGCCCGCGCGCAAGAACTGGGCGATGGTCCATGAGCTCGCGCACACCGTGCACTTCAGCCGGTGGAACGCCGTCGCGTCCTCCGGCGGCTACGCGCAGCTGTTCGGCTCCAATCCCGAGCTGCTCGCGAACTGCATGGCCTCGGCGCGCGGGTACACCAATCACGGTCACGCCGGTCAGTGCACGGGCGACCGCATCGCGTGGGCCGCGCAGCTGTGGAACGGCGTCGTGGCCTGGTAGGTCGCGCTAGTCGGCCGTCGCATCTCGGTCGGGGTCGCGGGGGTTCGGCCGACCGACGATGAGCGGATCGACCGGCGTGAACGGGAAGTCCGGCAGATCCCTCTCGGCGACCCCGAAGCTCGCCGAGAGGACCTCCCGCGAGAACGCGGAGGCGGTGGCGCGATAGCCGATGTCGCCGGGCATCGACCGGTCGAAGAAGATGAGGAAGTGGATGCCCTCGTCCGTGAGGGCCTCGATGTGGTGCGGGTACGCGCGCGGGATGAAGTACGCCTGCCCGGGCTCGAGCTCGTACTCGTCGAGCGTGCCGTCGGGGCTGAGGACCCGCATCCGGCCTCTGCCCTTCCACACGTAGCCGAGTTCCGCCGTGACGGGATGCCAGTGCGGCTCGCGCATGCCCGAGCCGGTGATGTTCAAGTGGTACATCGACAGATCGGACAGCGCTGCCCAGAACTGCTTGCGCGCGAGCTTCGCGAAGCCGGCTGCCGAGGAGATCGGGGGGATCTGTCCTTCCACGTCGAAGAGGTGGGCGTTGGGAAGGCCGGCCGTGTCGGGGATGGGCGCGGCGCCCGCTCGACGGAGGATCTGCGCGGCATCCGGCCGCCCGAAGGCCGCGAAGGCGGAGCTCGGCAGGTCGTAGGTGTTGCCGAGCACTGCGTCCGTCATCGCGTTGACGCTCGTCGTGAGCGAGAAGTGCTGCGGATCGTCGGTCCGCAGCGCCGCGATGATCTCGGCGCGACCGTCGCCGATGTTCTCGATGTGATAGATCGCACCCGACTCGACGTGGTACATCTGCCCGGTGTCGACCACGAAGCTCGAGAACGCGTCCCCGGTCCCGAGCAGCGAGACGAGCACGCGTCCCTGCGTGACGTAGGCGATCTGGTTCGCGTTGACGTTCCACTGCGGCTCGCGGATGGCGCCGGCTTCGAGCACGATCCGCTTGAGCGACATCCGGGACAGGATAGGGAAGGTCGCTCCGGTCAGCTGCGTGATGCTGCCGAGCTCGCTCTCGAATGCCGGGGCGGCGGAGACGAGCGAGGCGACGTGCGGGGAACGGGAGGTCATGAGCGGGCCTTTCGTCCGGGACGGATGCGTGCCTCCATCCTGGCCCGAGATGACGCGTCGATCAGCCGTCGAGGAGCACAGCACCGCTCGGTGTCCATGGGCGCTGTCCGATCGGACGGAATACGCCTCACTCGTCCGATCGCGAGGGAATCGGCAGGGAAAAAACGCGAAAACCCCGGCTGAACCGGGGTTTTCTTCCGTGCGCGATACTGGGATCGAACCAGTGACCTCTTCCGTGTCAGGGAAGCGCGCTACCGCTGCGCCAATCGCGCCCGTATGGGCTGTTCAGTTGTCCGGCGAGGTGGCGACGGGATTCGAACCCGTGTAAACGGCTTTGCAGGCCGGTGCCTAGCCGCTCGGCCACGCCACCGTGTGGATTGACCCCACGTGCGGAGAGTCCTCCGAAGAGGACTCCTTTGCACTCGAGCGGATGACGAGACTCGAACTCGCGACCCCAACCTTGGCAAGGTTGTGCGCTACCAACTGCGCTACATCCGCGTTTCCGGATCACTCCGGCAACTCGTACGACTTTAGCCGATGATTTCGATCGAGCCAAACCAAGCGAGGCCCGAGCGTGTCGTGCTCGCGGATTCGCCGGGGCCACCCGCATCCGGTAGCATCGTGACTCGATCCTCACGGATCTTGGGCGATTGGCGCAGTTGGTAGCGCGCTTCCTTCACACGGAAGAGGTCGTCGGTTCGAGTCCGGCATCGCCCACCACGATCACCTGTCCGCTTCCCTCAGTACCCCCCGCGGAAGAAGTCGTTCGCCGCGCGCGTGAACAGCAGGATCAGCCCGATCAGAGCGAGGAACGCGCCGATGAGCGCCGTCGCATTGACGCCGTGGATGAACATGACGTACACCGCCGAGGCGATGTTCGCCACGAAGATGATGGCGGTCAGGATCCGTGCGCCGTTCGAGCCGCGGAACAGGCCGAGCGAGACGATGATCGTGATCGCGCCGATGATGATCGACGCCCACGGGGCGATGGGATCCGAGCCCGGCCGGGCGCCCACGCCGGCCAGCAGCAGGACTCCTGTGATGATCTGCAGCAGTCCACTGAGCCATGCGAGCGCGGCGACGATGGTCACTCCTGCGGGACGACGTGTGGCCATGACTGCTCCTTCGCTGCCGGCTGGTGCTGATCAGCAGGATGGCAGACCGCGGCCGCGCGCGCGAGGGTCAGTTGCCGACGGGCCAGCCGTAGCGCCGGTGCAGGGCGTCGGCGACGCGCACGAAGCGTTCGAGATCGAGGATGGATGCTTCGCGGCGCATCCCGTCGACGTGCACGCTGTACAGCTGCTCGATGTCGACCCAGGACGGCCTGCCCTGGGAGTCCCACTCCCCCGAGCCGATCGAGAGGAAGTCCCGATCGCCGTCGTGCGACTTCGACGTCAGGCGCACGACGTAGACGCGATCCGCGCTCTGCCGCCCGATCACGAGCACGGGCCGGTCCTTGCCGCGGCCGTCGTGCTCGGCATAGGGGACCCACGTCCACACGACCTCGCCGGCATCCGGATCCCCGTCCATCGACGGGGCGTATGAGATCTGCAGGCCGTTGCGACCGGGCGGGTCGATCTCGATCGTCTCGGTCGTCCCCGCCTGGCCCGGTCGATGATCTCGGACGACCGCCGTGGAGGGCCGGAACAGATTCTTCAGGGCACCGAGAACGCTCACGAAGCAACCCTCGCACAAACGCCGAGGGGGCGCCGCGGATGCGACGCCCCCTCGTGTTGCTGTGTGTGTGATCGTCGATCAGACCTTCTCGTCGACGAGGACGTAGCCCTCTTCGCCGTGGACGATCGTGTCGATGCCGGCGACCTCGTCCTCGTTCTTGACGCGGAATCCGATCGTCTTCTCGATCGCGAAGCCGATGACCCATGCGAGCACGAAGGAGTAGACGAGGACGGCGACGGCGGCGATCGCCTGCACGAGCAGCTGCGTCGCGTCGCCGGTCCAGAAGAGACCCGTCGTCGAGGCGAAGAAGCCGAGGTACAGCGTTCCGATCAGGCCGCCGACGAGGTGGATGCCCACGACGTCGAGCGAGTCATCGAATCCCCACTTGTACTTGAGCTCGATCGCGAGGGCGCAGACGGCACCGGCGACGAGGCCGAGGACGATCGCCCAGATCGGGTCGAGCGATGCGCAGGCGGGCGTGATCGCGACGAGACCGGCCACGGCACCGGATGCAGCACCGACCGAGGTGGGCTTGCCGTCCTTGATCTTCTCCACGATCAGCCACGCGAGCAGAGCCGCTGCCGGGGCGGCGATCGTGTTCACGAACGCGAGCGCGGCCGTGCCGTCGGCAGCGAGCTCGGAACCCGCGTTGAAGCCGAACCAGCCGAACCACAGCAGGCCGGCGCCGAGGAGGACGAACGGCGGGTTGTGCGGGACGTGCACGCCCTTCTGGAAGCCGACGCGCTTGCCCAGGACGAGCGCGAGGGCGAGAGCTGCGGCACCGGCGTTGATGTGGACGGCCGTACCACCGGCGAAGTCGATCGCGCCGACGCCGAACCACTCCTGCATGCCGTAGGTGATCCAGCCGCCGTAGGCGAACGAGCCGTCGTCGGCGAGACCGAAGTTGAAGACCCAGCTCGCGACCGGGAAGTAGACGACAGTCGCCCAGATCGCGGCGAAGATGAGCCACGACCCGAACTTCGCGCGGTCGGCGATGGCGCCGGAGACGAGCGCGACCGTGATGATCGCGAAGGTGGCCTGGAACGCGACGAACGCGAGCGGCGGGAACGCGGCGCCCTCGGGCACCTCGAGCAGGCTCTGCAGCCCGATCGCCGACCAGTCGATCGACCACGGGGCGACGAGGCCCTCAGCGCCCGGGAACGCGATCGCGTAGCCGTAGACGACCCAGATGACGCCGATGAGGCCCATGGCGCCGAAGCTGAGCATCATCATGCTGATGACGCTCTTGGCCTTGACCAGACCGCCGTAGAAGAACGCCAGCCCGGGCGTCATCAACAGCACGAGTGCCGCGGCAATCAGGATGAATGCGGTGTTGCCTTGATCCATCTCGGAGCAAACCTCTCTGCAGGGACGCCAGAGTGCGTCGGGTGTCCCCAGTGTCGCCACCGACCGTTTCGAGCGTCGTGCGGGTCGTGTTTCGGGTCGGTTACGTCGATACCCGTGAGGTAAACATCAGATTTCGGGATGCCTCGAAGCATCCGGCAATCCGTCAGGAGAGCGTTGACGCGACGAGTCGCGAGATGGCGCGCAGGTACTTCTTGCGGTACCCGCCGCCCAGCATCTCGTCGGGGAACACGCGGTCGAGCGTCAGGCCGGTGGCCCGGATCGGCAGCTGCGCGTCGTACACGCGGTCGATGAAGGCCACGAAGCGGAGCGCGGCCGACTGGTCGGTGAACGCGGCGACGTCGCGGAGCCCGACCTGGCCGAGTCCCTCGATCAGGCGGATGTACCGCGACGGGTGCACGCGCGCCAGGTGCGCGACGAGCGCGTCGAAGTCGTCGTCCGACGCGAGACCGGATGCCGCGGCATCCGCCGTCGCCGCGTCGTACTCCGCCGCGCTGAGCGACACCGCGTGCCCGTCGACGGCGCGCTGCCGGTAGTCGGTCCCGTCGATGCGCAGGGTCTCGAAGCTCGCCGCCATCGCGTGGATCTCGCGCAGGAAGTCCTGCGCCGCGAATCGGCCCTCGCCGAGGGCGTTGGGCGGGGTGTTGGACGTCGCTGCGAGGCGGGTTCCGGATGCCACGAGCTCGCCGAGAAGCCGAGTCATGACCATCGTGTCGCCCGGGTCGTCGAGCTCGAACTCGTCGATGCACAGGAGGTCGGCGCCGCGGAACAGGTCGACCGTGTTCTTGTAGCCCATCGCGCCGACGAGCGCCGTGTACTCGATGAACGACCCGAAGTACTTACGACGTGCCGGAAGCGCGTGGTACACCGCCGCGAGCAGGTGGGTCTTGCCGACGCCGAAGCCGCCGTCGAGATAGACGCCGGGCTTGATCTCGGGGCCGCGCTTCGCGCGCTTGAAGAACCCGCCCTTCGCAGCCGGTGCGCCGACGCCGCTGAACGCCATCAGCGTGTCCTTCGCCGCCTGCTGCGAGGGGAACGCCGGATCCGCCCGATACGTGTCGAACGTCGCGTCCCGGAACTGCGGGGGCGGAACGAGGGCCGCGACCATCTCGGCGCCCGTCAGCTGCGGTGCGCGCTCGGCGAGGTGGACGATGCCGATCGGCCCCTGGGACATGCGGATCCTCGTAACAGTCTGACGGATTCGGTGCCCTCCGCCGCGGACGAATCTAGGCTCGGAGTAGCGGTTCAACCCTATGCCGTCGCACATGCCACCCCGACCCGAGGAGCATCCATGTCCGTCGAGTTCGACACGTCGTCCCCCAAGTTCGCCGAGTACTCCGAGCCCGGGCGGCTCGTGACCGGCGAATGGCTCGAAGCGCGCCTGGGTCGGCCCGGTCTCGTCGTCGTCGAGTCCGACGAGGACGTGCTGCTGTACGAGACGGGTCACATCCCGGGCGCCGTGAAGGTCGACTGGCACACCGAGCTCAACGACCCCGTCGTCCGCGACTACGTCGACGGCGCGGGCTTCGCGAAGCTGTTGAGCCGCAAGGGCATCTCGCGTGACGACACGGTCGTCATCTACGGCGACAAGAACAACTGGTGGGCGGCCTACGCCCTGTGGGTGTTCTCGCTCTTCGGCCACGAGGACGTCCGTCTGCTCGACGGCGGCCGCGACAAGTGGATCGCCGAGGGCCGTCCGATCACGACGGATGCCTCCACCCCGGCATCCACCGACTATCCCGTCGTCGAGCGCGACGACTCCGTGCTGCGCGCCTACAAGGCGGACGTCCTCGCCCACCTCGGCAACCCGCTCATCGACGTGCGCTCGCCCGAGGAGTACAGCGGAGAGCGCACCACCGCGCCCGCCTACCCCGAGGAGGGCACGCTGCGCGCGGGCCACATCCCGTCGGCGCAGAGCGTGCCGTGGGCGCGTGCCGTGGCGGCGGACGGCGGCTTCAAGTCGCGTGCCGAACTCGACGCGATCTACCGCGACGAGAAGGGCCTGAAGGACGGCGACGAGATCATCGCCTACTGCCGGATCGGCGAGCGGTCCAGCCACACCTGGTTCGTGCTCAACCACCTGCTCGGCTTCGAGAACGTGCGCAACTACGACGGCTCGTGGACCGAATGGGGCAGCGCCGTGCGCGTGCCCATCGTGACGGGCTCCGAGCCGGGCGAGGTCCCGGCCCGCTGAGCGCGTGGGAGAATCGGCGGGATGACTCTCCCAGACGCCCTCGCTGAGATCCGCGACGAGTTCCTCGAGCTCGACGAGCCCGACAGGCTCCAGCTGCTGCTCGAGTTCTCGCAGGAGCTTCCTGCCATCCCCGCCGAGTACGACGGGCATCCCGAGCTGTGCGAGCGCGTCGTCGAATGCCAGTCCCCCGTCTACATCGTGATCGACGTCGACGGCGACGACGTCGTGAGGATGCATGCGACGGCGCCTCCGGAGGCTCCCACGACGCGCGGGTTCGCCAGCATCCTGGTCCAGGGGATCTCGGGTCTCACCGCCGACGAGGTCCTCGCGATCCCCGACGATTACCCGCAGAGCATCGGGCTCACGCGTGCGGTGTCGCCCCTGCGCATCTCGGGCATGGCGGGCATGCTCGCCCGCGCCAAGCGCCAGGTGCGCGCCAAGCGCGCCGGCTAGGCGTCGGACGACTCCTGTGCGACGAATCCGCGGGTCGTGAGCCACGAACGGATGCTGTCGCTCCAGCGCTGCTGGTCGTAGTTCCACAGCTTCGTGTGCCGGGCCACCTCGAACACCTGCAGCTCGACCAGGTCGGGGCGGGCGACGGTGAGGTCGTGCGAGGCGTCCGACGGCACGAAGCCGTCGTCATCGCTGTGCAGGATGAGCATGGGATGCCGCAGCTCCTGCGCGCGCGCGACGACGTCGAGGCGATCGAAGGGGATGGACGCGCCGGACCGGGTCACCGGGTTCGCCCAGTCGTGCTGCAGCGCCTCGATCGCGAGATCGGTGACGGCGGTCGGCACGTGCATCATCCTGGCCTGATAGTCGAGCACGATCTTCCAGTCGACGACGG
Source organism: Microbacterium sp. (assembly GCF_051860965.1). Taxonomy (GTDB): domain Bacteria; phylum Actinomycetota; class Actinomycetes; order Actinomycetales; family Microbacteriaceae; genus Microbacterium. Next base: position 265,593 of record NZ_JBIMKU010000006.1, read on the forward strand.
GCGACTCGAGCACGAGACCCGCGATGAGGTCGCGGTGCGCCGAGTTGAGCGACACCTGCAGGGCGATGGCACCGCCCATCGACCATCCCATCAGCAGGACGCGCTTCGCCCCGCGCCGACGGGCGAAGCCGATCGCCGCATCCACGTCCCGCCATTCGGTCGAGCCGAGCCCGTAGGTGCCGGATCTGCTCCTCGGCGCCTCGCCGTCGTTGCGGTACGACACGACGAGCGTCGTGATGCCGAGCGCCGTGAACACGGGCACCGCCCGCAGGCACTCGGACCGGGTCGTGCCGCGACCGTGGACCTGGATGACCCACACGTCGCCGTCGCCGGCGGGGAAGAGCCATGCGGGGCAGGGACCGACGGCCGAGCCGATCAGCTCGGGGGTGTAGGGCAGGTGCAGCTCGTCGGGGCGCTGGTAGTACCAGCCGCTGAACGCGGCCTCGGCCCCCAGACTGCTCGTGGGGCCGACATGGGTCAGCAGCTTGCGCTTGACGCTCGCGTCGTCCTCGGCCAGGACCGACCCGAGCTTGATGTAGTCGGCCGTCCCGGTCGTGAAGAGTCCGTACCGACCGGGCAGGACCGTGTCGGGAGTGCGCGTGAGCGTGATCGTCTGGGCCGCCGTGTCGAGCGACAGGATGCGCGTGTCGGTCTCGCGTCGCGCCGGTGTCACGACCTTGCGCGCGAGACGCGCGGACGTGAGGCCGAGCAGTGCGAGCGCCGCCGCGAGGGCCACGCTCATCAGAGTGAGTGCGACCCTGACGCCGGCGACGAGACCGGGACTTGCGCCGGGGTTCGCGGCGCGCCTGGGAGTGAGCATCGAGGCATCACTCTAGTCTGTCGGCGTGGCCAGGATGCCTCCCCCCGCCCTTCCGGCGACCTTCGCGCTCGCGACCGATGAGGTGCGCGCCGCGGAGTTCCGCGACGACCTGACGGTGCGCGAGATCCCCGCCCCCGAGGGCCTCGCTCCGTCGTCCCTCGCACTGGCGGGTGACGTGCGCCCCGAGCCGGGCTCCGACGATTCCGTGTTCGGCACGGGGCGCTTCATCCTCCTCCACGATCCGTCGGCGCCGAGCTCATGGGACGGCGCATGGCGCATCGTGTGCTTCGCGCAGGCGCCTCTCGAGCACGACATCGGCGTCGACCCGCTCGTGGCGGATGTCGCATGGGCGTGGCTCACGGATGCCCTGGCCTCTCGCAGCGCCGCGTTCCACTCGGCGGCGGGGACCGCCACGAAGACGATCTCGAAGGGTTTCGGCTCGCTCGCGGCGGAAGGTGACGGCGCGCAGATCGAACTGCGGGCATCATGGTCTCCGGACGGCCCACTCACGGCGCACGTCGAGGCGTGGGCCGAGCTCGTGTGCATGCTCGCAGGGCTGCCGCCCGGATCGGAAGGAATAGCGATGCTCGGTGCTCGCAGGTCGACGCGTGGCTGAATACGAGGTCATCGCAGACGGGGCGGGGCTGGAGCGCGCTGCCGACGTGCTCGGACGGGGAACGGGGCCGGTCGCGGTCGATGTCGAGCGCGCTTCGGGGTTCCGCTACTCCCAGCGCGCCTACCTCATCCAGGTCTTCCGCCGCGATGCCGGCGTCTTCCTCTTCGATCCTCCCCCGATCGGGGACTTCAGTGCCCTGCAGGCGGCGATCGGCGACGAGGAGTGGGTGCTGCACGCCGCGAGCCAGGATCTCCCGTCGCTGCGCGAACTCGACCTGCTCCCCGCGACCCTGTTCGACACCGAGCTCGCTGCCCGTCTGCTCGGACACGAGCGCGTCGGGCTCGGCGCTGTCGTCGAGGACACGCTCGGCATCACCCTCGAGAAGGCCCACTCGGCGGCGGACTGGTCGACGCGCCCTCTCCCCCAGTCCTGGCTCGAGTACGCCGCGCTCGACGTCGAGCATCTCGTCGACGTCCGCGACGCGCTCGTCGCCGAGCTGGTCGAGCAGGGCAAGACGACGATCGCGGCCGAGGAGTTCCAGGCGACCCTCGAGCGGCTGCCCAAGCCCGCGCGCGAGGAGCCGTGGCGCCGGCTGAGCGGGCTGCACACGGTCCGCGGACGCAAACCGCTCGCCGTCGCCCGCGCGCTGTGGCAGGCACGCGAGGACTTCGCCCGCGAGCAGGATGTCTCGCCGGGCCGGCTCGTGCCGGATCGCTCGCTCGTCGCCGCCGTGCTCGCCAACCCTTCCACGAAGCAGGAGCTCGCCGCGCTCAAGGAGTTCAACGGGCGCGCGAGCCGCTCGCAGCTCGACCGCTGGTGGGCGGCGATCGAAGCGGGCCGGGCCGAGACGTCCCTTCCGCTCGAGCGCGCCTCGGGCGGCGACACCCTGCCACCGCCGCGCGCGTGGGCGGACCGCAACCCCGAGGCGGACGCACGCCTCAAGGCGGCGCGACCCCTCGTCGAGGAACGCGCCGAGGCGCTGAACATGCCGACCGAGAACCTGCTGACGCCCGACACTCTCCGCCGCGTCGCGTGGGCGCCGCCGCAGGCGGTGGATGCCGCATCCATCGCCGAGTCGCTCGCCGGGCTGGGCGCGCGCCCCTGGCAGATTGCCGAAACCGCACAGACGATCGCGGATGCGTTTGTGGGTTCCGTGCAAGCCGCTTCCGAGGGGCCGGAAAGCGGTTCGTAGGTTTCCGCCACCCGCTTTCTCGTGTTCGTGACGCCTCCATAGGCTGGATGGATACCAAACAATGGAGGCAGAGTGGCCGAGCTTTCGGACGTCTTCTTCGTCGACGGCATGCGTACCCCTTTCGGGCGTGCCGGCGAGAAGGGCATGTATTTCAACACCCGCTCCGATGACCTCGCCGTCAAGGCGACCATCGGACTCATGGAGCGCAATCCCGGTGTTCCCGCGGACCGCATCGACGACGTCGCGATCGCCGCGACGAGCCAGACGGGCGATCAGGGTCTGACCCTCGGCCGTTCGGTCGCGACCCTCGCAGGGCTCCCGCTGACCGTGCCGGGCTTCGCGATCGATCGCATGTGCGCGGGTGCGATGACGAGCGTGACGACGATGGCGGGTTCGATCGGCGTCGGCATGTACGACCTCGCCCTCGCCGGCGGCGTCGAGCACATGGGCCGTCACCCGCTGGACGGCAGCAACGTCGACCCGAACCCGCGCTTCGTCGCCGAGCGCCTCGTGAGCGCGGACGCGCTCAACATGGGCATGACGGCCGAGCGCATCCACGACCGCTTCCCGCACATGACCAAGGAGCGCGCAGACCGCTTCGGCATGCTGTCGCAGCACAAGGCGCAGGCCGCGTACGACGACGGCAAGTTCCAGCCGGACCTCGTGCCGGTGGCCGTCAAGGGCGCCGACGGCGCCTGGGGTCTCGCGACCGAGGACGAGGGCCGTCGCCCGCAGACGACGATGGGGGACCTCGCGGGGCTGAAGACGCCGTTCCGCCCGCACGGTCGCGTGACCGCGGGCACGTCGTCGCCGCTCACCGATGGTGCGACGATGTCGCTCCTCGCCGGCGGCGGAGCCGTCAAGGAGTTCGGCCTCGCCCCCAAGATGAAGCTCGTGTCGTTCGCCTTCGCCGGCGTGCAGCCCGAGATCATGGGCATCGGACCGATCCCCTCCACCGAGAAGGCGCTCAAGAAGGCCGGACTCACGATCGGCGACATCGGCCTCTTCGAACTGAACGAGGCCTTCGCGATCCAGGTGATCTCGCTCCTGGACCACTTCGGGATCGCCGACGACGACCCGCGCGTGAACCAGTGGGGCGGCGCGATCGCGCTCGGCCACCCGCTCGCCGCGACCGGCGTGCGTCTGATGATCCAGCTCGCGGCGCAGTTCGCCGAGCGCTCCGACGTCCGCTACGGCCTCACGGCGATGTGCGTGGGCCTCGGACAGGGCGGCTCGGTCATCTGGGAGAACCCGCACTACGACGGAAAGAAGAAGTGATGGCGAAGTCCGTGTCAGACCTGTACGCCGACGTCGACTTCTCCCCCATCCAGGCGCTCACCGACGGTGAGGTGATCACGCAGTCGACGGTGCGAGACATCCGTCTCGCCTCCGGCAAGGTTCTCGCCCTGGTGACCCTCGACAACGGACGCGATCACAACCGGCCGAACACGTTGGGGCCCGCGACGATGACGCAGCTCGGCGAGACGCTCGACGCTCTCCAGGCGCGCGCGGCCGCCGGCGAGATCCAGGCGGTCGGCATCACCGGCAAGCAGTACATCCTCGCCGCCGGTGCCGATCTGTCCGACATCAGCAAGGTCGGCTCGAAGGCGAACGCCAAGCTCATCGCGCAGCTCGGCCACAAGGTGTTCGGCAAGCTCGAAGACCTCGGTGTGCCGACGTTCGCCTTCGTCAACGGGCTCGCGCTCGGCGGCGGACTCGAGATCGCGCTCAACTCGACGTATCGCACGGTGGATGCCTCGGCAGCGGCCATCGCGCTGCCCGAGGTCTTCCTCGGCATCATCCCCGGGTGGGGCGGCGCTTACCTGCTGCCGAACCTCATCGGCATCGAGAACGCGCTCGAGGTGGTCATCTCGAACCCTCTGAAGCAGAACCGCATGCTCAAGCCGCAGCAGGCCTTCGACTATGGGATCGTCGATGCGATCTTCCCGGCGGCGAACTATCTCGAGAACTCGCTGACGTGGGCCGACGGAGTGCTCTCCGGCAAGATCAAGGTCGAGCGCAAGAACGAGCCCGGCAAGATCGAGCGGCTCACGAAGTGGCCGATCGCGATCAAGATGGCGCGCGGCATGCTCGAATCGCGCATCGGCACGGTGCCGAAGTCGCCGTACGCCGCCCTCGAGCTGCTCGACAAGGCCAAGAGCGGCACCAAGGCCGAGGGATTCGCCCGCGAGGACGAGGCGCTGGCCGATCTCGTGACGGGCGATCAGTTCGCGGCATCCATGTACGCCTTCGACCTCGTGCAGAAGCGCGCGAAGCGGCCCGTCGGCGCACCCGACCGCGCTCTCGCGAAGAAGGTGACGAAGGTCGGCATCATCGGTGCCGGGCTCATGGCGAGCCAGTTCGCGCTGCTGTTCGTGCGCAAGCTGCAGGTTCCCGTCCTGATCACCGACCTCGACCAGGCGCGCGTCGACAAGGGCGTCGCCTACATCCACGACGAGATCGGCAAGCTCGAGGCGAAGGGTCGTCTCGACGGCGACTCCGCCAACAAGCTGCGCGGGCTGGTCACGGGAACGACCGACAAGAGCCTCTACGCCGACTGCGACTTCGTCATCGAGGCCGTCTTCGAAGAGGTCGGAGTCAAGCAGACGGTGTTCGGCGAGATCGAGAAGATCATCGCCGACGATGCGATCCTCGCGACGAACACGTCGTCGCTGTCGGTCGAGGAGATCGGCGAGAAGCTCGAGCACCCTGAGCGCCTCGTCGGGTTCCACTTCTTCAACCCGGTCGCCGTCATGCCGCTCATCGAGATCGTCAAGACGCCTCAGACGTCGGATGCCGCGCTGTCGACGGCGTTCATCGTCGCGAAGGGACTCGGAAAGAACGCCGTGCTGACGGCGGATGCGCCGGGCTTCGTCGTCAACCGTCTGCTCGCGAAGGTCATGGGCGAGGCGGCGCGCGCCGTCTACGAGGGCACGCCGCTGCTCACGGTCGAGAAGGCGTTCGCACCGATCGGCCTGCCGATGACGCCGTTCGCACTCATCGACCTCGTCGGCTGGAAGGTCGCCGCCCACGTGCAGGACACGATGGCGCACGCGTTCCCCGACCGGTTCTACGCGAACGAGAACTTCCACCAGCTCGCGGAGCTGGCGGAGGTCGTCGAGAAGGACAAGTCGGGCCGTGTGACCGGCTGGTCCAAGGCTGCGGAGAAGGTCCTGAACGGCGCCGTGGGCAAGACGCCCGCGTCCGATGCCGAGATCCTCCAGCGCGTGCAGGACGGCCTCGCGCAGGAGATCAGGATCATGCTCGACGAGGGCGTCGTGCCCGAGGTCGAAGACATCGACCTGTGCCTCATCCTCGGCGCGGGCTGGCCGTTCATCGACGGCGGCGCATCGCCCTACCTCGACCGCGAAGGTGCTTCGGAGCGCGTCTTCGGCGACACCTTCCACCACCCGGTCATCAAGGGCATCGCCTCCTGACACCGCTGTGACACGACGGCCCGGGCTCGCGCAGCCCGGGCCGTCGTCTTTCGTTCACCCGGCGTCGACACGCGGCGAACGATCGGTGAACTCTTCATTCGAGTCCGCTGTTCTGCGCTCCAGGGCCGCGCGGGCCGGGCATCCTGGCTCCATGTTCGACATGATCGCGAGCCTGTTCAGCGGCAACGCCCTCAGCGTCCTGGTCAAGACGAGCGGGGCGGCCTTGACCATGCTGGTCGTCGTGCCGGCCCTCATGAAGCTGTTCCTCGTGACGGTCGACGAGGGCTCGGCGGCGATCCGCACCCGCAACGGCAAGCCGATCATCCGCAAGGCGAAGGGCGGGGGCGACGAGCGCGGCGAGGTCGTGGTGCTCCGCCCCGGCACGCATGGTGCGTTCCCGATCTTCAACTGGTATCGGATGGTCGACGTACGGGCCCGCTCGACGGACCTCCCCGCCCGCAGCCTCACGGGCGAGGGCGGCCACCAGCATCTCGTGCACGCATCGTACGACTGGCGCCCGATCGTCTCGGGCCACGACCTGCGCGTGCTCGAACTCGACGTGGTGAATCCGAAGGAGCGCTCGGGCAACATCGTGGGCGCGGCCCTGCGCGACCTCGTCCACGGGCTCGAGGGCGGAACGCTGCCGACGAACGCCGAGCTCTCCGATCGCATCGTCGCCGCGTGCGCCGCACAGGTGCAGCGCGACTGCGGGATCGAGCTGCTGAGCGTCATGGTCACGGGCGACGCGCTCACCGACGGCTACCTGCTGTCGCAGGCGATCACGTCCGGAGGCACGACTGACACGACACCGGATGACGGGGACCCCACCATCCCGACCGTCTTCGCGGGCCGCCTGACCTCGGTGGGGTGAGCCTCAGCGCCGCGCGCGGTCGATCAGAGGCAGTTCGCTCGGCGCGGGGCGCGCGACGGGGATGCGGATTCCCAGCACCTGAGAGACGATGTCCTGCGCGATCTTGGATGCGGTGAGGCCCGCGCCCTCGAGGATCTGCTCACGGCTCGCGTGGTCGAGGAACTCGTCGGGCACGCCCAGCTCGTCCACCGCTGTATCGATGCCGGCTTCGCGCAGCACCTGTCGCACGCGGGTGCCGACGCCGCCGACGCGGATGCCGTCCTCGATGGTGATGACGAGGCGATGGGATGCCGCGAGCTCGACGATCGACGGCTGGACGGGAATCGCCCAGCGCGGATCCACCACGGTGGATCCGATCCCCTGTGCGCGCAGGCGGTCGGAGACCTCCACCGCGATGTGCGCCATCGGCCCGATGCCCACGATGAGGACGTCCTCGGCGTCGGAGCGCACCAGGACGTCGACGCCGTCCTCCAGCCGCTCGATGGCCGGGAGATCGGGGCTCACGCTGCCTTTGGGGAACCGGACGACGGTCGGCGCATCCGACACGGCGACTGCCTCGCGCAGCTCCTCGCGGAGCCGCTCGGCGTCGCGCGGAACGGCGATGCGGATGTGCGGCACGATCTGCAGCATCGCGAGGTCCCAGATGCCGTGATGGCTGGGCCCGTCGGGACCCGTGACACCCGCGCGGTCCAGGACGAAGGTCACCCCCGCGCGATGGAGCGCGACATCCATCAGCACCTGATCGAACGCGCGATTCATGAACGTCGCATAGATCGCGAGCACGGGATGCAGGCCGCCGAACGCGAGCCCGGCCGCCGAGGCGACGGCGTGCTGCTCGGCGATGCCGACGTCGTAGACACGGTCGGGGAATCGCTGCGCGAAGGAAAGCAGACCGGTGGGGCGCAGCATCGCGGCCGTCATGGCGATGACGTCGTCACGGCTTTCGCCGATGCGCACGAGCTCCTCGGCGAACACGTCGGTCCAGGCCGGGTCGGAGCCCGCCCCGCCGATCGCGGCACCCGAGACGGGATCGATCTTGCCGACCGCGTGGAACTGATCTGCCACGTCGTCGAGCGCCGGCTGATACCCGCGCCCTTTCTCGGTGATCGCGTGCACGATGACCGGCGCCCCGTACGCCTTGGCGAGCTCGAGCGTCTCGAGCAGCGCGGGGAGATCGTGGCCGTCGACGGGGCCGAGGTACTTGATGTCGAGGTTCGAATAGAGCTCGGTGTTGTTCGTGAAGCGCGACAGGAACCCGTGCGTGCCGCCGCGGACACCGCGGTAGACGGCGCGCGCCGCCGGGCCGAGCTTGCGGAAGAGGCTGTCCGAGCCCTCGTGCAGGTTGCGGTAGGCGTCGGCGGTCCGCACGCGGTTGAGGTACCGTGCCATGCCGCCGATCGTCGGCGCGTACGAGCGGCCGTTGTCGTTGACGACGATCACGAGGTTGCGGTCGTTGTCGTCGGAGATGTTGTTGAGCGCCTCCCACGTCATGCCGCCCGTGAGGGCGCCGTCGCCGACGACGGCGACGACGTGACGGTCCTTCCGCCCCGTGCGGGTGAGTGCGCGCGAGACGCCGTCCGCCCAGCTGAGCGAGCTGGAGGCGTGGGATGACTCCACGACGTCATGTGCGCTCTCGGAGCGCTGCGGGTAGCCCGCGAGACCACCGCGCGCGCGGAGCTTCGAGAAGTCCTGACGCCCCGTCAGGAGCTTGTGGACGTAGGACTGATGGCCCGTGTCGAAGATCACCGGATCGTTCGGCGAGTCGAAGACGCGGTGGATCGCGATGGTGAGCTCGACCACACCCAGGTTCGGGCCGAGGTGGCCACCGGTGCGTGCGACGTTCTCGATGAGGAATTCGCGGATCTCGCCGGCGAGCTGATCGAGCTCGGCGGGTGAGAGAGCATCGAGATCGCGCGGCTCGCGAATCGTGGGAAGCAGCGCCATGGATTCATCCTAACCGCGGGGTGCGCGTGAGGGCCGGACACGCGTCGAGGGGCCCGGAAACTCCCGGACCCCTCGACGACGGGTGCTCAGACGAGCGAGCGCAGTACGTACTGCAGGATGCCCCCGTTGCGGTAGTAGTCCGCCTCACCCGGCGTGTCGATGCGCACGACCGCGTCGAACTCGACGGTCTGCTTGCCCTCGGGCGAGAACTCGCTCGGCTCGGCCGTCACGCGCACGGTCTTGGGCGTGACGCCGTCGTTCAGCTGCTCGAGACCCGTGATCGAGACGATCTCGGTGCCGTCGAGTCCGAGCGACTCCCAGGACTCCCCCGCGGGGAACTGCAGCGGCACGACGCCCATCCCGATGAGATTCGACCGGTGGATGCGCTCGAAGCTCTCGGTGATGACGGCCTTGACGCCCAGCAGGCTCGTGCCCTTGGCCGCCCAGTCGCGCGACGAGCCGGAGCCGTACTCCTTGCCGCCGAAGATCACGAGCGGCACACCCGCGGCCTGGTAGTTCATGCTCGCGTCGTAGATGTACGACTGCGGACCCCCCTCGAGGGTGAAGTCGCGCGTGAAGCCGCCCTCGACCACGGCGCCGTCGTTCACGGCGCTGACGAGCATGTTCTTCAGGCGGATGTTCGCGAACGTGCCGCGGATCATCACCTCGTGGTTGCCGCGACGCGAGCCGAAGGAGTTGAAGTCCTTCTGGCGGACGCCGTGCGCCTCGAGGTACTTCGACGCCGGAGTGCCGATCTTGATGTTGCCGGCCGGCGAGATGTGGTCGGTCGTGACCGAGTCGCCGAGCGTCGCCATGACGCGGGCGCCGTGGATGTCGGCGACCGGAGTGAGCTCCATCTTCATGCCGTCGAAGTACGGCGCCTTGCGCACGTAGGTCGAGTTCTCGTCCCACTGGAAGATCGAGTCGTCGGGCGTCGGCAGGTTCTTCCAGCGGTCGTCGCCCTCGAACACCGTCGCGTACTGCTTGATGAACTGCTCGCGCGAGATCGACGAGTCGATGGTCGCCTGCACTTCCTCGGTCGACGGCCAGATGTCCTTGAGGAACACGTCGTTGCCGTCGTGGTCCTTGCCGAGGGCATCCGTCTCGAAGTCGAAGTGCATCGAACCGGCGAGGGCGTACGCCACCACGAGCGGCGGCGACGCGAGGTAGTTCATCTTCACGTCGGGGCTGATGCGGCCCTCGAAGTTGCGGTTGCCCGAGAGCACCGCGGTGACGGCGAGGTCGTGGTCGTTCACCGCGGCCGAGACCTCTTCGATGAGGGGACCCGAGTTGCCGATGCAGATCGTGCAGCCGTAGCCCACCGTGTAGAACCCGAGCCCTTCGAGCGCCTTGTCGAGGCCCGACTTCTCGTAGTAGTCGGTCACGACCTTGGACCCCGGGCCGAGCGTGGTCTTGACCCACGGCTTCTGCTTGAGGCCCTTGTTGAGCGCGTTGCGCGCCAGCAGGCCCGCCGCGAGCATGACCGAGGGGTTCGACGTGTTGGTGCACGACGTGATCGCCGCCAGCGTCACGGCGCCGTTGTCGAGGATGTACGACTCGCCGCTGGGGGTCGTCACCTTGACGGGCTTGGATGCCGCCGCCGGCCCCCCGCTGGAGATGTGGACGACGCGCGTCTCCTCGTGCTCGTCGCCGGGCGCGGCGCCCGGGTCGGAGGCCGGGAACGAGTGCTTCGACTCGAGATCGACGATGTCGTCGGAGGTCGTGGCGTCGGCGTAGTTGAGGATGTCGACCTCGAACTGCGACTTCGCGTTCGACAGCAGGATGCGGTCCTGCGGACGCTTGGGCCCGGCGATCGACGGCACGACCGTCGACAGGTCGAGTTCCATGTACTCGCTGAAGGCGGGCTCGTGGGCCGGGTCGTGCCAGAGCTTCTGCAGCTTGGAGTACTGCTCGACGAGAGCGATCGACTCTTCGCTGCGGCCCGTGAGGCGCAGGTAGTCCAGCGTCACGTCGTCGATGGGGAACATCGCGGCCGTCGAGCCGAACTCGGGGCTCATGTTGCCGATCGTCGCGCGGTTGGCGAGGGGGACGGATGCCACGCCCGCGCCGTAGAACTCGACGAACTTGCCGACCACGCCGTGCTTGCGCAGCATGTCGGTGATCGTCAGCACGACGTCGGTGGCCGTGACGCCGGCGGGGATCTCGCCCGTGAGCTTGAAGCCGACGACGCGCGGGATGAGCATCGACACGGGCTGGCCCAGCATCGCGGCCTCGGCCTCGATGCCGCCGACGCCCCAGCCGAGCACGCCCAGACCGTTCACCATCGTGGTGTGCGAGTCGGTGCCGACGCAGGTGTCGGGGTACGCGCGCAGGACGCCGTTCACGTTCCGGTCGTAGATGACCTTCGCGAGGTGCTCGATGTTGACCTGGTGCACGATGCCGGTGCCCGGAGGGACGACCTTGAAGTCCTGGAACGCGGTCTGGCCCCAGCGGAGGAACTGGTAGCGCTCACCGTTGCGCTCGTACTCGATCTCGACGTTGCGCTCGAGAGCGTTCTCGGTGCCGAAGAGGTCGGCGATGACCGAGTGGTCGATGACCATCTCGGCCGGCGAGAGCGGGTTGATCTTGTCGGGGTCGCCGCCGAGCGCCGTCACCGCTTCGCGCATGGTGGCGAGGTCGACGATGCAGGGGACGCCGGTGAAGTCCTGCATCACGACGCGCGCGGGCGTGAACTGGATCTCGGTGTCGGGCTCGGCTGCGGGATCCCACGAGCCGAGCGCCTGGATCTGCTCCTTGGTGACGTTCGCGCCGTCTTCGGTGCGCAGCAGGTTCTCGAGCAGCACCTTGAGGCTGAACGGGAGCTTCTCGTAGCCGTCGACGGTGTCGATGCGGAAGATCTCGTAGTCGGTGCTGCCGACCGTCAGGGTGCTCTTGGCACCGAAGCTGTCAACCGTGGACACGTGTGTCTCCTTCGTCGGCGGCGGAGCGCAGCGCACTGGCGCGCGTTCCCCATCTTTCCCCTGCATCGCCAGCCTGGCTAGTGAGGATCACCTAACCATCCCGCAGGGTCGATTTATCTTGATATCAAGATAAATCGTATCACTCCGAGGCGGTAGCAGAAGGCTCCGAGGCGCGCGGATAGAGGGCTCGTACGACGAGCCAGGTGACGGCGATGAGCGGCGCGAACAGCGGAAGCCCCATGATCAGCTTCAGCGTGCCGAGGGCCGTGACGTCGCCCGCGAAGTAGAGCGGCACCTGCACGATGAGGCGCGCCGCGAACAGTCCGGCCCATACGATCGCGAGCCAGAAGAAGACGCGGCGCTTGCGCTTGTCGCGTCGCCACGCGGTGCCCTCCCCCATGAGGAAGCCGACGGCGAGGCCGATGAGCGACCAGCCCACGAGCGCCGAGATCAGCAGCGCCGACCCGTAGGCGATGTTCGTGAGGAAGCCCGGGATGAAGTTGTCCTCGCCGCGGCCGGTCAGCAGCGACAGCGCGGCGGCCACGCCGGTCGCGACGAGACCGCCGATCGCGGCGTTCGCGGATTGGCGCTGGATGAGCCGCACCGCGGTGAAGACGACGGCGAGGCCGACCGACAGCCCGAGGCTCAACGGCAGGTTCGCGTCCTTCGTCGCGGGATCGTACGTGAGCGTCCACGCCACGACGAACACGAGGCCGGGGAGGACGGATTCGAGGATGCCGCGCCAGCCGCCGATCGCGCTCCACACGACGTGGCCCGTGCTCCGGCCCTCGGCCGGGTCGAGCCCGGCGCGGCGCGCGGCGCCGCTCAGCGCGGCTCCCAGGACCTCGGACGCCGACGGCTGCTCCGGCTCCGGGGGCGTCAGGTCGGGCCGATCGCTCACGCTGTTCCCGGAGTCGCGGGCATCCGGAGCGGAATGAGGTCGCGCGGAGGCATCGGCGTGCCGCCACGCACCACGACGATCGAGCGGAAGAGGTCCTCGACCTTCGCCGCGGCATCCACATCCGCCGTCGCCGCTCCGCCGATGACTCCGCGCAGGAACCAGCGCGGTCCGTCGACCCCGACGAAGCGCGCGAGGCGCTTGCCGGCGGTGCTGTCAGGCCCCGCGACGACCGGCACCTCGGCGAGGAGCTCGGGGCCGAGCGGACCCTGGCGCTCCTCGACACGGCCGCCCTGCTGGCGCACCTGCTGCTTGATCTGCTCGCGCGTCTCGTCCCACAGGCCCGTCGTACGCGGAGCGGCGAAGGGCTGCACCTGCAGCGTCGAGCCCGCGTAGTCCAGACCCACCGCGACGATGCGCTTGGTCTGCTCCTCGACCTCGAGGCGCAGGTTCAGGCCCTCGCGCGGCAGGATCTTGATCCCGCCGAGATCGATGTACGGGCGGACCGGGTTCGCCTCGGACTCATCGAACGGACCGTTCGTCGCGCGGTCCTCGATGGCCGACTTGTCGCCGCCGGCCGACTGGGTGGGAGTGGCATCCGTCATGCGACGTTTCCGTCCTTCTTGTAGCCGGTGGAGCCGAATCCGCCCTCGCCGCGGAGGCTCTCGGGCAGCGTCTCGACCGGAATGAATGTCGCTCTCGCGACGGGCATCACGATGAGCTGGGCGATGCGATCGCCGACCGCGACATGGTACGCGTGTTCGGTGTCGGTGTTGATCAGCGAGACCTTGATCTCACCGCGGTAGCCCGCATCCACCGTCCCCGGCGAGTTGACGATGGAGATCCCGTGCCGGGCGGCGAGGCCGCTGCGCGGCACGACGAAGGCGGCGTAGCCGTCCGGCAGCGCGATGCGCACACCCGTCCCCACGAGGGCACGCGCGCCGGGCTCGAGACGCACGCTCTCGGCGGCGACGAGGTCGGCGCCGGCGTCGCCGGGCTGTGCGTAGGAAGGGACCTCGGGAGCGATAATGAGGACGTCCACGGTTTCGGTCACGCATCGAGGGTAATGCAGATGTCATCCACGAACGTCGGGGCGCCGATCGGCGCCCGCTATCGCGAGCGGCTCAGCCCCTCGCTGTGGGTGCTCGTCGCGGCCGCGGTGTGCGGACCGATGGCGGCGCTCGTCTTCTCGCCCATCGACACGACGCTCGCGCTCGTGGTCGGCGCGCTCGTCGGTATCGGCTTCGTGGCGCTGCTGGTGGCCGGTTCGCCGACGCTCGAGGTGCGGGACGGGATAATGCGCGCCGGGCGGGCGCGCATTCCTGTCGATCTGCTGGGAGATCCCGTGATCTCGACCGGCGAAGAGGCGCGCAGTGCGCGCGGCCCCGAGCTCGACCCCCGCGCGTGGCACGTCATCCGCGGCGGAATCGACGGCGTCGCGGCCTTCCCCGTGCTCGACGCGGACGACCCTACGCCCGTCTGGGTGCTGTCGTCCCGAACGCCGGACCGCCTCGCGGCTGCCGTACGGCGAGCCCGCGAAGCGGTCCAGGAGAAGTGGTAGGGAGACTCAGGCGGCGCACTCGATGCAGATGGCGCCGGACTTCTCCTCGTGGTCGAGCTGCGAGCGGTGCTTCACCAGGAAGCAGTTCACGCAGGTGAACTCGTCCTCCTGCGGGGGAAGCACGACCACGTCCAGCTCGAGGTCCGACAGGTCGGCACCGGGAAGCTCGAATCCCGAAGGGTTGTCGGCGTCCTCGACGTCGACCGAACCCGAGAGCTTGTCGGGAACGCGCTCCTTGAGAGCCTCGATCGACTCGCTGTCGTCCTCGGTCTTGCGGGGTGCGTCGTAATCGGTGGCCATTGCTTCAGCGTCTCAACTTCCGGATATCTCGAGTCTGTTCGCCCCTGGCTTTCGGCCAGCTTGGGCGGCGATAGTTTGCATGACCGCGGGGCATTTCGCAAATGCTCGGGGCGTGCTCCGCGTGAAACTCGCGGCGCGCGCGCGATATTCCCGATGATCGGTGCGCAGCGTGTCAGCATGGGGCGGAGACAGCTGGATCGGAGGGCTCCTCGTATGGAACAGCTCAGAGTCATCGCCACCGAGGACGACAAGCTCATACTTGCGACCGAGTCGGGCGAACGCTTCGCCCTGCCCGTCGACGAGTCGTTGCGCGCCGAACTGCGCAGGAGCCGCTCCGACGCGGCCTCGGAGGCACCCGTCAATCGTGCGAGTCCGCGCGAGATCCAGTCCCACATCCGCGCGGGACTCTCCGCCGAAGAGGTCGCTCAGCTGCTGGGCGCGCGCGTCGAGGACGTCGTGCGCTTCGAGCGACCCGTCCTGGCGGAGCGCGAGCACATCGTCGGGCAGGCGCTCGCGGTGCCGGTGCTGCTGGCGACCGACCTCGACGGCGACCCGCATCCGACCTTCGGCGCCGCCGTGCGGACCAAGCTCGCCGAGGCGGGCGCGTCCGGCGAGCGGTGGACGAGCTGGAAGGAGCCCACGGGATGGGTCGTCAAGCTCGAGTTCACCGCGAACGACATCGATCATGACGCGCGCTGGGGCTTCGACCCGCGGCGGGGCACGCTGTCGCCGCAGAACTCCGACGCGACGCAGCTCTCCCGCCAGGGCTCGCTGCCCGAGGGACTGATCCCCCGCCTGCGTGCCCTCGACTCGCGCAACGGCGAGGCGACGCCCCAGAAGGACGACTCGCGCTTCGACAGCGGCGCGTTCGGCCCGCGGCGCATCCCCGATGCCGACCTCGACTCGCCCGAGCTCCCCGCGCCCGTCGCGCCCGCTGTGCAGCAGGCGGCGATCAAGCGCGCGACGGAACCGACGGTGACGTCGGCCGAGACGGCCGATCTTCTCGAGGCGCTGCGCAGACGTCGTGGACAACGGGAGCCTCTGCCCGGAGTCGACGAGGTCGCTCCGACCCGCACGTCGGCTCCTGTCGCGCTCTTCGACGCGCTCGAGCCCGGCTACGACGAGAACGAGACGCCGGACGACGAGGACGACGCCCGCCTCGAGCCCGTCGCCGTCGCCGAGGCGGCGGGACGCCGCAAGGGACGCTCGTCGATGCCCTCGTGGGATGAGATCGTCTTCGGCGCCAAGGGCGACGACTGACGCGTCAGGCGAAAGCGCCCAGTCGCAGGAGCGGGACGATCCGCTCGTCGCTCGTGAGCGACCCGTGCTGGCCGATCATGTTCTGGGGCGCCTTGTCTGCCTCGCGATCGTCGTAGTAGGCGACGGCGGCGCGCGCCGCGACGAGGACGTCGCCGATCCGTTCGCGCACGGCGGTTTCGACGGGGCCGAACAGCCCGGCGGCGATCGCCTCGTCGCGGGACATGACCCACGAGCGCCCCGACTCGGACGCCTCCCACGCGTCGCGCACGTCGGCAGCGCGTCCCCGCTCGGTGTAGAGATGCAGCATGCGGGGCTCGCCGCCGATGAGCTCGACCCCGTCGAGCAGGCGATCGCCTCCCGAGAGCAGCACCTGGCGATGCCGGGGCACGTCGACCATGCCGTGATCGCCCGTGACGACCGCGCCCGTACCGGAGGCGAGTGCCGTGTCGAGTGCGCGGGCCGCGGCATCCACCCTCTCCAATGCGGCGATCCACTCCTCGGACTGCCAGCCGTGCTTGTGTCCGGCGGCGTCGAGTTCGCTCATGTAGAGGTAGACGAAGGACCCGGGATGCTGCGCCGCGAGCGTCGCGGCGCGCTCGGCGCGCTCGGTGAGGTCGGCGACGCCGACGAACTCCGCCTCGCCCATGATCGCCTGCGTGAATCCGGTGCCGGCGAACTGCGCCTTGGAGACCGCGAACGACGGCCGCTGCGCGACGAGGCGTGGCGCGCGCTGCCACTCCAGTGGCAGCCCGTCGGTGTCCCAGCCGCGAAGCTGGTTGAGCACCGCATCCGTGCCGGGGATCCGTGCGCGGTAGCCGACGATGCCGTGCTCTCCCGCGGGCGCGCCCGTCAGGAGGCCGGTGAGCGCCGTCGCGGTCGTGGAGGGGAACACGGTGCGGGCGACATCCCTCTTCGTGCCGATCTGCGACAGGAAGCGCGCGTGTCCCGAACGCGCCGCGAGGTTGGCCGCACCGAGTCCGTCGATGAGCAGGATGACGGCGGAGGTCGCGGGCGCGAACCACTCCGAGCGTCCGTCGAGGGCCTCGAAGAGCTGTGGCACGACACCGGTGAGGCTCCGGGCCCTGGGTGGGTCCGCGGGTAGGCTGAGTGGCATCGGGGCCAGTCTCGCACAGGCGGCAGGCCTCCACCCGAACCCGCTGTCACCGAGGCCTCTTCCGCACAATGCCCGCATCCCGCACAGACTCCTCCCTCCCCGCCGACCACGGCCGCATCGAAGACGTCGACGTCTCGACCGAGATGCAGGGATCCTTCCTCGAGTACGCCTACTCGGTGATCTACTCCCGGGCGCTGCCCGACGCCCGTGACGGCCTCAAGCCGGTGCAGCGACGCATCCTGTTCCAGATGGCAGACATGGGGCTGCGCCCCGACCGCGGTCACGTCAAGAGCGCGCGCGTGGTCGGCGAGGTCATGGGAAAGCTGCACCCCCACGGCGACGCGCCGATCTACGACGCCCTCGTGCGCCTCGCACAGCCCTTCTCCCTGCGCGTGCCGCTCGTCGACGGGCACGGCAACTTCGGCTCGCTCGACGACGGCCCCGCTGCGCCCCGCTACACCGAGGCGCGCCTGGCCGCCCCCGCGCTCGCGCTGACCGAGAACCTCGACGAGGACGTCGTCGACTTCATCCCGAACTACGACGGGCAGTTCCAGCAGCCCGAAGTGCTGCCCGCCGCCTTCCCGAACCTGCTGGTCAACGGCACGACGGGCATCGCCGTCGGCATGGCCACGAACATGGCGCCGCACAACCTCATCGAGGTCGTCGGCGCTGCGATCCACCTGCTCGACAACCCCGAGGCATCCGTCGAGGAGCTCATGGAGTTCGTGCCCGGTCCCGACCTGCCGTCGGGCGGCATCATCGTCGGGCTCGACGGCATCAAGGACGCCTACGCGAAGGGCCGAGGGAGCTTCCGCACCCGTGCGAAGGTCTCGGTCGAGTCGCTCGGTCCCCGCCGCACGGGCATCATCGTCACCGAGCTGCCGTACCTCGTCGGTCCGGAGCGGATCATCGAGAAGATCAAGGACGCCGTCACGGCGAAGAAGCTGCAGGGCATCTCCGACGTGACCGACCTCACCGACCGACACCACGGCCTGCGGCTCGTCATCGGCATCAAGACGGGGTTCGACCCCCAGGCGGTGCTGGAGCACCTGTACCGCCTGACGCCGCTCGAGGACTCCTTCAGCATCAACAACGTCGCGCTCGTCGAAGGGCAGCCGCAGACGCTGGGGCTCAAGGAGCTCCTGCAGGTGTACCTGAAGCACCGTCTGAGCGTCGTCACGCGACGCAGCCGCTACCGCCTCGCCCGCCGGCAGGAGCGACTGCACCTCGTCGAGGGCCTGCTCATCGCGATCCTCGACATCGACGAGGTCATCCAGGTCATCCGCGCCTCCGACGACGGCGACCAGGCGCGCACGCGCCTCATGGACGTGTTCGACCTCTCGCAGCCGCAGGCCGAGTACATCCTCGAGCTGCGTCTGCGGCGCCTGACGAAGTTCTCCCGCATCGAGCTCGAGACCGAGCGAGACAGCCTCAAGGCAGAGATCGCCCAGCTCGAAGAGCTGCTCGCGAGCGACGTCCTGCTGCGCTCCCAGGTGGCGAGGGAGCTGGATGCCGCGGCCGAGGCCTACGGCACTCCGCGCCGCACGCTCCTGCTCGACGGTGGACCCGTCGCACCCCGCTCGCGTGCCGCCGCGGCGGCGGCCGATCTGCAGATCGCGGATGCCCCGTGCCGCGTCTTCCTCTCCGCCACGGGGCGGATGGTGCGCGCCGCGCTCACGGATGACGCGCCCGGCGGCGGCATCGTCGCGCCATCGCGGCGGTCGAAGCACGATGCGATCCGCTCCGCTGTCGACACGACGACGCGCGGCGATCTCGGCGCCGTCACGTCGCTCGGACGCATCGTGCGATTCTCCCCCGTCGACCTCCCCGCCGTCCCGGGCAACTCCGTCCAGCTCGCCGCGGGCACGCGCGCCGATCAGTACCTCGGGCTGCCCTCCGGTGAGCACGTGGTCGCCGTCGTCCCGCTCGTGGACACCCCCGTGATCGCCCTCGGCACGGCACAGGGGGTCGTCAAGCGCGTCGCGGCGAGCGAGATCGCGAACAAGCACGATGTCGATCTCATCGCGCTGAAGGACGGCGACCGCGTCGTCGGTGCGGCCCCCGCACCCGACGGCGCCGAACTCGTCTTCATCGCCACCGACGCTCAGCTGCTGCGCTTCGACGCGGCAGCGGTCCGCCCGCAGGGGCGGTCGGCCGGCGGCATGGCCGGCATGCGCGTGACCTCGGGCGAGCGGGTGGTCTCGTTCGACGTCGTCCCCGCCGATGCGGCCGAGGTCGTCGTGGTGACGGTGGCGGGCTCGACCGAGACCCTCGCGGGTGCCGATGCGGCGACAGCGAAGGTGTCCGCCTTCGACGAGTTCCCGGCCAAGGGCCGTGCGACGGGTGGAGTGCGTGCGCAGCGCTTCCTCAAGGGCGAGAACGCCCTCACGCTCGCGTGGGTGGGTACGGAGCCTCGCGCGGTGGGTGCGGACGGCGCCACGCGTGCGCTGCCTGCGGCGGGCGCGAAGCGGGACGCCTCGGGCTCCCCGCTCGACGGCGTCGTCGCCGCGATCGGCACCGCTGTCGGCTGACCGGCCTCGGTCCTGCGCCCACTGCCCCGGCTCGAGCCCGAGCATCCGGCTCCGAGTCGTCGAAAGTACTTCGCCCGCACGAGCGCACTGACTGCGCGCGCGAGGCTTAGGTGCTCTGGTGCGTATGAAGTACTCTGGGCGCCGCGATGTGGTGACAATGCCCGTCGTCGCGGCGGGGCTAGTCTCGTCCTGTGACGGACCTCCTCCCCCTCGACCCCGATCAGCTTCTGACGACGACGCGCTCGGTGCGCAAGCGTCTGGACCTCGAGAGGCCCGTTCCGCTCGAGATCGTGCGCGAAGCGCTCGAGGTCGCGGTGCAGGCGCCGACGGGGAGCAATGCGCAGACGTGGCACTGGATCATCGTCGCGGATCCGGACAGGCGCGCCGTCATCGCCGACTTCTATGCGCGGTCCTTCGCGCGGTACCGCGCGTCCGGCGGGCGAGGTTACGCCGATCCCGAGCGCCAAGCGGTCCAGCAGCGCGTGTCGTCGAGCGCGGACTACCTCGCTGAGCACATGGGCGAGGTGCCAGTGCTCGTGATCGGCGCCATCTACAGCGGACGGGACGACTTCGAGCCGGGTTCGCAGGCCGGCCTGTGGGGATCGCTCCTCCCCGCCGCCTGGAGCCTGCAGCTCGCCCTCCGGGCGCGCGGACTCGGCAGCGCCTGGACGACCCTGCACCTCGCCTACGAGCGCGAGATCGCCGAGCTTCTGGGCATCCCCTCCACTGTGCACCAGGGGGTGCTGCTCCCCGTCGCCTATACGCTCGGCACGGACTTCCGTCCCGCCCATCGCGCACCCCTCGACGAGGTCGTGCACGTCGACCGCTGGTGAGTTCTACGCGTCGATGCGCTCGCGGCTCAGGTTCGCGGACGAGTCGATGATGAACTCCTTGCGCGGGCCGACATCGGTGCCCATGAGGAGTTCGAAGACGGATGCCGCGGCCTCGGCATCCTGCATCCGCACACGACGCAGGGTTCGCCCGGCGCGATCCATCGTCGTGGTCGCGAGCTGGTCGGCATCCATCTCGCCGAGGCCCTTGTAGCGCTGCACGGGCTCCTGCCAGCGCTTGCCGGCCTTCGTGAGCTTCGATAGCAGACCGTGAAGCTCCTGCTCGGAGTAGGTGTAGACCGTCTCGTTGGGCTTCGTGCCCGGGTTCATGACGACGACGCGGTGCAGCGGCGGGACGGCGGCGTAGACGCGGCCCTCGTCGATGAGCGGCCGCATGTAGCGGAAGAACAGCGTCAGCAGCAGCGTTCGGATGTGGGCGCCGTCGACGTCGGCGTCGCTCATCAGGATGATCTTGCCGTAGCGCGCGACGTCGAGATCGAACGAGCGCCCCGATCCCGCGCCGATCACCTGGATGATCGCTGCGCACTCGGCGTTGCCCAGCATGTCGCTGATCGAGGCCTTCTGCACGTTCAGGATCTTGCCGCGAATGGGCAGGAGCGCCTGATACTCGCTGTTGCGGGCGAGCTTGGCGGTGCCGAGCGCCGAGTCGCCCTCGACGATGAAGAGCTCGGACGCCTCGACGTCGTTCGTGCGGCAGTCGGCGAGCTTGGCCGGCAGTGACGAGGACTCGAGCGCGTTCTTGCGTCGCTGCGTCTCCTTGTGCGTGCGGGCCGAGATGCGCGCCTTCATCTCGGAGACGACCTTCTCGAGCAGCAGCGCCGTCTGCGCCTTGTCATCGCGCTTGGGCGAGCTGAACCGGGCGGCGAGCTCGCGTGAGACGACGTTCGCGACGATCTGGCGCACCGCCGGCGTGCCCAGCACCTCCTTCGTCTGACCCTCGAACTGCGGCTCGGGGATCCGCACCGTCAGGACCGCGGTCAGGCCTGCGAGGATGTCGTCCTTCTCGAGCTTGTCGTTGCCGACCTTGAGTCGTCGCGCGTTCTGCTCGACCTGGCTTCGCAGCACTTTCATGAGCCCGGCATCGAAGCCCGCCTGATGGGTGCCGCCCTTGGGCGTCGAGATGATGTTCACGAACGAGCGCGAGGTCGTCTCGTAGCCCGTGCCCCACCGCACCGCGATGTCGACGTGGCACTCGCGCTCGACCTCAGTCGGCACCATGGCGCCCGTGGGCTGCAGCACCGGGACGGTCTCGGTGAAGCTGCCCGTGCCCGTGAGGCGCCAGGTGTCGGTGATCGCGGCGTCGGGTGCGAGATAGTCGGCGAACTCCGAGATGCCGCCGTCGAAGCGATAACTCGTCTCCGCGGCCTCCTCACCGCGATCGTCGCGGATGACGATCTCGAGTCCCGGCACCAGGAAAGCCGTCTGGCGCGCGCGCTGCTCGAGCTCCTGCAGGTTGAAGGCGGCATCCTTCGTGAAGATCTGCCGATCTGCCCAGTACCGGATGCGGGTGCCCGTCACGCCCTTCGCGGCGCGGCCGGCGACCCGCAGCTCGGAGCTCTTCTCGAAGGGGGTGAAGACCGAGTCCGGGGCGCCGTTCGAGAAGACGCCGGGCTCGCCGCGATGGAACGACATCGCCCAGGTCTTGCCGCCGCGGTCGACCTCGACGTCGAGGCGCTCCGAGAGCGCGTTGACGACGGACGCGCCGACGCCGTGCAGTCCGCCGGACGCGGCGTACGAGCCGCCCCCGAACTTGCCGCCGGCGTGGAGCTTGGTGAAGACGACCTCCACGCCCGAGAGCCCGGTGCGCGGCTCGATGTCGACCGGGATGCCGCGTGCGCGGTCGCGCACCTCGACGCTGCCGTCGGGATGCAGGATGATGTCGATCCGCGAGCCGAAGCCCCCGAGCGCCTCGTCGACGGAGTTGTCGATGATCTCCCAGAGGCAGTGCATGAGCCCACGGGAATCGGTCGAGCCGATGTACATCCCCGGGCGTTTGCGAACCGCTTCGAGTCCCTCGAGCACCTGGAGGTGATGGGCGGAATACTCAGCGGTCACAATCCTCAAGCGTATCCGCGCCGAATGACAAGCAGCGTCAGACACGTCGGCGGGAGTGATCGCGTACGCGGTGAGCGAACTGACACCGATTCGCGGCATTCTCGAAACAATGCCGTGGTTGTATTTCATACCTGCACAGCACGCTCGATACGTACGAGGAGGCACCACCATGAACACGCTTTCGACACCCACAGAGAACACCGCCGTCCTCGAGTACCGCCTGAGCGCCCTGGACCGCTGCGATTCCTGCGGAGCGCAGGCCTACATCGCAGCCGAGGTCAACGGCAGCGAGCTCCTGTTCTGCGCCCACCACGGCCGCAAGTACGAAGAGAAGCTCCGCTCGGTCGCGACGTCGTGGCACGACGAGACCGCTCGCCTCGCCGAGGCCCGCTGACCTAGTTGTTCTTCCCCGTGAGGTTGTGAACGCGTTCGGCGGGGGTTGAGCCTCCGAGCCCGGTGTGGGGTCGATGGTGATTG
>NZ_JBIMKU010000007.1:0-260260 GCF_051860965.1 Microbacterium sp.
AGCACGAGATCCACCTTCGACGCGGAGGCCATGTCGCCCGCGAGCCACGCCGTCACGGAGCGGACCTGCTCGTAGCCGGTCGCCAGCAGGAAGGTGGGCGCCCGGCCGTAGGACTTCATGCCGACGATGAAGAAGCCCGGCTCGGGGTGGGTGAGCTCACGGAACCCGTGGGGTTCGACCGTGCCGCACGAGTGCAGGTTCGGGTCGATGAGCGGGGCGAGCCGCTTGGGGGCCTCGACGATCTCGTCGAGCTCGAGCCGGATCTCACGGAGCATCCCGAGGTCGGGGCGGAAGCCGGTCGCGTTCACCACGACGTCGGTCTGGTGGGTGATGACCTCGCCGCGCCGCTGCCCGACGAGTTCGACGCCGCCTGTCGTGCGGTGGCCGCGGATGATCTCGAATCCGTCGACGAGGGCGATGGTGCCGGATGCGACGGCCTGATCGACCCGTCCGCCGAGTCGTGCGCGATCGGCGAGCTCGTCGTCGGCCGAGGACGACACCCGCACGGCCTGTGCATTCCGGATGAGCCAGGTGACGCTCGTGCCGGGCTCCTCGCGCAGCAGTTGAACCAGCGCGAGCAGCGTGTTCGCTGCGGAGTGTCCAGCGCCGACGACGGTCACGCGACGACCCGCGAAGACATCGCGGTCGCGCCCGAGAACGTCCGGCAGGGCGGGAGTGACGCGGTCGGCGATATCGCTCATCCCGAGCAGCTCGAGACCGCTCGACGACAGCGAGTTCGGCGACAGGTAGGTGCCCGATGCATCGATCACGGCGCGCGCCGCGACATCCTCAACGGATCCGTTGGCCGTCCGCACGCGGACGCTGAACGGCGTCGCCGCGCGTCCGGCGGTGCGGGTGCGATCCATGCCCTCGCGCGTCACGGCCTCGACGTGCACGCCCGTGCGGATGCGGGATGCGATCGCATCGACGGCGGCGAGCGGCGCGACGTAATCCTCCATGAGCTCCGCGCCCGTCGGAGCGCGCTCCGGCTCTGGCAGTTCCCAGCCCTGCGCCTCCAACAGCCGACGAGACGCCGGATCGACCAGGTGCTTCCACGGCGAGAACAGTCGCGTGTGCCCCCACGACCGAACGCTCGCTGCGACCTCCGCACCCGACTCGAACACGATGAAGTCGATACCGCGCTCCACGAGGTTCGCCGCGGCAGCCAGTCCGATGGGGCCGGCCCCGATGATCACGACCGGCAGTGTCGCGATCCGCGCGCTGGTGGTGACACGGGGCGTCAGGCCGAGAAGTGTCACTGCATCCTCCCGCAGATATCGATGAACGTCGATGCCCGATTCTGCTCGATCTATCGACAACTGTCAATATCGACTACTGTCGATGTATGCCCCTTGCGCTCGAGGTGACGGATGTCACGGCCGGAACGTGCTGCGCGCCGCTCGTGCGCGAGCCCCTCACCGCCGTAGAGGCGGAACGGCTCGCGGCGACGATGAAGGCCCTCGCGGATCCCACACGCCTGCGGCTGCTGTCGATCGTCGCCGCGTCGGAAGGATCCGAAGCCTGCGTGTGCGACCTGATCGAGCCTGTCGGGCTCAGCCAGCCGACCGTCTCGCATCACTTGAAGATCCTCACGACAGCGGGGTTCCTCACGCGCAGCAAGCGCGGCACCTGGGCGTACTACACGCTCGTCCCCGGCGCTCTCGACCGCGTCTCGCAGCTCCTCGTCGCGCACTGAATTCGCACGCGCACCGCGGCGGTCGTCGGCCGCGTGCGGGCCCGCTCGGCGCGTTCGCCGGACGCGCCGACAGTCGAGCACACGCGCGTGCATACGTTAGGACCCCCGCTCCGGCATGAGACGATGCGTCACGATGCACCACACCGACGACGCCACTCAGGATGAACTCCGCGCGCTCCGGGTACGCGCATACGGCCCGGCCGCCGACATCCATCGAGATCCCTCCGCCGCCGAGCGACTTCGCGAACTCGAGTCGCGAGCGGCAGCGGCGGTCGCGGTCGAGGTGCCTGTGCAGGAAGCGATGGATGCCACGCCCCCCGCACAGCCGGCGGACTCCCCGCCGTCCACGCCGGTCGCCGAGCCTGATGCGACACCCGCGGTGACCGATCCCGCGCCTGCGCGCACCCCCCGCCTGACTCGCGTGCTCTGGGCGCTCTCGGTGGTGCTCGCCGCCGCCGTCGCTGCGGCGATCACGTTCTCGCTGACCTTCGTCGCACCTGTCTCGGACTCCGGCGGCGCGACGCAGATCGCGTCGCTCGAACCGACGGCGACGGCGGTCGTACCGGTCGGATACATGGGAGCGGGACCCAGTTCTCGATCGTTCGAGTTCTACGGCTACACGATCTTCGAGACGGCGGGCGGCTTCTCGTATCTCGGCTCACAGGGATCGAACTGCTTCGCCATGGTCCCGACCGACCGCATCCCCGAGGACTACGACGACCAGCAGGGCTACTCGATCGACTTCACCGTCTACTCGGGGTGCGGGGCGGGCGCGTTCCCCGCCATCGCGCAGTTCACGGTCGGCGCCTCCTCCACCGAGGAGCTGCGCGCGCAGTTCCCCGACGACGCCGCGCTGCGGATCGCGTTCGACGGCGACCGCGTCGGAGTCTTCCTCGCGCAGGAGTAGTCGGTCGGAGCCGGCATCCATCCGTTCCGCCATCGCCTCCGAATAGATCGTGACCCGACGGCAGGAGACCCTCGTGACCACGAAGCGCAGCCGCTGGAAGTTCCTCAGCCTTGCGGCGATCGCCGGCATCGTGAGCGGGGCGGTGTTCCTCGCGACCGCCGAGCTCCTCGCCCTGCTCGTCGCGAGGGACGCCAGTCCGGTGCTCGCCGTCGGCTCGTTCGTCATCGACATCGTGCCGCAGCCGTTCAAGGAGTTCGCGATCGCGACCTTCGGCGAGTACGACAAGATCGCCCTGCTCGCCGGGCTCGGGCTGGCGGTCGTCATCGCCTCGGCGATCGCCGGCGTCCTGCAGTTCGTGAGACCGCCGCTCGGCGTCATCGCGCTGGGGATCGCAGGCGTGCTCTCGATCGCCGCGATCGTGACCCGGGCCGGCGTCACGCCGCTGTCGTTCCTGCCGCCCGTGGTCGGGACGGTCGCGGGATCCGTCATCCTGATCCTCCTCAGCCGTCGCCTGCACGGGTGGCGAGACGAGGGGGCGTCGGACACGAAGATCGATCGCCGACGCTTCTTCGTCGTCGCGGGGATCGCGGGCGCCTCGGCGATCATCGTCGGCGTCACGGCCCGTGCGATCAGCATGGCGACGTCGTCCGTCGACGCGGTGCGTCGGGCGCTCGACCTGCCCGCTCCGCGATCGACGGTGACGGTGCCGGATAGAGCCGAACTGGACATCGAGGGCATCAGCCCCCTGTTCACGCCCAACGCCGACTTCTATCGCGTCGACACGGCGCTCACGGTGCCGTCCATCGATCCCGCCACCTGGCGGCTCGTCATCGACGGGATGGTCGATCAGCGCGTCGAGCTGAGCTTCGACGACCTGGTCGCGATGGGACTCGACGAGTATGCGATCACCCTCACCTGCGTCTCGAACGAGGTGGGCGGCGAGCTCGTGGGCAACGCGAAGTGGCTCGGTGTGCCGATCCGCGACATCCTGAGCATGGCCGGTCCGCAGTCGGGTGCAGACATGGTGCTCTCGCGGAGCGTCGACGGATACACCGCGAGCACTCCGCTGTCGGCCCTCACGGATGACGGACTCGACGCGATCCTCGCCGTCGCCATGAACGGCGAGCCGCTCCCCCTCGAGCACGGCTTCCCGGTGCGCATGGTGGTGCCCGGACTCTACGGCTACGTCTCGGCGACGAAGTGGCTCACCGAGCTGAAGGTCACGACCTTCGCGCAGGACGAGGCGTACTGGACGCCGCGGGGCTACAGTGCCGAGGCGCCCATCAAGTTCTCGTCACGCGTGGACACTCCCAAGATCGGCAAGCCCGTGGCCGCCGGACGCATCCCGATCGCGGGCGTCGCGTGGGCGCAGTCGGTGGGCATCGAGCGCGTCGAGGTGCGCATCGACGAGGGCGAATGGATGCCGGCCACCCTCTCGACCCCGATCAACGAGGACACCTGGGTGCAGTGGGTCATGGAGTGGGATGCCACGCCCGGCACCCACTACGTCGCCGTGCGCGCGGTGAACAAAAACGGCGACCTGCAGATCGAGGAGCGTGCGCCCATCGCGCCGAACGGCTCGTCGGGGTGGCAGAGGTCACTCATCTCAGTGACGTGACCGGCCGTCAGTCGGCGTCGGAGAAGACCCCGAGGCGTTCGCCGTCGAGGACGAACTCCAGCGCCGTGCCGACCGGGAACCGCACGATGAGCTCCGTCGGCATCCCGGCCTGGATGAGCACGGGCACCCGCGGTGGGAAGGCCCCCGCCCCGCAGCCGTAGAACGACGGCCCCTCGTACGAATCGGTCGGCGAGCGCAGCGGACCGGTCTCGAAGATCATGACGCACTCCGTGTCGCCCTGTCCGAAGACGCTGCCGCCCTGCCGGAGTGCGGTGAGGCCGTAGAAGTCCTCGTAGACGACCGAGTCGCTCTGGGGCTCACCGAACATCGGTGGCCACCCGGCGGATTCGTCGATCTCGATCGTGCCCACGAGGCGCGCGTCCGGCGGCCGGGGCACGCTGATGATCGGTGTGGTCGCGGCGGTGACGGCGACGGCGACGGCCGCGGTCGCGACGAGGGATGCCACCCACAGCGCCCGCGTGCGCAGGCCGTCGCGCGCGGGCGGGGACGGCTCGGGGGGCGCATCGGGCTCCTGCACGCGCGGCTCATCGACCGTCGAGACCTCTGGGTCCTCTGCCTCGCCCACCGAGACGGGCGAGGGTTTCTCGGTCCGCTGCGACGTGCGCGCGAGCTCCTCGAGCTCGCTCAGCCGACTCAGCGCCGCGGGATCCTCGTGGATGTCGGACGACGGCCCGAACGCCCGGGCCCGCAGCATCCGGAGCTCGTCACGCTGGTCCGCGTCCATGCTCAGCTAGACCACCCCCGACGCGCCCAGAAGAGACCCGATCCCGTAGGTCGCGACGAGCGCCGCCGCACCCCCGATCACGACGCGCAGGATCGCCTTGCGCTTCGAACTGCCGCCGATCCACGCCGAGATCCAGCCCGTGAGGGCGAGCGCGACGAGGACGGCGACGAAGGTCACGGGGACCCGCCATCCCGCAGGCGGAAGCAGGATCGCCAGCATCGGCAGGATCGCGCCGACGGTGAAGGCGAGGGCGGACGCGCCGGCGGCATGCCAGGCGCTGACCACGTCGTTCTCGTCGATGTTGAGCTCGGCCGACAGGTGGGCGGCGACCGCGTCATGCGCCGTGAGCTCGATGGCGACCTGACGGGCCGTCGCGGGCTGGAGTCCTTTCGCCTCGTACAGCCCTGCGAGCTCGTCGAGCTCCTGCTCGGGCATCTCCTGCAGCTCGCGTTTCTCCTTCGCGATGAGCGCGTGCTCGCTGTCGCTCTGGCTGCTCACCGAGACGTACTCGCCGAGCGCCATCGAGATCGCTCCGCCGACGAGACCCGCGACGCCCGCCGTCAGGATGGGGGCGAGCTCGCTCGTCGCACCGGCGACACCCACCACGATGGCCGCGACCGAGACGATCCCGTCGTTGGCGCCCAGCACGCCTGCGCGCAGCCAGTTCAGACGTTGGGCGAGTCCCTGCTGGTGGGGTTCGCCGGCATGCGGACCGGGCACGGGCAGCGTCGACATGAACACACCCAATCACGCGACGACCATTGCGGCCAGCGCTCCGCCGACCGGCGCGGAAACCCGCGGCGACCTACGCGTCAGCTATGAGGTCGCTGTGGGCGGCCGTTTCTTAGATCTCTCTCAGAACGACGCCTCGACCATGGCGACATGACCACCGTGGCCGCTCGCTCCGCAGCATCCCCCGCGCCGGCATCATCCGCGCCGGCACCCTCGGCGCTCGCGCCCCGACACCCCCGTACGGCGCTGTGGCGCGCAGGGGCGACGACGGTGATCTGGCTGACGAGCCTGTTCGTCGTCGCGCTGTGGGTGTCGGGAGGCGGCGTCACCGCCGCCCTCGGCTTCACACCCGAGACGCTGACGACCCTGGGCCGCCTCACCGGGCTCATCTCGGCGAATCTGCTGCTGTATCAGGTGCTGCTCATGGCGCGCATCCCGCTCTTCGAGCACGGCTTCGGGCGCGAAGGGATCACGCGGATGCATCGGTTCGTCGGCTTCTGGTCGTTCTGGCTGCTGCTGGCCCACATCGCCCTGCTGGTCGCCGGGTATGCGGCATCCGCCGGGATCAACCCGCTCGTGCAGCTGTGGCAGTTCATCTGGGACTACCCGGGGATGCTGCTCGCGACCGTCGGCACGCTGCTCATCGTCCTCGTCGTCGTGTCGTCCATCCGCCGGGCGCGCCGGCGCCTGCGCTACGAGTCGTGGCACCTGCTGCACCTGTACGCCTACCTCGGTGTCGGGCTCGCGCTCCCCCACCAGCTGTGGACCGGTGCGGACTTCCTATCGTCGCCCGCGGCCACGGTGTACTGGTGGACGCTGTGGGCTGTCGCCGCGGCATCCATCGTCGTCTTCCGCATCGCCGTGCCGCTCATCCGGTCGTCCCGCCACGTGGTGCGGGTCTCGCGGATCGAAGCCGATGGAACGAAGGGCGTCACCGTCCACATGCGCGGACGAGCTCTTCACCGCCTCGGCGCACGTGCCGGACAGTTCTTCGTCTGGCGGTTCCTCGACGGGCCGGGCTGGACCCGCGGAAACCCCTTCTCGCTCTCGAGCGCACCGAGCGCCGACGGACTGTCGATCACGGCCCGGTTCGCCGGTGAGGGCACCCAGCGCCTCGCGCGCCTGCGTCCGGGGACGAAGGTGCTCATCGAGGGGCCGTTCGGCCACATGACGGGAGCCGCTCGGACAGGCGCCAAGCTGCTGATGATCGGAGCGGGAGCCGGCGTCGCTCCGCTCGTGGCCCTGCTCGAGGCGGAGCCCTACGCGCCGGGAGGCGCGACCCTCGTGACGCGAGACAGCGTCCCCGAGGAGGGGCTCCGCCGACGCGAGATCGCAGGGCTCGAGGCATCCCGCGGTCTCCGTCACGTCGACCTTCCGGGCTCGCGCGCGCAGGGCACGTCGTCGTGGATCCCCCGCAGTCACGAGGCCTGGCGGGGCGCCGACCTGGTGCGGTATCTCGCGCCCGATGTCGAGGAGTACGACGTGTACGTGTGCGGCCCGTCGCCGTGGATGGCCTCGGTCATCGGCGACCTGCGCCGCGCGGGCTTCCCTGCCGACCGCATCCATTCCGAATCGTTCACCGTCTGAGACCGGAGTACGCCATGAAGAAGATCATCTACGCCGTGCTGGCCACGCTGAGCGGACTGGTCCTGCTGTTCAGCTACCGCACCTCGCTCGAGGCCGTGCAGCCCACCGTCGTCGAGCCGGCGTCGACGGGCTCCACGTCCGGCCAGACGTCGTCCGGCACGGCCTCGGGGTCGACGACGGGATCCTCGACGAGCGGATCGTCCTCGACGCAGTCGAGCGGCACCTCGTCGAGCGCCACGACGACGTCATCCCTCACCGACGGCACCTACACCGGCGACTCCGCGAACACGCGCTACGGTCCGGTCCAGGTGCAGATCACCGTGTCGCAGGGCGCGATCTCGGACGTCACGGTCGTGGACTACCCCGACAGCAACGGCCGCGACCGCGCGATCAACCAGAGCGCGCTCCCGCGTCTGGTCAGCGAGACGATCGCCGCGCAGAGCGCCGAGATCGACATGGTCTCGGGAGCGACGTACACGAGCGACGGATATCTGACGTCGCTGCAGAGCGCGATCGATCAGGCGCAGAGCTGATGGGCGCGCGCAGGCCGCCGCGGCACGTGTGGGTCGAAGAGATCATGGGGATGCCGGTGAGCGTGCATGTGAGGTCGACACGTGCGACCCCGGGCCCGGGCACCGAACAGGCCGTCCAGGACTGCTTCAGCGAGCTGCGCGAGATCGATCGGCTCTTCTCGACGTATCGCCGGGACTCCGACGTCTCGCGGATCGGCCGCGGCGAGCTCACCGTGCGCGATGCCGACCCGCTCATCGCGGTCGTCGAGTCGGCGTGCCGTGTCGCGCAGGAGGAGACGCACGGACTCTTCTCCGCCCACTGGCGGGGGACATTCGACCCGACGGGATACGTCAAGGGGTGGGCCGTCGAGCGAACCGCGCGGCGCCACCTCGCGGCCCTCGTCGAGCACGAGATCGCCGTCGGCATCAATGCCGGCGGCGACCTGCAGTTGTTCACCGCGGCCGACGCCGACTGGCAGTGGAACGTGGGGATCGCCGACCCGCAGCGCCCCGGAGCCGCGACCGCGACGCTCGGCATCCGCGACGGCGCCGTCGCGACATCGGGTCACGCGGAGCGGGGCGCGCACATCATCGACCCGCGGAGCGGACGGGCGGCCATCGGCGTCGCGTCGGCCACGGTGGTGGCCGACGGGCTGACGCAGGCAGACGTCTGGGCGACGGCGGCCGTCGTCGCGGGCTTCGACGACCGCGCGTGGATCGCGACGGCCGGCACGCGCACCGGCATCCTCCTCGCCGACGACGGGCGCGTCGCGCGCTGGCTCGGGCCGACGCAGATCGACATCGTGGCGGCCGCCGCCTGACTCAGTCGACGAGCGGGAGCCTCAGCAGGAAGGTCGTGCCCTGGTGCGAGGTGCGCTCGACCTCGATCGTGCCGCCCGCGCGCTGAGCGACATCGCGCACGAGCGAGAGTCCCAGCCCGAAGCCCCGGCGACGACCGCTCTCGGCCGAACGGGCGAACCGGTCGAAGACGCGCTCCACATCGATGCCGACGATGCCGGCGCCCTGGTCCGTGACGCGGATCGCGACGCCGTCGTCCTCGACGTCGGTCGCCACGTCCACCGACGCGCCTGCGGGAGAGTGCTGGATCGCGTTGTCCAGCAGCGCGACGAGGACCCGCGTGAGCGTGACCGCGGGAACGGCGACCTGCGCGGGCGTGCCGTGCGCGACGGCGAGGGTGACGCCCGCGTCGTCGGCGATCGGCCCGAGCGACTGCACTGCGGCATCGACGGCGGCCGACACGTCGGTGACGTCGGATCCGGATGCGGCGGCCCCCTCCGCCGCGAGGAGCAGGTCGTTGAGCACGTCGCTCATCGTCGCGGCGTCGGCGCGCAGATCGGCGATCGTGTCGTCGATCGGCTCTCCCCGCTCATGCCGCCGCTGCAGCAGCTGGATGCGACTCGTGACCGTCGTGAGCGGCGTGCGCAGCTCGTGGCTGGCGTCGGCGACGAAGCGGCGCTGCGCCCGCAGCGCGTCGCCCAGCGGCCGGACCGATCTGCGCGCGGCGAACCATGCGATGACGCTCAGCAGCACGACCCCGACGGCGCCCAGGACGATGACGGCGGGCAGCACCCTGTCGAGGTCGACGACCAGGTCGTCGCGCGGGCCGCCGCCCGGCCGCAGGCCGCCATGCTCCTCCCCCTCGGCGCGGGATGTCGAGACGATCACGGCGACGAGGATGCCGACACCGCCGGAGATGACGAGCGCCGACGCGATCGCGACGTAGCTCCCCACCGAGCGGGCCGCCCGGCGCACGCGCTCCGCATCCTGGTCGCTCATGTCGGGCTCCCCGCCCGGTACCCGCTCCCGCGGACGGTCTCGATCACTTCGGGCACCGACTTTCGCCTGATGTAGTGCACGTACGTGTCCACCGAGCTGGTGGTGTCGCCGGCGCCGAACACCGCTGCGAGGATCTCCGCCCGCGAGAAGACGTGCTCGGGGCTCGCACTGAGCAGCTCGAGCAGGGCGTTCTCGGTCGCGGTCAGGGCGATGCGATAGCCCGTCGGGTCGTACAGGGCGTTCGACTGCGGCGTGAAGACCCAGTCGCCCAGCATCCTCCTCTCGCCGTCGGCCCGGAAGGCGCGGCGCAGAGAGCGCAGCCGTGCGAGCAGCTCCTCGTAGTCGAACGGCTTGACGAGGTAGTCGTTGGCTCCGCCGTCCAGTCCGCTCACACGATCGTCGACCGTTCCGAGCGCCGTGAGCATGAGGATCGGCGTGGTGATCCGCGCCGTGCGCACCGCGCGGACGAAGTCGACACCGTCCATTCCGGGGAGGCGCCGATCGACGACCATCACGTCGTACCTTCCCGCGAGGGCGAGGCGCAGTGCACCCTCGGCGTCGTCGGCGTGGGCGACGTCGTACGCGTCCGCGAGCATCTCGATCGTCATCGCCGCGATCTCGGGGTCGTCCTCGACGTAGAGCAGTCGGGCGCGACCGGCGTCGCTGTTCGTCGTCACGCCTCACCTCCCGGTCGGATCACGGCACAGCCTATGCGCTCGCGCGCCACCGATCGTCGGCGGTCGCTGCGGCCCACCTCTCGCGGATGTCCGGACCGTTCTCCACAGATCCTGTACCGCTGGTCCGTCGGCGACCAGGGTGCGGCACGATGGTCGTCGGGGGCGGGAGAACGGAGCCGGATGACACTCCACGACGACTCGCGTGAAGAGTTCGCCGAACTCGACGAGCTCATGACATCCTCCGCCCCCGTCGCCGCCGTCGACCCCGAGATCCGCCGCGCGCGCCGCACCCGAGCACTCATCTCGACCGGCGTCGTGCTCGCGGTCGTGCTGGCATCCATCGGCGGCTACGTCGCCTGGGCGCTCACCGCTCCCCTGCCTGCGCCCGAGGTGTCGACGTCGACGCCAGCCGACCGCGCGCTCGGTGCGGCGGCGATCCCGCTTCCCGTCGACGGCGCGACGGCCGTCAGCGTCTCGGGCGCAGACGAGTATCTCGGTGAGAGCGCGAGCGGCATCTGGCTGACGAGCGGCACCTCCGAACCCCGCCCGATCGCGAGCATCACCAAGATCGTGGCGGCGCTCGTGATCCTCGACGCCCACCCCCTCGCCGATGGCGACAACGGACCGACGCTCGTCTTCGACAAAGCCGATCACGATCTCTACGACAAGTACTACGTCATGGGCGCGACGATCGCTCCCATGCCCACCGGCACGTCGATGCCTCTGCGCACGGCACTCGCCGCCATGATCGTCCCGTCGGCGTGCAATTACGCCGAGGCCGTCGCGAAGTGGGCGTTCGGCTCGCAGAGCGGGTTCGCTCGAGCGGCGCGCGACTGGCTCGCCGCCCACGGTCTCACCGGCACGACGATCGTCGAGCCGACGGGCGTCAGCCGAGAGAACACGAGCACGCCGGGAGATCTGATCGCGATCGGCAAGCTCGCAGCAGCCGATCCCGTGATCGCCCGGATCGCCGCGAGCCCGACCGTGGCACAGCTGGGCGGGATGCCGACGACCAACTCGCTCCTCGGCACCGCGGGGATCACGGGACTCAAGACCGGCAATCTCGGAGAAGGCAGCTACAACTTCCTGTACACGGCGACCGTCGATGTGGGCATCGACGCGCCGCTCCACGTGACGGGTGTCACGCTCGGCGGCTGGTCGCGCTCGAGTGTGAACGAGGGCGTGCTGGGGGTGCTGGGCGGCATCCGCGCCGGCTTCCAGCGGCTGCCCGTGGCATCAGACGGTGACGAGGTCGGCACCTTCACGACGCCGTGGGGCTCTTCGGCGCGCATGGTCGTCGGAGAGAGCGCGGCGATCCTGGTCTGGTCAGACACGGTGGCGACCGCGACGATGACGACGACGACACCGAAGGAGTACGCCGACGGCGAGGTCATCGGCGAGATCACCTGGACGGCTGGTCCGAACACCGTGCGCGTCCCGGTCGTGATCGAAGGGTCGATCGAACCGCCGACCGAGTGGTGGCGCCTGACCCATCCGGGCGAGCTGGGCGAGCGCTAGCCCGGCTGCAGCATCGATCGCTGCGACCGGGCGCGCTGCTCGGCCAGCTGTTCGTCGAACTCCGCACGCCAGTCCTCGCTGAGCGGGATGCCCTGGCGCTCGACCTCTTCGGTCGAGAGCTCGACCGGGAAGCCGTAGGTGTCCGACAGGACGAAGAGCTCGCGGCCG
The DNA here is from genome assembly GCF_051860965.1 of Microbacterium sp. Lineage (GTDB taxonomy): Bacteria > Actinomycetota > Actinomycetes > Actinomycetales > Microbacteriaceae > Microbacterium. Next base: position 11,958 of record NZ_JBIMKU010000007.1, read on the forward strand.
GTGACACCGTCCGCGGCATAGGCCTTCAGCTGCTTGAGCCCCTTGCGGAGCGTCCGTCGGAACGACTGCTCCTCCTTCGCGAGGATCGCCTCGACCTCTTCGGCGTGCTGGGCGACCTCGGGGAAGTGCTCCTCGTAGATGCCCGCGATCGTGGGGATGATCTGGGGGAAGAAGTTCTCTTCCAGGCCGAGATCGAACGCGAAACGCACCGCCCGGCGGATCAGTCGGCGCATGACATACCCCTGCGCCTTGTTGCCGGGCCGCACGCCGTCCACGGCGAGGAACGTCGCGCCGCGCAGGTGGTCGGCGATGACGCGCATCGCGCGCGTCTCGTCTTCGTAGGTCCTGCCCGACAGCTCCTGGAGTCGCTCGATGATGGGCCACAGCAGATCGATCTTGAAGACGTCCGGGCTGTCGATCGCGGCCGCGGCGATGCGCGCGAGCCCGCCACCGTAATCGACGTTGCGGCGCGGCAGAGGCTCGAACCCGTTCTCGGTGCGGCGGTACTCCATGAACACCGAGTTGCCGAGCTCGATGAAGCGCCCGCAGTCGCAGTTCTGGTGGCAGTGCGCGCCGTACGCGGGATCGTGTTCGACCGAGGGGAAGAGGTAGAACATCTCGGTGTCGGGCCCACCCGGCTCGCCGACGGGCATGTCCTCGGCCTTGCCGCCCCGGCACCACCAGTTCTTCTTACCGTAGAACGCGATGCGCGCACCGGCCGTGCCGACCTCGGCCGCGTGCTCCTCGGTCCCGACATCGACCTGCCCGGCCGAGATCCCGGCCGCCTCGAAGAGCCCCGTCCAGATCCCGGCCGCCTCTTCGTCCTTCGGTATGCCGTTCTCGGGGTCGCCGCTGAAGCACGACACGTAGATCCGGTCGGGGTCGAGCCCGACCTTCTCGGTCAGGAACGTCCAGACCTGCGGGATCTGCTCCTGCTTGAAGTAGTCGCCGAGGCTCCAGTTGCCGAGCATCTCGAAGAACGTCGTGTGGCGGTTGTCGCCGACTTCCTCGACATCCTGCACGCGCAGGCACGTCTGGCTGTCGGCGAGGCGCGTGCCGGCGGGATGCTCGGCGCCGAGCAGATACGGGAGCAGCGGCTGCATCCCGCTGCCGGTGAAGAGCGTGGTCGGGTCATCCTTGGGGATGAGCGGCGCCCTCGGGATGATCGCGTGGCCGCGCTCGGCCATGTACTCGAGGAAGATGCGGCGGATCTCGTCAGCGGTCATCGGTCGACGCGCCGGTGGGCTCGGTTTCGTGGCGCGCACCCCCTTCGAGCACTTGTCTATCACTTACGTCCGCCGTTACACTCGGTCACTTCGGGGGATGCGCACATGAGGCGCCCTGTCAGGTGCGATTCCTGAGTCCTCCACCACAGTCGATACGCGATCCCGCAGGCGATAGCCTGCGCGGATGGGCTTCGCATCCGACCTCCTCGCCGCCGAGCCGGCATCCCACGAACTCGAGCTCTTCGCGCCGTTCATCGGCAGTTGGCGGGTGCGCAACAGCCTGTACTCCGAGGCGACCCGCGAATGGACCAAGAGCGAACTCGACTGGTCGTTCTCGTGGATCATCGGCGGCCGCGGTGTGCAGGACGTTCTCGCGGATGACGACGGCGAGGCGATCGGCACGACGGTGCGGACCTGGGATGCACGTGTGGGCTGGCGGGTCGTGTGGTTCTGCCCTCGCGCGGCCGAGCACGTCGTGCTGAGCGCGGAGGCCGACGGGGAGGACATCCGCCTGCAGGGCGTCCAGGCCGACGGCCGGATGGTGACCTGGATGTTCCACGACGTCACGTCGGAGTCGTTCGAATGGGACGGCTGGTGCTCGAACGACGGCGGCGACACCTGGTGGCACGAGCAGCACATGGACGCCCACCTTCTGGAGCGGTGATCACCACATCTCCGCGAGGGCTTCGGCGAACATCTGCTCGGCATCCACGTCGTATCCGCGCCTCGTGAACCACGTGCACACGTTCACGACGTCGCGGTAGAGGAAGTCGGCGCCGGCCGGGTTGAACGACAGATCGACGACCTGAGGCAGATCGATCACGATGACGCGGTCGTTGTGCAGCAGGAGGTTGTAGGCCGAGAGGTCGCCGTGCGCGAAACCTCCGCGGGCGAAGGAGAACAGGATGTCGCGTACCTGGGCGAACGGCTCGGCGAGCGCGTCACCGCGCAGCTTCGTCTGAGCGAGCCGGGGCGCGGCCGTGCGATCGTCGCCGAGGAACTCCATGAGCACCTCGGTGCCCGTGATCTGCACGGGGTAGGGCACAGGTACGCCCGCGTGCCAGGCGCGGGTGAGAGCGTCGAACTCCGCGAGCGCCCAGTGGGCGGCGGCGACCGAGCGCCCGTACGCGGACTTCTTCTGCACGGCGCGGAAGTCGCGCGAGCTCTCCATGCGCCTGCCCTCCTCGTACCGCCCCGAGCGGTGGAAGTCGCTGCGGTCGGTGCCGCGATAGCGCTTCGCGGCGAGCAGCACCCCGGATTCGCCGGGCACAGCGCGCTCGATCAGGAAGACATCCGCCTCCTTGCCCGTCTTCACGATGCCCAGCTCGGTGTCCCATGCGGCGGAAGCCGTCACGAGCCAGTCGGGATGCGGCAGCGGACCGCGCTCCGTGGGTGCACTCGACGGCCAGGTCGACCATCGCTGGTCGGGTCCCGGCTCGTCGGGCATCTCGAGCAGGCCGAAGTACTCTTCGAACGCCTGCGAAGGTCGTCGATCGTTCATGGTGGTTGATCTCCAGGAGGGGAGGTCATCCACACTGCGTCAGTGAATGACCTCGGAAAGAAGGTGGTCGTGGGAGTGAACGGCAGGCACGACAAAGACTGTCGACATCATTCCTCCCTCCTGACGGGGCACCGACGGTGCGATCGAGCCATCACAGTACAGGGTGCCCGCCCGGCACGGATTGATCCATTCACCGGAATGGATGCCACGGCGCTACCGTTGCACTCGACATGCAGCGCTTCGGAACACTCTCCTTCGGCCATTACGGCCCTCTCGGCGGCGGGCGACAGCTCACGGCCGGCGACTCGATGCTCCAGGCGATCGACCTCGCGCAGGGTATGGACGACCTCGGCGTCAACGGCGCCTACTTCCGCGTGCACCACTTCGCGCGGCAGCAGTCCTCGCCGATGCCGCTCCTCGCTGCGATCGCGGCGCGGACGAAGCGCATCGAGGTCGGCACGGGCGTCATCGACATGAGGTACGAGAACCCTCTGTATCTCGCCGAGGAGGCGGCATCCGTCGACCTCATCTCCGGCGGCAGGCTCGCACTCGGCGTCTCGCGAGGCTCACCCGAGTCGGTCGTGAGCGGGTACGAGGCGTTCGGCTACACGGGCTCGAAGGATCCCCGCGGAGCCGACCTCGCTCGCGAGCACTTCGATCTGTTCCTGCGCGCGATCGACGGCGAAGGCCTCGCGGAGCGGGACGCCCAGTCGCCGTTCGGCGGCGGCTCCGGACTGCAGCGCATCGAGCCGCACTCCCCCGGCCTGCGCTCGCGCGTGTGGTGGGGCGCCGGCAACCGCGACTCCGCAGAGTGGGCAGGGCGTGTCGGGGTCAACCTGATGTCGTCGACGCTGCTGACCTCCGCCGACGGGCGGCCGTTCGACATCCTGCAGGCCGAGCAGATCGACGCGTTCCGGGCGTCATGGCGCGAAGCGGGTCATGCGGGCGAGCCGCGCGTCTCGGTGAGCCGCTCGATCTTCCCGCTCGTGACGGCCGAGGATCACATGTACTTCGGCGGCCGCCAGGACGGCGATCAGATCGGGATCATCGACGGCATGCGATCGACGTTCGGCAAGACCTACGCCGCCGAGCCCGACGAGCTCATCGAGCAGCTGCAGCAGGATGCCGCGATCCAGACCGCGGACACGCTCATGCTCACGATCCCCTCGCAGCTCGGCGTCGCCTTCAACCTGCGGGTGGTCGAGACGTTCGCGAAGCACGTCGCCCCGGCGCTCGGCTGGCAGCCCACCGCCTGAGCTCGATGTCACGGGTCGCGGTTCTGCCGTGCGCGAAACCGCGGTCCGTGGACTCCGAACCGATCGCTCGAGCGGTAGCGTGAGCGGCGTGTTCGATTCGCTGAACGCCGCGCTGCATCTGCTGCTCGCGACAGTGCACCTCGCCGCGACGCCCGACGTCGCCGCCTTCGGTGCGCTCGGCATCGCGATCGCACTCGTCGCCGCGACGGTCGTCGTCGCCACGATCCTCGCCGTCGCCGTCCCGCATACGGAGAGCGCGTCACCCGCGCACCCCGCGCGCGCCATCGACGTCTCCTCCCCGCTCGCGCAGAGCGATCCGGACGCCTCGGGCCACCCCCGCCCTCGAGCTCCCGGATCCGCGGTCTCGGCCGCGTAGCCCGAGTCCGCGCGTCACCCCTCGAGGGTGGGCTGCGGCATCCCTTCGTGGTCGATCGAATCCCTGATCGCTTCCACGAACGGACACCCATTGGACCTCTTCGCCTTCCCTCCCATCGCCTTCATCCTCGACCTCGCCTACTCGGGGCTCGTCGCGCTCAGCGCCCTCCTGTCACCACTCACCACGGCATCCGGCGCCCTCGCCATCGTCCTCGTCACGCTCCTCGTGCGTGCCGCCCTCATCCCCGCCGGAATCTCGCAGGCGAAGGCCGAACAGACCCGCGCCCGGCTCGCGCCGAAGCTTCGCGACCTGCAGAAGCGGTGGAAGAAGAACCCCGAACGCCTGCAGCGCGAGACGATGCAGCTCTACCGGGACGAGAACACGTCGCCCGTCGCGGGCTGCCTGCCGATCCTCATCCAGGCGCCGATCGTCGGTGTGCTGTATGCGATCTTCCTGCATCCGATGATCGCCGGGCATCCGAACGCGCTGCTCAGCGAGACGCTCTTCGGAGTACCGCTCGGCTCGAGTCTCGCCGGCACGATCGCAGGAGGGGCGATGGATGCCGGGGCCCTCGCCGTCTTCGCCGTGCTCGTTCTGCTCATCGCCGCCGTCGGCGAGCTCACCCGCCGCCTGCTCCGGCCCGAGCCCGTGCCGCCCGTCGAGGGGTCGCCGATCCCCGCGATCCCCCTGGGCCTGCTCGGCGTGCTGCAGTTCGCCACTGCCGTGGTCGCGATCTTCGTCCCGCTCGCCGCAGGGCTCTACCTGCTCGTGACCGTCGCGTGGACGCTGGGGCAGCGTCTCGTGCTGCGCCGGGCGTATCCGCCCGCGCCCGCGAAGGCGGCGTAAACTCGTCGTCGTGAACGATCGTGCGAGGCCCGCGGGCGTGAGGAGGCTGTCGACGCGCTCTGCGTCGACAGCGAAGCGAGCCTGAGGCTCGGCTCCCTTCTCCTTCATTCTTCGCACCCAGAAAGCTCTCTCATGCGTCCCATCGACGACGCCCGCATCCGGGCATCCTTTCTCAACGCCTCCCAGCGCGAACGCGCACAGCTCACCCTTCCCGACCTCGACGCGCTCGACTGGGACACGCTCCAGTTCCTGGGCTGGCGGGATCCGAAGTTCGACAACCTCGGCTACGTCGTGCTCGAACTCGACGGAGTCCTCGCGGGAGTGATCCTGCGTCGGTTCTCGCGCGCTCCGAACTCGCGGGCGCAGTGCTCGTGGTGCAACGACATCGAGCTGCCGAACGAGGTGGTGCTGTTCAACACGAAGCGGACGGGGGATGCCGGACGCAAGGGAGACACCGTCGGCACCCTGGTCTGCGCGAACTTCGAGTGCAATCGGAATGCGCGCAAGCGCCCGCGCGAGGCCTACCTGGGCTTCGACGTGGAGGCGGCTCGGCAGCGGCGCATCGACACGATGCGCGAGAACGTCGAGCGCTTCGTGCGCGGGATACGCGACGGCGTGTAGCCCTCAGGAGTACGGTGGGCGCCATGACCGCGCCGGTGCTGTTGTCATTCCCGTTCACGGGACGGTGGATGGCGCAGAACAGCCCCGCCGACGGCGTGCCGAGCCATGGGACCGAACTGTTCGCCACGGCCTACGCGATCGATTTCGTCGCGGTCGACGAGCGGGGCCGCACCGCGCCCCGCTCGTGGCGATCCGCGTTCGGCACGGAGGCGCCGGACATCTTCCTGGCGTTCGGCGTCGACGTGCTCGCGCCCCTCGCGGGCACCGTCGTATCCATCCACGACGGCGAGGAGGACCACGCCGCGCGGCGGTCTCCCTTCGCCCTCGCGGCCTACGCCCTGACGCAGTGGGAGCGCGTGCGTGGCGGCGCGGGCGCGATCGCCGGCAACCATGTGGTGATCGCGGACTCCGGGCGCTACGTGCTCGTGGCCCACCTGCGCCGGGGATCGATCGACGTCCGCAGGGGCGAACACGTCGACGTCGGAAGACGCATCGCCGCGTGCGGCAACTCGGGCAACAGCACCGAGCCCCACGTGCATCTGCAGGCGATGGATGCCGCAGACCCCGCGGTCGCGCGCGGCATCCCGATCGCCTTCACGACGGCCGACGGACCTGTGCTCCCGCGCAGCAGAGAGCCGTTCACGGTCTGACCGTCACTGGAGGTCGTCGGCGATGTCCTGCTGAGTCTCGCTCGTCTTCTTCACCACGTCGGACAGCGTCTGGAACGCCTTGCCCCGCTGTTCCATGGCCGCCTGCAGGCGCATCGAGTCGAGTTCGGCGACGTCGGAGACATGGTCGCGGCGGCCCACCAGGGCGTCGTGCGCCGCCGCGATCTCGTCGGCGCCACCCGGCTCGTTCGTGCCCTCGCGCTCGGTCATACAGCGAACCTACTCTCACGGCGACGAAAGCGGCGCGGGCCCGGCGCCCGCCCTCACAGTGCCGGCAGCGGAAGCTCCCGCAGGTCGTCCCACGGCTCGGTCCACCCCAGACGATCGAAGAGACCGTCCAGGAGCATGCCGGTGAATCCCCATACGAGCTGATGACCCGTGCCCTCGGGAACGAGGAAGCCCGGTCCGCGGTACTCCTGCCCCCCGCGGCGGATGACGATCGAGCCGCGATTGGCGGGATTCAGCAGATCGGCCACGGGGGTGCGGAAGACGGCCGACGATTCGGCCACGTCGACGACGCGCACGGGTGATGGATGCCGCCACCATCCGACGATCGGCGTCACGAGGTGTCGCGAATAGTCGAGCGGGATGTCGTCGAGAGCGCCGAGCACCTCTACTCCGGCCGGGTCGAGTCCGGTCTCCTCGCGCGCTTCGCGCAGCGCCGCCGCCACGACGTCCGCATCTCCCGGGTCGACACGTCCGCCGGGGAACGCGACCTGGCCCGGGTGCGAGCGCAGGGTCGTGGCTCGCGCCAGCAGGAGAACGTCGAGATCGCGGGAGACCGCGGCATCCATCGCCTCGTGACCGCTCTCGATCGAGTCGAGCACGCCGAAGAGCATGAGCACGGCCGCCGGCCGGGCGTTCGTGGGTGGACCGTCGTACGCGCGCGGACTGCTCGCGACCGCGGCGAGCTGCGACCGCGCCGTGGCGGCGACGTTCGACGGGGAGGGCATCCGATCAGGCTACGCGGGGGTTCGGACCCGCGGGTCGCGCGATGCGGAGAATGTCGTCGATCGAGCGCCCTTCGCGTCGAGAAGTCGCGGTGCACAGGGTCGGTCGGAACGCGCCGAGCGTGCGTGCGCTCCCACCGTTCGCCCAGGAAACGCACCCGAACCGTCCAGACTCGACGGGCAGAGTCGGTGACTTGTGTCCGCCCGAACGGACGCGAGCGCGCCTGCCCGAGGCGCGGCCTACGATACGGAACCAGACTCCATGCGCTCGATGACGCCTTTCATTCCTGCCCGCCGCACCCTGCGACTCGCCGCGCGACGCGCGCGTCGTCGCCCCGCGATCGTCGCGGGCGGCCTCGCCGTCGGACTGCTCGCGACGCTCGGCGTCACGACCGCGATCCCGGTCTCGGGGGCCGAGGCATCCGGTATCGGATCGTACGTGTACGCGTCGTACGCCGCTCCCCTGCCGTCGGCGACGTCGGAGGCCGAGGCCGCCGTCTCCGAGGACGGCGAGACCGCCGTCACCGCAGCGGAGACCTCGCTCGCCGCGGCGGCGTCGATCACCGCCGACATCACGGCGTCCGGTCTCGACCTCGGGGTGGGCGACACGTCGGTCGACACGACCCAGCTCGCTGACGTCTCGTCGCGGCTGTCGGTCGCCGTCGACGGCGACCAGCCCGACCTGATCATCGACGCCCTCACCCTCCAGGTGACCGATCTCATCTCGCCCGTCGACGAGCGCGTCGCGTCGCTGCGGGGCAGCCTCGATGCCGCCGTCGCCCTCAAGGCGAAGCAGGAGGCCGAAGCGGCTGCAGCGGCAGCCGCCGCTCAAGCCGCCGCGGCCGCAGCCGCGCGCCCCTCGCCCGTCTACGCCACCGGCGGCGTGGCCGGCGACAACAGCCCCGCAGGGGCCCAGGCATCAGCCCACGCGATGCTGCCCGGCTACGGCTGGGGCGAAGACCAGTTCAGCTGCCTCGTCGCGCTGTGGAACAAGGAGTCGGGCTGGAACTACCAGGCCTACAACGCCTCGAGCGGTGCTGCGGGCATCCCGCAGGCGCTCCCGGGCAGCAAGATGGCGAGCGCCGGCGCCGACTGGCAGACCAACGCGGCCACCCAGGTCGCCTGGGGCCTCGGCTACATCGCAGGTCGATACGGTTCGCCGTGCGGCGCCTGGTCGCACTCGCAGTCGGTCGGCTGGTACTGACCGGCAGACGGCCTTCACACGCCGCCCCGTGTGTGCATCCGCTCGCCGTCGGCGTTGAAGATGCTGAGCACCTCCACCGGCTGCGCGCCGGCCGCGCTCATGGCGTGCGGCGTTCGGGTGTCGAACTCCGCCGCCTCTCCCGGCTCGAGCACGAGGTCCTGATCGCCCAGGCGCAGACGCATCCGTCCGCTCAGCACGTACAGCCACTCGTAGCCGTCGTGCACGCGCAGCTCGGGCAGCTCCGTATCGGCCGGATAGGTGATCTTGAACGTGCTCACCGGCGAGTCCTCGAGCGTGAGCGGAGCGATGACGACGCCTCCGCGACGACGTGCGGGTCGACGCACACGAGGGTCTGCCGCATCGGGACGCACGAGATCGTCGAGCCGGATGCCGAGCAGACGCGTGAGCGGCACGAGCAGCTCGAGGCTCGCCTGCCGCTTGCCGGACTCGAGTCGCGAGAGCGTGCTCACCGACATGCCCGCCTTCGCCGCGACGTCCTCGAGCGTGAGCCCTCGATCCTGACGCGCGACGCGCAGGCGCCCTCCCACTCGCGCGACGTCACTTGCTGTTCTCGCAAACTCGTCTGCCATCGAGGAATCATTTCACGCACGCTGGAGTCATGGAACCCTGGGATGCCATCATCATCGGAGGCGGCGCGGCCGGCCTGAGCGCCGCTCAGATGCTCGGCCGATCACGCCGACGCACTCTCGTCGTCGACGCGGGCTCGCCCCGCAACCGCTTCGCCGCGCACATGCACGGCGTGCTCGGCCAGGACGGCACCGCCCCGCTCGACCTGATCGCACGCGGGCGCGAGGAGCTCGCCGCATACGGCGTCGCGTGGCTCGAGGCATCCGTCCGTCGCGTCGACGAGCACGCTGCCGGGGTCGCCGTCGCTCTCGACGACGGCTCGATCGAGCACGCGCGCGCTCTCGTCGTCGCGACGGGGATCACCGACGAGCTGCCCGACGTCCCCGGGCTCGCGGAGCGCTGGGGCACGAGCGTCCTGCACTGCCCCTACTGCCACGGGTGGGAGGTGCGCGACCGCCGGCTCGGGGTGCTGCTCGTCTCACCGCACCAGATGCATCAGGCGCAGCTCCTGCGCCAGTGGAGCGAAGACGTCGTCGTCTTCGCCGCCATCCCGCTCGAGCACGCGTTCGAGCGCCGGCTGCGAGCGCGCGGCGTCGAGATCGTGACGGATGCCGTCGCCGAGGTGCGGGGCGACGGCGCAACTCTCACAGAGGTCCGGCTCGAGAACGGGACCGTGCACGCCGTCGATGCCCTCTTCACGATGGGAGCGGCGCGTCCGCACGACGACTTCCTCGCGCACCTGGGGCTCGACCGCACCGACACACCCGTGGGCTCGTTCCTCGCCGTCGACCCGACCGGCCGTACGAGCTCGCCGCGCATCTGGGCGGCGGGCAACGTCGTGAACCCGATGGCCAACGTGCCCCTGTCGATGGGCGCGGGGGCGATGGTGGGCGGCGCCGTCAACGGCGCGCTCGTCGACGAGGACTTCGCGAACGCCTCGTCCATGTGAGCGACGACGAAGGGTCGTGATGGTGCGTCGCATCCATCGTCGCTAGCGTCGGCGTCATGACGAACGCGACCACGCGCGCGGTGCCGGCCGCCACGGGATTCTGGATCGTCGCGGTGGTCTTCCTCACGGCGATGGCGTACTCGACGATCCCGACGCCGCTGTACACGCTCTACCAGCAGCGCGACGGCTTCGAGGTCTGGGTCATCACGATGATCTTCGCCGCGTACGCGGTCGGCGTCGTGTTGAGTCTCTTCTTCGCGGGGCACCTGAGCGACGTCTTCGGACGGCGACGGATGCTGGTGATCGCCGTGCTCGTCTCCGCCGTCTCGGCGGTCATGTTCCTGGTGTGGAACGACGTCGCCGGCCTGCTCGCGGCACGGCTCGTCAACGGCGTGAGCATCGGCATCCTCACCGCCACCGCGACCGCGCACCTGGCCGAGCTGCGTGGTCGGTCGAAGCCCGACGAGAACCCCGTCGTCGCGGCGTCCGTCGCGGGGGCCGCGAATCTGGGTGGTCTCGCGCTCGGCCCGCTGATCGGCGGCTTCTTCGTGGAGTTCCTGCCGCTCCCCCTCGTACTCCCGCACGCGGTGTTCCTGGTCCTGCTGCTCGCCGCAGCGGTCGCCCTCCTCCCGGTACCCGAGACCGTCGTCCCCGCCAAGCCGAGGCCGTCGTACCGCCCGCAGCGCCTCGCGTTCCCGCCGGGATCGCGTCCCGCGTTCGTCGCGGCGGGCCTGGGCGCCTTCGCCTCCTTCGCCCTCTTCGGGCTCTTCACATCGCTCGCGCCGACGTTCCTCGTCGATGCGTTCCGCGCGCCGAGCCACCTGCTCGCCGGCGCGACGCCGTTCGCCGTGTTCGCCTCCGCGGCGATCGCGCAGGTCCTGCTCGCGCGCGTGGCTCTGCGGCGTCAGCTGACGATCGCGATCGTCAGCTGCGCCGTCGGGCTGGTGGCGATCGCCGCCGGGGCGGTGGCCCCATCTCTCGCACTCTTCCTGCTGGGCGGGATCATCGGCGGCGTGGGCGTCGGCATCCTGTTCCGATCCGCCATCGCGACGGCCGCCGGGCTCGCCGCGCCCGGCCAGCGGGGCGAGACGCTCGCACTGATCTTCCTGATCGCCTACTGCGGTCTCGCACTGCCGGTGATCGCGGTGGGGGTCAGCCTTCTGTTCTTCAGCGAGACGACGGTGCTGCTGGTCTTCACGGCACTCGTGCTCGTCGCGACGGTGTCTGCGGGCATCGTCATGCGGCGTCGTGACGCCTGATCAGCGGCGCGTCGCCCAGCCTGCGAACAGGGCGTACAACAGCGGCAGCGCCGACACTGCCATCAGCACGGTGCCGAACACGGCGTCCTGGGAGCGCAGGAGGACGCCGCCGATGAGCAGGCCGGCGAAGACGACACCGGCGAGGATGCGACGACCGATGCGTTCGAGACTGCGGATGCGGGCATCCAGCCGCGGCGTCTCGACGGCGAGCTTGCCGCTCTCGAGACGCGTGAGCACGTCATCCACCCGCCGGGGCAGACGCGCGGCGATCCCCGCGACGGTCACCGCCTCGCGTGCGAAAGCCTGCACGACGTTGCCGCGCTCGTCGCGCAGGAGACCGTCGGCGTAGGGCTCGACGGCGTCCCAGATGTTGAAGGCGGGGTCCAGGCCGCTGCACACGCCCGAGGTGAGCGAGACGGCCCGGATGATGAGCAGGAAGTTCTCGGGCAGCTGGAACGGCATCGCGCGCACGACGTCGCCGAACTCCGTCGCGAAGTCCTGGAACTCCCGGGGATCGACGCGCTGCAGCTCGGCGAAGCCCATGCCGCCGAATCGTGCGAACAGCGCCGTCATCGCTCGTTCCAGCTCGGCCGTGTCGGCCGACGGCAGCAGCACGCCGACCTGGCGGATCGCCTCGACGAGCTGGGGTCCGTTGCGGGATGCCGCGGCGATGATGAGCCGGCGCAGACCTTCGCGCAGGCGCTCGGGAACCTCGCCCATCATCCCGAAGTCGATGAACGTGAACGTCCAGTCGTCACCCGAGGGCGTCACGAAGATGTTGCCGGGATGCGGATCGGCGTGGAAGAAGCCGTGGAGGAAGAGCTGATCGAACATGACCGCCGCGAACCGCTTCGCGACCTCGGACGGATCGATCCCGGCGGTGCGGAGCCCCTCGACGTCGTTGATCTTGATCGCCGTGACGTCCTCGAGCGTCAGCACGCGGCGCGTCGTGCGCTCCCACGCGATCTCGGGCACCGCGACCCGGTCGTCACCCCGGAACGACTCGGCGAAGCGCTCCGAGTTCGCCGCCTCGTGGAGGTAGTCGATCTCCTCCATGCTCGTGTCGGCGAACTCCTCGATGAGCACGGGCAGATCGACATGATCCGACACGATGCGCACGCGATCGAGCCAGCCCGAGACACGACGCAGCGCTTTGAGGTCGACGGCGACGATGTCGTCGATGCCCGGACGCTGCACCTTCACGACGACGTCTTCGAATCCGGCGTCGCTCGCGTCACGGGGCAGCAGGCGGGCGCGGTGCGCCTGGCCGAGGGATGCCGCGGCCACCGGATCCGGGTCGACCCACGCGTACGCGCGGTCGAGCGGCATCCCGAGCTCCGCCTCGGCGAGCATGCGGATCGCGGGGAACGCCACCGGCGGCACTTCGTCCTGGAGCCCTTCGAGCTCCTTCGTGATCTCGGGCGGAAGCACATCCAGCCGCGACGACATGAACTGCCCGACCTTGATCATGAGCCCGCCGAGCGACACCGCCAGCCGGTGGAAGTTCTTCGCGATGCGCTGCAGGCGCCGCGAACGACCGCGCGCCGCGAGACGCCCGAGCCCGATGCGCGGCAGGAACAGCTCGAACCACCATGCCTGCGCCATGTAGCGCGCGGCGAACCGCAGGATGCGGCGATAGCGGGCGCGCGATGCGTAGGCGCCTGTCATCGAGTCTCCTTGAGGCCGGCGTCCGGCATCGGGTCGTCGTGCCGCTGGTGCGGCATCGTGTCACTGCGCGGCCGGGGTCCCGGCGTCCGATAGACGGGACGCCGGGAATCCGGCACGCGGTCAGTCCTGCGCGAGGATCGAGTAGAGCCTACGCCGGGCCTCGGCGAGCACGTCCGTCGCCTGACCGATCTGCTCGGGGGTGCCGGAGCGCCCCACCTGCGCCGCCGCCTGAGCGAGTTCGATCCCGGCCTTCGCGAGAGCGCCGGAGCGATTGCCCTCCTTCGCGGGGCCGGACTCCCACGGCGCTGCCTTCGGAGCGTCGGCATCGACGACGGCACGACCTTCGACAGTGAGCGAGTAGGTCTTGCGGCCGTCGGACTCCGACGCCGTGATGAGCCCCTCGTCGGTGAGGAGCTGCAGCGTCGGGTAGACCGAGCCGGGGCTCGGCTTCCACGAGCCGCCGCTGCGCTCCTCGATCTCGCGGATGATCTGGTAGCCGTGCATGGGGGCCTCGGCCAGCAGCGTCAGCACCGCCGCGCGCACGTCGCCCTTCGCCATGCGGGAGCCGCCGGTCTTCTGTTCGAACTGGCCTTTCAGCTGGTCGAACGCCTCCCACAGGTTGTTCATCGGCCACGGCTGCCCGCTGCCTGCGGCGCCGCCCCGGTTGCGGGCGCCGAACATGTCGCCCAGGAATGAATCGCTCATGACGAGTCCCCTCACTGCCGAGTCCGATCGACTCAGCGATACACAACGATATATCGCTCAGGAGGTGCGGAGCCGCGCTCGCAGGGAGTTCACAGGCCCACCATCTGCGCACTCTCGTCCCAGAGCCGGGCGGCGATCGCGGCGTCGTCCGCGACAGGACTCGTGCGCGCGATACGGTCCTTCGCGTAGTACTCACCGGGCTGCCACGTGCCCCCGGGCACGCCCAGGGCGAGCCACGTGAGGTGCGCACCCCCGGCATCCGCCGACACCAGCATCTTCTTGGCGATCGGGTTCGTGTACAGGAACCGCCAGGCACCCTGCGAGCCCGCCGCGAAGCTCGTCGCGACGGCGCCCGGATGGAACGCGACGGCCGAGATGCCCTCGCCGCCGTAGCGACGGTCGAGTTCCTTCGTGAAGAGGATGTTCGCGAGCTTCGCGTTGCCGTAGGCGCGGCTGGCGGAGTACGAGCGCGCGCCCTGCAGGTCGTCGATGTCGAACCTCGAGAATCTCCGGGCGGCGAGACTCGATGTCTGGATCACGCTCGCCTCGCTCTCGATGAGCAGATCGAGCAGCAGATTCGTGAGCAGGAAGCCCCCGAGGTGGTTGACCTGGAAGGTCGTCTCGAAGCCGTCGACGGTCAGCGACCGATCGCCGAAGACTCCCCCCGCGTTGTTGGCGAGGATGTCGATGCGCGGATGGTTCGCCCGCAGGTCCGCCGCGAGTCCTCGCACCTCGGCGAGGACGCCGTAGTCGGCGGTGTACGACACGACGTCGAGCTCGTGCGCGATGGCGGCCGTCTTGCGCGGATCGCGTCCCACGAGGACGACCTCCTCGCCCGCCCCGTGCAGCTGACGAGCGGCGGCGGCACCGATGCCGTCGCTGGCTCCGGTGATGACGATGGTGCGGGGCACGATTCCTCCGATGATCGAGAGCGTCACCCTATTCAACGCCCGATCCCGGCACACTGGACGCATGACGAGCTGGGTGCTGCACGTCGACCTCGATCAGTTCATCGCGGCCGTGGAGATCCTGCGGCGTCCCGAGCTCGCGGGACTGCCGGTGATCGTGGGCGGGCGGGGAGACCCGACCGAACGCGCCGTCGTGTCGACGGCGTCGTACGAGGCGCGAGAGTTCGGTGTCGGATCGGGGATGCCGCTGCGGATCGCAGCACGGAAGATCCCGGATGCCGTCATCCTGCCCGTCGACGCCCCCGCATACACGGCGGCGTCCGAAGAGGTCATGCAGACGCTGCGCTCTCAGCCGGGCGCCGTCGTGCAGGTGCTCGGGTGGGACGAGGCCTTCGTCGGTGTGGACACGGACGATCCCGAGGCGTATGCCCGCGGCATCCAGCACGCCGTCCTCGAGCGCACCGGGCTGCACTGCAGCGTCGGCATCGGCGACACGCTCGTGCGCGCGAAGAACGCGACCGACTTCGGCAAGCCGCGCGGGACGTTCCGCCTGACCGCCGAGAACTGGCTCGAGGTCATGGGCCACCTTCCCACCATCGCCCTGTGGGGCGTCGGATCGAAGATCTCGAAGCGCCTCGCCGCGCTCGGCGTCGATACAGTCGAACAGCTCGCTCGGGCCGACCTCGACGCCCTTGCGGCCGAGTTCGGGCCGAAGATGGGTCCCTGGTACCGCCAGCTCGGCCGCGGCGACGGGGTGAACGTGGTCGACGACACCCCCTGGGTCGCGCGCGGACACGGCCGCGAGACGACGTTCCAGGAGAACATCGTCGAACCCGCCGAGATCGAGCGGGCAGCGCGAGACCTGCTCGCCCAGGTGCTCGAGGACGTCGCGAAGGAGGGCCGACCCGTCGTGGGGGTCGGGCTCAAGGTGCGCTACGCGCCGTTCCTCACCAAGACCTTCACACGCAAGGTCGCGACCACCTACGACCGCGATGCGGTGCTCGCAGAGGTCCTGGTGCTCGTCGCGAAGATCGAGCCCGACCGGCCGCTGCGACTGCTCGGCGTCCGTGCCGAGATGGAGATGCCCGACGATGCCCGCGAGGGGCACACGCCGACGCGCGGCGGTTGGTGATCCCTACCAGCCGTTCGTGCCCGGTCCGCCCTTGAAGGGGCCGACGATCTCCGGCGTGATCCACCCGCCGTAGAACCCTCCCGGCTGCGGTTCGACCTCGACGCCGTCGACCGTGCACCGGTCCATCACACCCGGGTACACGGCCACGCGCCCCCGGAGCACCTCGAAGCCGGGTGAGGGTTGCGGGTAGGTCCAGCCCGCGCGGGCCCGGCTGGTGCCGCCGCCGTGCACGTCGAAGTAGCGGGCGCCGCCCTTGTACTCGCAGAACGACGCCCCTTCGCCCGGAGTCAGCGTCCCCTCGGCGAAGGCGTCGATCGGCAGGTAGTAGACCGGCGGATGACTCGTCTCGAGCACGCGCACGACGTCGTCGGTGTCGACGATCGCCTGACCGCCGAGCTCGATGCGCACCCGCTTGGCGACGCTCTCCACGCGAGGCGGGCGCGGGTAGTCCCACACGGATTCCTGGCCGGAGGCAGGTCGTTCGGGTACGGGTCTCATGCGCCCAGGCTACGCACGCCGACGCCGATCGAGCCTGTGCAGTATCTGAGGATCGGCCCCGGCACCTCGCCCTGGTGCTTGACTGACGGCATGAGCGCGTCGCCGATGTTCCCGCTGGGTTCGGTGCTGTTCCCCCACACTCCGCTGCCGCTGCGCATCTTCGAGCCCCGCTACCTCGTCATGCTGGGCGAGCTCCTCGAGGATCCGCATCCGGAGTTCGGCGTCGTGCTCATCGAGCGCGGCCATGAGGCCGGGGGCGGTGATCAGCGTCTCGACGTCGGGACCATGGCCCGAGTCGTGCGCGTCGTCGCCGGCGAGGAGGACATCCAGCTCGTCGCGATCGGCCGCCGCCGCGTCACGGTGACGGAGTGGCTCGACGACGATCCCTACCCGCGCGCGGTCCTCGAGACGCTCCCCGAACTCGAGTGGAACGACGACTACGCGCCCCTGCTCGAGCAGGCCGAGCGCGTCGTACGGCGCGTGCTCGCCCGCGCAGGTGAGTACGGCGAGACGAGATGGGATGCCGACACCGACGTCTCCGACGACCCGATCGAGGCGTCGTGGCAGCTCGCGGCGATCGCGCCGCTCGCGGAGTGGGACCAGTTCCGACTCCTGCGCGCTCGCACCGCCGGCGAGCTGCTGGCCTCCCTCATCGATCTGACGCTCGCGGCCGAACCCGGGCTGACAGCGGCCCCGCTCGGCGACGACTTCGACCGAGGGCTCGAGGAGCTGCTGCGGAGCGCCGAATCGCCGCCCGACGAGCCCGAGGAACCGGAGACCGAGCGCGACTGAACGCGCCTCAGACAGTCGCGACCGATACGCCCAGCCATTCCGCGAGCTCGGCGATCTCGGCACGCACCATCTCGTGCTCCTCGGGCTCGAACGGCAGGAACTCGTGCACCGCGTTCACACGGAGCACGTCACGCGAGCGGTCGAGCTCGGCATCCAGCATCCCCACGAAGCGATCGCCCATGAGGATCGGATGCGCGAAGTAGCCGTACCGCCGCTGCGGCTTCGGCTTGAACTGCTCGAGCACGTAGTCGAACTCGAAGAGCTCGCGCAGCCGCCCGCGATCGAACAGGAGGCTGTCGTACGGGTTGAGGAAGGCGACGCGACCGCCGTCGTCGTCCTCCTCGAGCGCAGCGAGCGCTTCGGGGTCGACGCGGAGCTTCCACGTGCTGCCCTCGACGACCGCCGCCTGGCCTGATGTCTTGCCCACGCCGTTCCACCACCAGTGGGGTTTCGCGACGCCGGCCGCCTGCAGCATCCGCTCGCCCAGAAGCTCCGCAGCCTCGTCCTCGCCGTACTCGGGAAGATCGGCGGGGTAGACCCGCTCGGCGAGGTCCCAGCGCCGGTGTCGCTGCTCGCGACCGACGATCGCGACCTTGCCCTGGCGCAGCAGGAAGTCGAGCATGATCGGCACCTGGTTCGAGCCGCTCCAGCCGTCGGGTGCGCGGCTCACCTGGGCGGTGTCGGGGATGTCGGATGCCAGGAGCGGCCCGTCCGCTTTCAACCGCGCCAGGATGTCGCGCGCGAACCGATCGTTCGCGTCGAGCCACTGCTTCGTCTTCTCGCGCTCGGGCCACCGCCGCATCTTCGGCATCATCAGCGGCAGCAGGCTCATGGGCCGGAACGCACCGTCGAACTCGAAGAGCTGGCGATCGATCTCGGCCGCCTTCTGCAGCTGCCCGGGTTCGTACGACCAGCCGATCCGGGACCACAGCACGGTGTGCTCGCACGGCGCGATCGTCGCGGTGGGGTCGATCTTCACGTAGCCCAGCTGCTCGGCGACCTCGACGACGTCGCCGGGGCGACCGGCATCCAGCAGCTGCGCGCGCACGATGATGCGCCGCGCCTGGTCTCTCGTGAGCTCGTGCACCACGTCTCGCATACCGGGAGCGTCAGCGGCCGTAGGACTCGAGCCAGCGCAGCCAGACCTCGCTCACCGTGGGGTACGACGGCACGGCGTGCCAGAGGCGCTCGATCGGCACCTCGCCCACGATCGCGATCGTCGCCGACTGCAGCAGCTCCGCGATGTCCGGACCCACGAAGGTCGCTCCGATGAGCACGCCGCGCTCTTCGTCGACGATCGCCCGCGCGCGGCCGGTGTAGTGGTCGGCGTGCGTGCTGGCGCCCGCGACCCACGAGAGGTCGTAGTCGAGGACCCGGATGCCGATGCCGGCCTTCCGGGCGGATGCCTCGGTGTATCCGACCGCAGCGACCTCGGGGTCGGTGAAGACGACCTGCGGCACCGCGTGGTGATCGGCCGTCGCGACATGACGGCCCCACGGGGCATCCTCCACCTCGCCACCGGAGGCGCGCGCCGCGATGACGTCGCCCGCGGCGCGAGCCTGGTACTTGCCCTGGTGCGTCAGGAGCGCCCGGTGGTTGACGTCGCCGACGGCGTAGAGCCAGTCGGATCCCGTCACGCGCATCGTGTCGTCGACATCGAGCCACGACCCGGGCGCGAGGCCCACGGCATCGAGCCCGATGTCGTCGGTGCGGGGAGCGCGACCCGTCGCGACGAGGATCTCGGCCGCGCGGACCTCCGAGCCGTCCGAGAGGGTCACGACGACTCCCTCGCCGTCACGGGAGACCGCGTCGATCCCCGCCCCGGAGCGGATCGTGACACCGGCTTCGCGCAGAGCGTCGCCGACGAGCTCCCCCGCGAACGGCTCGAGCGTCGTGAGCAGACCCGAGCGGGCGACCACGGTGACGTCGGTGCCGAAGGATGCGAACGCCGTCGCCATCTCGACGCCCACGACGCCGCCGCCGAGGATCACGAGCGATGCGGGCACGATCTCGACGCTCGTGGCTTCGCGGCTCGTCCAGGGCGAAGCCTCGGCGAGTCCCGGGATGGCGGGGATCGCAGCATCCGTCCCCGTGCAGACGGCCACGGCGTGACGTGCCGTCAGCACGACCGTCGATCCGTCGGGTGCCTCGACCGTCACTTCGCGCTCCCCGCTCAGCCGCGCGTGCCCGCGCACGAGCTCGATGTTCGCCTTGTTCAGCCACGTCACCTGGGACTCGTCGCTCCACTCGTGCACGATGTCGTCGCGCCGCTGCAGCGTCGCCGCGACGTCGAGTCCGCCCGTCACCGCCTCGCGGGCCCCTGCGATGTCGCGCGCGGCGCGCAGGGCGGCTCCCCCGCGCAGCAGCGCTTTGGACGGCATGCACGCCCAATACGAGCACTCGCCGCCGACGAGCTCGCTCTCGACGATGACTGCGGTGAGGCCGCCCTGCACGGCGCGGTCCGCGACGTTCTCGCCGACGGGCCCCGCTCCGATGACGACGAGGTCGTACTCGCGTGTGGTCATGGCGCCTACGCTACGCCCGCCCGCGATCCGGAGGCCGGACGACACCGAAATGCCATAGATGACGCTATGGGTCAAGGGTCAGCCCGTTTCCGACCCGGTGTCCGCCACCTGTGGTTGGCTGGAATCCCGCCCGAGAGGACAGCATGGCGATCGAGTTCCGCGGTGTGACCAAGCGCTTCCCCGACGGCACCGTCGCGGTCGACGACTTCGATCTGGTCATCCCCGCCCACAAGACGACGGTCTTCGTCGGTTCGTCCGGCTGCGGCAAGACGACGCTGCTGCGCATGATCAACCGGCTCGTCGAGCCGACGGGCGGCGAGATCTCGATCGACGGCGAGCCGATCTCGCAGAAGGACCCCGTTCAGTTGCGGCGCGGTATCGGCTACGTCCTGCAGAACGCCGGGCTCCTGCCCCATTTCTCGGTCGTCGACAACATCGCGACGGTCCCGGTGCTGAAAGGGGTTCCGAAGAAGCAGGCGCGGGAGCGCGCCCTCGAGCTGATGGATGTCGTGGGCCTCGATCGCGCGTTCGCGAACCGCTACCCGAGCCAGCTGTCCGGCGGCCAGCAGCAGCGTGTCGGCGTCGCGCGCGGGCTCGCCGTCGACCCCAACATCCTCCTGATGGACGAGCCCTTCGGCGCCGTCGACCCCATCGTGCGCAAGGAGCTGCAGGCCGAGACGATCCGCCTGCAGCGCGACCTCGACAAGACCATCGTCTTCGTCACGCACGACATCGACGAGGCGTTCCTGCTCGGCGACCAGGTGGTGATCCTCGAGAAGGGCGCGCACATCGCCCAGATCGGCACCCCCGACGAGATCATCGAGAACCCCGCGAGCGATTTCGTCGCGAGCTTCATCGGCGCCGACCGCGGCGCACGCGCCCTGCGCGAGAAGAAGACCGCGCGCGGCACCGTGCTCGTCGACGCCGACGGTCGCACGCAGGGCGTGCTGGTGAAGGGCCCTCAGTGAAGCGGACGACACAGTGAACTGGGTCGTCAACAACTTCGACCTGATCCTGCAGCTCTCGGTGCAGCACCTGCGCCAGAGCGCGATCGCCATCGTGCTCGGGTTCGTCATCGCGCTGCCCATCGGGTGGGTCGCGTTCCGCTACACGCCGTTCCGGGGCCCGGTGCTGACCACGATCGGCCTCCTGTACACCGTGCCGTCGTTCGCGCTGTTCGCGATCCTCTCGCTCTTCGGCGTTCCCTATCTGTCCGAGATCAACCTCGTGATCGCGCTGACGATCTACGCCGTCGCGATCATGACGCGCTCCGTCACCGACGGACTCGCGTCGGTCGATCCCGTCACCCGCAGCGCGGCGATCGCCGTGGGCTTCGGTCCGTGGCGGCGGTTCTGGACGGTCGACTTCCCCTTGGCCGGGCCCGTCATCCTGGCGGGGCTGCGGGTGACCGCCGTCTCGACGATCTCGCTCGCGACCGTCGGCGCGCTGATCGGCGTGCAGAACCTCGGCTACCTGTTCACGAACGGCGCGCAGCGGCACATCGTCGGCGAGATCCTCGCCGGCGTCGTCGCCGTCGTGGTCATCGCCCTCCTCATCGATCTGGTGCTGCTGCTGATCGGCCGCGCGCTCATGCCGTGGACGCGGCGCACTCCGGGCCGGACGGCCTTCTCGAGCAAGGCGGCCGTCGCATGAACCTGCTCCTCGAGGCGTTCGCCTGGATCTTCTCTCCCGACCGGCTGACCGGATCGGTGCCTCTGCCGACCGCGATCGCCCAGCACCTCGCGTTCACGTTCGGGTCGGTGCTCATCGCCGCCCTCATCGCGATCCCGTGGGGGTGGGCGATCGGCCACACCGGCCGCGGACGCGAGGTCGCCGTCTTCCTGTCGGGTGCCGCGCGCGCCCTCCCCGCGCTCGGCGTCGTGGCGCTCCTGCTCGAACTCATCCCGGTCTCGTACAAGACCTTCGCCGCCGTCGTCGCGTTCGTGCTCCTCGCGATCCCCTCGATCCTCGCGGGCGCGTACTCGGGCTTCGAGGCGATCGACCGGACGGTGATCGGCGCAGGTCGCGCCGTCGGCATGACCGAGTGGCAGATCCTCTTCAAGATCGAGGTCCCCCTCGGGCTCTCGCTCCTCATCAACGGCCTGCGGTCCGCGACGCTGCAGGTGGTGGCCACCGTCACGATCGCCGCGTACTTCGGACTCGGCGGCCTCGGCTTCTACATCATGCAGGGCCTCGCGAACCGCGACTTCGTGCAGATCCTCGGCGCCTCGATCATCATCATCGCGCTCGCCCTCATCCTCGACGGCCTGTTCGCGCTGCTCGCGCGCTATGCCGTGCCCCGCACCGAGGCGCGGCGGCCCCGACGTCCGGCTCCGGCGCCGATCAGCACCAACGTCGGCTACGCACCGTCCCTCTGACTTCCCCCTACCCCCTTCACAACACCCGGAGGATCACATGAAAATCACACGCACCCGTCTGTCCGTCCTGCTCGCCGGCACCGCTGTCGCGGCGCTCGCCCTCGCGGGCTGCGCCTCGGGCGGCGATCCGCTCGACGGCGGCAGCGAGAGCGGCGGCTCGGGCGACTCCGAGACGATCGTCATCGGCTCGCAGACGTACTACTCGAACGAGATCATCGCCGAGATCTACGCACAGGCCCTCGAGGGCGCCGGCTTCACGGTCGAGCGCAAGTTCAACAGCGGACAGCGGGATGCCTACATCCCGTCGCTCGAAGACGGCTCGATCGACCTGATCCCCGAGTACACCGGCAACCTGCTGCAGTTCTTCGACCCGTCCGCGACGGCGACGACGGCCGACGAGGTGTACGCACAGCTGCAGGAGGCCGTGCCCGAGGGCCTCACGGTGCTCGACCAGTCGTCGGCGACCGACCAGGACTCGTACAACGTCACGGCGGCGTTCGCCGAGGAGAACAGCCTCGTGACGATCGGCGACCTCGCCGGCATCACGCCGCTCGTGCTCGGCGGAGCGCCCGAGCTCGAGACGCGTCCGTACGGTCCCGAGGGCCTCAAGGAGGTCTACGGCGTCGATGTGACGTTCAACCCCACCGCCGACACGACGGTGGCCGAGCTCGTGGCCGGCAACATCCAGGTCGCGAACGTCTACAGCGCCGACCCCGCGATCGGCATCAACGACCTCGTGACGCTCGAGGACCCGGACGGACTGCTCCTGGCATCCAACGTCGTCCCGCTCGTGAACGCCGACATCGCCGACGAGATCGCCGACGTCATCAACGCCGTCAACGCTGCGCTGACCCCCGAGGGTCTCGTCGCGCTGAACGTCGAATCGACCGTCGACGAGCGCTCGTCGGCCGATATCGCGGCAGACTGGCTGAAGGACAACGGGCTCGACTGAGCACGCTCCCGAGAGCAGAACGGAGAAGGATCAATGAAGGCAGTCGCGAACGGCACGGTCATCGCCGAGGCCGACAAGGACGACCTGATCTCGATCGAGGGCAACTGGTACTTCCCGCCCGCGAGCGTGAAGTGGAGCGAGCTCGAAGAGAGCGCGACGCCCTACACGTGCCCGTGGAAGGGCGAGGCCCAGTACTACTCCGTGAAGACCGCTGACGGCGTTCTCGAGGATCGCGCGTGGTCGTACCCGACTCCGTATCCGACCGCGTTCGATCGCGTCGGCAAGGACTTCTCGGGCTACGTCGCATTCTGGAAAGAGGTCGACGTCACGGAGTGATCCGTGACGAGCGAACGGGGTCCGGCGTCGCGCCGGGCCCCGTTTCGCATGCGTCGCGGAGTCCGCGAGCGGCTGCGACCCGTCGCCCCGGATCCTCGCGGCCCCGCGTTCGAGCATGCACGCGTCGATCCGCGGCACGACAGGAGGGTCCGCGCGGTTACACCCGGGTCGTGATGCGGTCGGGGCGGCTGTAGACGTTCATCGTCGTGCCGCGCAGGAAGCCGACGAGCGTGAGTCCGGACGCCGCGGCCAGCTCGACCGCAAGCGACGACGGCGCCGACACCGCGGCGAGGATCGGGATGCCCGCCATGACCGCCTTCTGGACGAGCTCGAAGCTCGCGCGCCCGGAGACCTGGAGGACCGTGCCCGTCAGCGGCAGGCGATCCTCGAGGACGGCCCAGCCGACGACCTTGTCGACCGCATTGTGGCGCCCCACGTCCTCGCGCAGCACGAGCAGTTCGCCGGTCGTCGCATCGAACAGGCCCGCGGCGTGCAGCCCGCCGGTCTTGTCGAACACCGCCTGCCGCGCACGCAGCTCGCCGGGGAATCCCGTGAGGGCGAGCGCCGAGACCTCGACGGGATCGGATGCGACGTCGTGATGCGAGACGGTCTCGACGGCATCGATCGACGCTTTGCCGCATACGCCGCATGAGCTCGTCGCGTAGAAGTTGCGGTTCGGCACGGGCGCGGCGACACCGGGCGCGAGCGCGACATCGAGCACGTTGTACGTGTTCTGGGCTCCGGCGCCGGAAGTGCCCGGCCCGCCGCAGTGGATCGCGGAGCGGAACTCGCCGCCGTGCGCGACGACGCCCTCCGAGACGAGGAAGCCCGCGGCCAGCTCCACATCGTGACCGGGCGTGCGCATCGTGACGGCGAGAGGAGTCCCGGCGACGCGGATCTCGAGCGGCTCCTCGACGGCGAGCGCGTCGGGGCGGCGGGTCGCGGCATCCACTCCGTCCTCGCCCACGGTGATGCGCGTGACCGGGCGCCGCGCCGTGAGGCGGCCCACCTCAGCCGCCGATCGCGTTCATGCCGCGTGCGGGCTGGAGGAAGGACGGGTCGTTGATCGCGTGTCCGGGCAGCTTGCCGTGAACGCAGGAGCGCAGCATGGCATCGACGTCGCCGTCGTCCCCGCCGCCGCGCAGGACCGGGACGAGGTCGTACTCGGTGGTCGAGAAGAGGCAGTTGCGCAGCTGCCCGTCTGCGGTGAGCCGCAGGCGGTCGCAGTCGCCGCAGAACGGAGCCGTGACCGAGGCGATGACCCCGACCGTGTGCGTGCCGCCGTCGAGCGTCCAGCGCTCGGCGGGTGCGCCGCCGCGTCCCGGTACGGGCGTGAGGGTCCACCGTTCGCCGAGCCGGGCGAGGATCTCATCGCGCGTGACCATGCGGGCGCGATCCCACGTGTGGCCCGCGTCGAGCGGCATCTGCTCGATGAAGCGCAGCTGTGCGCCGTGACCGATCGCGAACTCCACGAGGTCGACGAGTTCATCGTCGTTGACGTCGCGCATCGCGACGGCGTTGAGCTTGAGGGGCTGCAGGCCGGATGCCGCGGCCGCCGCGATCCCGTCGAGCACATCGTCCAGGCGATCA
Source organism: Microbacterium sp. (assembly GCF_051860965.1). Lineage (GTDB taxonomy): Bacteria > Actinomycetota > Actinomycetes > Actinomycetales > Microbacteriaceae > Microbacterium. The sequence continues at coordinate 36,886 of NZ_JBIMKU010000007.1, forward strand.
CGGCGGGTCAGGTCGCGGAACCGGTCGCGGTCGAGGGTGTCGATCGAGATGTTGAGGCGGGCGAGGCCCGCGGCCTCGAGGTCGGGAAGGACCTCGCGCAGACGGATGCCGTTCGTCGTCATCGCGATCTGCACAGGCCCGCCGTCCGCTGTGCGGATCCGCGCCAGGCGCCGCACGATGTCGACGATGTCGGCGCGCAGCAGCGGCTCGCCCCCCGTGAGGCGGAAGGTCGAGATGCCGGCGGACGCGGCGACCCGGGCGATCCTGACGATCTCGTCGGTGGAGAGGATGCTCGTGCGCGCGAGCCACTCGTTGCCCTGCTCGGGCATGCAGTACGTGCAGCGCAGCGAGCAGCGGTCGGTGAGCGAGATGCGCAGGTCGCGGTGCACGCGGCCGTGGGTGTCGACGAGCGGGTCGCCGGGGGCACCGGATGCGTCGACCCGCGGCATCCGGGTCCCGATCGTGACCGGCACCGCCGTCACGAGGTCATCCCGTCCATACGCCGAGCGTAATCGCGATGCGGGATGCCGGGACCGAACTGCGCCCTATTCACGGCATGAGCCTTCCTCACCCGGGCGATCCGGTTGTACCGTGTCGGGCAGATGCGGCACGAGAGATGCGTGTGGTCTGACCACATGCTACGGTGTGGTCAGACCACATGAGCACCGCCCCTGACGGTTGAGCGATCGGAGACCTCCGTGGACTGGCTGGATCCCCTTCTCCTGGCGCGATGGCAGTTCGGCCTGACGACGCTGTATCACTTCCTCTTCGTGCCCCTGACGCTCGGCATGGCGCTCACCGTCGCGATCTTCCAGACGGCGTGGGTGCGCACGGGCGCGCTCAAGTGGCTGCACCTCACCCGCTTCTTCGGCAAGATCTTCCTGATCAACTTCGCCATGGGCGTCGTGACGGGCATCGTCCAGGAGTTCCAGTTCGGGATGAACTGGTCGTCCTACTCGAGGTTCGTCGGCGACGTCTTCGGTGCGCCACTCGCCTTCGAGGGCCTCATGGCGTTCTTCTTCGAAGCGACCTTCATCGGACTGTGGATCTTCGGGTGGGACAAGCTCCCCCGGGGGCTGCACCTCGCCAGCATCTGGATCGCGACGGCCGGCGCGTGGTTCTCGGCGTACTTCATCCTCGCGGCGAACGCGTTCATGCAGAATCCGGTCGGCTACCAGATGTCGGCCGACGGCGGACGAGCCGAGATGAACGACTTCTTCGCCGTGCTCACGAATCCGGTGGCACTCGCTGCCCTGCCGCACACGCTGTTCGCGGCGTTCATGATGACGGCCGGTGTGATCATCTCGATCTCGGCCTGGCATCTGCTGCGGGGGCAGAACGTCGAGATGATGCGCTCTTCGCTGAAGTACGGCCTGTGGGGCATGATCATCGCCTTCGCGGGCGTCGCGCTCTCGGGCGACCAGTTGAGCCTCGTCATGGTCTCGACGCAGCCCATGAAGATGGCGGCGGCCGAGGCGATGTTCGACAGTGCGTGCGGAGCGGATGCCTCGTTCTCGATCTTCACCCTGGGCACGCCCGACGGCACGAGCGAGCTGTTCTCGATCCGGGTGCCCTATCTCCTGGCGCTGCTGTCGACCCACTCGTTCGACGGTTGCGTCGAGGGGATCAACGATCTCAACGCGATGTACACCACCGAGATGTTCCCGCAGTTCGCCGACCAGGTCGGCGGCAGCTTCGCCCCCGTGCTGTGGGTCACGTACTGGTCGTTCCGCTGGATGATCGGTCTCGGCGGGGTGGCCGCGCTGACGGCGGTCGTCGGTCTCTGGCTCACGCGCAAGAAGGCCAAGCGCGAGGTCCCGGCGTGGGCGTGGAGGCTCGCCATCTGGGCGTGGCCGGCATCCCTCTTCGCCATCCTCGTCGGATGGGTCTTCACCGAGATGGGACGCCAGCCGTGGATCGTCTTCGGACTGATGCTCACGGAGGACGGGGTCTCGCCGAGCGTGCCCGGCTGGACCGTGCTGATCTCGCTCATCGCGTTCACGGCCATCTACGCCGCCCTCGCGGTCGTCGAGGTGGGCCTGATCATGAAGACCGCGAAGAAGGGCCCCCAGCCGCTTCCCGGACCCGACGACCCCCCACCGGCGGAGCTGTCGATCGAAGACACCCCGACGACGGTCTACTGAGGAGCCCGCCATGGATCTCGCATACCTCTGGTTCTTCATCGTCGGCGTGCTGTTCGTCGGCTACTTCGTACTGGACGGCTTCGACTTCGGTGTCGGCATGTCGCTCCCGTTCCTCGGCAAGGACGACATCTCGCGGCGCCAGATCATCAACACGATCGGCCCCGTCTGGGACCTCAATGAGACGTGGGTCATCGTCGCCGGCGCGTGCCTGTTCGCCGCCTTCCCCGAGTGGTACGCGACGCTGTTCAGCGGCTTCTACCTCGCGCTGCTGCTCATCCTGCTCGCACTCATCCTGCGCGGCGTCTCGTTCGAGTACCGCCATCAGCGCGACAGCGTGCGGTGGCGTCGCAACTTCGACCGCATGATCGTGATCGGCTCCGCCGTGCCGGCCCTCCTGTGGGGCGTCGCCGTGGGCAACATCGTGCAGGGCGTGCCGCTCGACGTCGATCACGAGTTCACGGGATCGTTCCTCACGCTCCTGAACCCGTACGGCCTGTGGGTCGGCGCCACGACACTGCTGCTGTTCTGGCTGCACGGCGTCTACTTCATCGCGCTCAAGACCGACGGTCAGGTGCAAGCGGACGCCCACCGTCTCGCGAAACGCCTCGCCATCCCCGCGATCGTCTTCGCTGCCGGATGCGTCGTGTGGACCATCGGCATCGCGGCGGGGCGCGACGCTCCCCTGCTCTGGGCCGTCATCGCCTGCGGCCTCGTCGCGGCGGTCTCGCTCGTCTCCTCGGCGGTCGCCAATGCGCGTGCGCGCGACGGCTGGGCGTTCACGGCCGGCGCGATCACGATCGTGTTCGCCGTGCTGACGCTCTGGCTCGCGCTGTTCCCCTACGTCATGCCGTCGACGGTCGATCCTGCGACGAACAGCCTCACGATCGAGAACGCCTCGAGCACCGACTACACCCTCACGATCATGTCGTGGGCGGCGCTCGTCTTCCTCCCGCTCGTACTCGCGTATCAGGGCTGGACGTACTGGGTGTTCCGCAAGCGCGTCTCGCGCAGCCGCATCGAGAAGGCGGCCGAGACCGTCGCGCACTGACCGCCCCCGCCCGGTGAGCGAGCGAACCGAGACCGAGCGGCACGTACGGATCGATAGGGTCGAAGAGCCATGACTGAGACCGCCGCGGCTCCCCCGCGCACGAGCGGACGGCCCGTCGATCCCCGGCTGCTCACGTACGCCCGCGCATCGCGAGGGTTCTTCGTCGCGATCGGCGCCATCGCCGTGCTCCACACGGCCGTCATCATCGCGTTCGCGTGGCTGCTCACCCGCGCGATCGTGGGAGCGATCGACGGGATGCCGTGGCCCGAGCTCTCACAGACCCTCGTGGCCCTCGCCGTCGTCGTCGCGGTACGTGCGGTCCTGCTCTGGGCGCGCGACGCCGTCGCCGCACGCGCGGCCGTGCGGGTGCAGACGCAGCTGCGCGTCGCTCTCCTCCGCGCCGTCGGCGAGCTCGGACCGGATTGGCTCGCGGCCCGCCATTCCGCGCAGCTGGCCGTCACGGCGGGTCGCGGGCTCGATGCGCTCGAGGCCTACTTCGGCCGCTATCTGCCGCAGCTCGTGCAGACCGTCGTCGCGACCCCGCTCATCATCGCGGTCATGTGGTGGCAGGACTGGATCTCCGGTCTCACGGTCGTCCTCACCCTGCCGCTCATCCCCGTCTTCATGGTGCTCATCGGGCTCGCGACGCGCGCCGTGCAGCAGAAGCAGTGGAAGACCCTGCAGCACCTCGCGGCGCGCTTCGCCGACACCGTGCAGGGTCTCTCGACGCTCAAGGTGTTCGGCCGCCAGCATCGGGCCGCGGCATCAATCGAACTCGTCACGCAGGACTACCGGCGCGAGACGATGAAGGTCCTGCGGATCTCGTTCCTCTCCGGGTTCGCGCTGGAGTTCCTCGCGAGCATCTCGGTCGCGATCATCGCGGTGTCGATCGGGTTCCGCCTCATCGACGGCTCGCTCGCTCTCGCCGTCGGGCTCTTCGTGCTTCTGCTCGCGCCCGAGGCGTATCTCCCGCTGCGCCAGGTCGGCGTGCAGTTCCACGCGGCGTCCGAGGGGGTCGCGGCGACGGACGACGTCTTCGATGCGCTGGATGCCGCGCGCTCCGCGTCTCGGCGTGTCGGGCGCGTGACCGAGGCGAACGGGATCGTGCGCGGCGACCGCACGCTCGAGCTGCGCGACCTGCGGGTGCGGCGCGGGGACCGCATCCTGCCACCCGTGACCCTCACCGCGCCGCCCGGCACCGTCACGCTCCTCGAGGGGCCGAGCGGTTCGGGCAAATCGAGCGTCTTCGCCGCGCTGCGCGGTGTCGCGCCTTTCGACGGCAGCGCGGAGCTCGGCGGAGGCAGGGTGCGCGATCTCGCCGCGGCGGACTGGCTCGCGTGGGCCGGCCAGGAGCCCGGTCTCGTCGCCGGGACGATCTCGTCGAACGTGACGCTCGGCGACGCGACGCCCGATCCCGCGCTCGTCGAGCGGGCTCTCGCTCTCGCATGCGTCACCGACCTCTCGCCCGACCTGGAGCTCGGCGTGCAGGGCGCGGGCGTCTCGGGCGGGCAGGCGCAGCGCATCGCCGTCGCGCGTGCCTTCTACCGCCGACTGCGCGGGCGCGCGGAGTTCGTCGCGCTCGACGAGCCGAGTGCCGCGCTCGACTCCGAGACGGAGGCGCGACTGTGGCAGGGCGTCCGCGCCCTCGCCGACGACGGCGCCGGCGTGCTGCTGATCTCGCACCGCGCGAGCGCCCGCGCGATCGCCGACGCCATCGTGCGGATCGAGCCGAGCGAGGTGGTCGCGTGAGGCTCGAGCGCGCGCAGCGAGCGGGCGGAGGGATGGATGCCGCGACCGCGGCCGTGCTGCACGGGGCGCTTCCTCCGGCGAAGCGCCTGTGGCCGGCGCTCGCTGCGGGATTCGCTTCGGAGGCCTCCGCGGTCGCCCTGCTCGCGACGAGCGCGTGGCTGATCGTGCGGGCGAGCGAGATGCCCCCCGTGCTGTACCTCTCGTTCGCCGTCGTCGGGGTGCGCTTCTTCGCACTCTCGCGGGCGGTGTTCCGCTATCTCGAGCGGCTCGCCGGTCACGACGCGGCGCTGCGCCAGCTCGCGACCACCCGTGCGACGCTCGTGCGTCGGCTCGTGCCGCTCGCGCCGGATGGACTCGCGCGGACCCGCCGCGGCTCGGTGCTCGGCGCCCTCGTCGACGATGTGGACGAGCTGCAGAACCTGCCCCTGCGCGTCGTGCAGCCGCTCGTGTCCTCAGCCGCGGTCGCCGTCGCGGCGGTGGTGTTCCTCGCTTTCGTGTGGTGGCCGGCATCCCTCACCCTCCTCGCCTGCCTGATCATCGCGGGCGTCGTGGCGACGGGGTGGGGCTGGATCGCGGGCGGCCGCGCGGAGCGCGCGATCGCTCCCCTGCGTGGCCGCCTCGCCGACGCCGTGCTCGATCACCTCGGCAGCCTCGACGTGCTCCTCGCCTACGGAGCCGAGCACGAGAGCCTCGCACGCATCGAGCGTGCGGACGCCGACCTGCACCGCGCGATCGTGCGACGCGCCTACGCGCAGGCCGCGACCGCCGCCATCGTGTCGCTCCTCGCCGGCGCGGCCTCGATCGCCGCCGTGCTGGTGTCGGCGCCGGCCGACCTCGCGGGCCCGACCCTCGCGATCGTCGTGCTCGTGCCGATGGCCGTGTTCGAGGTGTTCGCGTCTGTCCCGCTCGCGGCATCGGCGTGGCGTCAGGTGCGCTCGTCGGCTGCCCGAATCGCGGCATCCGTCCCCGCCGGACTTCCCGACGGACTCGTGCACGAGACGATCGCCGCCACCGGCGACGGACCCGCCCTGGGTGACGGCCTGCGGCTATCCGGTGCCTCCGTGCGCTGGCCGGGCGCCGCCGCACCGGCGCTGCGCGACATCGACCTGCACGTCGCGCCCGGCGAGCGTCTGCTCGTGGTCGGTTCGAGCGGCGCGGGGAAGTCGACGCTCGCCCACGCCCTCGTGCGGTTCCTCGAGATCGACGGCGACTATTCGATCGGCTCCGCGTCGGCGCACGATCTCGCCGGCGACGACGTGCGGCGCACGATCGGCCTGTGCGAGCAGCGGCCGATGCTCTTCGACGAGGACATCCGCCAGAACCTGCTCTTCGCGCGAGACGACGCGACCGACGCCGACCTGGAGGGCGCGCTCGAGCGCGTGGGCCTCGGCCCCTGGCTGCGCGAACGCGGAGGTCTCGGCGCACGCGTCGGCGAGCGCGGCGCCCTCGTCTCGGGCGGCCAGGCGCAGCGCATCGCCCTGGCCCGCGCGCTGCTGCGCGGATTCCCCGTGCTCGTGCTCGACGAGCCGACGGCGGGCGTGGACCCCGAGGCGTCCGACGCTCTGCTCACCGACCTGCTGTCGGCGACGTCGCCCGATCAGGCGGTGGTGCTCATCTCGCACGTCGCGGTGCCCGACGGGCTCATCGACCGCACCGTGCGGATCGAAGAAGGGCGCATCGTCGCCTAGAGCCGCATTCCGAAGGCCTGCACGCCGGGGTGGGACTCCAGCGGACGGAAGCCGACGCGGGGATAGAAGGCGAGCGCTCCCTCGTTCTCTGAGGCCGCCGCGAGATGCAGCCCGGTGACGCCCCTCGCGCGCAGCGCCGCCACGAGCGTCTCGATGAGCCGACGACCCCAGCCTTCTCCCTGGAGCTCCGGCAGCAGGTCGATGTGCAGGTGCGCGGGATACTCGTCGCCATACGGCTCCGCTCCTCCGCGCCGACCATAGGCGTAGATGAGCGTGCCGTCCTGCCGCGAACGCTCCGCCGCGGGCAGCGGCCACGCGGCGCCGCGCTCCGGCCACCACTCGTCGTGGAACCAGTCCTCGAACGCGTGCGTGTCGGGCGCGCCGACGATGTACCCCGCCACGCGACCGTCGTCGGTCTCGACGACGAACGCGAGATCCGGGTGGCGCGCGACATACGGCAGGACGAAGATCTCCGCCCAGACGCGATCGTCGTCGAAGACCCCCGTCGCATCGTGCCCGGCATCCGCCGTCTTCAGGCAGATGTCGGCGAGCGCCGGCTCGTCGCCGGGGCGGAAGGGTCGGATGCGGGCCACCGGCCGAGTCTACGAGACCGGCTCCGTGCGGCGGGGTTCCTCGAGGCGATGCTCCAATCGGACGACGACGGACTTCGAGGTGGGCGTCCCGCTCACGTCGGCGACCGAGTCCAGCGGCACGAGGACGTTCGTCTCGGGATAGTAGGCGGCCGCGTTGCCGCGCGGAGTGGGATACGCCACGATCCGGAACGCCTCGGCTCGGCGCTCCTCGCGCATCCCATCGACGCTCTGCCATTCGGACACGAGATCGACGATCTCGCCGTCTGCGAATCCGAGAGCGACGATGTCCTTCGCGTTCACGAACACGACCCGTCGCCCGCCGTGGATGCCGCGATAGCGGTCGTCCTTGCCGTAGACCGTGGTGTTGTACTGATCGTGCGAGCGGAGTGTCTGCAGCAGCAGGCGACCGTGCGGGATGCGGGGATACCCGAGCGGATTGACGGTGAAGCGCGCCCGGCCGTCGACCGTCGCGAAGCGCCGCTCATCCCGCGGGCCGTTCGGCAGGCTCAGCGTGCGTCCCCTGTCGATGCGCTCCTCGAAGTCGTCGAAGCCCGGGACGACGCGCGCGATGTGACGACGGATGCCGGCGTAGTCGCGCTCGAGCTCCGCCCAATCGGCCTGCGGCGATCCCGTCCGTTCCCCGAACACGAGCGCGCACAGCCGCGCGACGATCGCGACTTCGCTCAGCAGCTCGTCCGACGGCGGCGCGAGGCGCCCGCGCGACGCGTGCACGGCGCCCATCGAGTCCTCGACCGTGACGCGCTGCTCGCGGTCGCGATCGGTGCGACCGAGGGTCGGGAGGATGAGCGCGCGTCGCCCGGTGACGACGTGGGAGCGATTGAGCTTCGTCGACACCTGAACCGTCAGATCGACCTGCCTCATGGCCGCTTCGACGACGGCGGTGTCGGGCGTCGCCGACACGAAGTTGCCGCCCATGCCCAGGAAGAAGCGCACGCGTCCGTCGCGCATCGCGCGGATCGCCTGGACGGTGTCGAACCCGTGCGCTCGCGGCGCGGAGAACGCGAACTCGGCGTCGAGCGCATCCAGGAAGGCCGGCGACGGCTTCTCGTAGATGCCGACCGTGCGGTCGCCCTGCACGTTCGAGTGGCCGCGGACGGGGCAGACCCCGGCACCCCGGCGGCCGATGTTGCCCTGGACGAGCAGCGCGTTCACGATCTCGCGGATCATCGGCACCGAGTGCTTGTGCTGCGTGAGCCCCATCGCCCAGCACACGATCGTCGCCTTCGAGGTGCGCACCGCTTCGGCCACGCGCCGCAGGCCGGACTCGGGGATGCCCGTCGCCGCGACGAGATCGGGCCACGCGGCATCCCTCATCGCCTGCGCGTACGCCTCGAAGCCGCTCGTGTGCGCGCGTACGAAGTCGTGGTCGACGGCGCCGTTCTCGACGAGGTGCTTGCCGATCGCCTGGAAGAGCGCCTGGTCGCCGCCGAGCCGGATCTGGACGAACTCATCGGCGAGCTTCGACCCGCCGAACGCGACGCCCCGGACGGTCTGCGGGTTCTCGAACCGCACGAGTCCGGCTTCGGGAAGCGGATTGACCGCGATGATCCGCGCGCCGTTGCGCTTGGCCTTCTCGAGCGCCGAGAGCATGCGCGGGTGGTTCGTGCCGGGGTTCTGCCCGGCGACGATGATGAGCTCGGCGTCGTGGATGTCGTCGATCGAGACGGTGCCCTTGCCGATCCCGATCGTCTCGGTGAGCGCGGATCCCGAGGACTCATGGCACATGTTCGAGCAGTCGGGGAGGTTGTTCGTGCCGACTCCGCGGACGAGCAGCTGGTACAGGAAGGCCGCCTCGTTCGAGGTGCGACCCGACGTGTAGAAGACGGCGTCGTCCGGGTCGTCGAGATCGCGCAGAGCCTGGGCGACGAGTCGGAGCGCGTCGTCCCACGCGATCGGCCGGTAGTGCGTCGCGCCGTCGTCGAGGAGCATGGGGTGCGTCAGCCGCCCCTGCTGGCCGAGCCACCACTCGTCGTGTCCCGCGAGGTCGGCGAGGGAAGGCTCGGCGAAGAACTCCGGTCCGACGCGGCGCAGCGTCGCCTCTTCGGCGACGGCCTTCGCGCCGTTCTCGCAGAACTCGGCGACATGCCGCTTGTCCTCCTCGGGCCACGCGCAGCCCGGGCAGTCGAAGCCGTCCTTCTGGTTCACCTGCACGAGCGTCTGGACCGAACGCACGAGCCCCATCTGCTCGGTCGCGATCTGCAGAGCGTGCACGACCGCCGGCACCCCGACTGCGACCTTCTTCGGCCGCGTGACGCGGATGCGCGTCTCGTCGATGTCGTTGCGCGGGGGCTTCGTCGCCATGCGCCCAGGCTAGGCCGTTCGGGCGGTGGGCAGCGCGTCCGGATGCGATGTCTCGACGATCTCCGTCTCGGCCGTCGCCGCGATCCGGCGCGCCATGCCGCTGAAGATGAAGCCGTGGAACGGCAGCACCGCGAGCCAGTACAGCCGACCCGCGAGGCCGTGCGGGAAGAACACCGCCCTCTGGTCGTAGCGGGAGCCTGCGGCATCCGGAGTCACGCGCATCTCGAGCCACGCGAGCCCCGGCACCTTCATCTCGGCGCGCAGGCGCAGGAACGATCCGGGCTCGATCGTCTCGACGCGCCAGAAGTCCAGCGCATCGCCGACCGCCAGCCGAGCCCGGCTGCGGCGTCCGCGCGCGAGTCCGATTCCGCCCACGAGGCGATCCATGATGCCGCGGACGGTCCACAGGAACCGCGAGGAGTACCACCCGTTGTCGCCGCCGATCCCCTGGATGACGCGCCAGAGCGCTTCGGGCGATGCGGTCGTGACCGCCGAGCGCACGTCGGTGAACACGATTCGGCCGGCCCATTCCGGATCGCTCGGCAGCGGATCGCTCGGGACGCCCGAGATCTCACCGTCCTGCCAGCTCGTCTCGATCGTGTCATCGCCCTCGCGGGCGAGCGCGAGTCGCACCGCGCGGCGGTAGGGCGTGAGTCCGTCGTGCGGCCGCGGGATGAGCGCGTCCACGTCGTGGTCCTTCACGACGCACTCGTTCTGCAGGGACTCCACGAGCGGGCGGGCGATGGATGCCGGAATCGGCGTGACGAGCCCGACCCAGTGCGAGGCGAGCCCGGGGGTGAGCACCGGCAGCGCCGCGATCGCACGCTGCGGGAGGCCTGCCTCGACGGCGTAGCCGTTCATCATCTGGCCGTACCGCAGCACGTCCGGCCCGCCGATGTCGACCGCGCGGTTCGCGTCCGCCGGGACCCGGGCCGCGCCCAGCAGGTAGTGCAGCACGTCGCGGACGGCGATCGGCTGGATGTGATTGCGCACCCACTTCGGCGCGGGCATGTAGGGCAGCACCTCGGTGAGGTGTCGCACCATCTCGAACGACGCCGATCCCGAGCCGATCACGACGCCGGCCTGCAGGACGAGCGTCGGCACACCCGAGGCGAGGAGGATCTCACCGACCTCGACGCGAGACCGAAGGTGCGGCGAGAGCTTCGCATCGTCTGGGTGGAGCCCGCCGAGGTACACGATGCGGTGCACGCCTGCGTCGGCGGCGGCGCCCGCGACGGTCCGCGCCGCGCGGCGGTCGGTGTCTTCGAACCCCTTGCCGGCCGACATCGAGTGGATCAGGTAGTACAGCACGTCGACGTCGGCGACCGCTCGGGCGACGGCATCCGGATCCGTCGCGTCGCCCTCGACCACCTCGACGTCGCCGCCCCACGAGAACGCCCCGAGGCGCCCCGCGTCCCGCGCGACGACCCTCACGCGGTAGCCCGCCGCGAGCAGGCGCGGCACCAGGCGGCCGCCGATGTAGCCCGTCGCTCCGAACACGAGCGCGCGCGGCGCCGTGCCGTCCTCGCGCGGCTCTGCCGTCAGCTCGGGCTCGCGCCCCGTGGGTGCTGTGAGATCGTCCATCGCCGCCACGCTACGCCGCGCGCCGGATGTCGGTCAGGGGTTGACAGCTAGCGCCTGCCGGTGCCGAAGAGTCCGCGGATGACGCCGTTGAGGATCGTCTGCGTCGACTTCGAGTTGAGCACCTGCTCGATCCCCGACTTCGGCGCACGGCTCGACGTGCGGGAGGTTCCCGCCGTCTTCTTGAGCAGACGCTCGTACTCGGCCTGAGCCTTCTTGTCGGCCGCGGCCTGGGCCTTGTCGATCGCCGCCTGCTGCTTGGCGAACTCGGCGTCGGCCTTCGCCTTCGCCAGCGCAGCTTCCTGAGCCGCGGCCGCGTCATCCGCCGCCTTCATCTTCGCCGTCAGGATCTCGCGCGCCGACTCGCGGTCGATCGCCGTGCCGTACTTCGCCAGGAGGAGGGATGCCTTGACCGCCGCGTCGATCGCGGGGTCGGGCGTCGGCGACATGAGCCCCTGCGGTGCGCGCAGGCGCGTCCAGGCCACCGGCGTCGGCGCGCCCTTCTCGCTCATGACCGTGACGATCGCCTCGCCCGTGCCGAGCTCCTGCAGCGTGCGCTCGAGGTCGTAGCCGGACTTCGGGTACGTGCCGACCGTCGCGCGGAGGGCCTTCGCGTCATCCGGGGTGAAGGCGCGCAGCGCGTGCTGCACGCGCGAGCCGAGCTGCGCGAGCACGTCGGAGGGCACGTCCTTCGGCGTCTGCGTCACGAAGAAGACGCCGACGCCCTTCGAGCGGATGAGGCGGACGGTCTGCGTGATCGCCGAGAGGAAGTCCTTCGAGGCGTCCTTGAAGAGCAGGTGGGCCTCGTCGAAGAAGAACACGAGCTTCGGCTTGTCGAGGTCGCCGACCTCGGGGAGGATCTCGAACAGCTCGGCCAGGAGGTACATGAGGAACGTCGAGAAGAGCGCGGGCTTGTCGGCGATGCCCGGCACCTCGAGCAGGCTGATGATGCCGCGCCCGTCGGGCGCCGTCCGCAGGAAGTCGGTCACCTCGAACTCGGGCTCGCCGAAGAAGACGTCGGCGCCCTCGTCGGCGAAGGTGATGAGCTCGCGCAGGATGACGCCCGCGGTCGCCGCGGAGAGTCCGCCGAGCTCCTTGAGCTCGGCCTTGCCCTCGTCGCCCGTGAGGTAGGTGAGCACGGCACGGAGGTCCGAGAGGTCCACGAGCGCGAGCCCGTTGGCGTCGGCGTAGTGGAACACGAGCCCGAGACTCGACTCCTGCGTCGCGTTGAGGCCGAGGACCTTGCTCAGCAGCAGCGGACCGAAGCCGCTGACGGTCGCGCGCACCGGCACCCCCTTGCCGATGCCGCCGAGCGCGAAGTACTCGGTGACCGATGCCTCGGGCTTCCACTCCTGCCCGATCGCCGCCGTCCGGGCGAGGAGCTTCTCGCTCGGCTCGCCCGGCGTCGCGACGCCCGAGAGGTCGCCCTTGATGTCGGCCGCGAAGACGGGCACGCCCTTGCTCGCGAGCTGCTCGGCGAGTCCCTGCAGCGTGCGGGTCTTGCCCGTGCCGGTCGCGCCGGCGACGAGACCGTGGCGGTTCATCATGCCCAGCGGGATGCGGATCTGGGCGGCGGCGACGGGCTCGGTGTTCATGAGTGCGCCGAGGTCCAGAGTCGTGCCCTCGAAGGTGTACCCCTTCACGACCGCGGCGATCTCTTCGGCGTCGAGCGGGCCCGAGGACGCTTCCACGGGCTCCGCGACGGAGGCCGGTGCGGAGGCGTTCGTATCGCTCGATCCGGCGTCTTCGTGGGGGGATTCCGCCCCGAGCGGCGCATTCGCCGGCGACTCCCCCTCAGCGGACCGATTCTCCTCATCAGCCGCAGGCGAGGGCGCGGATGCCGCGATCCCCGCCTTCGCCTTGGCCGCGTCGGCTTCGGCGGCGGCGAGCGCAGCCTTGGCTTGCGCGGCCTTGAGCAGGGCTTCAGCCGCTTCGGCCTCTGCGCGCAGACGTGCGAGTTCGGCTTCGGCGGCAGCGACGGCGGGGTCGGTCATGCGCTCAGCCTAGCCACGGGCACACGCGGGGCAGAAGGCACCCGCCGACCGTGAGGAGTCACCCGCTCGCAGGGGACGAGCGGAGTGTCAGAGCGAGAGCGACTTCTCCTGGGGAGAGAGCTCTCGCGAGAGGAGACGCGCGAAGGCGGCTGCCACGACGAGCGCCGCGCCCGCGCCCGCGAGCGCCCCGCCGAGCGTGTCGCTGAGCCAGTGCGCGTGCAGGTAGGTGCGGCTGAACGCCATGAGCAGCACCCAGGCGGCGCCGATGATGAGCACACCGAGACGCGGGAACAGGATGACGAAGACGGTCGCGAGCGTCGCCGCGCCGGCGACGTGCCCGGACGGGTACGAGCCGTAGTCCGAGTGCACCAGGATCTCCTCGGGACGAGCTCGCCCGAACGTCGTCTTGAGCAGCTGCACGAGCCCGGCGGAGATCGCCTGCGCCGCGATGAAGTAGGTCGCCGACCACGGCCGCCGCAGCAGCGCGAGCACGACCGCCCCGCCGATCGGCACGACCAGGACCGCGAACCACCCCCCGCCCAGGAAGTTCATCACGAGCGAGAACCCGCCGAGGATGGGCGACCAGCCCGACGCGAGCAGCGAGTTCCACCACACGTCGATCGCGAAGGCGGCGTTGCCTCGCGAGAAGAGCCACCAGCCGAGTCCGGCCGACAGCAGGATCAGCACGATGCCCGTCACCAGGATCGGCGCGACGCGCAGGGGGGATGCCGCCGCATCCCTCTCTCGTCGATTCGCCGCCATCCGCCCATTCTGCCGTGCGCGCGTGCGGGATGATGGCGCTATGACACGCGTCGTCGATGTGGTACGCGCCACGATCGCCCCCTTGACCCGCACACGGGCTTTCCGCCGTGCGGGGCCGTGGCTCATGCCGCGGCTGGAGCGGGTCTTCGCGGCCTTGACGGGAGGCAGGGTGCCGCTCAGCGGCCTGCTCGTGCCGTCGCTCGTGCTGCACACGACGGGGGCGAAGTCGGGCGAGCCGCGCGACGCGGCGCTCATGTACACCCCCGACGGTCAGGGCCGGGCGATCGTCGCCGGGACGAACTTCGCCGGCGGGCATCACCCGGCGTGGACGACGAATCTTCTCGCGCACCCGGATGCCGGGATCACGGTGCGCGGCCGGTTCATGCCGGTGCGGGCATCCCTCATCCCCGACGACGAGCGCGACGCCGCGTGGGCGCGCATCGAGCACCAGTGGCCCGGCTACCGCGACTACGAGAGGGCATCGGGACGCACCGTGAAGCTCTTCCGCCTCCAGCCGGTGCGCGCCTGATGCGCCTCCTCCGCACGATCACCGCGCCCCTCTCGCGGACGCCGTGGTTCCGGCGCTTCGCCGTCACGGCGCTTCCGCCGATGGAGCGCTGGACGTCGAGGGTGTCGGGTGGGCGCATCCAGCTCACCGCGTTCCTGGTGCCGTCCCTCGTCCTGCACACGATCGGCGCCAAGAGCGGCGAGCCGCGGGACGCGCCGCTCATGTACACGGCCGACGGCAAGGGCCGGGCGTACGTCGCCGGCACGAACTGGGCGGGGGCGACGCATCCCGCGTGGACGAACAACCTGCTGGCCCATCCCGACGCCGCCATCACGGTGCGCGGGAGGCGCATGAAGGTGCATGCGACTCTCGTGCCCGACGAGGAGCGCGACGCCGTCTGGGCGGTCCTCGAGCGTCAGTGGCCCGACTATCGCGAATACGAGCGCGACTCGGGGCGCGACGCCCGCATCTTCCTCCTGCAGCCCGTCCGCTGACCCCTACGGCGCGAGGCGCTCGACGGTGCGCGGCTGAACGACGAACCAGAGCGCGATCGCCCCGATGTTCGCGCAGCCGACCATGACGGTCGCCATCGTCGTCGCAGTGATGCCGGCATCCTTCGCGATCCACCCCACGAGCGGCGAGATGATGCCCGCGACCCCGAAGTTCGTCGCGCCGATGATCGACTGCGCGGTGCCGGCCGCCTTGCCGTGCCGGTCGAGCGCGAGCACCTGCACGCACGGGAAGGTGAACCCGCACGCCGTCATGAAGACGAAGAGCGGCACGACGGTGCCCCACAGGCCGAGACCGAGCTGGTCGGTGACGATGATGGATGCCGAGGCCAGCACGAGCACCCCGGTCGAGAACGCCATCACCCACTGAGGGCCGAATCGGGCGGCGAGCCGCGACGCGACCTGCACGCCGACGACGACGCCGAGCGAGTTGGCGGCGAACAGCATGCCGTACTGCTGCGCGTTGAAGCCGTACGAGATCTGGAAGAGGAACGACGACGACGAGAGGTACGAGAACAGCCCGCTGAAGGTCATGCCCCCGATGATGAGCACGCCGATGAAGACGCGGTCGCTGAAGACGCTCTTGTAGCGCTGCCAGATGGTCGTGCCGCCCTTCGCTCCGCGACGCGCGGGAGGCAGCGTCTCGGGCAGGAGGAAGAGGGATGCGGCGAGCATGACGGCGCCGTAGACCGCGAGCACGACGAAGACGCCGCGCCACGGCATGACGAGCAGCAGCGCGGACCCCACGAGCGGCGCGAGCACGGGCGCCACGCCGGAGACGAGGGCCAGCCGCGAGAGCATCGTCACGAGCCGCCGGCCGCCGAACAGGTCGCGCACCATGGCGGCGGCCACGACTCCTCCCGCCGCGGCGCCGGCGCCCTGGAAGAATCGCGCGACCATGAGCAGCTCGAGACTCGGGGCGAGGGCCGCGAAGATGCTCGCGAGCACGTGGACCGCCGTGACGGCGAGCAGCGGGACCCGGCGGCCGACCTTGTCGCTGAGGGGGCCTACGACGAGCTGGCCGATGGCGAAACCGACCATCGTGCCCGTGAGCGTCAGCTGGATCGCGGCGGCCGTCGTGTCGAAGTCCGCCTCGAGCACGGGGAACGCGGGAAGGTACAGGTCGATCGTGAACGGCCCGAGAGCCGTCAGCGCACCGAGCAGGATGATGTAGAGGACGCGCCGGCGGTTCGAGATCGAGTCGCCGGGGTGGAGCATGATCGGCGCCGTGGCCGGGTTCGGCCCGAGCGTGCGGATCGCGCCCGTTGCGGGCGGGATGCGGATCGAGCCCGTGGCGGTCGAGGGCTGCTCGCGTGCGGGCGGCGTGACGGGAACAGGAGCGGTATCGAGCACAGAGGTTTCGTTTCGGCGACGAGGCGGGAGCGTCGACGCCGGGGTCACCGGCTCAGGCGCGAGGAGGCGAATCGCAGGATCGAAGACGGACCGAATCGATTCGACACCCATGATACCGGATACTTCCCCCTTCCCGCGAGGGTCGATGCACCGACTCGAGTCCTCGGAGGTCGGGTACGGCCGGTTCCCAGCCAGTTGATCATTCAGCCGCATAGGCTGGAGGCGCCGATTCCGGCGAGACAGCAGCTCATCGACACGAGGCCTCATGACCCCGAGCACGACTCCCCCGCCTGCCGACAAGCGCACGAGCGGCCACCCGGCCAAGCAGGCCGAGATCAATCTGACCGTCAAGCAGCAGCGCGAGCAGAAGCGCCAGGAGAAGCTGGCCGAGTACCAGAAGCAGCTCGCGAAGCGACGCCGCGGCAAGATCGTGTGGTGGACCGTCGGCTCGGCGGCAGCGGTCATCGTGGTCGGGGCGATCGTGGCATCCATCGTCTTCCAGCCCGCTCCTCCGGCGTCGTACGAGGCCGGCGGCGGCACGGGTGCGGTGATCGAGGGCGTCGAGACGTTCGACAACGAGACGCAGCACGTCGAGGGCACCGTGGACTACCCGCAGAACCCGCCCGCGGGTGGCCCGCACAACGCCGTCTGGCTCAACTGCGGCATCTACGACCAGCCGCAGCAGAACGAGAACGCCGTGCACGCGCTCGAGCACGGCGCCGTGTGGGTCACCTACGACCCGGCCGTCATCTCGGGCGATGCGCTCGCGACGCTCAAGTCGGTGCTGCCGTCGACGTACGTCATCCTCTCGCCGTACGAGGGAATGGACACTCCCATCGCGGTGAGCAACTGGAACCACCAGCTCAAGGTCGACTCGGCCGACGACCCGCGCATCGCGGAGTTCTTCACCGAGTACTGGCGCTCGAACGACGTCCCCGAGCCCGGCGCGCTGTGCACGGGCGCGATCGACGGTCCCGGCAAGCAGTAGGTCCTGCCCGTGAGCGAGAGCGGTGAGACACCGGTCGCCGGCTGGCGCCGGTGGCTGCTGATCGCCGTCGTCGCGCTCGGCGTCGCGGGTCTCGCGTTCGCGATCGGCCGCTTCTCGACCTTCGGCGCAAACTCGTCGGTGGTGACCCCCTCGACGGACTCGGCGGATGCCGGGTTCGCGCGCGACATGCAGATCCACCATGCGCAGGCGATCGACATGGCGATGGAGATCTACCGCAAGACGGACGATCAGGAGCTCCGCATCCTGGCCTACGACATCGCGACATCGCAGGCCGAGCAGAAGGGCCAGATGTACGACTGGCTCGTCAAGTGGGGGCTGTCGCAGTCCGGCGGCCCGCTCATGTCGTGGATGACGACGGCGGACGGCGGTCACGCCCACGGCGGAACCACGACGGGCGAGACGCCCACAGACGAGGAGCTCCGCGTCGCGATGGGCATGGCCTCCGCCGATGAGCTCGCCGCGCTGCAGGCGGCGAGCGGTCGAGAAGCCGACTGCCTCTTCCTCTCGCTCATGATCCGGCACCACCAGGCGGCGATCCCCATGGCCGAAGCGCTGCTCGAACTCGGCTCCGACCCGCGCGCACATGCCGTCGCCGAGGCCATGAAGAACGGTCAGACGGCCGAGATCGATGCGATGGAGTCGATGCAATCGCGCCTGCAGTGCAGCGGCTGAGCGCTAACCTGGGCCCGTGAGCGAGGCATCCGTCGACACCGTCAGACGACCCGTGGTCGTCACCATCGCGATCGTGCTGGTGTACATCACCGCCTTCACGAGCATCGCGCTCGGCATCCTCGTGCTCCTGAGCCGCTACGACGTGCCGCGCGACGAGGTCCTGACGGTCTCTCTGCTGGGCGCGGCGGTCATCCTGCTCGGGCTGCTCATGATCGCGGTCGCCTCGGGCCTCGCGCGCGGCAGCCGCTTCTCACGTCTGCTCATCACGATCTACCTCGTGATCTCCCTCGCCCTCCACGTCACGACGATCGTCACCACGGACGGCTGGCAGGGGTCGGCGATCACGCAGGGCGTCATCGAGATCGCCGTCCTGTGCGTGCTCTGGCTGCCGCCCGGCTCACGGTTCTTCGCGGCCACGACCCAGGTCACGGCCTAGCAGCGACGCATCCCCTCGCCGAACCCACGCACTTTCTTCGAACCCACTCGATTTCGTCGACGGAAGTACGTGGGTTCACGCAAAGCGAGTGGTTCGCGCAGGCTGCGGGTCAGCGGGCTCAGCGCGTGCCCGCGGCGCCGAGCGACTTCGCGACGTACCGGCGGTGGAAGAACCGCACGATCTCGATGCCGCCGATCGTCACGATCGTGATGCCCGCGATGAGCCACGCGCACTCCTGGCCGGGGTCGACGAGCTGGAAGAACTCGGTGGCGATCGGGATGCTGAACACCAGCACGAGGCCGATGAACATCGCCCCGATCACGAGCGCCTTGACGCGGGTGACGGGTCGCGAGAGCACCGTGAGCACCCAGATGCCGACGATCGCGAGGATGATCGTCGACCCCGTGCGCAGTTCGGGCTCGGGCACCTGCAACGCCATGGCGAGACGCGTGTAGACCGTGAGGGCGATCGCGATGATGATGCCGGAAGGGATCGCGAAGCTCAGCGAGCGGCGCAGGAATCCGGGCACGTAGCGCTGGGCGTTCGGCAGGAGGGCGAGGAAGAACGCCGGGATGCCGATCGTCAGACCGTCGGTGATCGAGAGCTGCCTGGGCAGGAACGGGAACTCCAGCACCATGACGCCGAAGAGGATCGCCAGGCCCGTCGCATACGCCGTCTTCGTCAGGAACAGCATCGAGACGCGCTCGATGTTGGCGATCACCTGGCGACCCTCGGCGACGACATCGGGCAGATGAGAGAACTGGCCGTCGAGCAGCACGAGTCGTGCGACGGCCTTGGTGGCGGCGGAGCCGGAGTTCATCGCGATGCCGATGTCCGCCGTCTTGATCGCGAGAGCGTCGTTGACCCCGTCGCCGGTCATGGCGACCGTGTGCCCGCGCGACTGCAGCGCGACGACCATGCGCTTCTTCTGCTCCGGTGTGACGCGGCCGAAGACGAGGTTCTCCTCGAGCACGCGACCGAGCTCGGCGTCGTCCTCGGGCAGTTTTCGTGCGTCGAATCCCTGGGGAGCGTCGAGTCCGACCTCGCGGGCGATCGCGGCGACCGTGCGCGGGTTGTCGCCGGAGATGACGCGGATGCCGACCCCCTGCTCGCCGAAGTAGGCGAGCGTCTGCGCGGCATCCGGTCTCACCTGCTCGCGGAAGGTCAGGACGACCGCGGGGACGACGTCGTGCGGCAGTCGCTCGGCCGCGACGTCCGCCTCGTCGATCGCCGTGGACGAATGCGCGAGCACGAGTGTGCGTCGGCCGGTCGAGGCGAGCTCGGTCACGACGCGACCCAGCGGGGTGGTCGCGTCGGTCGCGGCATCCCCGAACACCATCTCGGGTGCCCCGAGCACCCAGGTCCCGGGCTCTCCCGAGGCGAACGAGACAGCGCTCCACTTGCGTGCGGACGAGAACGGGATGTACGCCGAGACGTCGAGCGGCGCGGCGACCGGGTACGGCACGCGCAGGCACTTGGCGGTCGCGTTCGCGTCGGGCGCCGACCCGTACCAGGCGAGCACGTCCTCGAAGCCCGACGATCCCCCCTCGAGCGGGTGGGCTCCGTCGAAGTCGATGTCCCCCGCCGTGAGCGTGCCTGTCTTGTCGAGGCAGATGATGTCGACCCGCGCGAGCCCCTCGACGGCAGGCAGCTCGTTGACGAGCACCTTGCGGTTGGCGAGCTTCGCGGCGCCGACGGCGAATGCGATGCTCGTCATGAGCACGAGACCCAGCGGGATCATCGCCGTGAGCGACGCGATGGTGTTGACGACCGCCTGAACCCAGGTGCCGGTCTCCCAGGCCGTCACCCAGCCGCCCGCGACCATCATCTGCGCGTTGAGCACGAGCAGACCGATCGGGCCGATCCCCCACCCCACCCACTTCAGCACCCGGTTGACCGAGGTGCGCAGCTCCGACGACACGAGCGAGAAGCGCTTCGCCTCGCCCGCGAACTGGTTGGCGTACGAATCCGCGCCGACGCGGTCGACCTGGGCGGCGCCCTCGCCGGCCACGACGATCGATCCCGAGAGCGCCTCGTCGCCGGGCTTCTTGTCGACGGCATCGGACTCGCCGGTGAGCATGGACTCGTCGATCTGCAGCGCCCGCGACTCCGAGACCACGGCGTCGGCGGGCACCTCATCGCCCGCGCGCAGCACGAGGATGTCGTCCAGCACGACCTCGCTCGGAGCCAGATCGACCTCGACGCCGTCGCGGCGCACGCGCGCGGCCGAAGCGTTGAGCAGCGCGAGCTTGTCGAGTGCCGCCTTCGCGCGGAACTCCTGCCAGCAGCCGATGATCGAGTTCGCGAACGCCGCGAGGCCGAAGATCGCATCCTGCCAGCGGCCGAGCAGCAGCAGCACGAAGAAGCATGCGAAGACGATCCCGTTGAACAGCGTGAAGACGTTGGCGCGGACGATGCTCCACACGCCGCGGCTCGTGTCGGCCTTGTACGCGTTGGTGCGGCCCGCCGCGATGCGCTCCGCGACGTCGGCGGCGGTCAGGCCCGCAGCGGGATCGACGGATCGTGACGAGGTCGCGGCGGGAGCGGCATCCATGGACTCACCCTAGTGACGCGCGGGAGCGCGGCACACGAAGCGCACGGACGCAATCACTGCGGGCTGCCCGCCGGAGGGAAGAATGGATGCCGTGAGCACCGCATCCTCCGTCATCCATCTCTCCGCCGCCGGCGTCTCGGTCGTCGTCGATGCGCGGGACGGGCGCCTCCCCGCGATCGTGCACTGGGGACGCCCGCTCGCCTCCCTCGACGCCGCTGCCGCCGAGGGCCTGTGCGACGCCGCCGTCCCGGTGATCGGATCGAACACCCCCGAGGTGCCGCTGCGGCTCGCCGTGCTGCCCGAGCACCACGCCGGCTGGATCGGTCGGCCGGGACTCTCGGGGTCGTTCGCGGGTGCGGGCTGGTCGCCCCGCTTCGTCGTGCGCCGCATCGAGCTCGACGGCGAGGCGGTGGACGGATTCGCTCAGGGGACCGCGGCAGAGCTCGTCTTCCACGCCGTGGACGACTCGGCTCGTCTCGACCTGCGCCTGGTGGTCGAGCTCCTCCCGACCGGACTTCTGCGCTCGCGCGCGACCGTGACGAATCTCGCCGCCGCGCCGTACACGCTCGACGACCTCTCGCTCGCCTTCCCGATCCCCTCGGAGGCCACCGAGCTGCTCGACTTCACGGGACAGCACAACGGCGAGCGCACGCCGCAGCGCACTCCGCTGCGCGACGGCATCCACCTCCGCGAGAACCGCCGCGGCCGCACCGGTGCCGACAGCGCGTTCGTGCTGCACGCGGGCGTTCCCGGGTTCGGTTTCGCGGCGGGGCCGGTATGGGCGGTGCACACGGCGTGGAGCGGCAACCACCGCCACTACGCCGAGCGTGTCTTCACAGGCGAGCAGGTTCTCGGCGGCGGCGAAGTCCTGCTGCCCTGCGAGATCGTCCTCGCCCCCGGCGGCTCGTACGAGAGCCCGTGGTTCTACGGTGCCTACGGTGAGGGGATGGATGCCGTCGCCCACCGCTTCCACGCGCACCTGCGCGGCCGCGCGGACGCGCCGGGGCCCGACCGGCCCGTGACGCTGAACGTCTGGGAGGCGGTCTACTTCCGCCACGATGCCGAGGAGCTCATCGCGCTGGCCGACAAGGCCGCAGCGATCGGCATCGAGCGCTTCGTGCTCGACGACGGCTGGTTCGGCGCGCGCCGCCACGACCGCGCGGGGCTCGGCGACTGGATCGTCTCCGCCGACGTCTGGCCCGAAGGCCTGCATCCGCTCATCGACCACGTGCACGCGCGCGGCATGCAGTTCGGGCTGTGGTTCGAGCCCGAGATGATCAGCCTCGACAGCGACCTCGCTCGCGCGCACCCCGAGTGGATCATGGCCGCGCGCGACGATCTGCCGATCGAATCGCGATTCCAGCACGTACTGAACCTCGCTCATCCCGGCGCCTACGGGCACGTCAAGAGCCAGATGCTCGCGCTCCTCGGCGAGTACACGATCGACTACATCAAGTGGGACCACAATCGCGACCTGATCGAGGCGGGCGACCGCACCGACGAGGGCAGACCGATCGTGCACGCGCAGACGCTCGCCTTCTACCGGCTGCTGCGCGAACTGCGCGACGCGCACCCCGACCTCGAGATCGAGTCGTGCTCGTCGGGCGGTGGCCGCGTCGATCTCGGCGTGCTGGAGCTCACCGATCGCGTGTGGGTCTCGGACAACAGCGATCCGCACGACAGGCAGTCGATGAACCGATGGACGGCGCAGCTCGTCCCGCCCGAGTACCTCGGCGTCCACATCGCCTCGGAGCGCTCGCACACCACGGGTCGTCGCATGGACCTGTCGTTCCGCGCCGGCACCGCGCTCTTCGGACACTTCGGCATCGAATGGAACCTCGCCGAGGCCACGGACGCCGAGCTCGACACCCTCGCCGACTGGATCGCGTTCTTCCGGAAGGAGCGCGGCCTGCTCCTCGGCGGCGACATCGTGCGCGTGGACTCCGCCGACCCGCGGGTCGTCGCGCACGGCGTCGTCGCACCGGACCGCGGGGCGGCCCTCTTCAGCGTCGCGGTGCTGGACAGCATCCATCCCGATCCTCCGGCCCGTCTGCGCCTGCGCGGCCTCGATCCGGCGCGGCGCTACCGTGTGGCGCCGCTCTTCATCGGCGTGCTGCCGTCAGGGCTCATCGCCCCGGCGTGGTGGGGCGAGCCGAGCGACGCCGAGCAGCTCGCTGCGCAGGAGTACTGGGATCGACACGAGCGGGCCGACGTGAGGTTCGACGGCGCGGTCTTCCGGGGCGATCTGCTGCAGGACGCGGGAGTCACCGCACCGCGCGTGCATCCCGATCAGCTCGTGATCTACCGCGTCACGGCGATCGACTGAGCGCACGAAGGAGGGCGCGGCATCCCCCCGGCGCCGCGCCCTCCGTCGCTTCCCCAGCTACTTGACCGAGCCCGCCGTCAGTCCGCGGACGAAGTACCGCTGCAGTGCGAAGAAGATGACCAGCGGCACGACGAGGGTGATGAACGACCCTGCCGCGACGCGCTGCCACCCCTGTCCGTACTGTCCCAGCAGCGTGTACAGCCCCTGAGTCAGCACGGCGTTCGGTCCCGACTGGATGAAGATGTACGCCACGAGGAAGTCGTTCCACACCCACAGGAACTGGAAGATCGCGAACGACGCCAGCGCGGGCACCGACATCGGCACGACGAGTCGCCAGAAGATCTGGAAGTGGCTCGCCCCGTCGACGCGCGCCGCCTCGATCAGCGCGTTCGGGAGGGTCTGCATGTAGTTGCGCAGGATGTAGATCGCCAGCGGCAGCGCGAACGTCGAGTGCACGATCCAGGCTGCGGGGTACTGCCCGATGATCTGGATGCCGGTCGTGTTGCCGAACCACACGAACAGCTGGAGGATCGGGATGATCGCGAGCTGGATCGGCACGACCATGAGGCCGAGCACGATGGCGAAGTAGATCTCCTTGCCGCGGAACTGGAAGAACGTGAACGCGTATGCCGCCATCGCGGCGACCATGATCGGCAGGATCGTCGCCGGGATGGTGACGGCGAGCGAGTTCCAGAACGACACCTCGACGTTGAGCGAGTCCCATGCCTGCGAGAAGCCGTCGAGCGTCCAGCCCGCGTTGAGCGGGTCGGTGAAGACCGTCCACCACCCGGTCGAGTCGGCCGCCGTCTTCGTGCGGAAGCTCGTGATGAGCAGGCCGAGGAGCGGGACGAGCCACGCGACGGAGATCACGCCCATGATGATCGTGACGAGGACGCGAGGCTTCGAGCGGTCGCCCTCGGCGGGACGCCTGCGCGACCGCTTGCCCTCGGTGACGATCGTCCGGGTGTTGTTGTCCTCGTCGACGACGGGGGTCGGGATGACACTCATCGGAGTTCCTCCTGCGACTTGTAGCTGCGGACTTGGTAGACGATGAGGGGGATGACGGCGATCATCAGCACGATGACGACAGCGGCAGCCTTCCCCGGGTTCTGGAAGCTGAACAGCTGCGTGTAGAACTCGACGGCGAGGACGCTGGTCTGGTACTGGCCGCCCGTCATGGCGTAGATGATGTCGAAGATCTTCATCACGAAGATGACGACGGTGACGAAGACGGCGATGATCGTGCCGCGGATCTGCGGGACGACCACACCGAAGAACAGCCGGCGCTCGCTTGCTCCGTCGATCCGTGCCGCCTCGAGGGTCTCTTCGGGCACGCCCTTGATCGCGGCCGAGAGCAGCACCATCGCGAACCCGACCTGCAGCCAGATGCCGATGAACATGATGAGGAAGCTGTTGAGGCGACCCGCGTCGATCGTGAGCCACGGCACGGGGTCACCACCGGTGATGCTGGTCCAGATCTCGTTGAGCAGGTAGATCTGCGGGTTGCCGGGCGGGGCGTAGAAGTAGATGAACCTCCACGTCACGGCGGCGGCGATGCCCGAGAGGGCCATCGGCAGGAAGATCATCGCCTTGAACGACGACTCGCGTCGCTTGCCGAGCTTGTCGGTGAGGGTCGCGACCAGCAGCCCGATGATGACGGCAGCGGCCGGGACCACGAGCACCCACAGCAGATTGTTGAGGAGCACGCCGAGGAAGTTCGGATCCGTGAACAGATCGACGTAGTTGTCGAAGCCGACGAACGTCGCCGCCTCGCCGCGCCGCTGGCTCTGCTGCATGAAGCTGTCGACGACCGTCCGCAGCGCCGGGTACAGCAGGAAGATCGAGACGAGCACGATCACCGGGAAGAGGAAGACGTAGGGCAGCAGCCGGGCCTTGGTCTTGTCGGGGGTCTTCTCCGTGAGCCAGTTGAGGCCCCAGAAGATCAGGAATGAGACTCCGAGCCCCAGGGCCACGGAGATGAATGCGCTGAGTATGGCCATCGTTGCCGCCTGACGTCGTTGTAGGGGTGGTGATGTCGGGTGGACTCACGCGGTGCCGGGGTTCCCACCCCGGCACCGCGTGGGTCAGGATTGCTTACCGGGGCCAGGAGGCGTCGATCGCCTCGAAGGCCTGTTCCATCGTCTTCTGACCGGCGAACCAGCTCGTGAGCTCGGTCCACTCGGTGCCGGAGCCGACTTCACCCGGCATCTGGTCGGAGGCGTCGAACCCGAACAGCGTGGATGCCGCGAGGAGCTCCTGCGCCTTCTTCTGGAACTCCGTCGTGTAGTTGGAGGTGTCGAAGTCGTTGTGCGGCGAGAGGAAGATGGCCTGGCTGGCGTAGCCGTTCGTGCCGAAGTCCTTGCCGGTGATGTACTCCACGACCGCCTTGGTGTTCTCGTTGTTCGTGAACGCGCCGACGAGGTCGCCACCGCCGAGCATCGCCGATTCGGTGCCCTCGGGCGACGGCAGCTGGAAGAAGTCGATGTTCGTCAGGTCGTTGTCGGCGATCTGCGCCTTGATGTCGTCGGGGAAGAAGTCCGCGATGAACGATCCCTGCCGCATCATGAAGCACTGACCGTTCTCTTTGCCCGAGACGAACAGCTGGTTGCCCGCGGTCTGGAACGACGTCGTCGCCGCTGCGGCTCCTCCGCCGTTGATCTTGTCGGGCTGGAGCAGCTCGTCGGCGACCTTGTCACCGGCCTCGGTCACGACATCGCTCGTGAACAGCGTGTCTCCCGCGATCCACGAGTTGTACTCGTCGAGACCGCCGTAGCGCAGCACGTACTCCTCGAGCCAGTCGGTCGCGGGCCATCCCGTCGCCGCACCGGATTCGAGTCCGACGCACCACGGGTAGCCGAGACCGTCGGAGATGATCTTCTCCTGCAGGGCGGTCATCTCAGCGTCCGTCGTGGGCACGGTGAGACCCGCCGCCTCGAAGGCCGCCGGGTTGTACCAGACGAGCGACTTGACGTTGATCGAGTACGGCAGACCGAACGTGCCGTCCTCGGTGGCGGCGATGGTGCCGAGGCCGTTCGCCTCGTCGGCGGTGATCGCCTCGACGTCGATGCCGAGATCCTCAAGCGGGAAGAGCGTGTTCGTCTGGCTTTTCAGCACGCCCGGCTGCGGGTAGATCGCGATGTCGGGCGGGTTGCCTGCGGTGGCACGCGCCACGACCGCGGTCTGGAAGTCGGTGTTGCCGTCGTACGTGACGGTGATGCCGCTCGTCTCGCCCCACTTGTCGAGATCGGCCTGGAAAGCAGCTGCCTGCGCGTCGGTGAACGCGCCCATGATCGTGACGGTTCCGCCGGCGTCACCGCCGCCTCCGTTGTCTCCGCCTCCCCCGCCGGTGCAGCCGGCGAGTGCCAATCCGACGATGCCGATCCCGACGACCGGGATCAGGAGCCGTCGTTGCTGTGACATGCCCATGTGTTTCTCCTCTTCGAGTCACCTGACGATTCCATCGGGAACCGTTCCCACACACGGTATGGGATTCTCCCCACTTTGCACAACCAGTCAACCCTTCCGCCCCCGCGGAAGGCGGATTAGAGCCAGATCAGCGTCACTTTATTGACTTCGAGTAGGTAGGCGGATTCATGGAACCGTTCCCATATCTCGCTTCCCCTGACTATGCTGGGTCCCGATCACCTCGCGGAAAGGGCTGACTGACGCATGAGCGGCATCGCGGAGGTCGCACGCAGAGCCGGCGTGTCGAAGTCGACCGCCAGCCGCGCGCTCGGCGGCACCGGCTACGTGTCGGACGACACACGAAGCCGCGTCGAAGCCGCCGCGGCGGAGATCGGCTACGTGCCCTCGACGAACGCCGTCAGCCTCGCGACGGGCAAGACCCAGAACATCGGCGTCGTGATGCCCTACCTCAACCGCTGGTTCTTCGCCGAAGTGCTCGAGGGCATCCAGGAGGTGCTCCTCGAACGCGGTCTCGACCTCACGCTCTACGATGCCAAGCCGGCGAGCCCCGGGCGCGCCCGCATCTTCGGCGACTACCTCGCGCGGAGCCGTTTCGACGGCCTCATCGCGGTGGGTCTCGAGCCGGATCACCACGAACTCGAGCAGCTCGTCAAGATCGGGCGCCCGGTCGTCAGCGTCGTCGGCTCGGGCGACGCGACCTCCGTCGTCGAGATCGACGACGACTACGCCGCCCGCCGTGCGACGGATCACCTCATCGCGCTCGGGCATCGACGGATCGCGTTCCTCGGCGGGCAGACGGATCGCCATTGGGCGCAGGTCGACCGACGGCGATTCGGCGGCTACCAGGCGGCGATGATGGATGCCGGGCTCGGCGATGCCATCCGCCACATCGAATCCGATGTCACTCTTCCGGGCGGCTACGCGGCCGCTGTCGACGCGCTGAGCGATACCCACAACCCCTGCACGGCCGTGGTCGCATCGTGCGACGAGGTCGCGATCGGCGCGATCATCGCCGCGCGCCGACTCGGCGTTCAGGTTCCCGCTCAGCTCAGCGTCATCGGGATCGACGACCACGAGTACGCCGAGATGTTCTCCCTCACGACGCTCCAGCAGTCGCCGCGCGAACAGGGTCGGGTCGCGGTGGAGCTGCTGCTGGCGCAGATCGCCGATCCCGACGGACCCCGCAGTGCCGTGCGCATGAAAGCGCGGCTCATCGTGCGCTCGTCCACGGCGGCGATCGATGCCCGCGCCTCGACCGCCGCCACCGACGGCGGTCTCGACATCCCGTCGTTCACCGGCTGATCGTCGCCATGCTCGATCTTCCCGACTCCTGGGTGTGGGACTTCTGGTTCGCGGACGACGGCGAGCGCTATCACGCGTTCTTCCTCTACGCGTCCCGCGCGCTGCAGGACCCCGAGCTGCGCCACGAGCGTGCGTCGATCGGCCACGCCGTCTCGGACGACCTCGTGCACTGGACGCGCGTCGCCGACGCGCTCGTGCGGGGCGAGGCATCCGGCTACGACTCCCTCGCGACGTGGACGGGATGCACCGTCCGCGCGGACGACGGGACGTGGATGCTGTTCTACACGGGCGTCGAGCGGGGCGCCGACGGCGCATTCGTGCAACGCGTGGCATCCGCGACGTCGACCGATCTCGAGACCTGGACGCGCACGCCCGAGAGTCCGCTGCTGTCCGCCGACCCCCGCTGGTACGAGCCTCACGGCTCCCGCCCGCCGTGGGCGGACGAGCACTGGCGTGATCCCTGGGTGTTCCGCGATCCGCTCGGCGACGGCTGGCACATGCTCGTGACGGCGCGCGCCAGGGAGGGCGACCCGGATTCGCGCGGGGTCGTCGGACACGCGCTCTCGCGCGATCTGCGGTCGTGGCGGGCCGCTCCCCCTCTGAGCGAGCCGCTCGCGGGCGGTTTCGGTCAGCTCGAGGTCATGCAGGTCGCGATCGTCGAAGGACTCCCGGTGCTGATCTTCTCGTGCCTCGCCGCCCAGGCTTCGCCGGAGCGACGCCGCGAGCACCCGCGGGGAGCGGTCTGGGCCGTGTCGGCTGATTCGATCACCGGCCCTTTCCGCATCGACGAGGCGTATCCGCTCGTCGAGGACGACCTCTACGTGGGGCGGTTGCTGCAGCGCCGCGAGGACGGCACCTGGCTCTTCTTCGCGTTCCGCAACCTCGACCAGGATGGCCGGTTCCTGGGCGGGATCACCGACCCGATGCCCGTGCACCGTGACGGCGACCGGCTCGTCGTCGGCTGAGAAGACGAAGACCCCCGGATGCCGGAGCATCCGAGGGTCTTCGAGCGTGGTGCTGAGATTACTTGAGCGTAACCGTCGCGCCGGCCTCTTCGAGAGCGGCCTTCGCCTTGTCGGCGGTCTCCTTGTTGGCGCCCTCGAGGACGGCCTTGGGAGCACCGTCGACGACGGCCTTCGCCTCACCGAGGCCGAGCGAGGTGAGCTCGCGGACGACCTTGATGACCTGGATCTTCTTGTCGCCGGCGGCCTCGAGGACGACGTCGAACGAGTCCTTCTCCTCGACCTCTTCGGCCGGGGCGCCTGCGCCGGCGCCGGCCGCGGCAACGGCGACGGGGGCGGCAGCGGTGACGTCGAAGGTCTCCTCGAACGCCTTGACGAACTCGGAGAGCTCGATGAGGGTGAGCTCCTTGAACGCGTCGAGCAGCTGCTCAGTGCTGAGCTTTGCCATGATGATTCTCCTTGTAGTGGGGTTTTGCTATGCCGAAGCCCGGTGTCAGGCCGCGGACTCCTGCTTCTCGCGCAGTGCGTCGACCGTGCGAACGGCCTTCGACGGCAGTGCGTTGAAGACGTAGGCCGCCTTCGTCAGCGAGGCCTTCATCGCACCGGCGAGCTTCGCCAGCAGGACTTCACGGCTCTCGAGATCGGCGAGCTTGTTGACCTCATCCGCGGTCAGGGGGTTCCCGTCGAAGAAACCGCCCTTGATCACGAGAAGAGGGTGTGCCTTGGCGAAGGTGCGCAGACCCTTCGCGACGGAGACCGGGTCACCGTGCACGAAAGCGATGGCCGACGGACCCTTGAGTTCGTCGTCCAGCGAAGAGATCCCGGCCTTGTTGGCCGCGATCTTCGTCAGCGTGTTCTTCACCACGGCGTATTCCGCGTCCTGACGAATGCTGTTGCGCAGCTCCTTGAGCTGGGCAACCGTCAGACCGCGGTACTCGGTCAGCAGAACGGCGGTCGAGTCCTCGAATTGCTTCGTGAGCTCGGCGACCGATGCATCCTTCTGCGCCATGGCCACTCCTTGTGTGTACGAGACGCTCCGCGATGGCGGGGCGTCGGCCAGAGGCATCCGGTCGTCTGATCTCGCTCAGGAATGACGAAAGCTCCGGCGCAAGCGCACGGAGCTTCGAGAAGAGTTCGTGACACCTGCGCGGGCCCCTGCATTCGCAGTGCTTCGATCACGTTCGCTTGCGCGCACGTCGATGACCGGCGGTCTTTGGCTCCCCCCAGGGTACGCGATGCCGTGGTCCTCGCCAAATCGGCTGCGACGGCGGTCATAACCCAGTCCCGTCTCCTCCCCAGGCAAGCACCGCGCCGTCATCCCTCACCGAAAGCACTTCGCCCGCACGAGGGAATCTTGCAATTCCGCGCGCAGCCAGCACTGTGGTGCGTTCGAAGTACTTTCGATCGCGGCGATGGTCACGGGAGCCGAGGCGGATGGATGCCGAACGCGGTAAGCCGCGCAGCGAGCGTCGCGGCATCGCGCACATGCTGGTCCGACACGCGTACGAGACCCCATCCCGTCCGACCTCGAATCCAGTCCTCGCGCTCCTTCTCGTCGAGAAGCACCTGCTCGAGTGGCACGCCTCGCGTCATCGCGATGTCGAGGTACTTGCCCTTGCCGTCGAACTCGACGAACACCCGCCGGTCGTCGAGAGCGAGGTCGACCCAGTACTGCCCGCCGTTGGGCGCCGCTATCGGGACCTGCACTCGGGGCGCGGCGAAGCCCAGGCGGTGCAGCTGGAGCCTGGTCACGCTCTCACCGGGCAGATGAGCGCGGCCGTCTGCGCTCTCGATCGTGGCGAGGGCGGACCTCACGCCTCGAGTTCCCCTCGCGAGCAGCACTCGAGCACGCATCCGCTCGCGCCAGGCGTCCGCACGAGCAGCATCCTGCGTGAACCCGTCGCTGACGGCTTCGCGGCGCAGCCCCGCGTCCGCGCAGCCCAGAGCGGTCTCTCGGCCGGTCGTTCGGGCGACATCGAAGATCGTCCGCTCAAGAGATGTGCAGCGGATGCCGTGCACCATCTCGATGTCGGAACGGGTGATCGAATCGCGGTGGCGGAAGACTCCGCCTGCCGGAGTGGAACTCACTCTCGCTGCGATCGTGGTGTGCACATGCGCCGGACGGTGCCGGTAGAGCGGCAGCCCGTGGAGAGCGGCGGCCGATGCGTGGGAGATGACTCCGGCCCCGCCCCGCATCTC
The DNA here is from genome assembly GCF_051860965.1 of Microbacterium sp. Taxonomy (GTDB): domain Bacteria; phylum Actinomycetota; class Actinomycetes; order Actinomycetales; family Microbacteriaceae; genus Microbacterium. The sequence continues at coordinate 68,023 of NZ_JBIMKU010000007.1, forward strand.
CGCTGCCGCCGCCACCACCTCGGCGAGGTGCTGCGACTCGTTCCAGAGATCGCGCCAGAGCGGACCGTCGAGATACTGGTTCCGCCGCACCCGATGCAGCTCGCCGCTCGCAACAGCACGCTCGATGTCGCGAACATGCCACCCATCGTCGAGGAGTTCAGCGCGGGTGCGGAGTCGCGCGTGCAGCTCCGCCGGTGAGACGTTTCTCGGCATGCCCCAGGGTGACGATCGGCTGTCATCCGTTGCGAGCCGAACGGCGACCCGGTGGACAACGTGCGCGCAACAGACAGGTGTGGAGGATCCCCCGACCCGCGAGAGTACGTCCCCCGCACGAGAGTGCGGTGTGCACACTGACGCGGAGAGGCCCCTCGTGCGCGCGAAGTACTTTCGGGGGGCGTGCCGGGCGGGGAGCTGCGTACCGGACGCGCGTGACCGGTCGACGGCGGCGCAGGTCCGCGTGCCGAGCATCATCAGTCGGCGGTGCGGCGTATCGTCGGAGGCGTGACTCCCGAACTCGCCGCACGATCGCCGCAGCTCGCGGCTCGGATCGTCGCCGACTCGCGGGATCGGGTCGCGTGGGTGCGAGCGCGCTCGCGCGGGATCACGGCGACGGATGTCGCGACCCTGACGTCCACGAACGCGATCCCCCGTGCGGCCGACGCGAAGCTCATGGGGTCCGGCTTCTCGGGCAACGCCTACACGCAGCACGGTCGCGTGCGCGAACCCGAGATCGCGCGCTGGGTCGCCGCGACCCACGGCATCCTGCCCTCGTCGGCGCTCTTCCACGCCGTCGTCGAGAAGCGGCACCTCGCGACCCCCGACGGGATCGCGGTCGACACCGACGGACGCGTGACCCTCGCCGAGATCAAGACGACGAACAAGTCGTGGCGCAGCATCCCGCGCGGGTACCTGCGACAGGTGTGGTGGCAGCAGCACGTCCTCGGCGCGGAGCGCACGCTCGTCGCGTGGGAGGAGCACGACGGGTTCGTGCCGATCGGCGATGAGCCGAAATGCGCGTGGGTCGACCGCGACGAGGTCGAGATCGGCAAGCTCGTGCGGCTCGCGACCTCGCTGATCGACGAGCTGCATCGGCGGCACCTCCTGAGTCGTCCGCAGCCCGAGCGCGCGCCCGAGCCTCCGCGCCAGCCCTTCCGCGCACTCGCCCTCGCCGACTGACCGCCGACCGTGCAGGTCTTCGTGATCGACGGCTCGGCGGTGCGCGGCATCCCTTCGCTCTACGACGAGTTCAACCGCGTCTTCATGGCCGACGCGGAATGGCGGATGGGCGAGAGTCTGGACGCGCTCAACGACGTGCTCTACGGGGTCCACGGCGGTCGGGTCGTCTGGCGGGACCACGAGGACAGCCGTCGAGCGCTCGGGCCCGAGACCACCGCGGAGTACTACCGGGAGAAGCTGCGGCATCCCGAGATCTTCAACGAGGCGATGTTCCGCGAGCGTCTCGCCGCCGTGGAGGCGGGCGCCGGACCGACGTATTTCGACATCGTCCTCGATGTGTTCGCCGACCATCCGGAGATCGAGCTGCGTTTTAGTTGACGTTTGTCAACAATCGGCATATAGTTGACTTTTGTCAATCTTCTGCGCCATCGACGTCGCGTTCCACCTCTCGACCGGAAGGACGGCCCATGGCCACCTCCACTCCCGCACTCACCGAGTCGGGCATGACGCGCCGCCAGGTGCTCGAGGCACTCTCGGGCCTCCTGCTCGGCATGTTCGTCTCGATGCTCGCCTCGACCGTCGTGTCCACCTCGCTGCCCGTCATCGTCCACGACCTCGGCGGCGACCAGGCGGCATTCACCTGGGTCGTCACGGCCACCCTGTTGACGACGGCGATCTCCACCCCGATCTGGGGCAAACTGGCCGATCTCTTCAACCGCAAACTGCTCATCCAGCTTGCGATCGCGATCTTCGTGCTCGCGACGGCAGCGGCCGGCTTCGCCCAGGATCCCGGCACGCTCATCGCCTTCCGCGCCGTGCAGGGCATCGGCGCCGGTGGCCTCGCCGCCCTCAGCCAGATCATCATGGCCGACATCATCAGCCCGCGTGAGCGCGGCCGGTACATGGGGCTGTTCGGCGCCGTCATGGCGCTCGCGACGGTCGGCGGCCCGCTCCTCGGCGGTGTCATCACCGACTCGTTCGGCTGGCGCTGGAACTTCTACATCTCGATCCCGTTCGCGATCCTCGCGCTGATCCTGCTGCAGGTCACGCTCCACGTGAAGCGCACGAAGCGCGATGTCCGCATCGACTACCTCGGCATCGTGTTCCTCTCGGTCGCCGTCTCGCTGCTGCTGATCTGGATCACCAACGCGGGCAAGGACTACGACTGGTGGAGCCTCACGACCGTCCTCATGGTCGGCGGCGCGCTCGTCTCGACGGCGCTGTTCATCATCACCGAGCTCCGGTCGAAGGAGCCCCTCATCCCGCTGCGCATGTTCCGCAACCGCACGTTCACCCTCGCGGTGCTCGCCTCGATCGCGACCGGCATCGCGATGTTCGGCGCGTCGGTCTTCCTGAGCCAGTACATGCAGCTCGCTCGTGGCGCGACGCCCACCGAGGCCGGCCTCATGACGATCCCGATGATCGGCGGGCTGCTCGTGGCATCCATCGTCGTCGGACAGCTCATCAGCCGCTTCGGCAAGTGGAAGAGCTACCTCGTGGTCGGCTCCGTGCTGCTGATCGCCGGCCTCTACCTGCTGACGACGATCCAGTACGACACCAACTTCGTCCTGGTCTCGATCTACATGTTCCTCATGGGCGCCGGCGTCGGCATGACGATGCAGAACCTCGTGCTCGTCGTGCAGAACACCGCACGCCCCGAGGAGATCGGCGTGGGGACGTCGGGTGTGACGTTCTTCCGCAGCCTCGGCGGCACGATCGGCGTCTCGGTCATGGGCGCGGCGCTCGCGACCAGCGTCACGAACCTGTTCGTGTCGAGCAAGGATGCGCTCACCGAGGCGATCATGGGCCTCGGTGCCGACGGCGCCGCCGTCGCGGAGCAGCTGAACTCGGGCACGCTCCCCGCCGTGCACACCCTGCCCGAGACGGTGCGCGTCATCGTCGAGGACATCTACGCCCAGGGCATCGCCCACTCGTTCCTGATCGCGGTGCCGTTCGCGATCATGAGCCTCATCGCGGTCATCTTCCTGCCGAACAAGCCCCTCACCCGCATGACGACGGGCGAGCGCCTGGCGGCGAGCGAAGCCGACCTCGCCACGGTCAGCGCACCGCAGGCGATGGAGACTCTCGCCGCGACGGGCTCCGTGAAGACGGTGACGGATGCCTCGTCCGAGGCATCCCGCGACGCCCGATAGTGTCGGACCCGATGACGACCGACTCGGCCCCGGAGGCGCGCACCCGTGCGGTGCGCGCCCTCGAGGCCGAGTTCGGCGAACTCTTCACGCGGGTACGGCAGCTGCTCGCCGACAGCGCGCATCGGATGAGCCCCGGCATGCTCCCCGGGGCATACAAGGCGTTCACCACCATCGTGCGCCGCGAGGTCATCACCCTCTCGGCCCTCGCCGAGAGCCTCATGGCCGACAAGGGCCAGGTCAGTCGCACGGTCCGCGACCTCGAACAGCTCGGCTTCGTGCAGCGCACGCCCGATCCCGACGACGGGCGCTCGAGCCTGCTCTCGGCGACGCCGCTCGGGCTCGAGAGGCTCGCGGAGGTCCGCAGGCCGCAGAGCAGCACCCTCCTCACCGCCCTCGACGAGTGGTCGATCGACGACGTGCAGGAGCTCACACGCCTGCTGCACGCGCTCAGCACGGGTGTGCCTCCGCGCTCCTGAAGCTTCAAGCGTCCGTCTCACCCACGTAACACGGTCGAGACATCGGCGCGGTTGACTGTCTTCACGAGGCACGAGTGCTGCCGAGGACGACACGCACGCGGAGGTGGCGAAACATGAGATTCCGACCGTTGCGATCGGCCTCTGCTCCCGAGTCGGATCTGCCCCCGATGCCCGAGCCTCCGACCGCGATGCGCGCCGTCGTCTTCGACGAGCCGGGCACGCCGAGCGTGCTGCGCGAAGCATCCGTTCCCGTGCCCTCGCCCGTCCTGAGCGAGCTGCTCGTGCGCGTCGTCGCGGCGGGCATCAACCCGATCGACGCGAAGACGCGCTCCGGCGCCGGCGTCTCGGCGCAGATCCACGAGTTCCCCGCGACGCTGGGCTACGACTTCAGCGGCATCGTCGTGAAGGCCCCGTACGAGTCGCACCCCCTGCAGCCGGGCACCCCGGTCTTCGGGATGGTCCCGTTCCCGCGCTCCGGGGGCACGTACGCCGAGTACGCCGTCGTCCCGTCGCTGTCGGTCGCCAAGCGACCGGCGACGCTCTCCCACGTCGAGGCCGCCGGCGTCCCGCTGGCCGCTCTCACCGCGTGGGGGCTCGTCGTCGAGACGGCGCACGCCCACGAGGGGCAGCGCGTGCTCATCCACGCGGGCAGCGGAGGCGTCGGCCACTTCGCCGTGCAGATCGCCGCCTACTTCGGCGCCCACGTCACCGCGACCGCATCCGGAGCCAACGCCGCGTGGCTGCGGGATCTCGGGGCGTCCGTCGTCATCGACTACACGACGACGCGATTCGACGACGTGATCGCCGACGTCGACGTCGTGATCGACCTCGTGGGCAACGTGCACGGCGACACCGGCACGCGCTCTCTGCGCGTGCTGCGCCCCGGAGGCCTGTACGTCCTGGTGCCGACGGGTTCGTGGCCCGGCTTCGCCGAGGCGGCGGAAGACGCCGGCGTGCGCGCGACGTCGTACAAGGTCGTGCCCGACGGCGGGGCTCTCGCGACGATCGGTCGCCTGCTCGACTCCGGTGCCGTGCAGGTGTACATCGACAAGGTCTTCGACCTCGCCGATGCGGCATCGGCTCATGGGTCGCTCGAAGAGGGGCACACGCGCGGCAAGATCGTGCTGCGCGTCAGCGACGACTGAGCACCCGGCGCCCTTCCGCGACGATCTCGTCGGCGATCGCGTCGAGCAGCGGGGAACGCAGATTCCACTGCTGCCAGTACAGCGGCACGTCGACGGGCCGGCCGCCCAGGCGTACGAGCTCCCCGTTCGCAAGGCCCTCCGCCGACTGGAACGTCGGCAGGAGCGCCCACCCGAGTCCGAGCTTCGTCGCGGTCGCGAAGTCGTTCGACGCCGGGACGTAGTGGCGCGGAGGCAGTGCAGGATCCACCCCCATCGCCTCGAGCCACTGCGTCTGCAGGTCGTCGCGCCGATCGAAGTCCACGAGGGGAGCGAGGGAGAGGGATGCCGCATCCGCTCCCTCCCCGAGCCATCGCGCCAGATAGGCAGGGGTCGCGACCGCTTCGTAGCGCATCGCTCCGAGCTCGCTGACGCGGCAGCCGGCGACGGGCACAGCGCGGGACGTGACGGCACCCATGACCGTGCCCGACTCGAGAAGTCCCGCCGTGAAGTCCTGATCGTCGCGGTGGAGCTCGAAGACGACGGGATGCCGCTGCGACAGCCGCGCGAGCGGCGCGAGGAACCACGTCGCGAGGGAGTCGGCGTTGACCGCCAGGGAGACGGAGGTGCGACCGCCCTCGTCGTCCGCGCCCAGCTCACCGAGCGTGTCGTGCTCGAGCAGAGCGACCTGACGGGCGAGGCGCACGACCGCGGCACCGGCTTCGGTCGTGCGCACCGGCTTCGACCGCACGAGCACCACGCGCCCGAGCAGGTCCTCGAGGGCACGGATGCGCTGGCTCACCGCGGAGGGAGTGACGTGCAGGCGTCGGGCCGCGGCATCCAGAGTCCCCTCGTCGACGACGACGGCGAGGGTCTCGGCGAGCTCGAACGGAAACCGCATAGTAAGCCACGCTAATGCATCGAAAGAATCCTGAGCTGTACTTGATCCGCGGGCGAATCTATCGTCGGAGAGTGCTCACCTCGCTGTTCGCCGGCCTCGGACTCGGCTTCTCGCTCATCGTCGCCATCGGCGCGCAGAACCTCTTCGTGCTGCGCCAGGGCCTGCGACGCGAGCACGTGCTGGTGGTCGCCGCGATCTGCGCCGCGTCGGACGCGGCTCTCATCGCGGTGGGCGTCTCGGGCGTCGGGCTCGTGCTGCACGCCGTGCCGTGGCTCATCGACGTCGTCCGCTGGGCCGGCGCGGTCTTCCTGGTCGTGTACGGACTGCTCGCCGCGAAGCGCGCGTGGCGCCCGAGCGGGCAGGCGCTCCAGGTGTCTTCGAGCGAGGGGGCACCGGCGTCGCGTGTCACGACCGCGACTCGTCTCGCGCCCGTCGTGCTCACGGTCCTCGCGCTGACGTGGCTCAATCCGCACGTCTATCTCGACACCGTCTTCCTGCTCGGCACCGTCGCCAACACGCACGGCGACACCCGCTGGTGGTTCGCGCTGGGGGCGATGGTCGCCAGCGTCGTGTGGTTCTTCGGTCTCGCGACCGGCGCGCGGTATCTCAGCCGCTGGCTCGCGACTCCGCGCGCGTGGCGCATCCTCGATGGCGTCATCGCGGTCGTCATGATCGCGCTGGGGATCTCACTGGTCCTCCCCCGCTGATCAGCCCTCGATCTGCTCCTTGCGGGCGATCACGAGCGCCCGCAGCACGTCATCGGGCAGGGGATGCTCGGGCTGAAAGCGGATCGTGCCCTTGTCGAGCCCCGTCTGCGACACGGCCGCGACCGCGTCCGCGACGGCCGACACGGCGTCCGGGCTGAACGGATAGACCCCGATGTGCTTCTTCGCCCGCATCACCGACACGAGCGGCTTGCCGCGATGGAGGAGCGCCGGCATCCCGTATCCGAGCCCCTGCTCGGCGTCGGGCACCTCGGCGCGGGCGATCGCGTACACACGCGCGATCGCTTCGCGGTCTGCCGGTTCGAGCCCTGCGAGGTAGTCATCGACGGTGCCCATGACGGCATCCTGGCACGATGGACGCATGAGACGGGTGCATGTCGTGGTGCGGGGCGTGGTGCAGGGCGTCGGCTACCGCTACACGATGCGCATGATCGCACGCGAGGCGGGCGTGACGGGCTGGGTGCGGAACCTCCGCGACGGCTCGGTCGAGGCCGAGGTCGAGGGCACCGACGCACAGGTCGACGAGGTGCTCGCATGGATGGCGGAGGGCCCGCCCGGTTCGCGGGTGGATGCGGCGACGGTGACGGGTGCCGCGCCCGTCGCCGAGGCGTCGTTCGACGTGCGCCCGGACGGGTGACGCCGCGCGTCTCAGTCGAGCGGACGCAGGATGCGGTCGAGGAATCTCCGGGTGCGCTCCTCGCGCGGCGCCGTGAAGATCTGGGACGGATGCCCCTCCTCGACGACCGCGCCGTGGTCGAGGAACAGCACGACATCGGCGGCCTGGCGCGCGAAGGCGATCTCGTGCGTCACGAGCACCATCGTCCAGCCCTCCTCCGCGAGCTCCTTGATGACCTTGAGCACTTCGCCCACGAGTTCGGGATCGAGGGCGCTCGTCGGCTCGTCGAAGAGGAGCAGGTCGGGCTTGAGCGCGAGCGCGCGCACGATGCCCACCCGCTGCTGCTGGCCTCCCGAGAGCTGATGCGGGTAGGCATCGCGCTTGTCGGCCAGGCCCACGCGCTCGAGCAGGGCGACGGCTTCCTCCGTCGCCTGCGCCTTCGGGATCCTCTGCACCTGCACCGGACCCTCGATCACGTTCTGCAGGACCGTCTTGTGCGGGAAGAGGTTGTGATGCTGGAAGACCATCGCCGACCGGTCGCGCAGAGCGAAGCGATCGCCTTTGCGCACGGGCTGCGCGAAATCGATGGACGGGCCACCGTCCACCTCGATCGTTCCGGCATCCGGGGTCTCGAGGCCGTTCAGCGAGCGCAGCACCGTCGTCTTGCCCGAGCCGCTCGGACCGATGAGCACGACGACCTGACCGCGGTGCAGATCGAGATCGATGCCGCGCAGGACTTCGTGGTCGCCGAAGGACTTCCGGATGCCGCGCGCGGCCAGGAGCGTCGAGCCGGGCGTCACGGGCGGCGGAGCGAGTGGATCGTCAGTGTGCGACATAGCGATCGAGCCGCCTTTCGATGAGCCCCTGGCCGCTGCCCAGGACGAGACAGAAGATCCAGTAGATGAGCGCGGCCTCGAGGTAGATGACCATGAACTCGAGGCTGAAGGCCGCGATCTCCTCCGCCTTGCGGAAGAGCTCGGTCACGAGGATGAGCGAGGCGAGCGAGGTGTCCTTGACGAGTGAGATGAACGTGTTCGACAGGGGCGGCACCGACACGCGCGCCGCCTGAGGCAGGATGATGCGCACGAGCGACTGGCCCGGAGACATCCCCGCCGTGTAGGCCGCCTCCCACTGGCCCTTGGGCACCGAGAGGATCGCGGCGCGGATGACCTCCGCTCCGTAACCGCCGACATTGAGGGAGAACGCGATGATCGCGCTCGGCCAGGGGTCGACCACGAGCCCGATCGAGGGCAGTCCGTAGAAGATCACGAACAGCTGCACGAGGAGCGGCGTGCCGCGGATCACCGAGATGTAGAACCGCGCGATGCCCGAGAGCACGGGGTTCTTCGAGATCCGCAGCAGCGCCATGCCGAGCGCGATCACGAGTCCGATCGCGAACGACGAGATCGCGAGCGGGATCGTGCCGGTCAGGCCCGCCAGCGTGATGGGCCAGAACGAGGTGAGGAAGAGCTGCCAGACGTCCATGCGGACCTCCGATCGAAGGGATTACTGCGAGACGTCGACGCCGAAGTACTTCTCGCTGATCTCGGCCAGCACTCCCTCTTCGCGGAGCTCGGCGAGTGCCGCGTCGATCGCGGCGACAAGAGCAGTCTTGTCCTTCGTGAGCGCGAACGCATTCAATGCGGGGTCATCGGTCTCGGCGGCGATCTTCAGCCCGGTCGGCCCGTTGGTCGTCTCGTAGTCGAGGAACGTGAGATTGTCGTTGATCGTGGCGTCCACGCGTCCCTGCTGCAGGAGTGCGACGGCCTGTGCCCAGCCCTCGACGGCCTCGACCTGAGCGCCGGACTCCTGAGCGAGCTCGTACCAGTTGCTCGTCAGCGACTGGGCGGTCGTCTTGCCGGCGAGGTCGTCGAAGCTCGAGATCGAGTCGTCGTCCTCCTTCACGACGATGACACCCGGCGAGACGGTGTACGGCTCGCTGAAGAGGTACTTCTCCTCGCGCTCGGGGTTGATCGAGACCTGGTTGGCGATGACGTCGAAGCGACCGGCATCCAATCCCGCGAAGATCGCGTCCCACTGGGTCTCTTCGAACTTCACCTCGAGGTCGAGCTTCTCGGCCACCGCCTCGATGATCTCGACGTCGTAGCCCGTGAGGTCGCCCGAGCCCTCCGCGTGGAACGAGAACGGCCGGTACGTGCCCTCGGTCGCGACCGTGAGCACGCCGGGAGTGCCGAGTCCGTAGTCGTCGGCCGCTCCGCTCGAGGAGGTCGACGGGGCGGCGGCTCCGCCGCTGCAGGCGACGAGGGGCGCGGCGAGCGCGGCGATGACGGCGAGGGTGAGGATGCGGCGACGGGACATGAGGGTGACTCCTGGTGCGGTGATTCCGCTCGCGGGTCTCGCAGACGGAAGCTCCTACGCTAACCCCGCGAGCGCCGATCGCCGATTCGGCCGTAGCCGAGCGTCATACGAGCGCCCGTCGAGTCACGCGGGGCGCTCGCCGCGCACGACGAAGGGGCCCTGTCCGAAGACAGAGCCCCTTCGTGCGAGAGCCTTACAGCGCGTTGACGTCCAGCGGGATGCCGGGGCCGAACGTGGTCGACACGGCGCCCTTCTGGATGTAGCGGCCCTTCGAGCTCGACGGCTTCAGGCGGATGATCTCTTCGAGAGCAGCCTTGAAGTTGTCATCGAGCTGCTCGGCCGAGAACGACGCCTTGCCCACGATGAAGTGGACGTTGGCGTGCTTGTCGACGCGGAACTCGATCTTGCCGCCCTTGATCTCCTCGACGGCCTTGGCCGGGTTGGGGGTCACGGTGCCGGTCTTGGGGTTCGGCATGAGGCCTCGGGGACCGAGGACCTTGCCGAGTCGACCGACCTGGCCCATGAGCTCGGGCGTCGAGACGGCCGCGTCGAACGCGGTCCATCCACCGGCGACCTTCTCGATGAGCTCGGCGCCGCCGACCTCATCCGCGCCCGCGGCGATCGCGGCCTCGGCGGCCGGACCCGTCGCGAACACGATGACGCGGGCGGTCTTGCCCGTGCCGTGCGGGAGCATGACGGTGCCACGCACCATCTGGTCGGCCTTGCGAGGGTCGACGGCGAGCTTGAGCGCGACCTCGACGGTCGAGTCGAACTTCGCCGACCCCGTCTCCTTCGCGAGCACGACGGCCTCGGTGGGCGTGTAGAACGTGTCGGCCGCGATCTTCGCGGCGGCGGCCTGGTAGGCCTTGGACTTAGCAGCCATTTTCTCTAATCCCCTCAGCCCTCGACCGTGATGCCCATGGAACGGGCGGTGCCGGCGATGATCAGCGAGGCGGCCTCGATGTCGTTCGCGTTCAGGTCGGGCATCTTCGTCTCGGCGATCTGGCGGACCTGCTCCTTGGTGAGCTTCGCGACCTTGACCGTGTGGGGCGTCTTCGAGCCCTTGGCCACGCCGGCGGCCTTCTTGATGAGCTCCGCGGCGGGCGGGGTCTTCAGGATGAACGTGAAGCTGCGGTCCTCGTAGACGGTGATCTCGACGGGGATGACGTTGCCGCGCTGCGACTCGGTCGCGGCGTTGTACGCCTTGCAGAACTCCATGATGTTGACGCCATGCTGACCGAGCGCGGGGCCGATCGGCGGCGCCGGGTTGGCTGCACCGGCGTTGATCTGAAGCTTGATCAGGCCGGTCACCTTCTTCTTCGGTGCCATTCTTGTTTCCTTTCGATCGAACGGATGCCGTGGCATCCCGTTCTCCCGCGCATCCGGCATCTCCGGATCGCGGTCGTCTGCAGGCACGCCGAAGCGGACCGCAAACCAAGCAAGTCTACCGCATGGCACGAGCCGTCAGAGACGCGAGAACGCCCCGGCCGGCGGACCGGGCGGGGCGTTCTCGAGAGGACGTGCCTACTGCTTGGTGACCTGGTCGAACGAGAGCTCGACGGGGGTCTCGCGCTCGAAGAGCGACACGAGGACCGTGAGCTTGCCGCTCTCGGGCTTGATCTCGCTGATCGAGCCGGGAAGACCCGCGAACGAGCCCTCCTTGATCGTGATCGTCTCGCCGATCTCGAAGTCGACCTCGGTGATGACGCTGCGCGCCTGCGTCGCGGAGCCCTTCGCCGTCGTCTTGGCGGGAGCGGTCTCCTTGATCTCGACGAGCGACTTCAGCATGTTGAAGGCCTCTTCGAAGCGGAGCGGGGTCGGGTTGTGGGCGTTGCCCACGAAGCCCGTGACGCCCGGCGTGTGGCGCACGACCGACCAAGTGTCCTCGTTGAGCTCCATGCGCACGAGCACGTAGCCCGGGATCCGGACGCGCGTGACCATCTTGCGCTGACCGTTCTTGATCTCGACGACGTCCTCCATCGGGACCTCGATCTGGTAGATGTCGTCCTCGACCTCGAGCGTCGACTTGCGCTGCTCGATGTTGGCCTTCACCTTGCGCTCGAAGCCGGCGTACGAGTGGATGACGTACCACTTGCCGGGAAGCATGCGCAGGTCGGCGCGGAACGCGTCGTAGGGGTCGATGTCCTCGTCATCCGCGGACTCGTCGTCCGCAGCGTCGAGGTCGACGGGCGCCTCGGCGGCGTCGGCGGCTGAGACGGTGGCCTCCACCTCGTCGACGACGGATGCCGCGGCATCCACCTCCGAGGTGAACTCCTCGTCCAGCACGGGCTCATCCTCGTCGCCGTTGATGTCGGGACCGTCGTAGGGGGTCACGTCGTCCGCGTGCGCGGCGACGTAATCGGCCTCTTCCTCGGCGATCGACTCGTTGAGAGCCTCGGCCGCGGCTTCCGCCTCAGCGGCCTCGTCGATGTTGAGTGCGTCGTTCACGATGGCGTCCGCCTCCGGGTCGTCGATGTCGTCGATGTCTTCGAGGTCCGACTCGTTCTCCTCGTCGTCCTCGTCCGGGTCGTCGACGATGTGCAGCGCGACGTGCTCGGCGGGAGTGACCGACCACTCCTCGGCGGCGAGCTGGTTGCCCTCCTGCGCTTCGTCGTCCTCGGAGGACTGCTCGGCCGCGGTCGCCCAGTCGGCGTCGTCGGTGAATCTTTCAGACACTTGTGCTTCTTCCGTTCCGCGGGATGGATGCGTCATCCATCGCCGCGTCGTAGATCAGGTCAGGCCGGTACGCCGAAGACGGTGCCGGCGAGCCACGTGAACAGGAGGTCGAGGCTGTAGACGATCGCCATCATCACGACGACGAAGCCGAGCACGACGAGCGTGTACTTCAGCAGCTCCTGGCGGGTCGGGGTGATGACCTTGCGGAGTTCTGCGAAGACCTGACGAACGAACAGGGCGATGCGGGCGAAGAAGTTGGGCTTCTTCGTGCCGGGTGCGCCGCTCGCTGCGACGACCTCGCCGTTCGGCTCATCCTGAACCATCGATGCCACCTGAATACCTTCCGTGAGCCAGCGCCGGCCGGCGTGTGCCTGCTGCGCTGACGCGCAGGGCGGACAGGAATCGAACCTGCAACCTGCGGTTTTGGAGACCGCTGCTCTGCCAATTGAGCTACCGCCCTAGAGATCGTGCGATCTCGGATGAAACCCGATGCCCTGCGCCGCGACCTCTCCGAGGTGAACCCGCGAACGGCGGGCACGGCGAAAGAATGCAGATTTCAACTGCACTGCAAGTGTACGGCATGCCTCCGCGGCGGTCGAACCGCGACGGCCGCCCCGACGCAGGCGGCGGGTGCGCAGGGCACGGCTATCATTCCGGGCATGGCGATCCCGCAGTCCGAGCTCGATGCACTCTGGGACTTCTCCGATCCCTCCGGCTCGGAGGCTCGCCTGCGGGCTGCGGCCGGCACCGAGACGGATGCCGCGACCCGCGCCGAGCTCGTGACGCAGGTCGCTCGAGCCCTCGGCCTGCAGGAGCGCTTCGCGGAGGGGCATGCCGAGCTCGACGCGGTCGCGTCGGACGCGCCGGTGGTCGGGGTGCGGATCGCGCTCGAGCGCGGACGTCTGCGCAACTCGGGCGGCGATGCGGAGGGGGCGGTGGCCTTCTTCGAGGATGCCGCTCGGAAGGCCGCATCGGTCGGCCACACCTTCCTGCAGGTGGACGCCCTGCACATGATCGCGATCGCCGCGCCCGACCGCGCCGCGGATGCGACGACGGAGGCTCTCGCGGTGCTCGATCGCGTCGATGACCCGCGCACCCTCCGCTGGCGCGTCGCGCTGCACAACAACGCAGGGTGGACGCATTTCGACGCGGGCCGCTTCGCCGAGGCGATCACCGCTTTCCAGCACGCGCGCGACGCCGCCGAGCGCTGGGGCACCCCCCAGCAGGTGCAGTGGGCCGACGAGGCGCTGGCCGAGGCCCGGGCCGAACAGGGCTGATTCCGGCGAGGACACCGGCCGCATGCCTCTCCGCGGCCTCGATCGGACGTGTGCGCTATTCTGGTCGCACAGCGCACGACTGTACGTCCAACGAACAGAAGAGGAGTGCGGCGCATGATCGACAAGACGGTCGCCGATGCCGCCACCGCCGTCGCCGACATCGCCGACGGGTCCACCGTCATGATCGGCGGGTTCGGCCGTGCGGGGCAGCCGGTCGAGCTCATCGACGCGCTCATCGATCAGGGTGCGGGTGATCTCACGATCGTCAGCAACAACGCCGGCAACGGGGACGTCGGACTTGCACGTCTCCTGGCGCTCGGTCGCGCGCGCCGGATCATCTGCTCCTTTCCGCGCCAGCACGACTCGTGGGTCTTCGACCGCCTGTATCGCGCGGGTGAGATCGAGCTCACGATCGTCCCGCAGGGCAATCTCGCCGAGCGCATCCGCGCCGCCGGCGCAGGGATCGGAGCCTTCTTCAGTCCCACGGGCGCGGGTACGGAGCTCGCGGAGGGCAAGGAGGTGCGCGTCATCGACGGGCGCACGTATGTGCTCGAGTACCCGATCCACGCCGACGTCGCGCTGATCAGCGGGCTGGAAGGCGACCGCTGGGGCAACATCGTCTACCGCAAGACGGCGCGCAACTTCGGCCCGATCATGGCCACCGCCGCGCGCGTCTCCATCGTGCAGGTCGACCGGATCGCTCCTCTCGGCACGATCGACCCGGAGACGGTCGTGACGCCGGGAATCCACGTGGATCGCGTCGTCGCCGTGGCTCCGCGACCATGGGTGCAGGACGGTCGGTTCGTCGGCGGTGTCGACATCGACGGGCATCCGCTCGAGCCGGCCTCGACAAGCGACACGGACGGAGTGCGATCGTGACCACCCGCATCTCACGAGGCGAGCTTGCCGCCCGCATCGCCGCGGACATTCCCGAGGGGTCGTATGTGAACCTCGGGATCGGCGCCCCGACGCTCGTGGCCAACTACCTGCCCGACGACCTCGAGATCATCCTGCACACCGAGAACGGGCTGCTCGGCATGGGCCCTGCGCCGACCGAGGGCCTCATCGACCCGGACCTCATCAATGCCGGCAAGCAGCCGGTGACCGAGTTGCCGGGTGCCGCGTACTTCCACCACGCGGACTCGTTCGCGATGATGCGCGGCGGTCACCTCGATGTGTGCGTGCTGGGCGCGTTCCAGGTGTCGCAGCGGGGCGATCTCGCGAACTGGTCCACGGGAGCACCCGGGGCGATTCCCGCCGTGGGCGGTGCGATGGATCTCGCGATCGGCGCGAAGTCGGTCTACGTGATGACCGATCTGCTCACGAAGGAGGGTGCGTCGAAGCTCGTCGAGGACTGCACCTATCCGCTCACGGGCGTCGGCTGCGTCACTCGGGTGTACACCGATCACGCCGTCTTCGACGTGGTGGACGGAGGGTTCGCCGTGCGGGAGGTCTTCGGCGAGAACACGGTCGAGGAGATCTCGGAGCTGACGGGCCTCTCGTTCGTCGGCGACACGACGAAGGAGCACGGATGACCACGACATACGTCCACGACGCGGTGCGCACGCCGTTCGGCCGCGCTGGAGGGGCCCTGTCGGGCATCCGCCCCGATGATCTCGCCGCCCACGTCATGAAGGCGATCGTGCAGCGGAGCGACCTCGACCCCGCTCGCATCGCGGACGTCATCTTCGGCGACGCCAACCAGGCCGGTGAAGACAACCGCAATGTCGCGCGCTTCGGCGCCCTGCTCGCGGGGTTCCCCACCTCCGTCACCGGTGTGACGGTGAATCGCCTGTGCGCCTCGAGCGTCGAGGCCGTCGTGCAGGGTGCGCGCGCGATCGAGTCCGGCGACGCCGAGATCGTGCTCGCAGGCGGGGTGGAGTCGATGAGTCGGGCCCCCTACGTCGTGGAGAAGTCGCCGAAGGCATGGCCCGCCACCGGCAACCAGACGATGTGGAACACGGCGATCGGCCGGCGGATGACCAACCGATCGCTGCCGATCCCCTGGACGATCTCGAACGGGCAGGCCGCCGAGAAGATCGCGCGCGAGTGGGGCATCGGGCGCGACGCGCAGGACGAGTTCGCGGTGCGCTCCCATCGCCTGGCCGCGCGGGCCTGGGCCGACGGGGTGTACGACGCCGAGACGACGACGGTGCCGGGCACGGATCTCGCGCGCGACGAGGGCATCCGCGACGACACCTCGGTCGAGCGGCTCGCCACCCTCGGGGCGCTGTTCGCCACGGAGGGCAGCGGGACGGTGACCGCGGGCAACTCCTCACCGATCAACGACGGCGCGTCAGCGGTGCTGCTGGCCGGCGAAGGGGTTCTGCCGGGAGAGCCGCTCGCCCGCATCGCCGGACGCGCCGCGCACGGCGTCGACCCCGACGACTTCCCGATCGCCCCCATCGAGGCCGCGAACAAGGCCCTCGCTCGTGCCGGGCGGACGTGGGCGGATGTGGATCTGGTCGAGCTCAACGAGGCGTTCGCGTCCCAGTCGCTGGCCTGCGTGAAGGGCTGGCCGCAGCTCGATCCCGAGATCGTCAACATCCACGGCGGCGCGATCGCGATCGGCCACCCGCTCGGCGCGTCCGGCGGACGCATCATCGGCCACGCGGCGCACGAGCTGGCGCGCCGGGGATCGGGCGTCGCCGTCGTCGCCATCTGCATCGGCGTCGGCCAGGGTCTGGCCGTCGTGCTGGAGCGCTAAGCCGTCGGGATCACCTGATGCACGTAGCGCGCCTCGGTGATGATGCGCCGCCTCGTGAACACCCAGCGGCCACCCTCTCGCGCGTACTCGTCCTCGTACCGGATGAGGAAGTTGTGGCTCAGATCGAACGGCAGCCGCTGATTCTGGTGGAAGTCCTCGTACAGATGATGCGCGATGCAGTAGACCTCACCGGACGCTCTCTCGCCGTCGAGCACGATGCGCTGGGTCGTCACCGAGTGGAGGGTCTTCTGGTAGCGGGCGAGCTGATCCTCGGGAATGCGCAGGACGTCTTCGAGCCCTCGGACCGTTCCGCCGCTCTCGAACGCGATGTCGTCCGAGAACAGCGCCCGCCAGGCGGCGCGGTCGCCCTTGTCGAGAGCGACCGCGTACCGATGGGAGAGCTCGCGGATGCTCAGCTCGTCGAGCAGGGTCGACAGCGCGGGCTCGACCATCAGCGTGCCGCGTGCTTGCGCCGGTAGGCGGCCCACGTCACAGCCCACGTGTCGGGATCGTCGAGCCCCGACCCGTCGATCTGGGCGACGACCTGGTTGTGCGGTGCGGTCCGCACCATCTCGGGATCGCTGCGTCCCTCTTCGAGCACGTGCGCGAGCACCGCGATCCACTCGTCGAGATCCTCCTTCGACCACATCTCACCCGCTTCGGGAGTGAAGGGCTCGGGAATGATCCACGGCTCGTGGGCGAGCCAGTAGGCGTCGATGCCGAAGTCGGTCATGCGGTTCTGCACGTCGACCGTGGACAGCCCGGTCTCGGCCGCGTACTCCTCGAGCGAGTAGCGGGTCATCTCCATGCGCGGGAGCGCCTTGCCGGCGAACGACATGGTGACGCCCGGGAGCGCCATCAGCTGCTTCTCCATGTAGTTGTTGGCCAGCAGCGAGAGATCCGATGCCTCGCGCAGACCGTCCGTGCCCATCGCGAGGATCCACGAGTACGCCTTGACGAGCTGCTGCACGTTGCCGAGGAACTCCCGGACCCGCCCCACGCTCTCGACCGGTTCGATCAGGTCGTAGACATCGCCGTTCTTCACCACCCGCGGCCCCGGCAGGAAGCGGGCGAGCTCTTCGGAGCATCCGTACGCCCCCACCGAGGGCCCGTTGCCGCCCTTGGGGACCCCGAACGTCTTGTGCAGCATGTACATGCAGGCGTCGAACCCGAGGTCGCGGGCGCGCAGGCGCGTCATGACGCCGTTGAAGTTGGCGCTGTCGTAGAAGGCGAGGGCGCCCACGTCGTGGACGGCGGCGATGAACTCCTTGATGTGCGGGTTGTAGATGCCCATGTCGTCGGGGTTGTTCAGCATCAGCGCGGCCGTGTGCGGACCGATCACCGCCTGGAGTGCTTCGAGCGACGGGTAGCCGTCCTCTTCGACCGGCAGGGTGATGACCTCGAAGCCCGCGGCCTTCGCCGTCGCCGGGTTGCACGGGTGCGCCTGCGCGGTGGTCACGATCTGGGTGCGCTGGGCGAGCTCGCCGCGAGAGGCGTGGTAAGCCCGGGTGACCACGGTGTGGAGGTAGGCGGCATCCGCCCCACCGCCTGGCTGGAAGCTGAACGCGTCCATCCCCGAGAGGTTGCGCAGCTGCTCTTCGAGCCCGTGCACGATGCCGAGGAGGCCCTGATAGGTCGCCGGGTCCTGACGCGGGTGCACCGCGGCGACCTCGGAGCGCGCCGTGATCTGCTCGTTGACCGTCGGGTTGTGCTTCATCGTGCACGTGCCGAACAGGCTGATGCCCATCATGCCCATCGTCTGCTGCGACAGATGCGTGAAGTGACGTCGCACCTCGTACTCGGCGAGTTCGGGAAGATCGGCGTCATGGGCGCGGCGGAGGTCCGCGGGGAACAGCGCGTCCGACGGCGACGGCGCCCACGAGGCGGGCGGCACGACCCCGCGGCGGCCGGGCGCACCGAGCTCGTAGACGATCGGCTCGTCCCACGAGGCGGCGTGATACTTGCGGACGGCGCTCATGGCGCGACCACCTCCTCGAGGGCGGAGACCAATCGTCGGACGTCGTGCTCGGTGATGACCTCGGTGACGCTGTACAGCGCGCAGCCGTCGAGAGCCGGGTGGGTTCCCGTCAGGTCGTGGCCGCCCAGGATGCCGCGCTCGCGCAGCGCGGCATTGATCGCCTCGACCGACCGGCCGGTGGCCGAGAAGTCGACGACGAACTCCTTGAAGATGCGGTCGCCGTAGCGCACCGACACCCCCGGGACGGCGCCGACGAGCTCCGCGGTGCGACGCGCGTTCGCCGCGACCGTCTCGGACAGCTCGCGCATCCCCGCCGGACCGAGGAGCGCGAGATAGACCGCCGCCCGCACCGCCCAGAGGTAGACGGAGTTGCCCGTCCAGTCGTTGCCCAGCTCGCGCGAACCGTAGGAGCTCTGACCGAACAGCGTCATGCCGAAGGCGCGCTCCCCCTCGACGATGGTGGGGGCGATGCTCACCTGGAGCGTCGGGAACTGACGCGCGTAGCGCTCCTCGTCGCGGCTGGCGATGAATCCGCCGACGCCGCCGCCGGCGTTCAGGTGGATGCCGAGCGGCTGGATGGATCCGACCACGATGTCCGCGCCGAACGTCGCGGGCGAGGCGAGACCCCCGAGCGAGATGGGGTCGACGCCGACGATCACCTCGGCACCGACTCCGTGCGCAGCCTCGACGATCCGTGCGATGTCGTGCTCGATGACGCCCCACGAGTTGGGCGTCTCGACGTAGACCGCTGCGATGTCGTCTCCGAGCGCTGCTGTCAGCTCGTCGACCGACAGTGTTCCGGTCGCGGTGTCCAGCGGCAGTTCCCGCACCTCGAGCGACCCGCCGAGCTCGTGCGAGCCCGCGTACGTGTCGATGACGAGTCGCCGCTCGCGATCGAGGTTGTCGGGGACCAGCACGACACGACGCCCCGTCAAACGGGCCGCCATGCGCAGCGCGTGGCCGGCGGCGCAGCCCCAGCTGTAGACGGGGAGTCCGACGAACTCGAGATCGACGAGTGCTCCGAGCTGGGACGCGAACTCGAACCAGGCCTGGTTGCGGCCGTGATCCGAGCTGGGGGTGCCCCACACCGACGTCGAGATCTCGGGGCGGGCGGCGATCTCATCGCACAGCGCCGGGACGTGGTGCTTCCAGTAGCCGCCGCCCAGGAACGACACGTGCGAGTCGGTGGAGATCACGCCGCGCAGACGGTCCTCCATCAGGCGACGCAGCTCGTACTCGGAGCGGATGCCGGCGACCGGGCTGACAGCGTCGTCCGAGCGGTGGTCGGCCGGGATCTGCGCGAAGAGCTCCTCGACGTCCGCGATGCCGATGCCCTCGAGGAGCGCCTGCCGGCTCCCCTCTGCCGAGTTCGCCATGTACGGATGCGATGGACTCATGTGCTTCTCCTCTGGTGGATCATGAAGGTGGCGGGCGTCACGCGGCGGCGTCGATCACCCGGAGTACGGTGCTCTGTCGGGGGCCGGTGCGCACCCGGCGATATCCGAGCAGCGGGTGCGGTGCGCGGTCGGGATCCGGCTCGGCGTCGACGAGGAGGACGGGCGGGAACAGACCGCTCACCTTCTGCTCCGTCGCGAGGATGTGGATGCGATCGGTGCCGATCGACGAGATCACCCGCGCGCTGAGCTGCTGATTGCCGCGGCCCAGGAGGAACCCCTGTCCACCGACGACCCCGAGCACGAGCAGCGGCTGCTCGGCGGCGCGCACGATGGCGAACAGGCGCTCCTCGGTCACATCGGGCTCGGCCGTCCCATCGGGGTGCAGGACGTCGACCCCGCGCAGGGTCGCGGCCATCCCGAGTGCGGCGGCGACCGCTCCCGTCGTCGCGCCCGGTCCGACGATCCAGGTGGTGCGCGGCGGCGCGGCGGGAACGAGGCTCTCGGCGATCGCCCGGCCTACGACGGCAGATGCCGCCGGCGGGGCGACGGTCTTCGCCCCCTGCAGGGGCTCGTGCGACCGCGGGGCCCGCAGCATCCCGACGACGCCCGTCTCATCGGACGCCCCCACGTCGAGCACTTCGGCGGATTCGAACGTGGCCAGACCGCTGATCACCGCGTCGAGCAGTCGTCCGGCGGCCTCGGGCGAGCGCGAGAAGACCTCGGAGTGCATCTTGACGCCGGCAGGCACCCCGATGACCGGGAGGCTCTCGCCGATCGCCTCCGCCACGTCCGTGGCGGTGCCGTCGCCCCCCGCGAAGACGAGCAGGTCGATGCCCGACGCGATGAGGCGGCGGGCGGCGGCGATGGTGTCGGCCCGCGTCGTGCGAACAGGGTGGCCGGTGGTGCTCAGGCAGGTGTGCGGGATGCCGGCGGCGGTCAGCGCGTCGGAGCCCAGCACGCCGGGCGCGGCGACCAGCTCGAGATCGCCCCCCGGTGATCCCGGCCGATCGAGCGCCCGGACGAGCCGGGCTGCGGCACGCCCGGCCCGCACGGCGTCATCGAACCGATCGACCGGAAGCCCATCGGTTCCGTGCAGCGCGAGCGCGCCGCCGAAACCCGCGATCGGGTTCAGCAGCACGCCCGCACGCACCATCACGGCTCCTACGCGTCGCGCATCTCGGCGACGGCGCGATCGAGGCCCGCCCGCACACCGGCCACCATGCGCGAAAGCTCGTCGGGTGTGGTGACGAAGGGCGGCGAGAAGGACACGGTGTCGGCGGCGGGCAGAGCCCGCGTGATGACTCCCTCGGCGAGCGCGCCGCGCGTCACGGCGGCGGCGAACGCACCCTGCGGCGCGAAGGCCCGCAGGGGTTCGCGCGAGTCGACGAACTCGACCGCGGCCATCAGTCCGCGACCGCGGATCTCGGCGACGTTCGGGTGATCGGCGAAGGCCTCGTGGAGCATGCGGTGCAGCAGCGCGCCGTTCTCTGCGACCTGGGCGACGAGTCCGTCGCGCTCGATGATGTCGAGGTTCTTCATCGCCGCCGCCGCCGCGAGGGGGTGCGCCGAGTAGGTGTAGCCGTGACCGAAGCTCCCGTACTTGGCGGAACCCTCGATCAGGACCTCCCAGACCTTCCCGCTGACGAGCACGGCGGACAGCGGCACGTACGCCGACGTGATGCCCTTCGCGACGGTCATGAGGTCGGGCCGCATGTTGACCGAGTCGCTTCCGAACGGCACGCCGAGGCGCCCGAAGCCGTTGACGACCTCGTCCGCGATGAGGAGGACGTCGTACTTGTCGAGCACCTCCTGGATCTTGGGGAAGTAGGTGTCGGGCGGCACGATCACGCCGCCCGCCGCCATGACGGGCTCGGCGATCATCGCCGCGACGGTGTCGGGGCCCTCGTTGACGATGAAGCGGTCGAGTTCGAGCGCGAGGGCGGTGGCGAACTCGTCATCGGTCTGACCGGGTTCGCGCTCCCAGAGCCGATGGGGCGGTCGCACATGACGGATCATCGGCAGAGGCAGATCGAATCCGTCGTGGAGGTTCTTCAGGCCGGTGAGCCCGCCCGAGAGCACCGTGACGCCGTGATAGCCGCGCCGACGGGAGATGATCTTCTTCTTCTGCGGTCGGCCCAGCACGTTGTTGTAGTACCAGACGAGCTTGGCCTGGGTGTCGTTGGCGTCGGAGCCCGAGTTGCCGAAGAACACCTTGCTCATGGGGACGGGCGCCATCGCGATGAGGCGCTCCGACAGTCGCGCGGGAAGATCGGTGCCCATCGACGAGAACGCGTGGAAGTAGGGCAGCGTCAGCGCCTGCTCGCGCAGAGCGTCGGCCATCTCGGGGTGCGAGTAGCCGACGTTCACGCACCACAGCCCTGCCATCGCGTCGAGATACTCACGACCCGCGCGATCGGTGACCGTCGCACCCTTCCCCGAGACGATGGTCATGTGGGGCCCGCTCTCAGCGTGGGCCGCAAGGTTGGTCATCGGGTGGAACAGGAAGTTCCGATCGAGCTCCTCGACATTCATGTCGTATACCTTCGTTCGTTCGCATTACGCACTTATGGTCGCACTTCGCACATTACCCCGTATGCTGGACAACGTTCAAACCCCATTCTTCGTTCCTAGTCAGAAAGTTGAGGGCGACCCATGACGATCACCCGTTCCGAGCTCCTCGAGAGTGATCTCGTGCGCACGCAGCTCTATTTCGGCGGACAGTGGCGGGACGGGTCGACGGGCGAGAGCAAGCCCGTCACCGACCCCGCGACCGGCGACGAGATCGCCCGGGTCGCCGTCGCCACCGCCGATGACGTCGTCGCGGCGATCGAGGCCGCCTCGGACGCCTTCCGGTCCTGGTCGAAGGTGACCGCGCCGCAGCGGTCGCGCATCCTGCGCCGCTGGTACGACCTCGTCGTGGAGCGCGTCGACGACATCGCCGAGATCCTCACGGCCGAGCAGGGGAAGCCGCTCGCCGAGGCCAAGGCGGAGGTGCTCTACGGCGCCGGCTTCATCGAGTGGTTCGCCGAGGAGGCGAAGCGCCTGTACGGCGAGGTCATCCCCACGAACAATCCCAACCGGCGTATGCACACCACGCGCAGCGCGGTCGGCGTCACGGCGGCCATCACCCCGTGGAACTTCCCGGCCGCGATGATCCTCCGCAAGGCCGCGCCCGCACTCGCAGCGGGCTGCACGATGATCATCAAGCCTGCCAGCGAGACCCCGCTCACCGCCTTCGCCCTCGTCGCCCTCGCCGAAGAGGCCGGCATCCCTGCGGGCGTGCTCAGCGTGGTGAACGGCTCTGGCTCGGTCATCGGCGGCGTCCTCACCAGCCACGAGCTCGTGCGCACGATCAGCTTCACGGGATCGACGGAAGTCGGCCGCACGCTCATGGCGCAGTCGGCCGGCACGATCAAGCGCCTGGCGCTCGAACTCGGCGGCAACGCTCCTCTGATCGTGTTCGACGACGCCGACATCGACAACGCCGTCAAGGGCGCGATGGACTCGAAGTTCCGCAACGCCGGGCAGACCTGCGTCTGCGCGAACCGCATCATCGTGCAGGAGGGCATCCACGACGAATTCGTCGCCGCGCTCTCCCGCGAGGTCGCGAAGCTCCGCGTCGGCGACGGGCGCGACCCGCAGACGACGCAGGGGCCGCTCATCTCGCAGGCCGCCGTCGAGAAGGTGCAGTCGCACATCGCGGATGCGACGAGCAAGGGCGCTCGCGTGCTCAACGGCGGCGGCGTCAGCGAGCTCGGCGGCACCTTCTTCGAACCCACCCTGCTCGTCGGCGCGACGGCGGACATGCTGGTCGCGTCCGAGGAGACCTTCGGCCCCCTCGCCCCCGTCTTCACGTTCTCGACGGAGGAAGAGGCGATCGCACTCGCCAACGACACGGAGTTCGGTCTTGCGGGGTACTTCTTCAGCCGCGACATCGGTCGCATCACCCGCGTCGCGGAGGCCCTCGAGGTGGGCGTCGTCGGCGTGAACACGGGGCTCATCTCGTACGAGGGCGCGCCGTTCGGCGGCGTGAAGCAATCTGGCATCGGCCGCGAGGGCTCGCTCCACGGCATCGAGGAGTACACCGAGCTGAAGTACATCTGCATCGAAGGGATCCTGTGACGGCCAGCGCGGCCTGAAGAGGAGACGATCGGCGATGATCGACATCGAGAGCGACCGCAAGTCGGGCGAGTTCATCCAATCCCTCGACCGCGGGCTGGCCGTCATCCGCGCGTTCTCGAACGAGCGCGACCTGCTGTCCCTCGCCGACGTCGCGAAGATCACGTCGCTCAGCCGGGCATCCGTGCGCCGGGCCCTCCTGACGCTCGAGACGCTCGGCTACGTCGGCAGTCGCCAGAGCCGGTTCTATCTGCGTCCGCGTGTGCTCGACCTCGGGTACGCCTTCCTGTCGTCGTCGTCGAGCATCGACATCACGCAGGATCACCTGCGTCGACTCTCGGCGAGGATCGGCGAGTCCGTCTCGGCGTGCGAGTACGACGACGGCGACGTCGTCTACGTCGCGCGCGCCGCCGCGGAGACGATCATGCCGATCCGGCTCGGCATCGGCCGTCGCCTCCCCGCGTTCTGCACGTCGACCGGACGCGTGCTGCTGTCGGAGTTCGACGAACCGCGGCTCGACGCGTACTTCCGCAGCTACCCGCGCGAGAAGCTCTCGCCCGCCACGGTCACCGACGAGCATGAGCTGCGCGAGCGCATCGCCGAGGTGCGCGAGCAGGGCTGGTCGCTCAACAACCAGGAGGTCGACCTCGGCGCCCGATCCGTCGCGGCGCCCGTCGTGGGCGCGGACGGCCGCTATGTCAGCGCCGTCAACATCTCGGTCTCGACGTCCCGCGTCTCGGCCGAGCAGCTGCGCGAGGAGTATCTGCCGCAGCTGCTCGAAGCCACCGCGATGATCAGCGCCGACCTCTCGCTCCTGAGCCGTCGTCAGACCTGACCACCACCCGCACGACCGAAGGAACACCGAGTGCCCCGCCTCTCACCCCGCCTGTTCGAGCCGATCACACTCAACGGGCTGACGATCCCCCACCGACTCTGGGTCGCGCCCATGTGCCAGTACTCGTCGGTCGACGGCATGCCGAGCGACTGGCATCTCGTGCACCTCGGGTCCTTCGCCATCGGGCGCGCAGGCCTCATCATGACCGAGGCGACGGCCGTCTCGCCCGAGGGGCGCATCAGCCCCGACGACGTCGGCATCTGGAACGACGATCACACGGCGGGATGGCGGCGGGTGGTCGATTTCGTGCACGGGATGGACAGCCTCATCGGCATCCAGCTCTCGCACGCCGGGCGCAAGGCGGCGACGTATCCGCCGACCCGCGGCCGCGGCTCGGTGCCCGCCGAAGAGGGCGGCTGGATCACGGTCGGCCCATCCGACGTCGCCTACGGTCCGTTCACGACGCCCGTCGCGCTCGATGCCGCCGGCATCGCGAAGGTCGTCGAGGACTACGGGGATGCCGCGGCGAGGGCCGTCGAGGCGGGCTTCGACCTCGTCGAGATCCACGCCGCGCACGGCTACCTGCTGGGCCAGTTCCTCTCGCCCACCTCGAACCACCGCACCGACGAGTACGGCGGCGACGCCGCGAGCCGGGACCGTCTGCTGCACGAGGTGATCGCCGCCGTCCGCGCGCGCATCCCCGCCGACATGCCGCTCGTGCTGCGCATCTCGGCGACCGAATGGGTTCCGGGCGGGGTGACGCTCGCCGACACGATCGCGACGCTGCAGGGCATCGAGGGCATCGACCTCGTGAGCGTGTCCTCCGGCGGGAACAGCCCCGACCAGCAGATCCCCGCAGGCCCGGGATACCAGCAGCCGCTGTCGCGCGGCGTACGCGCCGCGATCGACGTGCCCGTCGGCGTCGCGGGCCTCATCACGACCCCCGAGCAGGCCGAAGCGGTGCTCGGCTCGGGCGATGCGGACGTCGTGTACGTCGCGCGTCAGTTCCTGCGCGAGCCCACCTTCGCGCTGCGCGCGGCGGCCGCCCTGCAGGGCGAGCTGGAGTGGGCGTGGCAGTACAACCGGGCCAAGTACATCGAGAGCATCCCCTGACCCGCAGGACGTGCGAGTCCCGGCGCGCGCACCGATCCGCGTGCCGGGTCAGTGCGCGCGCGGGGTATCGGCTGCGGCCGCGACCGACCCGGCCCCTCGCTGGTGCTCGACAGTCATGCCGTCTCGAACCCAGGTGACGCACGTGCGGGTCTGCGGCACGCCGTCGACGACCATGACGCAGTCGAAGCACACGCCCATGCCGCAGAAGTACCCGCGGGGATCGCCCTGCTCCGTCCTGCGCAGGGCGAGGCTGCGGTCGGCCATGACAGCCGCCGCGACGCTCTCTCCCTCGTACGCCTCGGCGGGCCGGCCGTCGATCACGATCTCGACGCGACGGCCGCGCTCGAGACCGTGTCCGGGCACCCTGCCCGCACTCATGCCGTCCCGCTCTCCTGCGGCAGCAGACCCTCCTCGACGAGCACGGCGCGCATGACCGCCAGGTCTGCGGCGTCCGTGATGGGGAGCCGCGGGCGACGCACCTCGCCCGCCGGCTGGCCGAGCATGTGCATGAGGGCTTTCAGCTGAGCCTGGTACGAGCCGTAGTGGCCGGCCCATCCTCCCGGCAGCCACAGCTTCGGGAAGAGCCGATCGACCTGCTCGGCGTACTCCTCCATGGGCGCGAACTCGCCGGCCCAGTAGTTCTCCCAGAACGCGGGATCGGGGCGTCCCGCGAGCGAGCCGCCGCCGATCGTGCCGTCTCCGCCTTCGGTGCGGAGCACCTCCACGCCCCGCGCCGACATATAGGGCCCGAAGACCCGCACGCGGTCGCGTACACGCCGTGACGTCTCGAAGAACTGGTCGGCATCCGGGGTGCTGTCCTTGATCGCGACGATCGCGTCGATGTCGGCGAGGCGGTCGGCGAGGTCGCTGTCGATGTCGATGCCGGTGCCGTGCGGCCAGTTGTAGACCACCAGCGGGCCGGTGACCCGAGCGCCGATGTCCTCGTACCAGGCCACCACCTCGTTCGGGAAGAGCTTGATGTAGGGCGGCGGAGAGGCGAGCACGCCATCGGCTCCCGCCCCGAGGGCGTGAGCGGCGAGCGCTTCGACGTTCCGCGCGGTGTTCGATGTGCAGCCCACGAGCACCCGCATCCGACCCGCTGCCGCCGCGACCGCCGTCTCGGCCACCGCAGCACGCTCGTCGACGCTCTGCGAGAACCACTCGCCGCAGGTGCCGTTCACGACGACACCGTGCATACCGCGATCGGCATACTGCTCGATCAGAGCGTGGAGGGTGTCGGTGTCGAGCTCGCCGGTCTCGGTGAACGGTGTGACGACCGCCGGGAAGTACCCGGCCCAGTCGACGTCGTTGCGGTCCATCAGTCAGTGCTCCTGTTCGTCATCGGGTTGTCGAGATTCAGGCGCGCGTGCGATCGACGGTGCGGTCGATCGCGAAGCGCTCGTCGAAGGGGGGCGCTCCGGCGGGATCGACGATCATGTCGGCGATCTGGCGAGCGTAGATCGGGGAGAAGGTGAACCCGGTCGACGCGACGCAGGAGAAATAGCCGGGCACCCGGACGGACTCCCCCACGATGGGCGAGTAGTCGTCGGTGAAGGCGATGACGCCCGACCACGTGCGGACGACGCGCACGTCCTCGAGCTGAGGGACGATGTCGAGCGCGACACGGAGATTGCCCGCCGCGCTGTTCCAGGTCGTGGGATAGCGGCGCGGGTAGCCCGAGAACGGCGTCGGCCAGCCCCCTCCGATGATGAAGGAGCCGTGATGCGTCTGCTTCAGAGTGAGCCGACGCCCGATGTGCTGCACCATCGAGGGCAGAAGCTCGCTCCTGGCCTCGGTGACGTTGACGTGCAGGCCCTCGCGCCTGATCGGGAATCGCAGCCCCACCATCGCTCCGAGCTCGCCCGCCCAGCCCCCCGCGCAGTTCACGATCCGGTGCGCCCGGATCGTCCCCGCACTGGTGCGCACCGTGAAGCGATGCGCCGCCGACGCGTC
Source organism: Microbacterium sp. (assembly GCF_051860965.1). Taxonomy (GTDB): domain Bacteria; phylum Actinomycetota; class Actinomycetes; order Actinomycetales; family Microbacteriaceae; genus Microbacterium. Next base: position 95,565 of record NZ_JBIMKU010000007.1, read on the forward strand.
ATCCACGTCGATGGAGAAGACCTCGACCCCGGTCCGCATGCGCGCACCGTGCTCGACGGCCCGCCGCGCGTACAGCGGCGCGACGATGAGCGGGTTCGCGTGGCCCTCGAGGCCGCAGTAGGTGGCCCCGATGACGCGGTCCGCGAAGTACGGGGCGCGATCTCGCAGGGCGGAACCCGTCAGCACCTCGGTCTCGATCCCGGCTTCGCGCTCGAGCACATGCTTCTCGTGCAGCAGCGCCAGCTGCTCGGGCGTCTCGGCCACCATCCATCCGCCGGTCTGGTGCAGTCCGATGTCCGCCCCGAGCTCGTCGCCGAGCGTCTTCCAGAGTCCGTAGGCCTCGACGCTCGCCCGCGCGTCGCTCAGGAGCCGTGACCGATCGGCATCCGTCCCGCGGCCTGACAGCTGATGGATCGCGAGCTGGAAGTGGAAGCTGCCGGCGTTCGTGCCCGAGGCCTCGCGATTGAGCTCGCCGCGCTCGACGAGCTCGACCTCGACACCCTGCTTGGCGAGGTAGTACGCCACGGCGGCGCCGGCGATGCCGCCCCCCATCACGAGCACGTCGGTGTCGGTGACCGTGCCGCCGGCGCGGGCGATCACCTCCGCCGGCACGACGTCCGTGCGCTCGGGTTCGACGGGCGCGTCGTCCTTCACGGCGAAGAGGCCGGGATCGATCACCTCCGCGTCGGCGACGGCGCCGATCGGCACAGGCCGCAACGGCATGCGGGGGGTCGCGGGAGCCACCTCGGCGATCGACACGCCCCGCTGTTCTGCGATCATCGCGGCGATGTGCCGACCGCACATGCGTCCTTGGCACGGGCCCATGCCGGCGCGCGTGAGCGCTTTCACCGCACTGACCTCCGGAGCGGTCTCGACGGCCGCGCGGACCTCGTCTTCGCGTACGCCCTCGCACCGGCAGACGATCGTCCCGGCTTCGGCGAGTCCGAACACGCCTTCGCCGACCCCGTACATGCGGCCCGTCGCTCGCGTGAGGGCGCGGCGACGGGCGACACGGCGCAGCAGCGGGCGCGCCTCGTCGGTCGCCGCCCGCTCGGTCAGGAGTCCCGCGTCGCACGCGGCGGCGAGCGCCGCGATGCGTCCTTCGTCCGCCGCGACGGCCGACCCCTCGACGCCCGCGCCGTCGCCGGCGGCGTAGATGCCGGGAGCATCCGTGCGGCCCCATCCGTCCTTGCGCACGACCGGGCCGCCGAGGTCTTCGTCGTTGTCGAACGCGCACCCGACGAGCCGGAGCAGTTCGGCGGTGGGTGTGAAGCCGTACCCCACGCACAGGACGTCCGCGGCGACGATCTCCTCGGTGCCGGGGATGACGCGCCACTGCGCGTCGACGCGCGCATGCACCACGCGCTCGACGCGCCCGTCGCCCTCCGCGCGCACGACGATGCGTCGATAGCGGAGGGGGATGCGGCGTGCGATGAGCGCGGCCTGATATCCGGCGGCGTCCATGAGGAGTCCCACGTTGCCGGGGGCGGATGCGGCGATCTTCACGAGGTCGCGGGGTGACGGTGCCGGGCCCGCCTCGAGAGCCGTCACGATGTTCGCACCGTATCCCGCCAGCTGTGCCGGGAACGCCAGAGCGACCGGCCCGGAGCCGGCGAACACGATGCGCTCACCGGGGATGAACGCCTGGGTCTTGGCGAGTGTCTGCAGGCCGCCGGCGGTGATGACGCCCGGAAGCGTCCAGCCGGGGAAGACCACGGGCCGATCGTGGGCCCCCGCCGCGACGATGACACGACGCGTGCGGATGGAGGTGACGGGATCGCCATCGGTCTGCACCATCGCGACCCAGCCGTCCTCGTCCGGCTCGAGGTCGAGGACGCTGGATCGGAGCCGCACGGTCGCCGCGCTCGCCTCGACCGCATCGATCAGGACGCGGCCCGCCAGGTACTGCGCGCCCATCGCCTTGGCATCGGTCACGCGCATGCCCGGCCCGGGCTGCTTGTACACCTGACCGCCGAGCGTCGGACGCTCGTCGATGAGCACGGTATCCAGTCCCGCGTCGGCCGCAGACGACGCCGCGGCCATTCCGGCCGGCCCTCCGCCGACGATCAGGACGTCGTACACGTGCTCATCGACGGGCATGTATCAGCAGCCGTCCGGCATCGCGGGCATCGTCGGCGCCATCCACTTGGTGTACAGCTCCTCGAGGGTTCCGTCGTTCTGAGCCTTGCACAGGAAGGCATCGAGCTTCTCGACGAGTGCGGAGTTGTCCTTCTGAACGCCCCACGCGCCGTAGTAGAGGCTCAGCGGCTCGCTCAGATCGAGCGCGGTGAGCTGTCCCGGGTTCGAGCGATCGTACTCCGCGAGGATGTAGTCCTCGACCACGACGGCGTCGGCGCGACCGCTCGCGACCTCGAGCAGCGCGGCGTTCTGGTCGGGGAAGCCGGCGACGGTCGCGTTCGGGAACGTGTCACGGACGAGCTGTTCGCCGGTCGAGCCCTGAAGGGCGGTGATCACGACCCCGGCCTTGTTGTAGTCCTCGATCGTCGAGCCCAGCTCCGACCCCGGCGCGACGCCGAGGATCGTGGCGTAGGGCACGTAGCCGCGGCTGAAGTCGATGACCTCCTTGCGCTCGTCCGTGGCGCCGAGTCCTACCGACACCATGTCGAACTGCTTGGCCTGCAGACCCGGGATGAGGCCGTTGAAGTCGAGATTCTGGATGTCGAGCTCGACGCCCATGTCGTCCGCGAGCCGGTTGAGCAGGTCGACGTCGTACCCGCTCGGGGTGTCGCCATCGAGGAACATCTGCGGCTTGTACTGCAGGTTCATGCCCACCACCAGCGTGCCGGGTGTCATGAGCCCGCTGTCGGCGGCAGCGTCGTCGGATCCTTCGGGGGCTGCTCCGCCCCCGCCGCTGCAGGCCGACAGCAGCAGCGCTGCGGCAGCCGCAGCGGCGACAAGAGGCACACGCAGTGCCTTCATGCTGAATCGTGCGTTCACGTCATTCTCCATTCGATGTGATTTCGGGATGTGCGGAGGTGGTGCTGGGCTCGAGGTGCGGGGGATGCGGTCATTTGGGCGTGTAGACGGTGCCCGTCGCCGGGGTGACCGCCTTGATGCGCGCGGCGATCGTCTCGATCGTCTGGCGCTGACGCGCACGCAGGGTGCGCCCGACGATGCCCAACGGCGGGCGGACATAGGCGCCCTCGATGAGCCGGAACACGCCGTCGATCGCGAAGGCGGCGAGCACGTAGATGATCGCGGCCGCGGTGTACAGGACGAACGGCTGGAAGGTCGTGGCGACCAGGTTCTGCGTGACGCGGACGACCTCGAGCAGTCCGATGACGGTGAAGGTCGACGTGTCCTTGACCATTCCGATGAACATGCTGCCGATGTTCGGCAGGGCGATCTTGATCGCCTGCGGCAGGGTCACCGAGAAGAAGATCTGCGACGAGCGCATGCCGAGCGCCCATCCGGCCTCGGTGTGCCCCGGCGGCACCGCCTGGAGGGCCGAGCGGAAGATCTCGGCGAAGAATGCGCTGTAGAGGAGCGACAGCGCGATGACACCGGCCTGGAACACGGTGAACCGCACACCGATCAGCAGCGCGACGCCGAAGTAGACCCAGATGACGCTCACGAGCGCGGGGACGCCTCGGAAGACGTTGATGTACGTCGAGGCGATCCAGTTGAGAGGTCGGGGTGCCGAACGCAGCACCGCGAGGAAGAGGCCGAAGACGAGCGAGACGGCCAGGCCGACGATCGCGACGGAGAAGGCCGTCCACAGGCCGGCGAGGAGTGCCTCGCGGTTGTCCCAGATGAGGCTCCAGTCGTAGTCGGTGATCGACATCACATCACCGCCCGGAGGAACTCACGGGCGCGATCGCTCGTGCAGTTGTCGTAGAACCCCCGGGGCCCGGACTCGACGATGCGTCCGTCCTCCATGAAGACATTGAGGTCGCCGACCTCCTTGGCGAAGCCGAGTTCGTGGGTGACGACGACCATCGTCATGCCGGTCTCGGCGACCTCTCGCATGGTCTTGAGCACCTCGCCCACCAGTTCCGGATCGAGTGCGGACGTGGGCTCGTCGAAGAGCATGACCTCGGGATCGAGCGCGAGCGCCCGCGCGATGGCCACACGCTGCTGCTGGCCGCCGCTGAGTTCGGCCGGGTAGTTCGCCGCCCGATCGATGAGACCCACCCGGCGGAGCGTGATCGCCGCCTTCTCGCGCGCCTTCTGCTTGCTCATCCGCTGCACCTTCCGGAGGGGGAGCGCCACGTTGTCGAGGGCGCACAGGTGCGGGAAGAGGTTGAACTGCTGGAACACCATCCCCACTCGACGGCGCAGCTCGAGACGGCCTCCGCGCTTGACGGGGGACGCTCCGGGAAGCCCCGGCCCGAACTCCACGCCGTCGACCTTGAGCGAGCCGGAGTCCGGCTCCGAGAGCAGGTTGATGCTGCGCAGCACCGTCGACTTGCCCGAGCCGGACGGCCCGAACAGCACGACGTGCTGCCCGCGCTCGATCGTGAGGTCGATGTCGAAGAGCACCTGCGTCTTGCCGTACGTCTTGTTGATGCCGTGCAGCTCGATGAGCGGCTCACCCGTACGCGCGGCGGGCGAAGCGCCCCGGGTCGCCGGAGCATGCCCGCTCATGCGCGCACCTCGGTGACGCTCACGTACAGCCCGTCAGGGTCGCGGAAGTAGGCGTAGCGCCAGCTGCGACCGCCGTCCATCAGGATCTCGTGCGGATCTCCGACGAGGTCGACGCCGATCGAGCCGAGGTAGGCGATGGCGAGGTCCAGATTACGCGCACCGATCGAGAACTCGAACGTGCCGAGGTGACCCCACTCGCCGCGCATGTCGGGGCCTGCGGGGGTCTGCTCGACGGGTTCGAGCGACCCCCCGTGCGGGCTCATCAGCAGCATCATGCGCTGACTGGGAGGCTGACGCCCCACGTCGAGGAACCACTCGTTCATCGGCTCGTTGACGCCGGCCATGTCGAAGAGCTTCGCGGTGAAGCCGAGCGACCGATAGAACGCCTCGGTGCGCTCGGAGCTGCCGATGCCGAAGGCGACGTGGTTCACACCCTGCGGGCCATCGGGGTAGGGCCACCCCGATTCGAGCGAACGCCACTCGATGAACTCGATCTTGGCGCCGTCGGGATCCTGCACGTACGACAGACCGCAGTGCGTGTCGTAGGGCTCGAGGATCTGATCGTTGGGCTCCATGAGAACGGTGTGTCCGGCGGCGACCAGGCGCGCGTGGAACTCCTCGTAGGACTTCACGTGGATGCACACTTCGCAGATGCCCGGCTCTCCGTAGGCGAACCCGTCGGGAAGCGGCGGCTGCGGGCGATTCGTGATCTGGACGAGCTTGATGCCGGAGCGTCCGAGCACGGTGGGGTTCGCGCTGCGCAGATAGACCACACGCGCCTCGGTCGCTTCGTGGCCCGTCACGTCCGCGATCCCGCCCAGTGGGCCCGTGTAGTCGAAGGCGACGTCGACGAAGCCGAGCTCGCCGTAGAAGCGCAGGGACGCGTCCATGTCGGAGACGCCGATGCCGATGTGGTCGAGACCCAGAAGGGTCCCGAATCGGAAGTCTGGTGCGTTCATGTCGTGGTCCTCGCAGCATCGCCGTTCGCGTGATTCGGGACACGCGCGGACAACCGTGGTCGTTGCATGAGATGTTTGCACAACGAACACTTGTCCGCAATACGCACACATGCGTTCGTATTGCGATGATCCGTTCGCATACCGTACATTTGCTGACAATCCACTCTGGAGGTGATCCCTTGTCCCACGACGATCCGACGACGGCGCCCGGTCCCGCGGCGACAGCGCGACCACTGCTGGACGGGCGGCGCTTCCTCGTCACCGGCGGTGCGCGCGGGATCGGCGCCGCGATCGTCGACACCCTCGCAGCCCACGGTGCGGACGTCGCGATCATCGACCTCCACCCCCCGACAGCGCCGTCGACCCGGCCGTTCGCCGCCGCCGATGTCGCGGACGAAGCCGCGATGGATGCCGCGGTGCGCGCGTTGACGCACGGCGGTCCGTTCGACGGGCTCGTCGCGGCCGCCGGCATCGTCCCGTCCTGGCACTCCCCCGTCGAGATCGATCTCGACGACTTCGCCCGCACGATGTCCGTCAACGTGCGCGGTGTCGTGACGGCGATCAAGGCCGTCGCCGGCGACATGCCCGCGGGCTCGACGATCGTCGCGATCGGGTCGCTGAACTCGTGGAAGGGCGACCCCCATCTCCTCTCCTATGTCGCGAGCAAGCACGCCGTTCTGGGCGTCGTGCGCTCCACCGCGCTCGCGCTCGGTCCCCGCGGCATCCGGGCGAACGCCGTCGCACCCGGCCCCGTCGCGACCGACGCCCTGCTGTCGCGCATCGACAGTCGCGTCTCGGTGACCGGGCTCGAGCGCGACGCCGCGCTGGAACGAGCGGCCGAAGCCACTGCCCTCCGCCGTCTCGCCACGGCGCAGGACGTCGCCGACGCCGTCCTCTTCCTCTCGTCGCCGCTCTCCGCGGCGATCTCCGGGCACCTGCTGCCCGTCGACGGCGGAATGCTCTGAAGGAGACCACATGACGGCACTCTCGGGACGCACAGCGCTCATCACCGGAGTCTCCGGCGCGATCGGCGGAGAGCTCGCGAGGGTCTTCGGCCGTGAGGGCGCCACCGTCGTCGGCACGTATCGGAGCCGGCGCGACGCGGCCGTGGCGGCGCTCGCCGACATCCCGGCCGAGCGCCGCATCCTCCTGCAGGCCGAGTTCGGCGGCGGCGACAGCGCGCGCGCGCTGTGGGCCGGCGCGCGCGACGCGGGGCCGGTCGACACCGTCGTCGTCAACGCCGCCGCGATGGCGCCGACACCGCTCGCCGGTGACGACGGCGAATGGGATGACGGGTGGCAGCGCTCCCTGCAGGTGAACGTCATCGCAGCCTCGACGCTCATGCGAGAAGCCGCGCGCGCATTCGCCGAACGGGGCTCCGGCTCGATCATCGCGATCTCGAGCTGGGCGGCGCTCCAGGGCAGCCGCATCCCGGATCTCGGCGCCTACGCGGCATCGAAGGCGGCCCTGCGCAGCTTCGCACAGACGCTGGCGCGCGCGTACGCACGCACGGGAGTGCGGGTCTACACGATCGCCCCGGGCGTCGTGGACGGAGGCATGGGCACCGCCGATCTCGATGCCGACGAGGTGCGTGCCGTCGCGGAGGGACTCACGATGGGTCGCCACGTCGCCGTCTCGGAGATCGCCGAGCTCGCCGCATTCCTCGCCTCGGATCGGTGTCCCAGCCTGACGGGATCGACCATCGACCTCAACGGGGCCTCGTACATCCGGTGATACCCACCGGATCGCCGCTCAGCACGACACATCGGATCGGACGCGCGTCATGACCTCACCCCCTCCGCTCGCACCGAGCGCCGCTCCGCACACGGCGGAGACCGTGGCGGTCGTCGGCGCAGGCAGCATCGGAATCGCCTGGGCGGTCGTCTTCGCTTCGGCGGGGGTGCGCGTGCGGATGCACGAGACCGATGTCCGCGTCCGCGACTGCGCGCTCGACGAGGTGGCATCGATGCTCACCGACCTGTCCGACGCCGGTCTGCTCTCGGAGGCCGTCGTGCGCGTCATGACGCGCGTGACGATCAGCACGACCCTCGAAGAGGCGGTCGACGGAGCCGACTTCGTGCAGGAGTGCGTCATCGAGGACATCGAGGTCAAGCGCGACCTCTTCGCACAGCTCGATCGGCTGACCGAACGCCGCGTCGTGCTGGCGAGCTCGACCTCGACGATCATCGCTTCTCTCTTCGCGGAGGATCTCCCCGGCCGCGAGCGATGCCTCGTCGTGCATCCCGCGAATCCGCCGTACTTCCTCCGCGTCGCCGAAGTCGTGCCGGCGCCCTTCACCTCGCCGGATGCCATCGCGAAGGCGACCGAGCTGCTGACCCGCGTGGACATCACCCCCATCGTGCTCCACCGCGAGATCGAGGGATTCGCGTTCAACCGGCTGCAGGGAGCCGTGCTGCGCGAGGCCTACCGCCTCGTCCGCGACGGTGTGATCTCGCCGGTCGATGTCGACACCCTCGTGCGCGAGGGTCTCGGCCTGCGCTGGTCGGTGATCGGGCCGTTCACGACGAGCGAGCTGAACACGCGCGGGGGCCTGCGCCGGCACGCCGAGGTCATCGGCCCGGTGTACGCGCGGATCGGCGTCGAGCGCGGCTCGGACAACCCCTGGACGACGGAGACGATCGAGAACGTGGCGTCGCACATCGAGCAGCGGCTGCCGCACGCGACGTGGGAGGAGAACGTGCATGAGCGCGACCGGGCGATGATCCGCCTGGCCTCGCTGCTGCGCCACTTCGACAACCCGCTCGCGGCACCGGCATCCGTCGCGACCTCACCTATGTAAGGTCAACAGGCGACTCGACCTGCCATAAGCAATCCCAGAGATCGCTAGACTGTTCACTTGTGAGCGAAACAAGGGATCCGGCCCTCCGGATCGCGGCCTGGTCGATGCTCGGCACTCCCGCCGCGGCCTCCCTCCTGTCGCACATCGGCGCGGATCTGCTCGTCCTCGACGCGCAGCACGGGCTCTTCGACGACGCCGCGCTGATCGCCGCGCTGCCGGCTGCATCGGCCGTGCCGGTCCACGTCCGCGTCGCGAGCAACTCGGCCGCCCTCATCGGCCGCGCGCTCGACGGGGGCGCGGCCGGAGTGATCGTGCCGATGGTGCAGGACGGGGACGAGGCGGCCGCCGCCGCCGCCGCGACGCGCTACCCGCCGCTCGGCGCGCGCTCGTGGGGGCCGCTCGCGGCGTATCGCGGCGAACCCACGACGCCGCCCGACGAAGCGAACGCCCGGGTCTCGTGCGCCGTCATGGTCGAGAGCGCTCGCGCGATCGCCGCCGTCGATGCCATCGCGAGCGTTCCCGGAGTCGACATGGTGTTCGTCGGACCGTTCGATCTGGCGATCGCCCTCGAGACGACCGTCACCGGGCTCCTCGCCGACCACTCCCCCGGAAACCCGCTCGACGCGGTCGTCGACGCCTGCCGACGTGCCGGCACGAGCGCGGGCGCCTTCGCGGGGGGCCTCGACGCGGCACGCGCGCTCGCCGAGCGCGGCTTCTCGATGCTCGCCGTGGCGGTCGACACGCAGCTGATCTCCGCCGCCGGAACCGCACTCGTCGACGCGGCCCGCGGCATCCCCTCCCCTCGACAGGAGCACGAATGAACACCGACGTCCGCGGCATCGCCGATGCCTACACTCGCGCACTCGCGTCACGCGAGCCTTTCGCCGCCCTGGCGCTCGGGAGCGAGAAGCCTGACCGGGCAGTCGCAGACCTCTCGCCCGAATGGCTCGAAGAGCGCTACGCCCTGCAGGGGAGGGTGCTCGACCAGCTCGCGGCCCTTCCCGCCGACGCCCCCGACGCCGTGCTGCGCGCGGCGCTCGTCGAGCGGCTGAGCGGGGATCGTGCGATGTTCGACACGGGCTTCACGATGCGGATGGCGGCGGGGCTCGCCAGCCCGATGCATCTCATCGTCGAGGGCGTGGAGGGTCTCGTGATCAGCGACGACGCGGGCGGCGTCGCGGTGCTCGAGCGGCTCGAGGCCGCCCCCGCTGCCGTGGACGAGTACAGGCGCTCCCTCGTGCGCGCTCGCGAATTGGGACGGCAGGGACGGTTCTCCGGCACGGGAGTCGCCTCGGTACGACAGATCGGGCTGCTCGCCGATCAGGCGCAGGGATGGGCCGACGACGACTACTTCGGCGGGATCGACCGCTCGGAGGGACTCTCGCCCGACCTCGCCGCACGCGCGGATGCCGCGGCCGTGGCCATGTCCGCAGCCCTCACCGATCTCGTCCGGTTCCTGCGCGACGATCTGCTGCCCGACGCACCCGCCGAGGACGCGATGGGAGAAGCGGTCTACGACACCATGGTCGCGAGCATGCTCGGGACTCCGGTCGACCTCGCCGAGGTCTATGCGTTCGGCTGGAGCGAACTCGAGCGCCTCGTCGATCTCTCGCGGGAGCTCGCCGGGCAGCTCGGCGGCTCGGGCGACGACCCCGTGCGATCGGCCGCCGCGCTCCTCGACGCCGACCCGCGGTACCGTCTGGAAGGCATCGACGAGATCGTCGCCTGGCTGCGAGCGCGCGTCGCCGAGAGCGCCGATGTGCTGGGTGCCGAGGCGTTCGCGCTGCCGTCGACGATCGACGACGTCGAGTGCGTCGTGTCGCAGGCGTCCTCCGGCGTCGTCTACTACACGCCGGCACCGCCCGACGGGTCGGTGCCGAGCCGCATCGTCTGGACGATCCCGAGCGGAGTGCCGCGGGCCGCGACGTGGCAGGAGGTCACGAGCGTGCACCACGAGGGGCTTCCGGGGCACCACCTCGAGCACACCGTCAATCGGGCGAACGCCGATCTGCACCCGTGGCAGCGCTACCTGTGCGAGGTCCACGGCTACGCCGAGGGATGGGCCCACTACGCCGAGGCGCTCTCCGATGAACTGGGGCTGATCCGCGATCCTGCCGAGCGCCTGGGCATGGTGCTCGGTCAGATCTGGCGATCCGTGCGGATCGTGGCCGACATCGGCATGCACACCGGGTGGCCGATCCCGCCGACGCCCCTCACGTCCGAGACCGTGTGGACCCCCGCGCTCGCTCGCACCTTCCTCGAGGACTACGCGATGGTCGAGCCCGATCTGGCGAGGTTCGAGGTCGACCGCTACCTGGGCATCCCGGGCCAGGCGCTCGCCTTCAAGGTGGGCGCGAAGCTCTGGATGGAGGCGCGGGATGCCTGGCGTGCGCGCCGCGGAGCCGACGCGCCGCTCTCGGACTTCCACCGCGAGGCGCTCGCCCTTGGTCCGATGGGGCTCGCCCCGCTGCGCGACCTCCTCCTCGCGGACTGACTCACCGGTCGCCGACCGGCACTGTCGCCACGACGCCCCGCACAGCCACGCGGACGCGATCGCCGACGCGACGGTCACGATCGCCGAGGGTCTCGACGATCGTGCCGTCGGCGAGTTCGATCCGCAGCAGCCGGTCGGCGCCGCGGAACGACGATCGCACGACGCGCCCCGCGATCCCGGTGCCGTCCGTGACGACGGCGATCGACTCCGGTCGCAGCACGGCGAGTCGATCGCCTGCGGGTGCGGCGGAGTCGACGGAGAGCTCTCCGAGCCTGCTTCGGGCGGTTCCGCGCTCCGTCACCTGCGCTTCGACGAGGACGGCGCGCCCGACGAAGGATGCCGTGAAGCGATCGACCGGATGCCGGTAGACGTCTTCGGGGGTCGCATCCTGATGGATCCTGCCGCGATTCATGACGATGACGCGGTCCGCGATCGCGAGCGCTTCGGCCTGATCGTGCGTCACCAGCAGCGCGGACGTACCCGTGTCCGCGATCGCCCGGAGCATCTCGTCGCGCACGTGCTCGCGCAGCGGAGCGTCGAGGTGCGCGAACGGCTCGTCCAGCAGCACGAGGGAGGGCCGGGGCGCGAGTGTGCGAGCGAGTGCCGCGCGCTGCTGCTCGCCGCCACTCAGCTCGTGCGGCATGCGCCGGGCGAGCCCTGCGATGCCGAGCAGCCCCAGCATCCTCTCGGCGTCCGCTCTCCTCGTCGCGCCGCGCAGACCGTAGGCGACGTTGGCGCCGACGTCGAGGTGCGGGAAGAGCACGCCCTCCTGGAAGACGAGTCCGACCCCGCGCGCCTCGGGTGGAACGGGAGTCGCCCCGCCGCTCACCCGGACGCCGTCGATGTCGATCGTGCCCTCGCCGTGATCGAGTCCCGCGATGAGCCGCAGCGTCGTCGTCTTGCCGCACCCCGACGGCCCCAGCAGCGCCACGATGCTCCCGCGCGGCACGGCGACATCGGCTCCGTCGACCGCGGCGACCGCGCCGTAGCGGCGCACCAGGCCGCGCGCGTCCAGCACGAGGTCCGTCATGCGGCCACCGCCTCGCGCACCGTCGCTCGCGCGTGCAGGCCCAGGAGCGGCACGCTGATGGCGACCATGAGAAGAGCCGCGATGCTCGCCGTCGTGTACTGACCCTCCACCATCGCCCCCCAGAGTCTCACGGCGAGCGTCTCCGCACCGGTCGGGCGCAGCAGCAGTGTCGCGGGCAGCTCGTGGAACGCCGCGAAGAAGACGAGCACGGCTCCCGTGAGGGCGGCCGGCAGCGCCAGGGGCAGCACGATCCGCCCGAGCGTCGCGGCGTCGGATCCGCCCAGCACGCGCGAGGCATCAAGAAGCCGTTCGTCGATGCGGCGCAGGGCGACGCTCAGCGGCGCGACCGCGAGAGGCAGGAAGAGCACCGCGTAGGCGAGCACGAGCGCCGTCGTGGACTGATAGAGCACGGGGGGTCCGCGCAGCGCGAGCACGAGGATCGCGAGCCCGACGGCGAGGTGCGGGAGGGAGTGCGTGATCCAGGGCACCGCCTCGATGACGCGTCCGAATCGCGTGCGGCGGCGGGCCGCGAGCGCGATCGGCACGGCGAGGACGGTCGTCACGATGCTCGCGAGCAGGCCGTACAGAAGCGCGTTACCCGCCTCGACCAGCACGGGACCCGGCTGCGCGCCGGCCCCGAGACCCCGCAGCGTCCACGTCGCGAGCGTCGCGATCGGCAGGATGCTGGATGCCGTCACGACGGCGCACAGGAGCACCACCGCGGCGATCCGGGCCGGGGCGCCCCACCGACGGGGCGCTGCGGGTCGGGCGTTCGCCGCCGCCGCGTGCTCGCGCCCCCGCAGGACGACCTGGCCGATGACGAAGACGGCGGCCACCATCACGAGGATCGAGCAGAGCGCGAAGGCGGGGGCGAGGTCGACCCGTCCGCGGAACTGGGCGTAGACGGCGCGCGTGAAGGTGTCGTACCGCAGCATCGAGACGGCGCCGAAGTCCGAGACGACGTAGAGCGCGATGACGCACGCGCCGAGCGCGAGGGTGCCGCGCAGCTGCGGCAGGACGACCCTCGCGAAGGCACGCGCGGGCGGATCGCCGAGCAGGCGTGCGGTCTCCTCGAGCGCGGGATCCAGTCGTGCGAGCGCAGCGGAGACGAGCGCGTGCACGACCGGCACGCCGACGATCGTGAGGCATGCCGTCGCTGCCCAGAGCCCGACCGCGGGAGGGAGTCGATCGATGCCGAGCGGAGCCAGCCACTGCGAGAGCGTGCCGCCACCGCCGAGCATGCCCGACAGTGCGACGGCGATCACGTAGGCGGGCAGGACGAGCGGCACGGTGACGAGCGTCGACCACACCCGCCGCCCGCGCAGGGTGGAGCGCTGAGTGATGACGGCCGTCGCGGTGCCGATCACGAGAGAGAAGCCGACGACGAGCGCCGAGAGCAGAAGCGTGTTGCCCAGCAGCTGCAGCAGACGCTCGGGGGTCACCGTCTGCGCGTCGCGCCCGTGCACGCCCTGGACCGCCAGCACGACGAGCGGCGGCACGCTCAGCAGCGCGACGATCATCACGGCGAGGACGGTCGCCGCGCGCTGGGTCCTCGCCGCCACAGCCGCGCCTAGATGAGACCGGATCGGGCGATCAGGTCGGTGGCGATATCGAGGTTCACCGCCACCTCGGCGAGCTTCATGTCGCCGATGAGCTCCGCATCGAGAGGTCGCTCGCCCTCCGGTGTGCCGACGCCGTCCCGCAGCGGGTACTCTCCGACCTCCTCGAGGAAGTGCCGCTGCGACGGCTCCGACAGCAGGAAGCGCACGAAATCGAGCGCGGTCTCGGTGTGATCGGCCGAGGCGAGCATCCCGATCGTCGTCGGCATGAGGACGTCGCCCGCATCGCCGGGGTCGAACGAGTGGTTGCGCACCGGGAAGGCGGGGTCCTCCGCGAGGAGGCGATGCACGTAGTAGTGGTTGACGAGCCCGACGTCCAGATCGCCGGCGGCGATCGCGCGGAGCTGCTCCTCGTTGCCGTCGAAGATCTGCGGTTCGTTGTCGGCGATCGCCTCGAGCCACGCGAGAGTCTCGTCCTCGCCGTGCATCGCGACGAGCGCGGCGACGAACGAGACGAACGAGCTGTGCGTCGGGGCGAGTCCGATCCGTCCCGCCCACTCGGGGGTCGTGAGGTCGAACACCGACTGCGGCAGCTGCGCCTCGGGCGTGCGAGCGGGGTCGTAGGCCAGCACTCGCCTCCGCGCGGTCACCCCGACCCAGTCGTCGTCGGCGCCGGTGATCCCCTCCGGAACGAGCTCGAGGATGTCGGCGGGCAGGGGGCCCAGCAGACCCGCCTCGGAGATCGCGCCCATGTAGGCGGGGTCCTGCGTGAAGAAGAGGTCGGCGGGCGAGCTCCCGCCCTCCTGGAGGATCGTCGTCGCGAGCTCGCCGGTGCTGCCGTAGCGCGCGTCGACCGTGAGTCCGGTCTCGTCCTCGAAGCGCTCCACGAGCGGTCGCACGTGGTCCTCGTTGCGGCCGACGTAGATGACGAGGTCGGCGCCCCCGTCACCGCCCGCGCCCGGGTCGGCACCGCCGCCCGTTTCCGGCGATCCGGTGGCGCAGCCCGTCAGGGCGAGGACGGCGGCGAGGGCGAGGACGACGAGGCGAGGCGTGCGCATGGGTGTGAGGTGACTTTCCGACGGGGGCTAGCGGGGCGCGATGAGGGGGATGCCGGGGTCGGCGCGGAGCGCGTCTTCGATCTCGGGGAACGTGCGGTCGCGGACGTCTGCGAGTCGGGCGAGCGCTTCGTCGGCTTCGGCCTCGAATCGATCGAGCACCTCGTAGACGCCCGGCACGGGTCGCGTGTCCGAGAGCTCGACCACGATCTCGGGGAGGAGCACGATCTTCTGCTCGAGTCCCGCGGCCATCTTGAGAGCGTCGTTGTGGTCCTTCATGTCGGGATTCGTCAGCACGCGGCGCGCGGCGTCGATCTCCGCGAGCACCGAGGCGACGCGCGTGGCGACCATGCCGCCCGCGAGGCGAGCGCCCAGCGCCTCGAGCGCGTCATGCGCCGCGCCCGACCAGCCGATCCCATCGGCCACGCGCTGCAGCAGGTCGCGGATGCGCACGAGCAGCCGGTGCTGCTCTGCGAGGTCGTCGTCGGTCGCGATGCCGCGCGGGTCGCGCTCGACCCGCACCTCCTGCGTCTGCGTCGCGCCCAGCGCAGCGAGCTCGACGACGTACCGCCCCGGGGCCACGCGCGGCCCCGGGTACACGATCGCCCGCGATGAGCCGTCGCGCGGCGATGTGAGCGCGGGTTCGATGCGCAGATCCCAGAGGAACGCGTGGGTGCCGGCATCCGTCCGAGGCAGCTCGTCCGCCGACAGCTCGCGATCGTCCGACGCCGTGGATCGGAAGGTGCGCAGCACGCTGCCCTCTCCGTCCCGGATCGTGATGGTCACCTCGTCGGCCTTCGACGGCAGCCGATACATCAGCTGCACGCCGTTCGGGGGGTTCTTCCCGCCGTCGAGCCACACCGTCTCACGCGTGCCGTCGGGTCGTGCGCGTCGCGTGAAGGTCGCTCCGCCCAGGGGCACGCCGGGGAATCCGCCGACCCATGACCCCTCGCCCGGCATGTCGAATCCGTCGGGCGTCGGATACCGGTAGGCCGGCGGCGGTGTGAAGATGACGGGCGTCGTCCCGTCGGCGTCGGCCATCTCGCGCAGCGGTGCGAGATCGTCGAGGATCCAGAACGCGCGACCGTGCGTCCCCGCGACGAGCTCGTTCGCGCGCACCTTGACGTCGTACACGGGGACCGACGGCATGTTGCCGCGCAGACTCGCCCACGTGCTGCCGCGATCGGTCGAGAACCACACGCGGCGCTCGGTGGCGAGGAACAGCAGCTCGGCGGATGCGGGGTCCTCGCGGATGCTCCGCGCCCACTCGCCGGCGGGGATGCCGTCGGCGATCGCATCCCACGTCTCGCCGAAGTCGTCCGTGCGGAACACGAGCGGACGCGGATCTTGCAGTCGGTAGGCGTGCGCGGCGAGATAGGCGGTGCCCGCGCGGTGCGCCGACGGCTCGATCCGCACCACGGTCGCCCATTCGGGCAGGCCGGGGATCGTCAGGCGCGTCCACTCCCCTCCCCCGTCTCGCGAGAGATGGACGAGTCCGTCGTCCGATCCGACCCAGAGCTCGCCCGGAGTGAGCGGCGACTCGGCGAACGCGTGAATCGTGCAGTACACCTCGGCGCCGGTGGAGTCGCCCGAGATCGGGCCTCCCGTCGGCTGCTGCTTCGACGTGTCATCGCGCGTCAGATCCGGGCTGATCGCGCGCCACGTGATCCCGCCGTCGGGCGACCGGAACAGCCGCTCGCCGCCGACGTACAGCACGCCGGACTCGTGCGGCGAGAACTCGATCGGGAAGGTCCACCCGAAGCGGTGCCGCATCTCGCTCGCGCCGATGCCCATGAAGTACTCGGGCCACACGGCCACGTCGCGGGCCTGCTCCGTCACCTGGTCGAAGCGCAGGAGGGGTCCGGGATGCCCGAAGCCGGCACCCCCGAGCATCACGAACCTCGGGTCGGAGCGGTCGAGCGCGACATCGCCCGCCTCGGCTTCGCCGAGCTCGACGCAGTCCGGCCAGCGCAGGGCGCCCTTCCACGATCGGGAGGGCGCACGGATCCCGGAGTTGTCCTGCTGCGTCGCGTACAGGTCGAACGGGAACCGGTGATCGATGTCGAAGCGATAGAACTGCGCCGTGGGCTGGTTGTAGACGGACGACCACGTCATGCCGCCGTTGACGCTCACGCAGGCGCCGCCGTCGTTGCCGTTGATCATCCGCGCCGGATCCTCGGGATCGATCCACAGATCGTGGTTGTCGCCGTGAGGCGTCTGCACCTGCTGGAAGGTGCGGCCCCCGTCGCGCGAGCGCCATGCCCACGTGTTCATGCTCCACAGCGTGTCGGCCTCGGTCGGATGCGCGATGAGGTGGCTGTAGTACCACGGGCGTCCCTGCACGCTGCGCTCGCGCGAGACGTGCTCCCACGTCTCGCCCGCGTCGTCCGAGCGATAGACGCCGCCCTCGTCGCCGATCGCCTCCACGAGCGCCCACAGCCGGCCGGGCCGGGCGGGACTCGCCGCGATGCCGATGCGGCCGAGCAGCCCCTGCGCGAAGCCGGGGTTGTCGGAGACGCGCTCCCACGTGTCCCCGGCGTCGCGCGAGCGCCACAGGCCCGAGTCCTCGCCGCCCGAGATGATGTTCCACGGATGACGCACCATCTGCCAGATCGAGGCGTAGACGATGCGCGGGTTGGAAGGATCGATCACGAGGTCCGCCGCACCGGCCCGATCCGAGACGTGCAGCACGTGGTCCCAGGTCTCGCCGCCGTCGCGCGTGCGGAACACACCGCGCTCGGGATTGGGACCGAAGACGTCGCCCGTCGCGGCGACGAATGCGACGTCGGGGTCTCTCGGGTGCACACGCACCTTCGCGATGTGCTTCGTCGCAGCCAGACCCCGGTGCCGCCACGTGCGCCCTCCGTCGACGGTGCGGTAGACCCCATCGCCGGGGACGACGTTGTTGCGCGCGAACGACTCGCCCGTGCCCACCCACACGACCTCGGAGTCCGACTCCGCGACGGCGATGGCCCCGATCGACGCGGTCTCGAGGAATCCGTCCGACATGGGCCGCCAGTACTGACCGGCGTCGTCGGTCATCCACACGCCTCCCGAGCACGCTCCCATCCAGAACCGCGAACGGTTCTTCCGGTCGCCCGATACGGCGACGACGCGCCCGCCGCGGGCGGGGCCGACGCTGCGCCAGCGGATGACGTCGGGTCCGAGGTCTTCGGCGATCTGCGGGCTCGTACGGGTCACGGTGTTCTCCTTCGTCACGCGCGCGGGCGGGTCACGCGAGAGGGCGGATCCGACAGATCACGCGCTCGCTCTCGATCTGCTCCTGGATGTAGGGGCGACCGAAGTACCGCTGGGAGAGCTCGTCGATGTGCGCGCGCGCATCGGCGCCGTGCACGAACTCCACGACCTCGCCCCGGATCTCGGCATAGGTGTAGGGGTCCTCGCTGTCGATGATGACGACGACGACGCGCGGATCGCGCATCATGTGCCGGTACTTCACGCGATGCACCTCGGTGTTGATGAGGATGTGCTCGTCGTCGCAGTCCACCCACATCACCTGGGACGTCGGCGAACCGTCCTTGCGCAGCGTCGTGAGCGTGGCGAAGTTCACGCCCTTCGCGAGCGCCCTCGTGCGGTCGTCCAGCATCCTGTTCCCTTTCTCGAGGCTCACTTGACCCGCACCCGGGAGTCCAGCAGCGCGTAGACGATGTCGACGAGGATCGATGAGATCACGACGAAGAGCGATGCGAGCAGCATGGTGCCGATGATGACGGGCTGGTCGCCGCGGTTGACCGACTGGATCGCGAGGCGGCCGATGCCGTTGATCCCGAAGATCTGCTCGGTGACCACGAGGCCACCCATCAGGACGGCGATGTCCAGGCTCACCTGCGTCACGACGGGGGTGAGGGCGCTGCGCATGCCGTGCTTGTAGACGACCGAGCTCTCGGACAGCCCCTTCGCCCGCGCGGTGCGGATGTAGTCCTCGCCCAGGACACCGGCGAGCTGGCTGCGGGTGAGGCGGGCGTAGGTCGCGGCCGACACGAACCCGACGGTGATCCAGGGCAGGATCAGATGCCGGGCCCATTCGAAAGGGTTCTCCGAGAAGTCGACGTAGCCGGCGGCGGGGAAGATCGGGAAGCCGAGCACCGTGAGCTGGAAGAAGAACACGTACAGCAGCAGCAGGCCGACGACGAACGTCGGGACGCTCAGACCGCTCAGCACGAAGATGGTGCTGACGCGGTCGCGGATCGAGCCGGGACGACGGGCTGCGCCGATGCCGATGCTCACGCCGATGAGCAGCGCCATCGCGAGACCGCCGATCGCGATCGACGCGGTCTCGGGCAGACGCTGCACGATCGAGTCGAGTACAGGCTGCTGGTTGTAGAACGAGTACCCCAGGTCGCCCCTGAGGAGCCCGCCCATGTACAGGAAGTAGCGCTCGATGACGGGCAGATCCAGCCCGAGCCGCTCGCGCACGAGCTCCACCTGGGCGTTCGTGGCCTGCACGCCGGCGATCGTGCGGGCGGGGTCGTTCGGTGCCACGTAGAACAGCACGAACATGATCGCGCTGATCGCGAGGAGGGTCAGGATGCCGGAGACGACTCGACGGCTGAGGAAGCGGATCACGCCTTCGCCCCCTTCCGCGCGGCGCGACGCGCGGCTCTGCGCCGTGCGAGTCGACGGCGGCCCGCGAACAGCGTCTGACGCGGATCGAGGGCATCGCGGATCGAGTCGCCGAGGAGATTGAACGCGAGTGTGACGGCCAGGAGCGCCGCTGACGGGAAGACGACGAGCCAGGGGGCGATCGTGTAGAGCGACCCCTGCGATGCCACTGCGAGCATGTTGCCCCACGTCGCGGTCGGTGGCAGCACGCCGAGCCCGAGGAACGACAGAGTGGCCTCGAAGACGATCGCCTGAGGGATCAGCAGGGTCCCGTACACGACGATCGGGACCAGCAGGTTCGGGATGACGTCGACGCGCATGATGCGCCAGTTCGACGCTCCGAGCGAGCGTGCCGCCTCCACGAACTCGCGCTCGCGGAGGGAGAGCACCTGACCGCGGACGACGCGCGCGATCGGCGCCCACGAGAAGAGGACGATGACCACGACCGTGGTGGCCAGGGACGGGCCGACGAGGGCGACGAGGGAGATCGCGAAGAGCAGCTGCGGGAGGCTCAGCGTCGTGTCCATGAGCCACGTCAGGACGGTGTCGACCCATCCACGGAGGAAGCCGGCGACCAGGCCGACGACGGTGCCGATCCCGAGCGCGCCGATGGTCGCGAAGAAGGCCACGGTGAGGCTGATCTGGGCTCCGTAGACGAGCCGGACGAGGACGTCGCGTCCGAGGTTGTCGGTGCCGAGGAGGAACTGCGAGTTCGGAGCGACCGGCGTGCCGAACTCGGTCAGGCCGTCCTCGCGGAACTGCTCGTTCGGGCCGTGACCGACCCACATCGCGATGAGCGGGGCGGCGATCGCGGCGAGGATGACGAGCAGGATGACGATCGTGGAAGCGATCGCGACGCGGTCGCGGCGCATCCGGCTCCACACGAGCTGCAGGGGGCTTCGCGCCGCGACCGCGGCCTGCTGGGTGAGACCGGGGACGGCGGCGGCCTCGATGGTCTCGGCCTCCTGCTCGTGCTCGGCCTCGACGCGCGGGTCGGCCGGGTTCTCGCCGGTCATGGACGGGCCTCCCTCGAGTCGTCGGCGCGCGGCTCGAGCGCCGTGTCGACATGCGGTGCCGCAGCCAGGAGCGATCGGGTGTACTCCTGCTGAGGGGCGCGGTAGATCTGCTCGACGCTGCCCTGTTCGACGATGACGCCGCGGTGCATGACGGCGACCGTGTCGGCGATGTGCTCGACGACGGCCAGATCGTGCGCGATGAAGACGTAGGTGAGGCCGAGTTCGTCCTGCAGCGAGCCGAGCAGATTGAGGATCTGCGCTTGGATCGAGACATCCAGTGCCGACACCGGCTCGTCGCAGACGACGAGCTTCGGATTGAGGGCGAGGGCCCGCGCGATGCCGATGCGCTGACGCTGGCCGCCCGAGAACTCCGCGGGGAAGCGGTTGTAGTGCTCGGGGTTCAGACCCACGAGCTCCATGAGCTGCTGGACGCGGGCGCGCAGGCCCCTGCCCTCCTCGATGCCGTGGATGATGAGCGGGTCGGCGATGATCGATCCGACGCGGCGCTGCTGGTTGAGGGAGCCGTACGGATCCTGGAAGACCATCTGCACGTCACGTCGCAGCGCGTGCCGCTCAGCGCGTCCGAGGGTCGTTATGTCGCGCCCCTCGAATTCGACGCGCCCGCTCGTGAGGGGGATGAGCCCCGTGAGGGCGCGGGCGAGCGTGGACTTGCCGCTGCCGGATTCGCCGACGATCCCGAGCGTGCCACCGCGCGGGATGTCGAGGCTCACACCGTCGACCGCCACCACCGTGTCGCTCTTGAGTCCCAGCACGCCCTTGCGGGCGCCGGGGAAGTGGATGTGAACGTCCTCGACGCGCGCGAGCAGCTCCCGATCGGTCGTGGCGACGGCGGGCGGGTCGGGCAGCACGGGGAGCACGACGGGGGTCGCGTGGGAGACGGGGAGGACGCACGCCGAGCGGTGCCCGACCGCGACGTGACGCTCATCGGGGAAGCGCACGAGACACTCGTCGTGCACCAGCGCGCAGCGCGAGGCGAACGGGCAGCCGGGCTGCTCGACGAGCAGGCTGGGCGGGTTTCCGGGGATCGACTGCAGAACCGTGCGCTGCGAGCCGACGCGGGGCACCGAGGCCAGCAGGCCGCGGGTGTAGGGGTGGTGGGGGCGCGTGAGCACTTCGCGGTGCGAGCCCCTCTCGACGATGCGGCCGCCGTACATCGTGAGCACGCGATCGGCCACCTGCGCGACCACGCCCAGGTCGTGGGTGATCATGAGGATCGCGGTGCCGTGCTCCTTCTGCAGCCGGTTCATGAGTTCGAGCAGCTGGGCTTGGACGGTGACGTCGAGCGCCGTCGTGGGCTCGTCCGCGATGAGCAGCGCCGGTCGGAGCGCGAGTGCGAGCCCGATCATGACGCGCTGGCGCATGCCCCCCGAGAACTGGTGGGGGTAGTCGTCGACGCGCTTGTCGGGATTCGGGATGCCCACCTCTGCGAGCACATCGATCACCCGCGAGCGCAGAAGCTTGGGCGACGACTTCTCGTGCACGCGGATCGCCTCGGCGATCTGGGCTCCCACCCGGAACTGCGGGTGCAGCGACGACAGCGGATCCTGGAAGACCATCCCGATGTCGCGTCCGCGCACCGAGCGCAGGTCCTCGTCGTCCATGGTGAGCAGATCGCGGCCCTGGAAGAGCGCGCGGCCCTCGACGATGGCTCCGCTCGAGAGCCCGACCATCGCCTGCGTGCTCACGGATTTGCCGGAGCCCGACTCTCCGACCACGCCGAGGGTCTCGCCCTCGTCGAGGTCGAAGGAGATGCCACGCACCGCGTGCAGCCTTCCATCCCCCGTGTCGAAAGACACGTCGAGATCTTCAACGCTGAGCAGCACGTGGCATCTCCTTCTTCAGCATCCGAGGACGAATGATCGCGCGAGCGCGATCAGTCCTCGATCCAGACGTTCGTCACGTCGCCGTTCTTCGTCCACGAGAGGTACTCGAAGCCCCCGACGCGGTCGGAGTGGAACACGGGCGTGCGTGCGAACGTGATCGGCACCCAGGCGGCGTCCTCGGTGGCCACGGCGTCCGCCGCGATCCACTTCTCGTTCGCCTCCTCGGGCGTCGCGGCGGCGAGCGCCTCGTCGATCAGACCGTTGAACTCCTCGTTGTTCCAGCCGCCGAAGTTCGGCGAGCCGGCGGCATAGCCGCGGCCGTCGAGCATCGGAACCAGGTACGGACGACCACCGAAGTAGTCGGCGCTCCACGCGGCGATCGCGATGTCCCACTCGCCGGCCTCGGTGATGTCCTGGTTGAGCAGGAACTCGCTGTAGAACGCGTTCTGCGTCGTGACCTTCATCTCGACCTGGAAGCCCGCTGCCTCGAGGTCCTGCTGCATCGCCGCGGCGATCGAGGCGTACGGCTCGGTCTCGCGGTACAGCAGGCGCACCGGCACGCCGTCCGGGTAGCCGGCCTCGGTCAGGAGCTCCGTGGCGCGCGCGGCGTCGCCGTTCTCGGGGACGTCGAGCACGTTCGCCTGCTCGGTGCCGAGCACCTCGGGCGGCAGGATCTGCGTCGCGACCTCGGCCAGGCCGGGTCCGCCGAGGATCTGCTGCACCGCGGCGCGGTCGATCGCGAAGTTGAGGGCCTGACGCACGACGGTGTCGCCGAAGGCGCCGTCCGCGTTGGGGCTCAGCGTGTTGATGACCACGTACGGACGGATGGCGCCGTCGCCGCCGATCACGAGGCGCTCGTCGTTCTGCGCGAGCAGTGCGGGCACCGAGGCCGTCGGGGTGACCGTGTCGGCCCACTGCATGTCGACCGTCCCCGCCTCGAGCTGCTGCTGCACGGCCGCGGCATCCTGGCCCATGGCGATCTCGATCGCATCGACGTTGGCCTTGCGGACCGGGTCGAGGTCCGCCTTCCACACGGGGTTGCGCTCGAGCGTGAAGCTCTCGTCGGGCACGTACTCCGCGATGCGGTAGGGACCGCTCGAGATGATGTTCTGGCGGAGCTCGGGCGAGTCCGGCAGGTAGTCGAGGTACTCGACGGGCTGCGGAGCGAGGAACACGCCGAGCGCGAGGATGTCGATGAAGTCGGCAGCCGGCTGGGTGATCGTGAACTGCACGGTGTGATCGCCCGTCGCCTGCACGCCCTCGATGTCGTTGCCCTCGACGTAGGCGCGGATCGCCTCGACCGTGGGGTCGACCGTCGAGAATCCGTCGCAGTACTCCGCCAGCCCGACGATGGTGTCGGTGAAGTACGACAGGGCGTTCGACGGCGACACCGGGTTGCAGATGCGCTTCGCAGCCAGGACGACGTCTTCGGCGACGATCTCGCGCGCACCGTCGGGCGCATCGAACTCGACGCCCTCCTGCAGATCGATCGTGTAGACGGTGCCGTCCTCCGAGATGCCGCCGTTGTCCTGCGTGGGGATGTCGAGGGCGAGGTCGGGCACGATGGCGGAGCGATCGGTGTCGCCTTCGCCGGGGACCTGGGCGAAGAGCGTGCGTGTGAGCGCGCGGTGGATCTGGTAATCGGGAGCCGAGTACGACGCCGCGGGGTCGAGGTACAGGACGTCGGAGTTGCCCGCGAGCTTTAGCGTGCCTCCGGTGGCGGCGTCGCCGCCGTCGGAGTCACCGCCCTGCGGAGCGGAGCAGGCGGTCAGGACGAGCGCGGGCAGGGCGATGGCCACTGCCAGCAAGCCCAGCCGTGATCGGTGATGCATGGTGTTTCCTCTCGAGCGGCAGAACGGAACGCCCCCCGGCAGAGCCGCCGGAGAGCATGCTGAGACTGTCTCATGAGCGCATTTCGGTGAAAAGTCACTCATGTTACATAACTGACGAAACAACCTCACGACATCGTGTGGAGTTTCGCTTTGACAAGCCTAACCCTATCAAGACCTATCAAATGATTTCGAGACGATCACGATCGCGGCGGGTGGGAGGCGTCAGCGCGGCGTCAGGACTCCGTCGTAGCCGTCGATCACGTCGAGATCCGTGCGGTCGCCGAGGATCTCCCAGCGCTGCAGCGAGAAGGGCACGTTGCCGTTCTGCCAGATGCGGTCGTGGAGCGCCCGCAGCGAGAACGCCTCGCCCTGCGAGACGACGGCGTCGGTGACGAGACGGAGCAGCTGCTGCTTGCCGACGTGGTACGACATGGCCAGTCCGGGGGTGGCCAGGTACATCGCGCACTCCTCCCGCGCGGTCTCGACGTCCATCGGCACGAGCCGCACGAAGAAGTCGATCGCCTCCTCGAGCGTGAACGCGCCGGTCGCGAGGCTGACGTCGACCACGACCCGCAGGCTGCGGAGCCGATTGAAGTTGTGCACGACCTCCTGCGAGTGCGGAGCGTCGTCGAAGAGCCCCGCGAGCAGCATGAGCTCCTCGTTGTAGAAGGCGATGCCCTCGTTCGCGACGGAGTCGATGTACCGGCGGCGGATCGGGTCGGGATTGGCCCACGAGAGTGCGAGCTGCTTGTAGTGCGCACCCTCGTGGATGATGCCCAGACGCGGGTCGCGCGCGTTCGCGGCGTAGAAGTAGGGCAGCTCGGGCTGGGGATCGGGCATGTACGAGACGCCGTCGACATCGAGGCGATCCTCGTCGGTGAGGTCGTCCGACACGCCCAGGAACCGCAGCGGCTCGAGATAAGCGGGCATCGGCGCCACGTGGTAGCGCTGCAGGGTGTCGGGCTGCGAGAGGAGTCCCTCGGTCTCGGAGAACGCCCGCACCTCGGCCTCCTGCTCCGCCTGACGCGCGACCTGGGCCTCGATGCTCGTCGCCAGCGGAGCGGGCGGGACGTCGCGGAAGCGATTGCGGGTGACGACTTCGGCGACCACGGCGCGCCGGTAGTCCTGCAGCGCCGCGCGCACGAGGTCCTCGGGCTCGTCGGCGATGAGGGCGACGTGGCGCAGGAACCATACGAAGCGGTCGCGCCCCACGGGCTGCGACGGCGCGAAATCTCCTGCCTCGACCTTCAGCCACGTGGCGAATCCGGCGAGGGCCTCCCCCGCGGCCGGCGCAGCGGCCGTCAGCTCGTCGAGAGTGTCGGACGAGACCACGCCCTGGAGGGCGGCGACGGATGCGGCGAACCGCGCGTCGATGTCGACGAGTTCGAGCGACGCGGCGCGTGCCAGGTCGCCGACACCGGCGCGGGAGAGGTTGTCGCGGGCGACTCGGACCCTCTCGGGGATCGACCGCGCGACGACGACGAGTCCGCGCTCGACGTCCGCCGAGTACGGCGGCAGCGGCAGCAGCAGGTCGAACCACGGGCCGAGGATCTGCCCCACGAGGAACACGGCATCGCGCTCCCAGTTGCGCAGCACATCGAGGTCCCATTCCACCCGGTCGAGCACAGAGCCGAGCAGGCGCGCGTCGACGGCTGCGGCGACGTCGCCCTCCGTCACGGAGACGGCGGCGAGGCGCTCACGGAAGCGTGCGAGCTCGACCCGGCGTTCGTCGATCGATGCCGGAGTGAACTCGGGCAGCCACTCCGGAGAGCGGCGGATGCGGGGGATGTCGTCGGACGACCGGAACGCGGCCGACTTCGCCCAGCGTGCGATGTCGTCCGAAAGGGCGATGAGGTCGGTGGTCGTCATGCGGATCTCCTCACATCGGGAAGCACACGCCGGCCGAGCATCTCGATCGCGGCGACGGGGTCGGGCCCGAGGGGCGGGCCGAACGACAGGTGGGTGGCTCCGCGCCGCAGCAGCTCGCGGCAGCGCGCGACGACGGCATCCGGATCCCCCGAGATGCCCAGCGAGAGCATCTGCGGCGTGATCGCACGGACGGCGGCGTCCTCGTCCCCCTCGCGCAGCGCATCGAGTGCCGGCGAGAAGTCTTCCGTCGTCAGACCTGCCCGTGCGAGCAGATACGGCGAGAAGGCCGCGCCGTAGTACGCGAGCTTGAGGGCCAGGGCGCGATCCGCCGCGGCGCGGTCTTCGTCGAGAGCGAGCCATACGCAGGCAGGCATGTCGAGATCGCCCGGGTCGCGTCCGGCCGCTGCGGCGCCGTCCGCGACGAGCTGCGACGCGGTCGAGTAGTGCTCGGGAGGGAAGAGAAGGGCTAGTACGCCGTCCGCCTCGGCACCGGCGAACGCCAGCATGCGCGGGCTCATCGCCCCGATGTAGATCGGCACACGGGTGGGCGGCAGGCGCAGGTAGGCGTCCCGCGTCCAGCCGTCGCCGGCGCCCGGCGCGTCGGCGGGGCGCTCGCCCGCGAGCAGTGCCCGGATGGCGCGGAGTGCGGTGCGCGTGCCGGTGAGAGGCTTCTCCTGCTCGACGCCGATCCACGAGAGGAATTCGCCCGAGCCCGCTCCGAGGCCGAGCAGGAAGCGTCCTCCCGACATCTCCTGCAGGGTCGCTGCGATCATCGCCAGTTCGGCGGGGTGCACCGAGTACGGGTTCATGATCCCGATCCCGAGCTGCAGACGGGTGGTCTTCTGGAACAGCGCGCCGAGCAGGGCCGGTGCCGACCGCAGCATGAGGTCGTTGGACACCCAGAGCTGATCGATCCCCGCGCCTTCGGCGGCCACGGCGAGGGCGGTCAGCGCCGGCAGGTCGAGGTCGTTGTTGACGCGGAGACTGAATCGCACGCTCATCGCACGGGCTCCCCCACCGCGGAGGCGACATGCGACAGCGCGCCCGCATCCCGCCAGGCGAGGAAGCGCTCCAGCCCCTCGCGGATCGAGTCGGTCGAGGAGGCGAGTGAGACCCGCAGGTGGTGGGGGGTCGCGCGGCCGAAGGCCGACCCCGGCGCGAACGAGACCCCGGCCGAGACGAGGTCGAGAGCAGCCAGTCGGGAGTCGGTGCCGTCGGGGAGCGGGAGCATGAGGTAGAACGCACCCCGGGGCCGGACGATCTCGACGCCGGCTCCCTCGAGAACGCCGACCGCGACGTCGCGCCGATCGCGATAGGCATCGCGCATGTGCGCCACGGAATCCTGCGGGCCGGTGATGGCGGCGAGGGCGGCGGCCTGCGTCACGCTCGACACGCAAGAGGACTCGAGCTCGAGGATGCGGGTGACGGTGTCGGCGAGCCACGCGGGAACGAGCGTGTAGCCGACCCGCCATCCGGTCATCGCATAGGTCTTCGAGAAGCTGAACACCGATGCGACGTGATCGGGGGCGAGGGCCGCCGCATTCACGTGGGCGCCGTCGAAGACGATCTCGTCGTAGACCTCGTCGCTGACGACGAGCAGGTCGTGCTCGACGGCGAGCGCGACGATCCCCGCGACCAGTTCCGGTCGCATGACCGCACCGGTCGGATTGTTGGGCGAGTTGAGCACGATGACCCTCGTGCGGGGGGTGATGAGCGAGCGGATCTCCTCGAGATCGGGTTGGAAGTCATCGTCGGGGCGGAGCGTGTAGTGGATCGGAGCAGCGCCGATGAGCGTCGTCTGCATCTCGTAGTTCGGCCACGCGGGATCGGGTACGAGCACTTCGTCGCCGGGCGCGACGACGGCCGAGAGGATCGCATCGATCGCCTGGACGGCCCCATGGGTGATCAGCACCTGGTCGAGCGGTGCGGCGACTCCGTAGGCTCGCTCGATCCGTTCGCCGACCGCGGCCCTCAGCGCCGGCACCCCCGCCGTCTGCACGTACGAGACGCGGACGCGGGCGGCGTCGAACGCCGCCTCCGTGATGTGGCTCGGCGTCGCGAAGTCGGGCTCGCCGATCTCGAGGCGGACGATCGGATGCGTCGACGTCAGCGCGAGGTCGACGATCTCGCGGATCCCCGAGTGGGGCAGGTGCGAAGCAGCCAGCGAGGCGTGGGGCACAGCGATCCTTCCGGCATTCGGCGTCCGGCGCGCAACACGAGCCTCACTGGCGCTGAATGTAATCAGATTCTAAGCGAAAACTGTCTAACGAAAAGAAGAGAGCAAAGAAAGCTGACATTCGCCATGTGAAATACGCCTTCGGCAGATGCCGCGGCAGATCACTCGTCGTCGTCGGAATCGGGCTCGATGGTGAGCGAGCCCTCGAGCAGCTCGCGAACGCTTCGTTCGCGCACGACCTCGCCGAGGCTCAGGAACGTCTCGATGCGCTGCAGACCTCGGATCGGCCAGATGCGGTCGAGCAGGAGGGCCTGCAGGTGCGCGTGATCGCGGATGCGGAACCGCGCGATCATGTCGAAGCTGCCCGTCACGACCACGAGCTCGGTGAGTTCGGCGATGTCGCGGAGCTCGGTCAGGATCTCCGACAGGACGGCATCGGTCGCGAGCGTCATCGGGATGTAGACCAGGCCGGGATAGCCGAGAGCCGACCAGTCCACGATGGTCGTGTACCCGCGGATGACGCGTTGCCGCTCGAGACGCGCGATCCGCTCGCCCACCGCGGGCGGTGACATGCCGACCTCGCGCGCGAGCTGGCGTTGCGACGCACGGGGATCGTCGGCGAGGAGGAAGAGCAGCTTGCGGTCGATCTCGTCGAGCTCGACGACCGGGCGGGGCTTCTCGACCTCGCGTGTCATGTTCGACATCGGAGAGCGCAGGGGGCGGGCGGGCGGGCGCTCGCCGTCGGATTCAGAACTTGCCATGCCGTCTCCTGATCGTCGTGGGAAGGATGTGCGGGCCCTCGCGGGGTTCGATTGAGCATACGGTCGGGCCGCTTGCGGCGACCAGGTCGCGACCTACCCCGACAATGTCTCACCGAACCATTCGAGAAGGATCTCGCCGCGCTGGCGCCGGTGGACGGGGGTGCCCTCGCGGGTCAGCGAGTGCCCCTCCCCCGGGAAGCGGATGAACTCCGCCGGGCGCCCGAGCACGCGGAGGGCGAAGAACAGCTCCTCGGCCTGCTGGATCGCGCACCGGCGATCCTCCTCGGAGTGCACGATCGCGAGCGGTGCCGTGATGCCGTGGACGTACTTGAGGGGCGATGCGTCCCAGTACGGGGCCGCATCCTCGAGGTGCGAGACGCCGAGGTACTTCTCGAAGAACCAGGGAGCCTCGTCCTTCGTCGCGGCGTCGCTGAAGAGGTTGTAGCAGCCGCGCTCGGCCCACCCCGCGGCGAACAGATCGGTTCGGGCGAGCAGGAACGCGGTCATCATCCCGCCGTAGGAACCACCCATGACACCGACCCGTGGGGCATCGATCGGATGACCAGCCAGCAGGTGGTCCACGACGGCGACGATGTCGTCGAGATCACGATTGCCCCACCCCTGACCCGGCTCGTCGGCGCCCGGCGCCGCGTTGACCTTCATCCACGCCGTCCCGTATCCCGCCGAGCCGCGGGGATTCATCCAGGCCACGGCGTAGCCGTCGCTGAGCAGGGTGTGCACCTCGTGCGACCACTGATAGCCGTACTGCGTGCCGCCGCCCTGCAGCCACACGATGAGGGGATGCGGGCCCTCGCCATCGGGCAGCGCGATCCACGCATCGACCCGGGTGCCGTCGATGTCGACGGGGACGTGGTGGGCGTCCGGGAGGCGATGCCGATCCCGGTACGCGGCGTTCGGGTCGTGCAGCACCCTCTCACCGCCCGCATCGTCTGCGACGATCACGCGCGGCGGGGTCGACGGCGCGGACTCGACGGCGACCCATCGACCCTCCGACGAGTCGAACGCCGTGATCTGGCGCGGACCGGTCAGAAGGGTGCGGACCGACGCGGGACGGCCCGGCGCGCAGGTGATCTCGACGACGTCGATGCGACCCTCGCTCCCTGCGAGCGCGACGAAGGCGTCGGGAGAGACCCACGCGAGCGATCCCGGCGTGAGGTCGCGATCGAGGACGCCGCGCAGATCCGTCACCTCTCCCGACGTCAGATCGATCAGCGCGGGGAACGCGCTGCTCGGGTAGTGGGCGATGTCGACCGCGATCGCGGCGACCCGCGTGCCGTCGGGCGAGGGCACCGGCCGGATGATCTCGCGCGTCGTGTCGGTGAGCGTCTGGAGCGCACCGCTCGCCGGATCGAGGCGGTGCAGCGCATTCGCCTCGGTCAGATCCCAGTCGGGCTGGCGCTGCGACGTGAAGAGCAGGTGCGCGCCATCGACCGTCCAGGCCACGTCGTGGTCGTCGGCGGTGCCGTCGCTCACGCATCGCACGTCGCCGGAAGCGACGTCGACGATGAAGATCTGCCGCCGGTTGTTGACCGTCCAGCCGATGCCGTCCGCCGACGAGCGCAGGGTCGTGAGCCGCAGCGGTGCGCGGCGATCCACGGGCGTCGCGAACCACGCGCGATCGACGGGCACGCGCGCGACCACCGCCAGGCTCGCCCCCTCGGGCGACCACGCCAGCTCCTCGACCGCATCCGGCAGCTCCGCGATGTCGCGCACGCCGTCGATGGCGGCCTCGCCCGACAGCATGCGGATGACGCTGCCGCCGTCGCGCGCCGCGACCCAGGCGAGGGCGCCGCCCTCGGGCGCGAACCTCGCCAGTCGCACGCCGGGGCCGCTGTCGAGGACGACCGGCTCACCCGCATCGCCCTCGGCCGTCGCGTGCAGGCACAGGCTGCTGACGTACGCGTTCGCGGTCGAGTCCGGGCGCGACTGCGTCACCAGCACCCGCCGCCTCCCCGGCTCCCAGAGCACAGCCGTGGGCGTCCAGATCTCTTCGAGATCCTCTGGCCGCACGGGCGCGGTGCCGTCGAGCACGCTCGTCATCGTCATCCTTCGATACCTCTCTCCGCGTCGCGCGCATCGGCGCAGGGACGCTCGTGTCCAGAACTTCTCACGCGCCCGAGAGCGGCGCTCCGGGCGGGTCGGTCAGCCGCGGCAGCACCTCGCGCCCGAGCAGCGCGATGCCCTCGGCCTCGTCGACGCCGTGCGGTGTGCCGAATTCGATGCGGTCCACCCCCGCATCGATGAGGCGCTGCGCCTGCGCAGCGATGTCATCGGGGTCGCCGGCGAAGGCGAACAGGTCGAGCACGTCGTCCGGGATGATCTCGCCGGCATCCTCGCGCCCCTCGCGCAGGCGCTCTCGGATGGTCGGCAGGAGATCACCCGGCAGCTCCACCGTGGGGTCGAGCTCGGCGATCACGTCGAGGTACATCGCCACCTCCCGGCGCGCGAGGCTCCGCGCGATCCTGCGATCCCGATCGATGACGGTGACCGCTCCGACCACCACGCCGATGTCGTCCACGCTCCGCCCGGCGCGGTCGGCGCCGACGCGCAGACGCTCCCTCGTGACGGCGATCATCGCGGGATTCGCACAGCCGCCGAGCTTGATCTCGTCGGCGAACTCGCCCGCGAGCGCCGCTCCCCGGGGCCCCCAGGATCCGATGAGGAGGGGAAGCCGACGCGAGGGGGAGACCAGCCGCACACCCTGGTCGAGCCGGAACTGCTCGCCCTCGTAGCCCGCGCCCTCGCCGGCGAGGAGCGCATCGATGACGCCCACGGCATCGCGCAGGTGCGCGAGCGGTCGCGTCGGTCGAAGACCCACCGCGTCGAGCCACGAGCCTCGCGCGAGTCCGACGTACGCGCGGCCCCCGCTGTGCGCGTCGAGGAGCGCCGCCTGGTTGGCGATCTCGTACGGCGACAGCGTGAACGGATTCCAGCAGGCGCAGCCGAGGCGGATGCGATCGGTCGCCCACGCCATCTCGATGAGCGGGACGATCGACGACTGGTAGAGCAGATCCGAGAAGACGCTCACTCCCGAGAACCCCAGGTCCTCGGCGAGGACCGCCAGCTCGGCGTAGGCGCCGCGCGGCTTGTCGGTCTGCAGGCCCAGCGTGACGGGAACGCGGGTCGAGGGTCCGGTCACGTGAGATCCGCCGAGTTCATGCGCGACGTGCCCGTTCGCTCGATCCGCATCACGAGGCGCTCCTCGGGATCGGGGCAGGCCACCTCGCTGTCGCGTTCGAGCCAGTCGCCCGGCGGCAGCGCGCGCTGCTTGGCGGCCAGCAGAGGCAGTGCCGCGGCGAGCGCGTACATGCAGAAGTGCTTGTCGCCCGGGATCCGCAGCTCGTTGCTCCCGGTCACGGTGAACCGGTCGCCGGCACTCATGCCGCAGACGGACCGGCCCTCGATGCGATCCACCACCACGCACAGGTCGTAAAGCTCCATGTCGCCATCGGCGGCGGTCATCGCTGCACCCGCCCGTCGTCGCGGACGACGACGCCGCCCTGCATCACGAAGTCCAGGCTGCGCAGCGCGGACGGGGACGCGAGCGGGTCCTCCGGCAGAGCGATCAGATCGGCCCACTTGCCTTCGGCGACACTTCCGGCGTGCGCATCGATCCCGAGCCACCGGGCCGGCGCGAGGGTTCCCGCGCGAAGCGTCGCGGCGGCGTCGAGGCCGAAGGCGTGCATGTGCTCGAGCTCGCGCACTGCGGCCGACGTGCCCTCGAAAGGCCAGAACGGCGGCATGTCGCTGCCGAGCAGCACCTCCACACCCGCCTCCAGCGCCATGCGGTAGGACGCGATGTGACGCTCCCCCGCCCCGAGCGAGCGCTCCTGCATCCACGCGGGGACGCCGAGCTCGTCGAAGAACGGCCCCGACCGCGTGACGATCAGCGTCGGCACGAGCGCCGTGCCGGCCTCGGCCATCGCGCGGCACACCTCGGGCGTGAGCTCGTAGCCGTGCTCGACGCAGTCCAGACCGAGGCGCACGGCTTCCGCGATGACACCGGCCGGTCCGGCGTGCGCGGTGACCTTGCGACCCCACGCGTGCGCCGTCGAGATCGCCGCATCCATCTCGGCGGACGTGAGCTGAGGCGTCGAGATCGTCTCGTGCTCGCCCGCGATACCGCCGGAGATCATGAGCTTGATGAGGTCGGCGCCCGCGCGGATCTGCGTGCGCACCCCGCGCGCGAAGTCGTCCGCCCCGTCGCACTCCATCGTGTCGTCCGACCCGTGGCCGTGACCTCCCGTGCAGGCGAGCGCGCGCCCCGCCGTGTAGATGCGCGGTCCCTGCACCCAGCCGCCCTCGATCGCGCGGCGCAGGGCGAAGTCCGCGTGCGCCTTCTCGGCGACGCAGCGGACCGTCGTGATGCCGTTGAGCAGCGTACGGCGTGCACCGTCGGCCATGTAGAGCGCGATGCCCGCGGCATCCATCGCCTCGAGCTCTTCGCCGACGGGACCCGGCAGCGAGAGTGAGAAGTGGGTGTGCATGTTGATGAGTCCCGGAGACACGAAAGCGCCCCCCATCCCGAGTACGGGGAGGTCGCCGCGCGCGGGCTCGTCGTCCGAGGCGATCGACTCGATGATCCCGGCGCGCACGCGGATCGCGAGCCCCGAGCGCACGACGCCGTCCTCGACGTCGACGAGGCGCAGATCGCGCAGCTCGGCATCCCCTCGCGTCTCGAACGACGTCACGACTGCCATGTACCCGGTCTCCTCTTCTGCGTCTGCGGGCTCACGAGGCGACGAGCGCCTCTGCGGCCACGTAGTGTCCGGGCGCGCACTCCACGAGGCGCGCGTCCTCATCGCTCACGACCACCGGCTCGCGGCGTCCGGGCTCCGACGGCATGGGTGCATCGCGTCCGAGTCGCGGGATCGCCTGGATGAGGGTCCGGGTGTACGGATGCCGCGGATCGGTCCAGATCGCCTCGGTGGGCCCCACCTCGACGATGCGTCCGAAGTACATCACGGCGATGCGGTCGGCGATGACCCTCAGCCCCGACAGGTCGTGCGAGATCATGAGCAGCGCCGCGCCGCGCGAGACCGCCGTATCGGACAGCAGTCCCGCGACCTGCAGGCGCGTCGAGGCGTCCAGAGCGGACACCGGCTCATCGGCCACGATCACCGTCGGATCGGATGCGAGCGCACGGGCGATCGCGATGCGCTGCCGCTGGCCGCCGGAGAACTGGTGCGGGAAGCGGTTGGCGGCGACGGCCGGCAGGCCCACCGCCTGGAGGAGCTCCTGCACGCGCGCCGACCCGCCCCGGCCGGCCACGGCGTCCTGGATCTGACGGCCGATCCGACGGCGCGGGTTGAGCGACGAGTACGGGTCCTGGAACACCATCTGCACGGCGCGGTCGGCCACCGGGCGTGCGCGGCGGCCGAGCGGCGCGATCTCGCGTCCGTCGACGAGCACACGGCCGGAGTCGAGGGGATTGAGCCCCACGATCGCGCGACCCAGCGATGACTTGCCGCAGCCGGACTCTCCGACCAGACCCAGCACTTCGCCGGCGTCGACGTGCAGAGACACTCCCCCGACGGCGCGGACGGCCGGGCGTCCCGGCACCTTGTACTCGACGACCGCGTCTTCCACCTGGAGAGCCGTCACTTCGCCACCTCCGTGTCGGGCAGCGCATCGACCAGCGCGCGCGTGTACTCGTGCTGCGGGTCGGCCAGCACATCGCGCGACGGGCCCGACTCGACGACCTTGCCCGAGCGCATGATGTAGAGGCGGTCCGACACGACGTTCATGACGGCCAGATCGTGCGTGATGAAGAGCATCGCCATGCCGAGCTCGACGCGCAGGCTCTGCAGCAGGTTCAGGATGCCCGCCTGCACCGTGACGTCGAGGGCGGTCGTCACCTCGTCGGCGATGAGCAGCTCGGGCTCGCAGGCGAGTGCCGAGGCGATCGCGATGCGCTGGCGCATGCCGCCCGAGAAGCGGTGCGGGTACGACGTGATGGCGGTCTTCGGATCGGGGATGCGAACCCGATCCAGCAGCTCGATCGCGCGATCGCGTGCCTGCCTGCGGCTCATGGTGCCGTGCACCCGCTGGTGCTCGGTGAGCTGCCGCTCGATCGTGAGCATGGGATGCAGGGCCGTCATCGGATCCTGGAACACCATCGCGACCCGGTCGCCCCGCAGGGCCTTCAGCTCGCGCTTGCTCAGCGCGAGGACGTCGCGGCCGTCGAAGTCCACGACGCCGGACACGGTGGCGTGGTCGGGCACGAAGCCGAGGGACGTCAGCGCGGTCAGGGTCTTGCCGCTGCCGCTCTCTCCGGCGAGCCCCACCACCTCGCCCGGGGCGACGGTGATGTCGACGCCGTCGACGAGGGCTCTGCCGCCGAGCTGGATGCGCAGATCGCGGATGTCGAGAAGCGCGGCCATCACAGCTCCATCGCCTGCACGGCGCGTGACGTGCGGGGGTCGAGGGCGTCGCGCAGCGAGTCGCCGATGAAGTTGAACGCGAGCACGACGCTCAGGATCGCCAGACCCGGGAACAGGGCGACCCAGTAGTTGTAGAAGACGCGTGAGCCCTCCGAGACCATCGCGCCCCACTCGGGGGTCGGGGGCACGGCGCCGAGGCCGAGATAGCTCAGGCCGCTCAGCAGCAGGATCGCGTTGCCGAGCTCGAGGGTCGAGATGACCGCGATCGGACCGAGGATGTTGGGAGCGATGTCGCGGCCGAGCGTGCGGATCGACGACGCGCCGATGAGACGGGATGCCGCGATGAAGTTGCTGTCGCGCAGGCCGATCACGAGCGATCTCGTGACGCGCGCGTACGCGGGCCACGACACGACGACGATCGCGAGCACGGCGTTGACGAGCGAGGGTCCGAGCGCCGCCGACACGGCCATCGCCAGGATGATCGCCGGGAAGGCGAAGAAGAGATCGACGATGCGCATGATGACGGCATCCACGGCGCCGCCGAAATAGCCCGCGATGGCGCCCACGGTCGCACCGACCACGAGCGAGAGCGCCACGAGCATCACGGCGATCGGGATGCTGATGCGCGAGCCGTAGATCACCCGCGACAGCACGTCGCGGCCCACGCCGTCGGTGCCGAACCAGTGCTCGGGCGACGGAGGGAGGAAGCGCGGCGAGTCCTGGGCGAGGGGATCGTACGGCGCCAGCCACGGGGCGAAGATGATCACGATGACCCAGAACACGATGATCACGATGCCGACGACGGCGAGCGGGCGCCGCCACGCGGCCGGGAGCCGCCACCGCGGCATCCAGCGTCGACCATCGGTGGATGCGATCGGGTCGACCGTGTCGAGGGCCTTCTCTGTCGTGCTCATGCGCGTCGGATCCTCGGGTCGATGACCCCGTACAGGATGTCTGTCACGAGGTTCACGAAGATGTAGATGAGGGCGACGAAGATCGTCACTCCCACGATGGCGGCGAGGTCGAGAGTGGATGCCGCCCGATAGGCGTACGACCCGATTCCCGGCCACGCGAAGATCTGCTCGACCAGCACCGTGCCGGCCAGGAGCGAGGCGAATGCGGTGCCGACCACCGTGATCACCGGCACGAGGGCGCCGCGCAGGACATGCCCGAAGACGACCTGGTTGCTGCTGAGGCCTTTCGCCTCGGCAGCACGGATGTACTCCTGGCCCAGCACGTCGAGCACCGAGGCCCGCGTGAAGCGCATCAGCAGGCCGACCATCGGGGCGGACAGCACGATCGCGGGGAGGATCAGGTGATCCACCGCCTCCACGAAGAGCGGCAGGTTGCCGGCGAGGAGCGAGTCGATCGTGTAGAAGCCCGTCACGCGGGGTGGCGGGATGGCGCCGGCATCGAGGCGACCGGATGACGGGAACCACCCGAGCTGAGTCGAGAAGATCGCCGTGGCGATGAGGGCGAACCAGAAGATCGGGACCGAGACACCGCCGAGGCTGACGGCCCGCAGGACGTTGTCGAGGTGGCCGTTGGCCCGCAGCGCGGCGACGATGCCGAGGCCGCCGCCGACGACGACGGCGATGAGGGTGGCTGCGAGGGCCAGCTCCGCCGATGCGGGACCGAACAGCTGAAGGTCGGTCAGCACGGGTCGCGCCGTCTGCGTCGACTCGCCCAGATCGCCGCGGAACAGGCCCCCGAGGTAGAGGAAGAACTGCTCGTAGAGCGGCCGGTCGAGGCCCAGCCGCTCGCGCATCGCGGCGACCAGCTCGGGGTCGGCGGCGGCACGCTCACCGAGACGCGCCGTCGCGGCGTCGCCCGGGAGGATCGCGGTCAGGGCGAACGCGACCAGCACGGTGCCGATGACCAGCAGCACGGCCGCGCCCAAGCGCTTGGCGATGAAGAGCGCCACGCGTCACCTCGGATCTGTCGGAGAAGGATGGGGAGGATGCGCACCGCCCCGAGGGAGACGTTCCCCTCGGGGCGGTGCGTCGTGCGATCAGCGGCCGATGGCCGCGATGTCCAGCGAGAATACCGGGTCGTACTTCACTTCGCCGACGGCGGTGGAGGCGACGACCGAGGCCGCGGGCTGGAACAGCGGGAGGATGACGCCCGCCTCGTTGTGGAGCTCCTGGAACTGCTGGTACAGCGCCTCGCGGGCAGCGGCGTCGGTCTCGGTCGAGACCTCGGCCATGACCGCTTCGAGCTCGGGGTCGGAACCTGCCGCCCAGCCCGCGCGCAGACCGACGATCTCACCCGGGCCGAAGGCCAGGTAGTCGGCCGAGTCCGGGTAGTCCGGGTTCCACAGCCACAGGCCCATCTGCTCGGTGCCGGCGCGGTAGCTCTCGAGCGTGGTCGCGATCGGACCGGGCTTGAGGTTGACCGTGATGCCGACCTCGGCCAGCTGCGCCGCGATGCGCTCGGCGAACGGGCCCATCGAGAGACCGTTGCTCGAGAAGTCGCTCGCGTACTCGAGGTCCGCCGTCAGGTTGCTGCCGGCGCGGGCCGCCGCCGCCTTGGCACGGTCGAGGTCGCGCTCGACCGCCGCGTCGGGCCCGAGCGCACCGAGGTACGACGAGGGCACGATGCCGTAGGCGCGCTCGGCGCCGTCGCCGGCGAGCTCGAGGATGCCGTCGAAGTCGAGACCGTACTTGACCGCCTCGCGGAAGTCGGCCGTCGACGTCACCTGGGACACCTCGGGGTTGGCGTTGAGGAACAGGAAGAAGATCGTGGGCGACTGCGAGGTGCTCACGACCACGTCGCCGCTGAGGCCCGCGATCTGATCCGATCCGAGGTCGAGAGCGACGTCGGCGGTTCCGCTCTGGACGTCCATCAGCTGCGCCTCGGCGGTGGCGTTGCGCAGCACGACGCGGTCGTACTTCGGCGCGTCGCCCCAGTACTCGGGGTTTGCGACCAGGACGGTCTCGGTGGTGGTGTCGAAGGACTCGAGCATGTACGGGCCGCTGCCGGCCGACGTCTCGTTGAGGAAGGACTCCGCGGTGTCGCTGTCCGCGGCGCCTTCGGCGTCGGTGCCGCCGTTCTCCTTGACCAGCGCGCTGTTGACGATGCCGAGCGTGGGGCTCGTCACGATGGCGGGGATGGCGGTGTTGGGCTCTTCGGAGGTGATGACGACGGTCTTCTCGTCGGGGGCGTCGACCGACAGGCCCGACATGAGGAACGAGCCGTTGCCCTGCACGTTCTTGACGCGGTCGAGCGAGAACACGACGTCCGCCGAGGTGAGCGGCGTGCCGTCCGAGAACGTGATGCCGTCGCGGATCGTGAAGGTGTACTCGGTCGCATCGTCGTTGACGGTCCACTCCGAGGCGACGCTCGGGAGCGGCTCCTCGGCGTTGCCGTCGGCGAACGTCAGCAGGCTGTCGTAGACCGCGTGCAGCACGATGCCGCCGGTCGTCTCGAACATGCGCGCGGGGTCCGCCGTCACGAGGTCGAAGGACTTGTCGATGACGAGGGACTCACCGCCGGGCGCACCCGACTCCTCGCTCGCGGGCGCGGAACAGGCACTCATGATGAGGGCGGACACGGCGATGACGGCTGCCGCGCCGACCAGTTTCACAGATCGCTTCACTGTGGATCCTCTTTCTCGGTGATGGGGGTGTTCGGGTGTTCGGGAAGGACGTCTTCGTGATTGTGGACGACGAGCCAGCGGCCGTCGCGACGCTGCCAGACAGCGGTGTTGCGGACGCGCTCGGGAGCCGCGGCGGGGTCGACGAATCGCACGGCGAACGTGTGCCGCACGAGGGCGATGTCGCCCCAGACATCCACCACCGGGTCGGTCACATCGATGCCGGCGACGGATGCGACGCTGCCGGCCGGCCGCGCGTCGCGCAGCGCATCGAGGCCGGTCAGACCGTGGACGAGGGGCTCGTGCTCGGTGTCCCAGATCGTGACGTCGTCGGCGATGTAACTGTCGGCCCGAGCGCGGTCCGACGTCAGGTACGCGTCGTACATCTCGTAGACGGCACGACGGAGCCATTCGGCGTCGGATGACGTCTGGGCATGGTCGGGCATGGGTCTCCTCACCTCGTTGTACGGAACCCTATCGGGTGATTATCACATGAAAAGTATTGCTGTGTTACCAGTATGTTTTGGGAGGTTGTGATGGAACTGAAACTTACATTCGATCACGATCTCGCATCATTTCCTTGCGTGTGAGTCGACGGCGCGTCCGGATCCTCACAGACCCAGATCACGTGTCACGCCGTCGAGTTCGTCGATCACCGCGCCGATGCGCGCGAGGCGCTCCTCGCCCTCGGCACCGAGCTGCGCGAACGTCGTGAGCGGCGGTCGAACCGTGCCGACGGGATACCCCGCGCGCGCGGCGAGGCGCTTCGAGTAGCACTGGTGCCCGTAGGTCGGGTGGCCCTCGGCGATGATCGCGTCGAACTCCTTGATCAGACCGTCGATCCGCCGCGCATCGTCGATGCGCCCGGTCTCGAGCAGCCGCCAGATCCCCGCCGACGCGCGGGGGATGTAGTTCCCGTACGGATTGACGTAGCCCTCGGCGCCGAGCAGGAACGAGTCGACGACCCGCTCGCCCGCGTACACGGTGATGTCGTCGCCCGCGAGGT
Source organism: Microbacterium sp. (assembly GCF_051860965.1). Taxonomy (GTDB): domain Bacteria; phylum Actinomycetota; class Actinomycetes; order Actinomycetales; family Microbacteriaceae; genus Microbacterium. Next base: position 135,196 of record NZ_JBIMKU010000007.1, read on the forward strand.
CGATCACATCGCGCACGCGAGCGATGTCCTGCGAGGACTCCTTGATGTACGAGATCGTCGCGAAGTCCTTCGCCAAGCGGGCGACGAGCTCGGCGCTGAGGTCGACGTTCGAGGTGACCGGGTTGTTGTAGAGCATGATCGGTAGATCCTGCGCCCCGACGATCGCCTCGAAGTACCGGTAGATCTCGTCGTCGGTCGGCGTGTAGTAGTACGGAGAGATGATCATGAGCCCGTCAGCGCCGAGGTCGCGCGCTTCCACGCTCTGCGCGACCGCCTTGGTCGTCGACGCGTCGGCCGTCCCGACCAGCACCGGGATCCGCCCGTCGATGTGGCTGACGGTCTCGCGGATGAGGAGCCGACGCTCTTCGGGCGTGACGGAGAGGAACTCGCCCGTGGTTCCGAGCATGATGATCCCGGGAACACCCTCCGCCAGCTGCCAGTCCAGGAAGGCCTTGAGCCGATCGACGTCGATCGCGCTCAGGTCGTCGGTGAACGGCGTGACCGCGACGGTGTAGGAACCGGAGAACTTCTCACTCATGGATGACCTCTCTGCGCACAGATGTACGTATTGTGAACACCAGGATACGGTGTGCACATGATGAATCGGAAGATCGGCGACGAGATCTTCGACGTGGCCGTCGTCGGCGGCGGCGCGAGCGGCGCCGCCACGGCATACCACCTGAGCGCGGAGGGCCGCACCGTGGCACTCCTGGAGCGCCACGACATGAACACCGAGGCGTCCGGCCGCAACGCCGGAAGCCTCCATGGGCAGATCCAGCACGAGCCCTTCCTCGAAGAAGGCGACGGCTGGGCACGGGCGTGGCTCCCGGCGCTGCGCTTCCTCGCCGACTCCCTCGAGATCTGGGACGACCTGAGCGAAGAGCTCGGCACCGATCTGCAGGTCGGCAAGAAGGGGGGCCTGCTCATCGCCGACGACGAGCGCCAGCTGCCGGCGATCGAGCGCAAGGTCGCCTTCGAGAACAGCGTGGGCATCGACAGTCGCATGCTGACGGCCGCAGACGTCAAGGAGCTCGCGCCGTGGATCACGGACGACGTCGTCGGCGGCGAGCTCTGCCCCATCGAGGGCAAGGCGAATCCTCTGCTCGTCGCTCCGGCGTTCGCGCGTCGGGCGGCGGCGCAGGGCGCGGTCCTGATGCCGCGCACCCCTGTCGAGGGATTCCGCGAAGAGAACGGCGTGCACATCCTGCGCACCCCCCGGGGTGATGTGCGTGCCCGGCAGGTCGTGCTCACCGGCGGCGACGGGATGCCGGGCCTCGGTCGTCACTTCGGCCTCGAGCTGCCGATCTCGAGCGCCGCCGTCCAGGTCAGCGTCACCGAGCGCGTGGACCCGATGGTCTCGCACCTCGTCTACTACGCCGGCGGCAAGCTGACGTTCAAGCAGGCGCAGTCGGGCACGCTGCTCATCGGCGGCGGGTGGCCGGCTCGCCGGAACTCCGCCGGCGAGTGGGTCGTGAACCCCGAATCGCTCCGTGCCAACCTCGCGATGGCGATACGGATCGCCCCGTCGATCGCCGACGTGGCACTGCTGCGCACCTGGGTGGGGATCGGCAACGGCACCCCCGACCACAGTCCGATCATCGGCGCCGTCCCGGGCCATCCGGGAGTGTGGCTCGGCTTCTACCCCTACATGGGGTTCACCGCCTCGCCGCTCATGGGACGCGTGCTGAGCGATCTCGTCCAGGGCAGGGACCCGGGTCGCGACCTGGCGCCGTTCGCCCCCGACAGGTTCTAGCCGGGACGACCGGGCTCAGGGAGCGGCGACGTCGCCGAGCGGCACGGGCTTCACCGGCGCCTGCGGTGCGAAACCCGACCGTTCCGAGACCGGCGCGCCCTGCAGGCGGGCCTCCATCTCGACGAGCACGGGTCCGCAGTAGCGCCCCTGGCACTTGCCCATCCCCGCGCGCGTGACCCGCTTGACGGCGCCGGGCGAGGAGACCCCCTCGGTCATGGACTGCACGAGATCGCCGTGCGTGACGCCCTCGCACCGGCACACGACGGTGCTCGGCTCGGCGAGCTGGTCGGTGAGCGCGGGCGCGGCGAAGAGGGCGTTGACGCCGTCCTGGAAGGAGAGGTGACGCCGCGCGGCGCGCACGATGCGCGGATCGATCGCCGCAGGGCGATCCCGGAGATCCGCGATGACGGCGGCGGCGGCGAGCGCCCCCTGCACCTGCGCGTACTTCGCGCCGCGCACACCCCCGGAGTCTCCGATGACCCACACAGTCGGCACCGAGGTGCGCCCGGTGTCGTCGGTCGCCGTCCGCAGCGCTCCGCGCGCGGGATCGTACTCATGCCGACATCCGAGACTGCGCGCGAGGTCGTTGCTCGGCAGGAATCCGTAGCCGAGGCACACCGCATCGACGTCGAACGTGCGGCGCCGACCCGTTGCGCACCCGTCCACGTCGAGCCGCGCGATCGTCGCCCGCTCGACTCCGCGCTGCGGATCTCCGTCGAGCGACTCGACGACGGAGGCGCTGAGGAGGGGCACGCGACGTCGTGCGAGGGCCGCCAGGTAGCCGACGCCGTCGCGCGTGAGCCCGGGCGCGTTCCACCCCATGCGCAGCCCGGCGGCGGCGCGTGTCGGAGACAGGAAGGCTGCCGCCTCGACGAGGGCCACGATCTCGACGCCCGCCTTGGCCAACTCCGCCGCGAGCTGGATGTTGAGCGGGCCGTTGCCGGCGACGAGCACCCGGGATCCGGGAGCGACCTGATACGAACGCAGGAGGCTCTGCCCCGCACCGGTCGTCATGACACCCGGGAGGGTCCAGCCGGGAAGCGGCACTCCGCGTTCGTAGGCACCCGTGGCGAGCACGACGCGGCGGGGGCGGATGATCCAGCGTTCCGTCTCGGAGCGCACCAGCAGTCGATCGGGCTCGAACGCGGCCCAGACGGATGCCCCGAGCAGCATTCCCGCCCCCGCGCGACGCGCGGCGTCGATGAGCCGTCGACCCGCCGTGTACTGGCCGTCGAGGCGGTCCTCCTCGATCGGCAGAGCCGGATCGGGCTGCTTGTAGTACTGTCCGCCGAGCTTCTTGCGCTCGTCGATCACGAGCACCTCGAGCCCGTCGCCCGCGAGGTCGCGGGCGGCCGCCAGTCCTGCGGGGCCCGCTCCCACCACCAGCACGTCGGGCGTCAGCGCGGACTCGGGGCGCGCAGCTGGCGCGCCGGTGGGCACACGGCGTCGGGACGCCTGGGTCTCGATGACCTGCCCCGCCCGCGCGGGGGTGACGCACGCGAGCTCTCCTTCGCGATGGTCGATGGTCACGGCGCACTCGTGACAGACGCCCATGCCGCACCACACGCCGCGCAGATCCCCGGCGTCGGTGCGACGATTGCCGAGCTCGCCCCCCGCGATCATCGCCGCCGCGACGGTGTCGGAGGCCGCGACCGGAACAGCGCGCCCCTCGTAGCTCAGGGATCCGGATTCGTCGGGGGAACCGATGCCGGGGGACGTCACCCTCATGCGCTCTCCTCATCGCTGGGTCGGAACGGTGGACGATGTGCCCTCCGCGAGCGAGCCGTTCGCGATACGAACGTACCGCCGCAGAACGAACACTACCGCGTATGCTGAGCTGGGTCGACGCGACATGTGCGACCGACACCCGAGGAGGCCCTCCATGGATTCTGCACCCACCGCATGCCCCGGGCGCGCGCATGAATGAGCTCGCCGATCGGACGGTCCTCGTCACCGGAGCATCCGCGGGCATCGGGCGCGCGATCGTCGAGCGTCTCGCGCCGACGGGCGCGCGTGTCATCGCGCATTACCGCTCCTCCGCGGACGGCGCACGCGCCGCGACCGCCGGCTTCCCGGCCGGGATGGCGCACCTCGTCCGCGCGGACCTGTCGTCGCCCGCCGGCGCCGCCGAACTGTGGCAGGCCGCGACCGCGTGGACCGATCGCATCGATGTCGTCGTGCTCAATGCCGCTGTCATGCCGAAGGCGGAGCTCGACGCGCCCGACGATGTCTGGGACGCCGCACTGGACGAGGCGCTGCAGGTGAACACCCGCAGTCAGCTCACCCTCCTGCGACGGGCTGTGGCGCACTTCCTGGACGCTGGTGGTGGATCGATCGTCGGGTTGAGCAGCTGGGCCGCGCAGCGCGGCGCGGGAAACGCCAATCTCGCCGTGTACGCGGCATCCAAGGCTGCGACCGCCGCCGCGATCAAGACGATCGCACGTGCCTACGCGACGAGGAGCGTGTACGCGTACCTCATCGCACCGGGCGTCGTGGACACGCAGATGTCGGCGTCGGCCGGCGCCGACCGCGGGGGGCGGGATGCGTTCCTCCAGACGCTCGCGATGCGGGAGATGGTTCCCCCCGACGAGATCGCCGAGCTCGTCGCTCTGCTCGCGAGCGGTCGGACGCGGCACCTCAGCGGGGCGACGATCGACGTGAACGGAGCGTCGTACATCCGCTGAACTGTGTCGATCGTTCGACATGCGCACACTCCTCAGTAAGGTGAGACGACCCTGCAACGCCGCGAACACTCCTGAGGGAGCACGACATGACCGCCGAAGAGCACCGGCAGCCCTCGGGCGAATTCGTCCAATCACTGTCGAGGGGACTCGCGGTCATCCGGGCCTTCTCCGACGAGCGCACGATGCTCACGCTCGCCGACGTCGCGCGCATCGCGGGACTCAGCCGTGCGTCGGCGCGCCGATCGCTCCTGACGCTCGAGACGCTCGGCTACGTGGGGATGCAGCAGAACCGCTTCTACCTGCGCCCGCGCGTCCTGGATCTCGGGTACGCGTTCCTCTCGTCATCCTCGAGCGTCGACGTGACGCAGGACCACCTGCGCAAGCTCTCGGCGCGACTGGGCGAGTCGTGTTCGGCGTGCGAGTACGACGACGGCGACATCGTCTACGTCGCCCGCGCCGCGGCGGAATCCGTGATGCCTCTGCGGGTCAGCATCGGCCGCCGCATCCCGGCGTTCTGCACATCGACCGGACGCGTCATGCTCTCGGCCATGAGCCCCGAAGACCTCGACCACTTCTTCCGCACGTATCCGCGCGAGAAGTTCACGCCGCAGACGGTGACCGACGAGCAGGAGCTGCGCGAGCGCATCGCGGAGGTGCGCGAACAGGGCTGGGCGCTGAACAACCAGGAGCTCGACCTGGGTGCCCGCTCGATCGCCGCGCCGGTCGTCGACAAGCGCACGGGCGCCTACATCAGCGCCGTCAACATCACGGTGTCGACCTCGCGCGTCTCGGTCGAGGAGCTCATCGCGAACTGCCTTCCGCCGCTCCTCGAGACCACGGCGCAGATCAGCTCCGACATCGCCCTCATGGGCGCTCAGCGCTGACCGGCGGGAGCGTGCCGGTCAGTCCTCGACGTCGCTTCGCGTGTTGAGGATGCGCGCGAGGAAGCGGCGCGTGCGGTCCTCGCGCGGTGCGTCCAGCACCTGATCGGCGGCACCCACCTCGACGATGCGACCGTCGTCCATGAACACGACCCGGTCGGCCACTTCGCGTGCGAACTCGATCTCGTGCGTGACCACGATCATCGTGAGGCCCTCGGAGGCGAGCCGACGCATGACCGACAGCACCTCGCCCACCGTCTCGGGGTCGAGCGCCGACGTCGGCTCGTCGAAAAGCATGACCTTGGGCCGCATGGCCAGCGCACGGGCGATCGCGGCCCGTTGCTGCTGACCGCCCGAGAGCTGGCGCGGGTACGTCGACTCCTTGCCCTCGAGCCGGACCCACTCGAGCAGCTGCTTCGCGTGGGTCTGCGCTTCCGCACGCGGGGTGCCCAGCACCTGGGTCGGCGCCTCGATGATGTTCTCGAGCACCGTCATGTGGCCGAAGAGATTGAAGCTCTGGAACACCATGCCGATCTCGGTGCGCTGGCGCGCCAGGTCGGCGGGAGGGATCTCGACGAGCTGTCCTCGGCTCTCGCGCACGCCGACAATCTCGCCCGCGAGGCGCACGACCCCGCCGTCGGGTCGCTCGAGGTGGTTGACGCACCGCAGCAGCGTCGACTTGCCGGAGCCGGATGGGCCGATGATGCAGACCACTTCGCCCGGGAACACCTCCAGGTCCACGTCGTGCAGCACCTCGAGAGGCCCGAAGCTCTTGCTGACGGACTCGATGCGGATGATCGGGTCGACGACGGTGCTCATGTGCGGGGCGTCTCCTTCGCGGTGAAGGTCGCCGGCGTCGTGCGCGCGATGAGCTTCTTGAGCTTCGTCAGGTATGTGTCGGGCACGTTCCGGGTCGCACCACGGGCGTAGTAGCGCTCGATGTAGTGCTGCCCGATGGAGAGCACCGTCGTGAGGAACAGATACCAGATGCACGCGACCACCAGCAGCGGGATGGTCTCGAAGGTGCGGGCATAGATGACCTGCACGGTGTACAGAAGCTCGCTGATCGCGACGATGCTCACGAGGCTCGTGCCCTTGAGCATCGAGATGACCTGATTGCCCGTCGGCGGGACGATCACGCGCATCGCCTGAGGGAGCACGATGCGGCGCATCGCTCGTCGGCGGGACATGCCGAGGGCGGCCGCCGCCTCCCCCTGACCCTGGTCGACGGACTGGATGCCGGCGCGGATGATCTCCGACATGTACGCGCCCTCGTTGAGCCCGAGTCCGAGCATCGCCGCGACCATCGAGGTGATGACGGTGTTCGTGTCGACCTCGACGAACTGGGGACCGAACGGGATCCCGATGGAGAGCGTCGGGATGAAGCTCGCGAGGTTGTACCAGAACAGCAGCTGCACGAGCAGCGGAGTGCCGCGGAACAGCCAGATGTAGCCGTCCGCGGCGACGTTCAGCAGAAGGCTGCTCGAGATCTTCATGAGCGCCAGGATCAGGCCGATGAGGCAGCCGAGGATCATCGCGACAGCGGTGAGCACGAGCGTCAGCACGACGCCGTCGAGCACCTTGGGGTTGAAGAGGTACTCCGCCACGACGTCCCAGCGCATGGCGTCGGCGGTGAGGAACTTCGAGATGATCTCGAGCACGAACACGACGACGACGATGCGGAGGACCCAGCCGCCGACGCGCCCTGCGATCCGACGACCGCCGCGGGTGCGCGCCTGCTTGCCGCCGGTGTCGCCGCCGATCCGGAGCGTCTCGGTGAGCGGCCCCCGCGCCGTGCGTGCGTCAGGCGCGTCGTTGCTCATGCACGCGCTCTTTCGTGACGGACTCGCCCGGGTGCGGGCGGACGGGGAACATCAGAGGCGGCCGCAGCGCCCGGTGCGACGCATCCCTGTGGGGGCGCGTCCGTACGGCGGAGGCCGGCACCGGCATGTCCTGGCCGGCGTCCAGCCGCTCGAGGGAGGACCAGCCGGGCTCCATGGCGAGCACCGCACCGGTGATGTGCGCCGACGCATCGGAGGCGAGGAAGGCCACCGCGGCAGACGGGTCCACTCCTCTCGGCGAGATCGCATTGACCCGCACGCCGGAGGACCGCATCTCGGTCGCGAGGCTCCCCACCATCTGGTGGAGGGGCTCGCGCGAGGTCGAGGTCGGTCCGTCCCCGCGACCGGCACAGGTAGGTCGCGGGGACGAGATGGCGATGATCGATCCGCGTCGCCGTGCCGCCATCGCGGGGGCGAAGCTGCGGATCGCATCGAAACAGGAGGAGACGCCGCCGTCGCGGTCGTGCGCCGTCGGCCCCGTGCCGACGGCGGCGCAGTGCACGAGGACGTCGGCGACGGCGACCGTCGACGCGAGACCACCCAGGTCGCGGCCCGACACCACCGCGAACGGACGGATGTCGAAGCGACCGTCACCGAGGTAGTGCGCCTCGAGGGCGTCGCCGTCGGGATCGGCGACGATCACGCGTGCACCGAGGTCCGCAAGGGTCGTCGCCACGGACACGCCGCGCGCGCCGGCGGCTCCGAAGACGAGCGCCGTGCGCCCGTCGAGAGCGGTCGATCTCATGTGCGCCCGAGCGGGCGATGCGGTGGCCATGCCGTCGAGATGCCCGTTGCCGGGATCAGTCGGAGACGTCGGGGTTGGCGACGGCTTCGTCGACGAGGCCGAAGTCGATGTCCCAGAAGCCCATGATCTTCTCGTACGAGCCGTCAGCGATCAGCTTGTTCATGGCGGCGGTGATCACCTCGGTCATCTCGGAGTCGCGGCTGACGGCGATCCCCTCGAGGTTCGGCTGGTAGTCGAGCGGCTGGATCTCGAAGCCCTCGGCGCTGCTGTCCTCGCGGAGCAGCCACGAGAGCTGACCCTTCGCCGTCATGAACGCGTCGATGCGGTCGGAGCTCACGGCGAGCTGAGCCGCCCCCTGCTGCGGGAAGGAGTCGATCGTGGGAGCCTCTTCGCCGGCGTCCTCGCACGTCGCGACGATCTCCTCCATCTGGATGAGGAATGCCGAGCCGGCCAGTGCACCCACCCGCAGGCCGCAGAGATCCTCGGGCGTGCTGATCGACAGACCGGCGCCCTCCTTCGTGATGACGCCCGTCGTGCTCTCGTGGACGGCGACGATGTCGACGACGTCGAGGCGCTCCTGGGTCACGATGATCGAGGCCCAGGACGTGTCGTAGCGGCCGTTCTCGATACCGGGGATGAAGGTGTCGAACGCTCCCGACACCTCGGCGTCGTACTCGAGTCCGAGCAGCGCTGCGACCGCGCGGCCGAGGTCCGGCCCCCATCCCGTGATGACGTCGTCCTCGCCGAGGAAGGTGTCGGCGGGCGCGTTGTCGAACTGGATCGCCGTGAGCGTGCCCCGGTCGGCGACCGCCTGCGGCACGATGGCGGCGAGCTCGTCGTCCTTCTGGATGGTGACGCCGGCGACCTCGACGGGACCTCCCGCCGCGTCGGTGGATCCGCTGTCGGCGGGGGTGCCCGAGCAGCCCGTGAGGGCGAGGCCGAACGCGGCGACGGCGGCGAGACCGAGGAGGGTCCGGCGGGGCGCGGTGACGGTGTTCATCGAGACAGCTCCTTCGAGGTGGGGCTGAGTGTCGCCGACCTCAGGACGAGGTGGCGTCGGCGATACTCGCGGAAGTGTTCGTTATACGCACGAGTGTTCACTATGCGTCCAGCGATGTCAACACTCAGGACGGCCGCGTGCCGGCTGTGCCCGAAACGAGACCTGGCTCCCGCCGCAGATGCGGAGGGAGCCAGGTCGGCTTCGCGAAGCGCTGATCAGTCGTTGACGCGCATCGCGTTGTCGAGTTCGTTGATCTTGACCGTCTCGCCGGTCTCGGTCAGCAGGAAGACGTCCTCGACCCGTACGCCGACGCGTCCGGGCCAGAAGACGCTGGGCTCGATCGTGAACATCATGCCGGGCTCGAGGGGCGTGACGTCCTCCTCGGAGATGTACGGCAGCTCGTGCACGTCCTTGCCGATGCAGTGCCCGGTGCGGTGGCGGAACCAGTCTCCGTATCCGGCCTCCTCGATGACCGCGCGCGTCGCGCGATGCACATCGCCACCCGTCGCCCCGGGGACGGCTGCCTTGCGGCCGGCCTCCTGCGCAGCCATGACGACGTCGTAGACGAGCTCGTACTCCTCGTCGGGCTGGCCGATGTGCACCGTCCGCCCGAAGTCCGAGCAGTACCCCTCGACGATCGCCCCGAAGTCGAAGTTGACCCCGGCGCGCTCGGGCAGGGCCTTGCGCGAGAGGCGCTCGCTGGCGTCCCGTTCGATCCCCTTGCCCATCGCCCAGACGGCGGTGTCGAAGGACGACGACGGCGAGCCGAGCTGACGGATGCGCAGGTCGATCTCCGAGGCGAGCTCGAGCTCCGTGATGCCCGCCACGACGCGGTCGCTCACGGCGGCCATCACCTGGTCGACCATGCGGGCGGCCTCGGTCATGAGCTCGATCTCGTGCGCGTCCTTGATGCGGCGGATGCCGTTGATGATCTCGTCCGCGACCAGCAGGTCGGCGTCCGGACGGTGCGCGCGCAGCTGCAGCGTCGTCTCGGCCCACGTGCGTCCGCTCACGGCGATGCGCGCCTGGGCGTCGGATTCGTGCACGCACGACTCGTCGCCGGGCGCGCCGCCCACGGCGACGCGCCGCGGGCGCTTCGCGAACGTGTCGAACGCGCGGCGGAACACCTCCGCCCCGTCATCCGACTCCGTGGCCGTGATGATGTCACCGGTGACCCCGCCGGGCAGGTGGAACTCCTGGTGGTGCCGGGTGAGGACGAAGAGCGGCTCCTTGCCCGGAGCGAAGAACGCACCCGAGATCCAGTGGTTCGTGTAGCCGATGTTGCCGAACGAGGGTACGCCGCGCTCGAGGCCCGTGAAGTACTCGAGATCGGTCTGCGACGCGGGCAGGAACAGCACGTCCACGCCGGCGGCGTCCAGTCTCTCGTCGAGCCGGGCTCTGCGCGAGACGTAGTCGATGGCCATAGGGGTCCTTTCGATGGGGGTGGATGCTCAGGCGAGAGGTTCGACCGAGAACAGGTCTTCGTGGGAGTGGATGATGTGCCAGGCGCCGTCGATGCGCCGCCAGCCCTGGCTCACTCGCATGAGCTCCCGGGCGGTGCCGTCGGCATCCACGCGTTCCACGCGCAGCACGTGCCGCGCGACGGCGAGGTCGCCGGACACGTCGATGATCGGCTCATCGACCTCGATGCGGGTCGTGACCTGCTCCGCCTCGCCCGTCGGGCGGGTCGCCCGGATCGCGTCGAGCTCGCCGAGCCCGCGCGCGATCCGCTCGGTGACGGCATCCCAGATCGTCGCGTCGGGATGGATGCGTCGGTCGATGCGAGCCCGGTCGCCGGCGAGGAAGGCGGTGTAGATCGCCTTCTGCTCGTCCCAGATCTCGCGCTGGTCGGCGTCGAACGACGACGTGTCGCTCGCGTCGACGACCTCGCTGGCTGGTGCGGTCATGGGGTGGTCCTCCTCATTCGTGGGATTCGGGAAGCGTGTCGACGACGGGTTCGAGCCACGACCCGATCAGCTGTCGGGCATAGGGCGACGCGGGCGCGTCGCACACCTGGTCGGTCGGGCCGCTCTCGACGACGTCCCCGTGATACATCACCACGACGGAGTCCGAGATGTGTCGCACGACCGCCATGTTGTGGCTGATGAAGAGCATCGCGATGCCCAGCCGGTCCTGCATCTCGAGGAACAGATCCAGCACCTGCGCCTGCACCGACACGTCCAGCGCCGACACCGCCTCGTCGCAGACGAGGAGGCGCGGCTCGAGGGTCAGCGCCCGCGCGATGTTCACACGCTGCAGCTGGCCCCCGCTGAGTTCGCGCGGCAGTCGATCGGCGAGGTCGGGGGAGAGTCCCACGGCGCGGAGGAGTTCGACCACCCGGGAACGGCGTTCCTCGGCGGTGCCGATGCGGTGGATCACGAGCGGCTCGGCGATCGACCATCCGATCCTCCGCCGCTGATCGAGCGCCAGGAGCGGCTGCTGGAACACCGCCTGCACCTGCCGACGGAACGCGCGCTCATTGCGTGCGAGGTGGTCGGAGAGCCGGACGCCGTCGAACGTCACCGTCCCGGCATCCGGTCTCACGAGTCCGAGCACGATGTTGGCGATCGTGGACTTGCCCGACCCCGACTCGCCCACGAGTCCGACGATCTCGCCGGGATGGATGTCGAGATCCACGCCGTTCGCCGCGACGGTCGCCGTGTCGCCGTCGCCGAACACCTTGTGGACGTCACGCAGACTGAGAAGCGGTGCGCTCATGCCGCATCCCCCCTGATCGCGGTCTCGGGATCCCAGTGCGTCTCACCCGTGAGGCGCGTCTTGCGGGCTCCGGTCATGCCGAGCGAGCTCGCCAGCAGCGAGCGGGTGTACGGGTGCTCGGGGGCGGACACGATCTGGCGCACGGGGCCCTGCTCGACCACATCGCCCCGGAAGAGCACGACCACCTCGTGGGCCATGCGGGCGACCACACCCAGATCATGACTGACCAGCAGCACTCCCAGGTCGCGCTCCCGTCGCAGTTCGTCGAGCAGGGCGAGCAGCTCCTTCTGCACCGACGCATCGAGAGCGCTGGTCGGCTCGTCCGCGACGAGGACGACGGGATCGTTCAGGAGCGCCCCCGCGATCATGAAGCGCTGCAGCTGACCGCCGCTGAGCTGGAATGCGTAGCTCGTCAGCTTGGCCGACGCGTTGTGGATGCCGACACGCTCGCACAGCGCGACGAGACGATCGCGCGCCTCGGCTCGCTCCTTGCGCGGCGTCGTGTCGAGGAGCTGGGCGGCGATGGTCCTCGTCGGATTCCAGGATGCCGTGGGGTCCTGGAACACCATCCCGATGCGATTGCGGCGGAGCTCGGTGAGCTCGTCGCGCTTCATCGCGAGCAGATCGCGACCGTCGAAGCGCAGCGACTCGGCCGTCACGGTCGCGGCGTCCACGAGCCGGGTCGCGGCGAGGACGGCCGAGGTCTTGCCGGAGCCCGTCTCGCCGACGAACGCGATGCACGACCCTCGGCGCAGGGCGAAGCCGACGTCGCGCACGGACGGGCCGGGCGTGCCGTGGTACTGCACCGCGAGTCCGCGTGCCTCCAGGATGATGTCGCTCATGCCGCGGCCTCCGTCTTCGGAGTGGTCGGCTGAGGCGTCTCCATCGCTCGCGCCGACCGTGCCTGCGTGCCCCGCCCGAACCCGTCGCCGAGCCAGACGCAGAGGGCGACCACCCCCAGGATGACGAGTCCGGGGAAGAACGGGTACCACCAGGCGTTGAGCACGTAGGTCTTCGCCGATGCGATCATCAGTCCCCACTCGGGGCTCGGAACCTGATCGCCGAGGCCGAGGAACGAGAGCCCGGTGAACGCCACCAGCACATAGCCGACGTCGAGTGTCATGCGGATCGCGAGCTGCTCGCTCGTCTGGGGGATGACGTGCCAGCGCAGGATCTGGCTTCCCGATGCCCCCAGCGTCCGTGCGGACTTCACGTACAGCTCGCTCTTCTGCGTGCGCACCACCGTGCGCACCATGCGCGCATACGACGGCCACCACACGATCACCAGCGCGAGGACGGCTGAGCCGAGGTTCCGGCCGACGGCTGCGGAGATCGCCATGGCGAGCACGAGGTAGGGGAAGGCGAGGAAGACGTCGGTGACCTTCGAGAGGAAGGTGTCGAACGCTCCCCCGATCCAGCCCCCCACCGCACCCATGATCGTCCCGATCGCGGCCGCGCAGACCACCACGATGATCGCGCAGCCGATCGAGATCCGCGCGCCGAGCACCATGCGCGAGAAGATGTCGCGACCGGCATCGTCGGTGCCGAACCAGTGCTCCCAGCTCGGCGGCTGGAATCGACCGGCGACGTCGATCGACGACGGATCGGCGATGACGAAGAGCTCCGGGCGGATCACGAGCACCGCGAAGACGACGAGCGCGAGGATCGCGACGACCCTGCGCACGGTAGGACGACGCCGGGCCTTGGGCGGTGCGGGGAGGACGACGCTCATGACAGCTCCTTCACGCGCGGATCGAGCCATCGGATGATCTGGTCGGTCAGCTCGTTGACCAGCACGAACGCCAGGGTGATGACGAGGGTGATGCCGAGGATGGGGTTGTAGTCGAAGGTGCGGAAGGCGTTGAACGCGTACATGCCCAGACCGGGCCACGAGAACACCACCTCGACGATGATCGTGCCGCCGAGGAGCCATCCGAACTGCAGGCCGAGCATCGTGATGACCGGCGCGAGGGCGTTGCGCAGGACATCGACGAACACGACGCGTCTCTCGCCTTTGCCCCGAGCGCGGGCGACCCGCATATACGGCTTCGCGAGCTCCGCGGCGACGGTCGACCGCGTGAGCCTCATCGCGATGCCCAGCTGACTGATGACGAGAGCGATCACGGGGAGCGTGAGGCAGGCCACGGCCTCGGCGAGTGCATAGGTGTTCCCCTGCAGGATCGAGTCGAGCACCGTGAAGCCGGTGATGCGGGACAGCCCGTAGTCGCTGTAGTCGAGCGAGCCCGAGACGGGCAGCCATCCGAGGCCGGAGGCGATCGACAGCTGCAGCAGGAGACCGATCCAGAAGACGGGCAGGGCGGCACCGAGGATCGAGACGACGTTGAGCGTGCGCGAGCGCGCACCGTCCGGGAGGACGGCCCACAGGATGCCGAGGCCGACCCCGACGACGGCGTAGACGAACATCGCCACGAGAACGAGCTCGAGAGTCGCCGGCAGGAAGCGCAGGATGTCATCCAGCACCGGCTGGCGCGACTGGATCGAATCGCCGAAGTCGAGGCGGAGGATTCCGCCGATGTAGTCGATGTACTGCTGCCACAGCGGCAGGTCGAGGCCGAGCTGCCGACGCACGGCTTCCACCTGCTCCGGCCCGGCGTTCATCCCCGCGGCGAGGCGGGCGGGATCTGCCGGGATGACACGGCCGAGCACGAAGGTCAGGCTGACCGCCGCCCACACGACCAGCAGCACCCACCCGGCGCGCGAGAGCGCGCGCAGGGCCCAGTGCCGCCGTCCGCGGGCTCGTGCCGGGCGAGGACGCCCGGCACGGGCCTCGTGCTCGACCGTGTCGAGCGTCACTCTGCCGACCGGGCGTAGAAGAACCGGACGACGTAGTTGTAGTCCATGATCTCGTACTGGACGTCCCACTTCTCGAGCACCGGCTGCGCGAGCTTGGGCTGGGAGGCGAAGATCGCGACATAGGCGTCGTTGATCATGCCCACCGTGTCGACGACCGCCTCGGCGCGCGCGCTCTCGTCGGCGATTCCGGGGAGCTCGGCCACCGCGGCATCGACGGCGGGGTCCTCGAAGTACGACCAGTTGTAGCCGCCGTTCGGCGCGATGTTCGCCGAGGTGTAGCCCTGCGTGAGCATCGAAGAGGGGTCATCGGAGATCGCCGACATGTTGAGGAACGAGATGTCGGCTGCCGTCTCGGGGTTCGACTGGATCTCGACCATCTGCGGCCACGGGACCATCTGGATCTCGAGGTTCACTCCGATGTCGGCGAAGTTCTGCTCCAGCAGGGTGCCGGTGAACTCCTCGTACGAAAGGCCGGACAGACCGAGGTAGGTGACGGTGAGCTCGCCCTCGCCGATCCCGGCCTCGGCGAGGAGCGACTTGGCACCCTCGACGTCGCGTGCGGGTGCGGGGAGGGAATCGATGCCGCCGCCGAAGCCGGTCGGCAGCGGCCCGACCGCCAGGTCGCCGAAGCCCTGGTAGTAGTCGAGCATCGCCTGGTAGTCGAATGCGAGCGAGAGCGCCTCGCGCACGCGCACGTCGGGCAGCGTCTCGACGTTCAGCGGAAGGATCTGCACGCTGAGGCCGGACTGTTCGACGAGCTTCACGCCGTCCATGCCCTTCGCGGTCGCCGAGTCGTCGGGGCCGACGGCGCCGAGCATGTCGATCTCGCCCTGCCCCATCAGCTGGAGCGCCGTCTGGACGTCGGGATCCACGCGCAGGGTGACCTTCGTGGGCGTTCCCGCTTCCCACTCCTGGTAGTAGTCCTCGTAGGCGGCGAGTTCGATCGAGCTCCCCTTGTTCCATTCGTCGAGCGTGTAGGGCCCGGCTCCGGCCTCGTTCTCCGCGAACCACGATGTGGCCCATTCGTCGTCGGCCGTGGCGTGCTCCGCGATGGCGTCCGCCGACACGATGGCGATCTTCTGCAGCTTGCCCGGAAGGTAGACATCCGGAAGCGTCAGCCCCACGCGCACCGTGAGGTCGTCGACCGCTTCGACCTCGGCGACGTTGGCGATGACCGAGGCGGGACCCTGGTTGATGCCCTGCACGCGCTCGATCGACGCGACGACGTCGTCGGAGGCGAGTGCCGTGCCGTCGTGGAACGTCACGCCGTCGCGCAGCGTGAAGGTGTACTCGGTCGCGTCATCCGACATCTCCCACGACTCCGCGAGCGACGGCTGGATGTCGACGCCACCCGGTGAGTACTGCGTGAGCGAGTCGTACACGTTCCGGACGAACTCGAAGCCATCGGACGAGAACGCGATCGCCGGATCGAGGGTCGTCGTCTCGGCGATGTTCGAGAACACGGCGGTGACATCGCCGTCGCCGGACGACGAGTTCGCCTGCTGTCCGCAGGCGGTCAACGCGAGCGTCATCGAGATGCCCACGGCGACCACCGCGGCGGTCTTCCTTCTGTTCATGAGTGATTCCTTTGCTGGCGTGATGGATCAGGATGCTGGTGGTGCGGTGATATAGCCGTCGATCACGTCCTGTTCGATCGCGTGCGGATCGCGCAGGAAGGGATCGCCGTACCCGCCGCCGCCACCTGTCTGGATGCGGACGCGGGAGCCTCGGGGAAGGGGAAGGGCGTTGACCTTGAGGATGTGCTCCTCACCATGGCCGCGGTCGACGACGACGTCGGTGGGCGCACCCTCGGCACCGCCGAACAGACCCCACGCCGGCTGCTTCGATCGCTCGAACCACAGCGAGACCGTCGTGTGCTCGGCGAGCGTCTCGTACGAGCGCCAGATGCCGAGTCCGCCCCGGTGCTCGCCTGCACCACCGGAGTCGGGTTGCAGCCCGTACCCCGTGATGCGCAGCGGGTAGCGCGACTCGACGACCTCGATCGGGTAGTTCTTCAGATCGCCGCCGCCGTAGTTGATCTGCCCGTTCGCTCCGTCGCGATCGTCGAGGGCTCCCCATCCCACGCCTGTCGCCTCGCCGCTGAAGAACTCCGCGCCGTTCGCGTCGGTGCCGGCGAAGAGGATGTTCATGGCATCCGCGGGCTGGCCGGCGTTGACGGCGTGGGGCATCGCGGGAGCGAGCGCCTTCACGAACAGGTCGATCATCATGCCGAGGTGCGGATAGTAGAACTGGCAGGCGGCCGGCTCCTGCGCGTCGAACACGGAGCGCGGCTCCGTCACGATCGTCATGTTGCGAAAGGTTCCCGCCGTCACCGGCATCTCGGGGTTGATGAGGAACTTGTACGCCAGGCGCGCCGCCGACACCGTCTGCGCGCGGCCGCAGTTCATCGACCCCGGGGTCTGCGGGCTGGAGCCGCGCAGATCCAGCTCGATCGCGTCGCCGCTGACCGTGACCCGCACCTTCACGGGCACCCTCTGGCCGGTGGGACCCCAGGAGTCGAGCGCGCCGTCGGCGGTGTAGACGCCGTCGGGGATGGCCGTCACGGCCTCGCGGTCGAGCCGCTCGCACTGCGTGAACACCTGACGGGCGGCGCCCTCGACGATCTCGGCACCGAAGCGGTCGTAGAGACGCTGCAGCATCCGCTCGCCGGTATGGCACGCCGCGACCTGAGCGTGCATGTCGCCCCAGATCGAGCGCGGCAGCCGACTGTTGCGCATGAGGAAGTCGATCGTCTGGGTGTCGCGGACGCCCGCCCGGTAGAGGTAGGTCGGACCCAGCCGGTACCCCTCCTGGTAGATCGAGGTGGAGTCCATCGCCTGCCCGGCATCCTTCGCGCCGATGTCGAGCCAGTGCGCCTTGGTCGCCCCGAACCCGACCAGACGGCCGCCGTGGAAGATCGGCGAGAAGATCGAGATGTCGTTGAGGTGGCTGCCGACCTGGTAGCTGTCGTTGATCGCGAAGACGTCGCCCTCGCGGTAGTTCTCGGGGCCGCCGATGTGCTCGGTCGTCACGGCGATCGCGGCATCCAGGGCGCCGAGGAAGATCGGCAGCCCGGGTGCCTGGCCGAGAAGCTCGCCGTCGGCGTTGAACAGGCCGACGGAGCAGTCCTTCATCTCGTAGATGATCGGCGTGTAAGCCGATCGGGCCAGGTTGTTGTTCATCTGCGCGGCGATCGAGTCGAACGCGTTGCGGACGACCTCCACGGTGACCGGGTCGATGCGCTCGGCCGTGCCGCTCTCGGGGGTCTGGGGCGGGGCGAGGGTCATCACGCGGTCCTTTCCATCACGAGGTGGCCGTGGGCCGACGGGGTGGCCGTCCACCCCGGCGGGACGAGCACCGTGCATCCGGGCTCGAGGAGGATCGCGGGCCCGGAGACGGCCGTGCCCGGGGCGACGGATGCGCGGTCCCATACGGGCGCCTCGCGGGTCTCATCGCGGAAGCGCACCTCCTGGCGCCCGAGCTCGCGAGGGCTCCCCTCCGCCTGCACGTCCCCGGCCTCGGGCCGGGCGGTCAGGCCGCGGGCGACCACTCGCAGTGCGACCACTTCGATGTCTTCGACCGGGTTGTTGTGCCCGAAGCGCTCGAGGTGCAGGGCGTCGAAGCGTCCGTGCAGCGCCGCGAGCACGTCGCCCGCCTCCTCGTCGGGGCCGTACGGGACGGTCAGGGTGTACTCCTGGCCGAGGTAGCGCACGTCCAGGCCCGGCTGCAGGTCGATGCGCTCGGGGGCCACGCCGTCGGCGAGCAGCAACGCCCGCCCGCGCGCGAGCACATCTCCGGACGCCTCGGCGAAGGTGTCGGGACGCAGGTGCTCCACCGCGTGGAAGAAGGTCTGCACGACGTCGTGGCGCAAGTCGGTGTGGACCATGCCCCAGGCGGAGAGCACGCCCGGGCTCCCGGGCACGATCACGCGCTCGAGCTCCAGCTCCTCCGCGATCGACACGGCGTGCAGCGGACCGGCGCCGCCGAAGGCCAGCAGGCCGAACTCGCGCGGGTCGATGCCGCGGGCGACGGTGATCTCGCGGATCGCGTTCGCCATGGCGGCATCCGCCACCGCGACGATGCCGAGCGCCGTCCGCTCGACGTCCATCCCGAGCGCATCGGCGACGGAGGCCGCGGCCGCGCGCGCGGCCTCCTTGTCGAGCGACAGACTGCCGCCCAGGAGGGCGACGTCCGGGAGTCGTCCGAGCACGAGGTTCGCGTCGGTCACGGTCGGCTCCGTGCCGCCGCGACCGTAGCACGCCGGTCCGGGTATGGAGCCCGCCGAGCGCGGCCCGACGCGCAGGGCGCCCGCGACGACGTGGGCGACGGAGCCGCCGCCTGCGCCGATCGTGTGCATGACGACCGAGGGGGCCAGCAGCGGGTGGCCTTCCAGCTCTGTCTGCGACGCGATGTCGGCCGCGCCGTCGACGACGAGGCTCACGTCGAAGGACGTGCCGCCCATGTCGACGCACAGCAGACGGTCGAGGTCGAGGTCGGCCGCCACGGCGACACCCGCCATCGTTCCGCCGACCGGCCCGGAGAACAGCGTCTGCACGGCGCGCTCGCGCGCCCGATCGACGGTCATCACGCCGCCGTTGGACTGCATGACCTTGAGGTCGCTGACGAGGCCGCCGTGCTGCAGTGAGTCCTCGAGCACACGCAGGTACTCCAAGACGATCGGGGCGATGTACGCCGAGACGGCGGTCGTGCTCGTGCGCTCGTACTCGCGCCACTCCGGGGCGATGTCGCTGGAGACGACCACGGCGATCGAGGGTGCGGCCTCGGCGAAGATCCGGGCGACCGCGCGCTCGTGCGCGGGGTTCTGATACGCGTGCAGAAGCACCACGGCGACGGCGTCGACGGTGCCGTGCAGGCGCTGCGCGATGGCACGCACGCCGGCCTCGTCGAGAGGCGTCACGACGGACCCGTCGGCGGCGAGACGCTCGGTGACCTCGTGGATGTCCCGGCGAGGCACGAGCGGGGTCGGCGCGACGTAGCGCAGGTCGTACATCGCGGGACGGTTGGCCCGGCCGATCTCGTACACGTCACGGAAGCCGGCGGTGGTGAGCAGAGCGACGCGGGAGCCGCGGCGCTCGAGGAAGGCATTGAGGCCCGCCGTCGTGCCGTGCACGAACGAGTCCACGTCGGCGAGGGCGATACCGAGGCCCTCGACGGCGGAGAGCACCCCGTCCGCGAGGACGCCGGGCGTCGTCAGCGACTTCGCGCTGCGCAGGCTGCCGTCGTCCCCGACCGCGACCGCGTCCGTGAACGTTCCGCCGATGTCGACGCCGACGGTGAATCCCATGCTCTTCCTCTCGTCCGCCGTTCGCGAAGGAGCGGCGGGCCATTGCGGTTCGGATGCAGGACGCCCGGCTGCGGAACGCCTCCCATGGCACTGCGCGAGGGGCTGGATTCCGACGCCGGTTCGTTCTACGCACGAGTGTTCACTATGCGCGCAGGTTGTGTCAATCGTTCAGAGAAAACGAAATCACTTGGAAACATGCGAAGAGAGCACGCGGAGAACACGGCGTGCGGAGCACGCGGAGCGGACCCGGCGCGGGGTCAGGCGAGGGGAACGACGAGCCGACGGGAGGGGCCGTGCACTCGTCCCTCGAGTCGGTCGAAGAGGGTCTGCGCCGCGGTCCGACCGAACTCGCGCGGGTCGCTGGAGTAGGCCAGGACCCTGACACGGAGCAGATCTGCCAGCTCCAGATCGCCGAACATCGACAGCGCCGGCAGATGCAGTCCCGCCGCTCCGGCGTCCAGGCGCCTGCCGTAGACCTGGAGCACGCCGACGGCGATGCGGTTCGTGGCCGCGATCAGCGCCGTCGGGGGGTTCGGCAGGCGGAGGAATCCGTCGGTCTGAGCGGCGCCGTCGACGACCTCGTCGGTCACGCTGCGCACGAGCATGGGATCCACGGCGACGCCGGCCTCCCCCATCACTCGACGGAACTCCTCGCAGAGTGCGCGGTGCGCGGAGACCTGGTCGATGTTGCCGAGGAACGCGATGCGCGTGTGCCCTCGTCCGAGCAGGTCGGTCGTGGCGCGCTGGGCCATCGCGGCGTCATCCATGAGTACGCGGTCGGTGTCCAGACCTTCGATCTCGCGCGCGGCGGTGACGAGCGGCACCGGGCCGAGCCGGCGCATCCACTGCCGGGGCGCCGGGTCGCTGGCGGGGATGACGATGAGCCCCTCGACGCGCCGGCCCAGGAAGTTCGACACGAGCTCGTGCTCGCGCGTCGCGCTCTCCTCCGTGCTGCCGAAGAGGATGAAGCGGCCCTTCTCGCGGGCCACCTCCTCCACACCGATCGCGAACTTCCCGTAGAACGGGTTGTTCAGGTTGGTGATCGCGACGCCGATCAGGTTGCTCTGCTGGCCGGGGCGGAGGCCGCGGGCGTTCTCGTTGGGGAGATAGTCGAGCTGCCGCGCCGCCTCGATGACCCGCACTTGCAACTCGGGGGCGACGTTGCTGCCGCCGGAGAGCGTACGAGAGACCGTGACCGGGCTCACGCCCGCGAGTCGAGCGACGTCCTTCTGGGTGGGGACCGCCGACGACGCGCCGTGCGTCGACGACTCGTCAGACATCCACCCATCCTCCCTCGACCCGCGAGTCACGATCCTATGCGGCCCGGGATGTCAGCTGAAGGAATCGACGACAGCACTGCGGTGGTAGTCGAAGATGATGTTCGTGCGCGTGGAGGCGACGCGCGGATGCCCCGAGATGTTCTCCACCACGAATCGCCGCAGTGCGGAGGAGTCCGCGACGGCGACGTGCACCATGAAGTCATCCACTCCCCCGAGGAAGAAGACCTGGACGACCTCGGGGAACTCGCGAGCGTGATCGGCGAAGTCGGTGATGCTCGCCTGCCGTGCCCCCGATCCCAGCGTCACCCCGACCAGCGCCTGGAGCCCGGACCCGAGCTTCGCCTGGTTGACGGTCGCCGTGAACCCCGAGATCACCCCTCGCTCGAGGAGTGACTGCACCCGCCCGTGCGCCGTCGACGGGGCGATACCCGCACGCGCAGCGAGCTCGGCGTTGGTGATCCGGCCGTCCGCCACCAACGCAGCGATGAGCCGACGATCGACCTCGTCGAGCTCGTGCCGCAGACTCTTCCGCTCCATGGTCGCTCCCGGTCGTCTCTTCCGACTTTTCAACGTACTTTACGCCAATCAGCCGAATCATCTTCTGATCGATGGAGTCGCGTTCGTGAATGCTTCACACTTGCCGTGAACAGGGAGGAAGTTGATATGCGCGTCGGAGTACCTGCAGAGATCAAGAACAACGAGGACCGCGTCGCCGTCACACCGGCGGTCGTGCACGCTCTGTCACGGCGCGGGCACGACGTCCTGATCGAGCGGGGCGCGGGTGAGGGATCACGCATCTCCGACGCCGACTTCGTGGCCGCCGGCGCCACGATCGTCGACGAGGCGGACGACGTCTGGGCTCGGGCCGACCTGCTTCTCAAGGTGAAGGAACCCATCGCGCAGGAGTACGCGCGACTGCGACGAGGACAGGTGCTGTTCACCTATCTGCATCTGGCCGCCTCGCCCGACTGCACACGAGCGCTCCTGCAGAGCGGAACCACGGCCATCGCCTATGAGACCGTGCAGCTCGCCGATCGGAGCCTCCCGCTGCTCGCGCCGATGAGCGAGGTGGCCGGACGTCTGTCGATCCAGGCCGGCGCCTACCACCTGATGCGTCCCGCCGGCGGCCGCGGCACCCTGCTCGGCGGAGTGCCGGGAACCCGCAAGGCGAAGGTGGTCGTGATCGGCGGCGGGGTCGCGGGTGAGAACGCCGCCCGCAACGCCGTGGGGCTGGGCGCCGACGTCACGGTCGTCGACGTGTCGCTGCCGCGCCTCCGCCAGCTCGAGGCGGGCTTCGGCGGCCTGCTGCAGACCCGCCATTCGTCCTACCTCGAGATCGCCGATCAGCTCCGTGACGCCGACCTCGTCATCGGGTCGGTCCTCATCCCGGGGGCAGCGGCCCCGAAGCTCGTCACCGACGAGATGGTCGCGGCGATGAAGCCCGGCTCCGTGCTCGTGGACATCGCCATCGACCAGGGTGGATGCTTCGAAGGCTCGCGAGCCACCACCCACGAGGACCCGACCTTCGCCGTACACGGGTCGACCTACTACTGCGTCGCGAACATGCCCGGCGCGGTGCCGGAGACGTCGACGACGGCCCTCACGAACGCCACGGCGCCGTACGTGCTCGCGCTGGCGGACAAGGGATGGCGCGGCGCTCTCGCCGAGGACGCCGCGCTCGCGAAGGGACTCAGCACGCACGACGGCGTGCTCACGAACAGCGCTGTCGCGGCGGCTCACGATCTCGAGTTCGTGGCGCCCGACGATCTGCTGGCGCGCGCCGCCTGACGTCGCCCGGCCGAACGACACGGAAGGCCGCGCGCCGGGACAGTGGCTGGTGAGCCCTGTCCCGGCGCGATCCCGGCTTCGGCGCGTGCCTAGGCGCCGACGCGGATGAGCTTCTTGTTGACGAACTCGTCCGCAGCCAGAAGTCCCATCTCGCGCGACGTACCCGAGCGCTTGACCCCGCCGAAGGGCAGGGCGGGCTCGTCGGCGAGGACGACGTTGACGTAGACCATGCCGGCCTCGATCTTGTCGGCGACGCGGGCGGCCTGCTCCTCGTCGGTCGTGAAGACGTACGACCCGAGACCGAAAGGCGTGTCGTTCGCGACGGCGACCGCCTCGTCTTCGTCCGCCACCTTGTAGACGACGCCGACCGGGCCGAAGAACTCCTCGCGGTAGGCATCCATGTCGCTGGTGACACCGGTGAGCACCGTCGCGGGGTAGAACGCCCCGTCGCGCGTGCCACCCGTGACGAGCGTCGCGCCCTGCGCGACCGCCTTGTCGACCTGGTCGGCCAGCCGCTCGGCCGCGGTGAGGGACGAGAGCGGTCCGAGGACCGTGTCGTCGGCGAAAGGGTCGCCGACGGTCGCGGCGGACATCCGCGCCGTGAACTTCTCGAGGAACGAGTCGTAGAGCCCGTCGACCACGATGAAGCGCTTCGCGGCGTTGCACGACTGGCCCGTGTTGTCGAGTCGCGCCTCGACGGCCGCGTCCACCGCGGCATCGAGGTCGTCGGTCGAGAGCAGGATGAACGGGTCGGATCCGCCGAGCTCGAGCGCGACCTTCTTCAGGTTGCGGCCCGCGATCTCGGCGACGGCAGCGCCCGCGCGCTCCGATCCCGTGACCGAGACGCCGTGCACGCGCGGGTCCGCGATGATGGCCGCGGCCTGGTCGTTCGTCGCATAGACGTTGACGTACGCGCCGGCGGGGAGCCCGGCATCCTGATACAGCGTGTCGATCGCCGCGGCGGACTCCGGGCACTGCGGCGCGTGCTTGAGGATGATCGTGTTGCCGATCACGAGGTTCGGCGCGGCGAAGCGGGCGACCTGGTAGTACGGGAAGTTCCAGGGCATGATGCCCAGCAGCACGCCGATGGGGGTGCGGCGGATAACGGCCGTTCCGTCCCCGTCGATCTCGAGCGGCTGGTCGCCCGTGATCTTCTCGGCCTGGTCGGCGTAGTACTCCGTGATGTCGGCCGCGAAGTCCACCTCGCCCAGCGCGGCGGCGAGGGGCTTGCCCATCTCGCGGACGATGATGGCCGCGAGCTCGTCGCGCCGCTCGCGGTGCAGTTCCGCGACGCGACGGATGCCGGCGGCCCGCTCGGCGACGGGCAGCGCGCGCCACTCCTTGTAGGCGGCGTCCGCCGACGCGACGGCGGCGTCGACCTCGGCGTCGGTCAGCGTCGGATAGGTGGCCAGGGTCTCGCCGGTGGCCGGGTTGACGACGGCGTATTCGCTCATGCGGTGTCTCCGTTCGGGGTGTTGTGTTCAGTCTGTCAGCGACGGGAGCGGCGGGCGCTGGCGGGCGCGTCGATCGACAGCGTCTCGCCGCGGAAGAACGCCGGCCGCTTGACGGCCTGCCAGATCATGATGGCGATCCCCACGACGATGATGAGCATGCCGAGGATGAAGACGATGCCCACGCCGCCGATGTTCGAGCCGCTGCCGTACGCCGGGTCCATCGAGTCGATCAGCGTCGTGAAGAACAGCACGGCCAGGATCACGCCGCCGACCAGCGGGAACAGGAACGTGAAGAAGACGTTCCGCGTGGAGTCGAACCACTGCTTGCGGAAGTACCAGACGCACGCGAAGGCCGTGATGCCGTAGTAGAAGCAGATCATCATGCCGAGCGTCAGGATCGTGTCCCACAGGGTGTCCTCGCTCACGATGCGCATGACGACGTAGAAGGCCGAGGCGACGACGGCCGAGACGATCGTGGCGTACCCGGGGGTGAAGAACCGCGGGCTCACCTTGGCGAACGACGGCGGGAGCGCACCGTAGTGACCCATCGCGAGGAGCGTGCGAGCCGGACCCACGAAGGTCGACTGCAGCGACGACGCCGATGAGGTCAGCACCGCGAGCGACACGAGGAACGCGAGCGGTCCGAGGATCGGACCCGACAGGAAGAAGAAGGCGTTGCTCTGGATGTCCTCGTTGCCCAGGCCCAGGTCTCCGGTGCCGACGCCCGCGAACATGATCATCGCGACGGCGAGGAGCAGATAGAGCGACACGATCGTGATGACGGTGAGCGTCGCTGCGCGACCCGGCGTCTTCTCGGGGTCCTTGGTCTCCTCGTTCATGGTGAGGGTGACATCCCACCCCCAGAAGATGAAGATCGACAGCGACAGCCCGGCGGCGACCGCGGCGAACGACGACACGGCGAACGGGTTGAACCAGTTCCAGTCGAAGGGCGTGAAGTCGAACCCGTTCCCGTTGACGGCCTGGACGATCGCCGAGATCGCGAAGAACAGCAAGACGCCGACCTGGAAGGTGACGAGGAAGTACTGGAGCTTCTGCGTCGTCTGCATGTCGCGGTACGACACGAGCGTCGCCCCGAGCATGAACAGCAGGCAGACCACGATGTTGATCCAGGTCTCGGTGGCGAGATCGGCGATCGCAGGGTTGTTCGTGATCTGCGCGATGAGCAGGAAAAGGAAGTCGACCGCCACGCCGGCGAGATTCGACAGCACGAGGATGGTCGCCACGACCAGGCCCCAGCCCGCCATCCAGCCGACCCAGGGGCCGAAGGCGCGCGCGGCCCAGGTGAAGGACGTGCCCGAGTCGGGCATCCGGTTGTTGAGCTCTCGGTAGCCGAACGCGACGAGCAGCATCGGGATGAACCCGATGAGGATGATGGCGGGGATCTGCGCCCCGACGACGGACGCCGTCGGTCCGATCGCCGCGGTGAACGTGTACGCGGGTGCGATGCACGAGATGCCGATGACGACGGCGCCGATGAGCCCGATCGTGCCGGCGCTCAGGCCCTTCTTCGACAGGCCGCCCGCCTCTTCGACGGGATCGGTCAGCGGCTTTTCGGGAGCGCTCACTTCTGACCTTCTTCCTTGCGCGTGCGGGGCACGACGATCATCGGGACCGGGAGCTCGTGCAGCATCTTCGCCGCCGTCGATCCGAGGAACAGGCGCCGCGGGCTGGCGAGCCGGCTCGAGCCGACGATCGCGAGCTCTCCGGGCTCCCAGCTGAGGTGGGCGACGGCATCCTCGATGCTCTCGCCGGCGGCCGAGACGACGTCGGCGTCGATGTGGTCGGGCAGGCCGTCCTTCGCCTGCGCCAGCACGCGCTCGGTGTGGGCCTCCCCCGCGATCCGGATGACACCGGTGTCGACGCTGGCCGGCAGGTCCACGCTCACGAGCGACAGCAGGCGCAGTTCGGCGTGCGTCGCCGTCGCGAGCGCGATGGCCTCTTCGAGGAGCACGTCGGCGCCGGGCCGTGTGCCGATGGCGGCGGTGATGCGTGTGATCCCCGTCTCGGGATCCACGTGCCGCGACCCCTCGGGGGCGAGCACGACGGGCACCTCCGACGAGTGCAGCAGCTCGGTCGCGACCGTGCCGAGGCGGTGCCGGCCGCGCAGTCCGCCGTTGGCCGCGCCGACGACGATGTACGACGCCCCGAGTTCCTGGGCCGCGGTCTGCAGCCCCTCGGCGAAGGACTCGCCGTAGCGCACGTGCGTCTCACGGGAGAGGGATGCCGGGAGGCTGTCGGATGCCTGGCCGAGCCACTCCGCGGCCTGACCGCGCAGATACTGCTCATAGCCCGATTCCGGCGGAGTGATGACGCTCCGGTCGGCGGCCGGCAGCACGACCACCAGGTCGATCGCCGCATCCGCGGCGGCCGCGAGGCGCGCGCCCAGCGCGACGGCGTCGGCCCCGGCATCCGTCGCCGTATAGCCCACCACGATGCGGCCGCTCACGCGCGGGCCTCCTCGATGATCTGCGACGCGACGAGGCGCCCCATGCGGATCGCGCCGTCCACGTGCTGGTACCCGGCACCTGCCATGTCGCTGCAGGCGAAGTGGATGCGGCCGACCGGCGTGCGCAGGTCGGCGCCGTAGCGGTGCAGACCGCCGAGGTCGAAGCTCGCGGCGTAGGCGCCGCGCGTCCACTGCTCGGCACCCCAGTCGCTCTCGAAGTAGACGATGGGCTCGAGCGCTTCGGGACCGTAGTAGTGCGACAGGGATTCGAGGATCCGCGCCTTGCGCTCCTCGGCCGAGACGCGGAACAGGTCGTCTGCGTTGCGGTCAGAGACGAATCCCACGAGCGTGCCGCGCTCGTCGCCGTGGTTGGTGTTGTCGTACGCCTCGTGAGACAGCTCGTACGGGCTGAACGCAGTGCCCGACAGGCCCTGTTCGCGCCAGAACGGACGGTCGTAGACGGCGTGCACCTTGATGACGAAGCCCATCGAGATGTGCTGGTGCAGCTGCTGCTTGAGGCGCGGCAGCGGCGGATCGAACTCGATCCAGGGGTAGAGGATCGGCGCGTGGGCGAGGATCACATAGCGGCCCCGCACGGTCAGGCCGTTGTCGGTGACGATCGTCACGCCGTCGTCGGTCTGGTGCACCTCGTTGACCGGCTGGTCGAGGATGACGTCGTCGCCCAGCCGCTCCGCCAGCAGGAGCGGCACCTGCTGCAGACCGCCGACGACGCGCTCGTCGAGGATGTAGTCCGCGTCGACGAGGTGCGTGAAGCTGCCGGCACTGGCTGCCATGAGCAGTGCCTGCAGCGCCGAGAACGCGTACGCGGGCTTGGTCAGCATCGCTCCCGCGATGAAGAGGGCGATGTTGTCGCGCGCCTCCTGGTCGTCGGTCTGCTCGGCGATCCACGCCTCGAAGGAGATGCGGTCGAGGGCCTCGGCGTCGGGGTGCTCCCACGGCTTGTCGGGGTCGATCTGCGCCACCAGCTCGTCCAGCAGCCCGATGAGCCGCTCGATCTCGGCCTCGGTCTCGGGGCCGGTGGGGAAGATGTCGCCCGTGAAGCGGGTCAGCTCGCCCTCGGCGTTGACGTAGACCGACTCGCCCTCGCGGTAGCGGCTGAAGGTCTCGAGTCCGAGCTCCTCCACCGTCTCCTTCAGGGCCTCCTGGTCGGGCGAGATCCACTGCCCGCCGATCTCGAGCATCGCGCCGTCGATGACATCGGTCCACAGGCGCCCGCCCACGCGATCGCGCGCTTCGAGCACGACGACCGAGAGTCCGGCCTTCTTGAGGTCGTTCGCGGCGGTGAGGCCTGCGGCCCCCGCACCGATCACGATGACGTCCCGGGTGATCTCGGTCATGTGGACTCCTTCGTCTGCGGTCCCGAGCGTCTCGGGATCCGATCGAGTTCGGTCGCTCGACGGGCTCGGCGACCGGAGGCGGTGCCGATCAGGCGTCGGCGAGTGCGGCCGCCACGACGTCGAGGCCCTCGTGGAGCAGCGCGTCGGGGATCGACAGGGGCGGCAGGAAGCGGATGACGTTGCCGTACGTGCCGCAGGTGAGCACGATGACGCCCTGGGCGATGCACGCCTTCGCGACGGCGGCGGTGAGCGCGGCATCCGGCTCCCCCGTCGTCGGGTCGACGAACTCGGCGGCGATCATGGCGCCGTGCCCGCGGATGTCGCCGACGCGGGGATCGGATGCCTGGATGCCGGCGAGTCGCCCCTTCAGGATGGCTTCGACCTCGCGTGCTCGGCCCAGGAGGTCTTCGGTCTCGAAGGCCTCGATCGCGGCGAGCGCGGCGGCGCACGCGACGGGGTTGCCGCCGTACGTGCCGCCCAGGCCGCCGGCGTGCGAGGCGTCCATGATCTCGGCCCGGCCGGTCACGGCGGCGAGGGGCATGCCCCCAGCGATGCCCTTCGCCGTCGTGATCAGGTCGGGAGTGATGCCGAACAGCTCGCTGGCGAACATCTGCCCCGTGCGCGCGAACCCGGTCTGGATCTCGTCGGCGATGAACACCACGTTGTTCGCGGTGCACCACTCGACGAGGGCCGGCAGGAATCCCTCCGCCGGCACGATGAAGCCGCCCTCCCCCTGGATCGGCTCGATGATGACGGCGGCGAGGTTGTCGACGCCGACCTGCTTCTCGATGATCGAGATGGCCTTCTTCGCGGCCTCGGCACCCGAGAGCCCGTCGCGGTACGGGTACGACAGCGGTGCACGGTAGATCTCGGAGGCGAACGGGCCGAAGCCGCTCTTGTAGGGCATCGCCTTGGCCGTCAGCGCCATCGTGAGGTTGGTGCGGCCGTGATAGCCGTGGTCGAACGCGACGACGGCCTGCTTCTTCGTGAACTTGCGAGCGATCTTGATCGCGTTCTCGACGGCCTCGGCGCCGGAGTTGAACAGCGCGCTCTTCTTGACGTGATCTCCGGGCGTCACGCGGTTGAGGGCCTCGGCGACGCCGACGTACGACTCGTAGGGCGAGATCATGAAGCACGTGTGCGTGAACTGCGCGACCTGCGCCTGCACGGCTGCGACGACCTTCGGGTGCGCGTTGCCCAGGGTCGTGACGGCGATGCCGGATCCGAGGTCGATG
Organism: Microbacterium sp.; assembly: GCF_051860965.1. Lineage (GTDB taxonomy): Bacteria > Actinomycetota > Actinomycetes > Actinomycetales > Microbacteriaceae > Microbacterium. Next base: position 164,519 of record NZ_JBIMKU010000007.1, read on the forward strand.
AGCGAGTTGCCGTCGGCGTCGAGGATGACCCCGCCGCCGGCGGCGACGGCCTCGATCGGCGCCGTGTGGCCGACGCCCGCGGCGACGGCAGCCGCCTTGCGTTCGAGGAGCTGCTGAGAGCGGGGGCCGGGGATGCTCGTGACGAGCCGGCGCTCCTGCGGAAGAGAGGGGCCGCCGAGGGGGGTGGTGACGGTGTCGATCGTGCTCATGCTCGGGAGCGTATTTCTCGCGATGAGGTGACCGCACCCGCCTGGAAGTACATTCTCGATACCCTGCTGTACAGCCCGTACACGAAAGAAGAGGAAGCGATGGATGCCGCGGCAGAGACCCCGACGCTGCGCGCGCTGCTCGCCCGCCGCGACCTGCACCTGAGTCTGGAGACGTCCGCCCGTGACGACGCCTCACTCGATCAGGCCGTGCGCTGGGTGCATTCGAGCGATCTCGCCGACCCGACGCCCTTCCTGTCGGAGGGTCTTGTGCTGCTCACGACGGGCACGCAGTTCCAGGGCGACGGCCCCCCGCTCTATCGCGAGTACGTCCAGCGCCTGTCGGCGCGCGGAGTCGTAGGGCTCGGGTTCGGCACCGAAGTCGTGCGAGACGGCATCCCTCCCGAACTCGCCGACGCCTGCCGGAAGGAGGGCATCCCGCTCTTCGAGGTGCCGTACCGCACGCCGTTCATCGCCGTCGCGCGTGCGGGCGCCGAGGCGATCGCCGCGCAGGCGTACGCGCGGCGCAGCTGGGCGCTGGCGGCGCAGCGGGCGATCGCCCTCGCGGCGCTGCGTCCCGACGGCCTCGGCGCGACGCTCGCCGAGCTCGCGCGTCAGCTCGGCACCTGGGTGGGGCTGTTCGACGCCGCGGGAGAGCTCGTGCGCGAGCATCCCGTCGCCCTCGATCGCGAGACGGCGAGCGCTCTCTACGGGGAAGTCGGCGGGGTGCTGCGCCGAGGAGCCCGCGCGGGGTCCGCGCTGCGGATCGGCGAGACGCCGTTCTCGCTCCAGACGCTCGGTCGCGGCGGACACCTGCGTGGGGTCATCGCGATCGCGACGGGCGACCTCGATCAGGAGGGCCGCGGCGTCGTGACGTCCGTCATCGCGATGGCGGGCCTGGCGCTCGAGCAGCAGCAGGGACTCGCTCGCGCGCGCGCCGCGCTGCGCGCCGGGCTCGTGCAGTCGCTCCTGACCGACGAGCCGTCGCTCGTGCGCCGGATCGTGCGCGACCTGTGGGGCCCTCTGCCCGCGGTGCCGGTCGTCGTCGCAGTGACGGAGGCCGCGGCATCCCGCATCGACGCCCTCGCCGAACTGCTCGAGCTGCGCGTCGACGAACGCCGCGGTTCCCTGTTCTTCGGGCGCGGCGATGACGGCCTCGTGCTGGTCGTCCCCGCCGCCGACCGCCAGGTCCTCGAAGAGATCGCCGAGCGCTTCGAGACGCGCATCGGGGTCTCGGACCCCACCGGGTACGACGGCTTCGCAGCGGCCGCCGCGCAGGCGCGGACCGCGCGCGACCGTGGCGCTTCGCGGGTGACGGACTTCGCCTCCGTTGCGCGCGCCGGCGTGCTCTCGGCTCTCTCCGACGAGGCCCGGTCGCTCGCCGATGCGGAGCTCGCGCCCCTCACCTCGCACGACACCGCCGAGGGCACGCATCTGCTCGACACGCTGCGCGCCTGGCTCGACAACGATTGCAGCCACGAGGCATCCGCCCGCGCCCTCGGCGTGCACCGGCACACGGTGCGGACCCGTCTCGCCCTCGCCGAGCGCCTCCTCGGCCGCGACCTCTCGTCGTTCGCGACCCGCGCCGAGCTCTGGGCGGCGTTCCGCGCCCTCGACTGAGCCCGGTCCGTGTGCAACGCGATCGACCCGTCGGACGACGGCATCGACTGCGCGTGCAGAGCGTCGGGAGTCCTCGCCGACCCGCCGGGCTCTGGCATCCATCCTCGGCGTGTCGGAACATCCTCCCGACACCGTGCACGCTCAAGCTCCTGGGTGCGCAGGTGTGCAGGCGAGCAGAGCGTCGGGAGTCCTCGCCGACACACCGGGCTCTGGCATCCATCCTCGGCGTGTCGGAACATCGTCCCGACACCGTGCACGCGACTCCTCCCCGACTCGGTACGAGATCGTGTCGCACACAGATCGACGGTCCAGATGACGGATGCCTGTGCGCTCGCCGCAGGGTGGTGGAATTTGCACGAGCGAGGACACCATTCAGTCATTCGGCTCGCTGATCACGGCGGGTCACACTCGGCGTGCCGTCGCGCGACGACTCGACGGCGGCTCGCTCGTGCGGGTTCGGCGTGGTGTGTATGCGGACTCCACGGTGTGCGCCGCGCGGCTGATGGTAGCCGCGCACGGCGGGCCGCTCGCCTGTGTCGCGGCCGCTCGCCACATCGGGATCTGGGTGCTGCCGGCCGATGACGTCGTGCATGTGTGGCTGGGCGGCCACTCGCGTGCGTTCCGCCACGATGGCTGCGCGTGCATCGCCCACGGCGACGAGGGCCCGCGGAACGGCTTCGCGATCCCGGCCGTTCCACGCGTCCTGCGCCAGATCCTGCGATGCCGAGGCGTCGAGGAGTTCTTCGTCGCCCTCGAATCGGCCCTTCGCCAGGGTCTCATCACACGGGCGGGTGTCGCCTGGCTGCGCGCTCACACCAACGACGCCGCACGGGAAGCGATCGCGTTCGCGCGGAGCGATGCCGACAGCGGACTCGAATCGCTCATACGTTGGCGACTGCGAGGACGCTGTCTGCGCCTCCGATCGCAGGTCGCGATCGTCTCGGTCGGCATCGTCGACTTCCTGATCGGTGATCGTCTCATCGTCGAGATCGATGGCAGAGCGAACCACGATGGCCCTTCCCATCGGCATCGCGATCTCGAGCGCGACGCCAACGCCGCGTCCTGGGGCTACATCACCCTCCGCTTCGACTACGCGATGGTGGTGCACGACTGGCCCACGGTCGAACTCGCCATTCTCGGGGCGATCGACCACGGCTGGCACCTGTCCCGCTGAGAGAACCCGCCTCCCGCGCCCGAGCGCAGAACGTCGGGAAGATTCCCCGACACGCTGGGACGAGGCATCCATCGCCCGCGTGTCGAGCAGAACGCCCGACGCCGTGCGCGACGCCGACCCGCGAGCGGACGACACGGACGCGACCGAGCACGCGTGCAGAACGTCGGGAAGATTCGCCGGCACGCCGAGTAGAGGCATCCCGCACCGGCGTGTCGACCGCATCTCCCGTCGTTCTGCACGAGTGCGCACCCGGATTCCGACGGTTCGACGGGGTCGGACCCGGGAGGATGGGGTCATGACTGTGCCCAACGGAGACGTGTCGTGGTGGTGGCGTGACCTCGGAGGCGCCCCCGCACCGCGCAGTCCGCTGCCCGGCGACACCGAGGTCGACGTCGCGATCGTCGGCGGGGGCTACACAGGACTGTGGACGGCGTACTACCTCAAGACGCTGCAGCCCGACCTGCGCGTCGCAGTGCTCGAGCAGCGGTTCGCGGGTTTCGGGGCATCCGGGCGCAACGGCGGCTGGCTCACGAACTCGGTCACGGGCGGGCGCGAGCGGTACGGCCGAGATGGCGGCGCTCGACAGCAGAAGGCGTTGAACGAATCCGTCGACGAGGTCATCGCGGTCGCCGCGCGCGAGGGCATCGACGCCGACATCGTCAAGGGCGGCGAGTTCGAGATCGCCCGCACTCCTGCGCAGCTCGCGCGGCTGAAGGCGGCGGCGGCGCACGAGCGCGAGTGGCCGCACACCGATGTGGAGGAGATGGATGCCGCGGCCGCCGCATCCATCGTCTCGGTCGACGGTCTGCTCGGCGGGATCCGGCATCCGCACTGCGCGCGTGTGCATCCCGCCAAGCTCGCGCGGGGTCTCGCGGCGACGGTCGAGGGGCTCGGCATCCCGGTCTACGAGCAGACCCGCGTCGATCGGATCGAGCCCGGTCGAGCGGTGACCGAGCGAGGTGTCGTCCGCGCCGATCACGTGATCCGGGCGACCGAGGGGTTCACGGCCGACCTGCACGGCGAGCACCGCACCTGGCTGCCGATGAACTCCTCCATGATCGTGACCGAGCCCCTCCCCGCGGACGTGTGGACGTCGATCGGCTGGGAGGGCCGCGAGACCCTCGGCGATTTCGCCCACGTGTACATGTACGCGCAGCGCACGGCCGACGACCGCATCGCCTTCGGCGGTCGCGGCGTGCCGTATCGCTACGGCTCGCGCGTCGACACCGACGGCGCGACCCAGCCGCGCACGATCGCCTCGCTCACGGCGCTGCTGCGCGACTTCTTCCCCGCCGCGGCCGATGTGCCGATCGCGCACGCGTGGGCCGGCGTCCTCGGCGTGCCGCGCGACTGGGCGGCCACCGTCGGCCACGACCGCGCGACAGGGCTCGGCTGGGCCGGTGGCTACGTCGGCACGGGCGTGACCGCGACCAACCTCGCCGGGCGCACCCTCGCCGACCTCGTGCTCGGGCGCGACACCGACCTCGTGACGCTGCCGTGGGTCGACCATCGCGCGAAGCGCTGGGAGCTCGAGCCCCTGCGCTGGCTCGCCGTCAACGCGATCTACACGGCCTACCGCGCGGCCGACCGGGCCGAGGCATCCGGATCCTCCGATCGCACCTCGATCTTCGCGAAGGGCGCAGACCTCATCGCGGGCCGCTGAGCGCGCGCCCGGGCTACGATCAGCGCGTGGAGTTCACCGGACTGGATGCCGACGCCCCCGCGTTCTTCGCGGAGCTCGCGGCCGACAACACCAAGGAGTGGTGGACGGCGAACAAGGAGCGGTACGAGCGGTCCGTGCGCGCGCCCTTCGAGGCACTCGCGACGGCGCTCGAGCCCGAGTTCGGTCCGGTCAAGATCTTCCGCCCCTACCGAGACGTGCGCTTCAGCGCCGACAAGACGCCCTACAAGGCGCACATCGGCATGGTCTCGACGGCGCCCGTCGCGCATTACCTGCAGCTCGGACGGGATGCCCTGATGCTCGGCGGCGGGATCTACGACGTTCCGCCCAGGGTGATCGCGCGGTTCCGCGAGATCGTCGTCGATCCCCGGCTCGCCGGCGACCTCGAGGCGACGCTCGAAGAACTCGGCGACGCGGGATTCGACGTCATGCGCGACGACGCCCTCAAGACGGCGCCGCGCGGCTACCCCGTCGATCACCCCAGGATCGACCTGCTGCGGCTGCGACATCTCGCCGTCGGGCGCCGCGAGCAGCCGGCGCACTGGATGTGGCGTCCGGACGCCCTCGACGTCATCGCCCGGCACTGGCGCGCCGTCTCGACGTGGTGCGACTGGATCACCGAGAACCTCGGCGAGGAGCTCGCGGAGTCCCTCGGCAATCGGCGAGGCCGATAGCCTCAGCGGGGCGCGTGCGCCTCGAGGAACTCGTACACGTCGGTCGTGTCGACGCCCGGGAACGCGCCCGTCGGCAGCGTGGCGAGCAGCGTGCGGGGAGTGCGCACGTTGGGCCACGAGTTCTCGCGCCACGCCGCTTCGAGCTCGGCGGGCGCCCGGCGGCAGCAGACCTCGACGGAGTGCCTCGAGGCGCCGCGGTTCGGGGTGTCGCGCCCGAGGAACCACTTCGTGTCGTCGAAGCGCACACCCACGGACACCGAGTGGGCGCCTTCGCTGGATGCCTCGACCCGCGCCGTGCACCAGTAGGTGCCGTTGCCGGTGTCGGTGTACTGGTAGTACGGATTGAACTTGTCGTGCTCGTCGAACACGACGCGCGAGGTCCATTTGCGGCAGCACATCTGCCCCTCGATGGCGCCGAGCTGGTCGGTCGGGAAGTTCACGTCGTCGTTCTCGTACGCCTTCGTGATCGTGCCCGACTCGTGCACCTTGAGGAAGTGCACGGGGATGTCGAGGTGCGTCGTGGCGAGGTTCGTGAACCGGTGCGCCGCGGTCTCGTACGACACGGAGTACGCGTCGCGGAGATCCTCGATCGAGATCGCGCGGTCCTTCTTCGCGTCCTGCAGGAACGGCACGGCGTGCGCCTCGGGGATGAGGAGCGCACCCGTCAGGTAGTTGGTCTCGACGCGCTGCCGCAGGAACTCGGCGTACGACGTCGGCTCGCGGTGGCCCAGCATCCGGCTCGACAGCGCCTGCAGCACCGCGGTGCGCGGGTCGCCCTTGGCCGTGAGCCTGCTCGACAGGTAGAGACGACCGTTCTTGATGTCGGCGACGCTGCGGGTCGTCTGCGGCAGGTCGGGGACGTAGTGGAGCGTGAAGCCCAGATGCGCGGCGATATCGGATGCCGTGCGCTGGGTGAGGGGTCCGCCCGGGTGGTCGACGGCTGACAGGATCCGGCGCGCGTGGTCCTCGAGGTCGGGGAAGTAGTTGTTCTGCGTGCGCATGAGGCGGCGCAGGGCGACGTTCGCGCGCCGGGCCTCTTCGGGCGTCGCGGCGCGCTCGTCGCGGAGCCGCTCGATCTCGGTCTGCAGCGCCATCATCGCCTTGAGCGCCTCGGTCGGCAGCGTCTTGCCGATGCGGAAGGGCGGGATGCCGAGCGCCTGGAAAGTCTGCCCGCGCATCGCGCGCTCGAGCGAGATCTCGAGCGTTGCCCGCTCGTCGAGCGGCTCGGACTCGAGGATCGCTTCGATCGAGGATCCGAGCGCGCGGGCGATCGCCTGAAGGAGGGTGAGCTTCGGCTCGCGACGGCCGTTCTCGATCATCGACAGCTGGCTCGGCGCACGATCGACGGCCGAGGCGAGCTCTTCGAGGGTCATTCCGCGGTCGGTGCGAAGGCGCCGGATCCGGCGGCCGATCGTGAGCGAATCCACATCCTCCGTCGTGTCGACGATCGCATCCATTTCGTCTCCTTCTGCGTCTGACGATGATCGAATTCTGTCACGAAAGAAGAAATACGCGAAAACTTCACCCTCGATTTCGTCGGATCGATGCCGGAACTTCACACAGAGTGGATGCCAACAGCCCGCTGGATCGAGAGGTCCGGCATCCACTGATCACACGAGAGGACAGGACCATGACACCTGCGACCGCGACGCCGATGCGTACGCACACCGGGCCGACCGCTATTCAGACCCAGGAGCCACAGGTCGAGGTCGTCGGTGCACTCCGTCCTCGCTACGACGAGATCCTCACGCCCGAGGCGCTCGCGTTCCTCACCGAACTCCACCAGCGTTTCAGCGGCCGCCGCCACGATCGCCTCGCCGACCGCATGCGCCGCCGCTTCGAGATCGGCAACGGCCACGACCCGCAGTTCCGCGACGACACGCGCCACATCCGCGACGACGCCGAGTGGCAGGTCGCCGGCGCCGGTCCCGGTCTCGAGGACCGCCGTGTCGAGATCACCGGACCGACCGACCCCAAGATGACCATCAACGCCCTGAACTCCGGTGCGAAGGTCTGGCTCGCCGATCAGGAGGATGCGACGAGCCCCACCTGGAGGAACGTCATCGAGGGTCAGCTGTCGCTGCGCGACGCGATCCGCGGCGAGCTGTCGTTCACGTCACCCGAGGGCAGGATCTACGAGGTCACCGCCGAGCAGACGCCGACGATCGTGATGCGCCCGCGCGGGTGGCACCTGACCGAGAAGCACATCTCCTTCACCGACCGCACCGGTCGCTCGCTGGCGGCGTCGGGCTCGCTCGTCGACTTCGGCCTGTACTTCTTCCACAACGCCGAGGCGCTGATCGCGAACGGCCGCGGCCCGTACTTCTACATCGCCAAGCTCGAGTCGAGCGAAGAGGCGAAGCTGTGGGACGACGTCTTCACGTTCAGCGAGCAGTACATCGGCATCCCGCACGGCACGATCCGCGCGACGGTGCTCATCGAGACGCTGCCGGCGGCCTTCGAGATGGAGGAGATCCTCTTCGAGCTGCGCGACCACATCGCGGGTCTCAACGCCGGCCGCTGGGACTACATCTTCTCGATGATCAAGAACTACCGCGGGCGCGGCGCCCGGTTCGTGCTGCCCGATCGCAGCCAGGTCACGATGACCGTGCCGTTCATGCGGGCCTACACGGAACTGCTCGTGAAGACGTGCCACAAGCGCGGAGCCTTCGCGATCGGCGGCATGAGCGCATTCATCCCGAACCGTCGCGACCCCGAGGTCACGGCGCAGGCGTTCGAGAAGGTCGCCGCCGACAAGAAGCGCGAGGCCGGCGACGGCTTCGACGGCACGTGGGTGGCCCACCCCGACCTCATCCCCGTCGCTCGCGCCGAGTTCGACGCCGTGCTGGGCGACCGCCCCAACCAGATCGACCGCCAGCGCCCCGAGGTGCATGTCGACGCCGCCGAACTGATCGACGTCCACATCGGCCTGCCGGTGACGAACGAGGGCGTGCACGGCAACGTGTCCGTCGCGATCCGCTACATCGAGGCTTGGCTGCGGGGCCTCGGCGCCGTCGCGATCGACAACCTCATGGAGGATGCGGCGACCGCCGAGATCTCGCGCTCGCAGGTGTGGCAGTGGATCCATCAGGATCGCCGCACCGAGGACGGCACGCAGATCACCCGCGAGTACATCGAGGAGCTCATCACCCGGGTGCTCGGAGAGGTGGACCGCCGCGACGGCGACCGCTTCGACGACGCGGCCGAGATCTTCCGCGAAGTGTCGCTGGGCGTCGACTTCCCCGCCTTCCTCACCCTGCCGGCGTACGCGAAGTACCTGACCGACAACGACTGACCAGACCGACTCGAGACCGAGGAACAGACATGACCACCTATCAGGACGACATCCAGTCCGTCGAGGCCCTCAAGGAGCGCAACGGCGCGAGCTGGGATGCCATCAACCCCGAGTACGTCGCACGGATGCGCGCGCAGAATCGCTTCAGGACCGGCCTCGAGATCGCTCAGTACACGGCCGACATCATGCGTCGCGACATGACCGAGTACGACGCCGACTCGTCGGTGTACACCCAGTCGCTCGGCGTCTGGCACGGCTTCATCGGGCAGCAGAAGCTCATCTCGATCAAGAAGCACCTCAAGTCGACGAACAAGCGCTACCTGTATCTGTCGGGATGGATGGTCGCGGCGCTGCGCTCGGAGTTCGGCCCTCTCCCCGACCAGTCGATGCACGAGAAGACGTCGGTGCCGGCGCTCATCGAAGAGCTCTACACGTTCCTGCGCCAGGCCGATGCCCGTGAGCTCGATCTGCTCTTCACCAAACTCGACGACGCCCGCCTCGCGGGCGACGAGACGGCCGTCGAGTTCATCCAGTCGCAGATCGACAGCTACGAGACCCACGTCGTGCCGATCATCGCCGACATCGACGCGGGCTTCGGCAATCCCGAGGCGACGTACCTCCTGGCGAAGAAGATGATCGAGGCGGGCGCGTGCGCCATCCAGATCGAGAACCAGGTGTCGGACGAGAAGCAGTGCGGTCATCAGGACGGCAAGGTCACGGTTCCGCACGACGACTTCATCGCCAAGCTCAACGCCGTGCGCTACGCGTTCCTCGAGCTCGGAATCGACAACGGCATCATCGTCGCCCGCACCGACTCGCTCGGAGCCGGCCTCACGCAGAAGCTGGCCGTCTCGCACAGCCCCGGCGACCTCGGCGACCAGTACAACTCGTTCCTCGACGTCGAGGAGATCGAGGCATCCGATCTCGGCGACGGCGACGTCGTCATCAAGCGCGACGGCAGGCTGCTGCGCCCGAAGCGTCTCGCCAGCAACCTCTACCAGTTCCGCGCGGGCACCGGCGAGGAGCGCTGCGTGCTCGACTGCATCACGTCGCTGCGCAACGGCGCCGACCTGCTGTGGATCGAGACGGAGAAGCCGCACGTGGCTCAGATCGCGGGCATGGTCGACGAGATCCGCAAGGAGATCCCGAACGCGAAGCTCGTCTACAACAACAGCCCGTCGTTCAACTGGACGCTCAACTTCCGTCAGCAGGCGTACGACCAGCTCGCGAGCGAAGGGACGGATGTCTCGGCGTACGACCGATCCGACCTCATGAGCGTCGCGTACGACGACACCGAGCTCGGCGCGCTCGCCGACGAGAAGATCCGCACGTTCCAGAAGGACGGCTCGGCCCGCGCCGGGATCTTCCACCACCTGATCACGCTGCCGACCTATCACACGGCCGCGCTGTCGACGGATGACCTGGCCAAGGGCTACTTCGGCGCGGACGGCATGCTCGCCTACGTCAAGGGCGTGCAGCGTCGCGAGATCCGCGAGGGCATCGCGACCGTGAAGCACCAGAACATGGCCGGCAGCGACATCGGCGACAACCACAAGGAGTACTTCGCCGGCGATGCGGCTCTCAAGGCCGGCGGCAAGGACAACACGATGAACCAGTTCGGCTGAGTTCACCGTCGGACGATGGATGCCTCGGACCTTCGGTTCGAGGCATCCATCGTTTTCCGGCGTCTCGTCGATCCGGTCTTCACCCGCACGACGCCCTTGACGTAACGTCACCGATGAAAGGGACACGACATGCGATTCCTCATGCTGGTCATCTCCGACCCCGAGCTGGACTCCACCGAAGCGCCGGTGCTCACGATCGAGGAGTGGGCACGAGAGACCGCCGACAGCGGCGTGAACCTCGACGGCGATCGCCTCGAGCCGCCGAACAGGGCGAAGACCGTGCGCCGGCGCGGCGGCGAGCTCCACGTCACCGACGGCCCGTTCGCCGAGACGCGCGAGGTGATCGGCGGGTTCGACATCCTGGAGTGCGACGACATGGACCACGCGATCCGCGTCGCAGCGCGGCATCCCATGGCCACCCACGGCACGATCGAGCTGCGGGCGCTCTGGCCGCTCGACCTGTGAGGTCGGGGCGGCATCGCCGCGATGTACACCGGCCAGGCCGATTTCCTCCACGCGGACCATGAAGCGACGGCGATCTCGCCGGTAACCTCGGAGGGTGACCGAACGCGCTCCCCTGTCCCGCAAGCTCAGTGCCATCGCCGAGTCGGCGACCCTCAAGGTCGACGCGAAGGCGAAGGCCCTCCAGGCCGCCGGCCGCCCCGTGATCTCCTATGCGGCCGGTGAGCCCGACTTCGCGACCCCGTCGTTCATCGTGGATGCCGCGTCCCACGCGCTCCACGACCCCGCGAACTTCCGCTACACGCCCGCCGTCGGGCTCCCGGTCCTGCGCGAGGCGATCGCCGCCAAGACGCTGCGCGACTCGGGGCTCGAGGTCGACCCGGCGCAGATCGTCGTGACCAACGGCGGCAAGCAGGCCGTCTACCAGGCGTTCCAGGCGGTCGTGAACCCGGGCGACGAGGTGCTCCTGCCCGCACCGTACTGGACGACGTACCCCGAGGCGATCGCCCTCGCCGACGGCGTGCCCGTCGAGGTCTTCGCCGGGGCGGACCAGGACTACAAGGTCACCGTCGCGCAGCTGGAGGCCGCACGCACCGACAGGACGACGGTGCTCGTGTTCGTCTCGCCGTCCAACCCGACCGGCGCGGTCTACACCCTCGAAGAGACCAAGGCGATCGGCGAGTGGGCCGTCGAGCACGGCATCTGGATCATCTCGGACGAGATCTACCAGAACCTCGTCTACGAGGGCGCGCGCGCGGCATCCATCGTCGAGGCGGTTCCGGATGCCGCGGCCCAGACCATCCTCGTGAACGGCGTGGCCAAGACCTACGCCATGACGGGGTGGCGCGTGGGCTGGATGGTCGGCCCCAAGGACGCCATCAAGCTCGCGGCCAACCTGCAGTCCCACCTCTCGAGCAACGTCAACAACATCGCGCAGCGCGCGGCCCTCGCCGCCCTCACCGGCCCGCAGACCGAGGCCGAGGAGTTCCGCGTCGCGTTCGACCGTCGTCGTCGCCTCATCGTGAGCGAGCTCGCGAAGATCGAGGGGGTCGTCGTGCCCAACCCGCTCGGGGCCTTCTACGCCTACCCCGACGTGCGGGGGCTGCTCGGGCGGGAACGGCGGGGCAAGACGCCGACCAGCTCGCTCGAACTCGCCGACCTCATCCTCGAAGAGGCAGAGGTCGCCGTCGTTCCCGGCGAGGCGTTCGGGCCGTCGGGCTACCTGCGCCTGTCGTACGCCCTCGGCGACGAGGCGCTGCTCGAGGGCGTGCGCCGGATGCAGGACCTCTTCTCGGCGTGACGTCGCGGCCCGCGCGGGCCCGGGCGGGCGACCGCCCACGTGGTACCGGAGCACGTCCGGGTCGCCTACGGTAGAGAGTGGGCAGGGCGCCGCTCCGATCACGGAGACGCGTCGGCCCCGAGGAAGGTCAGTCATGAAGGTCGTCGAGTCCGCCGACTGGCGCAGTTCCATCCCGTTCGGCACTCCGGTGCTCGTCGCCGATCTGATCCCGGGCGAGCCGACGCGGTGCGCGACGTGCGCGACCGACGCCGATCCGTTCGACCGCAGCGAGCTGTGGGCGTACAAGCACGAGCACCCCAACAACCACAGCGGCTACGTGCGCTTCTACTGCAAGTCCCATGTGCCGGCGGTGGCCGCGCCCGTCACGGCGGCCGTCCGCCCGCAGCGCAGCGCACCTCGACGCGAGAGCACATCGCGTCCCGCGCCGCGGCTCACGTCGGCCGACGCCGACCCGTCGCGCGCGCTGTGCCCGAACTGCTTCGTCGAAGCGTCGGCGACGGGCCTGTGCGGCATGTGCGGCACTCAGGTCGTCTGACGACACGCGCGCGAGCGCCCTCGGATTCGCAACCGCGGAAACACGGCTGATCGCGCCCGGGGGAACGACCGATGTGCCACTACATTTGGGGCAACACCCGAGATGAGAGTTTCGTGAGAAATTCGAGAGAGTGGCTATGACGAGCACCTACGTGGAGACCGGCTCACGCATCCGTGTCTACGACTCCTCCGTCAAGACCCACGCGTCGCTCCCCCTGGGTACGTACCGCGTGGATTTCGACGCCAAGGAGGGCTTCAGCCTCCTGCGCGTCGACGATCTCAGCGTCGGCCGCGAGCAGATCTACGGGCACCGCGAGCGGAAGGTCCGCAAGATCTTCAGCTCGTACGAGCGCATCGAGCGCAGTCTCGGGGTGATGCTCTCGGGCGACAAGGGGCAGGGCAAGTCGCTGTTCCTGCGCATGGTCGCCGAAGAGGCCCTCGATCGGGGCATCCCGGTCATCCTCGTCACGGAGGACGCCGACGGCATCGCCGAGTTCCTCGACAGCCTCGAGGAGTGCGTCGTCGTCTTCGACGAGTTCGAGAAGGTCTTCTCGAACGGGCGCCACCCCCACCGCGGCGACCAGAACCGTCAGAACCAGTTCCTCTCCCTGTTCGACGGCATGTCGGCGGTGAAGCGCATCTACTGCGTCACCGTCAACGACGTCCAGGATGCGAGCCCGTACATCCTGAACCGGCCGGGCAGGTTCCACTACCACCTGCGATTCGGATATCCCGGCCCCGATGAGGTGCGCGAGTACCTCACGGATCAGGCGCCCGCCGCCCTCGCATCCGAAGTCGAGAGCGCCGCACTGTTCTCGCGCCGGGTGAACCTCAACTACGACCACCTCCGCGCGATCGCCTTCGAGCTCAACGATCCCACGGCGCTCTTCTCTGAGGTCGTCGAGGATCTCAACATCAAGGCGCTCGAGCCGAGTCTGTATCGCGTCGAGGCCAAGTTCGCCGATGGGAGCGGCCTCGCGGACGAGAGCGCCCTCAATCTCTTCGAGCGCGGTCACGACCCCCGGACACTGGAGCTGCGCAGCACGCAGCGGACGCTGGCGCTGTCGTTCCTGCCCCGGGATCTCGTGTTCGAGGACGACGGTTCCATCGGCGTCCCCATCCACAAGCTGCACGTGCTCGACGAGTTCGACGAGGTCCCCGACGAGCTGCCGGTCAGCGTGTCACTGAACCTCGTCGGACACAGCAGCTACGCCTACGAGACGTTCTGAGCGCGCCGGGCGGAGTCGTTCGGGCCGACGCGCACCAGGATCAGGACTCGAGGACCTGGACGCTGCGATTCACGGCGCGCGTCGCCGAGAACTTGAGCACCGTGTAGTCGTCGATCTGCGACGGCCCGTCGACGTCCGCGAAGCGCACGCGGTGACCCTTGTGCTCCTGAGGGTAGAACTTTCCGAAGCCCGTGAGAGTGACCTTGTTGCCCTTCGACACGAGCTCGATGAGCTCCTCGATGATCGCGTCGTAGACCTGCTGCGTCACGGGGAGCGGAAGACTCCCTCGGCGTGCGACCCGCTGCACGAATTCGCGCTTGCTCACGCGACCGGGCTCGAATCCTGTGATCGTGCTCATGACAGACGTCCCCAAACCGCCCGCGCGAAGCGAGCTCATCTCATGAGTCGCGGGTCGTACTCACCCAGTACCGCGACTCGTTCCCGACGCGCCGCCTGCCAGTCGGAGGCGCGTGCTCGTGTCAGACTACTCCTTCTCCGCTGATAAAGGTGCAGAACTTCGCATTCCGCTCGTATGCCAGCGAAACGACCCGTCGTCAGCGGCCCAGCAGCGCGCGTACGGGGTAGCTCTGGTCGTCGAAGATGATCTGCGCCGCGCGGCCGGTCCGGCTGTGCAGCAGGACGGGAGCGCGGAGATTGAGGTAGATGCCGTCGTCGGCGGGGTTGATCACGACGAAGACGCGGACGTCGGACTCGTCGGTCGCGTCGATCTCCGCCAGCATCCCGCGCGTGAGGCGCGGCCGATAGCCGTAGTCGCCGGACTGCGGGTCGAGCAGGAAGAGCCGCACGCTGCCGACCGCGGAATGCAGCGCATAGAGCCCGTCCGCCCCTTCGACGCGGTGCAGTGTGAACGCGGTGTGCGGAGCGAGCCCGGGCGGTGCCGTGGCGAAATCGACATCGACATCGACGGTGGTCATCGTCATCGCAGGAACTCCAGCAGATTGGTCTGCAGCGACCGTGCGGTCACCTGCAGCGCGGATTGGAAGACGAGCTCGGCGGACTGGAGCCGCACGAGCACCTCGAGGCTGTCGACGTCCTCGACATCGGCGCGGCGCGCCTCGAGGTCGACCGACACGGCGAGGTTCTGCGACATCGCCCTCTCGATCTGCGCCTGCTGTCCGCCGACGGCGCCCCGGGCGGCGATCATGCCGTCGAGACCGGCGTCGATGTCGGCCAGCCGCGATCCGACATCGGCGCCCGCGCGCAGGTCGGCGGCGATGCCCTCGAGCACTGCGAACACGCTCGTCGCCCCCACCCCGAAGGTCTGCGAACCGTCCACGTCGACGCGGACCGTCTGATTCTCGTTGATGCGCCGGTTCACGCTGCTTCCCGCCGTTCCGTTGAAGGCGAATGTGCCCGCCTCGAATGCCCTGCCCGTATCGCTCGTTCCGGCGAAGACGCTTCGGCCGAGCACCGTCGTGTTGGCCTGCGCGAGCAGACTCGCGCTGATGCTCTCGAGCTCGGCGGCGATGGAGTCCCTCGCAGCCTGGCTGACCGCGCCCGAGTTCGCGCCCTGCACCGTGAGATCGCGCGCGCGATTGAGCAGATCGACCGACGCGCCGAGCGCCGTGTCGACCGTCGTCACCCAGGCCATGCCGTCGCTGAGATTGCGGGCGTACTGCGCGACCCGCGCCTGCTCCCCGTGCATACCGAGCGCTGCGGTGGCCGCGGCGGGATCCTCGCTGGGGGTGCGGAAGACGCGCTGCGACGTGGCCTGGCTCTGCAGCCGGTCGCGATCCGCGAGGTTCGACTGCAGCGTGCGGAGAGTCTGCTCGGTCATGGTGCTGCTGGTGATCCGTCCGATCATGGTCGCTCCGAATCGGTCAGCGGCCGACGAGGCCGGTGCGGTTGATCAGGACGTCGAGCGCCTCGTCCATCGCCGTGAGGACGCGGGCGGCCGCCTGGTAGGCCGTCTGGAAGGTGAGGAGGTTGATCGTCTCCTCGTCGCCGTCCACCGAGGCGTTCGACTGCTGTGCGGAGACGGATGCCACGGCCGCCGTGTCGGCGATGTCGGCGCGCTGCCGGTCACCCGCGACCTGCACGCCGAATCCGGTGACGAAGGTGGACCACGACGCGCTCGGGCCGGTGGGCGATCCGCCGAGCGTCGAGATCGTGTCCGCGATCGTCGTGTCGAGCGGGCCCGCCCCCGGTGCGGCGAGCGCGAGGGTCTCGATGCCGGTCGGAACGATCCGCAGTCCGCGTGCGGGAGGTGCCGCGGGGTTCAGGTCGAAGAAGTCGCCCCCCGGGACTCCGTCGGGCCTGAACCCCGAGTTGTGGATGTCGTTGACGCTCTGCGCGAGCGCGGTCGCGACGTCGTTGTAGGCGGCCGCGGCCGAGGCGAGCGTGCCGCCCTCGGATGCGGGAGCGAGCACGCTGATCGTGCCTCCCAGCGCTCCGCCGACGGCGCTGATCGCGTCGCCCGGGCGATCGGCCCATGCGAGGGTCACCCGCCCGCCGTCGGAGACGTCCTGCGGTCCCGCGGCCACCAGCGAGCGCGCGCTGTCGGCGGTGACGAGGGCGTTCCCGTCGACTCGCAGGGTGAGCGTGCCGTCGCTCTCGACCCTGCCGGTGGCGCCGATGCCAGTCGCCAGCTGCTGAGCGATGACGTTCCGCTGATCGATCAGCTCGTTCGCCGAACGGCCCGACTGGAGAGCCTCGCGGATCTGGCCGTTGAGAAGGGCGACCTGCTGGGCGCCGGCGTTGACCTGGGCGACCTGTCGATCCACGTCGTCGCGCAGGTTCGACCACCGCGTGGCGACCGCGTCGTAGCCTGCGCCGATCTGTCCGACCAGCACCTGTGCATTGCTGAGCACCACTCGGGCGGTCGCCGCGTCGGGATTGTTCGCCAGGTCCGACCACCCCGCCCAGAAGCGGTCGAGGTTCGCCGCGAGCCCGTCGGAGGTCGGTTCGGCCATCGCGGCCTCGGTCTGGATGGATGCCGTTGCCCTCGCACTCCAGAACCCGGACGTCGACAGCGCATCGCGCACACGTGCGTCGAGCACCTGGTCACCGAGACGTGCGATGCCCGTCACGCTCACCCCTTCGCCGACGAGGAGCGTCGACGGCCACAGGCTCGTCTGCCCCGGCGCCGAGACGGGAACCTGATCGACCCGCTGGCGCGTGTAGCCCGCCGTCGCCTGGTTGGCGATGTTCTGCCCGGTGACGTCCATCCCCGCGCGTGCGGCGACGAGGCCGGACTGGGCCAGGCGGATCCCCGAGAAGGTCGACACGGCCGGTCACACCCTCGTGTCCAGGAGCACGGATCCGCCGCCTCCTCGGACGACGTCGCCGGCCTGGTCGTACTCACCGGTCGCTACGCCGAGGCCGGCGATCGTCTCCTGGGTGACGCGCACGGCGGTGCGCAGACGCTGCTCGTTGAGCTTCTTCAGCTCGCCGATCTCGGTCGCGAGATCGATCATGGCGGTGAGATGCCCGGTCATGACTTCGCGCCAGGCGTCGGTCGGAGCGGCGTCGATGAGCTCCTTCAGCGTCTTCGCCTCGGGCGCCCCCCACTCGGACCCCACCGAGACCACCAGCGTGTCGCGGGTCAGCGCGAGTGCGGGCATCGCCGCGATCACTCGTTCGATCTCCTTGGCGGTCTGCGGGATCCATCGCGTGCGGCCCGTCGCCAGGAGCATCTGCTGCACGTCGAGCTTGAAGAGCAGCAGCTCGAGCATCTCGCGCTCGCGCATGAGATGCATGCTCAGGTCATGAGCGGCCACGTCGTTCACCTCGTCGTCATCGAAGTCTTCTCGGCGGGTTCTTCCGCCTCGAGGACGACTATCGCGACAGGACGGGGGCCTCGTAACCGCGGTGGCCGCCATCCGGCGGGCGACAGAGCCCTCAGGTGGTGCCGGCGCGGGTTCCGATCGCCTTCAGCAGTGCGCCCGCGGCCGCGTCGTCGGACGAGGACTGCACTGCCTGCTGGTTCTCGTCACCGACCGCCACGACGATCTCCGCACGGTTGATGCGCTTGTCCTGCGGCGCATCGACGCCGATGCGGACGCCGCCCGGGGTCACCCCCAGGATCGTGACGGTGATGTCGTCGCCGATGAGGATGCTCTCGTTCGCGCGTCGCGTGAGTACCAGCATGTGTCGTGATCCGCCTTCCGTGGCGTGTGCGCCTGCGCGCTCGTCCTGGCATCAGGGTAGCGCACATGTCCTCGTAAACGAGAGGAAAATTCGCATCAGCCCGCGCTGCCGGGCAGAGCGGGCTGCGTCAGTCGGATGACCCCTACGACGTCGGTCGCCAGTCCTCCGGCGGCCGCCTCGTCATAGGACAGCACCGGCAGCCCTCCCGCCTGAGCGGACAGCAGCCTGCGCACGGCCGCACGCAGCGACCCCGCGCAGACGAGCACGGGTTCGGGTCCTGCGTGGTCGAGCTCGCCGACGACGCGACGCGCGGCATCCAGCACATTCATCGTCGCGTCGGGGGGCAGCACGATCTGCGGGTGACCGTCGACGATCCGCATCCCCTCGAGCATCTGCTGCTCGAGCACCGGATCGAGCATCACGACGCGCAGACGTCCGTCCTGGGCGAACCGCGCCGACACGGCCGGCCCGAGGGCAGCGCGTGCGGCGTCGACGAGCGTCGGGATCTCGGTCGTCGCCTTCCCCCGCAGTGCCAGTGCCTCGTAGATGCGCGCGAGGTCGACGATGGGCACGCGCTCGGCCAGCAGGCCCGCCAGCACCCGCTGGATGCCCGCGAGCGACATGACGGCCGGCGTGAGCTCCTCGACGGTGGTGGGATGCGTCTGCTTGAGGTGCTCCGTCAGCTGCCGCACGTCCTCGAGCGAGAGCAGTCGGTCCGCCTGCGCCTGCACGATGTCCGACAGGTGGGTGATGATGACGCTCGCGCGATCGATCACCGTCGCGCCGGCCATGTCCGCCGCGTGCGAGAGCTCGGCGCGCACCCACTTGCCCTCGAGGCCGAACACCGGGTCCACGACGCGCGATCCCGGGATCTGGTCGAGATCGGATCCGATGGCGAGCACGTGACCGCGCGGCACCGTCCCCCGGCCGCATTCGACGCCCGCGATGAGGATCGCGTAGGTCTCCGACGGGAGCTCGATGTTGTCGCGCGTGCGCACCGGCGGCATCATGACGCCGAGCTCGAGCGCGAGTTTGCGCCGTAGTGATCTGACGCGGGTGAGCAGGTCGCCCGGCCCTCCGGCTGCGAGATCGACGATGTCGGGCGACAGCGAGATCTCGAGCGCGTGGACCCGCATCCGGTCCATCAGCTCCTCGGGACCCTCGGCCGAGGCGTCCGTCGCATCCTGAGCCTGGGCGTCCGCCTCGACGGCGGCCTCGCGCGCCTGACGCGCCTTGACGCGCGATGCCGCGAACAGCAGCAGCCCGCCGATCACGACGAACGCGAGGATCGGCATGCCGGGGATGAGCCCCATCGCCAGGGCGGCGAGCCCCGTGATCATCAGCGCGTTGCGCGACTGCATGAGCTGTCGCGCGGCCGACTGCCCGATCTCGGCCTCGGCGTTCTCGCGGGTGACGATCATGCCGGTCGCGACCGCCATCAGCAGCGCAGGGATCTGAGTGACCAGACCGTCGCCGATCGTGAGCACGCTGTAGGTCTGCAGCGCTTCGGCGGCATCCATCCCGTGCTGGATCATGCCGATGACGATCCCGCCGACGAAGTTGATGACGACGATGACGATGCCGGCGATCGCATCGCCCTTGACGAACTTCGAGGCGCCGTCCATCGCGCCGTAGAAGTCCGCTTCGGCGGCGACCTCGGCGCGGCGGCTGCGCGCCTCGTTCTCGGTGATGAGTCCCGCGTTCAGATCGGCGTCGATGGCCATCTGCTTGCCGGGCATGGCGTCGAGCGTGAAGCGCGCCCCGACCTCGGCCACGCGCTCGGCGCCCTTGGTGACGACGACGAACTGGATGACGGTGAGGATGAGGAAGATCACGGCGCCGATGACGAGCGATCCGCTGATCGTGATCTCGCCGAACGCCTCGATCACCGCGCCCGCGTGCGCTTCGCTGAGGATGAGCCTCGTCGAGGCGACGTTGAGTCCGAGTCGGAAGAGCGTGGCCACGAGCAGCAGGCTGGGGAAGACCGAGAAGTCGAGGGGCTTCCTCGCGAACATCGCCGTGAGCAGGATGAGCAGGGCGAACGCGATGTTCAGCACGATCAGCACATCGAGCAGCGGAGTGGGGATGGGGACGATCAGCAGGAGGATGATCCCCACGACGCCGACGGGGACGGCGCCCTTCGACAACACCTGGCTAAGCATGTGCACCGCCTTCTCTCTCGTCTTCGGTCATCGCCGCGTCCTCACAGTCCGCCGGTGCGGGAGCCCGGCGACGGCATCGTGTGCATCCCGCGCGGAGACCCGCGTCGCTTGAGGTGCTCCACGAACGCCAGAACCTGGGCGACGGCGAGGTACAGCTCCTCCGGGATCTCGCGCCCGATGTCGCAGGCGGCGTGGAGGGCGCGGGCGAGCGGGATGTCGCGGACCATGGGAACCCCCGACTCCTCGGCCTTCTCGCGGATCTTCTGCGCGACGACGCCGGCGCCCTTGGCGACGACGCGGGGCGCGGACTTGCCGGGCTCGTAGCGCAGGGCGACGGCCACGTGGGTGGGATTGACGAGGACGACATCGCTGTCGCCGACGGCGGCGATGAGACGGTTCCGGCTCATCGCGAGCTGCCGGGAACGGCGCTGAGACCGGATGAGGGGATCCCCCTCGGTCTTCTTGTGCTCGTCCTTGGCTTCCTTCTTCGTCATGTGCGTGTGCTTGCGGTTGCGCCGCAGCACGACGACGACGTCGAGCGCCGCGAGCGCGATGCCGACCACGATGGCCACCTGCAGCAGCGAGGCGACCCCGCCGGCGGCCTGCTCGATCAGCCACGCGATGCTGTGCCGGCCGCTGTCCATGAGGATCGGGACGAGTCCCGAGACCACGATCCACAGGGCCGCTCCGATCGCGAGGGTCTTCAGGAGAGCCTTGGCGCCCTCCCACAGCGCCTGACGGCCGAGCACGCGCTTGAGTCCCGCGATCACGTCGAAGTGCTCGAATCGCATCGGAACGCCGCGAAGATGGATGCCGCCCTGCGCCGCGGCCGTGGCCGTCGTGGCGAGCAGGACGACGAGCAGCATCGGCGTGAGGATGCCGCCGATCGACGCGAGCGCGGAGCCCATGGCATCCATCGCCGCCGCGGGGGCGGGTCGCGCCGCGACGGCAGCCACATCGAGGAACTGCTCGGTGAGGACCTGCGTGGCGGAGATGATCGTGGGGGGCGTCATGACCGCGGCCGAGCCGATGCACACCCACGCCGTGAAGTCCTGGCTGCGCCCGATCTGACCCTTGTTCCGCGCCTCCTTCAGCCGGCGCTCGGTGGTCCGCTCCGTCCGCTCCCCGCTGTCGGCATCGCTCATCGCGTCACCTCCATCAGCGTCAGCGCGGCCGTCTGCGCGAGCGCGGCCACGACGCTCGGCAGGGCCATGTACACGAAGCCGACCAGCAGGAGCGTGAGGCCGATCTTTATCGGGAAGCCCATCGCGAAGGCGTTCAGCGCGGGGGCGACGCGGGTCACGAGTCCCAGACCGACATCGGCGAGGAAGAGCACGATCAGCAGGGGTCCCGCGATCTGGACGGCGCTGAGCATCATCTGGCCGATCGCCGCGACCATCGCCTCGGCGGGGCGGCCGAGGTCGATCATGCCGGTGACGGGAACGGCATCGAAGGAGCGGAACAGGCCGCCGAGCACCAGCTGATACCCGTCCGACGCGAACAGCAGAACGATCGCCGTCATCTGGAACAGCCGGGTGAACTGCGCGCCGTTGATCGCCATCCCGGGATCGAACGCCTGCGCGAGCTGGAACCCGCCGAAGGTGTCGATGAGATAGCCGGAGCTCTGGATCGCGCTGAAGATCAGCAGCACGAGGAACCCGAGCAGGGCTCCCGTGATCGCCTGCCCCGCGAGGGCGAGGAGGAACGCGCCGGTGTCGAGCCGCTCGTAGCCGGCGGCCGCGACCGGCGACACGGCCAGCCCCAGGCCGACGCCGAGCATCGCACGGATCCGCATGGGGATTGCGGTGTGGCTGAAGGGCGGGGCGAACACCAGGAACGCCGTGATCCGCACGCACGCGAGAGAGGTGGCCTCGAGCCAGGTGAAGTCGATGGGGATGTTCATCAGCCGCCGCCGAGGAGCGAGGGGATCCGCGCGAAGATCTCGTTCGTGAAGGCGATCATCTCGGCGATCATCCACTGCCCGCACACGAGCAGCGCGATGCCGACCGCGATGAGCTTCGGCACGAACGAGATCGTCATCTCCTGCACCTGCGTGATCGACTGGAGCAGCGAGATGGCGAACCCCACCACGAGGGCCGTGATGAGCAGGGGCGCGCAGAGCTTCGCCGAGACCAGGAGTGCCGCCAGCCCGATGTCGATGACGGATTCGGGGCTCATCCGACATCTCCGTATGACTGCAGCAAGGCCGTGATGACCAGGCCCCAGCCGTCGACGAGCAGGAAGAGCAGGATCTTGAAGGGCAGCGAGATCATCACCGGCGGGAGCATCATCATGCCCATCGACATCAGCGCGCTGGCCACGACGAGGTCGATGACCAGGAACGGCACGAAGACGATGAACCCGATGAGGAAGGCGGCCTTCAGCTCGCTGATCATGAAGGCCGGCACGAGTGTGTAGAGAGGGATGCCGGCAGGGTCGACCGGATTGTCCAGCTGCGCGGCCCGGTACATGAGCGCGATGTCCTCTTCGCGGGTGTAGCCCAGCATCCATTCCTTCAACGGCACCTGCGCGAGGTCGAAGGCCTGGCCGAAGTCGATCCGGCCGTCGGTGAAGGGGACGACCGCGATCGTGTTGATGTCCATCAGCACGGGCCACATGATGAAGAGCGTGAGGAAGAGGCTCAGGCCCGCAAGAACCTGATTCGGCGGGATCGAGGGCAGCGAGAGCGCGTTGCGGGTGAGGGCGAGCACCACGAAGATCTTCGTGAAGCTGCTCATCATGAGCAGGAGTGCGGGTGCCACGCTGAGCACCGTGATGCCCAGCAGCGTCATGATGCTGTCGGACGGCGTGCCGTTGATGCCGTTGATCGTCACGCCGCCGGTGCCGTCCGGGGCGGGGGCCGTCGCGGCGTGGGCGGCGGTGTCGCCGAGGACGACGAGGATCACGGCGACCGCGAGGGAGACGCCGATGATCGCTCCCCGGCGGCGGGCCGGGCGCGCGTCACGCGGTCGCGTCGCGGCAGCGGGAGCGGATCCAGGCACGTCGGCACTCCGAAGAAGGGTGTCGTGGCCGATCCGTAGCCAGGGAGGAAGAGCGATCCGTGCTCATGGCCGACTATCGCGACGGCCGCGCTCGCCGGTAACCCCCGCGGGCCGTCCGTCAGGCGACGGACTTCAGCGGGCTCTCGCCCGCATCCGCGTCCCACGAGGCCGACGGCTCCTGCGTGTCCACCACGCTGATGCCGTGCTCCGTCACGCCCAGGACGTACCGGATGCCCCCGAACTCCGCCACGACCAGCTGGGCCTTGCCGCCCAGTCCCGACCGCGCGACGACCGTGATCCTCTCCGGCCGGCTCGCCGGTGACGCCACCCGCGCGGGGCGGGCGGGGATGAGAGCCGTGAGCCGCGCGAGCGGCCGCGGAAGCGCCCGACCCGGGCGGGAGTCCCCCGTCTGCCTCTTCTTGAGGCGGTGCGTCACCCACAGCAGCACACCCAGCACGGCTGCGAGCGACACGATCGCCCGCACGGCGATGAGCAGGTCGTCCATGCTCAGACGCTCTCGGCGCCGTCGAGGATGCGCTCGACGCGCACGGCGAAGTCGCCGTCCGCCACGACGACCGTGCCGTAGCCGATGAGACGGCCGTTCAGCTTGATGTCGGCCGGCGACCCCGCGGCCCGGTCGAGTTCGACGACCCGTCCGGGCTCGAGCGACAGGACGTCGCGCACGGGCATCCGCGTCCGGCCGATCTCGACGACCAGCTCCATCTCGACTCCGGCGATCCTGCTCAGCCGCTGCGGTGACGACGTCCGTCCGCCGGCATCCTCGTCGTCGATGCGAACGGCCGTCCGCGCGACGAGGGTGCCGTCGATGCCGACGACGTCGAAGACCTCGGTCCCCGCCGCCGTGAACACCTCGGCGGCGTCCACTTCGTGGCCATCGCCGAGCGCGCCGGCGCCGAGCACGGCCACGGCGGCCTCGAACACCGGGTGCAGTCGGTCGACGAGCGCAGCCTTCGCCGAGCCGTCCTGGAGCTGAGCGGGGTCGAGCACCTGGACCGCGATCAGCGCACCCGTCGCTCCCGTGAAGGTGAACGCCAGGGCGGTGCCCTCGGCGCCGGGGTCGGTCGTCGGGTTCGACACGACGGGGTGGCCGAAGGGCAGTCTGCCGGCGATCGCGGCGGCGACGGCGGTCGCGTGGAAGGTGCTCATCAGGGGGTCTCCTCGTGGATGTCGGTGATCGTGCAGGCGAGCCGCGAACCCCGCGCGCCGGTGGTGGCGCGGGCGATCGGCGTCGTGCCGACCACCAGTTCGAAGGGCTTCGTCTCGGGATGGGGCAGGCGAAGGAGGTCGCCGGGTGCGAGGTCGAGGATCTCACCGGCGCCGATCGGGAGGGGAGCGAGCCGCAGCGTGACATCCATCGGAGCTGCCCGCACCTGGTCGAGGGTGCGTCCGGCGGCGTGTCCCGGCACCGCCCCGCGGCCCGTCTCGGCGAGGCGATCGACCACCGTCGAAGCGGGGAGCATGACCGTGGCGGTCGACTGGACGTCGCCGAGGTTCATCGTGTACCGCGCGACGATCACCGCGGCGGCGCCCGAGATCACCTGCAGGTACTGCGGGTTGTAGTGCACGGCGCCGAAGACCGGCTCGCCCGGGAGCATCGGGCCGAGGCTCGCCGAGAGATGCTCGAAGGTGCCGTCCATCAGGTGCTTCACGAGCGAGAGCTCGATCGGGGTGAAGGTCCGCGCCTCGGGCAGCGAGATGCTCTTGCCACCCATCATCTGCACCACCCACAGCAGCGCGCTGTCGAGGCCGAACTGCACGACGCAGGGCTCCTCGCGATCGGCGAACGACCCCGTCACCATCGCCGTCGTCCCCGGCAGACTCCCGGCGTACTCCTCGTACGACACCAGCTCGACGCCCTCGAGCGCCAGATGCGCGCGCACGCGGATCTTCGCCGTCAGCTGTGCCGACCACAGCCGTGCGAACGACTCGAACGCCGCCTCGAGCTGACGCGTGCTCTCGCGGTCGAGCTGCACGGGGCGCCGGAAGTCGTAGGCGGGGTACAGCCCGCTGGAGTCGTCGAGCACGGGAGGGTCGAGCACGGGGGCTTCGAGCATCGGGGTCTCCTCGGAGATGGGGGGCATGGGAGGTCAGGGAGTGTGCGAGGCGGCGAGGGCGGGGATGAGCGCGCGGACCTGCTCCTCCTCATTCGATTCGACGACGATGTCGACACGGCGGTTGCTCGCGAGCGCCTCCGGGGTGTCGCCCTGCACGAGGGGACGGGTGTCGGAGAATCCGGTCGCCTTCACCCGGAAGCCCGCCACACCCTCGTGCTCGACGAGGAACCTCGCCACCTGCGTGGAGCGTCCGCTGGAGAGCTCCCAGTTGGTCGGGAACGGCGCGGCGGGAACGCGGTGATCGGCGTGCCCCTCCACGCTCACCTGATTGTCGACGCTCACGAGCACGTCGCCGACGATGTCGAGCACGGCGTCGGTGACGCCCGAGAGCTGCGTGCTGTTGTCGGCGAAGAAGGTCTCGGCGCCGATCAGCCCGATCTTGAGGCCGCGATCGTCGATGACGAACTCGACCGTCTGCTCGAGACCCTGTGCCGCCAGCGCCTGCCGCATCCGCTCGCGGAGCTCTTCGAGCGACTCGTACTCGACGGCGGCCCGGGCGGTGAGGTCCTCCGTGCCCTCCGCGGAGACGAGATCCGGCGGGATGACGAGCCCCTCGGTCGTGTCGGCGCCGCCCTCGGTGGGCTCCTTGCCGAACCCTTCCGCGAGGCTGTTCGCGAGCTGTTCGAACTTGCCGGCATCGACGCTGGACATCGCGAACAGCACGATGAAGAGACACATCAGCACGGTGACCATGTCGGCGTACGAGACGGCCCACCGCTCGTCGGGCTCGTCGTGTCCGTCTTCTTCATGCCCCCGGCCGCCCGCGCGGCGAGCCATGCTCACGATGCTCCCTCTACGGCATCCTTCTTCGCGCCCTTGATCTTCCCCTTCTCACCCGACAGCGCCCGCAGGCGCTCCTCGACGAGCTGCGGACCGGCGCCGGCGTGGATGGCGAGCATCCCCTCGCTGACGAGGGTCATCCGCTCGATCTCGACGGCGCCGATGCGACTGAGGCGCCCGGCGATCGGGTTCCAGATGAAGTTGGCCGACAGCAGACCCCAGAGGGTCGCCACGAATGCCGCGGCGATCATGTGGCCGAGGTGGTCGGGTTCGTCGAGGTTCTCGAGCACGTGCGTGAGCGAGACGACCGTGCCGACGATGCCGATCGTGGGCGCGTAGCCGCCGAGCGACGAGTAGAACTTCGCAGCGACCTTGTTGCGGGTGGCGGCCGACGCGATCTCGTCCTCCATGACGTCGCGCAGGTCCTCGGCGTCCGTGCCGTCGGCGAGCGCCTGCAGCGCATTGCGCGTGAAGTCGTCGGGCGCGTCGTCGAGCTCCTGCTCGAGCGACAGGAGGCCTTCGCTGCGCGCACGTTCGGCATAGCCGACGAGGAAGGGGATGACGGCCGCCGGCGTCTTCTTCGGCCCGCGCACCATCCGGCCGAGGCTCTTGACCGCGAGGATCGTGTCGCGGATCGTGTGGCTGGCGATGCCGACGCCGATCGTCGAGCCCAGGACGAGGATCATCGGCGCCGGGAGGAGGAGCGCGTCGACGCTCGCACCCTCCATCGTGATCATCGCGTACAGCGCACCGAACGCGAGGATCAGGCCGATGATGAACGAGGGATCCACGCTCAGGACTCCGGGTAGGACGTGAGGGCGTGCGCGGCGGCGAGGACGCGCGCACGGTAGGCGACGATGAGGGCCGTCAGCTCGTCGAGGCTCTCCTCGATGACGTAGACGTGCCCGTCGACCATGTGCATCGTCGTGTCGGGAGCGGCATAGACGCGCTCGACGAGATCAGGGTTGACCGCGAACCTCGTGTGGTCGAGGCGGGTGACGGTGATCATCGGGGGGCGCTCCGTGATGTCGAAGGAAGGGTTGCGGGCGGGCTTCGGTCGGCGCCCGGAGGGCGGGAGGTTCTGCCCCGACTATCGCGACGCGGCCCGCTCCGGGTAACCGGAGCGGGCCGCTCGGACAGGGCGCGTCACCGCGCCGGAGGTCAGCGCTTGAGCTGCGTGAGCTCCTGCAGCACTTCGTCGCTCGTGGTGATGATGCGGGCGTTCGCCTGGAAGCCCCGCTGCGCGACGATCAGATTGGTGAACTCCTGCGAGAGGTCGACGTTGCTCATCTCGAGCGCACCCGACACGAGCTTGCCGAAGCTCGCGTCGCCCGGCACGCCGATCTGCGCGGCGCCGGAGTTGACCGAGACGCGGAAGGCGGTGCCGCCCGCCTTCTCGAGGCCCTCGGGGTTGGCGAAGGTGGCCAGCGCGATCTTGCCGAGCGTCTGGGTGCGGCCGTTGCTGAAGGTGCCGACGATCGAGCCGTCGCCGGTGATGCTGTACGACTTCAGCGATCCCGCCGCCGCGCCGTCCTGCTCGGTCACGGCGACGGTGGTCATGTCGGCGTAGCCCGTCACGGCGCTCAGGTCGATGGTGAGCGCCCCGGCGGTCAGCGTGAGCCCCGGTGCGGTCTGCACGCCGGCCGTGAAGGCGAGCGATCCGGTCGCGCCGCTCACGGGCTCGGTGACGTCCCATCCGGTCGCGGTCCTGGTGAACGTCAGGCTCAGCGTCGACGCCGCGCCCTGCGCGTCGTAGACGGTGACGTCGCGGATGAGCGACGTCCCCGTCGCGGCGGACGACGGCACGTTGCCGGTGACGCCCGCGGTCGTGGTGGCTCTGGCCGGCGACACGACGTCGATCGGCAGCACGATGTCGCCCGGCGCCTGTCCGGTCGAGACGACGCCGTTCTGGGCGGCCCAGCCCTGCACGACCGCGCCGTCCGCCGTGACCATCTTGCCGGTCGCGTCGAACGAGAAGCCGCCGGCGCGCGTGTAGAGGGTCTCGCCGCCGGAACGCACGGCGAAGAACCCGTCGCCCGAGATCATGAGATCGCCGCCGCGTCCGGTGGCCTGCGCCGATCCCTGCGCGAAGCTCGTGCGGATGCCGGCGACCTGCACGCCGAGGCCCACCTGCGCCGGGTTGCGGCCGCCGACCTGGTCGTCGGGGATGCCGGCGTTGCCGACGAGCTGCGACAGCGAGTCCTGGAACAGCAGGGACGAGCCCTTGAAGCCCGCCGTGTTGACATTGGCGATGTTGTTGCCGGTCACGTCGAGCATGGTCTGGTGCGAACGGAGACCGGAGATGCCGGAGTAGAGCGAACGGAGCATGGGGGTTCTCTTCCTGTGGGGAGTCGGGGGTGGAATGAGCTGTGGGAGCGGGCTGACTACGCGTCGATCGTGGATACGGCGTCCAGGGCGATGTCCTTGCCGCCGATCGTCACCTGGGGGACGACGCCGTCGAACGACACCTTCGTGACCACGCCGGTCACGGTCGCGCCCTCGGCGTCCTGGTAGCTCGCGGTCTTGCCGATGAGCGCGGTCGCGGCCTGTCGCATGCTCAGCGCGAACGCCTCGGTGCCGGTGTCGCTGAGGACCGTGAGCTGCTCCATCATCGCGAGCTGCGTCGTCTGCGAGATCATGGCGTTGGTGTCCATCGGACTCGACGGATCCTGGTTCGTCAGCTGCGTGACCAGGAGCCGCAGGAACATCTCGCCGTCCATCACCTGCGTCCGCGCGGCGGGATCGACGGTCGTCCCCGTGTAGAGGGACGTGGACGATGGTGCGGTGACTGCTTCTACGGGCATCGAGGGTCTCCTTCAGACGAGGATGTCCAGGCCGACGCCGGGCGCCGGACGGGTCGGAACAGGTGCGTGGCGCAGGCTGTCGCCCTCGCCGTCTACGGCGCCGAGCGCCGCGGGACGACCCTGCGAGGGGCCGTGCGGCAGTCCGTCGCCGCCGCTGTGCGGCATCCCACGGTCGGACGACCCGGCCTCGGCCCCTCCCCCGGAGCCGAGGCTGAGCGTCGCGGTCGGCATCGCGGCGGTGAGGTCGCGCCGCAGATCGGCGACGATGGCGCGCAGTGCGTCCCGACCGGCGTCGGTCGCTCCGACGAGCTCGACGCGGATGTCGCCACCCTGGCCGATGTGCGCGCGCACCGTGACCGGGCCGAGCGTCTCGGGCGTGACGGTCAGCGTGAGCTGATGCGTGCCGGCCGGGCGCTGCACGATGTTCACGACGACCGGCGAGATCTGCGCGGCGACGGCGCGCGGCGTCGCGGTCGGCATCGCGGGCTCGCTCACGGGCGTCGAGGTCGGTGCGATCTGCGCAGCGATGCCCACGGCGGCGGTCGGCGATGCCGTCGCCGACGCGTCGGCGCGGATCGGCAGGCTCTCCCGGCTCGACGCGGACGCGACGATCGGGATGAGCGGTGCCGCGTCGGATGACACCACGGACCGCGGAGACGCGAGCTCGCCCATGGCGGGTCGTGCCGAGGCGGCGGCGGCCGGAGCCGGCCCCGCACCGGAGCTCGCGTGCGGGACGAGTGCCGCCGCCGCGGAGGGGGGCGTCGCGTCCCGCTCCCCGACGGATGCCGCGGGAGCGGCCGGCACGGCGATGACGCGGATGGGTGCGGTGTCGGCCGCGGCCGGATCCACGGCCTCCGAGACCGGCGCAGAGGCCGGAGAGGTCTCGGCGACGAGGAGGCTCGAGGCGCTGCCGGGAGCCGGAGGCGCCGCGGAGGGGATGCCGGAGCCCTGGGGCTCGACGTGCGTCGACGCGATCCCGTCTTCCCGCGGCACCGGCGTCGGAGGGAGCGCGACAGCGGCGAACCAGATCGCTGCGGCCGGCGCGTCCGCGTCGAGGAGTCCTGCATCGGATCCGGATGCCTCGGCCGGCGCGGCATCGGAGGGCGGTCCGTCGGCGGACGCGTCGAGCACCGGCGCGTCCGCCGCGTCATCCGTCCCGCCCAACAGCGCCAGCACCGCGTCGAAGACGGAAGCGCCATCGCCCGCTGCGCCTCCGCGCCCCGAGGGAGGGCTGTCCGTGCCGAGCAGCACGGACGCGAGGCTCACCGACGTCATCCGCTCGCCCGGTCGTTCGACGCGAGGTCACCGTACGCGGTCCGCGCCGTCGGGACGCTCACGCGGCGCTTCCCGTGCGCCGTGCGGCGCGGACGATCGCGATCTCGTCGAGCGCGAGCTGCTCGGCGTCGAGCCGGGCCTTCGCCGTCGCGCTGCGATGCGTGGACTCGAGACGCTCGAGGCCCCGCAGGTCGCGTCGGGTCTCGATGTGCACCGCCTGCGCCCGCACCTCTTCGTCACGGCGGAGCTCGACGAGCATCTGCAGCTCGCTCAGCGCGCTGCGACCCGCCGCCCGCGCCACGGCCAGCGCGAGAAGGTTCATCCGCTCGTCGACCACGCCGTCCAGCGCCGAGAGGTCGGACAGCGCACGCTCGCTCGCAGTCTCCGCGTGCACGCGATCGTGCGTCGCACGGGCGAGCTCCTCTGCGGCGACACGTTCCTGGGTGCCGCGCACGCGCAGCAGTCCCGACAGGGAGAAGGTCATGGGGTCAGCCCTCCGAACTCGGTGGTGAGGGCAGCGAGCCGCTGCCAGGAAACCTCGGCGGGGGCGCTCTCGCCCATGCCCTGGGTCAGGAAACCGTCGATCGCGCCCTCGTGGGCGAGGGCGGCGTCGACCAGGGGGTTCGCGCCCTCGCGGTACGCGCCGATGTCGATGAGGTCGGCTGCCGTGCGCCGCGCCGCGAGCACGCTTCGCAGCGAGACGGCGTGCCGGCGCTGCTGCTCGGTCGTGATCTTCGAGACCACGCGCGAGACCGAGCCGAGCACATCGATCGCGGGGAAGTGACCGCGCACCGCGAGGGATCGGTCGAGCACGACATGCCCGTCGAGGATGCCGCGAGCCGCGTCCGCGATCGGCTCGTTGTGATCGTCGCCGTCCACCAGGACCGTGTACAGGCCGGTGATGGAGCCGACCGGGCCCGTGCCCGCGCGCTCGAGCAGTCGGGCGAGCACAGAGAAGGTCGACGGCGGGTACCCGCGGGTCGCGGGCGGCTCACCGGCCGAGAGCCCGATCTCGCGCTGGGCCATCGCGACACGCGTGAGCGAGTCCATCATGAGCATGACGTCCGCGCCGTCGTCCCGGAAAGCCTCGGCGATGCGGGTCGCGACGAACGCCGAGCGCATGCGGGCCATCGCGGGCTGGTCGGAGGTGGCCACCACCACGACCGAGCGGGCGAGACCCTCGGGACCGAGGTCGTCCTCGAGGAACTCCCGCACCTCGCGGCCGCGCTCGCCGACGAGCGCGATCACGGTGACGTCGGCGGTGGAGCCGCGGGCGATCATCGACAGCAGCGACGACTTGCCCACACCGGAACCCGCGAACAGTCCCAGACGCTGGCCGACGCCGACCGGCGTCATCGTGTCGAGGACGCGGACGCCGAGACCCAGCTGGCGATCGATCCGCTGGCGGGTCATGATGCTCGGCGCATCGTGATCCAGCGAGACGCGCACCGTGCTCGGGTCGAGGGGTCCTCTGCCATCGATCGGCCGACCGAGCCCGTCGAGCACCCGCCCGAGCAGCGCGCTGCCGGTCGGGACCTGCAACGCGGCGCCGGCGTGCCGCACGCGGGCCCGCGCGACGATGCCGCCGACCGGTCCGAGGGGCATGCACCGCGCCGACGTGCCGTCGACCGCGACGATCTCCGCGTCGACGGGTCGGCCGTCCGCCGACTCGATGCGCACCCGGTCGCCCACGGCCGCATCGAGCCCGCGCACCTCGACGCTGAGACCCACGACGGCGCGGACACTGCCGGAGCGCACGGGGCGCGCGGCATCCAGCACCCTCGTCCACGACGCGGAGGGCGCACTCACGACGGAGCCCCCACCCGCGGCGCGTCGTCGTCCTCGCCGTCGACGGCGGCGACGGCTCGCGCGAGCGCTTCGGCGATGCGAGTGTCGACCGCGCCCGCGTCGATCTCGACGATCGCGCTGCCGGCCCCGAGGCCGGGCGCCGCGACGACCTCGATGCCACGGAGCGTCGCGGCAGCATCCGGAGCGTTCTCGAGCATCCGGGCATCGGCCTCATCGAACGTGACGCGGACCCATCTGCTGATCGGCATGTGCGCGAGCGCGCGGCGCAGAGCATGCGCCGCGGAGCGCGCCGGATCCGACAGCTCGGCACCGAGGATCGCGCGGGCGAGTTCGACGGCGAGCGCTTCGATGCGTTGGGCGGAGACATCGCTCAGCAGCGCGATCCGCTCCTCGAGCGCATCCTGCGCGGTGCGCACGGCGGTCAGTGCGTCGGCCTGCTCGCGGAGTCCGGCGGCGTGCGTCCGCTGCATCCGCTCCCGTTCGGCGCTCAGCTGCAGCTCACCGCGCTCGGTCGCCGACCGGAGCCCCTGCGCGTACCCGTCCGCGTACCCGCGCGAACGTGCGCGCTCGGCCTCGGCGGCCAGGTCCGGCGGCGTCTCGCCCAGTCGCGGCACCGGGATCGGTGTGAAGTCGGTTTCGAGCACGGCGGTCACCCCCGGGCGTTCGTGGCTGAGGCCTATCCGTGGCGTGATCGGCGAGCAATCCGTGCTCGCTCACGACTATCGCGACACGTCCCGGTCGCAGTAACCGTCGGGGTCACTCGACGATCTCGTCCTCGTCATCGCGCGAGAGGGTGATCTCGTCCGCGGCTTCGAGCTCCCGGATGACGCGCACGACCTCGGCACGGGCCTCATCGACCTGACGCATCCGGACCGGGCCGAGCAGGCGCGTCTCCTCGGCCAGGTTGTCGCGGTTCCGCTCGGTCATGTTGCGGCTGATGACCTCGCCGATCTGCTCGTCGGCGCCCTTGAGGGCGAGCGCGAGCATCCGCAGATCGATGCCGCGCAGAACGCGCTGCGCGTCACGGTCCTCGAGCCGGACGATGTCGGCGAACGTGACCATGCGGCTGCGGATGTCTTCGGCCAGCGCCAGATCCCGCCCCTCGAGACTTGCCAGGAGCGACTTCTCGAGCGCCGTGTCGGACCGGTTGATGATCTCGACCAGGGGCTGGACACCCCCGATCGATTCGTGGTCGTCGCGACTGGCGAAGACGCCCGTGCGGGATCGCAGCGAATCGGCGACGATCGAGATGGCCTCCTGCGTCGCCGTGCCCATGGTCGCGATCGCCTGCGCGACGTCGGTGCGCAGAGGATCCTGGAGCGCGGCCAGGACGGCGGCCGCCCGATCGGCCTTGAGATTGGCGAGCACGACGGCGACCGTCGTGGGCAGCTCGCCCTCGAGGATCGTCGCCAGCTGGCCCGGGTCGGCCGCATTGAGGAAGTCGAACGAGACCGAGCCCTGCGACATGACCCGACCGACGATTCCCACCGCCTTCTCACGGCCGAAGGCGGTCTCGAGAAGATCGGTGGCCAGTTCCTGGCCGCCCCGCGACGGCACGGAGCCGCCGACCGCGATCCGCCGGAAGGCACCGAGAGCGCGCGCTGTGGCACCGATGTCGACGCCGCCCAGCTGCGTGAGCTCCACGGCGAGGAGCTCCGCGCGTGCCTCCCCCATCCGTCGGAGCACCTCGGCGCTGGCGGAGCGGTCCATGTTCAGGAGGACGATCGCGGCCTTGCGCAGGCCGCTCATCTCGGCGACGGGCGGCACGGCGATCGACGTCGTCGGCACGGGCGGCTCGGCGACGTCGGCACCCGCGTCCGCGCGGGGCGAGGCAGTCAGCAGGCTCATACGGTCGCCTCGTCCATCATGCTCGCGAGCGCTGCGGCGATCGCGTCGGGATCGGCCTTGGCGAGATCGTCGATCTCGCGGCGGCGGCGCTCGACGAGCACCTGGTCGACTTCGGGCTCCTCGTCGATGTCCAGCATCGCCGGCGGCAGGACCCTCTGAGGTTCGGGCGCCGCGACCTTGAGCGGATCCTTCCACCCCTTGATCGCCTTGAGCCGCTCCTCCTCGGTCGCGGTCATCGAGGCGAAGTACTCGATCGGGCCGTCATCGGTGTGCAGCACGCGTCGCTTCATCCGCTGCCGCACGACGAGGGCGATCACGAGGGCAGCGGCAGCGAGCAGGATCGAGCCGCCGATGATGGCCGCCCGCAGGAGCTCCTGCTCGGACTGAGCGCGACGCTCGGCCTCGGCCTGCGCCAGCGCGTTCTGCGCGGCGGTCGCGCCGGACTCGCTGAACTCGACGAACTCCACGGCGACCGTGTCGCCCCGCTCGGTGTCGATGCCGGCCGCCGTCGCGACGAGCGCCTCGACCTGCTCGGGCGTCACGCCCGTGACCCCCGAGCGATTGAGAGCGACGCTCACGCTCTGCCGGGTCACCTCACCGGCGGGCGTCACCGTCTTCTCGGTGGATTTGTTCACCGCATTGGCGCGGGTGGTCTCCTCGAGCTCGTAGGTGCCGTCGCCGTCGGCGTTGCCGGGCACGGCGATGTTGTCGGGCCCGAGCACGCCGGCTCCCCCCGTGCCGCCACCCGTGTACGTCTCGGTCTTGGTCTGCTCGGTGGAGCTCAGATCGCCGTCGGGTGCGCTGAAGGTCTCCTCCATCCGCTCGGACGTCGAGTTCGCGACATCCGTGGACACCGTGACGGTGGCGTTGCCCGGGCCGACGATCGTGTCGAGCATCTGCAGGACGGATGCCGCGACCCTCGCCTCGCGCTCGGTCGCCTGCTTCGATGCATCTCCGATGGGGCCGCCCCCGACCGCCGAGAGCACCCGTCCGTCCTGATCGGTGACGGCGACGTCCTCCGGACTCATGCCGGCCACGGCAGCGCTCGTGAGGTGCACGATGGCCTGCACCTGGTCCTCTCCCAGCGCGGACCCGCTCTGGGTCTTCACGAACACCGACGCCGTCGGCTTCAGTCTCTCGGCGACGAAGACGCTCTCTTCGGGGATCGCCAGCTGGACGCTCGCGGTCGTGATGCCGTTCATCGCCGCGATGGTGCTCGCCAGCTCGCCCTCGATCGCGCGCTTGTAGGTGACCGACTGCTGGAACTCGCTGGCGGTGACGCCCATCTCATCGAGCAGCGTGTAGCCCTCGCTGCTGTCGCCGGGCAGGCCCGATGCCGCGGCGGCCAGCCGCTGGGCGTACACCTGGTCGTCGGGGACGAGCACGGTCGCGCCGCCCTCCGTGAGCTCGTAGCCCACACCGGCGGACTTCAGCTGCTCGACGACCGCCGAGGCGTCCGTCGCGCTGAGTCCTGTGAACAGCGGGCTCATCTGCGGCTTCGTCACCCAGGTGATCAGCGCGACGGCGCCCATCGCGAGCAGGGCGACGCCGATCACGGCGATCGTGCGCTGCGCGAGGCTGAAGCCCGAGACGACCTGCTTCGCGCGGTCGTAGTACGTCGTGAGCATCTTGGGCATGGTCAGGCCTGCATCCGCATGATGTCGTTGAACGCCGCGACGCTGCGGTCGCGCACGGCGACGACGAGATCGAGGGTGACGGATGCCCGGGCCGCGGCGATCGTCGCCTGATGGATGTCCTCGAGATCACCCGTCACGGCCTTGACGGCCAGTTCGTTCGAGGTCGACTGCAGCTGCTGCAGGTTCTCCACGGCCCCCGCGAGGGTCGTGGCGAACGATCCCGCGGACGCCGGGTTCGTCGCGGCATCGGTCCCCGACTCGAAGCTGAGCGGGGCGAGAGGCGACGGACCGGCCGCCGCCGCGATGGCGTCGATCGGGCCGGCCATCAGCGGCGTCCGATCTGCAGCGCGGCTTCGTACGTGGTCTTGGCGCGGTCGACGACCGCCGCACTCGCCTCGTAGCCGCGCTGGGCGAGGATCAGCATGCTCATCTGATCGCCGAGGTCGACGTTGGGGTACTCGACGTAGCCGTTCTCGTCGGCGTATGGATGGTCGGGGTCGTGGACCAGTTTCGTCGCGGCCTCCGACTCGACGACGCCGTCGACGTACACGCCGGGGCCCTGCGTTCCCGCCCGCACCGTCACCAGCTTCTCGCGGAACGGCTCCTCGCCGGCCGGTCGCGCGGTGTTCACGTTGGCGATGTTGTCGCTGAGCGCATCGAGCCACTTGCGGTGCACGTTCAGGCCCGTGCCGGCGATGCCGATCGCGTCGAAGGTCATGCCGACGCCTGCCCGATGGCCTTCGTGACGGACGAGGCCTGGCCGTCGAGCGCCTGGCTCGCGAACTGGAAGCGCAGGACCGTGTCGATGTTCGACAGCGTCTCGGTGTCGAGGTTCACGTTGTTGCCGTTGAGGCGCGTGGGCTCCAGCGAGCGTTCGACGGTCGCATCCACCGCTCCTGTGCCGCCCGCGACGGCGGAGCGCAGGGCGTCCTCGAACTGCACGCGCTTCGCGTGGTAGCCGGGGGTGTTGATGTTCGCGATGTTGTCGGCGATCGCGCGCTGACGCAGCGAGAGCCCATCGAGAGCGCTGGACAGCGCGGTGGCGGTGACGGATTCGAGCACGGCGGCACTCCGGATGCTGGGGGGAAGCCGATCCGTGGCCAATCGTCGAGCGATCCGTGCTCAGGGCCGACTATCGCGACACCCCGGGCTGCGCGTAACCGCGCCCTCAGCCTTCGACGTCGAGATACGCCGGGGCGTCCGTCTGCGTCGTCGGCACGCGGCGCAGCGCGATCAGCTGGCGCGCCACCTTCGCCCGCGACGCGAGCACGGAGCCGACCATGAGCTGCTGCCGCTCGAGGATCGCCTCGGCCCGTTCGCGGATCTCCTCGGGCAGCGGGCCCGGCGGAGGCTCGAGCGCCTGCGGCGCCGCCTGCTCGTCGGCGGCGTCGAGCGCGCGCTCGAACTGATCCAGCAGACGCAGCCACGCGGCGAGATTGTCGGTCATGACGCGCTCAGACCAGGGAGGAGTGGAGGGATGCCTCGTGCCACGCATCCCGCAGGGGCGCCACGATCTCGCGGCACTCGGCGGTGGCGGCCTGATCCCGGGCCACATTCGCGACGATGAGGCGCCCGCTCAGATACGTGTAGAGCGCGCGGAGATCCGCGGCGCCGTCCCACGCGTCGGTCAGGGTCGAGGTGAGCTCGGCGACGATCTGCTGGGCGTGGAGCAGCGGAGATGCGGCATCCATCCACTCCCCCGCCGCCTGGGCGATCGCCGCCCGGTCGATGTCGACCAGCAGGCGGTCGTACAGCATCGTCAGCAGGCGCTCGGGGGAGGCCGAGGCCACCTGCTGCTCGAGATACTGCTGCTTGGCGCGCTCCGGAGACATGCGCATGGTTCGGCGCTCCCTTTCAGTGCGGTTGTTCAGTGCGGTGATGTCGGCGGCGTCGGTCAGGACGACGACGTCGAGGAGGAGGCGGAGAGGCCGGCCAGCTGGGAGCTGAGCCACGAGGACTGCGACTGCAGGGTCGACAGCCGCACCTCGAGCTGCGCATACGTGCGCTCGAGGGTCGCCCGACGCGCTTCGAGCCGCAGATCCCAGCGCTCGACCTGCGTGCGCAGGGTCTTGACCTCGGCCTCCTGGCCCGTGATGCGCTGCGTGAGCAGACCCGTGTACTTGTCGGAGTAGAGCGCCGTCGTCTCCTGCACGCGCCCGGCGACCTGCGAGAACATCGCCTGGGCGCCCTCGGGGTCGTCCGCCAGCGCCTTCGCGAACTTCTCGGCGTCGAACGTCAGGACACCCTTCTGGTCGAACGTGATGCCCAGCGTCGACGGCGATGTCCCGCCCACGGGCGCCTGCATCGCGCTCGTCAGAGCGGTGCGCAGCGACCGCACGGTGCTGTCGCCCGTGAACACGCCGAGCGTCGTCTTGCCGCCCGCGTCCGCGATCGTGGCCTTGGAGCCGTTGTCGATCCGCGTGAGGAGTCCGGCGATCTCCTTCACGAACGCCTCGGCCGCCGTGGTCTGCGCCTTCGCGTCCCGCGCCACCGAGACGATGACGGGATCGGCGCTCACCTTCGACACGGTCACGTCGATGCCCTCGGCCAGAGTGAACGTGTTGGTCCCGCTCGCGAGCTCCTGCTCGGCAGCGGTTCCCGCGTAGAGCCGGATGCGGGCGTCCGCGCCCGTCGCGACGACTGCGGCGCCCACCTCGGTCGCGACGTCGATCGCCACGCCCGCGGTCACCTGCGCCGTCGTACCGCGGTGCAGCGTGAACGCCGCGGCGGCGCCCGTCTCGTCGGCCGTGAGCTGGAGTCGTGAGAGCGGAGCGCCGTTGACGTCCGTGCCTACGGGGATGACCGTCGCCGTGACTCCGGACTTCGCCGCGTTGATCGCCTTCGCGAGATCCTGCGGACTCGCGCCGGCCGGAGTGATCTCGGTCGTCGTGCCGTCGGCGGCCACCACCGTGTAGGCGCCGCCCCAGGCGCCGCTCGGCGCCGCGGCGGTGACGACCGAGTGGGCGGTGGCGACGGCATCGACCACGATGCCCGTCGACAGTGCCGTCGCCTTCGCACCCGCGACGACCGTGACGCTGTCGTGGGACGCGGTCGCCGTGAAGGCGGCCAGAGAGCCGGCGGACGCCGCGGTCTTCGCCTTCTCGAACAGCTGCTGCAGGCTGGTGTTGAGCGACTGCAGGTTGCTGACGACCGAGTTGCGGTCGGTGATCTTGGCCGTGAGAAGCGACTGCGGGATCGCGTGCACCTTCATGAGCGCATCGATGACCTCCGCCGTCTGGAGTCCGGAGACCAGGCCGTCGATCTTCATGTCGGATGCCTTCCATCGTGTCGCCCGCGGACGAGCGGGTCGTGCTACAGGACGGCGCCCGAACGGAGAGGACTCCGATCGGGCGCCGTAGGCGCCTCAGGCGCAGCGACTCAGCGCAGGAGCTGGAGAACGCCCTGACCCGACTGGTTCGCCTGTGCGAGCATCGCCGTGCCGGCCTGCTGCAGGATGTTCGACGCCGTGTAGCGCACCATCTCGGCCGCCATGTCGGTGTCGGCGATGCGGCTCTTCGCAGCGGCCAGGTTCTCGGCCGAGACCTGCAGCGAGTTGATCGTCGACTCGAAGCGGTTCTGCTGCGCACCGAGGTCGGCGCGAGCCGTCGAGACGGCGGTGATCTCGGTGTCGATCGCGGCGATCGAGGTGAGCGCGTTCGCGGCGTCCGACACGTCGAGCGCGCCGATGGTCGCGCCGAGCCCCGAGAAGTCGGTGAGCGTGACGGCGATCTGGTCCTCGGCGGCCGTGGAGCCCGCGCCGACCTGGAAGGTCAGCGAGGCGTTCGTGCCGTCGAGCAGCTTGATGCCGTTGAAGTTCGTGCTCGCCGCGACGCGCGTCAGCTCCTCGCCGAGCGCATCGATCTCGGTCTTGATCGCCGCGCGCGAGTCGGCGTTGTTGGAGTCGTTGCCCGCCTGCACCGCGAGGTCGCGGACGCGCTGCAGGATCGAGTGCACCTCGGTGAGCGAGCCTTCCGCGGTCTGGATGACCGAGATGCCGTCCTGAGCGTTGCGCGCGGCGACGTTCAGGCCGTTGACCTGCGAGCGCAGGCCCTCGGAGATGGCGAGACCCGCGGCGTCGTCCGCCGCCCGGTTGATGCGCAGACCGCTCGAGAGCTTCTCGAGCGACTTCGACACGTCGTTCTGGTTGGCCGAGAGGTTGCGGTACGCGTTGAGGGCGCCGACGTTGGTTGCGATCTGAAGACCCATGATTTCCTCCGTGGTGTGGGGTCGGATGCCGGCCCATCCGTGGGCCGACACAGTGGACATTCGCGACAATCGCGAGGGGCGTAACCGTCGGATCGAGAAGAGTTCCGGATCGGCGCGCTCAGGATGCCGCGAGGAGCTCGCCGGGGCGCAGGGTCGCGTAGCGCCCGGCGCCGAAGACGGCGGCGAAGAACTCCGCCCGCGTCTTGGTGCTGCGGTCCGCCGGCTGGCCGGTCTCCCACTCCTCCATGGCTTCGCGCATGAGGGTGAGACCGGTGCGCCGCACCTTCGAGACGTAGGCGTGGCTCACGTCGAGCTCTTCCGCGAGGTCCTTCACGGTGCGGTCCTCGAGATACACACCGCGGACCACCTGCTGCATGACCGCCGGCAGTGCCTCGACGATCCGCATCAGCATCGCACGGGCCTCGGACTGCTCCGCGGCTTCCTCCGGAAGGATGATGCTGCCGGTCAGGTCGGCGGCATCGCGGCCCTCCGAGGCGTCGAAGTGCGCTTCGAAGCTCGTGACGGTCCGCACCATGTCGTCGAGCTGCAGCGCGTGCGCGACGGCGTCTTCGTCGAGGCCCGACTCCGCGGCGAGCTGCGCGCGGCTCGCGGGGCGTCCGGTGCGCGCCAGCACCGTCTCGGCCGCGGCACGGACACGCTGGATCTTCACCCGACCGCGCTCGCCCGCAGGGTCGGCCGCGCGCATCTCGTCGAGGATCGCCCAGTTGATCTGGTTCCGCGCGAAGGCGCCGAACGGGATGCCGCGCTCGGGCTCGTACGAGAGCGCGGCGCGCGCCAGCCCGAACAGGGCGGCCGAGATGAGGTCGTCGAGGTCGAGGTGCGGCGCGCTGCGCGCCTTCTCGACCGCGAGGTACTTGGCCAGGGGGAGGTTGTCCTGCGCCAGTCGCGCCGGCATAGCAGACTCACCTGACACCGCAAGATGAGAGAAAGAAGCAGAACGACTCGACAACGTGACTCCATGGGGGTTTGGACTCGTTTACGAGGAAAAATAACACAGATTCAGCGTTTCATTAGAGTTTTCTCATTTTCTCCTCATGGAACGCTGAAGACGCTCGCCCGGGCGCGTCGTGCGGGCACGCCGAACGCCGCGACCCTCCGGGCGACAAGAGATCGCCGCCTCGCCGCGGTGTTCACGCCGCACCCGACGCGACCGTCGGGTCGGAGGTCAGGCGATCAGAGGTCGACGCCGACGAGCACCGGCTCCGGCTGCAGGATGAGCCCGAACTCGGATTGCACGCGCCCCTGGATGAACCGCGCGAGCTGCGCGAGCTCGGCCGCCGTCGCCCCGCCACGGTTCGTCAAGGCCAGCGCGTGCTTCGTCGACAGTCCCGCGCGGGAGGAGCGCGAGAGACGGAAGCCCTTGCCGATTCCGGCGTGCTCGATGAGCCATGCGGCGCTCACCTTGACGTCCGACTCGCGGATCTCGCGCGGGGGCACGTAGCCGTCGAACGACTCCAGCGGGATGACGACGACGGGGTCGAGCTCGGGTGTCATCGGCCACCGCGGGCACTCGGCGGGCAGGGTGCGTGCGAAGCCGGGCGAGACGATCGCGTTCTGGAAGAACGATCCCGCGCTGTAGGTGTCGGGATCGGCGTCGTCGAGCACCATGCCCTTGCGCGCACGCGTCGCGAGCACGTGGTCCCGGATCCATGCGACGCTCACGGCGTCGTGCTCACCCAGCCCGAGGGCCGATCGCAGCTGCGCGCCCGGGATCGCGCGTTCGGCGTGCCCGACCTCTTCGAGCTCGAGGGTCACCGAGAGGATGACCGCCGCGCGCGCAGGCACCGAGCCGTAGTGGTGCTTGAACACCGACGTGCGGAATCCCAGGCCGAGGTCGTCCGCACCGACCGTCGAGACCTCGCCGTCCGACTCATCGATCAGCTCCACCTCGACGAGGGTCTGCACGATCTCCTGACCGTATGCGCCGACGTTCTGCACCGGAGCGGCGCCGACCGTGCCGGGAATGCCCGACATCGCCTCGATTCCCGCGAGCCCCTCCTCGACCGCGAACGCGACGAGATCGTCCCAGCCGTGGCCCGCCTGGACGCGGAGCCGGACGTGCCCCGGCCGCGGCGACGGCATCCTCTCGATCCCCGTCGTCAGCACGCGCACGACGGTGCCGTCGAAGGGATCATCGCCGACGAACAGGTTCGATCCTCCGCCCAGCACGAGCACGGGGTCGCCCTCGCTCCAGACCTCGCGCAGCACGGCGACCAGCTCGTCGGCCGTGTGCGCGTCGATCATGCGCTGGGGAACACCGCCCGTGCGCAGGGTCGTGAGCTGCGCGAGTGGGATCGGCGTGACGTCGGGCATGCGGATCAGAGAGCGCGGACGCGCACCTGCGCCTTGCCGAGCACGGCCGTCTCGCCGAACGTGACGGTGAGGTCGATGCGGAGCGCCTGGTCGTCGACCGCGCCGACCTTTGCGACGATCGTCACGTCGGCGCCGATCTCGGGATCGACCACGACGGGGCGCGTGAAGCGCGTGCTGTAGCCCAGGATGCGTCGCGAGTCGCCGAGCCAGGGCACGATCGTCTCGACCGCCAGGCCCATCGTCAGCATGCCGTGGGCGAGGACGCCGGGGAGGCCGACCGCCTCCGCGACGTCGTCACGGTAGTGGATGGGATTGAAGTCGCCGGATGCCCCGGCATAGCGCACCAGGGACTCGCGTGTGAGGTGGACCGTGCGCTCCGCGACGATGTCTCCGACGGCGCTCATGCGTCGCCTCCGACGACGAGGACCGACGTGGCCGTCACGACGTGGTCACCCGCGGCGTCCGTGATGACGGCGTCGCTCGTGACCATCGCGTTGCCGCCGAGGGCGCGGATGGCGGACACCGTCAGGCGCGCCGTGAGCTCGTCTCCCGCCACGATCGGCCGCGTGTACGCGAAGCGCTGCTCG
This sequence comes from Microbacterium sp., assembly GCF_051860965.1. GTDB lineage: Bacteria > Actinomycetota > Actinomycetes > Actinomycetales > Microbacteriaceae > Microbacterium. Next base: position 207,008 of record NZ_JBIMKU010000007.1, read on the forward strand.
CCGTGGAGCACGCGCGAGAGCTCGATGCCCGAGTCGGGCTCGGCCAGGAGCTGCTGGAGCGTGAGGTCCTGGATCACCATCGCGAACGTCGGCGGCGCGACGACGTCGGCATAGCCGAGCGCCTGTGCCGCGGCGGGATCGAAGTGCTGGGGGTCATCGGCGAAGACCGCGCGCGCGAACTCGCGCACCTTCTCTCGGCCGACGAGGTAGGACGCCGTCGGCGGGAACGTACGGCCGACGAGCTCGGGGTTGACTGCCACGGGTCCGATCCTACCGGCGGGCGGATCAGCGCTTGCGGCCCCGGATCGCCCGGAGCGCCATCTGCACCGCGATGACCGTCAGGAAGACGGCGAAGAGGATGTTGCCGACGAGCGGGTCGACGATCGTCGCGATCCAGGCGCCGAGGGCCGTCGTCGTGCACGCGGCCACTCCGACGAGCGCCGCCGCGACGAGATCGACGTTCTTGCGCCGGATGTTGCCGATCGTGCCCGAGATGGCCGTGGGGATCATCATGAGCAGCGACGTGCCCTTCGCGATGAGGTCGCTCGCCCCGAAGAGCAGCATGAGCACCGGCACGACGACCACGCCGCCCCCGACGCCGAGCAGGCCCGCCAGCACGCCCGTGACGAGACCGAGTGCGATCAGTCCGAAGACGGTCGCGACCGTGACGGGAAGACCCGCGTCGCGCGACGGGACGACGATGAAGAGGCTGACGATGACGAGCGCGAGGAAGCCGACGAAGCCCCACCGCAGCGCCGTGATCGAGACCTTCGGCAGCAGCCACGTGCCGATCTGCGCGCCGATGACGGCGCCCGCCGCGAGGATGAGCGCGGGGATCCAGGCGACCGAGCCGTGCACGGCGTACGAGATGACGCCGACCGTCGCGGTCGGCACGATCGCGCCGAGCGAGACTCCCGAGGCGAGTCGCTGATCCATTCCGAGGATGAGCACGAGGAGCGGCACGATGACCGTGCCGCCGCCGACGCCGAAGAGTCCCGAGAGCAGACCCGCCGCCAGACCGATGCCCAGGCACGTGATGACGAAGCGCGCCCCGCGGGTGCGGGGGGAGGCATCCGTCCCCATCAGTCGAGCACGTCGACCGCCCAGCGGTCGCCTTCCTGCACGACCGTGTAGGTCCAGTCCACCGAGCCCGGGATGGGCTCCTCGACGAGCTGGCCCTGATCGTCGATGTACGTGACGTACGACTCGCGGGTCTCGACCGAGACGGCGCCCCCGTCTTCGGTGACATCCGTCACCGTCAGGACGTAGTCGTCGAATCCCTCGGCGAACGCCTGCGCGTTCTCGACGAAGTCGTCGCAATCGGTCAGGCCGTTGTCCTCGCGGAACCGCTGCGTCGTGGACTCGGTGAGCGCATCGCAGTCGGCGTTCTGCCAGGCCTCGTCGTACAGCTCGACGGCGGCGACCGCGGCCGTCTGCGCCTGGCCGTCGGGGGCGACCGACTCGCCGCCGGCGCTCCCCCGCGTGAGCGAGAGGAACAGCAGCGGGATGACCACCGCCGCCGCGACGACGATGCACAGCAGCACGACGCCGAGGACGACCCAGAGGATCCAGAGCTTGGACTTGGCCGGCTCCGTGGCCGCGACGAAGGCTCCGGATGCTCCGGCTCCGGGATACCCCGAGGGGTGCTCCTCCTGCAGTTCGAGCGGGATGATCTCGTCGATCGCCTCAGCCCCCGCGGCGGGCTCGGGATCGGGCGTCGCGACGTGCTCGGTCCACTGCGTGCCGTCCCACCATCGCAGCGCGCCGCGCTGATCGTCGTACCATCCGGGCGGCATCGGAGTCATGTCGCCAGCCTAGCGCCGAGCACGCCCCCGCCCCCCGAGGGGAGCATGCTCAGCGAGCGCTGAACGCGGCGTCGAACGCGGCATCCGGAGCGTCGAACGCGTTCCGCTTGACGAATGCGAGGGCATCCGGTGCGCCGAGGAGGCGGTCCATCCCCGCGTCCTCCCATTCGACCGAGATCGGGCCGTCGTAGCCGATCTGGTTGAGCGCGCGGAAGGAGGCCTCCCACGGCACGTCGCCGCGACCGGTCGAGACGAAGTCCCATCCGCGGCGCAGATCGGCCCACGCGAGGTGCGAGCCGAGCCGGCCGTTGCGACCGTTGCCGAGATTGAGCTTCACGTCCTTGCAGTCCACGTGGTAGATCCGGTCGGGGAACTCGAGGATGAAGTCGACCGGGTTCAGCTGCTGCCAGATGAAGTGCGACGGGTCCCAGTTGAGGCCGAACGCCTCGCGGTGGCCGATCGCCTCGAGCGTGCGCACCGTCGTCCAGTAGTCGTACGCGATCTCGGACGGGTGCACTTCGTGCGCGAACCGCACACCGACCTCGTCGAAGACGTCGAGGATCGGATTCCACCGGTCGGCGAAATCTCGGTACCCCGCGTCGATGGCCTCCTGCGAGACGGGCGGGAACATCGCGACGTACTTCCAGATGGATGACCCGGTGAACCCGACGACGGTCTTCACCCCGAGCTTGGCCGCCAGGCGGGCGGTGTTCTTCATCTCCTCGGCCGCGCGCTGCCGCACGCCCTCGGGGTCCCCGTCGCCCCACACCACGTCCGGAAGGATGTCGCGGTGACGCTGATCGATGGGGTCGTCGCAGACCGCCTGGCCCTTGAGGTGGTTGGAGATCGTCCACACCTTGAGTCCGTACTTCTCCAGCAGCTCGAGCTTCCCCTCGGCGTAGCCGGGCTCATCCCAGCGCCACGGGTCGAGATGGTCGCCCCAGCAGGCGAGCTCGAGGCCGTCGTATCCCCACTCCGAAGCGAGGCGGGCGACCTCTTCGAACGGCAGATCCGCCCACTGGCCGGTGAACAAGGTGATGGGTCGCGTCATCGCGAGGCCTTCCTTCGTTGAGTGCTGATTCAGTCTTCCGTCGGTGTCCAGGCGCTGCCGGACGCCGACGATCGCTCGACCGCATCCAGCACGCGCTGCACGTGCAGACCGTCGTCGAACGACGGACGCGGCTGCGAGCCGTCCGCGATGGCCGTGACGAAGTCGAACACCTGGTGCGAGAAGCCGTGCTCGTAGCCGAGCATGTGACCTGTCGGCCACCACGGCGCGAGATAGGGGTGATCGTGCTCGGTGACGAGGATGCGGCGGAAGCCGAGCTCCGTCTCGGGCTGCGTCGCGTCGTAGTACTCGAGCTCGTTCAAGCGCTCGAGGTCGAAGGCGATCGCGCCCGTCGAGCCGGAGATCTCGATCCGCAGCGCGTTCTTGCGTCCCGTGCGGAAGCGCGTCGCCTCGAACGACGCCAGGGCCCCGCCGCTCAGACGCCCGGTGAAGAGGGCGATGTCGTCGACGGTCACGGCTCCGCGTTCGGTCGAAGCCGTGCCCGAGAGCCCCTGGCCTTCCCCGAGCAGCGGACGCTCCTTCACGAGGGTCTCGATGATCCCCGACACCGTCGTCACGCGCTGGCCGGTGATGTACTCGGTCAGATCGATCGCGTGGGCGCCGATGTCTCCGAGCGCTCCGGAACCGGCACGGTCCTTCTGCATGCGCCACGTGAGCGGTGCCTCGGCATCCATCAGCCAGTCCTGCAGGTACTCGGCCCGCACCTGGCGGACGTCGCCGATGCGACCGGCGGCGACGAGATCGCGCGCGAAGGTCGTGGCGGGCACGCGTCGATACGTGAACCCGACCATCGAGCGCACGCCCGCGGCCGCGGCCCGATCAGCGGCGGCGGTCATCGCCTCGGCCTCGGCCACGGTGTTCGCGAGCGGCTTCTCGCACAGCACGTGCTTGCCGGCCGCGAGGGCGGCGAGCGCGATCTCGGCGTGCGTGTCGCCCGGTGTGACGATGTCGACGATGTCGATGTCGTCGCGTGCGATGACCTCGCGCCAGTCGGTCGCGGCCTCGGCCCAGCCCCACTTGAGGGCAGATGCCTGGGTCTTCGCGGCATCGCGGCCGACGACGACGGTCATCTCGGGCTCGAGAGCTCCGCCCCGCCGACCCGGACCGCGCCGCCATCACCCTGTCGGGCGGCAATCAGCAGAAGATCCTGCTCGCGCGGTGGCTCGTGCACGGCACCCGCGTGCTCCTGCTCGACGAGCCGACGCGCGGTGTCGACGTCGGTGCCCGCGCAGAGATCTACGCGCTCATCCGCGGGCTCGCCGCCGCGGGCAACGCGGTCGTGGTGATCTCGAGCGAGATCGAAGAGGTCCTCGGCCTCGCCGACAACGTCCTCGTGGTCTCGGACGGACGCATCCTGACCACCCTTCCCGCCTCCCAGATCGACGAGCACGGTGTGCTCGACCTCGTCATGAAAGGAACCGCCGCGTGAGCGAGCAGACCACCCCCAGGGGCGACGTCGCCCCCGCGAACGGCGCACCCCTCGCCTCTTCGACCGCCACCGAGAGCGGATTCCGCCGCTTCCTGTCGGGCTCCGTGGGCCGCAACCTCGGCCTCGTCGCGGCCCTGCTGGTGCTCGTGATCGCCGGTGCCATCACGGCGCCCGACACGTTCCTCACCACGAGCAACATGCTGACGATCCTTCGCGCGGCCTCGATCCTCGGCGTCGTGTCGATCGGAATGACGCTCGTCATCACGGCGGGCGGCATCGACCTGTCGGTCGGCTCCCTCATCGGACTCGCATCGGTCGTCGCGACGCTCGCGGCGATCCAGGACCTCGCCGACCAGCTGCACTGGATCGTGATGGTCGTCCTGGCCCTCGCGGTCGGCGTCGGCGCCGGGCTCGTCAACGGCATCGTGATCGCGTACGGCAAGGTGGTCGCATTCATGGCGACGCTCGCGATGCTCGTCGCCGCCCGTGGTCTCGCCGAGATCCTCGCGGAACGCCGCACCCTCCAGGTCGGCAACCGCGACTTCATCACCTTCATGAACCTCGACATCATCGGCGTCGACATGCTGATCTGGATCTTCGCGATCGTCGCCGCCCTCGGGTGGGTCGTTCTGAACCGGACGACGTTCGGCCGCCGCACCGTCGCCATCGGAGGCAACCGAGAGGCCGCGCGCCTCGCCGGCATCAACGTCAAGCGCCACATCATGTGGCTCTACGCGATCTCGGGCCTGACCGCCGGCATCGCCGCTGTCATGTACCTCGGCCGCACGACCGCGGGCACCTCGACGCACGGCACCCTGCTCGAGCTCGATGCGATCGCCGCCGTCGTCGTGGGTGGAACGCTCCTCGCGGGTGGCCGCGGGACGGTGACCGGCACCGTGTTCGGCGTGCTGATCTTCACGACGCTCACCAACGTCTTCGTGCAGAACAACCTGAACTCCTCCGTGCAGGCCGTGGTGAAGGGCGTGATCATCGTGGTCGCCGTCCTGCTGCAGCAGCGGTTCGCGAGGCCCACCGGCAGAGGATGATGTTCCGCGGGCGCGGCGGTGACGATGCGTCATCGCCGCGCCCGCGGCATCCCGTTTCAGAAGTCCGTCATCTTCTGATCGGCGAACCGGCGAGAAATAGACTGAGGTGTGGGAATCGTGAGCATCGAATCGCCGAATGGGGCAGCCGGGGTGACCCAGCTCTTCCAGCTTCTGCGTGACGGCGTGCCGCGCACGCGCGCCGAGCTCGCGAAGTCGACCGGCCTCGCGCGCTCGACGATCGCCGCGCGCGTCGACGAGCTCATGCGCCTGGGCCTCATCACGCCGATCGCAGAGACCGTGTCGACCGGCGGTCGCCCCCCGTCGATGTTCGCCCTGAACCCGAGCGCCCGGCTCGTGCTGGCAGCCGACATCGGCGCGTCGCACGCGACTCTCGCCGTCACCGATCTGGCGGGCGCCGTGATCGCCGACCGCAGCGAGCCGCTCGACGTGCGCCTCGGACCCGAGCTCGTCCTCACGTGGATGGTCGAGAACGCCGAGGGCCTCCTGGCGTCCATCGGCCGCTCGAGCCGCGACCTCGCCGCGATCGGCGTGGGCATCCCCGGTCCCGTCGAGCACTCGACCGGGCAGCCGGTGAATCCCCCGATCATGCCCGGGTGGGATCGCTTCGACGTGCCGGGGTGGGTGCGCCAGCACCTCGACGTGCCCGTCCTCGTCGACAACGACGTCAACATCATGGCGCTCGGCGAGCGCGCGCTCGCCTACCCCGGCGTCGAGCACCTCATGTTCGTGAAGATCGCGACGGGCATCGGCGCCGGCGTGATCTCGGGCGGCGCCCTGCAGCGGGGCGCACAGGGCATTGCGGGCGACATCGGCCACGTGCGCGTCGCGAGGGGCGCCGGCGTGCCGTGCCATTGCGGCAACACGGGATGCCTCGAGGCCCTCGCCTCGGGGCCGGCGATCGCCCGTGCGCTGCGCGCGCAGGGTGTCGCCGCCGAGAGCGGCAGCGACGTCATCGACCTCGTCAAGCGCGGCAACATCGACGCGATCCAGGCCGTCCGCCAGGCGGGTCGCGACATCGGCGAAGTGCTCACGGCCTGCGTGAGCCTGATCAACCCGTCGGTCATCGCGATCGGCGGGTCGATGGCCCGCGTCGGCGAGCATCTCATCGCCGGCGTGCGCGAAGTCGTCTACACGCGATCGATCCCGCTCGCGACCGAGCACCTCGCCATCGTGCAGTCGGCCGCGGCACAGAACGCCGCCGTGCTCGGGGCCAGCATGCTCGCGATCGAGCACGCGCTCTCGCCCGAGTCGCTCACGGCGCTCGTCACCGCGTAGCCCCAGAGGGCGGCCCGCTCACAGGGCGCTCCTAACGGTCATCGATAGCGTCGAGGGCATGGCGGATGCACGAACCCTCTCGGTCGACGACAGCGTCTCGTACTCGGCGGGTGAGCTCCGGGCCATGCGCGACGAGTTCCAGCGCTTCCTCCTCGAGTACCAGTTCGGGCTGCGCGAGGTCGAGACCAAGATCGCGATCCTGCAGGACGAGTTCCAGCTCATGCACGACTACAACCCGATCGAGCACGTGACGAGCCGCGTGAAGTCGCCCGACAGCATCGTCGACAAGGTCGGCAGGAAGGGCATCGAGGCGGACTTCGAGAGCATCCGTGCGGGGATCACCGACATCGCCGGCGTGCGCGTGACCTGCAGCTTCGTGCGCGACGCCTACCGCCTGTTCGATCTGCTCACTCAGCAGGACGACATCCGCGTCCTCGCGGTGAAGGACTACATCGCCGAGCCCAAGGCCAACGGCTACAAGAGCCTGCACGCGATCGTCGAGGTGCCCGTCTTCCTCTCGACGGGTCGGGTGGAGGTTCCCGTCGAGGTCCAGTTCCGCACCATCGCGATGGACTTCTGGGCGAGCCTCGAGCACAAGATCTACTACAAGTACGACAGCCAGGTGCCCGGGGAGCTTCTGGCCGAGCTCACCGCCGCGGCCGAGACGGCGGCCGAGCTCGACGTCAAGATGGAGCGCCTGCACCGCGAGCTGCACGGAGACGACTGGCGCACACCGCGCGGGCGCACGGCATCCCTCACCTGAGCATCAGTCGACGCCGCGTTCGTGGATGTCGGAGCTGCGCGTCGCTCCGTTGAGCTCGAGATAGAGGTGCCGCTCGGTGACCGAGACCGTCATCGTGTTGCGCCGCTCGATGAGCTCGGCGGCATCTTCGACGAACCCGGGGTCGAAGCTGTAGAGCGCGATCGCGTCCGCCCGATGGATGCGCTTGCCCGTCCATGCGGCGGCGACCTTGACGGGATCGCGATGCGTGTAGACGACGGTCCGATCCGCCTGACGGCTGCCGAGGTGCAGGCGCTCGGCGTCCGGCGCGCCGACTTCGATCCACGCCGTCAGGCTGCCGGTGAGGTCGCGAACGAGGACGGCGGGTTCGTCGGTCGCTGAGATCCCCTCGCTGAAGGCGATGCCCTCCGTGTACTCGAGGCAGTAGGCGAGCACACGCGTCAGCATGAACGCACCCGTTTCGGATGGATGCCTCGCGACCCGCAGCGAGAGCTCGTCGTAGACGCCCCGATCGACGTCGGCCAGCTGCACCTCGAACGTGTGGATCGTCGCGCCGGCTGCCATGGGTGACGAGCCTACGGCAAGGGCACCTCGGCCGCCGTCTTGGCGTACTCGCGCTGCAGCCACGCTCCGAACAGCCGCAGATCGAGGCAGGAGTTCAGGTCGCGGCACTTCGCCGTCACGGGATCCTGGATCGCGTAGGCCGAGAATGCCGCGACCTTCGCGGCGAGGACGTCGCCCTCGACGTTCACGGGATATCCCGAGGTCTGGTAGCCGATCGCGTACGTGACGAGCGCGGGATCGATGCCCATGCTCCGCCACGAGGCGCGGGCGAACGAGGCGACCGTCTGGTGGTCGGAGTGGTCTCCGCTCGCGAGGTCGCTCGCTTCGTGCGGCATGCCCGTGAGGATCTGGGTCGGGCGGTGCTCACTCAGGATCTCGATGAGCGAATGCGTGATCTGGTCCTTCGTGAGCTCTTCCGGGCCGTCGACGTCGCGCACGGTCGGGATCGTGCCGGCTGCCAGCTTCGCGAGGCTCTCGTATCCCATGCTCGCGAAGCCGCTGCCGTCGATGTTCCCGTCGACGAGTCGGAACGAGAGCAGTGTCAGCTCCGGGAGGCCGGCCGGCCGCCACTCTTCGACCGTGACACCGGTACGCAGCGTGTCGGTCGACTCCTTCCACTGCCCGTCGAGGCCTCGCAGGGTGTCGTAGGCGTTGCGGATGCCGAGCTCGCGCCCCTGGGAGTACTCGACGCCGCGCCCGGCATCGCCCGCCGAGAGGTACGCGACCGTGACGCACATGCCCTGGTCCAGCGCATCGTTGACGCGTTGGTGGCCGAAGATGAGGTCGTCGTCGTAGTGCGCCCAGATCGCGACGAGGGTGCCCTTCTCGCACAGATGGTGGACGGGCATGTCCTCGGGATCGTACTCGGGCTCGACGAGCGCGACGGGTCCGTGCGTCACGACGGTGGCGGACGGAGTCGGCGACGGGGTGCCCGCGCCCGCGAAGAGGTTGCTCTCGAACGTCGCGCAGCCGCTGAGGGCGACGAGCATGCCCGCGATCAGGAGCGCGGCTCCCCTGCGACCGAATCTTGCCTGCATCGACGTTCTCCCTTGATATCGCGCCGGTGTCGACATGATCCTGCCAGCCCGCGGTACCCCCTGCCACTGTGAGAAATCACCAGTTCGAGGTCGGTGCGGGGACGGAAACTCCGCAGTATGCCTCGCTTTGAGACTCGGTTCCAAGTACTCTGAGTCTGAGTTTCATTCCGCTCCACCCCGTGAGGTTTCACCATGGCCGCAGAATCCGCCTACAAGGCGCCCGTCGAAGACTACGAATTCCTGTTCGGCGAGGCTTTCGGGATCGACCTCGTCGCGCGCGCGACCGATGGCGAGATGAGCGCCTCGGACGGCGTCGACATCGTCGAGGCCGCGGGCGACTTCGCATCGTCGGTGCTCGCACCGCTCCAGACGGTCGGCGACCGCGAGGGCGCGCAGCTCGTCGACGGATCCGTGCGGCTTCCCGCAGGCTTCGCCGAGGCGTATCAGTCGTTCGTCGAGAGCGGCTGGGTCACCGCCGAGGCCCCGGTCTCGGCGGGTGGCGACGGACTGCCCGGCGCGATCCGCGCGGGCCTCGGCGAGATCTGGAACGGCTCGAATGCGGCCTTCGCTCTCTGCTGGCTGCTGACCGCGGGCCAGATCCACGCCCTCGACGCCGTCGCATCCGACGAGCTCCGCAAGGTCTATCTCGAGAAGCTCGTCTCGGGCGAGTGGACCGGCACGATGAACCTCACCGAACCCGACGCGGGCACCGACCTCGGTGCGATCCGCACGATCGCGACTCCCCGCGAGGACGGCTCGTGGTCGCTGCGCGGCCAGAAGATCTTCATCACGTGGGGCGACCACGACGTCGCCGAGAACATCGTCCACCTCGTGCTCGCGCGCACGCCCGACGCACCGGCGGGCGCGAAGGGCCTCTCGCTCTTCGTCGTTCCGAAGTTCCTCGTAGGCGTCGACGGCTCACTCGGCGAGCGCAACGGCGTCACGACCGTCGCCGTCGAGCACAAGCTGGGCATCCACGGCAGCCCGACGTGCGTCCTGTCGTACGAGGATGCGACCGGCTACCTCGCGGGTGAGCTGCACGGGGGCCTCGCCGGCATGTTCGTCATGATGAACTCGGCCCGCGCCGGCATGGGCTTCCAGGCCACCGGCATCTCCGACAGCGCGCTGCAGCAGGCGACCGCCTACGCCGCGGATCGCGTGCAGGGCGGCGTGATCGGCCGCGACTCGGGGGCGACCATCGCCGAGCATCCCGATGTCCGCCGTCTCCTGCTCTCGATGTCGAGCGAGGTGTTCGCGATGCGCGCGCTCGGGGTGTACGCCGCCGACCTGCTCGACCGCGCCGAGAGCGACGAGAGCCTCGCCGCGCTCGCCGAGTTCTTCGTGCCGATCCTCAAGGGCTGGACGACCGAGGACGCCGTGCAGGTCACGAGTGACGCGATCCAGGTGCACGGCGGCATGGGCTTCATCGAAGAGACCGGCGTCGCGCAGCACTATCGCGACGCGCGGATCATGACCATCTACGAGGGCACCACGGCGATCCAGTCGAACGACCTCGTCGGCCGCAAGGTGCTCCGCAACGGCGGCGCCACAGTCGAGCTCCTCCTCGCCGACATCGAGAAGACGATCGATGCGCTGCGCGCGCAGAGCGATGCCGTCGCCGTCCGCACAGCGGATCGCCTCGAGCGAGCGATCGCCGCGACGCGCCGCGCGACGACCGATCTGCTCGGCTTCGCATCCTCACCGCGCGACGCCTACGCCGTGAGCGTTCCGTACCTCATGCTGCTCGGCACGCTGGCGGGCGGGTGGATGCACGCCCTCGCCGTGCGGGCCGTGCTCGCACACGACGCGCTGTCCGCGCGCGATCGTGAACGGCTGACGATCGCGGACTTCTACGGTGCCCACCACCTGCCGAGGGTCGCGGCTCTCGCCGACACCGTCGCGGGCGGCGAGATCGCCTGATCAGCGTGCGGTGAAGCCGTATCGGCTGGAAGGCCGAGACCTCGGGCATCCATCGCGTCGCGACGAAGGCCGCACCCGCACCCTGTGGCGCGGCCGCGATGCTGACCGTCAGATCAGCGCGAGTCCGTGGCTGCCGGCCATGGGCGTGGTGGACCGGTCGCGCGGCGTCAGCGCGATCAGGCTGATGACGGTGGTAAGGAGCACGGCGACGATCGAGAGCGATGAGGTGGAGCGAGTGCGAGCAGACATGGCGATCACCTTTCAGGCGAGACGGTGGAGCCGCTCAGAGCGAGCGGGCGGGCGTTTCGTGAGATCTGGCGTCGTGGTGCGGGTGGATCCGCTCCCCAGAACGAACCACCCGACCCGACGACCTTCGGCGAAACTCCCCAGTTCACCGTGATGCGTCCTCGGCCGGAATTCCCCCCGGATTCCCCCAGCGGCCTCGCACGACATCTTCCCTGCAGTTCGTCGCTTTCGGCGACAAGAGAGACGTTACCGCCCCTCGTGGCGCTTTCGAGGTCGATTGATTCGATCTTTGGGCAGTCTTGAGGGACGGTGCCGAACCTCAGGATGAGGGGTCGATTCAGAGCCCGACCATCCTCATTCCCGCCTCGTCGTAGCGGTCGCCGGCGACGCCGAACCGTTGCGTCAGAGCGCTCAGCTCCGCGATGTCGTCGGCCGACAGCCCGACCGTCGTCGAGCCCGCGTTCTCGTCGATCCGCTCGCGACGACGCGTGCCCGGGATGGGGACGATGAAGGGATGCTGCGCCAGCAGCCAGGCGAGGGCGACCTGACCCGGAGTCGCTCCCTTCGACGCGGCGAGGGCGCTCACGTGGTCGATGAGCCCCTGATTCGCCGCGAGGTTCTCGGCCTCGAAGCGGGGGACCCGCCCGCGGATCTCGTCCGGGCCGAACGTCGCGTCGGCCGACACCGACCCCGTGAAGAAGCCCTTGCCGAGCGGGCTGAACGGCACGAAGCCGATCCCGAGCTCGGCGCACACCGGGAGGACCTCGGCCTCGGGGTCCCTCGTCCACAGCGAGTACTCGCTCTGCACCGCGGTCACCGGGTGGACAGCGTGGGCGCGGCGGATCGTGTCGGCGCCCGCCTCGGAGAGCCCGAAGTGCTTCACCTTGCCCTCGTCGATCAGTTCGCCGACGGTCCCCGCGACGTCCTCGATCGGCACGGACGGGTCGACGCGGTGCTGATAGAAGAGATCGATCGCATCGACGCCCAGGCGCTGCAGCGAACCCTCGGCCACGCGGCGGATCTGCTCGGGCCGCGAATCGACGCCCTGCATCCGTCCGTCGACGATGTTCCAGCCGAACTTCGTCGCCACCACGACGCGATCGCGGATCGGGGCGATCGCCTCGCCCACGAGGACCTCGTTGTCGTACGGACCGTAGACCTCCGCCGTGTCGATGAGGCTGATGCCGTGTTCGACGGCATAGCGCAGGACGCCGATCATGTCGTCGCGGTCGCCCGGGTTCGGGCCGTAGCTCATCGACATCCCCATCGCGCCGATGCCGACGGACGAGACCTCGAGACCCTGGCCCAGTGTGCGCGTGTGCATGATTCGTCGCCTTTCGTCAGCGTGGCGGGTGGATGCCTCCATCCCACCGCATCGGACGTCGGCGCGGGAGTGCCTGGTGAGCCGGGTTCGGCCAGAACCCCTCAGCGCCGGCGCGTGGGGCCATCGAGACGGGTGGGGATGCCGCGGCATCGCCCACCCGTCACGTCACGCCGCGAACGGGATCGCGCCGACGAGCACCCCCACTGCCAGCATCGCGAGCGAGACGACCGTCGCGCGCCAGAGCACCTTCTTATGGTGGTCGCCGAGGTTGACGCCGGCGAGCGAGACGAGGAGCAGGATCGCCGGGACGAGAGGGCTCTGCAGGTGCACAGGCTGCCCCGTGATGGAGGCGCGCGCCATCTCGACCGGTTCGATGCCGTAGGTCGCGGCACTCTCGGCGAGGATCGGCAGGATGCCGAAGTAGAACGCGTCGTTGGACATGAAGAATGTGAACGGGATCGACAGGATGCCGGTGATCACGGCGAGGAACGGTCCCATGGACGAGGGGATGACCGTCGTGATCCAGGACGCCATCGCATCGACCATCCCCGTGCCGTTGAGCACGCCGACGAGGACGCCCGCGGCGAGCACCATCGAGACCACGCCGACGATCGAGGGCGCGTGGGCGACGATCTCGTCGGCCTGGCTCTTGAGCTTCGTGAAGTTGACGACCAGCGCGACCGCGGCACCCACCATGAAGACGTACGGCAGCGGGAAGAGATCGAGCACGAGCAGCACCATGACCGCGAGCGTCAGGGCGAGGTTGAACCAGATGAGCTTCGGTCGCAGGGTCGCGCGGTTCGGGTCGAGCATCGTGTCGGCCATCGCGGTGTCGCCGGTGTCGACGAGCGACTCGACCGCGACGCGGCCGCGGGTGCCGTTGACCGTCACGATGTTGCCGGTGCGCAGGCTGGCACGGGCGCCGGGCTTCGCGTCGGAGCCGCGGAAGATCCGCGGGCCGCGCAGGCCGCCCTCGGCCGCCGTCGCGTCGAGCTTCGAGGTGTCGATCGATCCCGCGAGACGCCGGCGCTCCGAGAGACCGAGGAACCACGCGAAGGCCAGCGCGATGACGAGTCCCGCGGCGAGCGAGGGCAGCATCGGGACGAAGATGTCGGTCGGCTCGAGTCCCAGCGCCGTCGCGGCCCGCACGGTCGGACCGCCCCACGGGACGATGTTGAGCGTGCCGTTCATGAGACCCGCGACGCACGTGAGGACGACGGGACTCATGCCCAGGCGCAGATAGATCGGGAGCATGGCCGAGGTCGTGATGATGAAGGTCGTCGACCCGTCGCCGTCGAGCGAGACCGCACCGGCGAGGATCGCCGTGCCGAGGACGACCTTGGCCGGGTCGTCGCCGAGCAGACGAGTGATGAGCCGGATCAGCGGATCGAAGAGGCCGACGTCGATCATGATGCCGAAGTACATGATCGCGAACATCAGCAGCGCCGCCGTGGGCGCCATCGTGCCGATCGCGTCGATGATCATGTCGCCGAGCCCGAGCCCGGCCCCCGCGAACAGGCCGAAGATCGTCGGCACGAGGATGAGGGCGACCATCGGCGTGAGCCGCCGCGTCATGATCAGCACCATGAAGGTCAGCACCATCGTGAACCCGAGGATGACGAGCACGCCCTCGGACGGCACGAATGCCGTGTCGTAGCCCTCATCCGCCGCTGCTGCGATCGTGAGAGTCATCGCATCCATCTCGACTCCTTCGTCTGCGTGCACACTCCGACGTGTGCGATTCCCGCGAATCTATGCGGGCGCTCCCCCGAGCGCGCGCTTGGTCGCATTGCGGGTCTTGTGCGCGTAGCGTGTGTTGAGCGCATATTGCTCACGGGCGTCGAGGAGGACGATGCGGTTCGCGACGAGGATCCTGCTGCTGCAGCTCGCGCTCGTCGCCGCTGTCGTGGCGGTGTGCACCGCGGTCTTCCTCGTCCTCGGCGTGCAGCAGCTGCGTGCCGAGTCCGAGTCCTCGGCTCTCAACATCGCCCGGACGGTGGCCGAGGACCCCGACGTGAGAGCGCTCGTCGCCGGGTTCTCGCAGGACCCTGGTGTTCCGGATGCCGCGCAGCTGCGCGACGGTGCGCTGCAGCAGATCGCGACCTCCGTCGCCGAGCGCACCGACGCCCTCTTCGTCGTCATCACGGATGACCACGGCATCCGTCTCGCCCATCCGAATCAGGAGCTCCTCGGTGAGGTCGTCTCGACGCCCTTCGCGGAGGTGATCGCCGGCAACGAAGTCGTCGACTGGGAGCGCGGCACGCTGGGCGAGTCGGCGCGGGCGAAGGTGCCGGTCTGGCCTCTCACCGGCGACGCGGCCGTGGGCGAGGTGAGCGTCGGCTTCGAACGCGCGAGCGTGTTCGACGACCTGCCGATCCTGCTCGCCTCGATCGCGCTCGCCGCGGCCGGCGCGCTCGGCCTCGCCGTGCTCGCGACGGTGCTCATGCGCCGCCGGTGGGAGCGGGTGACACTCGGCCTGCAGCCCGAGGACCTCGTCGCGCTCGTGCAGAACCAGGCGGCTGTGCTCGACGGCGTCGGCGACGGCGTGATCGCCCTCGACGAGGACGGCGTCGTGCGCGTGTGCAACGCGGCGGCAGGGCGGATGCTGGGGCTCTCCGATCCGGTCGGGCGGACGCTGACGGAGCTCGGCGTTCCCGCCGAGGTCCTCGCGGCCGCCCACGACGGCCGCGCACACGACGGGATCGCGTGGGGCGACCGCATCCTCTACCTCGACGCGCAGCCCGTGCGACGGGAGGGGCGTGATCTCGGCGAGATCCTGATCGTGCGCGACCGGACCGACGTGGTCGCCCTGAGTGAGCGCCTCGACACCGTCCGCGCGATGACGGGGGCCCTGCGCGTGCAGCGTCACGAGTTCGCGAACCGGATGCACGTCGCGACGGGCCTCATCGACGCCGGGCGGGCAACCGACGCGCGGGAGTTCCTCGCCGAGCAGCTCGAACGCAGTCCCGTCGACATCGACGTGCCGGGGATCGCGCTCGTCGCGGATCCGTTCATCCAGTCTTTCCTCGGCGCGAAGGCGATCGAGCTGGCCGAGCGCGGCATCGCCTTGTCCGTCGGCGACGAGACGCTCGTCATCGGATCGGTCGCGGACGTCGAGGATGTCGCGACCATCCTCGGCAACCTGATCGACAACGCGGCGACGGCCGCGGCGCGGAACGGAACGCCTGCGTGGGTCGAGGTCGGACTGCTGACCGACGGGTCGGAGCTCGTGCTGACGGTGGCGGACTCCGGACAGGGAGTTGCGCCGGACGCCGACGTGTTCGGCGGCAGGGCGGTCGAAGACGCCCCGGCCGACGCCATCCACGGTCTCGGGATCGGCCTGCCGCTCTCGCGCGACATCGCACGGCGCGCCGGGGGCGACGTCTGGCTCATCGACGCGGGCGGTGGCGGCGCAGGAGCGGTCTTCGGGGCACGTCTTCCGGCGGTCATGACGAACACGAGAGAGGGATCGGAATGAGCATCACCGTGCTGATCGTCGACGACGACTTCCGCGTGGGAGCGCTTCATCACGACATCGTGGCCGCGCGGCCGGGCTTCACCGCCTTGGAGCCCGTGCGCTCGGTCGGCGAGGCCACCCGTGCCGTCGCGGCGCAACGTCCCGACCTGCTGCTCGTGGACGTCTACCTCCCCGATGGCGACGGGATCGAACTGGCCCGGGCATCCGCGACCGACGCCATGGTGCTGTCGGCCGCGAACGACGCCCCGACCGTGCGGCGCGCTCTCGGCGCCGGCGCGCTCGCGTATCTGTTCAAGCCCTTCGACACCGGCGTGCTCGCCGGCCACCTGGACCGCTACGCGCGCTTCCGCAACCTCGTGCACCACGACCGGGTGCTGTCGCAGGCGGACCTCGATCGAGCGCTCGCGATCCTTCATGGCGCAGGCGATCAGTCCTCCGTCTCGCGATCGGCGACCGAGCAGCTCGTCCTCGAGCGCCTCGGCACCGACGAGGCATCCGCGAGCGAGGTGGCAGACCGCGCCGGCATCTCGCGGGCGACGGCGCAGCGTCACCTCTCGGCACTCGCGACCCGCGGGGTCATCGACGTACGGCTGCGCTACGGCACCACCGGGCGCCCCGAGCACCGGTACGCCGCGCGACCGAGCACACCCTGACGGACGTCGATCGTCACGGTTCCGTCGATGTCAACCCCCTTCGCCTCCGCGTCGGCGCGGCACAAGCTGTACCTGACGAAGGGTCGAGATGACATCCGAGAATCAGCGTGCCGGCGAGGACGACGACGAGGGCTTCGAGGGGCCGGATGTCGAGCGGTCCGTGCATGACGAACCCGTCCTCGAGGACGTCGGCGACAGCGAACTCGACGACAGCGCCGACTCGTACGTGAGCCCGGCTCGCACCGGCGGATCCGAAGGGCACGAGCATGACTGAGCGGGAGCCCGAGAACGTTCCGGAAGACGATCCGGCGGCAGACGCGGGATCCGAGTCGCCGGAAGAAGGCGACGCGGCCATGGAGGCGGCAGAGGAGGCTCGGAATGACTGAGCAGGACGAGAAGGCATCGCGCAACGATGCGGAGGGCGAGTCCAAGCCGGACGGACTCGGCCAGGACGGCACGATCCCGAACGCGCCCGACGGCGTGGCCGCGGGGCACACGGGTGAATCATCGACGTTCGAGCCCGAAGAGGACGAGCAGGCCGGCGAGGATCGCTGAGGCCGATGAGCGATGAGGCGGACCTCGACACGGTGATCCTCGACCTGCTGTCGAAGCGGTCGCCGTCATCGAGCGTCTGCCCTTCAGAAGCCGCCCGCGCCGTCGGCGGCGACGAGTGGCGCGATCGAATGGACGACGCCCGCGCGGCCGCCGGTCGCCTGGCCGATGCCGGGCTCGTCGATGTCACCCAGGGCGGGGAGGTCGTTGACGTCCGGACGGCGCGGGGCCCTGTGCGGATCCGCCGCCGCCCCTGAGACAGCCCTGACGCGCGTCTCGGTCCGATCGCCGCGATCGGTCTTCGCGCGGCTAGCGTGGAGGGATGACTACGCAAGCCGAGAAAGCTCAGACCCTCGCCCGACTGCACGCTGCTCCCGAGATCCTCCGCGTCGTGAACGTGTGGGATGTCGTTTCCGCGAAGGCCGTCGCCGCGCTCCCCGAGACCCGCGCGATCGCCACGGCCGGGCACTCGATCGCCGCGACGTTCGGCTACGAGGACGGCGAGAACATCCCGCTCGAGACCATGCTCGACATGGTCGGACGAATCGTGCAGGCCGTCGGCGATCTGCCCGTCTCGGCCGACCTCGACGCCGGCTACGGCAACGCGGGCGAGACCGCACGTCGGGCCATCGGGGTGGGAGTCGTCGGAGCGAACGTCGAGGACCGCCTGCGTCCCCTCGACGAGTCCGTCGCCGCGGTGAAGGCCATCATCGCGGCCGGCGCCGCCGAGGGCGTGCCGTTCGCCCTGAACGCGCGCACCGACGCGCTCATCCGTGGCGGCGATCGCCCCCTCGAAGAGTCGATCGCCGATGCGATCGCGCGTGGTCGCGCGTACCTCGACGCGGGTGCGGACGTCGTCTTCGTGCCGGGACGAGTGGATGCCGAGACCGCCCGCCGCCTCGTCGAGGGCATCGGCGAGCGCAAGGTCAGCGTCATCGGCGTGCCCGGCGCCCTGCGCGCCGCGGAGTACGAGGCGCTCGGCGTCGCCCGGATCTCCTACGGTCCGCTCCCCCAGCGGGTGGCCCTGACCGCGCTGCAGGATCTCGCCGCCGATCTGTATGCCGACGGCGTCATCCCGTCGACGACCCGCGAGCTCAACTGAGCACCGGCAGACGGCTGCGGAGTCCCGTACCGCAGCCGTCTGGTCGTCTGAAGACCGACCGAACCCCACACGACGACTCGAAAGGATCGCATGCGCAAGCTCGTCTACTACGTGGCGACGACCCTCGACGGATTCATCGCCGGACCCGACGCCGCTGACCCCAGCGGGCAGGACTACTTCCCCGTCACACCCGATCTCGTGCAGTTCATCGTCGAGAACCATCCGGAGACCCTGCCCGCGCCCGCGCGGAAGGCGCTCGCCATCGACGGCGCCGGGCGCGTCTTCGACACGGTCGTGGAAGGGCGGCACTCCTACGAGATCGGGCTCGCCGCCGGGCTGACCAACGCCTACCCGCACCTGCGGCACATCGTCTTCTCGCGGACCATGACCGCCAGCCCCGACCCCGACGTCCAACTCGTGTCATCCGACCCGTCGTCCTTCGTGCGGGAGCTGAAGGCGGAAACCGGCGGAGATATCTGGCTCGTCGGCGGCGGGAAGATCGCAGCCGCTCTGCTGCCCGAGATCGACCGGCTCATCCTGAAGCTGAACCCGTCGGTCATCGGGTCGGGCGTGCCTCTCTTCGACGGATCGTTCTCGTCCTACCTGTTCGAACCTGTGGACGAGGTCGCCCTGGACGGCGGAGTCCGCGTGCTGACGTACGACCGCCGACGAGCATGAGCTAAGAGCGGGTCGCCCGCACGCGGATCTACCGACAACCCACCCGGAACGGAAGAAGCGCCCCACGAGGGGGCGCTTCTTCCGTAGCGGGAGCGGGGCTTGAACCCGCGACCTCACGATTATGAGTCGTGCGCTCTCACCAACTGAGCTACCCCGCCGCAACGGCATCCGTGGATGCTGCGAGCCCCGAGTCAGGATTGAACTGACGACCCCTTCCTTACCATGGAAGTGCTCTGCCACTGAGCTATCGGGGCGTGTCACCTGCGCGCAGGCAACTAGACGAGGATACCAGAGCACCGGCATCCCGCTGAATCGCGGGTCAGCCTCCGGCGTGCTGTCGCAGCCAGGGAAGCGGGTCGATCGGCGTCGTGCCGTTCTGCAGGATCTCGAAGTGCGTGTGGGCGCCGAACGAGCGACCCGTGTTGCCCGTGTGACCGAGGACGGTGCCGACCGTGACCTGCTGGCCGGGGACCACCTGAAGCGAGCCGTACTGCATGTGCGCGTAGTGGCTCGAGACCAGCTGCCCGTCGATGATGTGATCGATGATGACGTGTACGCCGTAGGCGCCGCCCGACTCGCTCGCGACGCGCACGGTGCCGTCCGCGATCGCCTGGATGGGCGATCCCGCGCCGGGGGTGAAGTCGATGCCCTGGTGCATCGCGCCCGAGCGCATGCCGAAGCCGTACGACATCGGCACACCGACCGCGAACGGCCACTGGATCGGAGACGTCGGGTCGTTCACGAAGAGGTTCGAGAAGTTCTGGATGCCCGACTCGCGCGCGATCTCGGCCATCGAGACGGTCGCGTAGTTCTCGGAGCGAGCGACGGCGATGTCCTCGGTCGTCGCGGGGGCGACGTACGCCTGGATCGCATCCGCGTCAGCGCCCTCGGTCTCGACGTCGCCGGGTGCGACGACCGACATCGCCGAGGTCGTCGTGCCGCCGGCGGCGGCGACAGCCTCGGCGGGCGTCGTCATGCCGACGGTCATCAGACCCACGACGCCGAAGACGCCGATCGAGAACGAGGTCGCCGCGATGCGCTTGAACGCGAGTCCGCGGGTGCGGCGCGCCTTGCGGGGCACGGCGTGGGCGATGATCGGCTCGTCGACGGGAGCGGAGGGCTCCTCGGTGATGATCGCGGTCTCGCCCGTGAAGGAGAACAGGCGGGCGGCGGCCTCGAAGTCGTCGGCGATGGATGCCGCACCCTCGGCATCCTCCGTCGCGATCTCTTCGACGGGCTCCGCCACAGAAGGCTCGATCAGCGCGAACGGCGTGATCCGGTCTTCGACGATCGGCTCGGCCGCAGCGGGCTGGACGAGTTCGACGGGCTCGGCGACGGAAGGCTCGACGAGCTCGAACGGCTCGACGGGGGTGAGCACGGTCTCGACGACGGGCTCGGCCGCGGGAGCGGGACGCGGTGCACGCAGCGTGGCCCGGCGCGGCAGCGGCTCGGGCATCGCGAATGCCTCCGGCCCGATCTCGGGGACGGGGGCTGCCGCGCGGTCCGCGCGAGCGTCGCGACGCGAGCGCCGGGCGGGCTCGGCGGCGGGGAGGGGTTCGGGGATGACGACGTCTTCGACCGCGTCCAGCACGACGGCGGCGGATGCGGCCGCGATCTCGACGATCGGCGCAGCCGAGGCGATGACCGCGTCATGCGGTGAGGGCGCGGCATCCATCGTCTGCTCTTCGGCACCCCGCGTGTCAGCCGCAGCGACCGGCGTCAGCACCGCGTCGCGGCGGCGGCGTTCTGCGCGCGAAACCCCTGCGGTCTCCGAGGACGCCGGGACAGGCGTGGTGGAGGGTCGGCTGGAGCGCCGGGTCGGCGCGGCATCAGCCAGGGGGTTGTCGTGCAGCAAAACGGAAGCAGGCTCTCGGGTTCATGCCGTGGCCGGGGGGAGGGGCGGCAGTCGGACGGGTACGAGATCCCTCCGAGGTTCGGGCCACGGAGGTAACGATCGGATAAACACTAACCCAGGCCCCCTGAGAATGCCATGTGCGGACGCCATCGACACGCGATCAATCGAGGGCGAGGGCGAGGAGCTCGTCGAAAAGCCCTCGACCGGCGGCCACCGTCAGGGGACGTTGCGGTGACGATCCGTCGGCGCGCCCGAAGACCCCACCGGCCTCGGTGACCAGCAGCGCACCGGCGGCGTGATCCCACGGAGAGAGTCCGCGCTCGTAGTAGCCGTCGAGACGTCCCGCGGCGACATAGGCGAGGTCGAGGGATGCCGCGCCGGCGCGACGGACGTCGCGCGCGATCGGCATCACGCGGGCGACCCGGGCCAGATCGCCCTCGTGCGTCGCGGGGTCGTAGCCGAAACCCGTCGCGAGCAGCGCGCCCGCGGCCGAGGGCTCGTCGTTCACGTGAAGTCGCTCGTCGCCGAGCCACGCGCCATGCCCCACCGCCGCATGGAAGAGCTCGTCGGTCGCCGGCGCGTACACGGCTGCGGCCACGGCGTTCCACTCCCCGACGATCGGCGGACCGGTGACGGCGGCGATGCTCACGCCGTACGCGGGGATGCCGTAGGCGTAGTTCACCGTGCCGTCGATCGGGTCGACGACCCACGTCACGCCGGTCGCGCCCTCCTCGGCGCCGGACTCCTCGCCCAGGAAGCCGTCGCCCGGCCGGCGCTCCGCGATGCGGGCGCGGATGAGCGCTTCGACCTCGCGATCGGCTTCCGTGACGATGTCGGCGATCGCCGACTTCGTCGCGGCGATCGCGACGCCTTCCGCACGGCGGCGGCGTGCCAGAGCGCCCGCCTCCCGCGCGATCTCGATGGCGATGGCTTCGAGCTCGGTCGCATCCGTCATCCCCCCACGCTATCGGCGGCGAGCCCGCCGGCGGGCGGGGGTTAACGTGGACGCATGGCCGAAGCAGTCCGCGCGCACACCCATGACGTCGTCATCGTCGGCGGAGGGCACAACGCTCTCGTCGCCGCCGCGTACCTCGCGCGCGCGGGCCGCTCCGTCACCGTGATGGAGCGTCTCGACCATGTCGGCGGCGCGGCCGTGTCGGAGCGCCCGTGGGCGGGAGTGGATGCCCGGCTCTCGCGGTACTCGTATCTCGTCAGCCTGCTCCCCCGGCGGATCATCGACGACCTCGGCCTGTCGATCGAGCTGCTCCGTCGCCGCTACTCCTCGTACACGCCTCTTCCGGGTGACCCGTCGCGTGGCATCCTCGTCGACACGGGGGATGCCGAGGCCACTGCGGCCTCGTTCCTGCGCGCGACAGGCGACCCTGACGAGGCCGCGCGGTTCGGGGCCTTGTACGAGCGGATCGCGCCCGTCGCGAAGCGGCTGTTCCCGACGGTCACCGAGCCGCTCGCACGTCGAGAGGACGTGCGCCGGCTGGTCGGCGACGACGATCTCTGGGACGACCTCTTCGAGAAGCCCCTGGGAGGGATGCTGCGGGCCGCGCTCGACACCGACATCGCCCGGGGCATCGCGCTGACCGACGGACTCATCGGCACGTTCTCGAGCGCCGACGACGACAGCCTGCGTCAGAACCGCTGCTTCCTCTACCACGTCATCGGCGGCGGGACCGGCGACTGGGATGTCCCGGTCGGCGGCATGGGTCGCGTCACGGCCGAGCTCGAGCGCGCCGCGCGCGAGGCCGGCGCCGAGCTGCGGACCGGCGCAGCGGTGGTGGCGGTCTCACCCGGGGGCGAGGTCGAACTCGCGGGCGGCGAGATTCTCCGCGGTCGGGTCGTGCTGAGCGGCGTCGGGCGGCGCGTGCTCGACGGGCTGATGGACGCGGGGGGCGCGGCATCCATCCCCGCCGACCGACCCGAGGGCGCCCAGGTCAAAGTGAACATGCTGCTCACGAGGCTTCCCCGGCTGCGCGACGAGAACGTCGCCCCCGAGGCCGCCTTCGCGGGCACCTTCCACATCAACGAGACGATGACGCAGCTGGATGCCGCATACGAGACCGCGGCCGGCGGAGGCATCCCGCATCCCCTCCCGGCCGAGATCTACTGCCATTCGCTCACCGACCCGTCCATCCTCGGGCCGGAGCTGCAGGCGTCCGGGGCGCAGACGCTCACGCTGTTCGGCCTGCACGTGCCGCACCGCATCGTCGCGGACGCCGATCCCGACGCGATCCGCGCCGAGCTGCTGCGGGCGGCGCAGGCATCCCTCGACGCGGTCCTCGCCGAGCCGATCGCCGACGTGATCTACAGGGCGCCCGACGGTTCGCCCTGCATCGAGGCGAAGACGACCGCCGACCTCGAGCGCGAGCTCGGCATGATCGGCGGCGACATCTTCCACGGGTCGCTGTCGTGGCCGTGGGCCGGTGACGACGAGCCGCTCGACACCCCGGCCCAGCGCTGGGGCGTCGCGACGGAGCATCCCGCGATCCTGCTGTGCGGATCGAGCGCACGACGCGGTGGCGCGGTCAGCGGACTCGGCGGCCACAACGCCGCGATGGCCGCGCTCGAACTCCTCGCGGCGGCGGACGCCTGACGTCGTTCGGCGCGCCCTGATACCGCCGTCTAGCCTCGGGGTGTCGCTCTATCGCGGGGGCTGTGTCGGAAGCGGCGGCGGAGGCGGGAAGCCCTCGTATCCCGAGCGGCCTCCTGCCGCGTGCGCGGGAGCCGCGACCGGAGAAGGAGGGCCCGAGACCGGCGCGGACGGCTCGTGCAAGGGCGCGTAGCCGACGACGACGGCACCGGGCGAGGGATACCCCGTGTAGTACGCGCCCCAGTCGGGCGAGCCGTCGGGCATGACGGGAAGCGGAGTGACCCCGTCCACGAAGGTCGGCCACGGGAGCGGCTGGCCGGGTGCGACCTGCGCCGATGCGGGAACGATCCCCGCGCGCGACGCCCTCGGCGCGAACAGGACGTTCACGAGCGGGATGAGCATGGTGCCCACCGCGGCGAGGATGGCGACGGCCACGACGAAGCGCCAGTACAGCTCGGGCAGGTCGAGGTACTCCCACCCGGCGAGCGGGACGATCAGGAGCGCGGCGAGCACGACGACGAGCGCGATCGTGATGATCGTCACGACCTGGGTGAACGGTGTCACGTAGCGCTGCGCGGCCTTGGTGAACAGACGCACGTGCAGGAGAACGAGCTGCACGATCAGCACGATCAGCAGGAACTGGATGAAGCGGCCGAACCCGCTGAAGTACGAGCGCTCCGGCATCCAGATCATCACCGCGCCGATGAGCAGCAGCAGCACCCAGCCGGCCATGCTCGACAGCGCGAACCACGACGGTCGGCGCGGCGCGAGATGCGCGTCGAGGATCGCCGCGCCCGAGAACGCGACGAGCAGCAGGATCGACAGGAATGCCTTGCCGATGATGCCGTTGCTCGCACCGACGAAGATCCACACGACGCATACGATCGCGGCAGCAATGAGAGCGCCGATCGCGACCCAGATCGCGGCGCGGATCAGCGACGTCGGGCGCTCGGGCTGCTGCGGATAGGGCGCGGGTGCGGTCATGGTCGTCCTCGTCTCTGACGGTCGTGCCTCGTGATCATCCTGGCACGCGGCCCAGTTGCTCCACGAGTTCGGATCCGGCGAGAGCCAGCAGCGCGGCGCCCGGCAGGAACAGCTTGCTCGAGCGCACTCCCCCGCCGATGACGACGATGGATGCCGCGGCCACTCGCGCATCGACGAGGATCGGCCACCCCGACGGCAGGCCGATGGGCGTGATCCCGCCGTACTCCATGCCGGTGAGCTCGACGGCCTCGTCCATCGGCGCGAAGGATGCCGATCGCACGTCGATGATGCGCCGGACGACGCCGTTGACGTCTGCCCGAGTGGTCGCGAGAACCATGCAGGCGGCGAAGCGGATGTCTCCCCCGCGCTTGCCCTTCACGACGACGCAGTTGGCACTGGCATCCATCGCGATCCCGTACCGCTCGCAGAACGCCGCCGTATCGGCCACCTCGGCGTCGATCTCGGCGACGCCGATCGTCGCGGCGACTGCGGGGTCGAGGCGTTCGAGCGCGGCGGCGACGGGCGCCGCGACGAGGTCGAGGTGCTCGAGCACGGGTCGAGGCGCGAGCCTTCCCGAGCCGGTCCAGTTCATGCGCTCACGCTACCCGGCGGCCGCTTCGTCGCCGGGCGCCGCGTGACCGAACACGGCGTCGACGGCGAGACGGAGCGTGGATGCCTCGACCTCCGCGCGGGGCAGGAGTTCGGGGAACGCGCGGTCGAGCGAGAGTCCGTCGATCACGACCATGAGCAGGTGGAGACGCGTGCGCATGTCGCCGGGCGGCAGGGCGCCCTCGGCCTCGAGGATCGCGAGCCATGACTCGATGCGGTGCGCTGCCTGGCGGGCGATCACGAGGTAGCCCTGCCGAGCCGCGTCGGAAGCTTCGGGCGCGAGGAAGGTCTCATAGAGCACCTGCCACGTGCGACGCGCCTGCGTCTCTGTGCTGAAGGGCTCGAGCAGTCCGATGAGGCACTCCACGAGCCGCTCCCGCGGCGGCACCGTCGTGTCGCGGATGCGCTCGTCGGGCATGGCTTCGGCGTACAGCCGGGTGAGAGCGGCGTCGAACAGCGCGCGCTGCGTGGGGAAGTAGTGACGGAGGGTGCTCGCCCCCACGCCGGCACGCGCGGCGACGTTGCGCACACTCGGACTCTCAGAGGCACCCTCGCGCAGAATCCCGACCGCGGCATCGACGATCTTCTCTCGCGTGCTGATGATCCGCCTCCTCTCCTGCTTCGGGAATACTATCCGCTAGCACAGCGTACTAGTACAGTGTGCTAGTTTCAGCTCACCACTCCTCAGAAGGGCCTGCACCGATGAACGACTCGACTCCGGAGAGGGCGATCGCGACCCGTCACGGAATCACGGACGACCTCATGCTCCTCCTCTTCGACCCCCACTCGGGCACGATCGCCGGCGAGGGCACGCTGTTCTACGTGCTCGCCGGCGCGCTCTTGAGCGACCTGGCCCTCGAGGGCCTCGTGCGAACCGAGGGCGACGGCCTCGGAGGGCCGCTGGTCCTCGCCCGGAGCGACGCCGCGCCCGATGACGAACTGCTCCGGACCGGCTGGCAGTACGTCGTGGACAAGCCCCGTCGGGTGCAGACCGTGCTCGCCGCCGTCGGCCCACAGCTTCGCGGCCCCGTGCTGGATCGGCTCGTGGCTCGGGGCGACCTCGCACGCACGCGGGGGCGAGTGCTCGGCATCCTTCCCACCGAACGACTTCGCCTCGGTGTCACGGGCCGTCGAGAAGCCCTGGTCGCGAATGCCCGAGCGGCCCTCGTCGACGGCGCCGAGCCCGATTCGCGAACGGCTGCCCTGGTCGCACTCCTGTCCGCGAGCGGATCGCTCCCCAGCCTGTGGCGCGAGATCCCCTGGACCGGACCCGTCGCCGAGCGTGCCCGAGCGTTCGAGCGCGGAGATGTCGGCGCAGACGGTGCCGCAGAGGCCGTCGCCCGCACGATGGCCGCGATCGTCGTCAACTCCCTCGTCGCCGCGAGCGTGATCGCTCCGCGCTGACCCTCACCGCCTCCCCACTCCCTCTACATGGGCGCTGCGTCGCCGCGCCCGGAAACGGACTCACCATGAACATCGTCGAGTTCCTGCAGGACCTGATGTCCCAGGTCCCCGCACTCGTGCAGCCTCTCATCGTCGCGCTCGCGGCGGCCATCCCGTTCGTCGAAGGCGAGCTCGCATCCGTGCTCGGCGTGTGGGCCGGCCTCAACCCGTTCGTCGCCTTCCTCGCCGCCGTCGCCGGCAACTTCATGTCGGTCTTCGTCGTGGTCGGTTTCGGCGCCCGCATCCGCTCGGCGATCGTCGACCGCCGGGCCCGGCAGCGGGAGCTGGTGAACGCGGACGGAACCACAGCTTCCGCCCCGGCGGCGGGTGCCGAAGTCGTCAAACCCGAATCGAAGGGACGTCAGCGGTTCCGTCGATTCCTCGTGCGATTCGGCGTCCCCGGCGCGAGCATCCTGGGCCCGCTCGCCCTGCCCACGCAGTTCACGTCGGCGATGCTCGTCGCGACGGGGGTCTCGAAAGCCTGGATCCTTCTGTGGCAGGCGGTTGCGATCGTGCTCTGGACGGGAGCCACGACAGCTGTCGCCGCCGGGGTGCTCGCGCTCGTCGCCGGCTGAATCCCCGCCACATCCATGAACGAATGAAGGCCTCCGCTGCGCGGAGGCCTTCATTCGTTCGGTGGCGAGTGAGGGATTCGAACCCCCGAAGTCGAAGACGGCTGATTTACAGTCAGATCCCTTTGGCCGCTTGGGTAACTCGCCAGGTGCGCACCTGTCCGGCTTGTGCAGTCGACCAGAGGCGCGATCAACAATCCTACCTGGTGATGCGAGGCACGAGAAACCAGCGTGGTCAGGTGCCGATCGCGTCGACGTCGAGTCCCTCGAGGGCCGAAGGAAGACGCAGCAGAGCGCCTTCGAAACGGCAGGTGGCGGCTGCGGCATCCATCGCCGTCCCGAGCACGGCAGACCACCCCTCGCGCGACGTCGGTGTCGTCTCGAGCAGCGCGGCGATCGTCGCGGCGAAGGCCGCGTCGCCGCCGCCCATCGTGTCGACGATGCGACCGGGGAGGTCCGAGATCGGGGCGGTCACGACATCCGACCCCGCCTCGATCGCGGCCCCGTTCGCTCCGTAGGTCGCCAGCACCGCCCGAGCACCGAGGTCGATCAGGGTCGCGCGCAGTGCGTCGAGCGGTTCGCCGTAGAGCAGCGCCGCATCGTCCTCGCCGACCTTCACGAGCGCCGCGCCCGGCACGACGCTCTCGAACCCCGAGACGAATCGCTCGCGGTCGTGGAGCATGCCGGTGCGCGGGTTCGGGTCGATCGCGAGGCGCGACCCGCCGGCCGCATCGGCGAGGGCGGCCGTCTGCGCCTGGTCGTCGAACGGGAAGCAGCTCACGACGACGATCGCGGCATCCGCCATCGCCGCGCGCTCCGCCTCGCCGAAGTCGACCGCGCGGTTCCATGCGGCCTCGTTGAACTCGTAGGTCGGCTCACCCGACGCTCCGCGCGTCGACACGGCTCGCGAGGATCCGTGGGGGCCGACCGTCGCGATCAGCTCGACACCGAAGTCGTCGAGATACGAGCGGATGCGGCTGCCCGCCTCGTCATCGCCGACCATCGCGATGAGCGTCGCGGGAACCCCGAGCCGTGAGAGTCCGACGGCCACGTTGAGCGCGGCGCCGCCGACGAACTCGCGTACACCGCCCGTGTCGCGCAGCTCGTCGATGAGCGCGTCGCCGATGACGACGGCGCGGCCGGTCATCGGCGTGACCCCGCGGTGTCGAGCACGCGGGCGACGAACGACTCGACGCGCGTGCGCGTGCCGTCGATGCGCCTG
Organism: Microbacterium sp.; assembly: GCF_051860965.1. Taxonomy (GTDB): domain Bacteria; phylum Actinomycetota; class Actinomycetes; order Actinomycetales; family Microbacteriaceae; genus Microbacterium. The sequence continues at coordinate 235,236 of NZ_JBIMKU010000007.1, forward strand.
TCGACACTCGCGCGGATCTCGCTCGGCGCGAGGGGCGCGGCGAGCCGCACGTTCTCATGGCACGAGAGGTCGGCGCAGATGTACGTGCCCACGCTGTCACCGTGCTCGCCCGCGTCACCGGCCTTGCGCGCCGTGAACAGCGCGACCTGGTCGGCCGGCTGCATCGTGTGACACAGATTGCACATGGCCGATCGCGCGAGGGAGGAGCCCTCGGACGATCGCACCACGATCCCGCGCGGCTCGCCGTCGAGCTCGACGACGATGTAGCCGCGCCCGCGCGTGCGGGGATCACGCACCGCCCAGAAATCCAGGTGGTCCCAGTCGGCGAGCACGAGCTCGACGGGCACCGAGAGCACCCGCAGCTCGTCGGGCGTGGCGTTGGCCAGCGCGGCGCGGATGTCGTCTTCGGTCAAAGGACGCATGCCACCTCCTCGGTGTCGCGTCCCCAGTCTACGAACGCCGGATGCCTGCGCCACCCCGAGCCATCCGATCGTTCAGGCGGAGGCGGGCTCCGCTTCGTCCTCGCGGGCGACGTCGCCCGCGGCATCCGTCCCCTTGCGCTCACGGATGAGGAATCCGAAGCCGAAGGCGATGAAGAACATCAGCACGCCGTAGACCGCCGCCGGCAGCGAGAGCTCGACCGAGCCGAGCACCGTCTGCGCGATCACGATGGCGAGGGTCGCATTGTGGATGCCGATCTCGAACGATGTCGCGATCGCCTGGCGCTTGCCGACCTTGAGCCAGCGCGGCACGACGTAGCCGACGGCGAGGCTGATGAGGCAGAACACGATCGTGATGATCGACAGGCGGGCGAAGTTGTCCACGAGGAGCGCCCAGTTGGATGCCACGGCCCCCGCGATCACGACGACGAGGATGACGACCGACGCGATGCGCACCGGCTTGTCCATCGCGGCGGCGAACCTCGGCCAGAACCGGCGCACGACCATGCCGAGCGCGACCGGCAGCAGCACGATCGCGAACACCTCGGCGGCCTTGGCCCACTGCATGCCGAGCTGGTCGTCGAACGGCTCGAAGTACCAGATCGCGAAGTTGGTGATGAGCGGCAGCGTGATCACCGCGATGACGGAGTTTACCGCCGTGAGCGAGATGTTCAGCGCGATGTCGCCCCGGAACAGGTGGCTGTAGAGATTGGCGGTCGTGCCGCCGGGCGAGGCGGCGAGCATCATCATGCCGACGGCGAGCACGGGAGGCAGCTGGAACGCGATCACCAGACCGAAGCAGATCGCAGGGAGCAGGATGAGCTGGCACAGCAGGGCGATGATCACCGCCTTGGGCTGCTTGAGCACCCGGGCGAAGTCACCGAGGGTGAGGCTGAGGCCCAGGCCGAACATGATGATGCCCAGGGCGACGGGAAGTCCGATGGTGGTCAACGCTGACATGGGACTCAGTGTGCCCGAAGCGGGCACCCCGTGTCAGCGCATGTCCACAAGTGCGCGGCTCAGGCCCAGTGCAGCCGGCGCGCGACGGTGTCCGCGGCACACGTCGGGAACTCGGGCCACTGCGGCTCGAGCAAGCTCCTCGTGAGCGTGAACAGCGCGAGCGCGGCGTCCTCTACAGGACGCGCGACCGCGTCGGCGATCTGCGCGGACTCCCGCGGGAAGTCGAGCTCGAATCGGCGCAGGGGGTCGATCGCGTCGCGGTGTCGTGTCGAGCGCTCCGGAAAGCGCCCGCGCAACGCGCGCACGAGGTGCTGCACAGCCCACTGCCGCACGAACGATCCTGCGACGAGCGCCTCCCCGCGCCTCGCCCGTCCGACGCCGATCAGCAGCTTCACGAGCACGAGCCGGGCGTCGTTGGCAGGGTCGAACCCGTCCGCCGCGGCGGCACGACCTCGCGCGGCCGCGATAAGCCGCGCCGTCGTCCGAGCGCCGTCATCCACCAGCACCGTCGCGTCGCCCGCGAGGGCCCCCGACAGCTCGCGCGCCTCCGAGAGGGCGAACTCCATCACGTGACCGTCGTCGTACATCGCGACGAAGCCGATCTCGCCCTCTCGCGCCTCGAGGACGATGCGGTCCCGGTCCGGCAGCCACGACAGATCCGGGCGGATCTCGTCGCCCCGCCCGTCGGCGATCACCGCGAAGAAGTCGTGGTCCGACCACTCGTCTCGCCGCGACACCGCGTCGTCCGATGCCGACCCCAGCAGCACGAGACCCACCAGACCCTCGTGCCCCTCGACGCCGGCGGCGAGCCCGGCCGACAGTTCGTCGAACCGATCGTGCGGAGTCACGATGCCGCGTCTCCCGCGACCTCCTGTGCGGGGGTGGTGGCGTCGGCGTCGACGAGACCGCGCGGCTCCTCGGGAGCGGGGAGGGTGATGTGCGTCGCCGGCGTGGACACTCCCGGCAGCGCCCAGACGGCGAACGCCGGACCCTTCGCGGCGAGCAGCAGTCCGCCGTCGGCCGCTGCCGCGAGGGTCGCATCGCCGAAGAGCGACTCGGCCTCGACCGCGACGAGTCCCGGCGCGAGCGCGACGTCCGCGTCGCCGCGCGTCGCGAGGACGAGCAGCGACTCCTCCGCCGATTCGCGCACGAACACGACGGCCTCGTCGTCGACGTGCAGCCAGCGCAGGCCGCCCGTGCCGAGCGCGGGGTGGGCGCGGCGCAGGCCGATCAGGTCGCGGTACAGCGCGATGCGGTCGGCGGCCGCATCCCGAGCATCCCATGGGATCGGAGTGCGGCTGAGCTCGCCGTCGGCACCGGTCAGACCGAACTCATCGCCCGCGAACACGACCGGCAGACCGGGCAGGGTCATCGACAGCCCCACCGCGATGGGGATGGTCCCGGGCGCCGCATTCGTGGCGAAGCGTCCGGTGTCGTGCGTGTCGAGCGGCTGCATGTTCCCGAGGCGCACGCGCCACGGGATGCCCGCCGTGAACCGCGTGACGGCCTCGACGAACTGCGCCGCCGTGTAGCGCGGAATGCCGCCGATCGGCTGGCCGAAGAACCATGGCTGCGACTGCTCCGAGCCGTCCGCCTCGATGTACGGCGTGCCGGTCGGCTCGCTGAGCCATCCCCACAGGGGCCGCGTGAACGACGGATACGTCATGGCGCCGTGCCAGCCGTCGCCCTGCAGATCGCTGGCCGCGTCGTTGGTCGACTCGCCGAGCAGGATCGCGTCGGGATTCAGGCGCAGCATCGTCTCGCGCAGCAGTTGACGGACCTCGGCGTTCAGGTCGACCTCGCCGAGGCGGCCCGTCATGTTCGCGACATCGATGCGCCAGCCGTCGGCCGAGAACGGCGGCTTGAGCCACTTCGCGACGACGGAGTCCTCGCCCTCGATGAACCGCTCACGCAGCTCCGGCGACGACCAGTCGAACTTCGGCAGGCTCGCATACCCCAGCCACGAGACGTACTCCTCGTTGTCGGCGTCGGTGAAGTAGTAGAAGTCCTCCTCGGGCGCCCCCGGGTTGTGGAACGCCGCCTGGAACCACTCATGCGTGTCTCCCGAGTGGTTGCTCGTGAGGTCGCCGATGACGCGGATGCCGCGGGCATGCGCCGCCTCGATGAGCCGGACGTACGCCTCGTCGCCGCCGAGCAGCGGGTCCACGGTGTCGAAGCTCGCCGCGTCGTACCGGTGGTTGGATGCCGCGGGGAACACCGGCGTGAGGTAGAGCAGGTTCACCCCGAGCTCGACGAGATGGTCGAGATGCTCGATCACGCCGTCGAGGTCGCCGCCGTAGAACTGCTGCGACCGCGCCGGCATCACGGGATCGACCGGATCGCTCCACTGCGCCGGGATCGCCCAGTCCGGAGTCGGGCGGTCATCCGCCGCCGCCGACCGCGCGAAGCGATCGGGGAACACCTGGTACAGAACGGCTTCGTGCAGCCATGCCGGCGGCGCGGGGTACGCGACGAGTGCGAAGTCCTCGGCATCCAGCGTCTCGATGCGGTGCAGGCCGGTCTGATTGAGCCACTCCACGGTGCCGTCGACAAGCTGCAGCATCCATCGATAGCCGTGCCGTGGGTTGCGGACCGTGACGGGCGCCTCCCACCAGTCCCAGCCGCCGGCCGAGCCGATGCGGACGGCGTCGGTCCACTCGGGCTCGTGGTCGGGGTTCGACCGCGTGCGGACAGCGGCGAGCGGGCCATAGCCCTTCGGCACGCGCAGACGCACGTGCACGGCAGAGCCGAGAGCGGGCTCCTGATTGGCGACGTATAGCGACGAGCCGTCGTGATGGGGAACAGGGGGTGTCATGGTCGAGCCTTTCGACAGCGCGCAGAACGTGTCCGCGCCAAGAAGCGACGTGGTTGCACGGCGAGCGCCATGACAGAGCCCTTGAGTTGTTGTTCTGTTGTGGGATTCAGGATGCCGCAGCCCGCGGCATCCCGTCTACTTGACGCTGCCCGAGACCAGGCCACCGGCGATGTAGCGCTGCGAGAAGAGGAAGAACACCATCACGGGCAGGGCGGCGAGGATCGCGCCCGCGGAGAAGACGCCCCAGTTCTGCGACTGGAAGCCGGACACGAGCTGGAACAGTCCGATCGCGACCGTCTGGGTGGCCGGGTCGGTCAGGATGACGCTCGCGATCGCGAACTCGCCGATGATGCCGATGAAGGTGAGGAGCCCTACCACGATGAGGATCGGGCGCACCAGCGGAAGCATGATCGTGAAGAACACCCGGGCGTGGCCGGCTCCGTCGATCTTGGCCGCTTCGTCGATCGCCGTGGGCACGGTGTTGAAGAAGCCGTACATGAGGAACGTGTTCACACCCAGCGCGCCGCCGAGGTAGATCATGATGAGGCCAGCGTGCGTGCCGAGGCCGATCGCCGGGAAGACGTCGCCGATCTGGATCATGAGCAGGAAGATCGCGGTGATCGCCAGTAGCTGCGGGAACATCTGCAGCACGAGGAGTGTGACGAGTCCGAAGCGGCGGCCCTTGAAGCGCATGCGCGAGAACGCATACGCGCCGAGCGCGCACAGCAGGACCGTCGCGACGCTCGTGATGATCGCGATGAAGAGCGAGTTGACGTACCACGTGCCGTAGGGCACGGCAGGGTCGGTGAACAGGCGCTCGTAGTTGCGCAGCGAGAAGGCCGAGAAGAGCTGGTTCGAGCCGGTCAGCGTGCCGACCGGGTTGAACGACGCCGAGATGATGTACATGAGGGGGAACAGCGCGAAGACGATCGCCACGATCGCGATGACGTGACGCCATCCCGTGTCGACGAACCACTGCCGGAAGGTGCGCTTGCGATCGGTCGACGTCCGTCGCGGGGACTTGCCCCCGAAGGCCTCGCCGATGCCGCCGGCGCCCATCGTCTCGATCCGGTCGAACTCCTCGACCGCGCGGGCGTTGAGGTTGCTGTTGCTCATCAGTTCAGATCCTCCAGTGCCTTGGTCTGTCGGAAGCTCACGATCGCGACCACCGTCACGATGATGAAGATGAGGATCGACAGCGCCGAGGCGAGACCGAGGTCGCGTCCGCCGCCGCTGCCGAAGGCCACCTTGTAGACCATCGTGATCATGATGTCGGTCGCGCCGATGTCGAGGGTCGTGTCGGTGAACCGCGGCGCGCCCTTGGTGAGCATGTAGATGACGCCGAAGTTGTTGAAGTTGTAGGCGAACGTCGCGATCAGGAGCGGCGCGACGGCGACGAACAGCAGCGGCAGTTTGACCGAGCGGAAGATCCGCCAGGCGCCGGCGCCGTCCATCTTGCCGGCCTCGACGATGTCTTCCGGGAGGGACTGCAGGGCGCCCGTGCAGACGAGGAACATGTACCCGTAGCCGAGCCACATGTTGACGAGGAGCACGCTGATCCTCGCCAGCCAGGGATCGGCGAGCCAGGGTATATCCGCGCCGCCCAGCAGGACCTCGTTGATGAAGCCGAACTGCTGATTGAGCATGCCGGCCCACACGAGACCCGTCAGGTACGCCGGGAACGCGTACGGCAGGATGATCAGGATCCGGTAGTACTTCTTGCCGCGCAGCGTCGGGTGGTTCAGCACGATCGCGAGGAAGAGCCCGAGCGCGAAGCAGAGGAACGTCGACCCGATCGCGAAGACGAATGTCCAGATCGTGACGCGCAGGAGCGGGTCGCGGATCTGATCGTTCGTGAACGCGTACGCGAAGTTGTCCCAGCCGATGACGACACGCCAACCCGGCGTGAGCGTCGTGCCGTCCTCGGCGCGGAAGTCGCCGCGCCCGTCGTCGACGTAGACGGTGCCGGTCTCGGTGTTGGTGAAAGTGTCCGCAGCCTCGTCGTATTCGAGACTCGAGACGTAGACGTACGCCTTCTGACCGTCGGAGGTGCGCAGCGTGCCGTCGTTGATGTCGTCGGACACCTGCACGTTGAGCGCGAGGACCTCGTCCTGGAAGCGGATGATCTGGTTGAGGTTGAGCTCGTTCCAGCCGCCGGGAGCGCCGTCGACGTCCTCGAGAGGCTGCTCGTTCGTGCCGAAGGCGAGGGTGCCGCCCGGCTCGGCGACGAGCAGGCCGAACTGGTCGCCCTGCTTGAGCACCTGGACGGTGTACTCGGGAGAGTCGGGGACGCGGTCCTGCGACGTGCGGATGATCTGCTCGATCGCATCCTGCTTCGTGCTGTTGTGCGCGTCGCCGGCGTTGGTGAAGGCGATGAAGCCCGTGTAGATGATGACGAAGACCTGGAACACCGCCAGGAACGTGAGCCCGGGCGCGAGATACTTGCCCGGGAGGAGCCCCGGACGCAGGTAGATGTAGTTGACCCCGATGACCACGAGCGTGAGGATCACCGCGGCGATCCAGTCCCCCGTGCCGATGAGGATGTAGACGGCGAAGATCGTGACGGCATCGATGATGCCGAGCAGGACCACCTTGAAGATCAGTGCGGTGATCCCGCCTGACGTGAGTCGGCGGCCGTTCCGATTGAACGGATCGCCCAATGCCGCACCGGTCTTGCGGGGCGCAGCATCCTGCTTCACATCGGTCATCGAGGACTCTCCTCCATCGCAGGGTCTGGGTTCAGATTAGACAGATGGGTGGGGCTGCGAATAGCCCCACCCATCTGCGTCTCAGGCTGAGATCAGCCGTTGATCTTGGTCTGGATGTTGTCTGCCATCGTGGTCCAGATCGTGGCCGGGTCTCCACCCTCGCCCTTGATGATCTGAAGCTCGGCGTTGCCCCAGTCCGACCAGACCGCGCCCATCTGCGGGATGGCCGGCATCGGCATACCGGTCTGACCGATCTCACCGAACGCCTTGACGTCGGGGTTGTCGGCCGCGGCCGTCTCGTAGGCCGACGTGAGTGCCGGCGGACGACCGCCGACCTCGTAGAGCGCGAGCTGCGCCTCGTCGGTCGAGAGGTAGTTGACGATGAAGTTCGTCGCCGCGAGCGCGTTGGTCGACTTGCTCGAGAGGAAGAAGCCGTTGACGCCGATGAAGGGCTTGGCCTCCTGGCCGCCCGCGCTGGGCAGCGGGTCGATCGCGTAGTTGATGCCTGCCTCGGCGATCGCGGGGACGTTCCACGGACCGGTGAGGTAGTACGGCGACTTGCCCGCGAGGAAGAACTCGCGTGCGCGGTCTCCGTCGATGTTGGCGTTGATCGCACCGGTGCCGGCGGCGCCCTGCGTCGCGAGCCACGCGGCGAAGGCCTGGCCGGACTCGTCACCGATCACGAGGTTGCTCGAGTCGTACGAGCCGTCGGCGTTCTGCGCGAAGACGTACGAGCCGAACGAGCTCTGCAGCGGGAAGAGGTGGTACGGGTCGCCCTGCTCGGGCGAGAGGCCCACGAGGAAGGGGTACTCGGTGCCGGCGGCCTGGCCCGCGGCGAGGACCTCGTCGTAGGTGGCCTTCGCGTCGGGAACGAGGTCGGCGTTGCGCACGAGCGCGACGTTCTCGATCGAGTACGGCACGCCGTAGACCTTGCCGTCGTACGTCATGGCCTGGATGGCCGACTCGGCGAAGCCGCTGGCGACGTCACCGAGCTCGAGCGGCGCCACGACACCGGCCGCGACGTACGCGCCCAGCTTGTCGTGGGGGCTGACGATGATGTCGGGGCCCTTGCCGGTCGGAACCTGCGAGATGAAGTCCTGGTCGACGGTCGCGAAGTCCTTCGTGACGATCTTGACCTCGACGCCGGTCTCTTCCGTGAACGACTTCGCCACGGGCTCGATCGCGGGCTTGCGCTCGATGTCGACCCAGATCGTGATCGGGGTCGTGTCGCCGCTGTCGCCGCTGTCGCCGTTGTCTCCGCTGCCGCTTGCGCAGCCGGAGAGCACGAGCATGCCGCCGGCGAGGAATGCGCCGATTGCGAGCGCGCCCTTCTTGGTCACCTTCATCGGTGTGCCTCTCTCAAGTGCTGTTTGGGGGTGGTCCGGCCCCCGCGGGTGAGATCCACCCTGGAAGGCCGTTCTTCCGCTCGCAAGAAACCTGCAAGCGCTTACATTGTTACCACGATCGCGCCCGAGCGCAAGTATCGAGTGCACCCATCGATACAAGTTCGTGACATCGGGAGGAGGGATGGATGCCTCATCCACCGCCCATGTGCAAGCGCTTGCAACCCTGCCCGTCCGTGCTGCCGCGCGACTAGACTGCCGCGCATGGCAGATTCCTCCTTCGACATCGTCAGCAAGGTCGACCACCAAGAGGCCGAGAACGCGCTCAACCAGGCCCGCAAAGAGATCGAGCAGCGCTACGACTTCAAGGGCACGGGCGCCTCGGTCGAGTGGAGCGGCGAGTCGGTCCTCATCAAGGCGAGCACCGAAGAGCGCGCGAAGGCGGTGCTCGACGTGTTCCAGTCGAAGCTCATCAAGCGCGGCATCTCGCTGAAGAGCCTCGAGTCGGGTGAGCCCTTCGCGAGCGGCAAGGAGTACCGCATCGTCTCGACGATCAAGGACGGCATCTCCTCCGAGAACGCCAAGAAGATCTCGAAGATCATCCGCGACGAGGGCCCCAAGGGCGTGAAGTCGCAGATCCAGGGCGACGAGCTGCGCGTGCAGTCCAAGAGCCGGGACGACCTGCAAGAGGTGCAGCGGCTGCTCAAGGCGTCCGACCTCGACGTCGACCTGCAGTTCGTCAACTACCGCTAGCGCGAGCCTCTGACCTGGGGTTTTCCGGTTTCAGTCCGCACAGAGTCCGCAAAATCCGCGACTTCGGTCATGAAGGCCGCTGTCGCGCCCCGGGTCCTGTCCTCCGCGGACGGCCACAGGTGGCTGTAGACGTTGAGCGTGATCGACGGAGTGGAGTGCCCCAGCGCACGTTGCACCGTGACGACGTCGCATCCCTGCGCGATGAGGTTCGACGCGTAGGTATGTCGGAGGGCGTGCAGCGTGACGTGGTCGGGAAGACCGGCTGACTCGCGGACACGACGCCACGCTTCGCCCGCGCTGTTGCGGTTGTAGATTCGGCCGAGCTCGGTGACGAAGAGGTGCTCGTCCTGCGCCGTGATCTGCTGAGCGGCGATGTGCGCGGATAACGGCGCGAGGAACTCGGCGGGTACAAAGATGGAGCGTTCGGACTGGTACTTCGGCGGCGCGAGTCGGGCGGTCTTGAGGGTCGCACCCTGCACCTGCCGGGCCACAGTGAGAGTGCGACCGAGAAAGTTCACATCGCGGAGCTGTAGACCCGCGGCCTCCCCCAGGCGAAGCCCTGCGAAGATGCAGGCCTCGATGAACGGCCGGAAGTAGCCGGCGACCGCGAGAACCGAGGCGACCTCTTCAGCGCTGAGGATACGCATCGTCGCATCGGCTCGACGCGCACGTGGAGCCTTGATCCCGATTGTCGGGCTCTTGACGATGCGCCGATCGTCGACCGCGGCTCGAAAGGACATCCCGACGTAGGTGAGTCGCGTCTTGATCGTCGACGCCGCGAGCCCTCGTTTGTGCTCCGCGGCGACCCACCGCTGCACGTCGGACGGCTGGACCGAGCTGAGCGGTCGCGACCGCCAGGGTACGCTCTCCACCGCGGTGGTCGCCGCCTGGATGGTGCCGGAGACCCACGTCTGGCCGTCGAACCATCGCTGGTTCCATTCGTCCCACGTGATCTTGCCGGCGTTCGGGTCCACGTACTGCCCCGTGACGACGGACGTCGCGACCTCATCGAGCCAGCGTTGCGCGTCCCGCTTCAGCTTGAAATGCCGGGCGTGCTCCTTGCCGGCGTCGTCTCGATAGCGCGCCCGCCAGACGCCGTCGTCACGTTGTTTGATCGACGCCATCGGACTTCTCACTGGACTGGGGCTTGCGAAGCCGCGCGCGCTCGGCTTCGAGGCGATCGGCGATTCCACTCATGAAGGCGTGAGAGAACTTGCCGGCGGACGCGCGTTCGTCGGCCGTCTCGGGGAAGTTGCTGCCGGACACCAGGCCGCGATAGTGAGCTTCTGCGCGGACGATTCCTTCGATCGCAGCATCGACTGCATTGCGCGCAAGCACCGCCTCGGAGTCCTCATCCTCTTCCCAGTCGGCCGGATGGCGATCGACGAGTGCCGCCAGCCTGCGCTGCCTCTCGAACGAGAGGTACGCAAGCTCCTGAATCTCATCCATCAGGTCACCGAAGTCGCGGAACTCGTACACCAGGTCAATCCCCTCGCTGGAATAGAGGAGGACGGTGTGGTGGATGTCCATGATCTTGCCGAGCGCTTCCGCCTCTGCCAGTCGCAGGGGACGCTCTCCCTTCTCGACCGCCCAGACGGTGGCCTGCGACCAGCGAAAACCGCGTCTACGCATCTCGTCGGCGAGATCCTTCTGACTGACCAACCCGCGAACACGCGCGACGTTGCGCCCAATTTCCACATCACTTGTCATGTCGCGAGCGTACTACGAAAGGCTATTGCACACGACTAGTTCTCGTGGTCTACTGAGTTATTCAGTCAAGTCCAACTAGGAATGGGGGTGAGTCAAGTGGACAAGATTCTGTTCATCGAAGAGGTTGCAGAACGCCTTCGCCGCACGCCAGCACAGTTGCGGTGGATGGTGCACTGCGGCACAGCGCCGCAGTCGGCCATGATTGCCGGGCGGCGATGTTGGCGTGAGTCCGATGTGGAGAGATTCATCTCGGATGCTTTCTCAGACGCGTGACCTGACCGTCCCCGCGTCCCCGACCGGTGTCGTGAGCCTTGCCGGCGCCGAACGCACTGGCGGACGGCTCTCGACCCCTGCTAGCGTCGCCGCTCGCTTGAGGACGCCACGAGAGGGAAGGTGATCTCGACACGGAGACCCGCCCCGGGGTCGTTCACGAGTCCGACGGTCCCGCCTGAGACGTCGACGACGGCGGCGACGATCGACAGGCCGAGTCCGGCGCCACCGGTCGTCCGGGATTCGTTCTCGCGCGAGAACCGATCGAATGCGTGCGGGACGTATTCTTCAGCCATGCCCCCTCCGTCGTCGGTGACGGTGAGGTGGAGGCGGGCGGTATCGCGGGAGAGTCGCAGTTCGATAGCGCCCGTCGTGTCGATGGCGGCGAGGGAGTTGCCGATCAGGTTGTCGCAGACACGCCCGAAGTCGGCGTCACCGACCGCCACCTGATCGTCGCGCGACGTGGTGTCGTCGACGTAGTCGATGCGGATGTTCCGTCCACTCACGCGCTGGCGACCGCGGTCCACCGCGTCGCCCAGCTCGGCGGCCAACTCGCCCACCGTCGCGCGTCCCGGCTCCGCCTGAGCATCGATCCTCGACAGCTCGAGCAGCGAGTTAGCGAGCGCGGACAGTCGCGCAACGGTCTTGCGCGCGGCGTCCACATCGCCGCGCATCTTTTCGAGGGTGTCGGCCTGCCGCAGTGCAAGCTCGAGTCGGGTCTGAAGGATGGCCAACGGCGTTCGTAGCTCGTGGCTCGCATCGGAGACGATCTGCCGCTCTCGATCCGCCGATGCCCGAAGTTCGGCGATCAGCTGGTTCAGGGTCTGCGCGAGGTCGGAGATCTCGTCCTGGGCGGGGCCGACCGGAAGCAGCTCGCGACCGGGCGCCGAGGCGATCTCCGCGGCACTGCGTCGGAGCCGGCTGACGGGGCGGAGAGCGGCCGTGCTGATCAGCCACGAGGCGGCGCCGAACGCGAGGTTGATCCCTGCGATGCTCGCGATGAGCAGGAACGCGACTTCGTTGAGAACCTGCCGGTCGTCGGCGACCGCCGTAACAACTCCCCACGCTCCGCCCTCTGCGTCGACAGTCGTGGTCTGGACCAGATGCGCCGCGACCACCGACGCTCCGTCGGTGGTCGTCGCGAGGGCTTCCGCGTCGAGGTCGGCGGGAAGTGTGTCGAGCACAACGGCACCAGTGGGGGCGATGACGGCGACGAACTGTCCGGGGCCCGGCGGGTCCCACTCCTGCGTGTCACCAGCCTCGATTGCGGCGACATAGGGGCTCGCTGCGCTCTCGAGCACGCTGATGCTGCCCTGTCGAACGATGCGGCCAACCTGACCGTAGATGATGATGCCCGCAACAATGGAGATGAGGACGGCTATAAGCAGACTGCCGCCTGTGATCCGCGCGCGGATCGTGAGCCGGGAACCGTTCACGTCTCGTCGGGGATGAGCTCAAACCCGACCCCACGGGTGGTCGCGATGCGCACGGGGGCGTTCGCGGCGTCGAGTTTGCGCCGGACGTAGCTGATGTACTGATCGACGATGTTCGGGTCGACGTAGCTCGCGGAGCCCCAAACGCTGTCGAGGATCTCGGTGCGAGGCAGGGCGCGTCCGACGTTGGACGCGAGGAGGCGAAGAAGGTCGAACTCGGTGCGGCTCACGCGGAGCTCTTTGCCGGCCGCCGAGATCTCGTGTCGAAGCATGTCGATGCTGAGCCCGCCGACGTCGATCCGTGCGGTGCCGATCACGTCGCGACGCCGCAGGGCGCGGAGCCGGGCCGCGAGTTCGGCGAACTCGAACGGTTTCACGAGGTAGTCGTCCGCGCCCGCATCCAATCCTCTGACGCGGTCATCGACGGCATCGCGCGCGGTGAGCATCAGTATGGCTAGCCCTTCGTGCTGGCGCCGCAGCCAACGGCAGATCTCGAAGCCGGACATGCCGGGCAGCATGACGTCGAGAATCGCGATGTCGTAGCTGCCGTCGGTCGCCAGCGAGATCGCGTCGACGCCGTTCGTCACGACGTCGACCACGTAGCCCTCGCCTCGGAGTCCGCGAGCGATCAGATCCGCCATCTCCGGCTCGTCCTCGACGGTCAGGATGCGCAGGGCCACGTGGTCGACCTTTCTCTTGTGGGGCGATCCTACGGTGCGACCGCGAGGCTTGCGGCGGGAAGCGACGCGATCGCCTTGGCGCGCTGGCGGCGGACCTTGATCCCGAGGTAGGCGGCGACCGCGACGATGACGAGGAGGAAGACCACGCTGGTCACGGTCGTGCCGAAACCGAGGCCGCCATCGGCGGGGGCCTGGGACAGCAGATCGCCGACGGAGGCTCCGAGGGGGCGCGTCAGCACGTAGGCCGCCCAGAAGCAGAACACGATGTTGGCCTGGAAGGCGAAGCGGGCGATCGCGACGATGCCGATGAGCGATGCGAACAGGATCGTGCCGAAGACGTATCCGAGACCGAGGCCCTCCGAGATCAGGTCGCCGGCGGCCGTGCCGAGGGCGAATGTCAGCAGGATCGCAACCCAGTAGAACGCCTCCCGACGGCGCGTGAAGATCGTGTGGATCGAGAGCGTGCGCTCGCGTGCGAACCAGATTCCGAAGACGAGGGCGAGCAGCACGGAGAAGATCAGCGTGCTCACCCAGAGTTCGACGCCGAGGACGTCGGTCAGATTGTCGGTGACCAGCGTGCCCACGATGCTGATGAGCACGACGACTGTCCAGTACACACCGGAGTTGTAGCGCTTCGTCGCGAACTGGGCGACCAGCGCGGCGATCAGCAGCGCGGTCATGACCCACGTCGTGATCGTGAGGCCCAGCCCCAGATCGACGTTCAGATAGTCGGCGAAGGTTTCGCCGGTCGTGGTGGAGAGGACTTTGATCACCCAGAAGGCGAACGTGACCTCGGGGACCCTGTTGAACAGGATCGTGCGGACATGCTCGGGAAGTGTGTTGGACATGTCCCCGAATCTCACGGGTTCGGCTTGGCGTTCGCCCCGATTCACCGCCGCCGCTTCTGAGGAACCTCTCAAGATCGGTTTTCTGAGAACCTTCTCAGTCCGCTGGTGCGAGAAATGGGAATGCTCCGATCTTCGGACGCCACCGTTGCCGTAGATCGACGACAGGAGGCGCCAGATGCTGGAGCTCGACCTCGCACCGACCACGACGACATCGTGTACGCGACGGTCGGGTTGGCCGATCGCGATCGTCGGCGTGCTCGGCGCCATCGCCGGCGCCATCGGATCATGGGTGCCGTCGTATTGGGGTGACGAGGCAGCGAGCGTGATGTCGGCGTCTCGGTCGTGGCCGAGCCTGATCGCGATGCTCGGGACGATCGATGGCGTGCACGGTGTGTACTACGCGTTCCTTCACGTGTGGATGGGCGTCTTCGGCACATCCGAGTTCGCGACGCGCCTTCCCAGCGCTCTCGCCGCCGGCCTTCTGGTAGCGGGGACCGTCGCCCTCTCGCGTCGATTCGTCGGCACGCGAATTGCCGTGCTCGCGGGCGCCGTGTGCATCGTGCTCCCCCGCACCTTCTCCATGGCCGACGAGGCGAGGTCGTACGCACTCGGCGCTGCGGCGGCTGTCTGGCTCACTGTGCTGCTCCTCCGCCTAGTACAGACGCGTCCGCGGCGCCTCGCCTGGCTCGGCTACGCGGTCGGGATGGCGGCATCCATCTATCTGTTCCTCTACCTGGCGCTCCTCCTCGTGGTGCATGGCGTCTTCGTGCTGGGGTTCCACCGCGACCGCCTGCGAACCTGGATGGCCCCAGCGGCGGCCGCCGCCGCGATGAGTGCGCCGATCCTGTTCGTCGGCTACTCCCAGCGCGATCAGATCGCATTCCTCGCGCGCCGCAACTACGCCACGTGGCCGAACGTCCTCGTCAAGCAATGGTTCGGGGGGATCGTCCCCGCCGCCCTGGCCTGGCTTGTCATCTCGATCGCTGCCGTCTGGCTGGTACGTTCTTGGCGCTCGCGCAACCCGGGCGAAGACCGACGTCGTCGGCTTACGGTGCTCGGTCTTGCGTGGTTGATCCTCCCGACGAGCGTTCTGCTGCTGGGGAACGCGACGCTCTCGCCGATGTACAACGTTCGCTATCTGTCGTTCTGCACCCCGGCGGCGGCGATCCTGATTGCGCTCGGTGCGATCGCGCTCGCGGAGCGGCTCGCGCCCCGATGGAAGCTCGTCGGCGCGGCGGTGGTAGTCGCAGCGCTCGCCTTCACCGCGCTGCCGATCGACGTGAAGTTGCGCACTCTCTGGGCGAAGGATGGCGGGAGCGACTGGCGCGCGGTCGCCGAGTACATCGCCGCGAACGCGCAGCCCGGCGACGCGATCGTTTTCGACCAGACCACGAAGCCGTCTCGCGACCCACGGATCATCTCCGACCTCTACCCGTCAGCGTTCTCGCAACTCGACGACGTGGCTCGGGAGCTCCCCTACTGGATGACGGCCCGCCTATGGGACCAAGTCATCCCTAATGCGCGCGCGGTCTTCCGGCTTGGTCACGGGAGCGACGTCTGGGCGGTCGAACTGAGCGCGGGGAATGGCGTACCGGCGGACATATCGATGCTGGCGCTTCGCGGGTACAGAGTGACGTCGAGTCAGCTCATCCACCGCACGACGGTCTTTCGCCTCGAGCCTGCTGCGGATTGAGCCTCAGCTTCTAGCGAGCGGCAGCCGCATGAAGATCGTCGTACCCTCCGCCGACGTGCGGGCCACCTCGACGCGTCCGCGATAGCGGCTCACCGTCTCCTGCACGAGCGAGAGCCCGATGCCGAACCCCGTCCGTGCAGTCCCTCCGCCGTCGACGGCCTCGGAGGAGCGGGCGAATCGGTCGAAGACGCGGGTCGGATCGATGCCGCGGATGCCCGGGCCCTGATCCGCGATCGAAAGGATGACGTCCATGCGGGAGACCTCGGTGCTCAGCGTGACGACGGATCCGGCTGGGGAGTGCTTGACCGCGTTGTCCAGGAGCGCGACGAGGCTGCGGTGGAGGCTCGTCTCGGGGATTGCGACGCGAAGTTCCGGGTCGAGGGAGTCGGCGCGGATCTCTATCGCGCGTTCGCGGGCAAGCATTCGCATGTCGTCCACCGCCGAACGTGCGACAGCCCCGACCGCCACAGGAGCGATGTCGCCCGCGGGGGCAACATCGACCGCGTCGAGGAGATCGGACACGACGGCGATGAGGCTCTGGGAGTCGCCACGCAGTTCGGCGACGATCTCCTGGTGAGGGTCGTCGGGGCCTAGAGAGCGGTCCAGCACCTGCAGGCGCGCGTCGAGGATGGCCAGCGGGGTGCGCAGCTCGTGTGAGGCGTCCGCGACGAACCGGCGCTGTCGGCCGAGGGCATCCACGAGAGGCGCGACCGCTCGACGTGTCGCGAAGAAAGCGAGGGTACCGGCGAGCGCGACGGCCGCCGCACCGATGACGACGCCCCACACCAGAAGCTCCAGACCGCCGATGTCGATCGTCGTCTCACCGCGGCCGGGGTTGAACAACTGATCGGGGGGGATCTGCGAGAACACGACCAAGAAGGCCGCGACGAGCACAGCGAGCACGAGAACACTCACCGCGATTGTGATCCATACACCAACGCGTCGCGACGTCGCCCGGACGAGCTGAGCGTCGGGGTCGATCGAACGGGAGTTCGTCACAGCATCCCCAGTCGGTATCCCCGCCCGCGCACGGTGGTGACGATATCGGGATCGGTCTTGCGCCGCAGGTAATGGACGTACGTGTCGACCGTGCCCGGGGTCTCGCTCGCGTCGAAGACAGCGCGCAGGATGTCGGCGCGAGTGAACGTCTTCTGCGGGTGGGTGGCGAAAAGCTTGAGCAGTTCGCACTCGCGATGGGTGAGCATCGTGCGCCCGTCATAGGGCGAGTACACAGCTCGCGAGTCGGGATAGAACTCCCAGGGACCGAGTCGGATAAGCGACCCCTCCCCGTCGGAGATCCGGCGAATGGCACGCAGCCGCGCGAACAGCTCTTCGAAGTCGAACGGCTTGACGAGGTAGTCGTTGGCACCGGCATCCAGACCCCGCACCTTGTCCTGGACCGTCCCGAGCGCGGTGAGGATGAGCAGCGGCGTCTGGATGCCGTCGCGGCGCAGGCTCTCGACGATCGACAGGCCGTCTACGCCAGGCAACCGTCGGTCGACGATGAGCACGTCGAACGATTCTTCTTGCGCAGTCGCCAAAGCAACGGAGCCGTCGACGATGAGTTTGACGTCATAGACCTCGTCGAGTACGCCGGCCATCAACGGACCAAGTTGGGGGTCGTCTTCGACGAGCAGAAGACGCGGGCGTGATTCAGGCATGTGGCTCCTCTGACGCCATCCTCGCCCGCGATCTCTGAGATGTCTCTAAGACAAGCATCAGGTGTCTCTGACTTCTGCGCGCGCCTGGTACCCGCCGCCGAGACCTTCGTCTCCGCGTACTCGGCCGGCGACGCGTCCGCACGAGAGCAGTTCCCCCTCGTCCGCGCCCACTACGAGCGGATCGAGCCGGTCGCGAGCACGCTCGGCGACCTCGATCCGCCCATCGACTATCGCGAGGTCGACGCAGTCGCCGAGGGCTTGGACTGGACCGGGTTTCACCGGATTGAGAGAGACCTGTGGATGCCCGCGCAGGATTCACTCAATGCCGATCAGGTCACTCCCACGTGGCAGGACTGGGCGCCGTCCTCGCCGAGCAAGTGCGACGCGATCGGTACGTGGCTGGTCGTGGACATCCAGAGCCTCTACGACTACGTGCACTCGGCGGACTTCCAGTCCGCGCTCGACGATCAGGGCATTGCGGCGATCTCGAACGGCGCCATCAGTCTGCTCGACGAGGTGGCGACCAAAGACCGGCCTCGTGGGCCACAGCGAGCTGTCCGAGTCGGACAAGCGCAGCCTCGTGGACCTCATCAATGCGCTGGCAGAGCCTCTATCGCAGTTGACGGGCACCATTCTGACGTGACGCTTCCGTCCCCGAGCGGAACAGTCGCATCCGCGCCGTAAGAGCCCGGATCGCTATCACGACGAACGGCACGACGATCATCGAGGCCGCCACGTCCGTCGGAAAATGCACACCTAAGTAGACACGCGACCAGGCGGTGACCAGCGCAACCGCTGCCGCGCAGACGAGAGCGATGGCTCGTGCTCGCCGACCGGCGAACAGAAGCGCGATAGCGAGTCCGATCGCCACAGCGAAGGCCGTGTGTCCGCTGGGATAGCTGAACGTCGACGGTTCGACGCCGGTCGGATGCAGGAGGAGTGCGGGGTCGGGACGCGGTCGCCGCACGACGATCTTGACGAGGTCGGCAAGTCCCCAAGCGAACGCGATCATCAGCCCGACCCGCACGCCAGCCAGCCAGGACTTCGTCAGAGCGATGACGCCGACGAGCGTCGCCACCGTGATGAGTGCCGCACCGGTCGGACCGAAGACGACGTTTATCGTGCCCGCGACGGCGTCGAAGACCACGTTGTGGAACGCGTTGACGCCGATCACGACATTCACTTCAGCCGCGCTCCACCACTGGCTCGCGACGATCGCAAGGCCCGCGACGACGACGGTACTAAGTGCGGCGATCGCGAGAGCCGTCAGAGTCGCTGCGCGTCGGAGTGTGCGTCGAGTGTCTTCCATCGAAGAATCGTCCTCACACGCCGCTAAGAATTCGCTCAGAACCGGCTGGAGAGTTCGGTGCGTGCTCGAATCCAAAGCATCGCGAAAGAGTGGGTGCCGCCAGCGTGGTTGGAACGCTGACGGCACCCTAGGTTTACGGCGTCGTTGCGGGTGCGTCGTCGGCGGTTTCGCCGTCGTTCGTTCCGTCTTCGACGCCCTGATCGTCGGCAGTCTCGCCGTCGTTGGTGCCGTCCTCGACGTCCTGCGCCGTGATATTGAACGATGCGTCGAGGTGGACCTCGACGGTCGAACCGTCCGACTGCGTGACGACGACCTCGTAGCCGTTGCCATCATCGGCGGTGACGTCGCCCGCGACCCCGTTGCCCACAGCCTTGAGGGCGGCGGCTTGAGCGGTTGCGGCGTCGGCCCCGCTGATGGGCGTCTCCTGGTCGTTGCCGTCCGGACCGTCGTTGGTCTCCACGTCGTTGTCCGCGGTGGACGTCGACGTCGTGGTGGATGACGTCGGCGGCGCCGCGCTCGCGGGCAGCGCTAGCGCGAGCGCTCCGACGCCGAGCACCAGCGCGGCCGCACCGGCACCGATCCCGGCGATGAGCGTCTTCTTGTTCGTTGCCATTGTGATCTCCGTTCTGCGGGCTCGGTGCCCACGTGAACACCTTGCGCTGTCCGCTATAAGGAGCTTCAAAGAAAGCGGTCCGACCTGCGACTGTCGGCGAACTCATAGGGGCTTGACCGCTTCTTAACGCGGCGAGCTCATCTGCCGAGGCTGGTTGTGGAACTCTGCGTGGCGTGGCCGACCTCGTGCGGGAAGGGCGACGGCTGGGCTGCCCTGGCCAGGTCGATCCTGGCTCGAGCACGAGCCCCCTCGAGAGTCGAGTCGTGCTTCACGTCTTGGATGGTCGCGGCTACGAGTGCCCGCGCCGCTTTCATTGTCGACGCGATCACGATGGCGTGGTTCGATTCGCGTCCGCGGGTGAGTCCTACGTAGAACCCAGCCGCATCGACCCCCGGCCCCACGATTGACTCGTCGACTGTCTCCCCTTGGATGCCGTGGACGGTGGAGGCGTATGCGAGGTGGACGAACTCGGACGCATAATCGTGGGAGAGGTGCCGTCGTTCCGTCGTATCGGCAGTGTTCGTCACATCGATTCGATCTACACCGATGGCCGTGATCACCCAGTGAACGCGATTCTGCACTCCTGCGGCACTGTCGTTGCGCCGGGTCTGCACCACGTCGCCAACGAGAAGCCGCTGACCATCGCGTCCGATCGCCAACCGATCCGCCTGAAGCTGCCCATCGTGAAGCCGTCGCAGCTGTATCGCCTCACTGATCGCATCCGCAGCTTCGTTGGTCGCGGCGACGAGGGCAATCCTTCGGCCGTGGGCCGTGGCGGCAAACCACGCATCGACCATCGCGTTGAGGGCCGCGTCCTCAGTCGCGACGTGTCGAAGATGTCCGCGTTCCTCCAGTTGTCTTGCGATCTCAGTCGCGTCAGCCGCATCGACGGGCCTGCGGAAGCGCAGACTGAGCGCGGCGTACTCGGGGTCCACGAAGCGGTGGACCCCCGTCAGTTCGACGACGTGGTTGGCGAGCCGAGTGAGAGCGGCAAAAGCGCCCGAGTGCCCGACCGGCGCAGCTTGATAAGGGTCGCCAATCATCGCAACGCCCGACCCTGTCTGGCTCGCGACCACAGCTAGTGCGTGAGCGGTGTGCAGGTCGACCATGCCAGCTTCATCGACGACGATGCGATCTCCGCGGTGAAGTTCGTGTCGGAGCGGGCCGGGGTACGTCTGGCCCGACGAAGGGTCCAGATCACCGCGCTTCAGCTGGTTCCAGCGCATGCCCCCGGATGGATCCTTGGACCATCGCCAACCGTGGTCAGCGAGCAGCGAATGGACACTCGTTGCATACGTGCCGACCTCGCGCGCGGCGACGGCGGCCGCCTTCCTCGTCGGGGCGAGGACGACAAGGCGTCGACCCTGACGGTGCAGGGCATCGAAGGCGACCCGTAACAGTGTGGTCTTCCCCGATCCCGCCGGACCCGTGATCGAGACCAGCCCACTCGATCCCGCGATCGCAGACGCCGCCGCAAGCTGCGAGGCATCCAGACCGCCGAACGACTTTGCGTACTTGGTCGAGAGCGCGCGCATCTGTCTCGGTTCCGGCATCGGACCAGTAACAGCGAGCTTCCCCAGCGCATTGCTTACGCTCAGCTTCAAGACGACCGTCTCCTGGGCCATCAGCGTCTTGACGTGCGCGGGCTTCGAAACGACCTCGGGGTTGAGGTCGATCGTGTCGGCGAGGGCGCGGACGACGACGTCCTCAATCAGTTCCTCAAGGACGGCGTGCTCGGCGACGACCTGTTGCGCGGCGACCGCTCGGATAGCTCCGGCGCGGAGATCCCACGGCGAGAAGCGACCCGCGCTCGACACGGACCGGGCATCCGCCTCGACGAGGGCCACACGCGCCAGATAGTCACGGTCAAGGTCCGCCAAGCTCACCGCACGCTGCGCAACCGCAGCGCGCGGTTGAAGGAGTGCCGAGTCGATCGCCGCGACTTCAGCTGTGACCCGGTCGGCCCATTCCGCCTCGTCGAGGTGGGAGGGCTTGTTCGGTCGGCCCTGCGCCCACGCGAGCTCGTCGATGTGATGGCGGTCGTCGGGACCTGGCATGGCGCCGGGGTGATCCTGGCACCACTTCGCCGTCAGCCGCTCGCGGTTCGCTTCGATTTGGTTGGAGCGACGCGACAGTGGCCGCACCGCTGACGAAAGTTCCGCGATCTCTCCATCGGCATCGAGCGTGTAGCCGTGGGCGGCGAGCGCCGCCAACCAGTCGGGATCGGTACGCGCTGCGAGCTCTCCCTCAGCGTTCACCACCGTGTGCAGCTTCAACGCCACTCGCGAATCGAGACTCGACCATTTGCCGTCGGCGCCCTGCACTTTCATGTTCAGCCAGAGATGCCGGTGAATGTGCGGGTCCAACGCGCGGGATCGGCGGTGCTTGAGTTCGACGACCTCGAGTCGCGCGATGTCTTCTCGAATCCGCCCGCCCGCGCCACGCCTGGCGTTGAGCTCGCGCTGCCACAGCACCACTATCCGGTCCCGTAATCGGTCTTGCAATGCTTCGAACGCGACGGCCAAGTCAGCGTTGATCAAGGCGGCGACGCTGTATGACTTCGGGAAGTTGATTGTGCCGTCGAGCAGTAGATCAGCGTTAGCGGAGTGATGCGGTCGCCCGCGCGACTCCCCCGACGCTGGGTTCTGCCCATCAATCCATCGACGCAGCTTTTGCGCATCCAACTCATCGATCGCGGCGACGCCAGTGACCACGGTGAATCGCGTCACCGTCGCGGCGCCCAGGTCTGCATAGCTCAGCGCCGGCTGCGCTGCCAGCGTCATGTGGGCGTCGCACGTGCCGCCGAATGCGTACGACATCGCATTCCGAATCCCGCGCGAATCTGCGCCACTCTTCCAGCTCCGCATCCCTCCGCGCATGCAAGCATGCTACTCCAAAAGCGAGTCGCCAGTAACTAGTAATCACTATAAGTGCCTACGTGCATTGCTTGCATTGCTTGCTGGATTCGGTCCGATCGCCCTGACGTGAGCTGGCGGTTGGTCGAGTGTCACAGGGCAGTTGTCGAGTTATCACTGACCTTGGACCACTCGACAGACGGATCCGTCTGTCACCCGCTCGGCTCAGGGAGCAACCAACCGAAGATCGCAACAGCAGGTACGCCTACTGTGGGCGGACGGATCTTCGGAGCTCCGGGCCGGAGCTATATGTCGTCCGCGAGCGCAGACGGCACGGAACCCAGACTTACGATACGAAAGCACTGCGCGATGCGAGTTTCCGCTGGGCCCCGCCCAATCATCTGAGTAGGGCTGAAGACGATCAAAGCGTGTGCGGCGTACTTCGGTTCTCGCGGCTGCGTCGGCGGGTAGGGATCGGGTTTGACCCGGAAAGGCTTCTCGGGCGCGCACCCTGCCTTCGTGACCTCACACAGCTCGACCTCGTCGCGAGTGGCCTCCGCAAGCCCGACGTACTCACCGACGAAGATCGCATCAGTCGCGACGTTAGCGGCATCCAGCACCTTCGGCCGCCAAACGGATCCACCGTCCTTGCGAAGGTCGATCGCACCAGCTTTCAGCTGGTGGCTGATCACGTGTCCCTCGTCCTGAGTCAGGACGTCGGCCTTGTCCGGCTTCGGGACGTGCCTCGAAGGCGAAATCGTACGCCAGAGAACCTCGTCTCCATCAACGGCCCCGAGAAGAGGATGGTCGCTCGGAAGTAGCCGCGGCGACCGCTTAGCCGTCAACCGCCACCCGGTTCTCAACGCCCGACGAAAGCTCGCGAAGAACGACTCGAGCGGATAGCCGCGACGGGCTGGTTGAGAATTGGCGTGACGGGACGACATCGTCGAGAACCACGACTCCCTCTGCACTCATGCCCCAGATTTCGATCGAGTCGCCGTCCGGGTCGATGCGCATGTGTAGGCTCGCGCGGTTCACGAGCCATTCGATCAAGACACCACCGTCATCGGTCGCGCTTGTCTGCGGCGTGGCCGAGCTCTCAACAAGCAAGACTGCCAGCGCACGCTGAGCGGTCACCGCTGAGCGCGTGGATGCGGCCTTCGCGTTGAGAAGTCGCTTCAACCGCGTCGTCGCGTAGGCGAGAAGCGCAGCCTTCGAGACCTGCGGCGTTGATTCGTCGATAACCGTGGCCCATGTCGCTGCGTTCTCGATGGCGGCGAACTCGTTCCAGCCGTCTGGATACGTAGCTTCGCGCCAAGTAGTCGTCCCGACGTTCGTCAATCCAGGATCAGTCATCGTCATTGTGCGACTCCCCCCAGGCAGCGCGTGCAGCGTCCGTCGTGATCCACGCGAAGGCGTGGCGCGCTTGGACGTGTGCGCGATCGACCAACTCTAACAAGTGATGCATACTTACGGCTTCAGTCACGAAGTGGTTGCTCACCACGGTAAGGACGCTCCCTCGCTGTCCCGCCTCCACCCGCGGCTCCACGGACACCGCTACCCGCCCGCTCGAGTTCGGGATGTTCACCTGGAACCGGACCTCGACACCCTCAAGGTCGGGATCTCGAAACACGGCGGGATCGAGCAGTCGGAAGACTTCTGGAGCGGGCCGGTTTATGCCGTTCACATAGGTGTACTCGAGAGTCGTCGGACGAAGCGTTCCACCAGGGACTGCAGCGGTGACGGCCAAGAGAAGTTGCTCGAGACGCCTCTGCATCTCGCCGTAACCGGGATAAGCCGAGCGTTCATCAAGGCGCCGCCAGTTTACGGTGAGGCGATCGGCCTGGAGTTGTGCCACCCATACGTTGTCAGGAGAGGTGAGCTGAAGGCGAACAGGTGCGGGACCGACACCCGCAGTGAAAAACGTCTGGAACACGGAGTCGCCCTCACCCACAGGCGTGGGCGGGATGGCAGGTAAGAAGGCCGAAGTGCTGTAGTCGTGGCGAAGTGAGCTCACGACTGCCGCTGAAGCGGGCGCGAAGTCCCACGCGGCGCCAAACTCGACGCCGGCGACCGCTTCGATCACGGGTGGCTGACCGAACGTGGGTAAGGCTCTCACAGTGTCACGCCGCCGCCCATGAGAACAACATACAGCGCACGGATACTCGTGGACCCCTCTGGCGCGCGGACCTGACGACGCAATCCCGCGCGCGTAGCGGCAACCGAATCGGCGCAACGAGCAGACCCGGTATCCCCATGCTTGGCGCAAGCTCGCTTGGGCGGCTCACCAGGGCTCGCAGGCGTAGCCGTCGCCGTCGCGGTCGAGCTCGTAGATGTCGTTACCCACGACTCGGGCGACACCATCGAAGTAGGCGGGACCGTTGCCGCTACCACCCGCGCAGTCCACGTCACTCGCGATCGGAACGCAGGCCTCCGCGTAGTTCGAGTCACAGCCCGAGTTGGCCGGCGCGGCGGGCGCCACGGGTGCCGCTGCGGGAGGGGGCGGTGGATCGTATGTTCCGACCGACGTCACTTGTGCGATCGGCGCGACGGTCACTACATCCGACACGAGCTCACGGCCGGTCTCGACACCCTCCAATGTCGTCACCGCATAGGTCAGCGTGCGGGTGCCGTTCTGCCCGACCGTCGTCACCTGAGTCTGACCACGTGGCAGCGCCGGGTCCTCGACCGTGGTCTGCTCGAACACGATGACCTCGGTGACAGCCTCCTCGTGCTTCTCCGGCGTGGGGGTCGGAGTGGGCTCCGCTTCTACGGCCGCAGCTTCATCGGCCCCACCGTCACCGGTGTCGGCGAAGTTCGCAGCCTCTAGATGTACCCGGCCATGAGGTTGGTGGCGTTTCCGGTCTTGTGAAAGGGGAGAACCTCCGGGCTTAGTGGAGATGTCTGACGTCTTCACGAACTCGGAGGTTCTCG
>NZ_JBIMKU010000008.1:0-236011 GCF_051860965.1 Microbacterium sp.
CTCGCCGTCGCGCGTCGGGAGCGTCGAGTCGAGGAGACCTGCGATCTCGTCCTCGAACGCACCGTCGAACACAGGGGTCGCGACCTTCGTGCCGGCAGCGGCCTCACGTGCCGCGGTCGGCAGGCTCGCCGCCCACTTCGGGTTGCCCTCGACCTTCCAGCCCTGCTGGGAGATCCAGCCGAGGTGGAGTTCGAGGACCTGGCCGAAGTTCATGCGACCCGGGATGCCGAGCGGGTTCAGGATGACCTGGACCGGCGTGCCGTCCGCGAGGACGGGCATGTCCTCGACGGGGAGGATCTTCGCGATGACGCCCTTGTTGCCGTGGCGGCCGGCGAGCTTGTCGCCCTCGGTGATCTTGCGCTTCTGGGCGATGTAGACCACGACGCGGCGGTTGACGCCCGAGCCGAGCTCGTCGTCGCCGTCCTCGGCGTTGAACTCCTTGACGGCGATGATCGTGCCCTGCTCGCCGTGCGGCACCTTGAGCGACGTGTCGCGGACCTCGCGGCTCTTCTCGTTGAAGATCGCGCGCAGCAGGCGCTCCTCGGCCGACAGCTCGGTCTCGCCCTTGGGCGTGACCTTGCCGACGAGGATGTCGCCGGGACGCACCTCGGCGCCGATGCGGATGATGCCGCGCTCGTCGAGGTCCTTCAGCAGGTCCGGGCTCACGTTGGGGAGGTCGCGGGTGATCTCCTCCTTGCCGAGCTTCGTGTCACGGGCATCCACCTCGTACTCCTCGATGTGGATCGAGGAGAGGGTGTCGTCCTTCACGAGGTCCTGGCTGAGGATGATGGCGTCCTCGAAGTTGTGGCCCTCCCACGTCATGAACGCCACGAGGAGGTTCTTGCCGAGCGCGAGCTCGCCGTTCTCCGTCGCGGGTCCGTCGGCGATGACCTCGCCCTTCTCGATGCGGTCTCCCGCCGAGACGATGACGCGCTGGTTGTACGACGTGCCCTGGTTGGAGCGGTCGAACTTGCGCAGGAAGTAGTCCTGAGTGCCACCCTCGTCGAGCTGGATCGTCACGACGTCCGCCGAGACCTCCATCACGACACCGGCCTTCTCGGCGGTGAGCACGTCACCGGCGTCGATGGCCGCGTAGCCCTCCATGCCGGTTCCGACGACAGGGGACTCCGAACGCAGGAGCGGAACGGCCTGACGCTGCATGTTGGCACCCATGAGGGCGCGGTTCGCGTCGTCGTGCTCGAGGAACGGGATGAGCGACGTCGCGACCGACACCATCTGGCGGGGCGAGACATCCATGTAGCCGATCTCGTCGGCGTGGAAGAGGTCGACCTCGCCACCCTGACCACGACGGGCCAGCACGCGGTCGGTCGCGAACGAGCCGTCGGCCTTCAGCGCGACACCGGCCTGGGCGACGATGTAGTCGCTCTCCTCGGATGCCGTGAGGTAGTCGATCTCGTCGGTGACCTTGCCATCGACGACACGACGGTACGGCGTCTCGATGAAGCCGAACGCGTTGATGCGCGCGAACGACGCGAGCGAGCCGATGAGGCCGATGTTCGGGCCTTCCGGGGTCTCGATGGGGCACATGCGGCCGTAGTGCGACGGGTGGACGTCGCGGACCTCGACGCCGGCGCGCTCACGGCTGAGGCCTCCGGGGCCGAGCGCCGAGAGGCGACGCTTGTGCGTCAGACCCGCGAGCGGGTTGTTCTGGTCCATGAACTGCGACAGCTGCGAGGTTCCGAAGAACTCCTTGATCGCGGCGACGACGGGGCGCACGTTGATCAGGGTCTGCGGCGTGATCGCCTCGATGTCCTGCGTCGTCATGCGCTCGCGGACGACGCGCTCCATGCGCGACAGACCCGTGCGGACCTGGTTCTGGATGAGCTCGCCGACGGCGCGGATGCGACGGTTGCCGAAGTTGTCGATGTCGTCGGTGTCGAGGCGGATCTCGGCCGGCTGCCCGCCGCGGATGCCGTCGAACACGACGTCGCCGCGGTGCAGGCGCACCAGGTACTTGATCGTCGCGACGATGTCGTCGACGGTCAGGACCGAGTCCGACAGCGGCTGGTCGAGACCGAGCTTCTGGTTGATCTTGTACCGACCGACCTTGGCGAGGTCGTAGCGCTTCGGGTTGAAGTAGAAGTTGTCCAGGAGCGCGCGCGCGGCCTCGGCGGCCACCTGCTCGCCCGGACGCAGCTTCCGGTAGATGTCGCGGAGCGCGTCTTCCTTCGTGACGATGGTGTCCTTCGACAGCGTCTCCTCGATGGAGTCGAAGCCGGCGAACTCGCTCATGATGTCTTCGCTCGTGAGGCCGAGGGCCTTGAGGAACACCGTGACCGACTG
The DNA here is from genome assembly GCF_051860965.1 of Microbacterium sp. GTDB lineage: Bacteria > Actinomycetota > Actinomycetes > Actinomycetales > Microbacteriaceae > Microbacterium. Next base: position 2,305 of record NZ_JBIMKU010000008.1, read on the forward strand.
CTTGCGCTTGCGGTCGATGCGCACGCCGACCTGGTCGCGCTTGTCGATCTCGAACTCGAGCCACGCACCGCGGCTCGGGATGACGCGCGCCGACACGATGTCCTTGTCGGACGTCTTGTCGGGGGTCTTGTCGAAGTACACACCAGGCGAACGGACGAGCTGCGACACGACGACGCGCTCCGTGCCGTTGATGATGAACGTGCCCTTGTCGGTCTGGAGCGGGAAGTCGCCCATGAAGACCGTCTGGGTCTTGATCTCGCCGGTCTGGTGGTTCATGAACTCGGCCTCGACGTAGAGCGGGGCGGCGTACGTCTTGCCGCGCTCCTTGCACTCGTCGATCGAGTACTTCTCGGGCTCGAGGTAGGGGTTCGTGAACGAGAGCTGCATCGTCTCGCTGAGGTCCTCGATCGGCGAGATCTCTTCGAAGATCTCCTCCAGACCGCTGATCTCGGGGACGCCGGTGCGTCCGGCCGCAGCGGCCTCGGCGACGCGCGTCTTCCACGCGTCGTTGCCGACGAGCCAGTCGAACGACTCGGTCTGCAGAGCCAGGAGGTCGGGAACCTCGAGGTTGTCGGTGATCTTGGCGAACGAGAGGCGGGATGCTCCGCGGCCGCTCTTAGGGGTGGTGGTGGTGGATGCGTTGCGCGCAGCAGCCAAGGGGATTACCTCCGTGGGCCCGTGCCCGGGCTCGTTTCCTTGTCGTCAGGGTGGAGTGCTCCGCTTCCCCGATAACCCGGCGCCACGCTCGCCGATCGTCCTGAGACGAAAGGAGGGGGCACACAGGCACAGCCGACCACCATATGAGGGCAGGGGGAATCCAGAGCGCAACTACCAACTATACGTCGTCATGCCTCGCATGGCAAGCGAGATTCTTGACGAGTTCGGGATGCTGCGGTATAACCGCCCTCCGCGCGCTTCATTGCGTGCGAAAGCATGGAAACGAGGCGCTCCTCGCGCCATGATGTGCTCATGACCGGGGACACCCGCCCCGTGATCCGCACCCCCGATCAGCGGATCCGGGTCTTCGTGAGTTCGACGCTGCATGAGCTCGCCGGCGAGCGCAGGGCGGTGCGCGCCGCCGTCGAGCGCCTGCGCATGGCTCCTGTCATGTTCGAGCTCGGCGCTCGGCCCCATCCGCCGCGGGACCTCTACCGCGCCTATCTGGATCAGAGCGATGTCTTCGTCGGGATCTACGGGGCGAGCTACGGCTGGGTCGCCCCGGGGGAGGACATCTCGGGACTGGAGGACGAGTACCGCCTCGCGCCGACGGGTATGCCCAAGCTCATCTACATCAAGAGCACGGACGAGCGCGACGAACGCCTGGGCGCCCTCATCGCGCGCATCCAGAGCGACGACACGGCGGCGTATCTCCACTTCCGATCCGAGGCCGAGCTCGAGGAGCAGGTGGCCAACGATCTCGCGACGCTCCTCGCGGAGCGCTTCGACGAGTCGCGGGTGGTATCCGATCTCGAGCCGGAGCACGCCGTCTCCTCGCTCGTCTCGCGCATCCCCGTTCCCTATACGACGACGATCGGTCGCGAAGACGACATCGCCGCAGTGCGCGAGATGCTCGCCGTGGGAACGGATCGCGTCGTGAGCCTCATCGGCCCCGGGGGGATCGGCAAGAGCCGCCTCGCGATCGAGACGGCTCTCGCGACCGAGGACCTCTTCCCCGACGGCACGTACTTCGTGCCTCTCGAAGGCGTACTCGAACCCGGTCTGCTGCTGCCGACGATCGCTTTCACGCTGGGTATCCGCGACAACGGCGAAGCTGCGCTCGAGGAGCGCATCTCGCACGCCCTCGAGGGTCGCCGCGTGCTGATCGTCCTCGACAACTTCGAGCAGATCGTGGACGCCGCCCCCGTCCTGGTGCGGCTGTACACGGTCGCTCCCACCGCGACCTTCCTCGTCACGAGCCGCATCGTGCTCCACATCCGGGGCGAGCGCGTCTACGACGTCCCGTCGCTCTCGATACCGGCGGGAGGATTCCCGGCGAGTCTCGACCCTGCCATCCGCTCCGCGGCCGTCGCGCTGTTCGTCGACCGGGCGCGGGCGGTCAAACCGGGGTTCGACGTGACCTCCGACAACGCCGGCGACCTCGCCGACATCTGCCGTCGCCTCGAGGGCCTGCCGCTCGCGATCGAGCTGGCCGCCGCGAAGGTGCGGATCCTCGCGCCCGCGGGGATAGCCGAACGGCTCGGCAAGAGCCTCCCCCTGCTGTCGGCGGCGGTGCGCGATCTGCCCGAGCGCCACCGCACGATGCGGGCGACGATCGACTGGAGCGTGAGCCTGCTGCCCGAGATCCAGCGCGACCTGCTCGAGGACCTCGGAGTGTTCGCGACGAGATTCACCCTCGACGCCGTGGAGGCGCTCGGCTCCGGCCGCTCCTGGGACGGCCAGGCACTGGACGCGCTTTCTGCACTTGTGGACGGATCCCTCGTCAAGCAGTTCGACATGGGAGGCAGGTCGGTGTTCTCACTGCTCGCGATCGTGCGGGAGTACGCGCTGGACCGACTCAAGGCACGCGGCGACGCCGATCGGGTGCGCGCCGCGCACGCGGACTACTACAGCGAGCTCGTCCTGCGCGTCGCGCCCGGTCTGGGCGGCAGCGGCCAGGCCGAAGCGGTCATGCAGCTCGGCCTGGAGCTTCCCAACCTGCGCGCGGCCGTCCGCCACCTCGTCTACACCAACCGGCTCGACGACGCCGGCGACTTCGCGTGGAGCCTGCTCATCTACTGGTGGATCTCGGGGTTCTTCGCCGAAGTGCGGCTGTGGATGCTCGAACTGCTCGAGAAGCAGCACGCCCACGCCATCACCCAGCACACGCGGGCCGTCGCCTGGTTCCTGGCGCTGTGGGGCGAGATGTGGCAGCGGCCGAGCGAGCAGGTGGTCGCCGGACTGGGCGAATGCGTGCGGCTGTTCGCGGAGTCGGGAGACGAGGACTCGGCCGCAATGGCACTCGCGGCGCGCGCCACGGCCCGGATCCAGCTGCAGGACGTCGACGCCGAGAAGGCCGAGGCCGAGCTGCGCGAGGCCGTCACCCGCCTGCGCGAGGCGGGCAACAGCTGGGCGGAGGCGATCACCGAAGTCTCGCTGGGCAGGCTGGCGTGGGTTCGCCAGTCCACGACCGAGGCGCTCGCGCACTTCGACCGTGCCGCTGAGATCGCCGAGGCGCGCAGCGACCTCTTCACGAGGTCGGTCGCGGGAAATCTGCGTTCGCGTCTCAACTTCCAGCTCGGGCGCACCGATCTCGCGGAGGCGGAGTTCATCGACACCCTCGTGATCAGCGTCGGCCTGCACTACGAGGAGGGCGTCGCGTACGGCCTCGAGGGCATCTGCGCGGTCGCCGCGTCGCGCGGCGAGGCATGGCGGGCCGCGGCTCTCGCCGTGGCCGCAGGCGTCATCCGGAGACGGATCGGCATCTTCGACGCCGAGGCGTTCACCGTGCACACGCCTTATCTCGAGATCCTGCGCGGGAGGGATGCCGCGGGAGTCGCCCAAGGCGAGGCGGACGGGGCCGACATGACCGTCGCGGACGCCGTGCGCCTCGCGCTGCCCGAATCGGACTTCGCCCGCGTCTCGGACGCGGTCGCGCACTGGTGACCCCTGCTCCGCCCGGTCCCCGGGACGGAGCGGGCGACGCGTGAAGAACGAGTGCTCACACCGTCGCGCGGGCGTGGCGGAAGCGGATGCGCGTACCCGGTCGCGCCTGCGCCAGCTGGTCGAGCGCGGCATCCGTCACGACAGCGATCACGGGATAGCCCCCCGTCACGGGACCGTCGGCGCACAGGATGACGGGCCGTCCGTCCGGGGGCACCTGGATCGCGCCCGCGACCATGCCCTCGCTGGGCAGCTCGCCGATGTTCGAGCGGTCGAGAGCCGGGCCCTCGAGCCGCACGCCGACCCGGTCGGCGGCGGCGCCGACGGTCCACGACGTCTCGAAGAGAGTGGAGAGGGCGGATGCCGTGAACCAGTCGGCGCGCGGACCGGGGGCGAGCTCGAGCTCGAGGTCGTCGGCCGGAGCACCCCAGGGCGCGAGCGTGGCGACGGGGATGGGGTCGTGCGGTGGCTCGCCGAGCGGCACGACGTCTCCCGCAGACAGCGGCGCGGGACCGAGGCCTGCGAGCAGGTCGGTCGAGAGCGACCCGAGGGCCGAGCGCCCCGTGAACCCGCCGCGCACGGCGAGGTACGCTCTCGCGCCGTGCGCGAACCAGTCGAGGTGCAGTTCCGCGCCGACGGGCCAGGGATGCGCCTCGTAGGGGTCGACCTCGCGGCCGTCGAGCAGGATGCGCCCCCATGCGCCCGTGACGGCGAACCACGCGTCGGCGCCCGTGCGCGCGCGCAGACCGCCCATCGTGACCTCGATCGCCGCCGCACCCTCGGGGTTGCCGACCAGCCGATTCGCGGTGCGCAGCGCCGCCCGGTCGAACGCGCCCGAGACGGCGACCCCGAGCGCAGCGGCACCGGCTCGGCCGAGGTCCTGCAGCGTCGCGAGCAGGCCGGGCTCGACGATCCGGATGCTCCGCGTGGTCTCGGCGTCGGCATCCATCCCCGCGCCTTCCGCGGGCCGCCCCGCCGAGACGGTGATGCCGGTCGAGGAGGCGGGCACCCCGGCGGACGACTCCCGGAAGCGCACGCGCGTGCCCGGCGAGAGGAGCGCGGGCGCCGCGGCATCCGGGTCAAACAAGGTGACGGGAGTCGTGCCGATCAGCCGCCATCCGCCCGGTGTCTCGCGCGGATAGGCGCCGGTGAAGCCCGCCGCGAGGCCGACCGCGCCCGCCGGCACGCGCGTGCGCGGCTGCGCGAGCCGCGGCACGTCGTAGGGCCAGTCGGGGCTCACGAGATAGCCGAACCCCGGGGCGAAGCCCGTGAAGGCGACGGTCCACTCGGCATCCCGATGCCGGCGAACGAGCTCATCCGGGCCGACGCCGAGCAGATCGGCGGTCTCGGCGAGGTCGGGGCCGTCATAGAAGATGGGCAGTTCGACAGAGGCGCCGTCTCCGCGCTGCACCTCCTGCTCCGGCGCTGCAAGAGCCCACGCGCGCGCCGCGGCGAGCGGCAGCACACGCGGGTCCACGCGGACGAGCACCGTGCGGGCCGCGGGGACGAGATCGACGACCCCTTCGGGACGGGATGCTTCGAGCCGCGCGTGCAGCGCGAGCACGGCATCCAGCGACCCGACCTCGACGAGGAACGCGCGCTCCCCCATCGCATGGATCACCACGGCGCGCGCACCGTCACTCCGGCGTCCTCCAGTGCGGAGCGCACCGCGCGCGCCATCGCGACCGCGGCCGGCGAGTCGCCGTGCACGCAGAGGGAAGCGGCATCCACCGCGATCCGCTCGCCGTCGATCGTCTCGACGACGCCCTCGCGGACGAGGAGCAGGGCGCGTTCGGCGACGGCGCCGGGGTCGCCGAGGAGCGCACCCGGCGCCGTCCGCGGCACGAGCGTGCCGTCGGCGCGATAGCCGCGGTCGAGGAACGCCTCCCGCACGAACGGGAGACCCGCCTCCTTCGCGGCGTCGGCGATAGGACCGTCCATGCCGAGGATCGGCACCGCACGCGCGACGCGATCCGACAGCGTTGCGATCGCCGCAGCGACGGCTCGTGCGTCCGCCTCGCGGCTCGATACGGCGTGGTAGAGCGCCCCGTGCGGCTTGACGTATCTGATGTCGGCCCCCGCGGCATCCAGTGCCACCAGCTGCTGCCACACCGTCGCCTCGAGCTCGTCGGGCGGCATCCGCACATCGATGCGACCGAAGTTCGCCGCGTCGGGGAACGACGGATGCGCCCCCACGGCGACCCCGAACCTCTGGGCGCGCTCTACGGCCCGACGCATCGATGCGTCATCCCCCGCGTGCGCGCCGCACGCGATGCTCGCGCTCGAGATCACCGCGAACATCGCCTCGTCGTCGGCCGTCGGCACGCCGTCGACGGTCTCGCCGAGGTCGGCGTTCAGGTCGATGGATGCCACGGCTCCACGCTATCGCCGGTGCACAGCGTCGGCAGATCCCGAGCCGGATCACCCCAGGGCACGCCTAGCCGGCTCGTCGGCTGCGGATCGCCGACATCGTGCACGCGGACGGGACCACAGGCCGTTACGACTGGGTAAAGCCTGGCCGCGGGCGGGTGCAATGCCCCGTGTCGCGAGGCAGGATGGGGGGATGCCTCGCTCCACCGAACGCCCCGCCGCCGGCACGCCGCTCCTGCAGGTGCGGGATGTCGCCGTCGAGTTCCAGACGCTCGACGGGCCCGTGCACGCGGTGCAGGCCGTCGACCTCGACCTCGCCGCCGGCCAGACGCTCGCGATCGTGGGCGAGTCTGGCTCGGGCAAATCGACCACCGCGATGGCGACGATCGGCCTGCTGCCGGGCAACGGGCGGGTGACGCGGGGCAGCATCCTCTTCGAGGGCCAGGACATCGTCGGCGCACCCGAGAGCGTCATGCGCACGATCCGCGGCCGCTCGATCGGACTCGTGCCGCAGGATCCGATGTCGAACCTCAACCCCGTGTCCAAGATCGGCACCCAGATCGCCGAGACCCTGCTGGCGCACGGGCTGGCGACCCGCAAGGACGTCGACCGCCGGGTCGTCGAGACCCTCGCTGCGGCGGGACTGCCCAACGCCGAAGAGCGCGCGAAGCAGTATCCGCACGAGTTCTCGGGCGGCATGCGGCAGCGCGCGCTCATCGCGATCGGCCTCGCGTGCAACCCCAAGCTGCTCATCGCCGACGAGCCGACGAGCGCGCTCGACGTGACGGTGCAGAAGACGATCCTCGACCAGCTCGACCGGATGACGGGCGAGCTCGGCACGGCGGTCATGCTCATCACGCACGACCTGGGACTCGCGGCCGAGCGCGCCTCGCACGTCGTCGTGATGAGCCGGGGCCGCATCGTCGAGCAGGGACCGGCGCGCCAGATCCTCGAAGACCCGCAGCAGCCGTACACGCAGGCGCTCGTCAAGGCCGCGCCCTCGGTCGCCGCCGTTCGGCTGCGGCCCGAGGCGTTCCGCCGGCCCGCCGCGACCGTCACGCCCGTCGAGGCGCCGGCCGAGGCATCCACCCCCGTCGACAACATCGTCGAGATCGAGAACCTCACGAAGGTGTTCAAGATCCGCGGCAAGAAGGAGGACTTCGTCGCCGTCGACGACGTGTCGCTCTCGATCCCCCGCGGCCAGACGGTCGCGATCGTCGGAGAATCCGGCTCGGGCAAGACGACCACGGCGCGCATGCTGCTCAAGGTCATCGAGCCGACGAGCGGCGCGATGCGCTTCGAGGGACAGGATGTCGCGACCCTCAAGGGCCGTCAGCTGCGCGACTTCCGCCAGAAGGTGCAGCCGATCTTCCAGGACCCGTATTCGTCGCTCAATCCGATGTTCACGATCGAGCGGATCATCGAGGAGCCCCTCTCCTTCTATAAGAGGGGTTCGTCGAAAGAGCGGACGGCCCGCGTCAAGAAGCTGCTGGATGACGTGGCCCTGCCCACGTCGATGATGAGCCGGTATCCGTCCGAACTGTCGGGCGGTCAGCGACAGCGCGTCGCGATCGCCCGCGCGCTCGCGCTCGAACCAGAGCTCATCGTGTGCGACGAGCCGGTCTCGGCCCTGGACGTGCTCGTGCAGGATCAGGTGCTGACGCTCCTGCGCGATCTGCAGGGCGAGTACGGCCTGAGCTATCTCTTCATCTCGCACGACCTCGCCGTCGTGCGGCTGATCAGCGACTACGTCTGCGTCATGAAGGACGGCAAGCTCGTCGAGGCCGCGACGTCGGAGGAGATCTTCACCAACCCGCGCGATCCCTACACGCGCAAGCTGCTGGCATCCATCCCGGGCAACGAACTCGACATCGCGGTCTGAGGCCGCCCTCCCCACGCGACCGACCCTGCGTCGCTCGCGTAAGAGGGCGACGCGAAGCCTCGCGTCGTCGGAGCAACGGGTTACTCTCGAGTAAGTGCGCACCCGGGCGCGGACATCGAAGAGGAGTCGACGCTGTTCACGATCGTCCGCATCCGTCGACGCGCGAGCCTCTTCGCCGGGCTTCTCGTCGTCGCGGCGATCATGACCGGAGCCTCCGCCGGCGTCGTGGGCCTGCTCTCGTCTTCCGCGACCGTCGGCGTGCGCGGAGTCCTCGAGGCGACTCCCCGGTACGACCTGTCTCTCGGGCTGACGATGCCGCTCGCATCCGATCCGGAGGAGCAGGCGCGGGTGACGGAGGAGACGTTCCGGGCGTCGTTCCGAAACGGCACCCGAGCGATTCCCCTCTCGATCGAGCAGTCCGTGCAGACGGTGCTGGATGTCACGCTCGACGACGCGACCGAGCGCCGTGTGATCGTCGTCAGCGCCTCTCGCCTGGATTCCGATGCCGACCTCGTGACAGGACGCTGGGCCGACGACCCGAGTGAGGCGACGCTGCAGGCGGATGCCGCGAGCGCGCTCGGTCTGGCACTCGGCGACACCCTGTCGATGCAGGATGCCCGGGTGACGCTCGTCGGAACCTGGCGGGTCTCCGACGCCGAGGCGCCCCGATGGCTGGGCGAGGAGCAGTGGACGACCGGGGCGTCGGGCGACAGTGCCGGACCCCTTGTCATCGATCGGTCGCTGTGGAGCGCGCTGGATGCCAAGCCCTGGGTGCAGTGGGCGATCATCCCCGATACGGGACGGCTGCAGGCCACGGATCTGGCGGCGATCGCTCACGCGTGGGAGCAGGTGCCCGACGCGATCAGGGCGGCCGGTCTCGAGACGGGAAGCCGATCGGGCCAGTTCGTCACCTCGACCCGCGAACTGGGGGTGCGCCTCGCCGCACTGCAGACCGCCATCCCGCTCGCGCTGGTGATCCTCTCGGTGATCGCCGCGCTCACGATCTGGGAACTCGCCGGGCTCACGGCGCGCACCCGGGCGACCGAGATGGCGCTGCTGTGGTCGCGGGGCGCGACGACCGCGTCGCTGTCGGTCCGGGCCGGGCTGGAGGCGGCCGCGATCACCGCGATCGGCTCGGCCCTCGGCATCGGCGTGGCCGCGCTGGTGCTGTGGAGCGTGCAGGGGTCGGAGGCCGTGGCATCCACGCTCTGGGCGGGCCTCTGGGCGGCAGCCGCCGCGGTCGCCGCCGGCGCCCTCGCCTTCTCACTGAGGACCATCCGCACGGCGCGGGCTCCCCGGGCGGCCGAGCGCGCGGGCCGCGCGCGGAGCTTCGCCGGGGTCGGCGGGGTCGTGCTGCTCCTCGTCGCGGCGGCCCTCTCGACGTGGCAGCTCCGCACCTACGGACCTGTCACGGGGAGGGCGTCGGGCGAGCCGAGCGTCGACCCCGTGACCGTCGTCGCACCGGCGCTCATCCTCGCGAGCGTGGTGCTGCTCGGCCTCTACCTCTTCCCCGCCCTCGTCGCCGCGGCCGAACGCGGAGCGGTGCGCGGGACGGGGAGAGCTCTGGCGGTGCGGGGAGTCTCCCGCCGCATCGGAGCGGCGGCGGCGACCATCGTGATGCTGGGGCTCGCCGTCGGCCAGCTCGTGGTGGCGGCCGGCTACAGCGCGACCTGGTCGGAGTCGTTCACGCAGGCCCAGCAGCTGCGGTCGGGGTCAGCTCTGCGGCTGCAGGCCCCGCCCGGCGGAATGACGGCCGCCGACCTCGACACCGCCGCGGGGGCCGCTTCGGTCGTGGGGCTCGCCCCGGTGCGGACGCAGTCGGTGACGATCGGCAGCGAGCAGGCCGGCCTGGTGGGCTCAACCCCGGCGGCGATCGCCGAGCTCGCTGAAGACGGCCGCGACCTGATCGACACCGCCGCGCTGTCCGAGGCGATCGTCGCGCAGACCGAGCTGCCGCAGCTGCCCGGCGAAGCGACGAACGTGACCATCGATGTCGGGACGTCGCCCGCCGAGGCGCGATCGGTGTGGCTCGTGGATGCCTGGGGCCGGCTCGACGAGGTGCCTCTGAGCCCGGCGGCCGACCAGGTGGGCGTCGCGAGCGCCACCCTGCCCCTCGGCCGCGCACCCTGGCGGCTCGTGGCGATCGACGTCGTGCCACTGGACGGCGTCGCCCCGACGACGGTGGCGGTGAGGTCCGTCACGACGGACGCGGGTGCGGTGAGCCCGGTGCCCGTGATCCAGGTGGCCTTCCGCGAGAACGGAACACCGTTCCTGCGGAGCGAGCTCGGTCCCGGGGGCGTGCCCGAGGAGGCAGGTGCCGTCCTGCGCCTCCTGTCCCGGGCAGACGACGGACTGATCGCGATCTCGGAGCGGCTCGCGGAACGCATCGACGCCGAGGTGGGCTCGGCCGTCACCGTCCGCATCTCGTCGTCGGCGCCACCGGTCTCCGCCGTCGTGACCGCGATCGTCCCGGTGATCCCGGGCGCCTCCGGGTCGTCCGGACTTCTCGTCGACACGGCGGTGGTGGATCTGGCCCTGCTCACGAGCGCGGCCGACCCTCGCATGCCGTCGACGGTATGGGTGGGCAGCGACGACGCGGCGGCGAGCGCGTCCGCCCTGCGAGAGCTCATGCCCTCATCCGTCGCGGTCGACGAACTCGGCGCGGAGCCCGACCTGCCCATGCTGACCGCGGGCGCCGGAGCGCTCTGGATCGCCGCCGCGGCAGGTGGTGCCCTCGCGATCGCGGGTCTCATCGTCGTCTGCGCGGCGCAGCAGCGCGAGCGACGCAACGAGATCGGCGTCCTGCGCGCACTCGGACTCGCCGCGGGACAGCAGGCCGGCGTGCGGCGCGGTGAACTCGCCATCATCTCGGCGTGGGGCGCCGTCTGCGGGGCGGCTGCGGGACTCGTCGCCCTGCTCGTCGTCGTCGGCACGCTCGCCCGCGCCGCCATCCCGGGTGTCTACGCGAGCATTCCCACGCCGCCGCGATTCGATGTCGTCGTGGGCGTGGGCGCGCTCGTGGCCCTCGCCCTCGCGGTCGCCGCCGTCATCACTCTGGCGGGCACGACGGCGGGTCGGGCCGCTCGCACGCTCACGGTGCAGCAGGTGGACGAATGACCCGTCGCGAACGTCGCAGCGCCTTCGGCCTGCTCGCCCGGCAGGGGGCGACGGATGCGCCCCTCGCCGCCATCGTCGCGATCATCGTCGCCATCTGCGCCTTCCTCGTCGCGACCGCCCCGGGAGCGCTCGCGGAGGTGTCCGACCGCGAAGTGCGCCACACGCTCGAGGGATTCTCGGCGCCTCGCCACGACCTCACCGCCTCGGCGTACTTCGGCCGCCCGGGCGGTAGTCCCTTCGGCAACGCCACCGAGCGAAGCGGCATCGACGAGATCACCGGCACGGTGGAAGGCGTGGTCCCCCGCCTGACGCCGCCTCTCGGCGCAGTGCTGAGCGACTCGGAGTGGACCGCCACCACCACACGCACGTCTGCGACATCCAGCAGCGACACCGGACAGGTCGCGCCCAACCTCGTCGGGCTGACGGCCGCCCCCCGGTGGGAGGAGGTCGTCACCTTCGTCCAGGGCACGCGCCCGGCGCCGCCGACCGAAGAGTCAGTGGGCGCTCCGGTCGAGATCGCGCTCTCGGTCGCCGCGAGCGAGCGGATGGGCATCGGCATCGGCGACGTCCTCGCCCTGCCGTTCACCCCGCTGCTCGTCACGGGCCTGTATGAGCCGACGGATGCAGGGGATCCCTTCTGGGAGCACCGCCCGTACCTGCGCGATGCCGTGGAGAGCCGCAACGCCGACGGCCGTCTCATCTACGTCGTCGATGTGCTCATCGATCCCGAGTCCACGGTGGCGCTGCGCGAGCCCTTCGCCACGGCGCGGATCGATGCCTGGTACACCCTCCAGATCGACGAGGTGAGGTTCGTCGACGTCCCTCGCCTGGCGGAGCAGATCCGTGAGCTGAGCTCCGGCACCGTGCAGCTGTTCTCGGGTGAGAACCTGATCTTCGACGGCGGCCTCGCGGCGGACCTGGATGACGTGTCCGCCCGGGTCGCGCTGACCACGGCGCTCCTGGCGATGCTGATCTCCGGGCCGCTCGGCGTGATCCTCGCTGTGCTGGCGCTCGCCGTCGGCTCGATCGCCGACCGCCGATCGGCCGCGTTCGCGCTCGCCCGGGCGCGCGGTGCGAGCGGACTCCAGCTGCGGATCACGATGATGCTCGAAGGCGTCCTCCTCGCCGTGCCCGCCGCCGCGCTGGGGGCCGCAGCCGCGTTCGCCGTGACCGGCGGACGCACGGCGATCGAGGATCTCTGGCCCGTCGTGCTGATCGCGGCGATTCCCCCGCTGCTGTTCGCCCTCGCCGTCCCGCCGCCCGCGGCGCGCGAACGACCGCCGAGAGCGCGCTGGATCGTCGAGGTGCTCGTGATCGGGCTCGCCGCGGCATCCCTCTTCCTGCTGTTCCGTCGCGGGATCGCACCGACCGGCGCGGGCATCGACCCGCTGCTCGCCGCCGCACCGCTCCTCGTCGCGGCAGCCGTGACGATCGGCGTGCTGCGGCTCTATCCGTGGATGATGGCGGCCGCGCAGCGCGCGGCAGGGAGGGGCAGAGGAGCGGTGGGGCTCGTCGGCTCCGCGCGTGCCGTCCGTGCGCCGTCGCTCGGGTTCGCTGCCGCCTTCGCGCTCGTCGTCGGCGTCGCGGTCGCGGTGTTCTCGGCGGGGATGGCGGCATCCCTCAGCCGTGCGCTGGCGCTCGCCTCGGATCCCGCCACGCGCGGTGAGATCGCGCCGCTGGATGCCGGGCACCCGATCGTCGCCGCCGTCTTCGCGTTCCTCAGCGCCGCTGCCGGGCTGCCTCTGCTCCTGTGCGTCGTCGCGGTCGTGCTCGCGGTGATCGCCGCAGCGCGGAGCCGCAACCGGACCGTCGGGGTGCTCCGAGTGCTCGGGTTCTCGGCGGCACAGGTGCGCGGACTCGTGGCCTGGGAACTCGTGCCGGTCGTCATCGTCGCGATCGTCGCGGGAGTCGCGCTGGGCGCGGTCGACGTGGTCGTCCTCGGCACCGCGCTCGACCTCGCCGCCTTCGCCGGCGCGAAGACATCGGTGGCGCCGGGGGTCGACCTGGCCGTCACCGCGGGCATCGCGGTCGTCTTCGCCGGTGCAACGGCCCTCGCAGCCGCAGCGGCCACCAACATCGCGCGACGACGGACTCCTGGTTCCAGGATCAGAATGGGGATGGAATGACCTCGCAGATCAGCTGTGTCGACCTGGTGCGCATCTTCTCCGGGCAGGGCGTCGAAGTGCAGGCGCTGCAGGGACTCGACCTCGAGATCGAGGCGGGCGAGCTCACCGCGATCGTCGGAGCATCCGGCTCGGGGAAGTCGACTCTCCTCACCATCCTTTCGGGGCTCGACACCCCCACCGCGGGATCGGCCACCGTCGACGGGCACGACCTGCTGGCGATGCGCGGCCGCGAGCGCAACCAGTACCGACGGGACACGGTGGGATTCGTCTTCCAGCAGACCGAGCGCAATCTGCTCCCGTTCCTGTCGGCGGCCGAGAACATCTCGATGGCACTGGCGGTCGCCCGCTCGCCCCGTGCACAGCGCGCGGCCCGGGTCGAGGCGATGCTCGACGTGCTCGACCTCGCGTCGCTGCGCGACCGCAAGCCGGCCGAGCTCTCGGGAGGCCAGCGGCAGCGTGTCGCGATCGCCGTCGCCCTGGCAAACGCGCCCCGCGTGCTGCTCGCCGACGAGCCGACCGGAGAGCTCGACGAGCAGGCATCCATCCGCATCCTCGAACTGCTGCGCGAGATCAACGAGAACCTGGGAGTGACGGTCGTCATCGTCACGCACGACGAGGCGGTGTCCGACCATGTGCGCCGCACGATCCAGATCCGCGACGGACGCACGTCGACCGAGGTCCATCGCTCGGTGAGCACCGACGTCGAGGGTGTCAAGCAGCACATCGCCCGCGAGTACGCGGTCCTCGACCGCGTCGGCCGCCTGCAGCTGCCGCAGGAGTACCTGACCGAGCTGGCGCTGCGCAAGCTGGTGAGGCTCGAGCTCGAGAGCGACCACGTGCAGGTGCACCCTGCGACCGAGCACGAGGTGGACGCATGACCGGCGAGAGCGCCGTCCTGCGCGGCGAGCACCTCACCCGCACGTACGGAAGCGCGGCGAACGAGGTGCACGCGGTGAGCGACGTCACCGTCGAGCTGCACAGGGGCGAGCTCGTGATGCTGCGCGGGCCCTCCGGATCGGGCAAGACCACGCTGCTCAACATCCTCGGCGGTCTCGATCATCCGACGAGCGGCCGGGTGCGGCTCGGCGACGTCGACGTCACGGCTTCCCGTGAAGCCGACCTCGTCGAACTGCGCCGACGCGAGCTGGGGTTCGTCTTCCAGTCCTTCGCCCTGCTGCCGATGCTCACGGCGGCCGAGAACATCGAGGTTCCGCTGCGACTGGTCGATACACCGATCAAGGAACGCGCGGCACGGGTGACGGAGCTGCTCGAGAGCGTCGGTCTGACCAAGCACGCGGCTCAGCGACCCGATGAGCTCTCGGGCGGTCAGCGCCAGCGGGTGGGCATCGCGCGGGCGCTCGCGAATCGGCCATCGGTGCTGATCGCCGACGAGCCGACGGGGCAGCTCGACTCGAGGACCGCGGCCACGATGATGGATCTGATCGCATCGCTCGTGCACGAGCACGCCCTCGCCGCCATCGTCACGACGCACGACCCCCGGCTGCTCGGCCGCGCCGACCGCCTGCTCGAGATCAACGACGGCCGGCTCGGCGGAACCCCCCTCGGCACGAGGAGGTCGCGCCGCGCGGCTCGTGCCGCCGGGGGCGCGGTCGGATAGCAGCATGGCGATGCATGAGGATCAGGTCCACATCGACGTGGACCTCGCGAGGGAGCTCGTCGCACGTGACTTCCCGCACCTTGGGGCGGACCCTGTGCGGTCCATCGATTCCTCGGGCACGGTGAACGCGATCTACCGGGTCGGAGCGACCGCCGCGGCCAGATTCCCCCTGCAGGGCACCGACCCGACCGAGGTGGAGGCGTGGCTGAGACGAGAAGCGGATGCCGCTGCCGAGTTCGCCGGATGCTGCCCCTTCGCGACGCCGCGCCCGCTGGGCATCGGTCGCCCCGGGTGGTCGTACCCGCTGCCGTGGTCGATGCAGACCTGGGTGGACGGCGTCGTCGCGACCCCCACCGGGCTCGAAGGCTCCGTGGCGTTCGCCGGCGACATCGCGACACTGCTCGGGGCGTTGCGAGCCGCCGACACCCGCGGGCGGGGATTCGACGGCGCGGGGCGCGGCGGACGCATCGGCGACCAGAGCGCGTGGATGGAGACCTGCTTCGAGCAGAGTGTCGAGCTGCTCGACGTCCCTGTGCTGCGGTCCATCTGGCACGCACTGCGCGGCCTCGAACCGCCGCGCGTCCTCGTGATGAGCCACAAAGACCTCACCCCACCGAACATCGTCGTGGACGGCGAGAGGATCGTCGGGGTGCTGGATGCAGGGGGCCTCGGACCGGCGGATCCCGCGCTCGATCTCGTGTGCGCCTGGCATCATCTCGACGGGACTCGACGCGCCATCGTGCGCACGCGCCTGAACATCCCGCCCGACGAGTGGCTCCGCGGCGCGGCATGGGCCTTCGCGCAGGCCATGGGGCTGGTCTGGTACTACCGCCACACGAATCCTTCCATGAGCGAATTGGGCCGAAGCACGCTTCAGCGGCTCGTCGACGACCCCGATGTCCCGCGCTGAGCGGCGACGAACCCCGCTTCCTCCAGCAGCTGGGATGCCGGCCCTGAGATCGCCCGCGCCGCGTCCTCGCGCGGCCGAGCACCGCTTCTCCCGCACCGCCGTGTCGAACGTGACGATCAGATCGGACCGCGATAGTAGGGTGCCCGGCGAAGCCACCGGGAAGTGTGGATGTCGAAGGAGGCGCCATGATCGCGGAGCTGAACGCCCTGGTGGAATTCGTCGAGGCACATCTCGACGACGACATCGACGCGGCGTCGTTGGCAGCCGCTCTCGGCACCACGGAGTACCACCTGAGGCGGATGTTCTCGTCGCTGGCGGGCATGCCCCTGTCGGAGTACATCCGGCGACGCCGGATGTCCGTCGCAGCGGCAGACGTTCTCGGAGACGACGATCTGCTGGGCATCGCCGTGCGGTACGGCTACGGCTCTACCGAGGCGTTCGGCCGGGCATTCCGATCGGTGCACGGTGTGGGACCGAGTGACGTCCGACGAGATGGCGGCCCTCTTCGAACTCAACCACAGATCAGGTTCCGCCTGACCGTCGAAGGGAACATCACCATGGACACCCGCATCGCCGACCGCCCGGCTTTCCGCCTCGTGGGCCACGCCGCCCGCGTGCCGCTCATCCACGAAGGCATCAACCCCCACATCCAATCCCACATCGCATCGTTGCCCCCGGCCGAGCACTCTCGACTGAAGGCGCTGAGCGACACCGAACCCGGCGGTCTCCTCCAAGTGAGCGCCGACGTCGACCCGGACTACACCGAAGGAACCGAACTCACCTACCTTCACGGCGTGGCGATTTCGGCGGAGACCCAACCGCCTGACGATCTCGACGTCATCGGGGTGCCCGCGGGCACCTGGGCCATCTTCCGCACCGAAGGCGAGTACCCCGGCGCGCTGCAGGTAGCATGGGCAGCCACCGCCACCGAATGGTTCCCGTCCAACCCATGGCGACTCCGCCCCGGCTCGTCCATCGTCGCCGTGCTCGACCGCGCCGACGACTTCAGCACCGCCACCTGTGAGCTCTGGCTCCCCATCGAACGCGCCTGATCGAGCGTGACCCGCCCGCGCGGAAATGCGGGCGGGTCACTGCTCGCGGGCGTACCGACAACCGGGCGTCGTCGCGCGTTACCCCAGGGAATGGGCGGTCTATCCATCGGGGCCCGCTTGGGTGTAGTTTTCGGCCATTGATCAGCGAGGATCTGGGGATGACATGCTGACTTTCACCGAGCCGAACGACTACTGGACTCTCTTCTTGATCGCCGCCGGGTGCGGCGCTCTCGGCGGTGTGGCCGCTGACCTGCTGGTCGCCCACCGGCGTAGAACGGGATACTTGTCTTTTCCTCGCTGGGAACGACGCAACGATAGGATCACAGGCCGCCTGCACCTGGGCACATTCGGACCAGCGGCCGTGGGCGCGATCGCCGCTGTCGCGGCCCTGTGGGCAATCCCTCCAGAGATCGCGATCACGATCAGCAACGAGACCACCAACCCCGCAGAAGTGGGTGCGTCTTACGACATTGTGCGGCTGGTCGGCGTGAGCATCATCGTCGGGACAGCGGGGGCGGCCGTCATCGCTGCATTGCAAGCACGTGTCACATTCCAACGCCAACAGCAGGCGGCCGTCGCTGGAGTCGCTGCTGCTCAGGCGAGCGTCGGCGCAGCCCTAATCGCGCCGGACGGTGCTCCGACGAATGCCGCGCTCGAGCAAGCTTCCACAGACCTGACCGCAGCGCTGGGCGCGATCACCGACGACTAATACGCCTTGAACCCGACGCCAAAGGTCACCCGCACCCGAATCGGACCGATTATGACGCTTGATGGCGTAACGCTCCTGGCCGAGGTCCTGGCAGCGGGCCTGATCGCGGTGATGTTCGGAGTACGCGTTGGCCACGTAGCTCCGCGACACCGCATCATTGCCGCGGTTGGGCGCGTTATCGCGTTTGGGGCCATCTTCCTTACTATCGGATCGATAGCTCGGCTAGTTTGGCTCGTCGCAGCAGGCACTGCACCGTCTTCCCTGGAGGCGACCATACATCTCACCGTGGCGGGGCTTTTCGGTGCAACCCTCGTGGGCCTGTTCCTTCGGATATTCGCGATCCATCGCGACGAGCTAAGAAGCAGAGCACGGGTGAGGGCCCACGACGTCGCCGAGCGACGATAACCGAGTCGACAACAACTAGCCGACTCCCTCGGATCGCGGAGAAATGCGCTCATTGGTGGACCGTCGTGCGCGCGTGCCCGAGCGGGCCGCTGTCGCCTGCCTCTGCGAATATGGTCGGATGGCCGAGCCCACGCCGTACCAAGAACTCCATAAGGACGGGAGCGTGCGCGGCCGCGGTCACATGCTCGACGACGAGATGCATGGTTACTGGGAGTGGTTCCGGCTCGACGGGAGCATCATGCGCAGCGGGTCGTTTGATCGCGGCCGCCAAATCGATGTCTGGACGACGTACGATCGCTCGGGTTCGCCGCATAAGGAAACTGACTTCGGCCAGTAGTCGCCCCCTTGCTGCGCGATGGACTACCGCCCGGCGTGCTGCCGGGGGCGTCGATAAGGTCCGCGCGCTTCGCGGATGACGCGCCGGTGGCGAGGAGGCTGTCGCGGGAGAGTTCAGGCGTCGCTTGAAGGCGCGCTCAGTGACGTCCCGGATCCTCAGCTAACCCGAGGGCGGTACCTGACGTTGATCTCCTCGAGTGGCTCGCCGTTATCCAGCTCGAGCTGCACGGGCGAGCCCCCGGGGTTGTCGTAAAGGCGCACACCGTCACCGAGAAGCACGGGGAGGATGTGGATGTCCATCTCGTCGAGGAGGCCGCGCTCGAGCAGTTGCCGGCCGAGGGAGGCGGAGAGGATCTCCACGTTCTTGCCGCCGGCCGCGCGCCGGGCGATGTCGACGGCTTCTGCGATGTCGCAGCTGAGGAAGGTGACGCCATCGACGGGCTCGACGTCCTCCGGATGGTGGGTGAGGACGAACACGGGTCCGGTCCAGTCGCCGCCGTAGACGCCCCCCGCATCGGGGAAGGCATCCCAACCGTCGCGCCCTCCCAGCACCGCCCCTGTCGTTGCGACATACTCCGCGATCAGCCCGTCGCGGTTCGTGGCTTCGGGCATCCAGTCCATGCTGTGCCCAGGGCCGGCGACAAAGCCATCCAGCGACATCGAGAAGTGCCACAGGATCTTGCCCGCTGCAGTCTGCGGTGTCGTGTCGTACATGTGCACTCCTTCGATCGAGGTGAGACGCTTGACTCACCTCTTAGCGTAGGAGTCCAGTAGAAGGTGAGTCAAGCGTCTCGCCTCTGGCACAATGGCTGCATGGGTCGTGAGTTATCCGAGTACCACCGGGCGGTTGCCGATCGGAATCGCACCGCGGTCATCACCGCCGCTACACAGCTCTTCGTCGCGCTCGGATACGACCGCACCTCACTGGCAGGCGTCGCCCAGACCGCCGGCGTCTCGAAAGCGACCCTCTTCAAGCAGTTCGCGACGAAGGCCGCGCTGTTCGAGGCGGTCATCCTCGCCGTCGGAGACGCAGACGCCCAAGACCTCCCCGAGCCCGCCCCCGGCAGCCCGCGCGCCGGCCTACTCGCCCTCGCGAATGCCTACGCATCGCTACTTCTGCGCCCACCCACCGCCGACATGATCCGCCTCGTGATCGCCGAGGGTCCGAAATTTCCCGAGCTGCGCGATCGCACCTTCGACTTCGGAACCATGCCAGCGCTCACCGCGCTCGAAAGGTACCTCCGCTCTGAGGAGGAAGCCGGATCGCTGCGGATGGACTCACGCGCCACCGCATCCGCGCAGCTTCTGGGAATGATCGCCTCCGCGATTTTCTGGCCCGTGCTCGTGCACCCCGGATGGTCGATGGAAGCCGCCGAGATCGACACCGTCATCCACCAAGCCGTCGAGACCTTCCTCGCTCGCTACGGTGCATAGCCCGCACCGGCGCTCGCGACCCCGGCAACGATCTATACAGACCGCAGAATGCCGGGACCAGTCGCCTCACGCGCGAATACGCGCTCTGCGGATTCGCGGTCGATATCGAGCACGCTGAACGACCTGCGCGCGGGCGGTGCTAGGACCCTGACGCGCCGAGGCTATCGCCTTGCTCCGGCTCGAGCTCTCGCCAATTGGGCCTGGGCCAGCTTCGGGTGAGCACGAGTGAGATCGTCACCGCAAGGACGAACGGAGGAATCATGCCCGCGATCGTGATCGCTCCCGGATTGCTCACCTCGATGCCCGACTGCGTGAGCAGAGTCTGTGCCACGACCTGGAAGGCGAGGTGGAATCCGATCGGAGTCCAAACGCTGCGAGCGATGAGGCGCAGGACGCCGAGGACGACTCCCATCGTGAGGAAGATCGCGCCGCGCTCCAGCAGAATGCCCCAACCCGCTGTCACAACCCAGAGAGTCGTGCCCAGTAAGGCGAAAAGGACCGCCTGCACGAACACCGCGGCAATCGGGGCGATCGTGGCCGAGAGATTTCGGTAGATGTACCCGCGGAAGATGAGCTCTTCAGGGATCGCTTCAAGCAGCAAGACGGTCAATATCGTGAACGAGATCGCCGCGACCAACTCGAGCGGTGGGAGCACTGAGGTGACTCGCAGCCAACCGGTAACGAGCGCGATGCTCAGGCCGACGGCTGAGGGAATCAGGAATGACGCCACCCCGAGAAGGAACGGTCGCCATGCTTCCGGCAACGCCTGCAGCATCAGGCCCGTCCACGGCCGCCGATCAAGAAAACGTCGGGCGAAGACGATCATCGGCACGACCAGGCAGAAGACCAGCAGCGCGCAGACAGTCCGACTCAACGGGGTGACAGCGCCACCGAAGACCGATAGCGAAACCCAGACCATGAGCGTCCAGATCACGATCGCCCCAACCAGCACGATCGCGATCCGCCGTCCCGCCGCAACCCGCACCTGTCGCGTCGCGCTCTCCATGCTCGACCTTAACCCAGACCAGACACCGACAAGGGATGCCGCGCAGCGCCCGGCGAGGGACCGGTCGACGGGGTGTGGTGGGACTAGCGTGGGGCACATGGGCCTCAGCGACTTCCCCGTGCGCGCGTCAATCGGCGTTGCGGACATCCACCGTGCGGTCGACTTCTACGAGGGGATCCTTGGGCTCGAGAAGGTCGGCGAGGGTCCGAGCGCTGACATCGACGGCGGGGGCCGCACCTATCGAGGGGGCGGCGGGACGATGATCAACGTCTTCGAGACCCCCAACGCCGGCGGAGCGAAGTCAACTGTCGCGACCTGGTACGTCGACGACGTCGATACTGTCCTCAACGAACTCACCCACGCTGGAGCAGAGATCCCTCGATACGACGGTCTCGGACAGGACGAGCGAGGAATCGCTCCGCGAGCAGGCGGCGGGCGCATCTTCTGGATCGCCGACCCCGACGGCAACACCATCGCCATCGAGGCAGACGAGTGACCACTGTATGCCGCCCCATTGAGTCTGCGCGGACTCGATTCGATCCCGACCGCATCTGACTGTTACCACCGCCCTACCCGGTACGTCCATGTAGAGTCAGCGTCCCTCACGCCCCCACGCTGAGGCGCTGCGACGCCCGTTCAGCGACCGCCTACCGTGCCGGAGGATACTACGCGGAACCACTCCTATCGCGACGGGTGGGCGGAGATCTCGTTCTCCCATGCGCTGGCTGCGCGCTCGACGGCGTCAAGGGACAGGTCAAGGGCAACTTGGACGCCTGCTCCCCAACGAATGACCTCGGGAGTGCTTGGCGAAGCCGCCTCTGCTCTCAGCGTGACAAGCACGGTCGTTGCCTGGCTATCCCCCGCGCTTGCATCGAAGCTGAGGTTTGGCTCGGTGAAATCGATCTGCGCGGGGCGAAGACCTGTGGCGACGCTTCGCAGCCACTTCAGCAGTTCTTGTGCTTCCCAAATCATGAGGCTCGGATCATGGAAGGCCCACGACTCTGGGCCATGGCTGACGCGACCGGCGACAATTAGCCAGTTATCATCCCAACCGTCCGCCGACGCGGCAGAGCCCTTCGCGAACTGGTAGTCGACTATCTGCAGCTCGATTCGATCTCCGTTGGCGGACGTCAGCAACACCATTGCGACTCTAGCGACGACCTGAGCGTCCTCGGCGTTCGGAGGACGCCGCGCTCAATGGAGGGCGTACGAGCAGACCGTTGGTACCGGAAACCAACGCTCGCTACGCGACCGGCGAACGAGCACACCGCAAGTACCGGAAACCAACACTCGCTGAGCGACCGGCATCCGGGAACCGCTAGCGATCAGCGTGTCACCCACCACGAAGGTGGAAATCAGACCACTACCGCGAACCCAAGTAGGCTGCTGCGCCGGAAGGGTTCCATCTCCCCCGAGTTGACCACCCCCTCGTGCGCCCTGTGCTCGAGCCGTGATCGCTTCGCTGGCCCGATTGAGGGCCGAGCTCCTGGCATGGCCGCCGCATCAACATCGGATGCGCCGCCGTCTCAGAGTCGGAGCCTGATCACGAGCAGTTAGTTGGGCGACTTGATCGCCTGTCGCCAATCGCCTAGCGCCGGCGGCTCAGACGACCAGATCTCGTCTGTCTCGGGCGGCACGTTCGCTTTGAACTGGGACCCGCGAAGGTCCCCGCGCACCCACGACTCAAGACAGGCAGCGAGCCATGTGCTGGCGGCGATAATTCCATTGCGGTCGTGCGCATCATAAGGGCCGGCCATGACTCCCGCGCAGTATCGGGCGACGTCGTAGTCACGCCGCGGAAGATAGGCGGCGAGCACGTTGAGGTTGGTCATGTACTCAATCTGAGTCCGATTCAGCGCGTCCCAGTCCTTCAGCTGGGCGGCGGCGGCGAACTCCGTCAGGGTGCGGATGACTGCAGCCACCTGCTCGCGAGTATGGGAGCGGTCGGACGCGCGGCGTTCCCTCGATGCGAGGTAGATGGCGATGCCGGAGCTGACGAGGATCGCAGCAACGGGGACCAGGACGGAGCCAATCCAGTCGAGCGAACTATCGATGACAACCGTCACCTCAGGGGCCCACTTCATGGGCCGAGCTTATCTACGCGTCGGGATCAGGGAGCAACCCGCGCCTAGGTAGACGGCCACTCGCGCCTCGAACGCTTCCCAGCGTGCGCGCTGGTACGCCGTGTGTGGGTCCGGGCGGTGGGTGATGTCGACACCGTCGAGGTGGGGATGCTCCCAGTCCGGTCAGAACTGATCCTGAGGCATGCCAGCTGCAAGTCGACCGGATCGCTGGAGCCAGCGGATGCTCGGACGGCTTCAACGACGCCCTCGCCAAGATCCGCGCCGATGCCTCCACCCGAGACTGACACCGATCACATACCGAAGCACCGCGTGGATGAAGCAGCCAGTGCGCGCGCCCAGCGAAAGCGGAACGGCGCTCGGTCACGGTCGGACGTTCGCGCAACGCCCGCAAGAGGATCCTCTAGTTCCTCCGGCCCACCCCCTGGAGCCTTATCCGCCCGCCTGGGTGGTGGCACGGATGTGCGCCCCGCTTCGCGGACCGACCATGGATGCGAACCGACAACTGGCGAGCGCGTGCAATCGCCCGTATGACCAGCAAGTTGGCGATTGATCTCGAACCGAAGCGATTCTTGGAAACCGCGAACACCGGCGACGACGTGGGGCGATTCTGTATTTCCACAGCGCCTTGCTCCTCCCGGTAGGAGTAGGCGATGACCACGGTGGCGCATCGCGATCGCCGTAGCTCGAATCCGATCCAACTACCAATCGAAAGGGGCAACGTCATGCCTGAACTCAGAGGGGACTCCACCGAAACCGGAGTCGTGGCCGTGACAGGGTCCGCAGCCGATGCACACGGCGTACTTGGCGTGGCGAAGGGCGCGTACTCGTGCGGCGTCTACGGGCAGAACGAAGACCAGGGTCCGAACCCCGGCCCCGGCGTGCTCGGCAAGAGTCGTGGCACCGGCGTATGGGGCGAGAGCGAAACCTGGGTTGGCGTCTACGGGAAGTCGAACGCCCCGGCGGGTGGGAATGGCGTTTGGGGCGAAGCTCCGCCGACGGGCGGAAGCGGTGTCTACGGCCTCGCGCATGGACCTTACGGCAACGGCGTGTTCGGTCAGAGCGACGACCAGGGGCCTAACGCTGGAGCCGGCGTGTTCGGCAGGAGCCGCGGCACCGGGGTGTGGGGCGAAAGCGAAACGTGGATGGGCGTCTACGGCAAGACCACGAGCGTGACTGGTGGAGCGGGGGTGATGGGCGAGGCGGCGCCCGGCGTTGGCGCCGGCGTTCTCGGCAAGGGCGGGCTGAATGCCGGCTACTTCGAGGGCAACGTCACGATCACTGGCGACCTCATCCTCCCCGGTGCCGACTACGCCGAAGAGCTTCCCGCCTCCGACGCCGTAGGCGCTGGGCAATGTGTGGTCCTGGACGATGAAGGCTCGGTCCGGCCGTGCACCGACGACTACGACACGCGCGTCGCCGGGATCGTGTCCGGAGCCGGCGGCTACAAGCCGGCGATTGTGCTCGATCGTCAGGACGGTGCGCCCATCGCACTCATGGGCAAGGCTTTTGTGTGGGTGGACGCGGATCGCGCACCTGTGCGTGTAGGTGACATGCTGACGACCTCGTCGACGCCTGGCCACGCGATGAAGGTGAGGGACGGGAGCCGCGCGTTCGGTGCGGTCATCGGCAAGGCTCTCACACCGCTCGAGTCCGGCCGCGGACTCGTCAAGGTCTTCGTCTCCGGACGCTGAACCAACGGACTGATGAAATGTCCCGCATCAGAATGCGTGTCATCATCCGCAATGACACTGACTCCACGCTCGTCTGGCTCTCGGACCACATCGACAGTGGAGAGTGGAACGGCAACTGGATCCCTCCCCGTCAGATCGGGCCGAGGTCCACCGCGGAGTTCCGCGCCGAGGGCGACCTCGCCATTGTTCCCACGAGCGGCACGGAGGGCTGGGTGCGATATCGCGCGGACGGCGACGCCGCCCGCGAGTTCTACATACATTGGAACAGCCCACTGATCGAGGGCGCTTACGGGAACACCTTCCATGTGTGGGCTCCCCCGGCATATGACGCGTCGACGTGGGGAGGCCAAGGCCACGAGGCCGAATTGACGGTCAGATTCCGGTCGTCCGTCGAGCATCGCGTTCCCGGTTTCGCCCCCTCGATCCACGGCCTCAACTTCTCCAATCACTGGGACTCGTCACTTCCCGTGATCGCCGTCGGCTACCTGTGGAACCGCCTCCTCGACGAGCTGCCCGGTGCGGTCCGTGACCTGCTGCAGATCGTGCCGGTAGACGACAACTGGCTACCCATCACTCACGCCGACGCAGGCCTGTGCGGCGGCATGGTGTTCGCGGTCAAGGACTACTACGCCGCCAACCGGTACCCACCGTCGTTGGAGGAAGCCCCCTCAGACGCCAACGACCCGCTCTTCATCTACATCCGGGATCGACTCGTGGACAGCTTCGACATCTTCGGAGCAGGAGACAGGTGGCTCGGATACTCCTCACCGCACTACCCCAACGGAGACGAAGGCGTCAGCCAATCGCTCGGCTTCACCCGGGGACGATCATGGGTGACCTATCGCGAGGAATGGCCCAAGATCCGCGACGACATCGACAATGGGGTGCCCTCGCCGATCGGACTGATCCGCACCGACAACCTCGACATCGGCATCAACCATCAAGTCCTCGCCTACGGCTACCAACAGGACGGCCAGAGCGTCCGTCTCCTGGTCTACGACCCCAACCTGCCAAACGACGACAAGGTGACCATCACGTTCGACATCACCGACACCGCCGGCGAGGTCCACGCCGTCCATGCCAGCAACGGGCAGTCCGTCACTAACCGGCGGATCTTCGCGATCATCCGAACGGAGGGCTACAACCCGCACGCACCCGTCGCAGCCGGTACCGCTCACACCGTCCGTCAAGCACTCGAGCTAGTGACTGGCCGCGATCACGGCCGACTCCCGGACGATGCCAACGCGGTATCCCTGCCGTCGGTCAGGGGATGGCTGAAGGGTCTCGCTTGAACACCAGCCATACAGAGTCATATACGCGTTGGAACTTCGTAATCGGAGCCACTGATGAATGCAAGGCGCTTGTCGCAAACACCTTTGAAGACACCATCCTCCCGGGGGCGCGAAAGCCGCTCCGCGTCCATGAGCCGCTCGCTCAGGGATCGAAGTCGAGCGACGATCGATCGCGCCAGTCGTCTTCGCCGTCTTCGCCTCAGTGGATCGTCTCGCCCCGCGCGAGCATGGCGACGTACTGGGCGACGCGGGCGGCACGGGACTCCGGTCGCTTCAGACTGCTCACGCGGAACGCCATCGCAAAGCGGTTCTGCGCCGACTGGGCAGCGAACGCCGCAGCGATCGCGGGGTCGGCGTCCAGCGCCGCCTGGAGATCGGGCGGGATCTCTCCGTCGCTCTGACGGTAGGCGGCATCCCACCGTCCGTCCGCCTTGGCACGGTCGATCTCGTGTTGACCGGCGGGCCGCATGCGCCCCTCCGCGATCAGGCGCGCCGCGTGCTCGATGTTGACCTTCGACCACACTCCGCGCGGGCGCCGCGGAGTGAACACCTGCAGGAAGTAGTCGGCATCCATCGACTGCTTCTGCCCGTCGATCCAGCCGAAGCACAGCGCGACGTCCAGAGCCTCGGCGTAGGTGATGCCCGGCTTGCTCGAAGCCGCCTTGCGGACGCGCAGCCGCACTCCGTCGGGATCGGGATCGGACTCCAGCCAGCGCTCCCACTCCGTGACAGCGTCGACGTGCAGCACGGGCTTGGCAGAGACAGCGACCATTCCTGCACAGTAGACCCGGCTACCGACGGGCTCGGTTGCGGGATCAGAAGAGATCCAGCGCGTAGAAGATGATCCAGGTCATCATGAGGTTGAACCCGGCGTGGCCGATCACTGCACCGAAGATCGATCCGCTCCACCGCCGCAGGCGGTCGAACAAAAGCGAGACGAGGAACATCGCGGCCAACCACAGCATGCCCGACGCGACTCCGAAGCTCCACACTCCCGCGACATAGACGACGCCGAAATGCGCGAGGTGCACGACGGCGAAGGCTGCGGCATCCAGCAACGCGGCGCGATTCGCGCCCAGTGAGTGCGCGAGGCATTGCTGGACGAGCCCTCGATAGAACAGCTCCTCGCCCAGGGGACTGAGCGTGACGGCGATCAGGGCGAAGATCGCGAAGAAGACGACGCGGTCGCTCTCGTCGCTGATGGAGGTCGCGCTCGAGTACGTGCCGCCGATGTACACGAACGGGTTGTCGACGCTCACGCCCCAGAGCAACGAGAACATCACGAAGACGATCCCGGCAGCCGTCGCTCCGGCCGGGCCGGCGAACGCCAGCCATCGGAGTCGTGTCGGCTTCACGACTCCGATGCGCTGCCGCCCCGACCGATGCAGAATGAGCCACGGGAGGGCGATCATGACGAGGAAGACGGCACTGACGGCCTGATAGCCGCCCGTCACGTTCGCCTGCAGCACGAGGGCGACGCGGACCACGCTGAAGACGGCGATCAGGAGCACTCCGGTGCGGAGGTCGAACCCGAAGGCCATCTTCAGCGGAGCGCGAAAGCCGTCGCCTCGTCCGCGGCGGACGTCGTTGCGAGGAGCGGTGGATGCCATCGCTCGAGTGACCGGCCGGCGCTAGCGCCGAAGATCCTGTCGCAGATCGGTCGCCTCGGAGCCTGCAGGGACGAGTCCCGTTCGGGGCCAGGCCCACGCCGAACGCAGGATGTAGGCCAGGATCAGCACCTCGACTCCGATGGTGAGGGCGTAGTAGACGGCGAAGCCGGAGGGCGCGCCGACGAAGTTGATCGCCACGACGGGGATGTAGAGCGATCCGATGATGAGGTTCGTGACGCGGTTCGCTCTCGCGGGCAGGGCGATCGAGAGCATCACCATGAGAGTCGGGATCAGGATGACGACGAAGAAGATCGACATCACCGTCCCGCTGATATCGAACGCGAAGATGACGCCTCCCCGGATCTCGTCGATCTCGCCGGGCTGGAAGAGGTGGAAGTAGTCGATGTAGATGATGAGGAACATCAAGCTGGTCCAGGCAGCCGCGAGCTTGGCCTGCACGGGAATCGTCGGGGTGGCGAGCATGCCAGGTTCGTTGGTTCGAGCGGTCATAGGTCTTCCCTTGCTTGGTCGGAGATGTTCGTACACCGTACGTCGTACGCTGTACTATGAACCGTACGCTGTACGATTGTCAAGCATTCGGAGTGAGGAGATTCATGTCGACAGACCAGCCGCGCCACGACGGATCCCCCGCGGGCCTGAGCAAGCAGCGCGTCGTGGCCGAGGCGATCCGCCTCGCCGACAGCGATGGGGTCGAGGCGCTGAGCATGCGTCGGCTGGCCGGCACCCTCGACGCGGGTGCCATGTCGCTCTATCACTACGTCGCGAGCAAGGACGAGCTGCTGGATGCCATGATCGACGTCGTCTTCGACGAGATCGATCTCCCCCTCGAAGGCGTGGACTGGCAGTCGGCGATGCGGCACGAAGCGGTGTCCGCCCGGCAGGTCCTCTCGCGCCATCCGTGGGCGACTGCTCTGATGGAGTCCCGCACGTCACCGGGGCCTGCGAATCTCCGTCACCGCGAAGCAGTCACGGCGTGCCTTCGGACGGCCGGCTTCTCGGTCGTGATGGCGACGCACGCCAACTGGCTGCTCAACAGCTACGTCTACGGTCACGCTCTGCAAGAGGCGACCCTGCCCTTCGAGACCGCAGACGAACTCTTCGATATGACCGAGGACGTGTACCTGCCCCAGCTCCCGCGCGATCAGTTCCCCTGGCTGAACGAATCCGCGACCACGCTCGTCGAGGTCGGCTACGACCCGGCGGAGGAGTTCGCCTTCGGCCTCGACCTCATCCTCGCCGCCCTCGAGCCCCTCAGAACCTCGCCTTAGCCACGAGCTAGAAGCTTCGACGCGAAGAGGTCTGCGACTGTCGGAGGGGGCCGATACCGTGGCGTCACGAGGACGGGAGCAACCCATGGTCGAGCCGATCAGCGCACAGCAGTTCCACGCCGAGGACGCGACCACCGGCTGGCACGTCCTCTACGGCGGCGCGCAGACGGTCTACCCAACGGGCTCCTTCGCGCTGGGCGTCGAGTTCATCCGACGTATCGCAAGCGTGACGGAGGCTGCCGGGCGAGAGCCCGACATCGACCTCCGACCCGAGGCGGTCGTCGTCCGCACGGCGTCGACGCCGGGCGGGCGACTCGACACGTGCGACGTCGACCTCGTGCGGCGGATCGCCGCGATCGCCGACGAACTGGGGCTCGAACCCGATCCCGCCCGACTCCACACGATCCAGATCGCGATCGCCGAAGCGGAGGGCGTAAGCACCCGCGAGTTCTGGCAAGCCGCGCTCGGCTACGAGTCGCTCGGCGGGTTCGTGGCCGATCCCCTGCGCCGCGGACCGCGGCTGTGGTTCGACGAGATCGCGGCGCCGGGGCGCGGGCGCACGCACATCGACGTCGCCGTGCCGAACGATCGCGCGCGCGAGCGCGTGACCGCCGTGCTGGATGCCGGGGGCCGGCTCGCCGACGACTCCCATGCGCCCGACTGGTGGACCCTCGCGTCGCCCGAGAACCACGGCGTCGACATCGCCGCGTGGGGCGACGTCGACGACACGCGCTGACCGCCTCAGCCGTGCGGGGCGAACTCCCCCACCGGCACCGCGATCGGCAGCACATTGCCCGGCTGTGCGAGCGGGCACGCCCACGCCGGGTCGTAGGCGCACGACGGGTTGTAGGCGAAGTTGAAGTCGAGCACGATCGTGCCGCGCGCGGCATCCGAGCCGAGATCAGCGCCCTTGATCGTGTCGATCAGATAGCGGCCGCCGCCGTAGGTGCCGTCCGCCTGGCCCGCGAGCGCATCGCGGAACGGGATGAACAGTCCGCCGCCGTAGGTCATGAGCCTCCAGACGTCGAGGGTACCGGCATCCGGAATCTCCACCGCACCCACCCTCTCGAACGGAACCACGCCGTCGGTGCCGGTCGCGAACTCGAAGCCGCCCGGTTCGGCCGGGAGGATCGGCAGCTCGAAGCGCCAGGCTGCGTCGTACGGTGCGATGGGGAGGCCTTCGAAGAGCAGGCGGTCGGCGTCGAGGAGGGGTGTGGCAGGATGCCGCGCCATCAGATCATCGCGCTCGATCCGCCAGAGCTCGTGCGCGTCTTCGGGGTCGTCTGCCCGCCGCACGGCGGAGTAGAGGTCGAAGACGCGGCGGCGCCAGTCGACGACCTCCGCAGCGGTGCGCGCTTTCGCAGCAGTCATGCCGCAACGCTACGCGGCCGCAGCCGTGCTCGTCTTCTTCGCGTCCCCTAGCGCGCTCGCTTCGACGTCTGGCACTCCGCATCGCTCCCGTCCGGTAGCCGAAGCGGAGATTTCGCACAAGGGAGTCGTCCTCGATCACGACTCGCGTCTAGAGTTGTGCCGTGATCGAAAGCCCCCCGCCCAGCGCCCCTCGGGTCGTCGTGGTGCGCAGGGCTTCGGCGCCCGCACGGCGGATCCCGAACGACTGGTGGCTCATCCCCGCCGGAGCCGCGCTCGCGTGCATCACGTTCCTCGGATTCCTGTCGAGCTCCGGAACCTTCACCGGCAACTAGGCCGATCCGCGGCCGCTCGCGGCGTCACCGCCTGCGGGTGCGCGGATCCATCGCCTCGCGCAGCGCCTCGCCCAGCAGAGTGAAGCCGAGCGCCGTGATCGTGATGCAGATGCCCGGCAGGAACGCCAGCCATGGGGCGACGGCCAGCTCGAGCTGCGCGTAGGTCAGCATGCGTCCCCACTCCGCCGTCTGCGGCAGACCGCCGCCGAGGCCGAGGTACGACAGCGCGGCCGCTTCGATCACGGCCGTCGCCAGCGACAGGGTGCCCTGCACGATGACCGGTCCGACCGAGTTGGGCAGCACGTGGCTCATCGTGATGGTGCCGCGGCCGAGTCCCAGTGTCTGCGCCGAGAGCACGTAGTCGGCGTTGCGCTGCTGCAGCATCGACGCGCGCAGCAGGCGCGCGAAAATCGGCACCTGTGCGACACCGATGGCGATCATGACCGACAGCTGCGTCTGCCCGAGCAGGGCCGCGATCGAGACCGCGAGGAGAAGGCTCGGGATCGACAGCATGATGTCGACGATCCGCATGATGAGGGTGTCGACCCAGCCGCCGAACATTCCGCAGAGGAAGCCGAGGATGAGACCGCCGAGCAGACCGATGGCCGTCGAGACGACGCCGATGAGAAGGGATGCCTGCGCTCCCCAGATCAGCTTCGAGAGCACGTCGCCGCCGAACCGGTCGAGGCCGAGGGGGAAGCCCTCGATCTCACCGGGCCCGGGGATGTGCGTCGGGGTGATGTAGCGCTGGCCGGGCAGCTCGGTCGGCCCGTACGGAGCGAGCAGCGGCGCGAGCAGCGCGACGAGCAGGAACAGCCCGATGATGATGGCGCCGATCCACGCGCTCGGGTTGTGACGCAGGCGCCGGAAGACGCCACCCCAGAAGCTCCCGCCGCCGATCTTGGCCGAGAGGAGCTCACGATCGTCGACGGCGGTGTCGTCGACGGGTCCGCCGCTCGCGGCGGGAGGAAGCATCGCGGAAGTCATGAGACCCTCACTCTCGGGTCGATGAAGCTGTACGACACATCGACCAGCAGGTTGATCAGCGCGTAGCCGATCGCGATGAAGATGATGAACCCCTGCAGCACGGGATAGTCGCGCGTGAAGATGGCCCGGGCCATGAACGAACCGATGCCGGGGAAGGCGAACACCGTCTCGGTGAGGACGGCGCCCGAGATCAGCAGGCCGACCTGCAGGCCGATCGTGGTGATGACGGGCAGCAGGGCGTTGCGCAGGATGAACCGCTGACGGATCGTGCCGCGCGAGATGCCCTTGGCCATGCCGGTGCGCACGTAGTCGGAGTTCTGCACCTCGAGCACCGACGCCCGGGTGATGCGCACGATGATCGCGAGCGGGATCGAGGCGAGCGCGAGGCCGGGGAGGATCAGGTGCAGGAACGCATCCCACGCGGCATCCCACTCCCCCGTGATGATGCCGTCGAACACATAGAAGCCGGTGTAGTGCGTGGCATCCATCCTCGGATCCTGACGACCCTCCGACGGCAGCCAGCCGAGCTGCACGGCGAAGATCCACTTCAGGATGAACGCGAGGAAGAAGACCGGGATCGTGATGCCGAGCAGGCTCGCGCCGACCAGGACGTGGTCGGTGGCCTTGCCGTGGCGGCGGGCGGCGAGGTAGCCCAGCGGGATGCCGACGCCGACGGCGACGATGATCGCGAACACGCTGAGCTCGATCGTGGCCGGAAGGCGGCGGGTGAACTCCTCGACCACGGTGGCGCGGGTCTGGATGGATGCTCCGAAGTCGCCGACCAGCAGGCGACCGAGCCACGTGAAGTACTGCTCGACCGGGGGGCGATCGAAGCCGTAGAGCTCGTTGATCTCGGCGACGCGCTCGGGCGTCGCGCGTTCGCCGAGGAGGGCGACGGCGGGCCCGCCGGGCAGGGAGCGGACCCAGAGGAAAAGCAGGACGGACAGACCCAGCAGGGTCGGGATGAGCAGGAGAAGCCTCTTGCCGATGGTGCGTAGCACGGGGTGTGGTCTCCGAACGGATCGTCGGTCGAAAAGCGGCGAGACGCCTGCCGCGGGCCGGGAGGGGCCCGCGGCAGGCGCGGATCGGGCTTACTCGCTGAGCTCGATCATGTTGTAGACCTCGTCCTGGACGGGGCTCGCCGGGTACGACGTCACGCGCGCGGCGAACGCGAGCGTGGGCACCGGGTGGGCGAGCGGGATGCCCGGGAGGAACTCCATGATCTGCTCGTTGATCGCCTGGTAGGCGGCCGTCTGCTCTTCCTCGGTCGCGATTCCGCGGGCCTCGGTCAGAGCGCTGAACAGCTCGGGGTTGTCGAAGCCCCACTCGTTGGTGGCCTGGCCGAAGAACGTGCCCACGAAGTTGTCGGGGTCGTTGTAGTCGCCGGTCCAGCCGAGGAGGTGGATGCCGTGGTCACGGCCGCCCTGCATGAGGTCGAGGTACTCGCCCCACTCGTTCGACACCGGCGTCAGGACGATGCCGACGGCCTCGAGCTGGCTCTGCAGGTTGGTGAAGATCTGCTCGGGGTTGGGCATGTACGGACGCGAGATGTTGACGGGGTAGTTGAACGTGATCGTCAGCGGGTTCGCCTCGGTGTAGCCGGCCTCGGCCAGGAGCGCCTTGGCGGCCTCGGGGTCGTAGTCGTACGTCGTGACCGCGTCGTTCCAGCCGATGACGCTGTCGGGCATGAACTGCGTCGCCGTCTCGGTTCCCTCGGGCAGCACCTGGGAGATGAGCTGGTCCTTGTCGATCGCGTGGGCGATGGCCTGGCGCACCTTGATGTCGGCGAGAGGCGAGGGCGTCGGGGCGTCGACCGTGCCGGACGACTGGTTCATCGCGAGGTAGAGCACGTTGAACGGGTCGCGGTTCACGAGCGTGAAGCCGGCGTCCTCGAGCGCGCCGAGGTCGGCCGGAGCAGCGAGGTCGTAGCCGTCGATGCTGCCCGACTCGAGCGCCTGGCGACGAGCGGTCGTGTCGCCGATCACCTGGAAGATGACCTCCTGGACCTGACCCTGCTCGCCCCAGTAGTCCTCGTAGGCCGAGACGGTCGTCGACTCGCCCGGCTTCCACTCGTCGAACTTGAACGGGCCGGTGCCGGTCGGGTGGCCCTGGCCGTACTCGCTCTGCGTCGGCGCCTCGGCGGTGCCGCCCACGTCGTCGGCGTTGTACTCCTGCAGCGCCGTCGGGCTCTGGATCGCGAACGCGGGGAGCGAGAGCGCGGGGATGAACCCGGCGAAGGGAGCCGTCAGGGTGATGGTGGCCTGCGTGGGGCTGTCGGCGGTGCAGCCGCCGTAGATCGACGTGCCCGTCTCGGCGAAGCCGCGCATGATGACGCCCCAGTAGTAGGCCATGCTCTGGCTCGTCGCGACGCCCGTGAAGTTGTTCTGACGGTCGAAGTTGAAGCACACCGCGTCGGCGTTGAACTCGGTGCCGTCCTGGAACGTCACGCCCTCCTTGAGGGTGAACGTGTAGGACAGCCCGTCTTCCGACTGCTCCCAGCTCTCGGCCAGCAGCGGCGCGGGGTCGGCCGTTCCCGGCTCGACGCCGACGAGGCCTTCGAAGATCTGCCGCGAGACGCGGAACGACTCGCCGTCGCTGGCGAATGCGGGGTCGAGGCTCGAGATGTCGCCCGAGGAGCCGAAGACGAACGTGCTGTCGACGTCGGAGCTGCCTTCGTCGCCCGAATCGTCGCGCTGGCTCGCGCAGGCGGTGAGGACGAGGGCGCCGATCGCGACCGTCGCCGCGCCGGCGAGCCAGCGCTTTCTCGTTGAGTGGAGCATCTGCTGTGCACCTTCCGTAGGAATGCGGTCCGGGGCACTGGTGGCGCCCCGGGCCGCGGGTGTGTGATTCCTCGACCCTATGCGCGGGTCGGTGCGTCGACCATTGCACCTAGGTATCGATTGTGTTTCGGCGCGTCCGGTGCAGCGAGGGCTTGCGGGCTACCGTGGGTCCATGGCACGAGCGACGGTCGAGGCATCCATCCCCGAGGTCCGCCTGTCGGACGGACGCATCGCACGCATCGTGCCGTCGGCCTTCGCCGGGGGCCTCGAACTCGACGTCGACGGGACTCCGCAGTCGCATGTGGACCTCGACGATCCGACGCACCTGCACTTCGAATACGTCGCGCGCATGGGCGCGGTGATCGACAGACTCCGGATGCCGGGCCAGCCGCTCACGGCCGTGCATCTCGGCGGTGGCGGCCTGACGATCCCCCGCTACGTCGAGGCGACGAGGCCGGGGTCGCGGCAGCAGATCGTGGAGCTCGAGCCGGCCCTGTGGGACCTCGTCCGCGAGAACCTGCCGCTGCCGCGGGGCGCGCAGATCCGGGTGCGGATCGGCGACGCGCGGGCCGGCCTCGCGCGCATGCCCGCGGGGCTCCGCGGCAACGTCGACCTCCTCGTGTCGGACGTGTACGCGGGGTCGCAGACGCCCGCGCACCTCACGACGCTCGAGTTCTATCGCGAGGCGTCCGAGCTGCTCGCGCCCGACGGCGTCCTGCTCGTCAACGTCGCCGACGGCGCCGGCCTCGCCTTCGCGCGGCGCCAGATCGCGACCGTGCAGGCGGTGTTCGACAACGTCATCGTGCTCGCCGAGGTGCAGGTGCTGAAGGGCCGTCGCTTCGGGAATCTCGTGATCGCGGCATCCGCCTCATCCCTCCCCACCGAGTGGCTGCCGCGGCTCATGGCGGCCGGCCCCCACCCCGCGAAGGTGGCGCAGGGGGCCGAGGTGGACGAGCACGCGCGCGGCGCGAGGATCGCGACGGATGCCGATTCCACCGCGTCCCCGAAGCCGGCGGCATCCCTCTTCGAGCGCTGACGGGCGTGCCGGTCGTTCGTCGCGCGCCGACCGATGCACACTGGGAGTGGTCGATGACGGGAGGCGCCGAGTGAGCTACATCAGAGGGTACGACCCCGAGACGC
The DNA here is from genome assembly GCF_051860965.1 of Microbacterium sp. GTDB lineage: Bacteria > Actinomycetota > Actinomycetes > Actinomycetales > Microbacteriaceae > Microbacterium. Next base: position 37,446 of record NZ_JBIMKU010000008.1, read on the forward strand.
TGCGCGAGATCGTCGATGCCCACGAGTGCCGCGATCGCCTCGACGAGATCGGCGAGCAGCGGTCCCTGCCGGCGCTGCTCGAGCGCGTCTGGCTCCTGAAGGTGCTCGGGCGTCTCGAGGACGCCCTCGTGCTGTCGGAGCAGTCGGTGCGGGTCGCGCGCATGGCGGGCACGCGCAAGGATCTGCTGCGGGCGCGCATCCTGCACGCGACGGTCGAGCAGAGCCGCGGCGCGTACGCCGCCGCCGATCACGAGCTCACGACCTGCGCCGAGGAGGCGGAGGGCCAGGGATGGTCGGCGATCGCCGCCTTCGCCGTGCAGCACCGGGGCAAGGTGCACTACGACGCGGGCGACTTCGCCCTCGCGCGGGAGGACTTCAAGCGCGCGCTGTTCCTGCGCCAGGAGGCCGGCACGCCCGACGACCAGCTGGAGTCCACTCTGCTCGCCATCGACGCGGCCGATCGCCGACGCGCATCCGCCGCGATCGCCGGCTGAGTGTCGCACCTCCGTTCTAGCGTGCTCGCATGACCGAACTGCACCGCGTGCGGGTGTGGGCCGAAGCCTTGATCTCCGCGCACCTCGACCCGTCGTGGTCGTTCGCCTTCGACAACGCGAAGCGTCGCGCGGGTCTGTGCGACTACACGCGCAAGCGCATCAGCGTGTCGCGCTACCTCGCAGCGCGTTACGAAGACGACGACAACCACCAGACGCTGCTGCACGAGGTGGCCCACGCGCTCGCGGGGCCTGCGGCCGGGCACGGTCCGGCGTGGAAGAAGATCGCACGAGACCTCGGCTACGTCGGCGGGACGACGCATCACGGCGAGACGGCGACCGAGCTCGCACCGTGGGTGGGGGTCTGCCCCGCGGGCCACAGCGCCTACCGCCACCGTCGCCCGACGCGGCCGACCTCGTGCGCGAAGTGCGCGCCGCGCTTCGACGACCGCAACCTCTTCCGCTGGACGCGTCGCGAGATCAGCCCCGCCGCCCGGCTCGCGGCGATGACGCCGCGCTGACGTCAGGCGGCGACGAAGACGCCGTCGCGAAGGACGGGGGCGATGGATGCCGCATCCACCTCCGACGCGTGGAGCACCTCGTCGCGGCGCTCGCGCTCCAGCAGCTCCTGACCCGAGCCGCTCGCGGTGAGAAGGTGCCGCACGGCGGGGCGGAGGCCTCGGAAGGACTCGCACGCGGCAGCGGCCTCGGGCGAGGTGTGATCGATGCCGAGCGTCGTCAGCGCGTCGATGACCGCGCCCGCTCCGAGAAGGTCCTCGACGGCGAACCGGAGCGATTCGTCGCCGCCGAGCTCGCCGGCCGCGAGGACCGCGATGCTCGTGCGCGCGCCGCGGCGCTGCTGCTCGTCCAGCACGGCGCGCGCGACGGCGGAGGGGTTGCGAAGGCACCCGAGCAGCACGACCGCGCCCGTCGCGGCCGCCGCCTCGGCGAGGGGAGCGCCGTTGATCGACACGGCGCGGGCCGCGGCATCCAGCGCCACGGACTCGCCGCGGGAGACCGCATCCGTCACCGTCGTCGAGAACCGCAGCACGTCGACGACCACGACGACGTCGGCGGGGGCCAGGCGCGCGAGCCCCTCGGCTCCCCACTCGAAGCGGACCTGATAGCGATGCTGATCGAAGGGATGCTGCGGCACCCGTCGATGCTACGGGGTCAGTTCGTCCCGCCGAGGAAGATGACGGTGATGAGCATCGCGATGACGAGCGGTGCGAGACTGGGCCGATGCGCATCCTCCTGAAGCTCGAGATCGACTGCGATCCGGATGCCGCGTGGCGCGCCGTCCACTCCCCCCGGGCGGTGGCCGAGCTCTACGGGCCGATGCTCCAGCTCTCACCGCTCGTTCCGGACGGTCTCCCGACCGCCTGGGAGCCGGGAGACGACGTGCCCGTCTCGCTCTCGGCACTGGGCGTCGTTCCGATGGGGCGCCAGCTCATTCACATGAGCGAGCGGTTCGTCGACGAGCCCGCGGGGCGCGTGCGGATCTTCCGCGACAGCGGGATCCCGCTCACCGGGCCGCTCGCGAGCCTCGACGTCTGGGACCACCAGATGGCGATCTCGCCCGTACCCGGGCATCCGGACCGCACGCTGTGGCGCGACCGGCTCGTGATCGGCGGCCCGACGGCGCTCGCGCTGTGGCCGCTCCTGTGGGCCACCTGGCAGTGGCGCGGCGCGCGCATCAGCGCCCTCGCCCCGACCTGGGCGCACGACCCCGAGTCGGTCGACTGAGTCGCGCCGAACCCACGCAGTTTCGCCGAACCCACTCGGTTCGGTCGACACAATCGGGTGGGTTCGCGAGAAGTGCGTGGGTTCGCCGTGTCGGCCGATGTGCATACGCGGATGAGGGATGCCGCGGCGAAGCCGGCCGCGGCATCCCTCCGTCCACTACTCGGCGAGGGCCTCGACCGGGGCCACGCGCGTCGCGAGCCTCGTCGGGATGACCGCCGCGACGAGGGTCAGCACGGTCGTCGCGACGACGATCGCTACCACCGGCCAGAGCGGGATCGCGGGGAGCACGAACGTCGGCGACATCCACAGGGGCGGCACGCTCACCGAGCCGAGGAGCGACTGCGCGCCCGCCCAGCCGTAGACGATGCCGAGCGCGAGCCCTGCCACCGTCGCGGCGATCGTGATGTGCGCGGCCTCGAGCAGCACCATGCGGCGCACTTGTCCGTTCGAGACTCCGAGAGCGCGCAGCAGTCCGAGTTCGCGCGTGCGCTGATGCACCCCGATCGTGAGGAGGTTCACCAGGCCCACGGCGGCGATGACCGCCGAGACGCCGACGAGGCCCATCATGATCCCCGAGAAGGTGTCGATGACGGTCGTCATCTCGGCGGGCGGCTCGCCGCCGCCCGATGCCGCGAGCACCGACTTCACGGTCTCGAGGGCGACGGCGAACATCGTCACCAGAGTGACACCCATGACGACGCCGATCGCCATGCGACTGGACCGCTCGGGATACCGCAGGGCGTTCTCCGCGGCGAGCTTCGCCGTCGCCGAACGGCCGAACCAGCGCCCGACCAGGCGCAGCACGGGCGGCATGACGAGCGTCGAGCCGAGCGCGAGGCCCGTGAAAGAAAGCACGCCGCCGAAGAACGCGATGACGACGCCGAGCGGCGAGACGAGTCCGACCAGGATGCCGAGCGCGAGCAGCGCGCCACCCGCGATGAGCAGTGCGAGGGCCGCGATGTTGCGTCCCTTCCGCCGGGCGACGGCGGAGTGGGACGCCTCGACCGAGCCGCCGAGCGCCTGCAGAGGCGTCACCGTGAGCACCGTCCGGGATCCGACCCATGCCGCGGCCCACGTCGTGAGGACGACGACGATCGCGGGTGCGACGAGCTCGGGACGCACGACGGTGTAGTCGAACGACAGACCGAACACGCTCTTCGCCGCGAACACGCCGACGGCCGAGAGCACGATGCCGGCGACGAGGCCGAGTGCGGCACCGATCGCTCCGACGACGAGACCCTGTCGGGCGACTTCGGCGCGCTGCGAGCGGGCGGATGCTCCGATGAGTCGCATCAGCGCGATGCGGCGCGTGCGCACCGCGACGACGGTGGCGAACGTGTTCGCCGTGACGATCGCGCCGACGTAGAGGGCGAGGGCGAGAAGCAGCACCGTGAGCACGCCCACGACGATCGCGAGGATCTCGCTCTGGCCGATGTAGGGGTTGCTCTGCAGCATCGCGCCGATGAAGCCGGTCGCCGAGATGAGGACGACGCCGAACGCGCTCGAGATCGCCGCGACCAGGATGCTGGCGCCCATGCCGCGTTCGCGCAGCCAGGCGAGGGGTGCCGCAGCGGCGCGCGGCGTGACGGCGGCGAGCGCGGTCACGGGGTCACCGCCGCGCCGAGCTCGGATGCCAGCATCCAGCTCGAGATCTCTTCCGCGCTCTGTCGGGGCTTGTCGGCGACGATGCGCCCGTCGCCGAGGAAGAGCACGCGATCGGCGTGGCTCGCCGCGATCGGGTCGTGCGTGACCATGGCGATCGACTGCCCGTGGTCGCGGCTCGCGGTCGCGAGCAGCGCGAGGACCTCGCGCCCGCTGCGGGAGTCGAGGTTGCCCGTCGGCTCGTCGGCGAAGACGAGGTCGGGCGCGGTCGCGAGCGCCCGGGCGATCGCGACGCGCTGCTGCTGGCCGCCCGACAGCTCGTGCGGACGGTGACGCAGCCGGGGGCCGAGCCCGAGCGACTCGACGAGCCCGTCGATGCGCGCGCGCTCGAGAGCGGACGGGCGGCGCCCGTCGAGATCGAACGGCAGCAGGATGTTGCCGATCGCGTCGAGGGTCGGGACGAGGTTGAACGACTGGAAGACGAAGCCGACGCGACGGCGCCGCAGGATCGTCAGCTCGAGGTCCGAGAGCCCGGTGATGTCGGTGTCGCCGATCCAGGCTCGACCGCTCGTGGGCGCGTCGAGCCCCGCCATGATGTGCATGAGCGTCGACTTGCCCGAGCCCGACGGGCCCATGATCGCGGTGAACTCGCCGCGGCGGATGCCGACGGTCACGTTCTCGAGGGCGTGGACGGCATTCTCGCCCGTGCCGTACGTCTTGGTCAGCTGCTGGACGCGGGCGGCGAGCCCGAGGTCCGTCGAAGTGATCTCCATGCCTCGAAGGTACGGATCGGGATGCCGCGGCCGCGTCGGCCTGGCGAGGCATCCTCCTACATCTCGAGGATGATCCTCTTTCGCACGGGGCGCGCGCGTCGTAGTGTCTGCACCGTCAGCGTCGAAGGAGCCGCAATGACCGCCACACCACTCCCGTCGAGCGGGGATCTCCCCTCCGGGCCGAAGACGTGCGACGCGAGCGGCATGGCCGAGATCCATCGCATGTACCGCCACGGCTTCGGCGAGGGTCCCGCGCTCGTGCGCCGCGTGCGCGCGGGCGACACGGCGCATGCGGAGGCCGTCGCGGCGCAGCTCGACCTGCTGTCGACGGCGCTCCACGCCCATCACGAGGGCGAGGACGAACGGCTCTGGGGAACCCTCGTCGAACGCGCGCCCGCGTGCACCGCGCACGTCGAGCGCATGAAGCAGCATCACGCGGCGATGCTCGTCGAACTGACGGCGATGGATGCCGCGCTGCCCGCATGGCGCGCGTCGGCGCAGCCCGCGGACGCCGCCCCGCTCATCGCCGCGCTGGACGGCATCAACGGCGCGCTCGCGATCCACCTGCCCGACGAGGAGGCGACGATCGTGCCCGTCATGGAGCGCACGATCACCGAGAAGGAGGTGGAGTGGTTCTCCGCGCACGGCCGGGCGTCGACGCCGAAGGGGCAGACCTGGAACTCGCTCGGAGCGATCCTCGCGGCGCAGCCGGACGGCGGCGACGAGTGGCTGCACAAGCACCTGCCGGCACCGGTTCGGGTGCTCTGGCGCTGGGTCGGCAAGCCCCGCTACGAGCGCACGCGGGCCGCGCTCGAGGGCCGCTGAGCTGTCACGCGAGGCCGTGGTCGAAGGCGAAGACCACGAGCTGCACGCGGTCCCGCAGCGCGAGCTTCGTGAGGATGCGACTGATGTGGGTCTTCACCGTCGCCTCGGAGAGGAACTCCCGACCCGCGATCTCGGCGTTCGACAGGCCCCGGGCGGCGAGAGCGAAGATCTCCCGCTCGCGCTCGGTGAGCAAGGCGTAGGCCTCGGGGACCGGGCGGGGCGCGGCATCCGTCACGTGTGCGAAGAGATCGCGGGTCGCGGATGCCGCGATGACGGCCGAGCCCGCATGCACCGTGCGGATCGCGGCCAGGAGGAACTCCGGGTCGGCGTCCTTGAGGAGGAACCCGCTCGCCCCCTGTCGGATCGCCCGCGCCGCCGCCTCGTCGAGATCGAAGGTCGTGAGCATGACGATGCGGGGCGGCGCGGCATCCTGCAGCAGCTCTGCGGTCGCGGCGAGGCCGTCCATGACGGGCATCCGGATGTCCATCAGCACGACGTCGGGACGCGTCTCGCGTACGACCGCGAGCGCCTGAGCCCCGTCGGCCGCCTCGCCGACGACCCCGAGGTCGGCCTGCGAGTCGACGAGCATGCGGATCCCGGCGCGGAAGAGCGCCTGATCGTCCACGAGCACGACCCGGATCACGGCAACCGCCCTTCGTCACGTGCACAGCGTCGGGGGGATTCGGCGACGCGCCGAACGGGGGATGCCGGGGCCGGCGTGTCGCGCGGACGTCCCGACATCGTGCTCGCGCGCATCACGGCATCCCCCCGATCGGGATCGACGCGTCGACGACGAACTCGCCCCCCGTGGCGCGGGCCTCGAGGCGACCGCCGACGAGGGCCGCGCGCTCGCGCATGCCGACGAGTCCGTGCCCGCCGCCACGGGCGGGATCGCCCGCTCCGAGCGGATTGCGCACCCGCAGCTCGACCCGGTCGGCGCGCCACGCGAGCACGACGTCGACCGGTCCGCCGCTGTGCCGCAGCGCATTCGTCAGCGCCTCCTGCAGGATCCGGTACACCGCGAGCTGCACGGCCGCGGGCGGCTCGCCGGGCGGCATCGGATCCACCGTCACGCGCAGCTCGACGCCGGCGCCGCGCACCTGCGCGTAGAGCCCCTCCAGATCGGCGAGCATCGGCTGCGGCCCCTCGGACTGACTGTGGCGCAGCTGCGTGAGCAGCAGCCGCACGTCGGCGAGCGCCGCACGAGCCGTCGTCGAGATCGTGCCGAGCGCCGTCGTCGCGGCGGCGGGGTCGGATGCAGCGGCATAGCGCGCGCCGTCGGCCTGAGCGATCACGACCGCGAGCGAGTGCGCCACCACGTCGTGCATGTCGCGCGCGATGCGCACCCGCTCCTGCTCGACGGTGGCCTCGGCCTCGGCCCGCTGCTGGGCTTCGGCGTTCTCGCGTGCCCGCAGGGCGGTGCGCACGAGGGCGCCCGCCGTCCACGACAGCCCCAGCGCGAATGCGGCGGCGACGAGCATGACGAGCGCGATCGGCAGCGTCTGCCACGACAGGCCTCCGGCGGCGAACACCGGCCCGACCATGAGGTAGAGCGTGATGACGACGGCCCCGACGACGGCCGAGGCGAAGCCGGCCCAGTACGTGCGGCGACCCCCGTAGGCGGCGGTCGTGTAGAGCACGGCGAAGATCGCGACGTCCGCGAAGCTCGGCGGCCGGCCGAGGAGCATCTGCAGCACGGCGCCCGCCCATGCCGCGCTGAGCGCGAGCGCGGGCGACAGTCGACGGATGCCGAGGGCCGTGCTGAACAGCAGCGCGATCGCCCCCGCGACCGCCAGATCCAGTCCCGCGCCGAATCGCTCGACGACGCCGTTTCCCGCGCCGGCGACCGCTTCGATCGGCCCCGCCACGAGAAGGAAGACCACCGCGACGCTCAGGTCGACGACGAGCTGGTAGGTCTTCAGGCGGCGGAACACCGTTTCACGCTACGTGAGCGCGAGGGCCGCGGCATCCATCGTCGGATGTATCCCGCCGGATTTCCTATGGTCTGCTCAGCCCACCATTGCGACTCGCCGGTCAAGGCTTTACTGTCGCGTCACGGGCCGAAACCGACAGGAAATGTCGACTCGACAGGATCAACGAAGACGGACGGAGAGACGATGACGACGGTACGCGCAGCGATTTCGCAGACGACGTGGACGGGCGACAAGGAGTCCATGCTCGACAAGCACGAGGGATTCGCGCGGGATGCCGCGGCCCAGGGCGCCCAGGTGGTGTGCTTCCAGGAGCTGTTCTACGGGCCGTACTTCGGCATCACGCAGGACAAGAAGTACTACCGCTTCGCGGAGTCCGCCGAAGGCCCCATCGTGCAGCGATTCGCGGCCCTCGCGAAGGAGCTCGGACTCGTCACGGTGCTGCCGATCTACGAAGAGGCCGAGACCGGCGTCTACTACAACACGTCGGTGCTGGTGGATGCCGACGGCACGATCCTCGGCAAGTACCGCAAGCACCACCTCCCCCACCTCGACCGGTTCTGGGAGAAGTTCTACTTCCGTCCGGGCAACCTCGGCTATCCCGTCTTCGAGACCGCGGTCGGCCGCGTGGGCATGTACATCTGCTACGACCGCCACTTCCCCGAGGGCTGGCGCGAACTGGGCCTCAACGACGCGCACATCGTCTTCAATCCGAACGCGACGAAGCCCGGTCTGTCGAACCGCCTGTGGGAGGTGGAAGGCCCCGCGGCCGCCGTCGCCAACGGCTACTTCGTGCTGCAGCCCAACCGCGTCGGGCGCGAGGACAACGAGTACGGCGACCTCGCGGTCGACTTCTACGGCACGAGCCAGGTCATCGACCCGCGCGGGAACTTCGTCGGCGAACGCGGTTCGGGAACCACCGAGGAGCTGCTCGTGCGCGACCTCGACATGGACATGGTGCTGCAGATGCGGGATGACTGGCAGTTCTACCGCGACCGCCGACCCGACTCCTACACGAAGATCGCGAAGCCGTGAGGTCGGGCTCATGACGACGACACTCATCACCGGCGGGACGGTCGTCTCGGCGACGGGCCGCGCACAGGCCGACGTCCTCATCGACGGCGAGACGATCACGGCCGTGCTCGAGCCGGGGTCGCAGCTGCTCGGCACCGACCTCACGGCATCCGTCGAGACCGTCATCGACGCGACCGGGAAGTACGTCATCCCCGGTGGGATCGACGCGCACACGCACATGCAGCTGCCGTTCGGCGGCACGTTCGCGAGCGACACGTTCGAGACCGGCACGCGCGCGGCGGCCTGGGGCGGCACGACCAGCATCATCGACTTCGCCGTGCAGAAGTACGGCGAGCGCGTACAGGACGGCCTCGCGCACTGGCACGAGCTCGCCGCCGGCAACTGCGCCGTCGACTACGGCTTCCACCAGATCATCGGCGGTGTCGACGAGGACTCGCTCTCGGCGATGCGGGGACTGCTCGACGAGGGCATCTCGAGCTTCAAGCTCTTCATGGCGTACCCGGGCGTCTTCTACTCCGACGACGCCCAGATCCTGAAGGCCATGCAGGTGAGCCGCTACACGGGTCTCATGACGATGATGCACGCCGAGAACGGTCCCGCGATCGACGTCCTCGCGGCGCAGCTCGTCGAGCAGGGCAAGACCGACCCGTACTACCACGGCATCGCACGAGCGTGGCAGATGGAGGAGGAGGCGACGCATCGCGCGATCATGCTCGCGAACCTCACCGGCGCGCCGCTCTACGTCGTGCACGTGAGCGCCAAGCAGGCCGTCGAACAGCTCGCCTGGGCGCGCGACAAGGGTCAGAACGTCTTCGGCGAGACCTGTCCGCAGTACCTCTACCTGTCGCTCGAGGAGCAGCTCGGCGCCTCCAGCGACGAGTGGGGGCGCTTCGAGGGTGCGAAGTGGGTCTGCTCCACCCCCCTGCGCTCGCGCGAAGAGGGCCACCAGGACCACATGTGGCAGGCGCTGCGCACGAACGACATCCAGATGGTCTCGACCGACCACTGCCCGTTCTGCATGAAGGGCCAGAAGGACCTCGGTCTCGGCGATTTCCGCAGCATCCCGAACGGCATCGGCTCGATCGAGCACCGCATGGACCTCATGTACCAGGGGGTCGTGACAGGCAAGATCACGCTCGAGCGCTGGGTCGAGCTCACCTCGACGACACCGGCGCGCATGTTCGGCCTCTACGGCCGCAAGGGCGTCATCCAGCCCGGCGCCGACGGCGACATCGTCGTCTACGACCCGAACGGGCACACCTCGATCGGGTTCGGCGAGGGCAGGACCCACCACATGAACATGGACCACTCGGCGTGGGAGGGCTTCGAGATCGACGGTCACGTCGACACCGTCATCTCGCGCGGGAAGGTCATCGTCGACGACGGCGCGTACCTCGGCGCCAAGGGCGACGGCCGGTTCCTCAAGCGCGGCCTGAGCCAGTACCTGACGTAAGGAACACGATGGATTTCGGAGTCGTCCTCCAGACCAACCCGCCCGCCGCGCGCACGATCCAGCTCGCCAAGCTCGCCGAGGCCCACGGCTTCAGCCACGTGTGGACCTTCGACTCGCACCTGCTGTGGGAGGAGCCGTACGTCGTGCACTCGGCGATCCTCGCCGAGACGAAGAAGGTCATCGTCGGCCCGTTCGTCACCAACCCGGCGACGCGGGACTGGACGGTCACGGCATCCGTCTTCGCGACGCTCAACGAGATGTACGGCAACCGCACCGTCTGCGGCATCGGCCGCGGCGACTCGGCCGTGCGCGTCACGAACGGCAAGCCCGTCACGATGGCTGAGCTGCGCGAGTCGATCCACGTCATCCGCGAGCTCGGCAATTCGCGCGCGGTCGAGTACAACGGCGCGACCCTGCAGTTCCCGTGGAGCCGCGGCTCGTCGCTGGACGTCTGGGTCGCCGCCTACGGCCCCCTCGCGCTCAAGCTCGCAGGCGAGGTCGGCGACGGCTTCATCCTTCAGCTGGCGGACGTCGACATCGCCGAGTGGATGATCAAGACGGTGAAGGATGCCGCGGCGAACGTCGGCCGCGACCCCGAGTCGCTCGCCTTCTGCGTCGCCGCGCCGATGTACATCGGCGACGACGAGGAGCACATGCGCGACCAGTGCCGCTGGTTCGGTGGGATGGTCGGCAACCACGTCGCCGACATCGTCGCGAAGTACGGACACCACGGTGCCATCCCCGACGCGCTCGCGGACTACATCGAGGGCCGCAAGGGCTACGACTACAACTCGCACGGCAAGGCCGGCAACGATCACGTCGACTTCGTGCCGGACGAGATCATCGACCGCTTCTGCATCCTCGGCTCGGCGACCGACCACATCGCCAAGCTCGAGCACCTCAAGAGCATCGGCGTCACGCAGTTCGCGGGCTACCTCCAGCACGACAACAAGGAGGAGACGATGCGCGTCTACGGCGAGACCGTCATCCCCGCTCTCACGACCCACGCGACGGCCAAGAGGTGACGGCACCTTCCGCATCCACCTCCCGCCGGCGGCGGGACGCGCAGGCGCGCACGGCTTCGGCCGTCGCGTGGGGCGTGCTCGGCGTGCTCGCGGTGATCCTCATCTGGGAGCTGTACAAGTTCCTCGGCCCCGCCGAGGGAGTCGTCATCGGCGGCGACGGCTCGGCCGGCTCGGGCGTCATGATCCTGCCGCGCACGCACGATCGCGCGATGCCGCACGTGTGGGACATGGTCGCGCGTCTCTTCCAGTCCACGAGCGGCGGAGACACCCCGCCCCTGTGGGTCACCGTCGCCTCGGCCGCTCTGGTCACCCTGGGCATCGCCGCCGTCGGGTGGCTCATCGGCGTCGTCGTGGGAGCGATCCTCGGGCTCGCGATGCAGCGCTGGCGGATCGTCGAGTGGGGCCTGCTCCCGTGGATCGTCGTGAGCCAGATCGTTCCGCTGATCGCCTTCGCGCCGGTCGTCAACGCGATCGGCAACCAGATCGACCGCGGCGGCACGCCCTGGCCGCAATGGCTCTCGGTCGCCGTCATCGCGTCCTACCTCGCGTTCTTCCCGGTCGCCGTCGGCGTGCTCCGCGGACTCGCGGCGCCCGACCGCATCCACCTCGACCTCATGCGCACGTACGCCTCGGGGTACTGGGCGACGCTCACGCGACTGCGGATACCCGCCGCCGTGCCCTACCTGCTCCCCGCGCTGCGGCTCGCCGCCGCGAACGCCGTGCTCGGCGCGGTCGTCGCCGAAGTGTCCATCGGCATGCGCGGCGGCATCGGGCGCATGCTCATCCAGCTCGCAGGCCAGGCCTCGAGCGACCCCGCGGCTCCGTGGGGACCGACGTTCGGCTCCATCGCGCTCGGACTCATCGCCGCCGGCTCGGTCGCCCTCCTCGGGCTCGGGCTGCGCAACTACCGCCGAGGAGAGGCCACCGCATGACCGCCCCCGAAATCGCAGAACTCGCCGTCAGCGCCGCCGGTGTCGGCAAGATCTTCCCTACGAAGGACGGCGACATCACGGCGCTCACAGATGTCGAGCTGACGGTGTCGGCGGGCGAGTTCGTCTCGTTGATCGGACCCTCGGGATGCGGCAAGTCGACGCTCCTGCGCCTCATCGCCGATCTCGACCAGGCCACGAGCGGCGATCTGCGGATCTTCGGCAAGGGCGCGCGACAGGCGCGACTCGATCAGGACTACGGCATCGCGTTCCAGCAGGCGGGCCTGCTCCCCTGGCGCACGGTCGCGGCGAACATCTCGCTGCCGCTCGAGCTGCACGGCACGGCGCGCGCGGCACGGTCATCCCGCGTCGCCGAGCTCGCAGAGCTCGTCGGGCTCACCGACTTCGTCGACCGCTACCCCGACCAGCTGTCGGGCGGCATGCAGCAGCGCGTGGCGATCGCCCGCGCTCTCGCGACGAGCCCTCGACTGCTGCTCATGGACGAGCCGTTCGGCGCACTCGACGAGATGACGCGCGAGTACCTGCAGTCCGAACTCGCGCGGATCGCCGCCGAGACGGGGGCCGCCGTCGTGTTCGTGACGCACTCGATCCCCGAGGCGGTGTTCCTGTCGGACCGCGTCGTCGTCATGAGCCCGCGCCCCGGTCGCATCACCGACGTCATCGAGACGAATCTCGGCGAGGAGCGGGACGAGAGCCTGCGCGAGTCCCCGGCGTACTTCGATCGCGTCACCGCCGTCCGCGAGGCCCTCCACGGCACGCGCGTCGAGAGGGCGAACGAGCGATGAGCGCCGGGACGACGGAGGCCCAGAACGTCACGCTCCGGCGGGTCAAGACGCGCACCCCCGATCGCGAGCCGCCGGGCTGGCTGCGCATCGTCGCCCCGATCGTCGTCGGCGTGCTCATCGTCGTGCTCTGGACGCTCTACGTCGCGTCCGGTGCCGCACCGCGCATGCTGCCGGGCCCGGTGGCGATCGGCGAGGAGTTCGTCCTGCGCTTCGGCATCATCTGGGAGGACATGCTGATCACGGCGACGAACGCTCTGATCGGCCTGCTCGTCGGCTCGGTGCTCGCGATCCTGCTCGCGGGTCTCGCCGCGGCCGCGCGACCGATCGACGGCATGCTCGCGCCGCTCGTCGCGGCCCTCGCCGTCATCCCGATCGTGGCGATCACGCCCATCCTCAACACGATGTTCGGAGCCTCGAGCCAGTTCGGGCGCCAGGCGGTCGCGACGATCGCCGCGTTCATCCCGGTGTTCGTCAACGTGCTCCGCGGGCTGCGACAGACCCGCGCGGTGCACCGCGACGTGCTGCGCGCGTCGGCGGCGACGAGCGGCCAGACCTTCCGCTTCCTCACTCTGCCGACCGCCGTTCCCTACCTGATGACGGGCCTGCGCATCGCGGCCTCGCTCGCCGTCATCGCCGCCCTCGTCGCGGAGTACTTCGGCGGTCCCGCCGACGGGATCGGCACCGCCATCGCCACCTACGCCAAGTCGGGGCGCGCCGCGCTCGCCTGGGCGTACGTGCTCGGCGGCATCCTCATCGGTCTCGTCTTCTTCCTCGTGACGTCGCTCCTGGAGCGTCTCGCGACGAGGAGATCGCCGGTCTGACCGGCATCGCACCACCTGCACCACCGAACCCGAAAGGAACAGCATGAGACACAGCACCGGGCGCGGCCTCGCCGCCCTGTCCCTGGCCGCCGTCACGGCCCTCACGCTCGCCGCGTGCTCCGGAGGCTCGACACCGGAGTCCACGGAGGGAACGGGCGACTTCGAGCCGCTCACCGACATCAGCCTGCAGCTGCAGTGGCTGCCGCAGGCCCAGTTCGCGGGCTACTACGTCGCGCTCGACCAGGGCTACTTCGAGGAGGAGGGCTTCGACAACGTCGACATCATCCCCTCGGGCGGCGACATCGTGCCGCAGGACGCCCTCGTCGCGGGTGACGTCGACTTCGCCATCGCATGGGTCCCGAAGGTGCTGGGCACCCTCGAGACGAGCGGCGTCGAGCTGACCGACATCGCGCAGGTCTACCAGAAGTCGGGCACGCTGCAGGTCTCGTGGGCCGGCGACGGCATCACCGAGGTCGCGGACTTCGAGGGCAAGCGCATCGGCTCGTGGGGCTTCGGCAACGAGTGGGAGATCTTCGCCGCCATGGCGGCCGACGGCCTCGACTCGACCGGCGTCTCGATCACGACGCAGGACTTCTCGATGAACGCCCTGCTCGACCGCGACGTCGACGCCGCCCAGGCGATGACCTACAACGAGTGGGCGCAGATCCTCGAGGTCGTGAACCCCGACACGGGCGAGCTGTACCAGCCCGAGGACTTCGACGTCATCTCCTACGAGGACACCGAGGGCGCGATGCTGCAGGACGCCATCTGGGCCGACACGCAGCGCCTCGCCGACGACCCCGCCTACGCGGACGCGGCCGTGCGCTTCCTCAAGGCCGTCACGAAGGGCTGGATCTTCGCGCGCGACAATCCCGAAGAGGCGGCGTCGATCACGTACGACGCGGCGATCAACGCGGAGGCCGCGTTCCCCGTGGGTCCCGTCCACCAGCTGTGGCAGATGAACGAGGTCAACAAGCTCATCTGGGCCGGCGGCGACTTCGGTCTCGTCGACAAGGCGGCATGGGACAAGACGGTCGCGGGTGCGCTCTCGGCCAAGAACCAGGACGGCCTCGAGCTCATCACGACCGAGCCCGCGGCATCCGCCTACTCCAACGAGTACATCCAGAAGGCGCTCGACGAGCTGGCCGATGAGGGAGTCGAGGTCGGCGGCGAGTACACGCCGATCGACGTCGTGCTCACCGAGGGCGGCCAGTAGCGCCGCCGGACGTTCCGTCCCGCAGCGCACGTTCGACGGCCGGGGTGTCGGTTGACCCCCGGCCGTCGAGCGCGCACGGTTGAATCAGACGAATCCCGGAAGGACTCCGCATGACCGATGACCTGGATGCCACGGCGACGGCGCTCGACAGGGAGTACGTCTTCCACTCCTGGCTCGCGCAGGCCAACCTGAACCTCCCCGTCATCGCGGGCGGCCTCGGCACCGAGGTCTGGGACTTCGCCGGCAACCGCTACCTCGACTTCGCGAGCCAGCTGGTCAACGTCAACATCGGGCACCAGCATCCCGCGGTCGTCAAGGCCATCCAGGAGCAGGCAGCGACCCTCGCGACGATCGGTCCCGCCACCGCGAACCTCACCCGCGGCCAGGCCGCGCAGCGCATCCTGTCGAAGGCCCCCGCGGGTTTCAAGAAGGTCTTCTTCACCAACGGCGGCGCCGACGCGAACGAGAACGCCATCCGCATGGCGCGCCTGCACACGGGGCGCGACACGGTGCTGTCGACGTACCGCAGCTACCACGGCAACACGGGCGCCGCGATCGTCGCGACGGGCGACTGGCGACGGATGCCGAACCAGTACGCGCGTGGTCACGCGCACTTCTTCGGCCCCTACCTCTACCGCAGCGAGTTCTGGGCGACGACGCCCGAAGAGGAGTCCGCTCGCGCCCTGCGCCACCTCGAGCGCGTCATCCAGTCCGAAGGACCGCAGACGATCGCGGCGATCCTCCTCGAGTCCGTGCCCGGCACGGCCGGCATCCTCGTGCCCCCGCCCGGCTACCTCGCCGGCGTCCGTGCGCTGTGCGACACCTACGGCATCATCCTGATCCTCGACGAGGTCATGGCGGGCTTCGGCCGTACGGGCCGCTGGTTCGCGTTCGAGGGATACGACGTCGTGCCCGACCTCATCACCTTCGCCAAGGGCGTGAACTCCGGGTACGTGCCGGTCGGCGGCGTCGTCATCTCCGATGAGATCTCCGCGACGTTCGACGACCGCGTCTTCCCCGGCGGGCTCACGTACTCCGGGCATCCGCTGGCCGCGGCATCCATCGTCGCCTCGATCGACGCGATGGAGGCCGAGGGCATCGTCGACAACGCGCGGCGCGTCGGCGCCGACGTCATCGGCCCGGGCCTCGCGGCGCTCGCCGAGAAGCACGCGATCATCGGCGAGGTGCGGGGTGACGGCGTCTTCTGGGCGCTCGAGCTCGTCACCGACCGCTCGACCCGCGAGCCCGTCGGCGCCGACGTCATCGGCAGGCTGAAGACCGAGATGACCTCGCGCGGACTCATGCCGTTCACGGCCGAGAACCGCATCCACGTCGTGCCCCCGTGCGTCGTGACCGACGACGAGGTGGCACGCGCCCTCGAGATCTACGACGAAGCATTCTCCGCCGTTCCGGCGTGAAAGACGACGACGGGCTCCCACGAAGCGCTCGCGATGAAAGGAAAGAACATGTCCGAGACTCTCGACCACTGGGTCGGCGGCACCACGTGGGCCGGCACCTCGACGCGCACCGGCGACGTCTACAACCCCGCGCTGGGAACGGTGCAGAAGCAGGTGCGGTTCGCCTCGACGGCTGACGTCGCGTCCGCTGTCGACACCGCCTCGGCGGCGTGGGAGTCGTGGCGGGATGCCTCGATCTCCAAGCGCACGGCGGTCATGTTCGCGTTCCGCGAGCTGCTGAACGAGCGCAAGGACGAGCTCGCGGCGATCCTCACGGCTGAGCACGGCAAGGTGATCTCGGACGCCCTCGGCGAGATCGCACGCGGCATGGAGGTCGTCGAGTTCGCGTGCGGACTCGGCCACCTCACGAAGGGCGCGTACTCCGAGAACGTCTCGACCGGCGTCGACGTCTACACGCTGCGTCAGCCGCTCGGAGTCGTGGGAATCATCAGCCCCTTCAACTTCCCGGCGATGGTGCCGCTGTGGTTCTTCTCGATCGCGATCGCGGCGGGCAACAGCGTCATCCTCAAGCCCAGCGAGAAGGACCCGACGGCCGCGAACTGGCTCGCCGCCCTCATGACCGAGGCGGGGCTGCCCGACGGCGTGCTCAACGTGGTGCACGGCGACAAGGAGGCGGTGGATGCCCTGCTCGAGCACCCCGACGTCCGATCGATCTCGTTCGTCGGCTCCACTCCGATCGCCAAGTACGTCTACGAGACCGCGACGAGCCACGGCAAGCGGGTCCAGGCGCTCGGCGGGGCCAAGAACCACATGCTCGTCCTGCCCGATGCCGACCTCGACCTGGCCGCGGACGCGGCCGTCAACGCGGGCTTCGGCTCTGCGGGCGAGCGCTGCATGGCGATCTCGGTCGTGCTCGCCGTCGACTCGATCGCCGACGAGCTCGTCGCGAAGGTCGCCGAGCGCATGGGCACCCTCCGTACCGGCGACGGCACGCGCGGCTGCGACATGGGTCCGCTGATCACGAAGGTGCATCGCGACAAGGTCGCGTCCTACATCGACGTCGCGGGCACCGACGGTGCGGATGTCGTCGTCGACGGCCGCGGCGTCGAGATCGACGGCGACCCGAACGGCTTCTGGCTCGGCCCGACCCTCATCGACAAGGTGCCGACGTCATCCGCCGTCTACACCGACGAGATCTTCGGCCCCGTGCTGTCGGTCGTGCGCGTCAACGGGTACGAAGAGGGCCTCGGCATCATCAACGGCAGCCTCTACGGCAACGGCACCGCGATCTTCACCAACGACGGCGGTGCCGCCCGCCGGTTCCAGCGCGAGGCGACGGTCGGCATGATCGGCATCAACGTGCCGATCCCGGTGCCCGTCGCGTACCACTCGTTCGGCGGGTGGAAGGCCTCGCTCTTCGGCGACGCGAAGGCGTACGGCCCCCACGGGTTCGACTTCTTCACGGCCGAGAAGGCCGTGACGTCGCGCTGGCTCGACCCCTCGCACGGCGGCCTGAACCTGGGCTTCCCCCAGCACGACTGACGCGGATCACGGCATCCGGCGCGGAGCGGACCGCGTCGGATGCCGGATTCGGCGATGACGGGACGCCGCGACGTCAGCCCTCGGACGGCGGCGCGTACACCCGTACGGCGTCGGCGACGGCGACGCAGCGCAGAGTGAAGACCTCGCCGCCCGGCTCGACGAGCTCGCCGTCGTGGACGAAGACGGCGGGATGCCCGGGCGCCGGCCGCACCGAGACCTCGAACTCCGAGACGAGGAGGCGCTCGACGTCCTCGCGCGGTGGCATGAGTCGCAGGGCACGCAGCACCGCCGCCGTTCTGCGACCGAACGCCAGAAAGGCGACGGCACGCACGCGCGAGCCGCGGGCGTGGTGGATGCGGACGTCGAGGATCGCGCGCTCGAGCTCTTCGCGCTGCATCGTCGCGACGCGCTGCGGATCGTTGCGGCCGATGCCGACGAAGACCGACCACACCTTCGCACGGCGGCCGTCCCGCACGATGACGAGCGGCTCCGCGCCGCGCATCGTCTGCCACGCGGCGACGACCCCGCCGAGCCACTTGCCCAGTCGCGGGCGGTACTTCTCCCGATCGTCGATGAGTTCGGGATAGCTCCCGACCGAGACGGCGTTGAGCGCGAGGAACGACTCTCCGCCGTTCGCGGCACCCTCGATCGCGCTGACCTCGATCGAGTGGCCGGCGTCGAACGCGTCGAGCGCGGCATCCACGTCCTCGATCCCCGCCGAGCGTGCGAAGTGGTTGAACGTGCCGCCGGGCAGGACGAGCAGCGGACGATCGAAGCGCCGGGCGAGGCCGGCCATGCGCGAGACGGATCCATCGCCGCCGTACACACCGAGCACGACGGGCGGGTCGTCGGTGTCGACGGCGCGCGAGACGACATCCGCCATGTCCTCGCCCTCGCCGAGCATGTGCACACGGGCTTCGGGAAGCCGGGCTTCGAGGACCGGAGCGGGATCGGGCCGGATCACGGCGGTGCCGGACTGCGCGTTGCGCACGATGAGAAGCCCGCGACCGGGGGCATCGGGGGGAGGCGTGCCGTGCATCATCAGAGCGTAGTCTCCCCGTGCTGCACCGCCGCTCGCGGCATCGAGGGCACGCGGTCAGCCGAGGGCGATCGGGCGGTTCTCGAAGAACGTCTGCAGCACGATCGTGGTGCGCGTGCGCACGGACGCGGCGAGCCGGATGTCGCGGAT
The DNA here is from genome assembly GCF_051860965.1 of Microbacterium sp. GTDB lineage: Bacteria > Actinomycetota > Actinomycetes > Actinomycetales > Microbacteriaceae > Microbacterium. The sequence goes on from NZ_JBIMKU010000008.1 coordinate 56,248, forward strand.
CAGCGTCTCGAGGTCGCGCGGCGTGGCGACGCGGACGAAGAGCATGTACGCCGCATCGCCCGCGATCGAGTGGCACGCCTCGATCTCGGTGAGGTGCTCCAGCATCTCGGGTGCGTTGTCGGGCTGCGCCGGATCCAGCGGCGTGATCTCGACGAACGCCGACAGCGGCTTGCCGACGGCTTCGGCGTCGACGACGGCCCGATACCCCGTGATGACCGCGCGCTGTTCGAGCCGGCGCAGCCGCGCCTGCGTGGCCGAGACGCCGAGCCCCACCGCGTGCGAGATGTCGGCGAGCGTCGCGCGCGCGTCGGCCGAGACCGCGGCCACGATGCGGGCGTCGATGTCGTCGTCGATGTGAGCTCCGCGGTCGTTCATGGGCTGATCGTAGCGGATACCGGAAACTTTCCGGTGCACAACGGATGCACCGTAGGGATTCCGTTAGAATCGGACCCGCGCATGATGCGCATCCACGAGAGCGATCGGAGGTCCCCCATGTCCATGACCCAGCACGACAAGGTCATCGTCGGCGAACCCGAGGTCGTCGAGGACGGCCGCGCCGTCGGCGTCGAGAACACCGCCGAATGGATGCGGCTGAAGGATGCCGCGACCCTGCTGCAGGGCATCCAGATCAAGGACGGCTCGATCCCCGAGGCATCCGACCACGCCGACGCCCGCGTCGCGGTCGAGGCGATCATCGACTCGATCCGCGCTCTCGCGCCCCGGTTCCCGCATGACGCCGAGTACCTCGCGGCGAACGCTCACGACTTCGAGCGCTGGGCCGACGGCGGTTTCGGGGTTCCGGACTTCTACGACTCGCTGGTCGCGTTCCAGCCGCAGCAGCATCGCGTCGACGGCATCCGTCACCTCGTCGTGTTCCCGATGTACACGCAGAACGGGTCGCAGAACCGTTTCGTCGAGGCGCTCATCGTGCAGGCGATCTGGCCCGAGTTCATCGCACAGCTCGAGGCGGGCGACTACGGCAACAAGCTCTTCGTCTCGCTGCGCCTCGTCGACTTCACGCCCGGCTACGACACGAACTCGGCCGTCCTGTTCCCCGAGACGGTCGCCATGCGCGAGATCCCGACCTTCACGTGGGGCGCGATCTTCCAGGACCGCGAAGCGGCTCGCTACCGTCGCGTCACGCGTGCCGCCTCCGAGATCACCAAGCTCGACCTGCCCGCAGATGCGGCGCGCATGCTGGATGACCAGCGGCTCACCGAGAAGACGTTCGTGATGTGGGACATCATCCACGACCGCACGCACATGCGCGGCGACCTGCCGTTCGATCCCTTCATGATCAAGCAGCGCATGCCGTTCTTCCTCTACTCGCTCGAGGAGCTCCGCTGCGACCTCACGGCGTTCCGCGAGTGCGTCGCGATCACGGCGCGCCTGCGCGCGCAGGACGAGCTCACCGCGGCAGAGGCCGAGATGCTCGAGCACGCGGTGCTCGTGCAGTACGCGGTGATCTTCGACCGCATCTTCCGGTTCGCGATCACAGGCTCCCGCGTGCGCAACTACGACGGGCTCGGCGGTCAACTGCTGTTCGCGTGGCTGCACCAGCGCGGCGTGCTGCACTGGACCGACACCTCGCTCGCCTTCGACTGGGACGAGGTCCCGGCGGCGGTCGTCGCGCTCGGCGACGCGATCGACGAGCTCTACTGGCGCTCGATCGACCGCCCGAAGACGGCGCACTGGCTCGCCGCGTACGAGCTCGTCCGCTCGACCCTGACGCCGAACCCCGCGTCGGCGTGGGCGCGCGGCCTTTCCGACGAGATCCTCGCCGGCGCGCCGAAGGGCTACACCGACGCGGTGATGGACGACGAGTTCCCGCTCTCGATGTTCTTCGAGGCGCTCGAGAAGAAGATGCGCCCCGTCATCGAGTCCACCGTGGGGATCCGCGGCGACGATGACTGAGGCATCCCCCGAGCCCACTCACTTTCCGCGAACCCACTCGATCTTGTTCACGAATCCGGGTGGGTTCGCGAAAAGAAGGTGGGTTCGGTGAGCGGCGTCCGTGGCCGCACAGTGATGGTCGCCGGCGCGGGTAGCGCCTCGGGAGCGGCGGCGGCGCGGGCCCTGGTCGCGGCCGGCGCGCGCGTCGTCGCGGTGGGGCGGAATGCCGGGCGGCTCGCCCACGCCGCCGAGGCCGGGGCCGAGATCGAGGTGTGCGATCTCGCCGACGAGAAGGCCGTCGACGCGCTCGCGGCGAAGGTCGGGGCGGTCGACGGCATTCTGCACCTCGTGGGCGGATGGCGCGGCGGAGGGGGCCTCGCGGGTCAGTCCGACGACGACTTCGGCTTCCTGCTGCAGTCGCTCACCGCTCTGCGGCACGTCACTCGCGCGTTCGACGAGGGTCTGCGCGCGTCGCCGTCGGCGCGGGTCGCGATCGTGTCGTCGACCGCGGTCGCGCGGCCCCTCGCGGGCGGCGCGAACTACGCCGCGGTGAAGGCAGCGAGCGAAGCGTGGGCGCGCGCCGTCGCACAGGGCTACGCGAAGGCGGCTCGGGATGCCGATGAACCGCTGGCTGCGGCATCCGTCGTCTTCCGGGTCAAGGCTCTCGACGGGCTCGAGGACGTGCTCGCACGGGCATACGTGGAGCTCTGGGATGCGCCCGCCGCCGACGTCAACGACACCGTCGTCGAGCTCTCGTAGGCTTGTCCCTCGTGACCACGATCCACGACATCCACGTCCGCGGCTTCGCCTCCGACAACTACTCGGGCGTCCACCCCGAAGTGCTCGCGGCGATCGCCGCGGCGAACGACGGCCACCAGGTGGCGTACGGCGAAGACGTCTACACCGCGCGCCTGCAGGAGGTCATGGCGCACCACTTCGGCGAGGGCGTCGAGGCGTTCCCCGTCTTCAACGGCACCGGAGCGAACGTCGTGGGGCTCCAGTCGATGCTGCCCCGCTGGGGCGCCGTGGTCGCGGCATCCACCGCCCACATCAACGTCGACGAGGGCGGCGCCCCCGAGCGCGTCGCGGGCATCAAGATCCTGAACGTGCCGACCGACGACGGCAAGCTCACGCCCGAGCTCATCGACCGCGAGGCATGGGGCTGGGGCGACGAGCACCGTGCGCAGCCGCTCGTCGTGTCGATCACGCAGTCGACCGAGCTCGGCACGCTGTACACCCCCGATGAGATCCGCGCGATCGCCGACCACGTCCACCCGCTCGGCATGCGTCTGCACCTCGACGGCGCGCGCATCTCGAACGCCGCGGCCTCGCTCGGCGTGCCGCTGCGCGCCTTCACGCGCGACGCGGGCGTCGACGTCCTCAGCTTCGGAGGCACCAAGAACGGCGCGGTGCTCGGCGAAGCCGTCGTCGTGCTGGATCCGGATGCCTCGGCCGGCCTGACGTTCCTGCGCAAGCTCAACATGCAGCTGTCGTCGAAGATGCGCTTCGTCTCGGCGCAGCTCGTCGCGCTGCTCGAGGGCGACCTGTGGCTGCGCAACGCCTCGCACTCCAACGCGATGGCCCAGCGCCTGCGCGCCGGGGTCGAGGCCGGGATCGCCGACGGCTCGATCTCGGGCGTCGCGTTCACGCATCCCACGCAGGCGAACGGCGTCTTCGCGACGCTGCCCGACGGTGTCGCCGATCGCCTGCGCGAGTCGTTCCGCTTCTACGACTGGGACGCCGCGCGCAACGAGGTGCGCTGGATGTGCTCGTTCGACACGGCCGAGGCCGACGTCGACGCGTTCGTCGCGGAGCTCTCGCGCCTGACGAGCTGACGGCAGGTCAGCGCCCGGCCAGCCAGTCCGCGTAGGCGTCGAAGGCGAACGGACGACCGAGGAACGACTCGACGAGGTCGCGGGCGTCTCTCGACCCGCCCGGTTCGAGGACGAGCTCGCGGTAGCGGCGGGCGGCCTCGGCATCCATCAGATCGTCACCGAAGCCCGTCAGCAGGTCACGCGCGATGACGAGACTCCACTGGTAGGTGTAGTAGCACGCGCCGTAGCCGGTCAGATGACCGAAGCCCGCGTACATGTGCTGGCCGTCGAGCTGCTTCACGGGAGTGGACCGCTCCTGCAGCGCGACGGTGGCCCCGTGCAGGTCGGCCGGTCGATCGACGTGCAGGTGATACGACACGCGTGCGTAGGCGAGCTGCTGGCGTACGCCGATCGCACGACCGAAGGCATCGGCCGTCCGCATCCTGGCGACGAGGTCGGCGGGGATCGGCTCGCCGTCGGCATTCGCGGTGAAGGATGCCAGGACCCCGGCATCCCACGCCCACTCCTCGAGCAGCTGGCTGGGGGCCTCGACGAAGTCCCACTCGGTCTCGAAGCCGCTGAAGCGCGCCCAGCGCTGACGTCCCCCGAGGATGAAGTGCACGAGATGCCCGAACTCGTGGAAGAACGTCACGACCTCGTCGTGCTCGAGCAGTCCGCGTGAGAAGTTGCACAGCAGCACGCCCTCGGGCAGCACCCGCCCTTCGATGCCGCGCGCGAGCTCGAAGCAGGCCGCATGGTTGTACTTGCCATCGCGCGGGTGCAGGTCGAGGTGGATGCGACCGAGCCGGTCGTCGCCCCGGAACACGTCGTATGAGCGCACGTCCTCGTGCCAGGTCGGCACGTCGAGCGGCACGAACTGGATGTCGAGGAGGCGGCCCGTGACGTCGAGGACGCCCGGCAGCACGCGGTCGAACGGGAAGTACGAGCGGACGACCTGCGCATCGACGTCGTACTGCTCGTTCTTGATGACGCTCTGCAGGTAGAGCGAGTCGGCGTTGGTCACCGCCTCGGCATCGGGGTCGTCCTGCCGCAGGCGCTCGAGCAGCACGTCGTACTCGGCCGTCGCGGCATCCAGCGACGCCGCGTCGAGCTTGGCGAGGAACGTCGGGATCTCGGCGCCCGCCCCGATCATGCGCGTCTCGGTCTCGTAGTCCGCCCAGTCCGAGAACCCGAGCAGGCTCGCGCGCTCGGCACGCACCGCGAGCAGCTCGGCCAGGACCTCGTCGTTCACGGGCCACCCGAGGTTGCGGAAGACCCGTGTGAGCGCGATCCGCGTGTCGCGGTCGGTCGCGTACTCCATGACCGGCCCCACATCCGTGTACTCGGTCGTGAGGGTCACGGTGCCGTCGGCGTCGGCGGGATGCGCGTCGATGAAGTCCTGCGGAAGCCCCGCGAGGCCCGACGCCGGCACCGTGATCTGCTGCCGGCCCTCTCGGATGTTCCGCGAGAACGTGAGCGACAGCTCGGTGTCGCGATCGGTGAGCTCCGCGACGCGCGCGCGGCCCGCGTCATCCAGCTCGACCCCTCCGCGACGGAAGTCGCGCAGCAGGCGGGTGAGCAGTCGCGCCGCGCCCTCGTCGAGTCCCTCGGCGTCGGCGTCGGCGAAGACCCGCCACAGCTCGCGGTCGAGCAGGCGCGACGCGGCGAGCGATTCGACGGCCTGGACCTGCGCCTCGGCGGCTTCGCGGACGGATGCCTCGGGGTGCGCCTCGCTGAGGACATACGCTTCGCTCACCGCCTCGCTGAGGGCGATCTCGGCATCGTTCCAGAGCTCGAGGCGCTCGGCCGTGCCGAGGTCTTCGGAGCGGAGCCGCTCATCGATCGCGCGGACGGTCGCGATCCGCTCGGCGGGCCGTTCGGTGGCGAACGTCGTCCAGCCGTCGAGGTCGGTCGGGAGGTCGAGGGGAGCAGGAGTCACGGCTCCGAGCCTAGAACGTCCGTTCCGGGCGCGGAGCCGTGAGGGGGATCTGCGGATTACGCGTCGGCGCGCTCGAACTCCTCCACCTCGTCGGGGGCCGCTTCGTCTTCCGTCTCGACAGAGCCGACGAGTCCGGGGACCGCGTCGACGACGGTCACCGGCACGATGCCGGAGTCGTCGTCGTCCTCGAAGTCGTCCTCGCCCTCGATGACGGCATCGACGGTCTCGTCGACGTCCGCGTCGTCGTCCGCGCCCTGGGCGTCGGCCTCGGTCGACTCCTCGACGTCCGCCTCGTCCTCGACGTCCGCTTCCTCGGCGACCGGCTCCTCGACGTCCGCTTCCTCGACGTCCGCCTCCTGCGTGGCCGGCTCCTCGAAGGCGGGCTCCCGGAAGGCGAGCTCGTCGGCATCCGTCTCTTCGACTGCCTCGGGGGCTGCGGCATCCATCGTCGCGCTCGCGGCAGCCACGGGCGAGGACACGTCGATCGAGCCCTCGGGGCGGATGAGCTCCTTGACCTCCGCCATGAAGCTCGTCAGCTGGTGATCCTGCCAGCGCAGCTGCCGCGTGCGGTCCTCGGCGTCGCGCAGCGCCGCCTGGGCGTGGCCGGTCACGGTCTCGATGATCTTCTGCGCCTTCGCGCGAGCCTGCTCGAGGTGCGCATTGGCGCGCACGTGGGCATCCGCCTCGATCTGCTGCGCCTGGGCCCGCATGAGCCGCTCGAAGTCGTCGGCCTTGGATGCGACGCGCTGCGCGTGCTCGAGCGAGGCGGCGACCTGGTTGTTGGCGTCCTGCGTGATGCGCTCGGCGTGCGAGACGGCCTGGTTGTGCAGGACGAGGAACTCCTGCTGGGCGTCATCCTGGCGGCGCGTGAGGGACTCTTCGAACTCGAGTGCTCGCACGCGGAGCTCGCGGACGGCCTCTTCGGCCTCGGAGCGCGCGGTCGTCGTCTCACGCGCGACGAGCGAGCGGAGCGCGGCGGCACCCTTCTCGGCCTCGGAGCGGATCGCGGCGGCCTCCTGCGCGGCCTGCGCCACCTTCTCGGCGGCGTGCGCGGCTTCGCGCTCGATCCCCGACTCGTGCGCCGTGCGCTCGGTGTCGATGCGCAGGCGGAGCTGCTGCGCCTCGCTCTCCGCCTGTGCGACGATCGCGGCGGCCTCGGCCGCGGCATCCTTCCTGCGGTTCTCGATCTCGGTCCGCGCCGACTCGAGCAGACGCTCGCCCTGCACCGAGGCGTTGCGCAGGAGCTGTCCCGCCTGCTCCTCGGCGACCCGCAGCACCTCCTCGAACTGGTGGCGGTTGGGGGTCTCGGCAGCACTGCCGGTGAGCTCTTCGGTGAGCGCTTCGGCACGCTGATCGGCTGCGGTCGCGCGCGCGTTCGCGGTGGCGAGCTCCGCCTCGAGGCGGGCGATGCGCTCCTGCACGTCGGCCGTCGCGGCGTCGGCCGCGGCCGCGGCGCGCTCGAGGGCATCGGCCTCGCGCTCCTTCGCGGCGGCGAGCTCGAGCTCGAGACGCTCGACGGCCGCCTGCGTCTCGGTGCCGGCTCGCCACTCGCGATCGCGCAGCTGCGCGACCTGGTCAGCGCTCGCGCGCAGGCGCGAGTTCATGGTCGCGAGCGTGGCGTCGACCTCGTCCTTGTCGTATCCGCGGAACACCGTCGTGAACGAGGCGTCGGCGCGCGGCGCCGACGACGGTGTCGGCGCCGACGACGACACGGTCGCGAAGAGCTCGTCGAAGGGGGTGGAGTCCTGCGCGTTGTCGCGACGGGCGGGCACGGAATCGGACATCGGGTCTACCTGCTTCTCGGGGTTCGTGGTGTCCTCGGCGATGTTCGGGTCGGAGTGCGCTTCGGACGGCCGGCTCGGGCGACACGATTCGCGCCGCCCTCCACGACAGAGGGGGGTATATATCACGCAGAGAGCTGGACGCGTGGCAGGAGAAGAATACCCGTCCCAGCTGGATGCTGAAGACCGATGTCAGCGGAGCGCGCCGACGCTTGCGAGGGCCAGTCGGATGAGCGTCCCGCGTCCGCCCTCCATCTCGGCGGCGAGGGCGTCGGAGGACGCCTCCTCGGGCGTCAGCCACGTCACTTCGAGCGCGTCCTGACGCGGCTGGCAGGTGCCGGTGACGGGGACGACGAAGGCGAGCGACACGGCGTGCTGGCGATCGTCGTGGAACGCGCTGACCCCCGGCAGGGGGAAGTACTCGGCCACCGTGAACGGCGTCGGCTGCGCCGGAAGCAGGGGGAACGCCATGGGCCCGAGGTCGTTCTCGAGGTGGCGGAACAGGGCATCGCGCACGGTCTCGCCGTAGCGGACACGGCCCGACACGATCGTCCGCGACATCTCGCCGACCGGCGACGCCCGCAGCAGGATCCCGACCTGAATGACCTGGCCCATGCCGTCGACGCGCACGGGAACGCCCTCGACGTAGAGCATGGGGATCCTGCGCCGCGCCTCGGCCAGCTCGATCTCGCTCAGCCAGGCGGGGTTGGACGCGTTGCCGGACGGCGGACCGTAGGGCTCGTCGCCGGCGGGCTCGGGATCGGGAGTGCGCACGGACATGTCTCCTGTATACCTCAGACGCCTCTTGCCATGATGGGGGGATGCCGGACGACATCCCGCCCCTGGATCCCACCGTCGTGCAGTGGTCCGTCCGCGCGGACGACCGTGCGGGCCGACCTCTCCTCGTGCTGCTGCACGGATACGGCGCCGACGAACACGATCTGTTCGCGCTGGCGCCCTACCTGCCGGAGTCGCTGGTCGTGGCATCCGTCCGCGCGCCTCTCACGCCGCCCTTCCCCGCGCCGGGCTTCTCGTGGTACCCGATCGAGGGTCTCGACGGACGCGACCCCCGGCACGTCACGGAGTCGGCATCCCGTTTCATCGAATGGGTGGATGCCGCCACCGACGCCGACACCGTCGGACTGCTCGGGTTCTCGCAGGGCGCCGCCGTCGCGCTGCAGGCTGTCCGGCTCCAGCCGCAGCGGTTCGCGTTCGCGATCAACCTCAGCGGCTACGTCACGCCGGGCGACCTGCCGCGCGACGAGGAGCTCGCGGAGCTCCGGCCGCCCGTGTTCTGGGGGCGCGGGACCCGGGACGACGTCATCCCCTCGTTCCTCGTCGCCCACACCACGGAGTGGCTCCCGGAGCACGCCGATCTGAGCGGTCGCGTGTACGAGGGTCTGACCCACAGCGTCTCGGAGCAGGAGCTCTCAGACGTGCGTACGTTCCTCGACAAGCAGCTCGAGGCGCTGTAGACGGGATTCCCAGCCACGGCGGAAGCGGCATCCGGTATCGTGGCGGAAGTTCCTGTCCCCTCCGTGAGGATGATCCGTTGAAGATGATCGACGCCACCGCGCTGTAACAGCGCTGTTCCGTCGACCTTCAGCCCCAGGGCCGCACTCTCGACGCTTCAGCGCATCCGTTCCGCGCTGACCGTCGACTCCGCCTCCTCCGGCGCCTCTCCGGCGCCCCCGGCTTTCGTGTCAGCGCATCCGCGACTCACGGAGGTCTCATGCCTGCTCACACCCTCACACCATCCATCGTCCTCGACCGCGTCTCGTTCTCGTGGCCGGACGGCTCCATCGCTCTCACCGATGTCACCGGCGCCTTCGGCACCGGACGCACGGGCCTCGTCGGGCGCAACGGCTCGGGCAAGTCGACGCTGCTTCGCCTCATCGCCGGCGAGCTCCCGCCCGACGCGGGCCAGCTCGTGCGGTCGGAGGATGCCGCGCACCTGCCCCAGCACCTGACGCTCGCCATCGACCGGCCGGTGGCCGACCTGCTCGGCGTCGGATCCTCGCTGCGCGCGCTGCGCGCCATCGAGTCGGGAGACGTCGATCCCGCGCACTTCGACACCGTCGGCGACGACTGGGACGTGGAAGCGCGCGCGCACGAGGCGCTCGCCGAAGCGGGGCTCTCTCCCGACATGCTCGACCGCCGCGTCGGCGAGCTGTCGGGCGGCGAGGCCGTGCTCACGGCGATCGCCGGCATCCGCGTGCGGCGTCCCGCCATCACGCTGCTCGACGAGCCGACCAACAACCTCGACCGAGACGCACGCGCGCGCCTGTACGACATGGTGCGCACCTGGCGGGGCGCGCTCGTCGTGGTGAGCCACGACACCGCGCTGCTCGACCTCATGGACGACACCGCCGAGCTCTACGCGAACGAGCTGTCGGTGTTCGGCGGCCCGTACTCGGAGTGGCGGGCGTGGCTGGATGCCGAACAGGGTGCCGCACGGCAGGCCGAGCGCGCAGCTGCGCAGGTCGTCAAGCGCGAGAAGCGCGACCGCATCCAGGCCGAGGTGACGATCTCGCACCGCCAGGCGATGGGTCGCAAGGCGCAGCTCGAGAAGCGGGTGCCCAAGATCATCGCGGGCGGTCGCAAGATGGCCGCCCAGGTGTCGGCGGGCAAGCTCCGCGGCGAGAAGGCCGATCGCGAAGCAGCCGCGCGCGAGGCGCTGGATGCCGCGGAGCGCCGCGTGCGCGACGACGACACCGTGCGGATCGACCTGCCGGATCCGGGTGTCCCCGCCGGTCGGCGCATCGCGACCATCGATGACGGCGCGCACGCGTGGGTCGTCCAGGGACCCGAGCGCGTCGCCCTCGTCGGACCGAACGGGGTCGGCAAGACGACGCTGCTGGAGCGGCTCGTGCACGACTCCTCTCCGGAAGGGGTGCTGACCGGCCTCGCACGCGCGACGGCGCACACGGACCGGATCGGCTATCTGCCTCAGCGGGTCGACGGACTCGACGACGACGCCTCTGTGCTCGAGAACGTCAGCGCAGCCGCGCCCGGGGTCACGACGGTAGACCTGCGCAATAGGCTCGCACGCTTCCTCATCCGAGGAGCCGCCGTCGAACGGCCCGTGTCGTCGCTCTCTGGGGGCGAGAGGTTCCGGGTCGCGCTCGCGCGGCTGCTGCTGACCGATCCGCCGCCGCAGCTGCTCGTGCTCGACGAGCCGACGAACAACCTCGACCTCGACACCGTCGGCCAGCTCGTCGACGCCCTTTCGGCGTACCGGGGCGCCGTGCTCATCGTGAGCCACGACGACGCATTCCTCGAGCGCGTCGGCGTCGACCGCGTCCTCGAGCTCGACCGCGAGGGGAGGCTGACCGAAGGGTGACTTCGGGGGCTCTCCCCCGTGCTCTCGGCGACGGCAGAGGCGACGATGGTCTCATGAGCACACTCGTCAGGCCCCGACAGGGCCGCGTCCTCGCGGGCGTCTGCGCCGCGATCGCGAACAGGTTCGGATGGAACGTCACGCTGGTCCGCGTGCTCACGGTGCTCGCCGTGGTCTTCGCCGGCCTGTCGCTGTGGATCTACCTGCTTCTCTGGCTGATCATCCCGGCACGGGACTGAGGCATCGCGGCGGAGGGGCGGTCACCCGACCGCTCCTCAGCCGCCGTCGCCACCGCTGCCGCCGTCGGCATCGGAGCCGGCGTCGTCGCCTTTCGTGCCGCGCTCCGGAGCGATCGCTCCCCCCGAGGCGTCGTCGCGACCCTCCTTCTTCGCAGGAATCGCACCGAACGCGACTGCGAAGGCGACGCCGACTCCCATGCCGATCGCGATCCCCGCACCGATATTGCCCATCGCGACGCCGATCGCGACGCCCATTCCCATTCCGATCGCGATGCCGGAACCCCACGCGACGGCTCTCTTCTGCGTCTCGTCCATGTCACGACGCTAGGTCGTCACGACGATGGACGCCTCCGCCTGTCGACGGATCTTCTCGCCCGCCTCCGTGCAGAGCGTCGGGGAATCTCGAGGGCGCGCCGGGCCGCGGCATCCCGCAACGGCGTGTCGCCGGATCCCCCGACGCTGTGCACGCCCAGAGCGATCACCCGCCCGGATGTCGGCGATCCCGACGAAGATGGAGGGATGGCCGATGTGCTCGAGCGATTCGGTCCTGCGACGCAGGACTGGTTCCGCTCTGCGTTCGCCGAGCCGACGACGGCCCAGACGGGCGCATGGCAGGCGATCTCCGACGGCAAGCACGCGCTCGTCGTCGCCCCGACCGGGTCCGGCAAGACGCTGTCGGCCTTCCTCTGGGCCATCGACCGCGTCTTCCACACGAAGCAGGACGCTCCCGCCTCGAAGGTCACACGGGGTGCGCCGAAGCCCGGCACGGGCATCCTGTACATCTCGCCGCTCAAGGCCCTCGGCGTCGACGTCGAACGCAACCTCCGCTCGCCGCTCGTCGGCATCGGCCAGTCCGCTCGGCGGCTGGGCATCCAGCTCCCCGACGTCACCGTCGGAGTGCGATCGGGCGACACGACGTCGGCCGATCGGCGCAAGCTCGTGAGCGACCCGCCCGACATCCTCATCACGACGCCCGAGTCGCTCTACCTCATGCTCACGAGCCAGGCGCGCGAGACGCTGCGCGACGTGCACACCGTCATCGTCGACGAGGTGCACGCGGTCGCGGCGACCAAGCGCGGCGCGCACCTGGCGGTCAGTCTCGAGCGGCTCGACGACCTGCGTCGCGAGCGGGATCCGGATGCCGCGGCGGCGCAGCGCATCGGACTCTCGGCGACCGTCCGGCCGATCGACGAGGTGGCGCGGTTCCTGGGCGGAGCAGCCCCGGTCGAGATCGTCGCGCCACGGGCGACGAAGGCCTTCGACCTCACGGTCGTCGTGCCCGTGGAAGACATGCTGAATCCGCCGCCCGCTCCCGGCGCCGAAGAGGCGGAGCCCGCTGCAGACGACGCCGAGGACGAGAACTGGTTCGGCGATGCTCGTGTGCCGCAGCCGTCGGAGGTGACCGGCAGCGTCTGGCCCCACGTCGAGGAGGCGATCGTCGACCGCATCCTGCAGCACCGCTCGACGATCGTCTTCGTGAACTCGCGGCGCCTGGGCGAGCGTCTGACCGGGCGACTCAACGAGATCTACGCGGAGCGGCTGGGGCTCGACCTGCCCGAGAAGGCCATACCCGCAGCGACCATGGCCCAAGCAGGAGCGACGGCCGGCGCCGAGGCCGTGCTCGCGAAAGCGCATCACGGCTCGGTCTCGAAGGAGCAGCGCGCGCAGGTCGAAGAGGAGCTGAAGACCGGCGTCCTCCGGTGCGTCGTCGCGACGTCGAGCCTCGAGCTCGGCATCGACATGGGCGCCGTCGACCTCGTCATCCAGGTCGAGGCGCCCCCGAGCGCGGCATCGGGGCTCCAGCGCATCGGCCGCGCCGGCCACCAGGTCGGCGAGGTCAGCCGGGCGGCGCTCTTCCCCAAGCACCGCGCCGACGTGCTGCACACCGCCATCGTCACCGAGCGCATGCTCGCGGGTCAGATCGAGTCGATCTCCGTGCCGCAGAATCCGCTCGACATCCTCGCGCAGCAGACCGTCGCGGCGTGCGCGCTCGAGCCGCTCGACGTCGAGGGCTGGTACGAGGCGCTCAAGCGCTCGGCGCCCTTCCGCTCGCTCCCCCGCTCGGCGTACGAGGCGACGCTCGATCTGCTCGCCGGGCGCTTCCCGTCCGACGAGTTCGCCGAGCTCCGCCCTCGTCTCGTCTGGGACCGCGACCACGGCACGCTCACAGGGCGCCCCGGTTCGCAGCGCATCGCCGTCACGAGCGGCGGGACGATTCCCGACCGCGGCCTCTTCGGCGTGTTCATCGCCGGGCAGAGCCAGAACGCGCGCGTCGGCGAGCTCGACGAAGAGATGGTGTACGAGTCGCGCGTCAACGACGTGTTCACGCTCGGCACGACGAGCTGGCGCATCGTCGAGATCACCCACGACCGCGTCAACGTGCTGCCGGCGTTCGGGCAGCCCGGCAAGGTGCCGTTCTGGCACGGCGACGGCATCGGGCGTCCTGCCGAGCTCGGTGAGGCGCTCGGCAGGTTCTCGCGAGAGCTCTCGGGCGCGAAGCCGGATGCCGCGCACGCGCGCCTGCAGGACGCCGGGCTCGACACCCTCGCACAGGGCAACCTCATGTCCTACCTCGCCGAGCAGCGCGAGGCGACTGGAACCCTTCCGACCGACAAGAACCTGACCGTCGAGCGCGGTCGCGATGAGGTCGGCGACTGGCGCGTCATCCTGCATTCCCCGTACGGCATGAAGGTGCACGCGCCCTGGGCTCTCGCCGTCAACGCGCGCATCCGCGAGCGCCTCGGCGTCGAGGGGTCGGCGGTCGCGAGCGACGACGGCATCATCGCGAGGGTTCCGGATGCCACGGTCGAACCCCCGGGCGCCGAGCTCTTCGTCTTCGAGCCCGACGAACTCGAGCAGATCGTGACCGAAGAGGTCGGCGGTTCGGCGCTGTTCGCGTCGCGCTTCCGCGAGTGCGCGGCGCGCGCGCTCCTCATGCCCCGCCGCAACCCGGGCCGTCGCAGTCCGCTGTGGCAGCAGCGTCAGCGCTCGGCGCAGCTGCTCGAGGTCGCACGGCGCTACCCGACGTTCCCGATCATCCTCGAGACGCTGCGCGAGGTCCTCCAGGACGTCTACGACGTGCCCGCGCTGCTGCGCATCGTCCGCGGGATCGGCGACCGCCGCATCCGTCTCATCGAGACCGAGCCGGCACAGCCGTCTCCGTTCGCACGCGACCTGCTCTTCGGCTACGTCGGCGCGTTCATGTACGAGGGCGACTCGCCGCTCGCGGAGCGCCGGGCCGCCGCCCTGTCGGTCGACCCGTCGCTGCTGTCGGAGCTGCTCGGCAAGGTCGAGCTGCGCGAGCTCCTCGACCCGGCGATCATCGCGCAGTACGAACGCGAGCTGCAGCGGCTCGACCCCGAGCGTCGAGCGCGCGGAGTCGAGGGCGTCGCGGATCTTCTGCGGATGCTGGGTCCCCTCGACGCCACCGAGGTCGCCGCCCGACTCGAGCGGACCGAGTCCGGCGATGCCACCGAGGTCGAGGCATCCGCCCTCCTCGAAGAGCTCGTCACCGCGCGTCGCGTGATCCCGGTCTCGATCGCCGGCGCGCCGCGGTTCGCCGCGATCGAGGACGCCGGCCGCCTGCGGGACGCGCTGGGGGTGGCGCTGCCCGTCGGCATACCGATCGCGTTCGTCGAGCCCGTCGCCGACCCGCTCGGCGACCTCGTGGCGCGGTACGCGCGCACGCACGGTCCGTTCACGGCGGATGCCGCGGCCGCGCGCCTCGGCATCGGCATCGCGGTCGCGCGCCACACGCTCCAGCGACTCGAGTCGCAGGGGCGCATCGCGAGCGGATTCTTCCTGCCCGAAGCCGCGCCGGGAGGCGACGGCGAGACCGAGTGGAGCGATTCCGAGGTGCTGCGGCGGCTGCGACTGCGGTCGCTCGCGGCGATCCGCGGCAGTGTCGAGCCCGTCGCCCCCGAGGCGTACGCGCGCTTCCTGCCCACCTGGCAGCACATCGCCCGCCCGCTCGAGGGCATCGACGGCGTCGCCGCGGTCATCGAACAGCTCGCGGGGGTGCCGATCCCGGCGAGCGCGTGGGAGTCGCTCATCCTCCCCGCCCGGGTCTCGGACTACACGCCCGCGATGCTCGACGAGCTCACGGCGACGGGCGAGGTCATCTGGTCGGGTCACGGCACGCTGCCCGGACGCGACGGGTGGATCGCCCTGCATCCGGCCGACGCCGCTCCCCTCACCCTCGCGCCCCCCGATGACGAGATCACGCCCGGCTCGCTCGAAGATCAGCTGCTGCATGCCCTGGCCGCGGGAGGCGCCTACTTCGCAGCGCAGCTGAAGCAGCTCAGCGGCGCCGAGAACGAGCAGTCGGTCATCGATGCGCTCTGGGCGCTCACGTGGTCGGGCCGCGTGACCAACGACACCTTCGCGCCGGTGCGCACCCTCGTCGGCGGCGGCAAGACGGCGCATCGCGTCGCGCGCAAGGCCCCGCGCGCACGGCTGTATCGCGGGGCGGCGGTGCGCACGGTCGCGGCATCCGTTCCGCCTCGACCGCCCGCGATCGGGGGGCGCTGGTCGCTCCTGCCCGAGGCGTCGACGGATGCCGCGCTGCGCGCAACGGCGGCCGCGAGCCTGCTGCTCGATCGCTACGGCGTGGTGACGCGCGGCTCGGTGCAGTCCGAGGGCGTACCCGGCGGCTTCGCGCAGGTCTATCGCATCCTCGCGGGGTTCGAAGAGGCCGGTCACTGTCGACGCGGCTACGTCATCGAGAAGCTCGGCGCGGCGCAGTTCGCGGCCTCGAACACCGTCGATCGTCTTCGCGAGTTCGCGGGGCTTCCCGATCCGCCGCCGCACCGTGCGGTGACGCTCGCAGCGACGGATCCCGCCAATCCGTACGGCGCGGCGCTCGCGTGGCCCGCGCTCGAGGGTGTCTCGCACCGGCCGGGCCGCAAGGCCGGCGCCCTCGTGGTGCTCGTCGACGGCGTGCTGACGCTCTACCTCGAGCGCGGGGGCAAGTCCGCACTCGCCTTCACCGGCGACGAGAATGCGCTCGCCGCCGCGGCGCGCGACCTCGTCACGACGGCACGCGCCCGCAAGCTCGACACGCTCACGATCGAGCAGGTCAACGGCGCGATCGTGTTCGGCACGGGCATCGGCCAGAAGCTGCGGGATGCCGGGTTCGTCGAGTCCCCGCGCGGCTTCACGCTGCGGCGACTGACGGCCGGCGACGCGCTGCGCGAGGCATCCCGTGCGTGACGCTGTGGCCGTGCGGCCGGCGCTGCTCTCACGCGACCGCGCCACTTTCAGTCTCGCGCGCCACGTTCGACCCGGCGCGCTCGCCGGAGTGTGGCGCACTCGAGGGAGCGCTCGTGCCTGAGGGCGACACCGTCTACCGCTCCGCCCATCGCATGGACGACGTGCTCGCGGGCGCGGAGGTGACCGAGTTCGACCTGCGTGTGCCGCGCTTCGCGACCGCCGATCTGACCGGACTCGTCGTCGAGCACGTCGTGCCGCGCGGCAAGCACCTGCTGCATCGCATCGGCGACTGGACGCTGCACTCCCACCTCAAGATGGAGGGCGAGTGGCACGTCTACCGTCGGGGTGAGAGGTGGCGCAAGCCCGCTTTCAAGGCCCGTGCGATCGTCGGAACGCGCGAGTGGCAGGCCGTCGGCTTCGAGATCGCCGACATCGACCTCGTGCCCCGGGCAGAGGAGGATACGCTCGTCGGCTACCTCGGCCCCGACCCGCTGGGGCCGGACTGGGATGCCGAGGAGGCGGCTCGGCGCGTGCAGGCCGACCCCCGTGCGGCGCACGTCGCGATTCTCGATCAGCGCAGTGTCGCGGGTTTCGGCAACGTGTACGCCAACGAGATCCTGTTCGTCCGGGGCATCGACCCGCACACACCGGGCACCGACATCGACGCACGCGCGGTGGTGGATCTCGGCACCCGCATGATCCGGGCGAATCGCGATCGGTCGAACCGGACGTTCACCGGCGAGAACAAGCCGGGAAGGCGCTTCTGGGTGTACGGCCGCGAGGGCGCACCGTGCCGCCGGTGCGGCACGCAGATCCGTGCCACGACGCTCGGCGCGGACCCCACGCGCGAGCGCAACGTGTTCTGGTGCCCGACCTGCCAGACCTGACCCCGGCATCCACCACCCGCAGCGTCGAAACCACGGCCGACTCCGCGCGCGCGACCGGGCTCGCGCGACCCGGCCCCGCGCATCGGGAACACCCGCCCGAAACCCGCATGTAACGCTCGGCCGGACGATCTGTCCCGCCCGCGGCGACTGCCGCCGCGAATCGTCCGGATCGTTCGAAACGGCATTGTGCGGTGCATGCGGATGTATTGGAATACCCGCACACCCGACCCGACCGCGCACCGGCGCGCGGACCCGACACCAGGAGGCCTTCCCAGGTGAGCACGGCGACCGATGCGCAGGCGACCCCGCGACCCGTGGACGGAGCGCCCGCACGCGGCAGCGTCGTCATCGACAGGGTGACCAAGCGGTACGGCGATCAGGTCGCCGTCGACGACCTCTCGCTCACGATCGAGCCGGGCGAGTTCATCTCGCTGCTGGGCCCGTCGGGGTGCGGCAAGACGACGACGCTGCGGATGATCGCGGGCTTCGAGCATCCGGATGCGGGTGACATCCGCATCTCGGGGACCTCGGTCCTCTCCGCTCCGCCGTATCGCCGCGACGTCAACACCGTCTTCCAGGCCTACGCGCTGTTCCCGCACCTGTCGGTCGCCGAGAACGTCGCCTACGGGCTGCAGCAGCGTCGGACCCCGAAGGCGGAGGTGCGCGAGAAGGTCTCGGCCGCACTCGACATGGTGCAGATGCGCCGGTTCTCGGATCGCAAGCCCACCCAGCTCTCGGGCGGTCAGCAGCAGCGCATCGCGCTCGCCCGCGCCCTCGTCAATCGCCCCGCCGTGCTGCTGCTCGACGAGCCCCTGGGCGCGCTCGACCGGCAGCTGCGCGAGGAGATGCAGCTCGAGCTCAAGCTCCTGCAGTCGCGCCTGGGCATCACGTTCGTCTTCGTGACGCACGACCAGGGCGAGGCTCTCTCCATGAGCGACCGCATCGCGATCATGCGGGCGGGCCGCATCGAGCAGCTCGCCGACGCCGACACCGTCTACGCGCGCCCCGCGTCCGCGTACGTCGCGGCCTTCGTCGGTCAGCAGAACTTCTTCGTCGGGGACGTCGTCGAGCAGGGCGCCGCAGTGAACGCGACGCACGCGCTCGTGCGCAGCATCCATTCCCCCCTCACGGGCGTCGCTCAGGGTGAGGCCGCCGTGCGTCCCGAGAACATCCGGATCGCCGCGGGGACGGATGCCGCGGCGGAGCCGAATTCCGTCGGCGGCGAGCTCATCGGCGTCTCGCACCTGGGCGACACCATGCAGTACCTCGTGCGCCTCGGCGCGGACCAGTCGCTCATCGTGCGGCGTCCGACTCCGGATGCCCCGTCCCTGCGCGTCGGCGACGCCGTCACGTGCACCTGGTCGCCCGAGCACGTGCTCCTGTTCCCCCGCGACGCCGCCGCGGAGGAAGGCGGCTACGTGGCCCCGCCCACGGCGTAGCCGTCCCGACACCGAGTCCCTCACCCGATCCCTGGAGAACCCGATGCCCGATTCCCGCACCCCGCTCCGCATCCTCGCACCGGAAGAGGCGGTGCCGCGCATCGTCAACGAGCTGTCGCGCCGACGGTTCCTGAGCGTCGCGGCGATCGCCGGCGGCGCCGCGTTCCTCGCCGCGTGCACGCCGAGCGGTGGCGGCTCCCCCGCGCCGCAGGCGACGGGAGGCGACCTCGAGGACAGCGTCTCGGTCTACACGTGGGGCGACTACGACTCGCCCGACGTCGTCGCGGCCTTCACGTCCGAGCTCGGCCCGGATGTCACCCTCGACTCGTACTCGTCGAACGAGGAGCTCATCGCGAAGCTCATCGCCGCCAAGGGCACCTCCGGCTACGACATCGTCGTGCCGACCGGGGTCTTCATCCCGCAGATGATCGAGAACGGGCTGCTGACGAAGTTCAACAAGGACCTCCTCCCGAACCTCGCGAACATGGACCCGGCCTACCTCGGCCGCGCATGGGACCCGACGAACGACTACTCCGTCTGCAAGGCGTGGGGCACGACCGGTTTCGTCTACGACAAGAACGTCATCACGCGCGAGCTCACGACGTGGGCCGACTTCTTCGACGCCGCCCAGAACGAGGCGAGCGGCAAGACGTCGATGTCCGACGACCCGGCGGGAATCATCGGCGCCTACTTCTGGGCGAACGACCTGGACTGGAACACCGAGGACGAAGCGCAGCTCGAGGACTGCCGCGCGTTCCTCGTCGAGCAGATCGCGCCGCACGTGTCGGCGTTCGACTCGTATCCCGGCACGAACGCGATCCCGCAGGGCACGCAGGCGCTCATGCAGGCCTGGAACGGCGATGCGCGACTCGGCCTGCTCGAGTCGAGCGAACCCGAGCGCTGGCAGTGGGTGCTGCCCGGGCCCGTGACCGAACTGTGGATGGACAACTGGGCGATCGCCGCCGGCGCACCCAACCCCGAGGCCGCCCACGCCTTCATCAACTTCTCGCTCTCGCCCGAGAGCCTCGCCCTGAACCTCGACTACATCGGCTACAACGTCGGCGGCAAGGACATGGAGGCGGGCGCGGAGGAGTCCGGGCTCGAGCTCACGGACATGATCTTCTTCTCGCCGGAGCAGCTCGAGACGATGCACGAGCAGGAGCTCAACGACTCGCAGACCACCCGCGTCGCGATCTGGAACGAGATGAAGGCCGCTGCGGGTGCCTAGGTCGAAGTCCGCCGGCGCGTACCTCGCCGTTCCGGCGTGGGCGTGGCTGGCGGTCTTCTTCGTCGCGCCGGTCGCGATGGTCGTCTGGTTCTCGTTCGGCTACAAGCCCGGGATCTTCGGAACGCACGCGAACGACATCCTGTCGCTCGACCGCTACTTCGAGGCGATGTCGCCGACGTTCTTCGCGACGTTCACCAACACGCTCTGGGTCGGGATCATCGGCACCGTGCTGTGCTTCCTGATCGGGGCTCCGGTCGCGTACTGGATGGCCTTCAAGGTCAAGCCCGAACGCCGCGGCATCCTCATCGCCCTCGTCCTCGTGCCGTTCTGGACGAACTTCCTCGTGCGGACGATCGGCTGGCAGGTGATCCTGTCGCCGGAGGGATGGATGTCGGGACTCCTGCAGTCGGTCGGCATCATCGACGGTCCGCTCGAGCTGCTCTACACCCGGACGGCCGTCGTGATCGGCGTGGTGTACAACTACCTGCCGCTCATGGTCCTGCCTCTGTTCGTCGCGTTCGACCGCGTCGGCCCGGCACTGCGCGAGGCGTCCAAGGACCTCGGCGCGGGACGCGTGTCGACGTTCTTCCGCGTGACGCTGCCTCTCTCGCAGCCGGGTGTCGTGGCGGGCGTGCTGCTGGTCTTCATCCCGCTCATGGGCGACTACATCACCGCCACCGTGCTCGGCGGCGCGAAGGGCAACATGGTCGGGCAGCTGGTCGCGAGCCAGTTCCAGACCGCGCAGAACTGGGCACTGGGCTCTGCGATGGCCGTGCTGCTGATGCTCGTCATCACTCTCACGATCGCCGTCGCGGCGGTCATCGTGTGGCTCGTGTCGCTGCCGTTCCGCATGGCGAACCGGCTCGAGCTCGATCCCGCACCCGCTGCCACGGCGAAAGAACGAGTGGAGGTCGCGGCATGACCGTCGAAGCACCCGTGAACCGCACACGGCGCTCGTGGTCGGACACCCTGCTCAACGTCTGGGGCGTGCTGGTCATGCTCTTCCTCTTCGCGCCGATCATCGTCATCGTCATCTACTCGTTCAACACCGGTCGCCTGCTGGTCTCGTGGGACGGCTTCGGATTCGACGCCTTCCTCACGATCCTCGAGAAGCCCGCGATCCAGAACGCCGTGCGCGTCTCGCTCATCACCGCCCTCTTCGCGGCGATCATCGCGACGGCGCTCGGCACGCTCGCGGGCATCGCGATGGCACGGCATCCCGGCAAGTGGGTGTGGTGGTTCCTGGGGCTGCTGCTCCTCGTCTCGGTGACGCCCGAGATCGTCGACGCCGTCGCGCTCCTGCCGTTCTTCGTCTGGCTCGGGCAGGACATGGGCATCGGGATGTTCAACGACGGCCTCGTGCGTCTGTCGATCGGCAGCTCGCTGTTCGCGACCGCGGTCGTGTCGTACATCGTTCGAGCACGACTCGTCGGCATGGACGCGAATCTCGAGGAGGCGTCGGGCGACCTGTATGCGAAGCCCATCACGACCTTCCGGCGCGTGACGCTCGCGCTCGCGATGCCCGCCGTGCTCGCGGGATTCCTCCTGGCTTTCACGCTGAGCCTCGACAACACGATCGTCGCCGCGTTCGTGCAGGTGTCGGGGTCCACGCCGTGGCCGGTCTACGTGCTGAGCGCCGTGCGATCGGGCCTCCGACCCGAGATCGCGGCGGTGTCGACGATCATGCTGCTGCTGACGCTCGTCGCGCTCGCTCTCGTCGCCCTCGTGCTCAAGCGCGCCGGCGACTCCGCGACGCAGATCGCGCGGACCATGACGGGCGGCTGAGCGAGGTCGCTCGGCTCCGTTCGCAGAGCGAGGGCGCGGCGCGACGCGTCGTTCCGCCTTCGGCTCGCTCAACCACTGGGAGGATCCCGCAATGTCCTACGCCGACCTCGTCTTCACGGGTGGCCCCGTCTTCACGGCGAACACCGTGCGCTCGCGCGCGTCGGCCGTCGCCGTGCGCGACGGCCGGATCATCTCGACCGACGACCGCGACATCGCCGCGCTCACGGGCCCCGCGACCGAGGTCGTCGATCTCGCCGGCCGGCTGCTCGTACCCGGGTTCCAGGATGCGCACGTGCATCCCGTGTGGGGCGGCCTCGACATGCTGCGCTGCGACCTCGCCGACCTCGGCACGGCGAGCGAGTACCTCGACGCGATCGGACGGTTCGCGGCATCCCATCCCTCCGACGAGTGGATCCTCGGCGGCGGCTGGCAGATGTCCGCGTTCCCCGGCGGCACGCCGACGGCCGAGGCGCTGGACGCCGTCGTACCCGACCGCCCGGCGTTCTTCCCCAATCGCGACGGCCACGGCGCGTGGGTGAACTCCGCGGCGCTGCGGCTCGCGGGCATCGACCGCGACACACCGGATCCCGCGGACGGACGCATCGAGCGGGATGCCGCGGGCGATCCCTCGGGCACCCTGCACGAGGGGGCGATGGGACTGGTGAACCGACTGCTGCCCGAGGAGCCTCTCGAGCGACTGACCGAGGCCCTGCTGGTCGGCCAGCGCTATCTGCACTCCTACGGCATCACGGCATGGCAGGACGCGATCGTCGGCTCGTACGGCGACGCGGGCGACCCCGGTCCCGCCTACCTCCGGGCCGCCGACCAGGGCACCCTGACCGCCCGCGTGGTGGGCGCGATCTGGTGGGACCGCTCGAAGGGTCTCGAGCAGATCCCGTCGCTGATCGAGCGGCGCGAGAAGTACCGCGGCGGGCGCTTCGCCGCGACCAGCATCAAGATCATGCAGGACGGCGTCGCCGAGAACTTCACTGCCGCGATGCTCGAGCCGTACTGCGACGGGCACGGGCACTTCACCGACAACTCGGGCATCTCGTTCGTCGATCCCGCGATCCTGAACGAGGCGGTGCCGCTGCTGGATGCCGAGGGTTTCCAGGTGCACTTCCACGCGATCGGCGATCGCGCCGTGCGGGAATGCCTGGATGCCGTCGAGCACGCGATCCGTCGCAACGGCCGCAGCGATCATCGCCATCACATCGCGCACATCCAGGTCGTGCATCCCGAGGACATCCCCCGCTTCCGCGAACTCGACGTCGCCGCCAACATGCAGTCTCTGTGGGCGACGCTCGAGCCGCAGATGATCGAGCTCACGCTGCCGTTCCTCGGTGCACCCCGGGATGCCTGGCAGTACCCCTTCGGCGATCTCCTGCGTTCGGGGGCCGTGCTGGCCGCCGGCTCGGACTGGTCGGTGTCGACGCCGAACCCGATGGCGGCGATCCACACCGCCGTCAACCGCACGGCCGCACCGGGCTACGAGGAGGGCGAGTACGACGCGTTCCTCCCCGAGCAGGCGATCGACCTCGCGACCTCGCTCACCGCCTACACCGCAGGATCGGCGTGGGTGAATCATCTCGACGAGACGACCGGCACGATCGAGGTCGGCAAGTTCGCCGATCTCGCGGTGCTCGACCGTGATCCGTTCGCGGGTCCTGCCGATGAGATCGGTGCGACGCGCGTGCTGCAGACGTTCGTCGAGGGCGAGCGCGTGTACGCGGCGACGGACGCGTGAGCCGCGCCGCGTCACCGTCACGACAGCAGGAGATGTGCTCAGAACCGGAACGGATCCGGTCGAATCGTCCGGTTCTCGGCGCATTCCCTGGTCTCGTCCCGCCGTTGGGGCGACGATCGAGCCAGCATCCATCGCACAAGGAGTGATACCCGTGGGAACCACGGTCTACGAGCGGCAGCGACCCGCGGCATCCATCGTCGCCCAGAGCCTCGCCGGCAGCACCCGCAGCGTCTTCTGGCTCGACGATCTGCCGGCTTCACCCCGCCGACCGGCCCTGACGGGAACCGTGCACGCGGACCTCGTCATCGTCGGTGCGGGCTACACCGGGCTGTGGACGGCGCTGCACGCGAAGCGGCGTGATCCGGGTCTGCGGGTCGTCGTCGTCGAGGCCAGGTCGGTGGGCTGGGCGGCGTCGGGTCGCAACGGCGGCTTCTGCGAGGCGAGCCTGACCCACGGTCGCGACAACGGCCTGACGCGCTGGCCCGACGAGATCGACGAACTGGATCGACTCGGACTCGCGAACCTCGACGCGATGGGCGATGACATCGCCGCCTACGGCATCGACGCGGACTGGGAGCGCGTGGGCGCGTTGGCCGTCGCGACCGAGCCGCATCAGCTCGAATGGCTCGACGAGTGGGCGACGGATGCCGCGGTCCGCGGCGAGGACGGCGTCGTGCGCATGAGCGGCGAAGAGGTCCGCGCCTCGGTCGCTTCACCGACGTTCCTCGGAGCCGTCTTCGAGCAGCACTCGAACGCGCTCGTGCATCCGGGCAAGCTCGCGGCGGGGCTCGCGCGCGCCGCCGAGGAGGCCGGCGTCACGATCTTCGAGGGCTCGCCGGTGCGCTCGCTCGAAGACACCCCCTCGGGTGTCGAGGTGGTGACCGCCGAGGGCCGTGTGACGGCATCGCACGTCGCACTCGCGACGAACGTCTTCCCGTCGCTCCTCGCGCGCAATCGACTCATGACGGTGCCGGTCTACGACTACGTGCTCATGACCGAGCCGCTGTCGGACGACCAGCTCGACGAGATCGGCTGGGGGGACCGCCAGGGCATCAGCGATCTCGCGAACCAGTTCCACTACTTCCGGCTGAGCCGTGACAACCGGATCCTCTTCGGCGGCTACGACGCGGTCTACCACTACGGGCGGCGCGTGCGGTCGGCCTACGAGAACCGCCCCGAGTCGTGGCAGAAGCTCGCGAGCCACTTCTTCACAACCTTCCCGCAGCTTGAGGGTCTGCGGTTCACGCATCGGTGGGCCGGAGCGATCGACACGTCGACGCAGTTCTGCGCGTTCTTCGGCACGGCCCGGCGCGGGCGCGTCGCCTATACGGCGGGTTTCACGGGCCTCGGCGTCGCCGCGACGCGGTTCGCGGGCGAGGTCATGCTCGACCTTCTCGCCGGCGAGAAGACCGAGCGCACCGAGCTCGAGATGGTGCGCAAGCGTCCGCTCCCCTTCCCGCCCGAGCCCGCGGCGGCGATCGGGATCAACGCGACCCGATGGTCGCTCGATCGCGCGGATCACAACCAGGGCCGGCGCAATGTGCTGCTCAAGACGCTCGACGCCCTCGGGCTGGGGTTCGACTCGTGACGCGTCTGACGTCGGGCGTGGCGATGGATGCCGCGCACCTCCCCGTGCCGTACGAGCCCGTCGAACTCGACAAGGCCGTGTCGGGTGCACCGCTCACGCGCTACCTGGATCTCGACGAGTCATCCGGCCGCACCGTCGGAGTGTGGGAGCACACGCCGGGCGTCTCGCGCGACGTCGAGTCGGACGAGGTCTTCGTCGTCCTCGCCGGCGATGGTCGTATCGAGTTCGAAGAGCCGGCATTGCCGCCGATCGAGCTGCGCCCGGGATCGATCGTCCGGCTCGAAGAGGGCATGAAGACGGTCTGGACGGTGCGCACGACACTGCGCAAGGTCTACATCGCCCCGTAGCACCCGAGATGGTTCATCGGCACTAGTACCCGGCTACTTTCACCCTGGCACGACCAACCTCGAATCAGGACGCTTGATGGATGGCTCGAGTCGCGTCCGCTGCCGCCGCCCATGTCGGCGCGCGCATCGCCGAGACCCGCCGCCGGTACACCATGACGCACGACCAGCTGGCCGCGAAGACCGGCATCGACTCGTCGAACATCCGCAGCTATGAGAGCGGACGGTCGCTGCCCAACGTCCACAACCTCATGCGCATCGCGATCGCGCTCGACACCGACCCCGGCCGGCTCCTCGAGGGTCTGACCCTCGACCTCTTCGAACCCCGCGCCGGCACGCAGAAGGCCGGCTGAGCCGGCTCAGCGGCCTGCGGAGCGCCGCACGAGCAGTGCGATGTGCAGCGCCGTCTGGGTCTCGCCGTCGTCGAGATCGACCGCGAGGAGCTCTTCGATGAGCGCGAGTCGCTGGTAGAAGACCGAGCGCGAGAGGTGGGAGGCGGATGCCGCGGCCGTCCGGTTGCCCGGATGCGCGAGCATCGCCTCGAGCACGTCGAGCAGGTCTCCGCCGCGTGCCAGATCGTGCTCGATCAGCGGCGCCAGCATCCGCTCGCCGTGCTCGATCACCCGGTGATCCCCACGCAGCGCCGTCATGAGCTGCACGAGGGGACGATCCTCGGCGCGGCGGAGGTGGGGACCCGCGCCGGTGCGCCGTCGCCTCCCCCGCGCGAGATCTACGGCCTCGTGCAGCGAGACGATCGCCGCCTCGACGCCGTCCGCCTCCTGCCCGACCGCGAGCACGAGACGATCGGCGTCCGGTCCGGATTCGACGATCGCCCGGCCGAACCGCAGCGCCGCGGCATCGTCGAAGTGCGCGTCGCGCGGGAGCGAGAGCAGCACGGTCGCGGCCGCTGCTCCGAAGCCTTCGGGCGGCGAGCCGACGATGGCCCGGCCGCGCAGCGAGCGGGCCGCGGCATCCACCGTCTCGGCCGTCACCGTCGCGCCCAGTGCGACGATGCCGTAGAGCTGCGCGCCTCGCAGCGGCAGTCCCGCGGCCTCGAGACGCGCCGCGGCCCCACCCGCACCCGCGAAGCGCCCGGCGAGCAGACCGTCGACGAGCCGCCGGCGGCTGATGCGGCCCCACTCGTCGTTCTCGCCGTCGGCGAGTCGACCCACGGCGAGCGCGATCGCCGCCTGCTCGAGCACCGCGGACCGCCCTGCCGCATGCGCGGGGCCGGGCAGCAGCACGAGGTGTCCCCACCGGATGCCACGGGCCTCGACCGGGACGACGAGCCATTCGTCAGGCGTCGGGACGCCGCCGCGCTCGCGCCGCTGGTCGACGCGTCGATGCGCCGAGCGCGAGCGCAGCTCCCACTCCGTGAAGAGCTCCTCCTGCAGCGCGAGCGGCACCTCGGCCGAGATCACTTCGTGCGCGCGGTTCTCGAGCACGACCGGCGCGCCGAGGGTCTGAGCGAGCTGCTGCACGATGAAGTCGGCCGGCGAGCCGCGCAGCGCGAGCATCGTGAACCGCTCGCGCACCTCGTCGCGCGCGCGCAGGGCCTCGGTCTGACCCGAGATGATCCGCTCGTGGACGGCCTCGGTGACACTGACGAACTTGAGCTCACGATGAAGCACGACCAGCGCGAGCCCGCGAGCGCGCGCCTCCTCCACGAGCACGGCCGGTGCGTTCTCGAACCGGGTGCCGAGTTCGAGGATCACTCCCGAGAGGCCGGCATCGGCGAGCCCGCCCACGAAGTCGCGCAGCGCGGCGTCCTCCGTCGGCCACGCGGACCCGGTCGACAGCAGCAGCTCGCCCCCGTCCAGCAGCCGCGCGACACCCGCGCTGTCGGAGACGTGCAGCCAGCGCACGGGCGCGTCGAGCGCGTCGTCGCCGACGAGCACTTCGGGCACGCCCTGGGCGACGGCATCCAGCGCGAGAACTTCGCGCACCGTAGGCAGGATCTCGTGAGCGGCTCTGCTCACCGGACGATCCGTATGGATGCTTCGCTCTTGTCGATGTTCGGGAACCATCGCGTCTATTCCTGGTTGAGGGCACCGGTCCCGCCAGCCTAGACGATCTGTCCGGACGCGACTCCCCCTCACTCTTGATACCCGCGCTGCATCGAAAGGCTCCCAATCCGGAGAAGTACTCAGTAGCGAATGTGCTGCATACGTGGGAATGAATCCGGCACCGTCGGAGTTATTCCTGTACTCGGCTCAATTTCAGGGCCGTAGGAGGGGACCGTGGGTAAGAACTACGTCGACATCGAGAACGACCGTGGCGAGACGCTGCGCTATCGCAAGCACGTCAACGGCCGTGGTTTGATCGCGCACGGCGCGAAGGTGCATCCGACCGCCGTCGTCGAACTGGGAGCCTACGTCGAGCCGGGGGCTCAGATCGCCGCCGGTGCGCATGTGGGCCGGGGCGTCTGGGTCGAAGCGGATGCCGTCATCGGGCCCAACGTCGACATCGCACCGCACGCCTACGTGGGCTCGGGTGCCGCCATCGGCGCCGGATCGAAGATCGGCGTGCGCACGCACGTCGGCAGCGGCGCGCGCGTCGCGGTCGGCTCGCTCATCGGCGACGACATCACGATCGCCGACGGCGACAGCATCGCCACCGACAAGCGCGGACTCCACCTGGCCGCCTGACCGGGCGCGCGGCTCGCCGCGCCGGAAGTCTCACACGCGACGCCCACGCACGGGCACGGCCCGAACGTGATCAGGCGAGGTCGCGCAGCCGTGCCGCGATGCCCGCTTCCTCTCCGGCGCGGCGCTCGTACGTCACGGCGATGATGAGCAGCACGGCGCCCACGACCGCGAGCGTGATCCACCACGGCATCGACTCGATCCCGCGGCCGATCTGAACCAGGAACGCGATCGCGTTCTCGACCGGCAGCACGACGATGCCGATGAGGAACGGGGCCGCCAGACGCCGACTCGCGCCCACGAGGATCGCGACGAGCGCGAGCACGATCACGAGGATCGCGCGCCAGGTGAGCGGGTCGGTGAAGGTCGCGGCGACGGATGCGGAGAGCATCACGAGAATCCCAGGAGCCAGGAGCGGCCACGAGCCGGTGAAGCCTGCGGGCCAGCTCGCGAGCGTGCGCCGGTCGGGGCGGGTGGATGCCGCGGGCATCGCGAGCGATCCCGCCACGAGCAGAGCGAGCCCGAGCGGGAGCGAGAACAACTCGACGCGCAGATCGCGCGGGCTCCAGGCCACGATGGCGGTCGCGAAGGCGAGCCCGTAGACGAACCAGACGGGCGGCGAGGTCGTCGCACCTCGCACCCCCGCCCGCGCGATCAGCACGACGGCGACCAGGAGCAGCAGCATGAGCGTCCACATCGTCCAGATCGTGAACCAGTCGCGCTCGATGGACGGCCACGCCGCGACGACGACGTAGACGAGCGCCGGCGCGAGCACCCAGCGTGTCGTCGCGAGCCGGGATCCCTCGGCTGCCGACCGACGCAGCATCCCCCGGCGATCGCCGCGGCCATGGCGCCGATCGCGGCGATCCCGAGCGCGGCCACGATCGTCGGCACGCCCTCGGGCACCGGCGCGAGTCCGAGTCCGAACCGCACGCCGAGCACGGCTCCCGCGGCGGCGGCGACGACGGCCACGGCCAGGGTCGCCGGTCGCAGGACGCGCATCCGCCGGGCGAGTCGGGACGGTCCGCCGAAGAGCGCTGCGAGCGCCACGAGCGCCCACGCCGCCGCGACGAGCGCGTAGCCGCGCAGCGGCGGACCCGTGACGGCGGTCAGCACCACGAGGGGGATCACCGCGATCGACAGGCCGGCGGCGTACAGCGGCAGCGAGCGGACGCCGCGGGCCGTGAGGATCGCGCCGACGACCGCGACGCCGAGTGCCGGCGGAAGGAGGTACGGCTCGACCGTGGCGACACCGGTGAGCCCCCAGACGCACCACAGCGCTCCGGTGAACGAGGCTCCCGCGATCGCCCAGCCGTAGCGCCGACCCGCCCACCACGCGGTCGCGATTCCGCCCGCGCCGAGGACGAGGAGCACGACGAGCGTCGTCGTGAGTCCCGCGGCCTCTCGCAGGAGCGCGAGTGCGACGGCGATGACAGCGGTGAGCAGCGTCGACCCTTCGATCGCGATGCGCGCGAGCGCTGCATCCCGCGCTCCGATCCGCCGCGACAGCCCCGCCTGCACGACGCCGGTCACGGGCAGCACGAGCGCGACGATGAGCGCGATGATCGGCAGGACGACGGGAGAGCCGCTGCCCGCGAGCAGCTGGGCGCCCAGGCACACGACGACGACCGCGAGCGAAGGCACGAGCAGGGCCGCGGACATGACTCTCAGCGGAGTGCCCAGGCCCGGTCGCCGCGCGACGACGAGAGTCAGCGCGAGGCCGAAGATGAGGCTCGTCGACAGGGCGGTCCAGCCGCTGCGCTCGACGAGCACCTGCGCGACACCGAGCAGGAACGGCACCGCCGTGACGGCGAGCACGGCGTACCACGCGCGGCGGCGGACGAACGGCAGGTAGGTCGCGACGATCGCCGTGACGGCGCCCGCGCACGTCGTGAGGCACAGTGCGGCGATATCGCCGACGCCCTGCAGCGAGAGGGCCGTGGCGAAGACGAACAGCGCGTATGCATAGCCGACACCCACGTGCAGGAAGCGGATGGATGCCGGCATCGCCGCCGCCACGACGGCGATCACCACGACGACGACCGCGCCCACGACGACGGCGAGACCGGTCTCGCGCCACGACAGCACGATGGCGAGCAGCACCAGGAGATGGGCGCCGGCCACGATGGGCACGCGGACGGCCGGACGCACAGGGCGACGCGACGCGACCAGGGCGAGGCCGCCGGCCGCAGCCGCGGCGAATCCGAGTCCGATCGCGACCCGACCCGGAAGAGTGATGCTGGGGATGCTGAGCACCGTCAGCGCGGCGAGTCCCGCGAACCAGAGTGCGAGATCGCCGACCCAGCGCGTGCCGATCGGCGCGGGCGGCGCCGGAATCGAGGTATCCGTCCGATCCGGAACGATCTGCGCGGCGGGGGGATGCAGGCGCGCGTCCAGACGCGCGAAGGCGAGCAGACCCACGGCCAGGACCGCAAGGGCGACGGTGGTCACGACCTGACCGGAGACGCCGCTCGACCACTCGGAGAGCTCGTCACCACGGGTCACGGTCATCAGCCCCGACAGCAGCGCGGTCACGACGGGGGCCAGAGCGGTCACGGCCACGACGGTGAGCGCACCCGCCGACACGAACACCCGAGCGGTCGTGCGGGGCACAGGCGACGCGACCGCGACGACGTTCGCGCCGACGACGGCGGCCGCTGCGATGACGGCGATCCACCAGCCGCCGTCGATGCCCGGCCACAGCGCGAAGGGCAGAGCGACGGCGGCGGCTGTGCCGAGGCATCCCGCCAGGAAGCTCCACAGCCGAGGCAGAGGATGGCGCGTCGAGAAGAAGGCGAGCCCCGAGAACGCCGCCAGAAGCGCGGACAGCGACGCCGTCACGGCGCTCACCGGCAGCTCCCCGAAGAGCGTTCCGGCGGCGAGCGAGGCGAAGACCGCGATCAGCTGGATCGCCGTGAGCGTCCCGCGCTCCGCGCGCAACGCCGCACCGAAGCGCCGCGCGAGCGCGGGCGTCGCGGCGAGCAGCGCGAAGGAAGCGGCCGCCGTGCCCGCGAAGCCAAGTACGCGGCTGTCCACGGCGAAGCCCGCCATCGCAGGCACGAACGCGAGTCCGACGAGCGATCCCCACAGCCAGACGCGGATCCGCAGCCGCTGCGCGACCCACACCATCGCCGCACCCACGGCGAGGGTCGACAGTGCGGCGACCGTCCACGGGTGATCGGGCGCGATCGCCGTGAGGGCCTGGATGTCGAGCCCGAGGAAGACCAGGCCCAGAGCGCCGACCGCCTCGGCAGAGAACTGCAGACCGCGCCGCACGAGCACGCGAGCGCCCACGAGGAACACGAGGGTGACGCCTCCGACGAGCAGCCCGCGCACGAGCGCGTCGGTCAGGTCGGGGTTGAAGAACGTGAAGACGATCGCCGCGACGGCCACGAGTCCGGCTCCCGCGACGGCGAGCACGGACTGCACCGTCGCGCTCGAGCGCGGCGGTGCCGACACGATCTTGGCGGGCGGAACAGCCGGCGAAGGCGCCGGAGCGGGCACCGACGCGGGGCCGATGGAGACCCTGTCGAGCACCGCCTGGCGCGCTTCGAGCGCGGCGACGGCGGCCTGCGACGCGTCCCACAGCTGGGCGCCGATGCCGTCGATCGAGTAGTCGGCGCCGCAGCGCGTGCAGCGCGGACCGGCGAGGGTCTGCTCGCACCAGGGACAGTGCAGGCGGTCGTTGAGCCGCGCGATGGCGGCGTCGCTCCAACGGGAGCGACGGACCGTGACGCCGCTCATGCGTCGGCTCCGGCATCCATCGCCGCGTCGACGTCGCCGGCGGTGCCGTCGTCTTCGACGTACACGAGGATGTCGCCGGGCTGGCACTCGAGAACGCGACAGATCGCGTCGAGCGTCGTGAAGCGCACGGCCTTGGCGCGGCCGTTCTTGAGCACGGCGACGTTCGCAGGGGTGATGTCGATGGCCGCGGCGAACTCGGCGACCGACATCTTCTTCTTCGCCAGTTCGACGTCGAGGTTGATGACGATGGGCATCACACGACCTCCGAGAGGTCGTGCTCGAGTCGGGATGCTTTGCGCAGAAGCCCCCGCAGGACGACGACCAGCAGCGAGAGCCCCGCCCCGACCACGACTCCGAGCACGCACAGGAGCGCGATGGAGGGCGTCATGACGCCGGTGGCGATGAGTGTCACGAGCGTCACGACGACCAGGACCGTCGCTCCGACCACGGCGCCGAGGCTCACGTCGACGTCGGGGAAGGCCGACTCGCTGAAGATGCTGTCCTCGCGCACGAGCGAGAGGAGGCGCCAGACGCACACCAGCACGATCTGGACGCACAGGAGGAAGAGGATGCCGACGACGATGCCGGGGATCTGAAGGTACGCGATCTCGTGATACCGCCACGCCGATTGCGCCGCGACGGCGGGAACGATGAAGACCTGGCAGCACACCAGCAGCAGGAGAAGCGCCGCGATGATGACCTTGAGAACGGCGATCGTGGAGCGATGCATGAGTCACCTATCGATAAACGAGATTGATCTATCGACAAACGATATACATCGATCGACTTTCGACGCAACCTGCGTGCGTCGACAGCCGCGTCAGGCGAAGAAGAACATCACGAACCCGATGAGCGGGAGGGTGCCCTGCACGAGCGCGGGACGCAGATACCTGCGCCCCGACGTCACGAGGACGAGGGATGCCGCGAGCATCGAGCCGAGGCTGAACAGCACGAGAGCGCGCCCCGCGATGTCGGCGGCGGCGCCGTTGTCGCCCGCCCAGAAGAGCACCATTCCGAGGACGGCGCCGACCGCGAGGAAGAGGTTGTAGAAACCCTGGTTGTACGCCATGGGCTTCGTCGTGTCGGCGGCCGCCTGGTCTGTCACGCCGAACCGCCTCCAGACCCGGGGCTGCGTCCACTGCACGCTCTCCATGATGAAGATGTAGACGTGGAGGAGCGCGGCGAGCGAGCCGAACACGGTGGCGACGATGGCGATCATGAGCGAACGATAGCGCGCCGCTAGCCTGGGACGCATGGTCAAGGGCAGCGCGCCGCGCGGAGGCAAGCGCCCGTCCGCGCGCCCGCCGCAGAAGCGCCCGGCGCGCGCGCGAGCGACACCGCCCCCGCCGAGCGCTCCCCCGCCCCCGCCGGTGGGAGCGCTGCGCCTGGGCGCGGTGCCCGGCGCGACGCCCGGCAGATGGATCGACACCTGGCAGGAGCGCCACGACTCCCCGCTCGAGCTCGTGCCGATCGCCGTCGCCGATCAGCGGCGCGCGCTCGTCGAGCGGGAGGTCGATGCGGCGATCGTGCGCCTCCCGATCGAGACCGAGGGGCTGAGCGTCATCCCGCTCTACGACGAGCTTCCGGTCGTGGTGATGTCGACCGACTCCCACCTCACCGCCGCGGACGACCTCGGGCTGGAGGACCTCGCGGGCGAAGTGCTCATCACGGCGGAGGACGACGCGCTCGGCGTCGAGGTGCCGGGGTCCCTCGTCCCGCGCTTCGCCGCTCCGGCGACGACGGGCGACGCGATAGAGACGGTGGCGACCGGCGTGGGCATCGTGATCGTGCCGATGTCGCTCGCACGGGCTCATCACCGCAAGGACGTCGAGTTCCGGATCCTGCGCGATGCGCGATCGTCGAGCGTCGGGGTCGCGTGGCCCACGGCATCCACGACTCCCGCCGTCGAAGCATTCATCGGCATCGTCCGCGGGCGCACCGCCAACTCCTCCCGCGGCTGACGACGAAGGACGGGGGATGTCGTGAACCCTGGTCTCCGCGACATCCCCCGTGGTGGAAGGGATCCTCTCCCGGTGCGCTCCCCAGCACGACCTCGACGCCCCCAGTCGGTCCGGACCCCCCGGCTCAGACCTCACGCAGCGCCCTTCCGACATGAAGGAGAACCCGCGCAGGGAACTGATACACGCGCGACGGGAAAAGTTCAGAACCCCGCGCCGTGCGCCATGAACGGCGCGACGAGACCGGTGCGCGAGGACGCCGCGGCGAGTGCGTCCGACGGTGTCGCGCCGGCGGCGAGATCGACGTGCATCGCGCCGAGGAGCTCACAGGCGACGTCGTCGGCGACGACCACGGGGGCGGCGACGACGCACGAGGTGCCCGCGTGCAGCCAGATCCTCGTCATCCCGATCGCCTCCTCGCCGCCGCGCGACGCGGAGCGGCCCACTTCGCACGACGACATCACCACGAGGTCGGGGACGTCGGCGATGAGGTCGATGTCGTAGCCGAAGAGAGCACCGTCGGCGAGCTCGAGACCGGAGAAGAGGGGATGCTCCGGAGAATGCCGCCCGTGCGCGGCGACGTGCAGCAGATCGACGCGCGCGGCCAGCGCCGTCACGGCGTCGACCGTCGCCTGCTCTCCCGCCAGCGACTCGGCGACGCTCCACGCCGCCCGAGCGCCCGCGACCTCCTCCTCGGCGCGGGCGACGCGCGGCCCGGCGACGAGTCCGACGGCGCTCCGCGCACGGGGCCGCGGCCGATCAGCCCACTGCGATGCCGACGTGGCGAGGGTGAACACACGGGTGCGCATCGCTGGAAGCATGCTCCAAGGGAGTCCGCCGAGCACACCGGGAATCGTCACGACGAGCCGACGCCCGCCGACGAATGCCTCGAGCGGCTCGACGAGAATGCGCGACAGCGCCTCGAGGCGTGCCGCGAGTCCGGCCGACACCGCTCCCGCGAGCGGCCCCGAGCGGACGAGCGCCGACATGTCGAGATCGGCGCGCAGCCCCGCGAGCGACGACGCGATCGGCTGCCAGGCGCCGAGCCGGAACAGCCGCGCAGACCCAGCCGTGACCGCGAGCGCGACGAGCGCGGTGCCGTCGAACACGTACGTGACGACCGCCGTGTCGCCGTCGAGCGCATCCTGCACCTCGCCGAGCGAGAGCCGCGGCACGGCGCCGACGGCCGCAGTCCCCGCCCACTGCCGCTCTCGTACGCGTTCACTCAGGTCGCCGGCGCGAGGATCGGCGAGCCAGTCCTCGGACCCCGCCTCGGCGCGGATCGTGCGCAGTTCGGCGAGTTCGGCCGCCATCTCCGGGTCCGGTGGCGGACGCAGGGGCACGCTCTGCTGCGCGAGATGCCGCGCACGCTCCGACCAGTCGAAGACGACATCCGGCTTCGACGACCGCACCGCCGCGCGCAGGCCCGCGAAGATGAGGCCGGAGCCGTGGAGGGTGAGCGACGTCGCGAGATCGAGGCTCCCGAAAGCGCTCTGCCAATCGGCGAGCTCGTCGAGCCCCGCAGCGGCATGGCGCCGCGCCGAACGATGATCACCGCGCGCGGTCGAGCGGGCTGTGCGCACCTCGTGCGCGAGGAGGCGCACCTGGATGGGGGCGTCGCGCGGAGTGCGCACGGGCGCGACGGCCGTCGCGGGCTCCCGCGCGGCGCGCCACAGCTCCCATGAGAGACGGAGGGATGCCGCATCCGCCCGCAGTCTTCGGTCCTCGAGCTCGCGGACGAGGGCTGCGACCTCCGCGGCGGCCGGCGGACGCACCCGCACGGGTCCGCCGTGGAGATCGGCGGCGAGCAGCGCTCGGAGCCGGACGGCATCGGCGCGGAGCGCCCACCACGCGCTGCCCGCGCGGGTGAAGGTGCGCCGCGCCTGGGCGGCCACCGCGACGGCTCGATGCGGTGCGAGGGTCAGGAGCGTGCGCGCACGGTGGTACTCCGCTTCGCCGCGCGCCTGCCGCATCCGATGGGCCGCGAAGACCCTCGCCACACGTTCGAGGCTGCGCTCGGCATCCGTCGACATCCCCGCTTCCCGCAGCACCTCGGCGCGGTCCAGCTCGCAGATGGCGGTGTTGACCGCGGAGGTCTTCTCCATCACGGCTCGCGCCCGACCGATCGACGCGAGCGCCGAGATGAGGTCGCCCCCCAGCAGAGCGACGTAGCCGCTGTTGTTCTCTGCCATCGCGCGCTGGACGTCGTCGCCCATGATCGCGTAGTCGGCCGCGGATGCTTCGAGATCCGCTCCCGCGGCGGCGAGATCGCCACGCTGCATGTGCGCGACGCTCCGGTTGAAGAGCATCATCGGGCGATAGTCGCGGTCATCGCCCACCCCGTCGATGCCCTGCGTGAGCAGGGCGATCGACTCGTCGAGGTCGCCGCGCTCCAGAGCGAGCAGACCGAGCTGCCCGTAGAGCACCGCGGTGGTGTGGCTCGAGACGCCCGGTCGGGCGAGCGCCTCGCGACAGAGCCGCTCCGCGAGCTCCGAGTCGCCCTGCCGGATGATGAGCGCGGCGAGCGCGCCGTCGATCCGGGCGAGCAGATCGGGATCCTCGGTGCGTTCCTTCGCCCGCAGGAGCGAGCCGCGTGCGGCCACGGCGCGGCCCGCGTTCAGGTGCGCGCGGCCACGCCGGTAGAGCTCCGCCGCCGAAAGGGTCACACCCTCACTATGGCGGCTCGATCACGTGTCGCGCGAGACGTCCTCGCTCTCGCCGCGCTCGAGCACCTTCGTGACGGCGCTCGCCGGATCGAGCCCCGCGGCGAGGTGGGCGGCGATCCTTCCGGCGACGACCGGAGCGGCGAACGAGGTTCCGCTCCAGACGGCGAACCCTCCGCGGAACTCGTCGACGTCGAGGGTCTCGCGACGCCGACCGTACAGGTCGTCGCGCGTGCCCGCCTGGATGCTCCCGTCGAAGTCCGTCGGCTGCGTCGAGACGATGCTGACACCCGGCGCCCACGTCGTCACCCAGGGGCCGATGTTCGAGAACAGGGCGACCGATCGCCGTGACGGATTGAGCGCGCCGACCACGATGTGCAGAGGATCGCCGGCGCCGAGGGTCGCCGGCGACACGGGACGATCGGTCGCGTCGTTGCCGGCCGAGCACACCACGACGCAGCCATGGCCGCGGATCTTCGCGAGCAGCGAGGACAGCTCGGAGACCGTCGACGGGTCGTCCGGCGTCTCGGAGAAGAAGCTGAACGAGAGGTTGAGCACGTCGACCCGGCGGCCGCCCTCCGCCTCGGATGTCTCCATGAGCGTGAGAAGGCGCCCCAGGGCGCCGATGAGCTCGTGCTCGAGGATGACCCCCTCGCCGTCCGCGATCCGCACCGGAAGGATCCAGGCATCCGGACTCTGCTGGCGCACGATGCCCGCGATGAACGTGCCATGCCCCGCGGCATCGTCGAGCCAGCCCTCGAGCGGGCGACCGAGCGAGGGATACTGCTCGGGGTCTGTCCAGGGATTCGCGAGACCGATCGGCTCGCCGTCCCCGAGGACGGGATCGATCATCACGTCCGGCGTGAACCACGGGTGTCGGCCGCAGCCGGTGTCGAAGATCGCGACGACCGGACGGCGCTTGACGTCGGCGCGCGCCGGAGCCTCGCCGAGGTAGGCGACCGGCTGCCGACCTCCGAAGCCCGGGGAGGCGTAGGTGTCCATCCCGACCGTCGTGCCGTTCATCTTGAACGGGTTCATCTTGAAGGGATTCATCTTGAAGGGGTTCATCTTGAACGGATTCGACTCGAAGGAATCCGTCGTGATGACGTGGTTGAGGCTCACGCCCGCACTCGTGCCGTTCGCACGCGCCTGTCGCAGGAGCTGCCAGGCGTCGGGCGTCTCGGCGACCGCCGCCTCACGTCCGGTCGACGGGGCGACCCCGAGCCGGACTCGATACGTGCTGCTCGCGCCGGCGAACCGTGCCTCGCCGTCGCGACCTTCTTCGAGCGGGCGCTGCTCGAGGGTCCATCCCGCACGGGCCGCGAGCGCCTCGAGCGTGCCGAACGGGTCCTCGCCGTCGCCGGTCGCAGTGGGATCGACGAGGAGCTCGTCCGACACGTAGACCGTCGAGAAGACGCTGCCGCGCTTCTCACCGGCGGGATTCAGGATGCTCCACCGAAGGCGATCGTCCTTCCATGACCCCGTTCGGGCGGCATCCTGATTCGCGTCGTCGACCATCGGTCTCTCTCTCGCTCTCCGGCGCCTCGCGGCGCCTGATCAGATCTCGAACTGCGGTGTCCGGAATTCGTGCAGGTCGCCGTCGTCGCCCTGCACGACGATCCGCAGGCGCACGACGCCGGCGGCGACGCCTTCGAAGGCGAAGCGGCCGTTGTCGGCGTCGGCCGACAGCTCCGCGCCCTTGTGCTCCAAGCGGATCGCGAGGGCCGCGGCATCCACCCATCCGTCGACCCGGTGGCCTCCGTCCTCGTCCTCGCTCACGTGCAGCAGGACGGTCGTCGTCCCGTCGCTGAACTGCAGCGTCGCGGTGTCGTGCGCGCTGCGGACGGCGGCGAGGTCGGATGCCTCGACCAGCGTCAGCAGGGCGTACTCCCGCGAGAGATCCTCGACGGCGACGGCGGCGACCATGCGGTCGACGAGTCCGGCGGGCACGGGATCGACCTCCTGCCACACGCCGCGGAGTCGCGCGAAGAGCGCCGCGTCGGCGGCGAAGTCCTCAGTGCTCATGGTGGTCTCCTCCCCATCCGGCACCCTCGATGAGGGTCCGGAGCTTGCCGAGGCAGCGCTGACGCGTCGGTCCGATCGACCCGATCGGCATCGCGAGATCCTTCGCGATGCGCGCGTAGTCGGGTCGTTCATCGAACGCGACGACGCGCAGCAGCCTCTGGCATCGGTCGTCGAGCCGGCCGACGGCCCCCCAGAGACGACGTGACTCGTCATCCGTGGCGGCCGTCTGCTCGGCGGATTCGTGGACGGGAAGATGGGGCTCGAGGCTCTCGACCTCGGTCGCATCCGCGCGGCGGTGGTTCTTGCCCACGCGCCACGCCTCGCGGCGCGCGCACATCGTGAGCCAGCCCGACACGGCGCGCGGCTCGAGGATCGACTCGTGCCTGCGCACGAGAGTCAGCCACGTCGTCTGCACGACGTCCTCGGCGAGAGCGCGATCCAGGCCGTACGCGCGCACGACGTGCCACAGCACGGGGGTCATGAGACGGACGAGGTCGTCCATCGCACGGGTGTCCCCGTCGCGCCAGCGCAGGAAGAGGTCCGCGGCGCGCTCCCACCGCGTCGGCTCGGTCGAGTCGACGGGAGCGGCCGGGTCCGCGTGCGCCATAGCGCCCATTGTGTCCACACCTTGCCAGAGCAGGGAAGGACCTGCGTGATACACGAGTGCCGACATCGATACCGGACGTCATGGACTCGCACCCCGCGCAGTGTCGACTTAGACTCGCGCCATGTCGTCCGCACCGCTCCTGTACGTGTGCGTCAGGCCTCAGCAGGGCGCCGCCGCCGCCGAGTACGAGTCCTTCCGCGCCGCGACGCATCTGGACGCTGCGGGGATCGCACAGCTCGATCTGGTGCACTCCCCGCTGCCCGACGACGTGTTCGACCGCTACAGCGGATTCGTCGTCGGCGGCAGCCCCTTCAACGTCACCGATCCCGAATCCTCCAAGACGGACGTGCAGCGCCGCCTCGAGGCCGACCTCGAGCGGATCGCCCGCGCCGCCGCCGACCAGCGCACGACGGCGATGTTCACCTGCTACGGGATCGGTGTCGTGACGCGGATGCTCGGCGGCGAGGTGAGCCGCGCACATCCCGAGGACACGGGACCCGTGACAGTGGAGCTGACCGCCGAGGGCCGAGGCGACCCGCTGTTCGGCGGTCTCGCCGACCGCTTCACCGCCCTCACGGCGCACAAGGAGGGCGCGGGGTCGGTGCCGCCCGGCGGCGTGCTGCTGGCGACGAATGCGGGATGCCCCGTGCAGGCCTACCGCGTCGGCGAGCGCCTCTACGCGACGCAGTTCCACCCCGAGCCGACCGGCGCGGCCTTCACGGAGCGCATGGCCGTGTACCGCGACGACGGGTACTTCGCCGCGAGCGACTACGACGCCATCGCGGGACGCGTGCTCGCGGCATCCATCACCGAACCCGCGCGGCTGCTGCGCGCGTTCGCGAAGGCGTTCGGTCCGGCGCCGCTCTGACGGCGCGCGCCCGCTCGCGCACGCGGGTCACGGCTCGCGCGGTGCCTCGCTCGCGGCGCACGGCACGAATCGCACGGCCGCGGCGTCGATGCCGAGCCGCACGGGCATCCCCGGCGCGAGCCGCTGGTCGGCGACGGCATCGGTCGCGAGGTCGACGGCCACGGCGGGCGCCGCCGTATGCACGCGGACTCCCGACGGCGTCTGCTCCCACCGCACGACGCGGGACGCCCACTGCCCCGGACCGACGGGATGCGTCGTCGTCACGGCGTCATGCAGAGGCTCCACGACGACGTCGGCAGGGCGGAAGAGCGCCGCGAGCGGAACGTCTCCGGCATCCATCGTCCTCAGCTCCATCGGCGCGCCGCCGGCGGCACGCCACCGTCCGTCCCGGGCCCGACCGACGACGCGATTGACGCCCACGAGCGCAGCCGCGAAGCGCGTGGCCGGCGCCGAGAGCACGTCGCGCACGAGGCCCTCCTGCGTGATGCGTCCGCCTTCGAGCACGAGCATGCGTCGGGCGAGGGATGCCGCGTCCACGGCGTCGTGCGTCACGACCACGGCCGTGGTCCTGCTCTGGGAGAGCTGCGCATGCAGCACGGCGCGCATGTCGCCGGCCGTCTCGGGATCGAGAGCCGTCAGAGGTTCATCGAGGAGCAGCACCCGCGGCGAAGTGGCGAGGGCGCGCGCCAGGGCAGCCCGCTGCTGCTGACCGCCCGAGAGCTCTCTCGGCGACCTGCCGCCGAGACCGTCGAGTCCGACGCGCGCGAGCCACTCGTCGGCCTCACGTCGTGCGTGCAGACGATCGGCACCGCGCGCGCGGAGACCGAAGGCGACGTTGTCGCGGGCCGACAGGTGAGGGAACAGGTGCGGATCCTGACCCAGGAGCACGACCCCGCGCTTCTCAGCGGGGACGGGACGTCGACCCGACAGCTCGACGCCGTCGATGCGCACGTGACCGGCCCCGCTCAGCTCGAGCCCGGCGATCGCCGCGAGCAGCGTCGACTTGCCGGCACCGCTCGGGCCCACGAGGGCGATCGTCTCGCCGGGCTCCGCAGTCAGCACCGCGTCGAGCCGGAACCCGTCCGGCCGCTCGACCACGACGTGCGCGTCGAGCGCTCCGCGGCTCATCGCGGGGCTCCCGGACGCCAGCCTCGCACGAGGAGCAGCACCGAGATCGCCGTCACGAGGAGCAGGAGCGACAGCGCGACGGCGGTACCCTGCCCCACACCCGACCCGTTGAAGGCGGTGTAGATCGCGAGCGGCATCGTCTGGGTGACACCGGGCGCATTGCCGGCGAAGAGCGCCGTGGCACCGAACTCGCCGATCGCGCGCGCGAAGCACAGCACGACGCCCGCCACCAGACCGGGCCGGACGAGGGGAAGCGTGACGCGCAGGAGGATGCGCCAGCGCCCTGCCCCGAGCGAGGCCGCGGCCCGTTCGTAGTCGACCCCGACCGAGCGCAGCGACCCCTCGACCGTGAGCACGAGGAAGGGCAGGGCGACGAACACCTGCGCGATGACGACGGCGGTCGTCGTGAACGGGATCGTGACCCCCCACGTGTCGTCCAGGAACCGCCCGACCGGTCCGCTGCGTCCGAGCAGGAACAGCAGCGCGACGCCGCCGACCATCGGCGGGAGCACGAGGGGCACCGTCACGACGGCGCGCAGCACGCCGGACCAGCGCGGGCCCGCTCGGGCGATGAACAGCGCCAGCGGCACGCCCAGCACGAGACACACCGCCGTGGCCGCGAGGCCCGTGGCGAGCGAGAGACCGAGGGCGTCGAGGGACGCGGGCGCGGTGATGTCCTGCCACAGCGTGTCCCACTGCACCCGGGCGATGAGGGCCGCGAGCGGCAGCACGAGCAGCGCGAGACCGAGGAGCGCCGGCACGGCGACCACGGGGGGAACGAATCCGCGCGTGCGTCGGCTCATCGCCACCCCTCGGTGTTCCTCGGCACGACACCGGTCACGGCGCGCCGAAGCCGTACTCGGCGAGAATGCTCTGGCCCTCGTCGCTGAGCACGAACGCGACGAATGCGGCGGCGGCCTCGGGGTTCGCCGCGCCGGTGAGGGCGACGACCGGGTAGTGGTTGACGACCTCGTCGGCCCCCTCGGGCACGAAGCTCTCGACATCGGCGGCGCCTTCGACGTCCGTCGCGTAGACGAGTCCGGCATCCGCTTCGTCGTTCGCGACCTTCGTCAGCACCGCCGTCACGTTCTGCTCGAGGCTCGCGGGCGAGACGATGACACCCTGCTGCTCGAGGAGCGTCGCCGCCGCGGCACCACAAGGAACCTCGACGGCGCACAGGACCACCGTCGCTCCGGGATCGGCGAGATCCGCCAGCGTCGTGATGCCGGCCGGGTTGCCCGCCGGTGTCGCGACGACGAGCGTGTTGCTCGCGAACCGGGCGGGATCCGCGGCGAGGCCCTCGTCGGTGACCTTGGCCATGTTCTTCTCGTCGGCCGAGGCGAAGACGTCCACGGGCGCACCCTCGATGATCTGCGTCGCGAGCGTGCTCGAGCCGTCGTAGCGGATGGGCACGACCGTGAGCGACGGGTGCGCCGTCTCGAACGCGGCGGCGATGTCGTCGAAGGCCGCGCCGAGCGACGCGGCGGCGAAGACCGTGAGCTCACCGGTCGGCTCGGGTCCGACGGACGCCGCGGGTTCGGTGGCGGCGCCGGGGGCCCGGTCGCCGCTCGCGCATCCCGTGAGGATGAGGATGGATGCCGCGACGGCCGCGAGCAGTGCACGTGAGGTGCGCACGGGTCAGCCCTTCGGGGTTTCGACGATGACGGAGGTCGCCTTCACGACGGCGGTGGCGAGCGATCCGGGTTCGAGCCCGAGTTCGCGGGCGGCTTCGGCCGACATGAGCGAGACGACGCGGTGCGGCCCGGCCTGGATGTCGACCTGCGCCATGACCCCGTCGATCTGCACGCGGGTGACGAGACCCGTGAACTGGTTGCGGGCGCTGGTGAGCACATCGGGTTCGCGGTGCGCGGCGGCAAGCGCGATTGCGCGGTCCGCGAGCGCGGGTCCGGGGATCGCGGCGGGGCTCCCCTCGGCGGGCAGCAGGCCCTGGTCGATCCAGCGACGTACGGTGTCGTCGCTCACACCGAGCAGTCGCGCGGCTTCGGAGATGCGGTACGTGGGCACGTTGCCCAAGCTACCACCGCAGATGCGGGTCTTTTCAACGAATACCTCCGCATCTGCTCCTCCCGGGGAGCAGACCGTCTCCACGTGACCGGGCGCGCGTAGCCTGGGTGGATGCCTCTGCCCCCGCTCGTGGAGCCGGTCTCCTCGCTCTCCGACGCCGAGCGCGCCCGCACGGCACGCCATCTCGTTCTCGCCGGCCTGGGCGAGCTCGGCCAGCGACGGATCGCCGCAGCCCACATCGCCGTCGTCGGCGCGGGCGGTCTCGGCTCCCCCGTCGTCCTCGCCCTCGCGGCGGCCGGGGTGGGCACGATCACGATCATCGACGACGACGTCGTCGAGCTCTCGAATCTGCAGCGGCAGGTGATGCATCGGCGGGAGGATGCCGGCATCCTCAAAGTCCACAGTGCCGCGCGCGCCGCAGCCGCACTGTCGGACACGGGGGTCGTCCCCGTCGCCGAGCGTCTCACGACCGCGACGGCGACGACGCTCCTGCGCGGAGCGCACCTCGTGATCGACGGCTCGGATCTGTTCGAGACGCGCGTCGCCGTCGCCGCCGGAGCGGAGAGCCTCGGCATCCCCCTGGTGTGGGGAACCGTGCAGGAGTTCGACGCGCAGGTCACCACGTTCTGGAACGCACCGCCGCCCGGGCACGCCCCGGTCGTGCTCGCCGACCTCTACCCCGCCGACAGCGTCGGCGTCGTGCCGAGCTGCGCGGACGTCGGAGTGCTCGGCGCCCTCTGCCTGCAGATCGGATCGATCCTCGCGCTCGAGGCGATCAAGCTCGTCACGGGCGTCGGCGAGCCGCTCCTCGGCCGCGTCCTGGTCATCGACGCGCTGCGTGCACGACAGCACGAGGTCCCGCTGCGTGCGGCCCGGACGACGCACGACACCGTCTCGGTCGCGTCGGCGGAGCCCCCGATCGCCGTCATCGGCCGAGACGAGATCGCCGATCGCGCCGTCATCGATGTGCGGGAGGCCGACGAGGTCGCCGACGGCATGATCCCCGGCGCCCGT
Organism: Microbacterium sp.; assembly: GCF_051860965.1. Taxonomy (GTDB): domain Bacteria; phylum Actinomycetota; class Actinomycetes; order Actinomycetales; family Microbacteriaceae; genus Microbacterium. Next base: position 100,160 of record NZ_JBIMKU010000008.1, read on the forward strand.
CACCTCCCCCTCGCTCAGCTTCTCGCAGACCCCGCCGCCGTCCGGGGGCCGGTCGTCGTGGTCTGCCGCACCTCCGTGCGATCCCGACGCGCTGCCGAGGCGCTCCGCTCGGTCGGCGTCGAGGCGGCGGTCCTCGCCGGCGGGATGCAGGAATGGATGACGGCCGGCGCGCCGCTCGTCGTCCCCGCTCCCGTCATGGCGGGCGACGCATGACCGCCCTCGTCGGTGTCGAGGAGCACCTGGCGCACATCCTCGGCCACGTCCGCGCGCTGCCGTCCGAGACGCTCGACGTCGAGCGCGCGCACGGTCGCACGCTCGCCGAGCCGCTGCGTGCGCGCGTCGACATCCCGGTGTTCGACAACTCCGCGATGGACGGCTTCGCCGTTCACTTCGCGGACGTGCGCTCGGCGAGCCCCGAAGCTCCTGTGCGCCTGCGCGTCGTCGCGGACCTGCCCGCGGGGACCTCGGCCGATCCCGCGATCGGCGCGGGCGAAGCGGCGCGCATCATGACCGGCTCGCCCGTGCCGAGCGCGACCGATGTCATCGTGCCCTTCGAAGACACCGCCGGGGGTCTCGAGGACTCGCTGGGCGAGATCGTCGTGCTGCGCGCGCCCCGCGCCGCCGGCACGCATGTGCGCCTCCGCGGCGTCGACGCCGTGGTGGGCGACGTCCTGCTGTCCGCCGGGCACGTGCTGCGCGCGCGTCAGCTCGCCGCCGCGGCCGCCGCCGGCATCGCGGCCGTCGTCGTGGCCGAGCGCCCACGCGTCGCCGTGGTCTCGACGGGGTCGGAGCTCGTCCGGCCCGGGGAGCCCTTGGCGCACGGGCAGATCCCCGAGTCCAACAGCGAGCTGCTCGCGGGCCTCGTGGTCGAGGCCGGCGGCGAGGTCGTCCTGCGCCGGACCGTGCCCGACGACGGCGACGGTCCGCTGCGCGCGATCGCCGACGCCATCGCGCTCGGTGCGCATGCCGTCGTGTACTCGGGCGGCGTGAGCGCGGGGGCGTACGAAGTCGTGAAGAGCACGCTGGGCGGACTCATGGGCTTCCGGAGCGTCGCCATGCAGCCCGGCAAGCCGCAGGGCTTCGGAACGACCCCCGAGGGCGTGCTGCTGTTCGGACTTCCGGGCAACCCCGTGAGCGCCGCCGTCTCGTTCGAGGTTTTCGTGCGCCCCGCCCTGCTCGCGCTCCAGGGGCGCTCGACGCTCGATCGTCCGACCCTCCGACTGCCGGCCTCGACCGCATGGCGCACACCCCCGCACCGGCGCCAGTACCTTCCCGCCGCGATCGACCGCTCCGACCCCGCCGGGTGGACCGTCGCGCCCGCCACGAGCGGCGGCTCGGGGTCGCACCTGCCCGGCTCCCTCGCGCGCGCCGACGCCTACGCCGTCGTCCCCGCGGACGTGGATGCCGTCGCCCCGGGTGACCTCGTCGACGTCCTGCTCATCACGATGGAAGGCTGATCCCATGAGCACGCCGCATCCGTTCACCCACCTGGACGACGCCGGGAACGCGCACATGGTCGACGTGACCCTCAAGCAGCCGACGGTCCGGTCGGCGACGGCGCGCGGATTCGTGCGCTGCACCGCCACGGTCGTCACCGCCCTCCGAGACGGCGCCGCGCCCAAGGGCGACGTCCTCGCCGTCGCGCGGATCGCCGGCATCCAGGCTGCCAAGCGGACGCCCGACCTCCTCCCGCTCGCGCACGTCATCGGCGTGCACGGCGCGGTCGTCGACCTCGACGTGCGCGATGACGGCGTCGCGATCGAGGCCACCGTGCGCACCGCCGATCGCACCGGCGTCGAGATGGAAGCGCTCACCGCCGTCTCGGTCGCCGCACTCGCGGTCGTGGACATGGTGAAGGGTCTCGACAAGGCGACCTCGATCGAGAGCATCCGTCTGATCGAGAAGACGGGCGGCAAGAGCGGCGACTGGGCGCGCGCCGAAGAGGCGTGATCGTGGACGTCGGTGCCATCCTGCTCGCGGGAGGGCGCGCCGTGCGCGTGGGCGGCGCCGCCAAGCCGCTCTTCGAGGTCGGGGGCATGACCCTCCTCGACCGCGCCGTCGAAGCGGTCGCCGGCGCGGGCGCATCGCCCGTCACCGTCGTCGGCGACGCGCAGCCGACCTCGCGCCAGGTTGACTGGGCACGCGAGGAGCCGCCCTTCGGCGGTCCGGCGGCGGCGACGATCGCGGGTCTCGCCCGGTGGGCAGCCCGCGGCAGCGACCCCGAATGGATGTTCCTGCTCGCCTGCGATCTGCCTCGCGTCGACGACGTCGTCGCGCGACTCCTCGCCGACCGTCCGCTCCTCCCGTCCGACACGGACGGACTGTGCCTGGCAGACGAGTCCGGGCGACCCCAATGGCTGAGCGGGCTGTACCGCACGGCGGCGGTGCGGGCGGTGGCATCCGCTCTTCCCGACGCCGGCAGGGACGCACCCGCCCGCGCGCTCCTGCACGATCTGCAGATCGGCGTGGTGCGCGCCGAGCCCGGCGTCGCGACCGACATCGACACGTGGGAGGATCTCACGCGGGCCCGCGCACGGGCCGCTGCCGAGGAGAAGCCATGAGCCACCGCACCCTGCCCCCCGAAGCCCTGGACGCGTGGGCGGACGCGCTGCGCGAGCGCTTCGACCTCGCGCAGGAGGACCTGCCGATCGCGCTGATCCTGGACCTCGCGCGCGATGTGGCGACGGGCGTCGCGCGACCCGCCGCGCCGTTCAGCGCCTTCGCGGCGGGTCTCGTCGCCGGCCGCGCGGGAGGCTCGCCCGAAGACACGCGTGCGGCCGTGGCGGCCGTCACGGCACTCGCGAAGGGCTGGGAGTCCTGATGGCTCGCGTACGGTTCTTCGCCGCCGCTGAGGAGATGGCGGGTCGCTCGGAGGAGATGCGGGATGCCGCGACGCTCGCCGAGCTGCGCGCGGCCCTCGTCACCGAGCATCCCGCACTCGCGGACCTGCTGCCGCGCTGCGCCGTGCTGGTGGACGGCGCACGCGTCGACGACGATGCGTCGCTCTCATCGGACACACTCGTCGATGTGCTGCCGCCGTTCGCGGGCGGCTGACCGGCACGGGATCAGCCCCCGATGCCCTTCCACGCGGTCGTGCCGTCGGCCTCGACCTGACGCTTCCAGACAGGCAGCTCCCGCTTGATCGTCTCGATCACGTCGCGGCAGACCGCGAACGCCTCGGCGCGGTGCGGCGATGCGACGGCGATCACGACGGCGATGTCTCCGACGTCGAGTCGACCCGTGCGGTGCGACACCGCGACGATCGCGCCGCCGTCGCCGATCGCGGTCGCGGCGATGCCGCGCAGCACGGATTCGGCGTCGGGATGCGACGAGTACTCCAGCGCGACGACGGCGGTCGCGGCGTCGGGATCGTGATCGCGCACGCGGCCGATGAACGTCGTCACGGCGCCCGCCGTCGGATCGTCGACGGCGGCGAGGTGCGCCGCGACGTCGAGCGGCTCGTCGCTGAGGCGTGCGAGGCGGACGCCGGTCATCCGTGGTCTCCGCCGGTGAGCTGATCGAGGACGTGCCGAGCGACGGACAGGATGACGGGGATGCCGGATGCCACGGCGGCCGGGGATCCCGGGAGGTTCACGATCAGTGCCCGACGTGACGTGCCGGCGAGCCCCCGCGAGAGCATCCCCGCCGGCTTCTCCGCCGCGCTGCGGCGTCGGAGCTCCTCCGCGAGTCCGGGGATCTCGCGTTCGAGCACCCGCGCCGTGCCCTCGGGTGTCTCGTCGCGCGGAGCGAGCCCCGTGCCGCCGGTCGTCACGATGAGCCGGGCACCGGAGTCGAGCGCGGCGCGCAGTGCGCTCTCGACGCTGGCCGCGCCGTCGGGGACGACGACGGCCGCGTCGCAGGCGAAACCGGCGTCGCGCAATGCCGCGACGGCCACCGGACCTGACGCGTCCTCGCGCGCACCCGCCGCCGAGCGGTCGGAGACCGTCACCACGACGGCGGAGATGCCTTCAGCGTCCACGTCGCCAGCCTAGTGTCGGGACGTTCCGCCCCCTCACGCCTCCGCGTTGCGCAGAGCGGTGGCGTGGCGCACGATCGAGCCCGCGATGGGGACGATCGAGACCACCAGGGCGACGATCGCGGCGGTGACACCGATCGCGGTGTCCTGCGGCGAGAGCTCGAGACGGTTGTACGCCAGCCAGCTGAGCCCCCACGCCAGCGCCAGCCCCGGCGCAACCCGCCAGCGGCTGAACCAGGCGATCGCGAGCCCGATGATCCCGACGACGATCAGCACCAGGACGCCCAGGGTCGTCCCGGCGGACTCCCATTCGCGCGGTCCGTCCGCCGTCAGCCACGCGGTGATGTTCGCGACGGTGGCGAGCGACACCCATCCGAGGTGGAGGCCGACGCTCGCGTCCGCGAACAGCGTGTCGAGGAGCCCCTCGGATTCGAAGGCGACCGTCCGCTGGAAGGTGATGCCCAGCGCGATGAGCAGAGCGACGATTCCGACGACCGTGAGGGGCAGCGTCGCATACTGCGCGAGGAGCAGCCAGATCCCGTTGAGGACGGCGGTCAGCGCGATCCACCAGCCCAGCGAACGCTGACGCTCGCGCGACCGCTGGGACGGGAGCGCCTGCCACACGGTGTACGCGATCATGAGCGCGTAGATCGCGGACCAGATCGAGAACGCCGGACTCGCCGGCGCGAGGAGCGTCGCGTCGGCGGCGAGAGCGCCGTCCTGGAGGTCCTGCACCGGCGTGCCCCCGAGCACCCCGGCGCCGACCACAGCGGCGATGATCATGAAGACGGTCGACGAGATGACGGCGATCTGCCGCGCGATGTCGTTGCGGGAGGTGTCCATCCTCCGACGGTACGTGTCGCCGGTCCCGAGGTCAGGGCCTTGACAACCCGGTCACGCGCCGTGCGGAGGATCCGTCAGCAGCGCGACACGCTCGTCGAGATATCGCCCCAGCGGCATGTACCCTCCCGAGGCGCTCCAGTGCACGCTCGGTTCGCCGTCGACGATGGCGAGGGGACGGGATGCCTCACCCCTCTCGAGCGCGACGAGGTCCAGCATCCGCCACCCGACGTGCACCGTCGCCCCCTCGGGGAATCCGCCCCGGAAGGCCGCGGCAGAGCGCTCCGCCCGGCGCCGCTGGGACTCCGCCGGATAGCCGCGCCGCACCTCCTGATGCGAGCGGAGGATGTCGCCCGTCGCGAAGACGTCGTCCTCGCCGATCAGCAGAACCCCCAGGTGCCACACGGAGCCGACCGGAGTGATGCGCGACCCACGGCCGATCCCGAGGATGCGGCGCGGTTCGACCTCGCGGCCGAGCGCCTCGCGGGGCGCATCAGCGAGCATGCGCCGCGCCTCGTCGAACAGCTCTCGCGCACTCACGCGAGGTCGTCTTCGCGAGCAGGCCGGCCGGGCGGCACAGTGGTCGGCTCGCCGCGGAGAGCGGTCGCCACGAGCGGCAGTATCAGCACCGACAGCATTCCGGCGCCGACGAGGACGGAGGCGGATGCCGACGTGAGCACGTCTTCGTCGACCCCGATCGCGGTCACTGCCACGATGATCGGGAGTCCCGTGGCCCCCATCAGGCCGACCGCGATGCGATCTCGACGGGACGATCCCTGCGGCGCGGCCAGCATCGCGGGCAGGCCGCGCACGATGAGGAGCGCGAGCAGAGCCACCGGCACGAGCAGGAAGAGCACGGGCTGCGCGAGGAGCGAGGCGAGGTCGAACGTGACACCCGTGTAGATGAAGAAGACCGGCACGAGGAACCCGAACGCGACGGCCTCGACCTTGCTCTCGACGGCGGCGCGGTCGGCGGGGGCGGCATCCCGCATCATGAGCTTCCACACGACGCCGGCGGCGAACGCACCGAGGAGCATGTCGAGGTCGAAGAAGATGCTGATCGCGACGAGGACGCCGAGGATGAGGAAGAGGAGGCGGATCGCGAACTGACCGGAGGTGTGCAGCGTCGCGTTGACGAAGCGGTGCATCGCGCCCTGGGGCACGCGGAACGCGAACCAGATGGCGAGCCCGGCGATGACGCCGAAGGCCGCGAGGACGATGGTCGAGATGCCGGGCTCCCGCCCGCCGAGGAAGATCGAGATCGCGATGAGAGGGCCGAACTCGCCGACCGCGCCGATCGCGCCGATCGCCATGCCGAACGGTGTGCGCAGCTCGCCGGCATCCCGCAGAATCGGCAGGAGGGTGCCCAGCGCCGTGGATGCGAGCGCGATGCCGATGATCACGGCGGGCTCTCCGGGAGCGATGATCCAGCCGAGCGCGATGCCGCCCGCGATGCTGAGGAGCCAGCCGAGAGCCGCGCGGCGCCCCGTGCGCCCGCGGAAGGCGATGAACTCGATCTCGGACCCGGCGACGAAGAAGAGCATCGCCAGTCCGAAGTTGGACAGGGTGTCGACGAAATCGGACGGCTGCGCCCAGCCGAGCAGACTCGGGCCCACGATGATGCCGAGGATCAGCTCGAAGACGACGATCGGCACGCGCGCGACGCGTCCGATCGCGCGGGCGAGCAGCGGTGCGAGCACCGCGAGGATCGGGATGATCAGCAGTGTCGGTTCGAGGTCGTCCACGGGATCAGAGTAGCGATCGCCGCATCACCGCACACCGACGCGGTCGAGCCAGTGCAGCAGGCCCGGAATGGCCAGGTAGGCGACCGTTCCATGGGTCGCGAACGAGATCTCGTGATAGGTCACGCGCATGCCGAGGGATGCCTCGTGCTCGGCGAAGTCCTTCGTGTCCTCGGGGATCACGAGTTCGTCGTCGAGCCCCTGCGCGATGAACAGAGGCGCGTCGAAGGCGACGGAGCCCGCGGAGTTGTCCTTCAGGAAGGTCGCCCAGGGCTCGGTGGTCGTCGGGTCGCTCGTGGTGAAGTCCCCCACGACGGGCTCGCCGATGCGGTGCAGCTCCGCGATGTTAGACAACAGGCACAGCTCGTTCATCTGCGGCTGGATCGCGATCGCCGCGGGCGTCAGGATGTCGGAGATCGGCACGTCGTAGATCTCGGAGTAGGCCGAGAACGCGTACGAGCCGATCGTGACGCCCGAGATGTCGTCGAGATGGGCGCCCAGGAGATCGGTGAGGTCGGCGGCCGGCGCAGCCACCGCGACGGCCTCGAGATCGAACTCCGGTGCGTAGTCCCGCGCGCGCTCGGCGGCGAACAGCGCGGCCTGGCCGCCCTGCGAGTGACCCCACAGCACGAGCCGGTCGCTCACGGAGTCTCCCAGGACGTGCTGCGCCGCGCGCGCGGCGTCGAGCACGTTGTTGCCCTCCGTCGTGCCGATGAGGTACGAGTCGGCTCCCTCGGCGCCCATGCCCGTGTAGTCGGTCGCGACGACGGCGAAGCCGCGGTCGAGCAGCGACCTCAGCCCCTCGATGCCGGTGTAGGGGTCGAAGCCGTACGACGGCGCGCACTCCCGCGCCGATCCCGTGGTCGGGTGCGCCCACGAGAGGATGGTGCGACCGCCCGGCGGCGCGGGCGTGACGGGCACGACGACGACCCCCGTGGCGATGACGGGATCGCCGTTCAGATCGGTCGAGCGGTACATGATGCGCCACCCTCGCGCGGCGAAAGGCGCTCCCAGCAGCGGATCCGCCTTCACGATCGTGCCCGGGTCGCCGTCGACATCGGCGGCGGCGTACTCGTAGAAGGAATCGATCCCGGGACGCTCGAGCGCGTCACCCCCGATGCGCACGGCTTCGGCGGCTACGATGCCGCCGATGACGGCGAGCGCAGCGGCGAAGAAGCCCGCCACGAGCCGGTGGGCCCGGTGGTGGTCGCGTTGCACGGAGTGCCGAGAGGATCGCGCCATGGACGGAGGCTATCGCGTCGGAGCCCGTGCGCCGTCCGGTGGTTCGATCGCCGTCCCGTGCGCCCCGCCTGAGCCGTCACGCGATCGCGTCGCGCGCGGCCTTCGCCTTCTTCTCGGCGGAACGGACGATGGATGCCGCGCCCTCCCGCTCGTGTTCCCAGCGCTCGAGATCGCTCGCCGCGGTGGCCGCGTCGGCACGCATCCGCTCGAGCTCGCGCTCGAGGTCGTCGACGCGCTCGGCCAGATGGTCGACCCGCTCCTGCGCCTTGTCGCACTTCGCCTCCACGCGGGCGAGCTCGCGTGCCGCTTCGTTCGCGGCGCGATCCGCTTCGCGCGCCGCCTTCTCGGCGGCCTTGCGTGCGCGCCGCTCGGCGAGATCGTCGCGACTCGGAGCCGTCGCGACGGGACCGTCGGGAGTCGACCCGGCGACAGCGCCCGCGAGGTCGACCGTGTCGAGGCCGGTCGCCACGAGCGGGCGCACGAGTCGCCCCGTCGTGACGGCGGCGGCGGCCGCGGCATCCATCATCGCGGCGTTCAGGGTCTTCTCGATGTCCTCGCGCGCGGCCGCGCTCACCGCGACGTCGTGCCCCCGCGCGGCGGCGACCGCCTGGGTCGCGAGGGCGCTCACGAGCGCGCGCCGCTGCCGACCGAGCCGAGCGAGCTCCGGAGCGTCGAGGTCGTCCTGCGCCTCTCGGAGGGCGGCGGCGAGCTCCAGCGCTTCGGACAGCCCGCCCGCCGCGACGAGCAGATTGACCGCCCATGCGGCGACGACCGGCTTGCGGAAGGCCTTTATCTGGGCCGCGTGCGGTCCGGTCGCCTTCGCATTGCGTGCCGACGTGAAGTCGGCCGGTGGCAGCACGTAGAGCTCACCGGCGACGGCGTCGAGGTCACCGGCATCCATCGCCCCATTGTCGTCCGTCATCGGGCCGCGCGCACTCGTGGCGACCCGCTCGGCACCGCGTGCACGGGGTCGGGGATCACCGGCGACACGCCGCTGCGGCGTCCTGAGTGACGGCGCGTCGTACAGGTTTCCCGACGCTCTGCTCGCACAGCCGTGCGGAGCGGATCGGCGACGCGGCCGCCGAAGGTCAGTCCGCAGCGACGGCGGCGGCCTGACGGGCCGCGCCCAGTGCGACGTACTCGTCGGGCGCCGGCACCACGACCGGGATGCCGAGCACGAGCGGCGCGATCGCGCGCACGGCGATCGACTGCGCTCCGCCGCCGATCAGCAGGGCGCGCTCGAGAGGCACACCGAGTTCGCGCAGGGCGTCCAGCCCCGCAGCGAGGCCCGACAGCATCCCCTCGACGGCCGCGCGGGCGAGATTCTCCCGCTTGGTCGACGCGAGGGTCATGCCGGTGAGCGACGCGGTCGCGTCGGGCAGATTCGGCGTCCGCTCGCCCTGGAAGTACGGGACGAGCGTCAGCCCGCCCGCTCCCGGAGGAGCGGCCAGTGCGAGACGCGACAGCTCGTCCTGATCCACGCCGAGGATGCCGGCGATGGTCGTCAGCACGCGCGCTGCGTTGATGGTCGCGACGAGCGGCAGGAACCGCCCCGTGCAGTCGGCGAAGCCCGCGACCGTGCCCGTCGGGTCGATCGTGCGCGTCTCGCTGACGGCGAAGACCGTGCCCGATGTGCCGATCGAGACGATGACGTCACCCGGCCCGGCGCCGAGCCCGAGCGCGGCGCCGGCGTTGTCGCCCGCGCCCCCGCCGACGCGGCGGTCGGCCTCGTCGAGGACAAACTCGTCCGGCGCCAGCACGCGCGGCAGAACGGCGTCGTGGCCGAGCGCGGCGACGAGCAGCTCGCGGTCGTAGGCCCCCGTCTCGGGATCCCAGTACCCGGTGCCCGAGGCATCCGATCTGTCGGTCACGAGCTCCTCGAGCACGGGTCCGAGAGGCGACTCGTCCGCGGGGCCGTACCCGCGCATCCGCCACGTCAGCCAGTCATGGGGCAGCGCAACGGCCGCGACGCGGGCCGCGTTCTCGGGCTCGTGGTCGCGCAGCCATCGCAGCTTCGTGATCGTGAACGACGCGACCGGCACGAGACCCGTCCGCCGTGCGAGCGCCTCCGCGCCGAACTCGGCGATGAGGTCCTGCGCGGCATCCGCCGACCGGGTGTCGTTCCACAGCAGGGCGTCGCGCACGATCCGCCCGTCCGCATCGAGCGCCACCATGCCGTGCTGCTGGCCGCCGATCGCCCACGCGGAGACGTCCTCGATGCCCCCGGCCGACGCGATCGCGGTGCGCAGGGCCGCGAGCCAGACGCCGGGGTGCACCGACGTGCCGTCGGCGTGGGATGCGCGGCCCTTGCGCACGACCTCGCCGCTCTCGCTGTCGAAGATCACGACCTTGCACGACTGCGTCGACGAGTCGACTCCCATGACGAGCGTCATCGCTCTCTCCTTCTGCGAGCCGGTTCAGTGTCCACAGACTGCGGCTTTGGCTCGGCCGAAACCGCAGTCCGTGGACACCGAACGGGGGTGGGATGCGGTCAGCGCGCGCCGAGCAGGTGCTCGGTCGCCAGCTGCTGCAGGCGCACGAAACCGCCGCCCTTGCCGTTGAAGTACGCGTCGGCATCGAAGTCCTCGTACGCCGAGCGGTCGGCGAGGAAGTCGTCGTACGACTCGCCCTCGTTGAGCGTCGGGGTGGCCAGCTCGTCGACCTTGGCCGCGGCGAGCGCCTCCCGCACCTCGGGGTCGGCGCGGAAGGCCGCCGCGCGCTCCTTGAGCAGAAGGTAGGTGCGCATGTTCGCGGCAGCCGAGTCCCAGACCCCGACCTCGTCCTCGGTGCGCGAGGGCTTGTAGTCGAAGTGACGGGGTCCGTCGTAGGCCGGGACGCCGCCGGGGCCGCCGTTCTCGAGCAGATCCACGAGCGCGAAGGCGTTGTGCAGATCGCCGTGGCCGAAGACGAGGTCCTGGTCGTACTTGATGCCGCGCTGGCCGTTGAGGTCGATGTGGAAGAGCTTGCCGTGGTAGAGCGCCTGGGCGATGCCCGCGGCGAAGTTCAGGCCCGCCATCTGCTCGTGCCCGACCTCGGGGTTGAGGCCCACGAGCTCGGGGCGCTCGAGGGAGTCGATGAACGCGATCGCGTGACCGAGCGTCGGCAGCAGGATGTCGCCGCGGGGCTCGTTGGGCTTCGGCTCGATCGCGAAGCGGATGTCGTAGCCCTTGTCGGTCACGTAGTCGCCGAGCAGGTTGACGGCCTCGCGGTAGCGCTCGAGCGCCTGTCGGATGTCCTTGGCCGAGTCGTACTCGGCGCCCTCGCGGCCGCCCCACATGACGAAGGTCTTGGCGCCCAGCTCGGCGCCGAGGTCGAGCTGACGGAAGACCTTGCGGAGGGCGAAGCGGCGCACGTCGCGGTCATTGGCCGTGAAGCCGCCGTCTTTGAACACCGGGGCCGAGAAGAGGTTGGTCGTGACCATCGGCACGATGAGCCCCGTGTCGGCGAGGGCGCCCTTGAGACGGTCGATCTGGGTCTGGCGCTCGGCATCCGTCGACCCGAAGGCGAAGAGGTCGTCGTCGTGGAACGTGAGGCCGTACGCGCCGAGCTCGGCCAGCTTCTCGACGGCGTGCACGACGTCCAGGTGAGCGCGGGTCGGGCCGCCGAAGGGGTCGGTGCCGTTGTAGCCGACGGTCCAGAGGCCGAAGGAGAACTTGTCGTCACGGGTAGGGGTGGGCATGGTGCTCCTGGCTTCCGGGTCGTCGTTCGACGGTGAACTAATTGTTGCGAGAGACAACCTATCGCATGACGGATGCCTCGCCAACCCCTACAGTGATGATGGTGAGCGATGCGGTCGGAGTGAGACAGGCGAATCTCGCGCGCCTCCTGCGACTCGTGCACGTCGACGGCCCTCTCTCTCGCGCCGCCCTCACCGAGACGACGGGGCTCAACCGCTCGACGATCGCCGACCTGGTCGGTCAGCTCGTCGATCAGCGGCTCGTCGATGAGCGCGCCCCCGATCCGTCCCGCCGCGTGGGGCGCCCGTCGCCGGTCGTCTCGGCCGCGCCCCGCGTGGTCGCGATCGCGGTGAACCCCGAAGTGGACGCCCTCACGATCGCCGCCGTCGGGCTCGACCGCCTCGTCCCCGTGCGCGAGCGCATCGAGATCGATCATCTGCTCTCGCCGGAGGAGACGGCGGCGCTCGTCGCGGAGCGCGTGCAGGGATGGCGCGACGGCGACCTCGCCGATGCGCGCATCGTCGGCGTCGGGCTCGCGGTCCCCGGGCTCGTGCGGGCCGCCGACGGGCTCGTGCGCAACGCTCCGCACCTCCGCTGGACCGACGTGCCCCTGCGCGACCTCATCGCGCGCGCGACGGGGCTGCCGGCATCCGTCGCCAACGACGCGAGCCTCGGCGCTCTGGCCGAACACCTCTTCGGGGCCGCGCGCGGCGTCGACGATGTGGTGTACCTCAACGGCGGCGCGAGCGGCATCGGCGGCGGGCTCATCGTCGGCGGCGTCCCCGTCGCCGGCGCGGGCGGCTATGCCGGAGAGTTCGGACAGAATCGCCCCGGTATCGCCGCCGACCAGGACCGCCGCGCCGGCGCCGGGGTCCTCGAGGACGAAGTGACGCGCGCACGGCTGCTGGATGCCGTCGGCCTCACGCACGCCGACGAGCCGACGCTCGCGGCCGCGCTCGACGCGTCGCACGATCCCGCGGTGGCCGACGAGGTCGCACGGCAGCGCCGGATCCTCTCCACCGCTCTGGCCAACGCCGTGAACGTGCTGAATCCGTCCGTCGTGGTGCTGGGCGGATTCCTCGCCACCGTCGCGGGTCGCGACCTCGACGGACTCACCGCGCAGGTGGCGACGCAGGCGATGCCCGCCAACATGGAGGGCCTCGACATCCGCGTCGCCGTCCTCGCCGAGGACCGCCTGCTGATCGGCGCCGCGGAGCTCGCCTTCGCCGACCTGCTGAGGAACCCGACCTCGGCCTGACGGACACTCCGCCGCGGAGCGCGCGGGAACCGGACGATGCGTCATGGCCGCCCGGCGAGCGCGGCGGTATCGTCGGGAGCACCCTGACGGAAGGCCAGCAATGTCGATCACGACCGAACGCCACGCCCGCACCGAGGCCGAGCTCCAGGCGATGGCGAAGGACCACCTCTGGATGCACTTCGCACGCCAGTCGACGATGGAGTCGAGCGGCGTCCCGATCATCGTCAAGGGCGAGGGCCACCACATCTGGGACTCGAACGGCAAGAAGTACATCGACGGGCTCGCCGGCCTCTTCGTGGTCAACGCCGGTCACGGGCGCAAGAGGCTCGCCGAAGCGGCCGCCAAGCAGGCCGAGCAGCTCGCCTTCTTCCCCATCTGGTCGTACGCGCACCCCGCGGCGATCGAGCTGGCCGACCGCATCGCCGATCTCGCGCCCGGCGATCTCAACCACGTCTTCTTCTCGACGGGCGGCGGCGAGGCGGTCGAGACCGCGTTCAAGCTCGCGAAGTACTACTGGAAGCTCAAGGGGCAGCCGGGCAAGCACAAGGTCATCTCGCGCTACGTGGCGTACCACGGCACGCCCCAGGGCGCCCTCTCGATCACGGGCATCCCGGCCATGAAGTCGATGTTCGAACCGCTCACCCCCGGCGGTCTGCGCGTGCCCAACACGAACTTCTACCGCGCCGCGGACATGGGCGGCCCGACCGGCAGCCTCGAGGAGTTCGGCGTCTGGGCGGCCGACCGCATCGAGGAGATGATCCAGTTCGAGGGACCCGACACCGTCGCCGCGGTCTTCCTCGAGCCGGTGCAGAACTCGGGAGGATGCTTCCCGCCGCCGCCCGGCTACTTCCAGCGGGTGCGCGAGATCTGCGACAGGTACGACGTCCTGCTCGTGTCCGACGAGGTGATCTGCGCGTTCGGTCGCCTCGGTCACTACTTCGGCGCCGATGCATACGGCTACCAGCCCGACATGATCACGTTCGCGAAGGCCGTGACGAGCGGCTACTCGCCGCTCGGCGGCACGATCATCAGCGACAGGATCTACGAGCCCTTCTCGAAGGGCGACACGACGTTCTACCACGGGTACACGTTCGGCGGGCATCCCGTCTCGGCCGCCGTCGCCCTCGAGAACCTCGACATCTTCGAAGAAGAGGGACTGCTCGAGAACGTCCGCACGAACTCGCCGATCTTCCGCTCGACCCTCGAGCAGCTGAAGGACCTCCCGATCGTCGGCGACGTGCGCGGCGACGGATACTTCTTCGGCATCGAGCTCGTGAAGGACAAGGCCACGAAGGAGACCTTCGACGACGACGAGTCCGAGCGTCTCCTGCGCGGGTTCCTCTCGAAGGCGCTGTTCGAGGCCGGGCTGTACTGCCGCGCCGACGACCGCGGCGATCCCGTCATCCAGCTCGCCCCGCCGATCACGATCGGCCCGTCGGAGTTCACCGAGATCGAGCAGATCCTGCGCGGCGTGCTCACGGAGGCCTGGTCGCGCCTCTGACCCGGAGCGTCGTGCGGGAATGATCGTCGCTCCTCGACGTTGCCCTTCGACATGACAACCGTAGGAATCATCGGAGCAGGACACATCGGCAAGGCCGTCGCGAAGGGGCTCGTCGACCGCGGCTACACCGTCGTGATCAGCAACTCCCGCGGACCGGAGACGCTGACCGACGTGGTCGCTGAGCTCGGGGCGAACGCGTCGGCCGCGACGGCGGTGGATGCCGCGACCGCCGGCGACGTCGTCGTCGTGACTGTTCCGCTCAAGGCGCTCGAGGACGTGCCGGTCGAACCCCTGGCCGGCAAGATCGTCCTCGACACGAACAACTACTACTGGGAGCGCGACGGACGCATCGCCGCGCTGGAGGAGAAGCGTGCGACGACGACGGGGCTGCTTCAGGAGCACCTCCCCGCGTCGAAGGTCGCCAAGGCCTTCAACCACATCACCGCCGGCGACATCCTGACCACCGGCTCGCCCGCGGGCACACCCGACCGTCGCGCGCTCGCCACCGCGAGCGACCACCCCGAGGCGGCCGCATTCGTGACCGCGATCTACGACGAGTTCGGGTTCGACACCGTCGACATCGGCTCGGTGGCCGAGAGCTGGCGCGTCGAGCGCGACCGCCCCGCGTACGTCGTGCGGCAGAACAAGGACGAGCTCGCAGCGAACCTCGCGCGCGCCGAGCGCTGAGCGGCGCCGGGCTCCCCCGCTACGATGATGCGCGGCGGAGGGAGCCCGACATCGACGAGACGACACTCTTGACGGCCGGGGTCGCCCTGTTCACGATCTGCAACCCCATCGGCACGATCCCGGTCTTCCTGAGCGTGACGCAGGGCAAGACCGCCGCCGAGCAGCGGCGGATCGCCCTCATGACGGGCGTCGGGGTGTTCGCGGTGCTCGCCGTCTCGCTCATCCTCGGCTCGTTCATCCTCAGCTTCTTCGGCATCGGGGTCCCCGCGCTCAAGATCGCCGGCTTCCTGTTCGTGGCGACGATCGCGTGGGCGATGATGACCCGCACCGGCGCCATCCTCCCCACGACCAACGAGGGCTCGCCCGCGATCGTGCCGCTCGCGATGCCCGTGGTCGCCGGCCCGGGAGCGATCGCGCTCGTGATCGCGTTCTCCAAGGAGAACCCTGCGATCACCGACTACCTGTGGGGCATCCTCATCATCGTCGTCTCGGCCGTCGCCACCGCGGTCATCTTCTTCTTCGCGCCGTACCTCGCGAGACTGCTCGGTCCCGCGGGCATGCAGATCTTCCAGAAGCTCTTCGGGCTCATCCTGCTCGCGATCTGCGTGCAGCAGATCCTCGAGGCGATGCCCAAGATCTGGCCGGGCCTCGCCGGCTGACTCACGCCGAAGCGCCCCGGGCGTCCTGCCCGGGGCGCTTCGATCTCGGCGTCAGAGCGTCGCGGCGTAGGGGTCGAAGTCGGCGTCGAGCGAGCCGGCCTCGGCGATCGTGCTCTCGACCGTGACGAACCCGCGGGTCTCGACGGCCTCCTCGATCGACAGCAGCGTGTCGAGCACGTGGTAGCCGAACTCGCCGGTCGCCACATGCGGACGACCGTCCCGGATCGAACGCGCCATGTCGAGCAGCCCCAGGCCGCGGCCGGTGAGCACGCCCTCCTGCGCGACGTCGTCGACCTGCTGGACGATGGGCGCCGGCGGGATGACCATCTCGGTGAGCGCGCGGGTGATCGTGATCTCGCCGCCGAACGTGTTCGGGTCGGGGATCACGAGCGTGCCCTCGGTGCCGGAGATCTCGACGATGCCCTGGCGGCGCAGCGGTGAGTCGGTGCTGTACAGGCTCTGCGCCTGACCGCCCTGCTCGAACTGCAGGAGCACCGAGACGGTGGAGGGGATCTCGACCGGGAACTCCGTGCCGGCGAGCGGACCGACCTGCACGGCTCGGGACTCGGACCCCTTGAGACCGAGCGCGGCGACGGCGGCGACGGGGCCGAACACGTGCACGAGCGTCGAGACGTAGTACGGCCCCATGTCGAGGAGCGGACCGCCACCCCGCGCGTAGAGGAACGCGGGGTCGGGGTGGAAGATCTCCGGCCCCTGCCACTGGAAGGTCGTCGTCGCGAAGAGCGGGCGCCCGATGTCGCCGCGCGCGATCGCGCGCTTGGCCGTCTGGACTCCCGGCCCGAGCACCGTGTCGGGCGCGATGCCGACGCGCAGGCCCGCGGCATCCGCCTTCTCGAGCAGTCTGCGCGCCTCGGCGCGATCGACGCCGATGGGCTTCTCGCTCCACACGTGCTTGCCGGCCGCGACGATCGCCTCGGACACGGGAACGTGCGCCGCGGGGATCGTGAGGTTGACGACGATCTGGATGTCGGGGTCGTCGAGCACGATGTCCACCCCGCCCGCCTTCGGCACACCGTACTTCTCGGCCTGCGCGCGCGCACGATCCTCGAGCAGGTCGCCGATCGCGAGGACGCGGACGTCGGGGTAGCTCGTCAGGTTCGTCAGGTACTGATCGCTGATGTTCCCTGCGCCGATGATGCCGACGCCGATCGGACCCGACATCAGGCCGCTCGCTCGTCGAGGAAGCGGCGGCTCTGCTCGATGCCGTCGAAGATGTCGCCGCCGAACGCGTCGTACTCGACGACGGCGACTTCGAGGGCGGATGCCGCGTCGATCGCCGCGGCGAGCGGCACGACGCCCTGGCCGGCGGGCACCTGATCGGCCGGCGGGTAGGCCTTGATCGCCTCGGCGTCGAGCGTGCCGTCCTTGACGTGCACCGCGATGACGCGGTCGCCGAGCTTCTCGAGGAGCGCGACGGGGTCCACTCCCGCGCGAGCAGCCCAGTAGAGGTCTACCTCGAGCTTCACGCGCGGGTCGAGCAGATCGGCGAGCAGTTCGAGACCCGTCTGGCCGTCGATGACGGCCTCGAGCTCGTGCGCGTGGTTGTGGTAGCCGACGCGCAGACCGCGGGCCTCGGCGAGCTCGGCGGCCGCGTTGAGGCGACGGGCGGTCTCTTCGATCTGCTCGCGCGTCTCCCAGCGGTTGGGGTGCGTGTAGGGGTCGATGATCGTCGTCATGCCGATGGTCTCGGCGGCGTCGAAGACCTCGTCGGGCGTCGGCACGGCGTTGTCGGTGTCGCTGCCGTCCGGGTTCACGAACGTCGTCGAGGCGAGGAAGCCGTGCCCCGTGGGGGCCGTGAGCCCGTGGGCCGTGAGGGATGCCGCGAGCGCATCGGCGCGGCGGACGAAGTCGTAGGGCTCGACGGCCGTGAAGCCGCGGCGGGCGACCTCGGCGAGGGTGCCGTCGAGATCAGACTCGAGGGCCTCCCGCACGGTGAAGAGCTGAACGGAAGTGAGTGCCGTCATTGGGGTTACCTCTCTAGGCGGTCGTCGTCGACGCGCGCCGTGTCTTCGGCGCTGTCGAGTACGCTAGCACAAATACCTCCACCTGGAGGTTTTTGTTCGCTAGGATCGCACCATGCCCGATGACGCCACCGACAACGAGGTCGCCGGCCGCGCCCGCGGCTCGTATGCGAAGGGCCTCGCGCGACGGCAGGAGATCCTCGACCGAGCGATCGAGGTCTTCGCACGCCGCGGCTCCGAGGGCACGAGCCTGCGGTCCATCGCGCAGGAGATCGGGGTCTCGCACGCGGCCCTGACCCACTACTTCTCCTCTCGCGAGGACCTTCTCGTCGAGGTCTACAAAGAGGCCGAGCGCCGTGGCGACTCGGAGCATCCGCACAGCCCCGAGGCATCGCCCGTCGAGATGATGACCGCCTCCGCACGCCACAACCACGGCGTGCCGGGCCTCGTGCAGCTCTACTCGACTCTGGTCGCCGCCGCTCTCGAGGCGGGGCATCCCGCAGCGACGGCGTTCGCGACCGAACGCTTCGCGCGCGTGCGGTCCGACCTCGCCGAGCGCGTGCGCCGCGATCAGGCGGCGGGGATCACGCGTGCCGACGTGGATCCGGATGCCGTCGCCTCACTCGTCATCGCCGCATCCGACGGCCTGCAGACGCAGTGGATGCTGGACGAATCCGTCCCGCAGTCCGAGGCCCTCGAACTCCTCGCACGTCTCCTCGCCGTCTGATCCGCGTCCGCGCGGCGGTTCGCCTCCGCGGGTGGGTCAGCGCGGCTGGAACGCGGCCGAGAAGAGAGCGCGCGCGCGGCGGGCGACCGCAGGGCGGTCCGCGGCATCCGTCCTGGCGAGCTCGGTCGCCAGCATCCCCGTCGCCATCATGACGTCGGCTGCGTCGATGTGGGCTCCGAGATGGCCGGCCTCGTGCTCGCGGGCCACGAGCCGTGCGACGACCGCGGCGAAGCGCTGGCCGAGGGGCAGGACGCGCGGGTCGTGCAGATCCGCGGTGATGAGGTCGATGAACGCCGTCGAGACCATGGCCTGCGCCACCACGCGGTCGAGCAGATCGTCGATCGTCCGGCCGTCGGGCGAGGTGTAGTCCTCGAGGTCGGCCACGTTCTCCTCGAACACCGCGACGGCGAGCGCCGTGCGGTCGGGGAAGTGCCGGTACAGGCTCCCCTGCCCGACGCCGGCGCGCTTCGCGACGGCGCTGAACGGCGCGTTGAGCCCCTCCTCGGCGTAGACCTCGCGCGCGGCGGTGATGAGCGCACGCCGATTGGACGGCCCGGCCGCGCGCCCGCGATTGGGCTTCGGAGACTCTTCTTCCTTCGACGGCACGGGTGTAGCCTATAACCGGACACGGTTGTCCGGTAGAAAGGGAACATCATGGCCACCACCAAGCCGCTCTCGGGCGACTCCTCCATCGCCGACTGGCTCGCCGACCCCGCGGGCAACGCGATCCTGACCGAGATGCTCGCGCAGGGCGGCCAGACCCCCGAGGTCTTCAAGCCCGTCCGGCGTCTCGCGATCAAGCGACTCGTCAAGCTGAGCCGCGGCGCGTTCACGCAGGAGATGCTCGACGACCTCGTGCGGCGAGCGGCCGCGGGCGACGTCCCGGCCGGAGCCACCGCCCCCACCGCCGACGCCGACGCGCCGGCCGCCGACGAGGTGCCGCTGCGGGAGTGGACCGAGCGACTCGATCAGGGCCGATTCACCGGTCGGACCCACATCGTCACGGGCGCGGGTTCGGGCATCGGCCGGGCCACGGCATCCCGCATCGCCCGCGAAGGCGGCCGCGTCATCGCCGTCGACGTGAGCCAGGAGCGTCTCGACGAATTCGTCGCCGAGCATCCCGGCGCCGACGTCGTCGCGCTCGTCGCCGACATCACCGACGACGCGGGCGTCGCCCGGATCGTGGATGCGGCGGGCGACACGATCGACGGCCTCGCGAACATCGCCGGGATCATGGACGACATGACACCCATCGGCGACCTGACGGATGCCGTCTGGGACCGCGTCATGAAGGTCAATGTCACGGGCACCATGAAGCTCATGCGCGCCGTCATCCCGACCATGCTCGCGCAGGGCGGCGGCTCGATCGTCAACACGGCGTCCGAGGCGGCGCTGCGCGGCTCCGCCGCCGGAGCCGCGTACACGGCCTCGAAGCACGCCGTCGTCGGCCTGACGAAGTCGAGCGCGTTCATGTACGGTCCGAGCGGCATCCGCGTCAACGCCGTCGCCCCCGGCCCGACGATCACCAACATCGAGGCGTCGTTCGCCTCGCCTCTGGGCGCCGGTCGGATCCAGACCGCGATGGCGGTCATGCCCGACCCCGTCGAAGCCGATGCGCTCGCGGCATCCATCACCTTCCTGCTGTCGGACGACGGCGTGAACGTCAACGGCGTGACGCTCGCGTCCGACGGAGGGTGGTCCGCCGCCTGAGGCGCCCTCGAGCGATCGTCAGAACGGCCAGATCACCGGCACGTAGAAGACCGCGACGAGCAGGAACAGCAGCGCCAGCGGCACTCCGAGCTTCCAGTAATCGCCGAAGCGGTATCCGCCGGGTTCCATGACCATGAGGTTCGCGGGCGTCGCGATGGGCGTGAGGAAGGATGCCGCGCCGGCGACGGTCAACGCCATCATGAACGGCTGCACCGACAGGTCGAGCGTCGTCGCGATCGACAGCGCGATGGGCGCGACGATGAGCACCGTCGCCGTGTTGCTGATGAGCTGCCCCAGCAGGATCGTCAGCAGGCACAGCACGAGCAGGGCGATGTGCGCGCTCGCATCGCCGATGAGCAGGAGCAGCCACCCCGCGACGAGGTCCGCCGTCCCGGTCTCGATGAAGGCCGTCGACAGCGGGATCATGCCCGCGATGAGCACGACCGTCGTCCACGAGATCGACTGGTATGCCTGACCGACGGTGACGGTGCGCGAGAGCACCAGGGCGGATGCCGCGAGCAGGGCGGCCACGGCGGGCGGCACGAGTCCGGTCGCAAGGAGCACGACCATCGCCCCGAGGATGATGAGCGCGCGCGGGGCATGCTTGCCCAGCGGCACGGAGCGGCGGAGCGTCGCGGGGGCATCGACGGCCATCACCTTCGATCCGGGCGCATCGGTATGACGGGCGAGGTCATCCCACGTGCCCTGCAGCAGGAGAGCGTCGCCCGCCTGCACCACGATGTCGCCGCCTTTGAGCACCTCGTTGCCCCGACGTGCCGCGAGCAGCACGAGATCGCCGCTGGGAGTGGCCATGCCGGTGCACAGTGTCACGCCGATGAGCGCCGAGCGCGGCGGCACGACGACCTCGGTCACTCCGTTCACCGGCCCGACCATGATGCCGGTATCGAGGCTCACCGAGTACTGCTGCCGCAGCAGGCGCGCGTGACGAACGAGGTCCGTCGGCATCAGCGCCCCGTTGCGAGACGGGAGGAGCCTCGACCCGAAGAGCGCGATGACGAGCAGCGTCCCGGCCAGGAGCGGCAGGCCGACCAGGGCGAACTCGAAGTAGCCGAACGCGCGACCGCCGTTGTCGGCCGCGAGCTCCGACACGATGATGTTCACGGGCGTGCCGGTCAGCAGCAGCATCGAGCCCGCGTGGGCAGAGAACGCGAGCGGCAGGAGCAGCTGCGAGGTCGGGATGCCGGCGCGCGACGCGACGACGACGACGAGAGGCAGCAGAGCCGCCACCGCACCGTTGACGCTGATGAGGGCGGTGAGCCCTGCGACGAGGAGCCCGATGACGATCAGCAGGCGCGTCCGCTTCGTGCCGGCGCGGCCGATCACGATCTGGCCCGCCCACGCCGTCACCCCTGTGGCATCGAGGGATTCGCTCACGACGAACAGTGCCGCGATGAACAGCACGGTCGGATCGCCGAACCCCGCGAGCGCCTGCGGGAGGGTCAGGACTCCCGTGAAGAACAGCGCGAGAGAGACGCCGATCGCGATGACGCCGAGGGGCAGCCGATTGCTCACGAACGCGACGATCGCGAGCACTAGGATCAGCAGCGTAGCGACGACGGGGTCCACGCGCTCAGCGTAGCCATCACAGCGTCAGCGCTGGGGAAAGGTCGTGGGATGGATCAGCGAGTTGCCGGAACGGACGCCGCGGTCACAGCGTCGTGGCTGCCCCTCATCGTCGTCGTGCTCACGCAGGTGCAGGCGTCCTTCGCCGTCAACGCGCTCACCGTCTCGATGGCCGGGATCACGACCGACCTCGATACGCCGGCCACGTCGGTGGGCACGGCGATCACGGCGGGCACGTTCGCGATGGCCGCCTTCATCCTGCTCGGAGCCAAGGTGGGATCCCGTTTCGGCACTCGCCGGGTCTTCCAGATCGCCGTCGCGATCCACGCGCTCGCCATGCTCGGGGTCGCCCTCAGCGTGTCGCCTGCGATGCTCTTCATCGCCCAGGCGTCATCCGGCGCCGTCATCGCGCTCATCGCCCCGGCGCTCACGGTGTTCATCGCGACGAACTACCACGGCGATCGTCAGGCGAAGGCCATCGGCCTGCTCGCGGCCGCGATCCCCCTCGCGGGCGTCCTGGCCCTCCTCATCGCGGGATGGTTCGCCGAGACGATCGGCTGGCGCTGGTCGTTCGTGCTCATGGTCGCCCTCGGGGCGATCAACCTCCTCCTGAGCTTCGGCGTGCGCAAGGTCCCGGCTCAGCCCGACCTCAAGATCGACTGGACGGGCGCGTTCCTCGCGGCGGGCGCGATCATCCTGCTCAGCTTCGGCTTCTCGGGCCTCAACTCGTGGGGGGTGTGGGAGGCGACGGCGCAGGCGCCGTTCACGGTGCTCGGCATCTCGCCGGCGCCGATCCTGATCATCCTGGGCCTCATCGTGGGGCAGGTGTTCTTCGTCTGGATCGGCAGGCGCCAGCGCGCGCATCTCTCGCGCATCTTCGACCTTCGCGTCCTCGCCTCGAGCAAGGAACTCGCGATCACCGCGTGCATGGCGATCATGCTGTTCGTCGGCACCGCCGCGAACTTCCTCATCCCGCTCTACATGCAGGTCGTGCAGGGGCTCAGCGGCATACAGACCTCGTTCTCGATCATCCCGTACACGATCTCGATCTTCCTCGCGTCGACCTTCGTCGCCTACCTCTACCGGATCGCCCCGCCGCGCGTGCTCGGCGCGGTCGGATTCGTCGTGGTCGCGGGAGCGCTGACCCTCATCGCGTTCACGATCCGCGGCGAGTGGGGGCAGCTCTTCATCGTCGTGGGCCTCATCCTGCTGGGCCTCGGCCAGGGGTCGATCGTCGCGCTCGTCTTCAACACGCTCCTCTCGTCGGCGCCCAAGCAGCTGGCAGGCGACGTCGGGGCGTGGCGCGGTCTCGTCCACAATCTGTCGGGCTCGGTCGGCATCGCCGTCGCCAGCGCGTTCGCCGTGGGACTGCTCGCCTCGACGCTCGCGACGGCGGCGGACGAGCATCCCGAGATCTCGTCCGAGCTCATCAGCCAGGTCAACATCAACGAGGCGGACTTCCTCACCAACGACCAGCTCGAGTCGGTGCTCGCCGGCACGACGGCGACCGATGCCGAGGTCGTGGCGGCGATCGCGATCAACGAAGAGGCGCGTCTGCAGGCGCTCAAGGTCTCGCTGCTCGGACTGGCCGGCCTCGCCCTGCTCGCGATCGTGCCCGCGACCCGCATGCCCGGCCGCATCGCCGGCGAGCTCCCCGAGAAGCTCGAGCCCGATGACAACGACGACATCGACGACGACGTGCCGCTCAACCCCGAAGCGGCCATGGACGAGGAGACGAAGGCATGAACGGCCAGACCGACGAGCTCAG
This sequence comes from Microbacterium sp., assembly GCF_051860965.1. Lineage (GTDB taxonomy): Bacteria > Actinomycetota > Actinomycetes > Actinomycetales > Microbacteriaceae > Microbacterium. The sequence goes on from NZ_JBIMKU010000008.1 coordinate 123,513, forward strand.
CCCCGAGGGCTTCGACAGTCTCCCGGGACTGCGCGATCTCGCCGGCCTCACCGTGACCGCGCGGCGCCCGAGCGACGCCGACGAAGCGGTCGGCTACACGGTCTTCGCCGACGGCGACGTTCCGGCGGCGCTCGGTCTCGATCGCGACGCTCTCACGCGGGCGGGCTTCGACCCCAAGATCGGCCAGACCCTCGTCATCCCGACGCCGTCGGGTCCCGACCTCATCGCGGTGGGGGCCGGCGAGGCGACCGCGCTCGACACGGCGGCCCTGCGCGACCTCGCCGCGGCATTCGCGCGCGCGGCCTCGCGGCGCTCGCGCATCGCGCTCGTCGTGGGGCAGTCCGCGGCGGACCCGGTCGTGACGGCACGCGCGATCGTCGAGGGCGTCGCCCTCGCGCGGTATCGCTATCGGGCGCTCAAGACGACATCGAAGCACACGCCGCTCGCCGAGCTCGCGCTCGAACTGCCGGGACCGGATGCCTCGGCCGTCGTCAACGGCGCGTCGGCCGCTCTGGCCTCCGCGCGAGCGGCGATCGTCGCCCGCGATCTCGCGAACACGCCTCCGGGCCATCTGACGGCCACCGACATGGGTGCCGCCGCCGAGGCGCTCGGTGCGCGCTTCGGCTTCGAGGTCGAGCTGTTCGACAAGGCTGCGCTGATCCAGCTGGGCTGCGGCGGCCTGCTCGGCGTCAACCAGGGCTCGGTCGAAGAGCCGCGCATGATCAAGCTCACCTACCTGCCGCAGGGCGAGGCGACGGGTCACCTGGGGCTGGTCGGCAAGGGCATCATGTACGACTCGGGTGGCATCAGCCTCAAGCCGTCCGACCCGATGCATCTGCTCATGAAGATGGACATGGGCGGCGCGGCGGCGGTGCTCGGCGCCTTCGCCGGCATGCGCGACCTCGGCGTCGACGCGAAGGTCACCGGCTGGCTCATGTGCACCGACAACATGCCGTCCGGTTCGTCGTACAAGCTCGGCGACGTGCTCGTCGCGCGCGGCGGCACCACGGTGGAGGTGAAGAACACGGATGCCGAGGGCCGGCTCGTCATGATGGACGCCCTCGTCCTCGCCAACGAGGAGGGTGTCGACGCGATCGTCGACATCGCGACGCTGACGGGCGCGGCGCTCATGGCGCTCGGCCAGGCGACGGCGCCCGTCTTCGCCAACGACGACCGCATGGCAGACCTGGCGCTCACGGCCTCGGCGGCGATGGACGAGCCGCTGTGGCGCCTGCCCCTCGAGCGCAAGTACAGGTCGCAGCTCGACTCCGACGTCGCCGACATCTCGAACCTCGGCGGCAAGTACGCGGGGGCGACGACGGCCGCCCTCTTCCTCGACAGCTTCGTCGGCGAGACCCCGTGGGCCCACCTCGACATCGCCGGCACGATGCAGACCGACAAGGACGACTCATGGCGATCGGCGGGGGCGACGGGCTTCGGCGCGCGCACTCTGCTCGAGCTGGCTCGATCGTTCACGGCCTGACACCGCACACCCTCGGCCCGACAGTGGCGATCGGCGCGTCCGCGTCGATAGGGTGACCGCGAGCGACATCGGCGAGCGGGGGCAACGGCATGTGGGAGCAGTCCATCGATCCGACGGGGCAGCTCTGGCTCTCGGCCTTGATCGCCGTCGTCCCGATCCTGGTGTTCCTGCTCTGTCTCGTCGTCTTCAAGCTCAAGGGCATCACTGCCGCCCTGATCGCCGTCGGCCTCGAGGTCGTCGTGGCGATCTGGCCGTTCGGGATGCCGATCGGCTCGATCGCGGGGGCGGGCCTGCTGGGCGTCCTCACCGCGATCTGGCCGATCGCGTACATCATCGTCATGGCCGTCTGGCTCTACAAGCTCGCGGTGGCCAGCGGCCGATTCGAGGTGATCCGGGCGAGCATCTCGGGCATCTCGCCCGATCAGCGCATCCAGGTGCTGCTCATCAGCTTCTGCTTCGGCGCCTTCCTCGAGGGCGCGGCGGGCTTCGGCGTGCCGATCGCGATCTGCGCCGCGCTCCTCGTGCAGCTCGGCTTCGGGCCGGTCAAGGCCGCCATGCTCTGCCTCGTCGCCAACGTCGCCGCGGGCGCTTACGGGGCGATCGGCATCCCGGTCATCGTCGGCGCTCAGGTCGGCGATGTCGAGCTCATGGACCTCACCGTGGACATGGTGCTCGTCCTGCAGGGACTGACGCTCGCCGTGCCGTTCATCCTCGTCCTGATCCTCGACGGCTGGCGGGGGGTGCGCGAGACGTGGCCCGTCACCCTCGCCGTGAGCGTCGCGTTCAGCGCCGTGCAGGCGGGGATCCTGGTCTTCCTCGGACCCGAGCTCGCCGACATCCTGCCCGGACTCGTGGGCATGGTCGTGATCTTCATGGTCGGTCGCGTCTGGAGGCCGAAGCGCATCTACCGCGAAGACGGCGGTGTCGCCCCGAAGCCGAAGAAGTACGACTTCGGCGACGTCGTCGTCGCCTGGAGCCCGTTCTACATCCTGACCGCGGTCATCTTCGTGTGGTCGATCCCGTGGTTCAAGGCGCTCTTCGCCCCGGACGGCGCACTGTCGTGGCTGGTGTTCGCCGTGCCGATCCCGGGCATCACGGGCGTCGTCGTGCCCGCCGGCGCAACGGATGCGGTCGCTACGACCTGGGCGTTCACCCCGGTCAACGCGACCGGCACCGCCATCCTCATCGCCGTGCTCATCACGTTCTTCACGACGCCGCAGTTGAAGGCGCACGATCTGTGGGCGCAGCTCTCCGCGACGATCCGGGAGCTGTGGCGCCCCATCATCCTGATCGCCCTGATCCTGGTGGTCGCCAACATCGCGAACTACTCGGGAGGCTCGGCATCCATCGGCAACGCTCTCGCCGCCGTCGGGATCCTCTTCCCGCTCTTCTCGCCCGTCATCGGGTGGTTCGGCGTCTTCATCACCGGGTCGGTCGTCAACAACAACACGCTGTTCGCGCATCTGCAGACGATCACGGCTCAGCAGATCGGCGTCGATCCGACCCTGCTCGTCGCCGCGAACACCGCGGGCGGCGCGGTCGCCAAGGTCGTCTCGCCGCAGTCGATCGCGATCGCCGCCGGCGCCGTCGGGCTCGTCGGACGCGAGAGCGAGATCCTGCGGGCATCCATCAAATACAGTCTCGGGATGCTGGTGTTCATCTGCATCTGGGTGTTCGCGCTGTCCTTGGTGCTTCCTTCATAGGGAGCGCCCGGCCTGCCGAAGCAGACCGGGCGCTCGAGGTGACGACGGCTCAGAAGTCGAAGTCTCCGATGTTGTCGGCGTCGAACACGTACGGGTCGCCGAGCAGGACGGCGCCGTCGGCACCGACCTCGAACGAACCGAGCTTGCCGGCCTCGAACGAGTCGCCCTCTGCGCCCGTGATCTCACCAGTGATGAGCGCCTGCGTCGCCCACGCGGCCAGGTAGCCGAGGTCGGCCGGGTTCCACAGGGCGAACGCCGTGACGGTGCCGTCCTCGACGTACTCGCGCATCTGGTTCGGCGTGCCGAGACCGGTCAGCGCGACCTTGCCCTTGTACTCCGACGTCGAGAGGTAGCGCGCGGCCGCCGAGATGCCGACCGTCGTGGGCGAGATGATGCCCTTGAGCTCGGGGTACGTCTGCAGCAGAGCCGCGGTCTTGTCGAACGACGTCTGGTCGTCGTCGTCGCCGTACGCGACCTCGACGAGCTCGATGTCGGGGTGATCGGATGCGAGGAGCTCCTTCATCGTCTCGATCCACGCGTTCTGGTTGGTTGCGTTGGCCGAAGCCGACAGGACGGCGACCTGACCCGCGTCGCCGATCTGCTCGGCGATGAGGTCGACCTGGATCTTGGCGATGCCCTCGGCGGTCGCCTGGTTGATGAACAGGTCGCGGCAGTCGGGGTTGGTGTCGGAGTCGAACGTGACGACCTTGACGCCCGCCGAACGGGCCTCGTCGAGCGCGTCGCAGATGGCCTCGGGGTCGTTCGCCGACACGATGAGACCGCCCGCGCCCTGCTGCGCCGCGGTCTGGATGTACTGCACCTGCGAGGTGGGCGACGCCTCCGACGGGCCGACCTCTTCGAACGTGCCGCCGAACTCCTCGGTCGCCTCCTCGGCGCCGCCGGTGGAGGTGTCGAAGTAGGGGTTGCCCAGGTTCTTGGGCAGCATCGTGATCGACAGGTTGGCGTCGCCGCCGTCCTCGCCCGCGTCGCCACCGGCGTCGCCGCCCGAGCTCGAGCATCCGGCCGCGACGAGAGCCACGCCCAGAGCAACCGCGGCGACGACACCAGCACGCCGCGTGCGCTTCATTCCGAACATCATTGTTTCCTTCCTTGGTGCGAGGGATCTCGCGGGTGTGGTGTTACTGGGTCGGGCCGGACGCGGCTGCGCGTCGTCCCCTTCGCTTCCCGATGGCCGCCGACCGACGTCGGTGGACCCATGCGAGGAGACTTGCCGAGACCACGGAGAGGATGAGGAGCACTCCCGTGATGACGTTGATGATGTCGCTCGTGACGCCGGCCAGGCGCAGAGCGCTGCCGAGAGTTCCGATGAGCAGCACGCCCGCGATGACGCCGTGCAGGGCCCCGCGGCCGCCGAAGATCGAGACGCCGCCGAGCAGGACGGCGGCGATGACCTGCAGCTCCATGCCCATCGCGTTGTCGCCGCGAGCGTTGGAGTAGAGCAGCGTGAAGTAGACCCCGGCGAAGCCCGAGACCGCTCCGCTCATGACGAAGAGCAGGAACTTCGTGCGCCCCACGTCGATGCCCGAGAACTGCGCCGCCTCCTTGTTGAGGCCGATCGCGTAGAGCGAGCGTCCGAACGGCGTGAAGTGCAGGAGCACGGCGAAGACGATCGCGAGGACGACGAACGGGATCATGATGGCGGGGATCGGCGTGCCCGGGATGTTCGCCTTCGCGAGATCCGTCCATTCCTCGGGGAAGTCGGTGATGGCGGTCGTTCCGAGAAGCCCCACCGCGATGCCGCGGAACAGCGCGAGCGTGCCGATCGTGACGGCGAGGGACGGAAGGCCGACGACGGTGACCAGGAAGCCGTTGAAGGCCCCCGCGACGGTGCCGACGAGGATCGCGAGCACGGCGGCGACGGGGAACGGAAGCCCGGCCTGCGTCAGGATGCCGGTCATGACCGACGACAGGCCCACGATCGAGGCGACCGAGAGGTCGATCTCCTCGGTGATGATGATGAGGGTCATCGGGAGGGCGATCAGCAGGATCGGCGCGATGTCCCGCAGCAGGTACGTGACGGTGAGCGGGCTGTCGAAGTTGCGGACCGTCGCGAGAGAGACGACCACGACCAGGACGAGGATCGCGATGATCGCCATCTCGCGCGTGAGCAGGATGCGACGCCACGCGGGTCGCGCGTGCGCCTGGTACTGGCGACCCGGAACGGTGTCGATGACGGTGGCGCTCATCGGCCCTCCTCCCTCTGTGCGATGAGTCGTCGATGCTGTCTGACCGCCAGGACGCGGTCGAGCACGATCGAGCCGAGGATCAGGACGCCCACGACAGCCCGCTGCCAGAAGTCGTCGATGCCGAGGATGGGCAGCGCGCGGTTGATCGTGAGCAGGAGGAACGCGCCGATGGCCGCGCCCCACACCGTTCCGACGCCGCCCGAGATCGCGACGCCGCCGATGACCGCCGCGCCGATCGCCTGCAGCTCCCATCCGAAGCCGGCGGCCGAGCTCACGGTTCCGTATCGCGCGGCGTAGAGGACGCCGGCGAGGCCCGAGAGCGCCCCCGAGACGACGAACGCCGTGATGATGCGTCGGTTGACCTTCAGGCCGTAGAGGTGGGCCGCGGCAGGGTCCGAGCCGATCGCGTAGAACTCGCGTCCGGCGCGGATGTTCCGCAGGTACCAGGCGGCGGCGATGAGCACGACCACCGCGATGATCGTGAGAACGGGGATGCCGAGCAGCTGATCGGTGCCGAGACCGCGGAACTCCTTCGGGAGATCCGACGCATTGATGCGGTCCGACCCCGTCCACGCGACGTTGATGCCGCGATAGACGTACATCGTGCCGAGCGTGATGACGAGCGCGGGGACCTTCGCCCACGCGACGAGCAGGCCGTTGATCGCCCCGAGCAGACCGCCGAGCACGACGCCGCCGAGGAACACGAAGATGATCGGGATGCCCTCGATGTCGATGAACAGGCGACCCGTGAAGTACGCCGTGAGTCCGACGATCGATCCGACCGAGAGGTCGACGTTGCGCGTGATGATGACGATCGCCTGACCGACGGCGACCAGGAGCAGCAGCGACGGCGTCAGGAGCAGGTCGCGGAAGCCGTCGTTCGAGAAGAGGAACGTGGGGTTCGCGGCGGTCGCGGCGATGATCACGATCACCAGCGCGATGCCGATGCCCGTCTCGCGCGCTGTCGCGATGCTGCGCACGATGCGCGCGGCGCTGCTGGTGCCGGGCGCGACCGGTGTCGTCGTGGTCGCGCTCATGCTGCGGCCTCCGCATCCGCGGTCGCTGCGTACATCACGGCTTCGGGCGTCGCCTCTTCGCGCGGGAATTCGCCCGTGAGGCGACCTTCGCGCATGACCAGGACACGGTCGGCCATGCCGAGGACCTCCGGGAGTTCGGACGAGATCATGAGGATCGCGAGGCCCTGCTGCGCGAGCTCGCTCAGCAGGCGGTGGACTTCGGACTTCGTGCCGACGTCGATGCCACGGGTGGGCTCGTCGACGATGAGCACCGTCGGCTCGGTGGCGAGCCACTTGCCCAGCACGACCTTCTGCTGGTTGCCGCCCGAGAGCGTGCCGGTCTCGGCATCCAGCGCCGCGGTCTTCACTTCGAGACGACTCGCCCACACCTGCGCGGCCTCGTTCTCGAGGTCGTTCCAGATGAGACCCCACTTGGCGAGCTTCTGCCGGATCGCGAGCGTGATGTTGCGCGAGACGCCGTCGTCGAGCACGAGACCCTGCTTGCGGCGGTCCTCGGGAACGAGCGCGATGCCGCGGCTCGTCGCGAGCCGCGGATTGCCCTTGGGGAGCGCCTTGCCGTGGAGGATGACGGAACCCGATTCGTACGGGTCGACACCGAAGATCGCACGAGCGACCTCGCTGCGGCCCGCACCCACGAGTCCTGCCAGCCCGACGATCTCGCCGGCGCGGAGGTCGAAGGTGATGTCGCGGAAGACGCCCTTGCGCGTGAGTCCCTCGACCGACAGGACGACGTCGCCGACCTCGGCGGGGAGCTTGGGGAAGAGCTCGGTCACGTCGCGGCCGACCATCTGGCGCACGAGCTCGTCGACGGTGGTGTCGGCGATCGGCGTCGTGTCGACGTACGAGCCGTCGCGCATGACGGTGACGGTGTCGCACAGGGCGAAGACCTCGTCGAAGCGGTGCGAGATGAACAGCAGCGCGCGGCCCTCGTCGCGCAGGCTGCGCGCGACGGCGAAGAGCCGCTCGACCTCGACGCCCGAGAGCGCGGCGGTCGGCTCGTCCATGATGAGCACGCGCGCGTCGAGCGAGATGGCCTTCGCGATCTCGATGATCTGCTGATCGGCGATCGAGAGACCCTCGGTGATGCGGTCGGGGTCCAGCCCGACGCCCAGGCGCTGGAAAATCTCGGCGGCCTCGGTGCGCATGGCCTTGCGGTCGATGCGACCGATGCGATTGGTGGGCTGGCGACCCATGAAGATGTTCTCGGTCACCGACAGGTCCGGGAACAGCGTCGGCTCCTGATAGATGACCGCGATCCCGGATGCCTTCGACTGCGCCGTGGTCGTGAAGTCGACGGACTCGCCGTCGAGGAGGAACTCCCCCGAGTCGCGGCGGTAGAGCCCGGCGATGATCTTGACGAGCGTCGACTTGCCCGCGCCGTTCTCGCCGATCAGCGCATGGATCGAGCCGCGGTCGAGTGTCAGGTTGCCCGAGCGGAGGGCGACGACGGGTCCGAACGACTTGACGACGCGTCGGAGCTCGAGCGCATGCGCCGCTTCGGGCTGCGGATCTGCATCGAGAGCCACGGGGCTCCTCCTCGTTGAGGTTTGTGCGGATGAAACGATCCGTTGAAAACCGGTGAATCGATTCAGGTTGATTTCAGGCTACTCTAGGAGCGCCGACAGTGGTGGTCAAGTCGAAGGCCGACAGTGACCGAATCGTGATCCGATGAGGGATGGAGGATGCCGTGCCGGTCAGCATCCGTGACGTCGCGCAGCGCGCGGGCGTATCGGTGGGCACGGTCTCGAACGTCCTGAACCGCCCCGACGAGGTCTCGTCCGACTCGGTCGATCGCGTCACGCGCGCGATCGAGGAGCTCGGCTACGTGCGCAACGACGCGGCCCGCAAACTCCGGGCCGGCGTGTCGACGACGGTCGGGTTCGTCGTCCTCGACGGTCAGAACCCGTTCTACAACGACGTCGTGCGCGGCGCCGAGGACGAAGCGACGCGCCACAGCATCGCGATCCTCTACGGCAACACGGATGAGGATCCGACGCGCGAGCGCATGTACCTCGACCTGTTCCAGGAGCAGCAGGTCCGCGGCCTGCTCATCGCACCCTACGGCGACGTCACCCCGCGCCTTCGCCAGCTCAAGGCCGGTGGGATCGCGGCGGTCCTCGTCGACCGGTTCAGCGGCGACGGTCGCTTCTCCTCCGTCTCGGTCGACAGCGTCGCGGGCGGGCGCCTCGCCGTCGACCACCTGATCGCGACCGGCCGGCGCCGCATCGCCTTCGTCGGCGGTCCGTTCGACATGCGACAGGTCACCGACCGCCTCGCCGGCGCCCGCGCGGCCGCCGAGAACGCGTCAGCGCACGTCGACCTCGAGGTCGTGGCGACGGCGGCGATGACAGTGGAAGAGGGCACGGCCGCCGGCGCGCGGATCCTGTCGCGCCCGCGCCGCGACTGGCCCGATGCACTCTTCGCCGCGAACGATCTGCTCGCCCTGGGCCTGCTGCAGTCGCTCGTCGTCGACGGCCGCGCCGTCGTGCCCGACGACATCGCGATCATCGGCTTCGACGACATCCCCTTCGCGGGCGCCGCCGCCGTGCCGCTCTCGTCGATCCGCCAGCCCAGCCGCATGATCGGTCGCACGGCGCTGCGGATCGTCTTGGAAGAGGCATCCGACCCCGACTCGATCCCTCGTCAGACGGTCTTCCCCCCCGAGCTCGTCGTGCGGGCCTCGACAGCCGGCCGCTGATCCGCGTCAGAGCGCTCCGAGCGCCTGGTCCAGGTCGGCGATGAGGTCGTCGATCGACTCGATCCCCACCGAGAGGCGCACGACCTCTTCGGGTACCGCGAGCTCGGTGCCGCGCACCGAGGCGTGCGTCATGGCATCGGGGTAGTTCACGAGCGACTCGACGCCGCCGAGCGACTCCGCGAGCGTGAAGAGCTGCGTGGACTCGGCGAAGCGGCGGGCGGCCGCGGCATCCGTCAGCGCCACCGAGACGATCCCCCCGAAGCCCGCCATCTGCCGCGCGGCGATGTCGTGTCCGGGATGCGTCGCCAGGCCGGGGTAGTAGACCTGGGCGACCTTCGGGTGCGCGACCAGGTGCTCGGCGACCGCCTGTCCGTTCTCGCTGTGCCGCTGCATCCGGATCCCCAGCGTCTTGATGCCCCGCGTCGTGAGCCACGCGTCCATCGGGCCCGAGACGCCGCCGGCGGCGAACTGCAGGAAGCGCACCTTCTCGGCGAGCGCGTCGTCGTTGAGCACGACCGCGCCGCCGACGACGTCGGAGTGTCCGCCGAGGTACTTCGTCGTCGAGTGCACCACGACGTCGGCGCCGAGCGAGATCGGCTGCTGCAGCGCGGGCGAGGCGAAGGTGTTGTCGACGACCACGAGGGCTCCGGCCGCGCGACCGAGTCGCGAGAGGCCCGCGATGTCGCTGACCTTGAGAAGCGGGTTGCTGGGCGTCTCGACCCAGAGGATCTTCGCGGGGCTCTCGGCGAGCGCGGCCTCGACCGCCGCGAGGTCGCTCATCTCCACGACCCGCAGCTTCACCCCCCACGGACCCAGGATCCGCGCGATCAGCCGGTAGGTGCCGCCGTACACGTCGTTGCCGAGCAGCACCTCGTCGCCCGGCTCGAGCACGGCGCGCAGCAGCGCGTCCTCCGCCGCGAGACCGGACGCGAACGAGATGCCGTGCGCGCCGCCCTCGAGAGCGGCCAGCTGCGTCTGGAACGCCGAGCGGGTCGGGTTGGCGCTGCGGCCGTATTCGTAGCCGCCGCGCAGGCCCCCGATGCCGTCCTGGGCATACGTCGAGGAGAAGTGCACGGGCGGGATGACTGCACCCGTCGTGGGGTCGAACTCCTGGCCCGCGTGCACCGCGTTCGTGTCGAAGCCGGTCATGCGCTGTGTCCTTCCGAAGGGGTGTCGATGTCGAAGCCGTTGGCCCGCATCCAGTCGTCGTCGTAGATCTTGCTGAGGTAGCCGCGGCCGTGGTCGGGCAGGAGCACGACGACGACCGCATCGGCCGGCAGGTCGCGCGCGACGCGCAGCGCCCCGACGACGGCCATGCCGCTCGAGCCGCCGACGAGGAGGCCCTCCTCGCGGGCGAGGCGGCGGGTCATCGCGAACGCCTCCGCGTCGTCGACGCGCTCCCACGCGTGCACGACGGCGGGGTCGAAGGTCTCGGGCCAGAAGTCCTCGCCGACCCCCTCGATCTTGTAGCCGTGGAGATCGCCGCCCGAGTAGATCGAGCCGACGGGATCGACGCCCACGATCGTCACGTCGCCGGCCTCGCGCAGGTAGCGCCCCGTGCCGGTGATCGTGCCGCCCGTGCCGACTCCCGCGACGAAGTGGGTGATGCGGCCGTCGGTGTCGCGCCAGATCTCGGGGCCGGTCGACTCGTAGTGCCCACGCGGGCCGTTCTGGTTCGCGAACTGGTTCGGCTTGAAGGCCCCCGGGATCTCGCGTGCGAGGCGGTCCGAGACGCTGTAGTACGAGCGCGGGTCCTCGGGCGGCACGCTCGTGTCGGTCATGACGACCTCGGCGCCGTAGGCCTTCAGCACCGCGACCTTCTCGCCCGCGAACTTGTCGGGGACGACGAAGACCATGCGGTATCCGCGTTCGAGGGCGACGAGCGCGAGGCCGACGCCGGTGTTGCCGCTGGTCGGCTCGACGATCGTGCCACCGGGCTTCAGCAGTCCCTCGCGCTCGGCCGCATCGATGATGTTGCGGGCGATCCGGTCCTTCGAGGAGCTGCCGGGGTTGAAGTACTCGACCTTCGCGAGGACGGTCGCGGCGATGCCGTCGGTCACGCGGGTGAGCTGGACGAGAGGAGTGTTGCCGACGAGGTCGGCGACGCTGCGGGCGTAACGCACGGGATGGTCCTTGGATGGATGCGCCGAGTCGGGCGCCGTGGGCTGGGGTCGTCGAAGGGGAACGCGAGGGCGTTCAGCGACAACAACGACAGGTCAGCACGTGTCCACCGTACCCGATGGACCGTTCTCGTGCCCAACGAGCCGCCGAGAGTGCTTCCTCCGCACGAGCACCCGCGTCCCGCACGCGTTCGGTGAGCACTCTCGTGCGCGCGAAGTGCTCTCGGCGGAAGACGGATCAGCCGCGAAGCGTCGCGAGCCCTGCGACGTCGTAGGCGAGCTCGACGGCCTCGAAGATCGCGGCGTCGATCGTGCGCGGCGCGAAGGCGTCGCCGACGACGAAGACGCGGGAGGCATCGGCCGCCTCGACCTGCACCGACGACCGCGGCTCGATCCCCACGACGGTGTCGACGGCGACGACCAGACCCTCCTCGCCGGTCACGGCATCCCGGATCACGACGTCCTCGGCCTCGATCCGTTCGACGCGCTGCGACGTGCGCCGGCGGAAGCCGCCGTGGGCGCCGAGCCGCTCGAGGAGCAACGGGCGGTCGTAGCCGGCGCCGATGTGCGGGAACACCGTCTCGAACGGTGTGATCAGCTCCATCTCGTCGACGTGCTCGAGCAGCGTCAGCACGATTCCGGCCGCGTACGCGGTGCCGTCGGCGTCGACGACCGCGACGCGACGACCGAGGCGGTCGGGGGCGGATGCCGCGGCGAACGCGTCGACGATCTCCTCGCGCACGGCATCCGGCGCATACGCCCCACCCAGCGCGAGCGACGTCACTCGGGGCGCGATCGCACCCGTCGCGACGACGACGTTGCCTGTCAGTTCGGGCGGCTCCGCGCCGAGCCGCACGGCGACACCCGCGGCCGCGAGGTCGCGCACGAGATCGTCGACGAGCAGGCCGACGCTCTCGCGGCCCGGCACGCGCCTCGCGAGCCTGAGCTGCCCGCCGAGCTCCGTGGAACGCTCGTACAGCGTGACGTCGTGTCCGTCGGTCGCGAGTTCGATCGCCGCCCGCATGCCGGCCGGCCCTCCCCCGACGACGGTCCAGCGCTCGGGCTCGGTCGCGCGCGGCCGTGGCGGGCGCTCGAGCTCGCGCCCCGCGACCGGGTTGACGGTGCACGACATCGCGAGCCCACGGCTGCCTCGACCGAGGCAGCCCTGATTGAGCCGGATGCAGTGCCGGATGCCGTCATGGTCGGTGCCGGCCAGCTTGAGGCCGAGATCGGGGTCGGCGATCTGCGCACGGGTGAGGGCGACCATGTCGGCGATGCCGTCGCGGACGACCTCCTCGGCCTCCTCGACCGATCGTGCGGCGCCGACACCGAAGACCGGCACGTCGGGGTTGGCGGCTTTGACCGCCGCGACGTCGTCGCGCAGCCACGCGTAGGGCATGGGCGAGGACGGGAAGACGTAGTGCACGTTGTGGTAGCCGCCCGCGGCGAGGTCGAGGAAGTCGATGCGGGCGTCCTCGCGCAGGCGGGCGATGACCGCGCGCATCGCGGCACCGTCGAGCCCCTCGGGATGGAACTCGTTCGCGACGATGCGGATGCCGACGGTGAAGTCGTCCCCGACGCGCTCGCGCACGGCGGCCAGCACCTCGCGCGGGAACCGCGTGCGGCCCTCGAGGTCACCGCCGTAGCCGTCGGAGCGGGCGTTGTAGAGAGGCGAGAGGAACTCGTGCAGCAGATAGCCGTGGGCCATGTGGATCTCGACGCCGTCGAAGCCGCCGTCCTGCGCGAGCGCCGCCGAGGTCGCCCAGGCATCGACGAAGGAACGGATGTCCGCGGCATCCATCTCCCGCGTCGCGTGCGCCGTCGACGGCGAGAGTATGCGCGACGGGGCATACACCGTCCGCGGGCCCTCGGGGCCGTCGGGCTGCGCCTGCGCGCCGTGGTGGTTCAGCTGCACGAAGATGCGGGATCCGGCGTCGTGCACCGCATCGGTCATCGCGAGGTTCGCCGCCACCGACTCAGGGCGGAACGCGTCCTGGAACCCGCGGATCGAGCCGGAGGGGTGCACGAAGTGATTGCCGGCGACGAACAGGCCGCACCCGCCGCGTGCCCGCCGCACGTAGTAGGCCGTCTCGCGCGGCGTCTCGAAACGGTCGGAGTACTGCTTCGAGTGCGCCGTCTGCATGAGACGGTTCGGCACGACGGTCGACCCGATCGTCAGTGGGGTGAACAGAGCCGAGGTCATGGCCCGAGCCTACGACGACGTGTCAGGCGAGGGTGTCCAGGATGCCGCTGAGCACCTCGAAGGTCGTGAGCGGGTTGATGATGGCGAACCGCAGCACCGTCTCGCCGCGGTGCGAGCTCGGCACGACGAAGCCGACCTGATCGTCGAGCAGACGGTCGGACCACGCCTGGTAGTCGGCGGGCGTCCAGCCCTCGCGGCGGAACACGACAACCGAGAGCTGCGGGTCGCGCACGAGCGAGAGCCCCTCGCGCCGCTCGATCTCGTCGGCGATCTCGCGCGCGAGCGTGATGCCGTGGTCGATGGATGCCCGGTACTGGTCGGTCCCGTGCACAGCAAGCGAGAACCACAGCGGCAGACCGCGCGACCGGCGCGTCAGCTGGACCGCGAGATCGGACGGGTTCCAGTCCGGGCGCTCGGTGAGGGTGTCGAGGTACTCCGCGTGCTGCGTGTGCGCCGCCCGCCCTTGCGCGGGGTCGCGGTAGATCAGCGCGCACGCGTCGAACGGCGCGAAGAGCCACTTGTGCGGATCGACGATCACCGAGTCCGCGAGCTCGACACCGGCGAAGGTCGGCCGCATCCGCTCGACGAGCATCGCCGCGAGGCCGTAGGCGCCGTCCACGTGCAGCCACACCCCGCGTTCCTTCGTCACGACGGCGACTGAGGCGATGTCGTCGACGATCCCGAAGTTGGTCGTCCCGCCCGTGACGACGACGGCGAAGACCGCATCGCCGTGCTCGTCGAGCGCCGCCGCCACGGCATCCCCGTGCAGGCGCCCGTCGGCGCCGGTCGGCACGGGAACCGCGTCGACGTCCATGACGGATGCCGCCGAGATGATCGACGAGTGCGCCTCGGAACTGCACACGACCTTCCAGCGCGGCGGATTCTGCACGCCGTTCTCGGCATTCCGCCGACGCGCCGCATCGCGAGCCGCGACGAGCGCCGACAGGTTGCCGATCGTTCCGCCCTGGACGAAGACGCCACCCGCTCCCTCGGGGAGTCCGAACTCGCGCGCGAGCCAGTGCAGCACCTCGTTCTCGGCGAACACGGCGCCCGCGCCCTCGAGCCACGAGCCGCCGTAGATCGCCGACGCAGAGACGACGAGGTCGAACGCGATCGCCGCCTTGCTCGGGGCGCTCGGGATGAACGCGACGTATCCCGGGTGGTCGATCGACAGGCATGTCGGCGCGAGCACGTCGGCGAAAAGCGCCGTCGCCGCCTGCGCGCCGATGCCGTCCGCCGTGATCGAGCCGGACGCCGTCGTGGCGAGCTCGTCGGGGCTCACGGGCTTGTCGAGCGGGACGTTCTCGTACAGGGCGCGGCTGCGCGCGTAGGCGAGGACGTCGTCGACGGTGTCGCGGGTCTCGTCGGTGATCGCGTGCATCGCGTCGGGCTGGATCGTCACGGGGTCTTCCTTTCGGACGGGGACTCGGACGGGTCGAGGATGCCGCGGCGGGCGCCGAGCATCCCCTCGACCGCGCGGAGCATGAGGGCGGAGCGATCGGATGCCCCGCCCCAGCGCACGAGCGACTGCGCGTTGATGCCGTCGATCATGCCCAGCAGCTGCCAGGCGGCTTCGGCGGGGTCGTCGATGTGCAGATCCCCCTCCGCCGCGCCCTCGGCAAGGAGCTCCTGCAGCGCGCTCTGCCACCGGTCCATCGCGTCGCGTGCGGCGGCGGCGAGCGTCTCGTTGCGGCGTCCGAGGGCGAACGCCTCGACCCAGATGAGGGTGACGTCGTCGCGCGACCCGTCGAGCAGCGCGGCGAGCAGCGCCGCGAGGCGGCCTGTGGCGGTTCCGGATGCCGCGAGGGCCGTGAGCTCGGCGAGCTCGGCATCCACCACGGAGGTGAAGGTCGAGGCGACGAGGTCGTCCATCGTCGGAACATAGTGGGCCACGAGCGCCGGGGTGACGCGAGCACGTGATGCGACGCCGCGCAGCGTGAGGGCGGCGAGTCCCTCGTCGAGAGCGAGGTCGCGCGCGGCGTCGGCGATCTCGCCGCGCCGCTGATCGGGCGAACGGCGCGGCGCGCGCGTCGTGGTCGGCATGCAACATCCCCCCGCCGGTATTGATCGTTTGGTCAATAATGCCCGCGCATAAGCGAAGGCGCAAGCGCCGCGGCGGAACGAGCATTGACGAGAACCTCGCGAGTCGGTACCGTCGCACTATTGAGCACGTGATCAATATTACTCGAGGAGAGTCCGATGGCTTGGCGAATGCCCGCGGAGACCGCGCCGCACGACCGCACGTGGATGGCGTTCCCGCGCCCCGGCATCACGCTCGGCGAATCGCCCGCCGAGGCCGAAGAGGCGTACGCCGCATGGACCGCGGTCGCCCACGCCGTCGCGCAGTTCGAGCCCGTCACGATGGTCGTCGACCCGATCGAGGCAGGCCGCGCGCGCCGCATGCTCGGCACCGGCGTCGACATCGTCGAGGCTCCGCTCGACGAGTACTGGATGCGGGACTTCGGCCCGACCTTCGTGGTCGATGACGAGCGCCCGGGTGTTCTGGGTGCCGTCGACTGGATCTTCAACGGCTGGGGCGCACCCGACTGGGCGGAATGGCACCTGTCTGCCCGGATCGGCCGCTTCGTGAGCGACCTCGTGGGGTCGGAGCTCGTGAGCTCGGTGCTCGTCAACGAGGGCGGCGGCATCCACGTCGACGGAGAGGGCACGGTCCTCGCGACCGAGACGGTGCAGCTCGATCCGCGCCGCAATCCCTTCGTCGACAAGGCCCGCGTCGAGGCCGAGTTCGCCCGCACGCTCGGAACGACGAAGACGATCTGGCTTCCCCGCGGCCTCACGCGCGACTACGACGACTTCGGCACGAACGGCCACGTCGACATCGTCGCGACGATCACCTCTCCCGGCCGCGTCCTCCTGCACGCGCAGAACGACCCCGCCCACCCCGACCACGAGGTGACGCGCGAGCTGAAGTCGCTGCTGGAGAACGAGACGGATGCCGCGGGCCGCCGGTTCGAGATCGTCGACCTGCCCGCGCCCGAGACGCTCCGCGACCACGAGGGCTTCGTCGACTGGAGCTACGTCAACCACCTCGTGGTCAACGACGGCATCATCGCGTGCGGCTTCGGCGAAGAGCGGGCGGATGCCGCTGCCCGCGCGATCCTCGAGGAGGCCTACCCGGGACGCCGTGCCGTCACCGTCGATGCGCGGGCGATCTTCGCGCGTGGCGGCGGCATCCACTGCATCACGCAGCAGCAGCCGACGGTGGCCTCGTGATCGACGTCGTCGAAGCCTCCATCGCCGACCTGCGCGCGGCCCTCGAGTCCGGCGCGACCACGGCCGTCGAACTGGTCCAGGCGTACCTCGCACGCGTCGACGCGTACGACGGCGAGCTCCACGCCGTCGTCGTGCGCAATCCCGACGCGATCGCCGAGGCCGAGGCATCCGACGCCCGTCGCTCGCGCGGTGCGGTGCGGGGTCCGCTCGACGGCATCCCCTATACGGCCAAGGACTCGTACCTGGTCGCAGGGCTGACCGCCGCCGCCGGCAGCCCCGCGTTCCAGCACCTCGTCGCGCAGCGCGACGCCTTCACGATCGAGCGCCTGCGCGCCGCGGGCGCGATCTGCCTCGGCCTGACCAACATGCCCCCGATGGCGAACGGCGGAATGCAGCGCGGGGTCTACGGTCGCGCCGAGAGCCCCTACAGCGCCGACTTCCTCACCGCGCCGTTCGGCTCGGGGTCATCCAACGGCTCGGGCACTGCGACGGCGGCGAGCTTCGCGGCCTTCGGCCTCGGCGAGGAGACGTGGTCGAGCGGCCGCGGGCCCGCGTCGAACAACGCGCTCTGCGCCTACACCCCCTCGCGCGGGGTCATCTCGACGCGCGGCAACTGGCCGCTCGTTCCGACGATGGATGTCGTCGTGCCGCACGCGCGAACGATGGCCGATCTCCTCGAGGTGCTCGACGTCATCGTCGCCGACGATGCCGAGACGCGCGGGGACTTCTGGCGCTCGCAGCCGTGGGTGGAGGTCCCGACGGCATCGTCGGTGCGGCCGGACTCGTATCGCGGCCTCCACGGCTCACTGGAGGGATGCCGCATCGGCATCCCCCGCATGTACATCAACGCCGACGACGCCCCCGACGGCGTCGGCATCGGGGGTCCGACCGGCCGGCGCATCCGCACCCGCGACTCCGTCATCGCGCTGTGGGATGCCGCCCGCCGCGACCTCGAGGCTGCGGGCGCGACCGTGGTCGAGGTCGACTTCCCCGTCGTCTCGAACTACGAAGGCGATCGCCCCGGCGCGCCCACGATCGCGACGCGCGGCCTCGTCAGCGCCGAGTATCTGCACCGCGAGATCGTCGACCTGTCGGCCTGGGGGTGGGAGGACTTCCTCGCCGCGAACGGCGACCCTGAACTCTCGAGCCTCGCCGCAGTGGACGGCGCGACGATCTTCCCGCACCCGGCGGGGGCGCTCCCCGACCGCTACACGGGCTTCGACGACGACATCGCGGAGTACCCCGACTGGGTGCGTGCGCACCCGGGCGTCGGTCCGGCCGACATGCCCGAACTCGAAGCCGGACTCCGTGGGCTCGAAGAGACCCGCCGCGTCGACCTCGAGGAGTGGATGGATCGCCTCGGGCTGGACGCCGTGGTCTTCCCGGCGGTGGCCGACGTCGGGCCCGCCGACATGGACGTGAACGAGGCATCCGCCGACCTCGGGTGGCGCAACGGCGTGTGGGTCGCCAACGGCAACCTCGCGATCCGCCACCTCGGCATCCCCACCGTGACCGTCCCGATGGGGACGATGGATGACATCGGGATGCCGGTCGGCCTCACGTTCGCGGGTCGCGCCTACGACGACACGGCGCTCCTGCAGCTGGCCGTCGCGTTCGAGGCGACCGGGGAACGGCGCACGACTCCCCCGCGCACTCCTCGCATGTGACGCTCACCCCTCGGCGGGCTGCTCCCCCTCGGGCGGCTCCGGCATGATCGTGAGGCCGTTGGGTCCGCTCGCGGACTTCATGAGCTCGTCGACCCAGAAGCGATTGATCCGGGGCGGGCGGGTGCCGTTGAAGTGGATCTGCATCGGGATCGACGGGTGGATCCAGAAGCTGCGGCGACCCGTGCCGTCGCTGAGGTCGACGTCGAACATGAAGGGCTCGGCACGGCGGAGCTTGTTCATGAAGACGATGCGAAGGTGCGCCAGCGTGCGGTCTTCGAGCTCGACCGAGTTGCCGATCGTGTCGTAGATGAACCTGCCCATGGGGCGAGCCTAACCCTCAGCGGCATCGTCCACGGGTGCGTCGCGATAGCGGGCCGCTCGACGACGGATGTCGTCGACAGCCTCCTGGGCTCCCGGCAGGCGGACGGCGATGACATCGGGCGCGTCGACGACGACAAGCTGATTGCCGGCGCCGACCGCGACGGCCGACTGGGCCGTTGTGCCGGAGACGACGGCCGGGAAGCGCACCGTGTCGACGCGCTGATAGAGGCTCAGCAGGCTCGCGTATTCGAGGACGGAGTCGGCGATGTCATCCGTCGTGAGGAAGCGCGTGCCGGCGATCAGCAGATCTTTCATTGGAGGCTCCCGTACGCTTCTGTTCCGAGTTGAGCGGCGAATACCGCGTCCGCCGGCGAACCGGTCTTTCCACAATGAGGGTGACCCCCTCTCCCGGCGTACGGGTTGACGCGTCTCCGCGGCTTTGGTACCGAACACCACCGGCCGGGTTACGATTCACCCGTGGGCAGGATCTATTACGGCGGCGAAGCGACGCCGATCGACATCGAGGACCGCGCGCTCGCGCACCTGAAGGTCGTCATCGCGACCAAGCTGCGCCGGGGTGAGAGCTTCACGGTCTCGTGGAAGCATCCCGAGGATCAGCCCGGTGGCCGATCGACGATCTGGCTGCATCCGTCGATCCCCCTGCGATTCGTCTTCGATGAGCCCGAGGCGCCGGAGCTGAGCCGCACATGGCTCGAAGAGCTCGCGAACTCCGCCCATTCGTCTGGGGGCATCACACTGATCTCCGAGCACTTCGACACCGGTCCCGTCGACGTGCAGGAGCCCGCCAAGCTGACCGTGGAGGTGGCCGAGGTCGAGGTCGTCAAGGTCGGAAAGATCGAGACCGAGTCGGACTGACGCACGCTGCGGTCCGCACTCCTCGCCGGCGCTCACCCCGTCGGCGTCGGATCGGCACCGACGGGGTGGCCCCGCTCATCGGTCATTCGTACCGGAGCGCGTCGATCGGGTTCTGACGTGCGGCGCGGCGAGCAGGGAGTGTGCCTGCGAGGAATGCCAGCCCCATGACGACCAGGATGACCGTCGCCACCGAGGCCGGCGCGTACTGCAGGATGTTCAGTCCCGGAAGGCCGGACAGCACGGTCTGGGCGAGGGCTGCGCTGAGCGGGACGCCGACCGCGATCGACACGAGGGCGCCCAGCGCACTGCCGAGGAATCCGATGAAGACCGCCTCCAGGCTGAACAGGGCGAACACTCTTCCCGCGCCCATGCCCATCGCCTTCATGAGGCCGATCTCGCGCGTGCGCTCCTGCACGCTCATGAGAAGTGTGTTCACGATGCCGAAGCCGGCGGCCAGCAGAGCGATCGCGGCGAAGGCATTGAGCACACCCACGATCCCGCTGATGACGAGCTGGAACGACCCCAGCTGATCCTCGAGGGTCTGCGCCGCGAAGCCCTCTTCGGCCAGACGGTCCTGCAGGTCGGCGACCTCTTGCGCGGTGAGCCCCGCCGTGATCTGGACCGTCGCCTGAGCGAAGGTCGTCTCGACCGAGTCCGGCTTGCCCGTCGAGCCGATGTCGTCCATCTCGTTCGCGAGGGCGGAGTTCAGGCTCACTCCGCTTCCGAGCAGGGACTCGTTCTGGATGCCGACCACCGTCGCGGCCACTTCGGAACGCTCGCCCAGGTAGTCGTCGACGCCGAACACCACGGTCTCGCCGATCGCGGCGCTCGCGCTGTCGAACCCGAGGTTCTCGAGGTAGCTCGTCGGAAGGAGCACTTCGAACTCGGCGGTGTCGTTGTCCAGCGCCTGTCCTGCCGCGAGGTCCGCAGGGCTCACTCCGGCCGCGACGTTCACGCTCACCTGGAACTTGCCGTTCGCGCCGTACTCGATCCACTCCGGCGAGATGCTGCTGAGCGGAGTGACGGCGACGACGCCTTCCGTCGCGCGCAGTGCGTCGATGTCGTCGGAGGTGAGAGGCTCCCCCTGTCCTGGAAGCGCGATCGGACCGGACGGTCCGGCCGAACCGCCGGTGGCGTCGGGGTCGTACGGCTGGGGTCCGTCGCCCGCGTCGGCCGGCGCGCCCTCGGGCGCCTTCGTCACCAGCAGGACGTCCTCGGCCCCGATGGCGGCCACCTGCGACGCGATGTAGTTCGACACGCCCGTTCCGATCGCCGAAGTGGTCGTCAGGGTGAAGGCTCCGATGAAGATGGCGATCACTGTGAGTGTGGTGCGCAGCTTGCTGCGGAAGGTGCTCTGCACCGCGGTGCCGACGAGGTCGCGGATGTTCACGCCGCCACCTCCTCGACGAGCAGGCCGTCATGGATCTGGATGCGTCGATCGCAGCGGGCGGCGAGCTCGGGCTCATGAGTGACGATCACGAGCGTGATCCCCCGCGATGCGTTGAGTTCGAAGAGGATGTCCTCGACGATCGCACCGGTGGCCGAGTCGAGGTTGCCCGTCGGCTCGTCCGCGAAGATGATGCTCGGGTCGTTGACCAGGGCGCGTGCGATGACGACCCGCTGCTTCTGGCCTCCCGAGAGGTCGGTCGCCCGATTGCGCGCCTTGTCGGCCATCTCGAGCGCGTCGAGCGCCTCCACACCTCTGCGCCGGCGCTCGCGAGCCGGGACGCCTGCGATCTTCAACGGCAGCGTGACGTTGTCGAGCACGCTGGCGTTCGGAATGAGGAAGAACTGCTGGAAGACGAATCCGAAGGTCGCATTGCGCACCTTGTTGATCGCCGTGGGCCCGAGGTTCGCGACGCTGCTCCCTTTCATCAGCACCTCGCCTGACGAGGGCGTGTCGAGCAGTGCGAGGATGTGCATGAGCGTGGACTTGCCCGATCCGCTCTTACCCGTGATGGCGACGCTGGCGCCCTCGTCGATGCTGAGCGACACACCGCGCAGAGCATCGAACCGGGTCGAGCCGCGTCCGTAGGTCTTCGTGAGCTCGCGCGTCTCGAACGCGGGCGGGACGGCAGGGGCCTGTGTGATCATGCTTCCAGCGTCGTCCGCGGCCCACGCGCGAGCATCCGTCCGCCGTGGGCACTTCGGTACTGCAGGTGCAGTACAGCGGCAGACTGCGGAAGGCGGATGCCGGGACGCCGTACGTGTGGCACGCTCGACGCATCCGTCCTGAGCGAGGTGACCATCCGCAGTCCGTCCCGGCCTTCATCTGCCGCTGTGCCCTCCGACGCCGCGGCGCGAACGAGGGCGCCCGAGTGGCTCGTCGACATCCTGCTCGGTCTTCCGGTCGCACTCGGGGCACTCGCGCCCACACCCTTCACCGAGGCGTCGTCCGCGCCCGAGTTCTGGGCGACCCTCGCGGTGGGCATCGCCGTGGCCGCGACTCTTCCGCTCGCCCGTCGCTTCCCGCGCACGATGCTGACCGTCACGACCCTCATCGCGGCCAGCGCGCCTCTGTGGTCCACGGCGACCCTCGGGCTGGTGCTCGCCAGCGCGGTGTGCCTGTATCGACTGGCCGCCGTCACCGCCGACCGACGCGTCATCGTCATCGCCTTCGCGTCGTCCGCGGCACTGCTCGTGACCAGCGTCGCGCTCTTCGGGCCTGGGGACCACTACCTCGCCTGGATGCTGCAGCCTGTCGCCGTACTGGGGGGCGCCGCCGCCCTCGGAGAAGCGACCCGCAGTCGCCGGGCCTACATCGACGCGATCACGGAGCGTGCCGAACGTGCCGAGCGCACACGAGAGCTCGAGGCCGAGCGCCGGGTCACCGAGGAGCGCCTGCGCATCGCTCGCGACCTGCACGATACGGCCGGCCACCAGATGGCGGCCATCAACCTGAACGCGGGGGTCGCGAAGAACGCTCTCCCCGACGACCCCGAGCGGGCGACGATGCTGTTGACCGGCATCCAGCAGTCGGCTCGCACGGTGCTCGACGAGATCGGCGCACTGCTGCGGCTTCTGCGCGGTGCGACGGGCGACGACGAGGCGCTCGCACCGGTGGCGACATGGGCCCACGCGCCGCTGGTGATCGAGGAATTCCGCTCCACGGGGCTGGACGTGACCGCCGACCTGGGCGACGGCCTCGGCGACCTGGGCGGCGCGGCCGACGTCGTGGCGTACAAGGTCCTGCAGGAAGGACTCGCGAATGCGCTCAAGCATGGCGACGGGCAGGCCCTCGTCGCCACCGAGGTGCACGGACGGCAGCTCATGCTGCGGGTCGAGAATCTCGTGGGGCCCGTGCCCGCGTCGGCACCCACGGGCCGGTACGGCCTGATCGGCGTCCGCGAGCGCGTCGAGTCGATCGGCGGATTCGTGCACGCGCGGCGCGAAGGCCGTCGCGACGGAACCGCCTTCGTGCTCGAGGTCGGTCTTCCCCTCACGACGGAGAGGTCGTGATGTGACGGTGGTCTCGGTGGTGGTCGTCGACGATCAGCCCTTGGTCCGGTCGGCGATCGTCGGCCTCCTCGCCCATGAGGACGACCTCGAGGTCGTGGGCGAAGCGGCGACGGGGACGGATGCCGTGCGCCAGGCGCGCACGCTCCGACCGGACGTCGTCGTCATGGACATCCGGATGCCGGAGCACGACGGCATCTGGGCGACCCGTCGCATCTGCACCGACGCGGACCTCGCCGGCACGCGCGTTCTGATCCTCACGACGTTCGAAGACGAGGCGTACGTCGTCGAGGCCCTCCGCGCCGGCGCGAGCGGCTTCATCGGCAAGGGTGCCGACCCCGAAGAGATCGTCGCCGCCGTGCGCACGGTCCATGCCGGCGAAGCGCTCCTCTCACCGCGGGCGACTCGCACGCTGGTGGACCGCTATGCGCGGATGGATCAGCGGGCGGCGACCTCGACCGGGCCGGCATTCGACCTCGGCGGCCTCACCGAACG
Organism: Microbacterium sp.; assembly: GCF_051860965.1. Taxonomy (GTDB): domain Bacteria; phylum Actinomycetota; class Actinomycetes; order Actinomycetales; family Microbacteriaceae; genus Microbacterium. The sequence continues at coordinate 147,013 of NZ_JBIMKU010000008.1, forward strand.
CGAGACCGAGGTGCTCGTGCTCGTCGCCCGAGGCCTGAGCAATGCGCAGATCGCCGAAGCGCTCGTGATCTCTCCCCTCACGGCGAAGACCCACGTGAACCGCATCATGATGAAGGTCGCGGCCCACGACCGCGCTCAACTGGTCATCGCCGCCTACGAGAACGGGCTCGTGCAGCCGGCGACGGGCTGAGCCACGGCATCCCGATCATCACGAAGCAGAGGAACAGACCATGACCGCCGTCTTCGTGACCGGTGCCACCGGAACCGTCGGGTCGGCCGTCGTCGAGCACCTTCTCGCCCGCGGCCAGCAGGTCATCGCCGCCGTCCGGCGTACGGGCGACGCTCGGGTTCCGGCGGCCGCCGAGCAACGGCCGTTCTCGTTCGACGCCCGGACACGAGAGATCGACGAGGTGTTCGAAGGGGTCGATCGCCTCTTCCTCATGCGTCCGCCGGCGATCGCGAACGTGCGAGAGACGCTCTTCCCCGTGATCGATGCGGCACGGCGGCGCGGCATCCATCAGATCGCCTTCCTCAGCCTTCAGGGCGTGCAGGCGAATCGGAAGACGCCGCACTACGCGGTGGAGGCCTACCTGCGCGAGACGCGGAGCCCCTGCACATTCCTCCGGCCCAACTTCTTCATGCAGAACCTGTCGACCACGTACGCCGAGCCCATCCGCCGGCACGGCGAGATCTTCGTGCCGGCCGGACGCTCTCATACCGCCTTCATCGACGCGCGCGACGTCGGCAGCGCTGCGGCCGCGACGCTGTCGAACCCGGCTCACATCGGCAAGGCCTACACGCTGTCGGGCGAGCGGAGCCTCACCTACCGTGGCGTGGCCGCGATCATGAGCGAGGTCCTCGGCCGCACGATCCGCTACGCGCGCCCGAGCGAGAAGGCCTACCTCACCCGCCTCGCCGAGGCGGGTGCCCCACAGGACTACATCGACGTGCAGAAGATGATCCACAGGGTGGTGCGCATGAACGTGTCCGCGCTCCCGAACACCTCCGTGCGGAAGCTGACGGGGCGACCGGCCACGACGCTCGAGAAGTTCGTCGCCGACTACGCCGAGGTCTGGAACGCCTGAGGGTCACGCCGAAGGATGCCGCGCCCCGGCGCCGCCGAGTTCTTGCGCCCGCGTCTGCAACCGCCGCGCCGCCTGTCGGAGGTAGCGCTCGATCGCGTCGCGTTCGTGGTCGCTGAAGTCCGCTGCGAGCTCATCGAGCGCTTCGAACAGGGGCCCGAGTTCGCCGAGGATCCGCCCGACCGTCTCCCCCTGGGGCACGAGCGAGACCCGTCGGCGGTCCGCTTCGTCGCGCGCGCGCAGGATGTGTCCGGCGCGCTCGAGCCGATCTGCGAGCTCAGTGGCTGAGCCCGTGCTCATCCCGAGACGCTGCCCCAGCTCGACGGGACCGAGATGCGATCCCTCGCTGTCCATGATGTGGCCCATCGCCTCGTAGTCGGTCGGACGCAGACCCATGCGCGCGGCGAGCGCGTGGTCGAGCTGGGCGGCCGCACGGTTGACCGACCGGAGCGCCCACGACAGCTCATCGGCGCTCATTCGCCCGCGCTCGACGTCCTCCGCAGAGCGCGCGTCCGGCCCGCGGTGTCCGCTGGTCGCATCCATGGGCACATCATACTTGACATTTCACTCGGTTTCCGAAACACTCGGACACGGAGCTACCTGCCGAATGAAAGGCCTGTGATGCCCTCGTCCGCTACTTCACCTGTTCTGACGCCGGGCAGGCTGCGCGCACTGCTCATCGTGCTCTGCGCCGCGCTCGCACTCGTCGTAGCCGGCAACTCGGCGCTTGCCATCGCCCTCCCCGACATCGCCGAAGATCTCGGCGCCGATCAGTCTCAGCTCACCTGGATCATCGACGCCTACGCCCTCACGTTCGCCGCGATGCTGCTGACCGCCGGCCTCGCCGCCGACCGGGTGGGCAGGCGGACGATCCTCGTGCTCGGCCTCGTCGTCTTCGGAGGGGCCAGCGTCGCCTCGGCGTTCTCGCCCGATCCGGAATGGTTCATCGCTCTGCGGGCCGTGTCCGGAGTCGGAGCCGCGGCGGTCTTCCCGGTGACCCTTTCGGCGCTTGTGGATGCCTACCCCGAAGAGCGCCGCACGTTCGCGATCGGGGTCTGGTCAGGGGTGAGCTCCGCCGGCGCCGTCGCGGGCACGATCATCTCCGGAGCCCTGCTCGAGGTCTTCTGGTGGGGAAGCGTCCAGCTCCTCTTCGGCGGCGTCGCGATCGCCCTCATCGTGCCGGCGCTCTTGCTGGTCGCACAGAACCGGAACCCCGCCCTCTCGCTCGACCCGGTCGGTGCGTTGTGGTCGGTGATCGCCCTCGGTGGCCTCGTCTTCGGCATCGTCGAGGGTCCCCAGCGGGGGTGGACGGACGCCGTGACGCTCGCGGCACTCGCCGTCGGAACCGCGGGCTTCGTCGCATTCGTGGCGCACCAGCTCCGCGCCCGTGTGCCCTCGCTCGATGTGCGGCTCTTCAAGAATCGCGGACTCGCCGCGGGCTCGACGATCGTGACGATTCAGTTCTTCGCATCCCTAGGCTTCTTCGTGCTCTCGCCGCAGTACCTGCAGATCGTGCTCGACTACAGCCCCCTCGGGGCCGCCCTCGTGCTGCTGATCGTGCCCGTCGGAGTCGGGGCGGGGATCGGCGCCTCGGCCGCCCTCGCGAAGCGCTTCGGGGCGCGTGTGCCCGGCTCGCTGGGTCTCCTGCTCATGGGCGGTGGGTTCGCCGTTCTCGGACTGGGGCTCCTCGGTGGACTGGAGCCATCGCTGTGGGTGCTGGGCGGCGGCGTGCTGGTGTTCGGCGTGGGGTTCGGCATGGGCATCACCCCCGGCACCGAGCTGATCATCGAAGGGCTCCCCGCCGAACGTCGCTCCGTCGCGAGCGCCGTGAACGACATCACCCGCGAGGTCGGCGGCGTGCTCGGCATCGCCGTGCTCTCGAGCATTCTGGTCGCGTTCTACCGGGACGAGATCGCTCCCGCCCTGGACGGGCTTCCGCCCGAGGTGCAGGATGCGGCCGACAGCGGCGCGGGTGCCGCGCTGGGCGTCGCGGAGGCCTTCGGACCGCAGGGCGATGCGCTCGCTCTGGCCGCGCGTGAAGCCTTCGCCGTCGGACTCAGTGCATCGATGTTCGTCGGAGCGGTGGTCTTGGCTGTCGCGGCCGTCATCGTCGTGATCGTGGCCCCGGGTCGCGCGGCGGCCAGACCTCTCGAGGGTCGGGATGTGGGCGTCAGGACCGGAGCAGAGATCTGATGAGGTAACGGCGTACGGCGGGGTTCGAGGTCAACCCGATCGCGCGCTCCGCCGCCGCGCACGCAGCGGACCCGTCTGCGTCGGCCAGTGCGATTCGGGCACGGCACACCCAGTACGGCTGATGCGAGCGGACGGTCTCCGCGGGCAGGGAATCCAGCAGCGTCCGGGCCTCGACGGTCTCGCCCGTGGAGAGAAGTGCGGCTGCGGCGCCGATCGTCGCCCCCGGCGACGGTGCGATCCGCAGCAGCCCGCGGTAGAGCGCGACGATGGCCGAGGCATCGGGCTCGCGATCGTCGGCGCGCGACGAATGCAGCGCGCTGATCGCCGCCTCGAGCTGGAAGCGCCCGATGCGGCCCATGCTCGCGGCGCGTCGCAGATGCGCGTCGGCGGCTTCCCGGATGCTGCGCGACCACCGCGACGTGTCCTGCGCCGCCAGGGGCACGAACTCGCCGTCCACGATCCGTCCGCCCCTCCGGCTCTCGGTGTGCAGCATCAGGGACAGCAGCCCCCACACCTCGGGCTCGGCTGGCAGGAGTTCCGCGAGGACCTCGGCGAGCCTGATGGCCTCCGCCCGCAGCGCCGCGTCCCGCTCGTCCTCCACGTCGGCGATCGGGTCGGCGAGGCCGTAGGCGCCGTAGACGGCCTGCAGCACGGCATCCAGCCGCGGTGCGAAGGACTCCGGTTCGGGCACCTCGAACCGGAGTCCCGCGTCACGGATCTTCGCCTTGCTGCGACTCAGTCGCTGGCCCATGGTCGCCGCAGGGATCAGGTAGACGGATGCGATGCGTGCGGCATCGACCCCGAGCACCGCTTGCAGCATCAGGGGCGCGTGCATGCGCGGATCGATGGCGGGATGCGCGCACACCATGAGCAGGCCGAGCCGATCGTCGATGGCGGCGTCCGGCGACGGCGCGGGAGCGCCGCGATCCTCGAGGTCTTCCGGCGCGACGGACACGACACGCGCGCTCGAGCGCAGCGCGCTCATCGCCTGATTTCGCGATGCCACGCGCAGCCATGCCTCGGGCGAGGCGGGCACGCCGCCGGCGCGCCACGCCGTCACCGCGGATGCGAACGAAGCCGACACCGCATCCTCGGCGAGCTGCAGGTCGCCGGTGCGACGGAAGAGCCACCCCACGAGGCGCCCGAAGAACGCGCGGTGCGCAGCCTCGAGCGCCTCATCGGGGTCCGGGTCGGACATGGCGACGACCTCACCCCATCGACGGGAGGATCGGGCGCACCTCGACGCTGCCGTTGACCGCCGCCGGGCACCGCGCCGCCCACTCCATGGCGGTGTCGAGGTCGGGGACGTCGATGAGGAAGATCCCTCCGAGATGCTCTTTGGCATCGGCGAAGGGTCCGTCCTGCACGCTCGTCGAACCGCCCCGCGCCCGCAGGGTCGTGGCCGACTGAGGCGGCTGGAGTCCCGCTGCGGCCGTCATGACGCCGCTCTCCCCCAGCGCTGCGACGTAGCTGGCCCACGATGCCCAGTACGACTCGGCGAGCGCGGGGTCGTTGCGGGCATCGAAGTCGGCGTCCGCTTCGACGGCCAGGATTGCGTACTGCATGGTGGTCTCCTTCTTCCGATGATCATGTCTGCTCGCGCCGGTGTGGCGCACCAGGGAGACGCACAGGAAGCGTCCATCTCGACAAACGGCGGAACTTGTTCGAAATCACCGGCGCGACACGTGTGTTACAGATTGATTACATGCTGGCGCTTCTGTACTTTTTGTTACAGGATCAGAGAACGTCGCTCAGCGATAGGAACCCGAGAAAGGTCCTCCCATGGAACTGCTCCGCACCCCCGCCCGCCGCGTCGGCACCGTTGCCGCCGCACTCACCGCTGTCGGCATCCTCCTCGCCGGCTGCACGTCCGCCGCCGGCGAGACGACGACCGACTCCGGCTCGGCGCCCGACGGCGTCGAGATCGCCGGCGTCTCGATCACCGTCGACGAAGACGCCCGCGCACTCCTGCCGGCCGACATCCGCGATGCCGGCGCGGTCGCCGTCGCGACCGACGCCCCCTACGCGCCGTTCGAGTTCTTCGTCGAGGAGGGTTCGGAAGAACTCACCGGCGTCGATGTGCTCCTCGGCCAGGCGATCGGCGCCAAGCTCGGCATCGAGTTCGACTTCGCGCAGCAGGGCTTCGACGGCATCATCCCCGCGCTCCAGGCGGGCAACTTCGACGTCACCCTGTCGGCCATGACCTCGAGCGTCGAGCGCATGGATGTGCTCACGTTCGTCGACTACTCCGCGTCGGGCACCGGCATCCTGACCGCGGCGGGCAACCCCGAGGACATCGAGACGTACCTCGACCTGTGCGGCAAGGACGTCGCCGTTCAGGGCGCGACCAGCCAGGTCGACCTCGTCAACGACACGTGGCAGGCCGAGTGCGCCGCCGAGGGCCTCGACCCGATCGCACTGTCGGAGTTCCCCTCCGACTCCGACGCGCAGCTCGCCATCACGGCCGGCAAAGCGGTCGCGTCGCTGCTCACCAAGCCCAGCGCCGGGTTCGTCGCCAAGACGACCAACGACGGCGCGACGTTCGAGGTCATCGAGGATCCGACGTCGCCGAACGGCTACAACGCCACCCTGAACGGCATCGGGGTCCTCAAGGAGAACGAAGAGCTCGCCGAGGCCATCCAGGCGGCGCTTCAGGCACTGATCGACGACGGCACCTACAACAAGATCCTGGCCGAGTTCGGCGTCGAGGGAATCGGCATCGACGAAGCCACCATCAACGGCGCAGCCTCCTAGCGCCCTCCGCCGGTGCGGCCGCCCCCCACGGCCGCACCGGCACTCTCTCCATTCACCGGCGCCTCAGCGGCGCCACCTCATCGAGGAGGATCATGACTGCAACGTCGCAGCGGGTCGCACCGACGCCCACTCCCCACACGAACGGCCCGGCACGGATCCAGGCGGTTCCGCTCCGCCACACCGGCCGCTGGATCTCGGCCGGCATCGTCGGCATCGCCACGGCGGCGTTCCTCTTCTCCGTCGTACAGAACCCCAACCTCGACTGGCCGACGGTCGGCGAGTACCTGTTCGCGCCCCTGACCCTGCAGGGCCTGGCCACCACGATCTTCCTGACGGTGAGCGCGATGGCGATCGGTCTCGCGGGCGGCATCGTCGTGGCCGTCATGCGCCTCTCGCCGAACCCGGTCCTGCGGGTCGTCAGCGGGCTCTTCGTCTGGGTGTTCCGCGGCACGCCCGTCCTGCTGCAGCTGATCTTCTGGGGCTTCATCGGCGCGTTCATCCCCAAGATCGTGCTCGGCATCCCGTTCACGAGCATCGAGTTCTGGTCGGTCTCGACATCCGACCTCATCCCGGCGACGGTCGCCGCCCTTCTGGCGCTCGGTCTCAACGAGATGGCCTACGCCTCCGAGATCGTGCGGGCGGGCATCCAGTCCGTCGACAACGGCCAGACCGAGGCCGCCCATTCGCTCGGCATGTCGCCGGGGCGCACGCTCCGCCGGATCGTCCTGCCGCAGGCGATGCGCGTGATCGTCCCGCCGATGGGCAACGAGGTGATCACGATGCTCAAGACGACGGCACTGGTCTCGGTCATCGCGGGTCGCGACCTCATGTCGAATCTGCAGGCCGCCTACGCGCAGAACTTCAAGATCATCCCGCTGCTCATCGTGGCAGCCATCTGGTATCTGGTGCTGACCAGCATCCTCGCCGTTCCGCAGGCGTGGCTCGAGCGCCGGTTCGGACGCGGGGTCGCCGGCGCCCGCGAGAGCAGCGTGACCCGCGTGCTGCAGGCCTGGAAGGGCGGAAAGAAGTGACCACCATGACCCTCCCCTCAGCGGCGCCGATCGACACCGCGACGACCGCGATCATCGACGCGCAGGACGTGTACAAGAAGTTCGGATCGCTCGAAGTGCTCAAGGGCATCAGCCTGCAGGTCGAGCGCGGCCAGGTCGCCTGTCTCCTCGGGCCCAGCGGCTCGGGCAAGTCCACGTTCCTGCGATGCATCAACCACCTCGAGAAGATCGACGCCGGCATCATCCGCGTCGCAGGCGAGACCGTCGGCTACGCCGAGCGCGGCGGCAGGCTCTACGAACTGCGCGAGAAGGATGTCGCCGCCCAGCGCCGCAAGGTGGGCATGGTCTTCCAGCGCTTCAACCTCTTTCCGCACATGACCGCCCTCGACAACGTGATCGAGGCCCCCACGCAGGTCCTCGGCAGAAAGTCGGCGGAGGCGAAGGCGCAGGCACTGGAACTGCTCGAGAGGGTCGGTCTCGCCGACAAGGCGCACACCTACCCCAGTGCGCTGTCGGGGGGTCAGCAGCAGCGCGTCGCGATCGCTCGGGCCCTCGCCATGGAGCCCGAGGTCATGCTCTTCGACGAGCCGACGTCTGCGCTGGATCCCGAACTCGTCGGCGACGTGCTCGACGTCATGAGGCGCCTCGCCGCCGACGGCATGACCATGATCGTGGTGACCCACGAGATCGGCTTCGCCCGCGAGGTCGGCGATGTGGCGGTCTTCATGGACGGCGGCGTGATCGTGGAGCAGGGCTCACCGGCCGACGTCTTCGGCAGTCCGCGCGAGTCGCGCACCCAGTCCTTCCTCGCCAAGGTGCTGTAGATGTCGGCTGTTCACCCGGTGCGCGCATCGACGCCCGGGGTCGCTGAGCTGCGCGCCCGCGCAGAGGGCCTGTCGGGGCAGTTCCGCCGCGAATTGACCACGCTCGTGGGCATCGACTCCGGCTCGTGGAACACGGCCGGGGTGGAGGCCGTGGGCGCCTGGTGCACGGCGCGGCTCCGCGATCTCGGCTTCGCCGTCGAGCGCGTGAGCACCGCTCCCGTCCAGGGCCACCAGTTCGGCAGCGTGATCGTCGCGCGGCGACGGGGACGCGGCATCCGTCGCATCCTGCTCTTCGCGCACATGGACACCGTGTTCGCCGACGGCACGGCCGCCGAGCGGCCCTACCGCGAGTGCGGCGGCCGCGCCTACGGCCCGGGAGTGAGCGACGACAAGGGCGGGCTGCTCGCGGCGATCCACGGTGCGCAGATCGTCACGGAGAGCGGCTTCGACGACTTCGCCGAGCTCGTCCTCGTCTTCACACCCGACGAGGAGATCGGCTCTCCCGCATCGCAGGGAATCCTCGGCGGCATCGCGGCGGGAATGGATGCCGCGTTCTGCCTGGAATGCGCGCGAGAGAACGGCGACCTCGTGGTCGCGCGCAAGGGGGTCGCCGACATCCGCATCGACGTGCGAGGGCGGGCCGCCCATTCGGGTGTCGATCCGGAGCGCGGCGTGAGCGCCGCCGTGGAGGCCGCGCACCTGCTGCTGGAGGCCGAAGCGCTCTCGGGGAGCAAGCCGGGGCTGCACGTGAACATGGGCATGATCCGCTCGGGCGACCGCGCGAACGTGGTGCCCGCGTCGGCCCAGATCCACGGGGAGGTGCGTGCGGCCACTGTCGATGACCTCGACGCGACGCTCACCGCCATCGAGAGCCGGGCGTCGAAGCCGGTGACCGCCGGGGCGACGATCGCCACGGCGCGCGTCGCCGTGTGCCCGCCGCTCGAGCGCACGGCCTCGACCGATGCTCTCCTCGGTCTCGCGGTCGAGGTCGGGCGCGAGCTCGGCATCGAGGTCGCGGGGGCCACGACCGGGGGCGCCTCGGACGCGAACTTCGTCGCCGCGACCGGGGTGCCGGTGCTGGACGGCCTCGGGCCGATCGGCGGCGACGACCACGCTCCCGGCGAGTGGCTCGACATCGACAGCGCCCCCGCCCGCATCGCGCTGCTGGCGGGCCTCATCATCCGAGTCGCCACGGGGTGAGGGCACTACTGTCGAGACGGGAGGTACGAGAGATGGCTGAGACCGGCGTCGCCGACGCGATCAGGCGCGGCATGGGTGAGTGCTCACCCGCCGAGCGCAAGGTCGCACGGGTCCTTCTCGCCGCCTATCCGTCGGCCGGCTTCGAGACGGTGGCCAAGCTCGCAGAGCGCGCGGGCGTCAGCGGGCCGACGGTCATCCGGTTCGTGAATCGCCTCGGCTACAAGGGCTTCCCGGACTTCCAGGAGTCACTGCGGCGCGATCTCGACGAGCGGTCGGCCTCGCCACTGCGCATCTATGAGTCCCGCCAGGGCGCGGAGCCCGGCACCGAGACCTCCCTGCGAGACCGCGCCGCATCCATCGCCGTCGACACGCTGCGCCGCACCTTCGAGGGCCTCACGACGCACGATCTCGAACGGTGCATCTCGCTGCTCGCAGAAGCGCAGGGGGCCATCCACATCTCCGGCGGACGCTACTCTCAGCTTCTCGGACGCGCACTCGCCCTGCACCTGCAGCAGCTGCGTCCGCGCGTCCAGATGCTGCCCGACCTGCCGTCGACACGCGCCGCGGTGCTGGAGGACCTCGGCCGACGCGACGTCATGGTGCTCTTCGACTACCGCCGCTACGAGGACGAGACGCTCCTCCTGGCGCGGCACGCGCGGGCGAGGCGGGCCTCGATCATCCTCTTCACCGACGCGTGGCTGTCGCCGATCTCGTCCGTGGCCGACGTCGTTCTCACGAGCGAGACGAGGGCGCCCTCGCCCTTCGATGCGCTGACCCCCGTGATGGCACTGGTCGAGACCGTGGTGGCCGGATGCTTCGAGGCGCTGGGTGACGCGGCGACCAAGCGCATGGCGCGCGCCGACCGCACGGCGACCGATCTGGGCCTGTACTGATCGGATCCACATCGCGGCGGCGCTGCCGCGATCCGACGGGGAGCGCATGGCGCAGGTCCTGGCATCGACAACGAGCCCGGACCGGTCTCCTGTTCCAGACCGGCCCGGGCCGTGGTGGGAAGCGCGGTCAGCCGACCTGCGCGATCACCATCTGCAGCTGGCTGAACGAGACCTTGCCCGCCTTGGTCGTCCATGCCGCGGTCTTGCCGTCGCGCACGAGGGTCGTCGCGAACTGGGGTCCGGTCTCGAGCGACAGGCCGACGCCGACGCCGACGGACGAGGCCACGACCTGCTGGGCGAGGTCGCGCAGCGAGTAGACACCGCCCTCGCCGTCGATCGAGTCCCACGTGTCGGTCTGGACAGCCGGGACCGCACCCTGGGTCTTGAGCTTCTTCGCGCCCTTGCCCTGATCGACCTTGACCTTCTTGCCGAGGTCGATCCGGTCGCCGGCGTTGAGATAGCTCCAGCGCACGCCCTCGACACCCGCCTCGGTGACCACCGCACTGCGCACATCGATCAGAGAGGCCCCGTGCTCGCCGATCACGTAGCCCTCGCGCTTCTTCCGGTCGAGGACGACGGCCGTGGTCTCGTCCACGCCCAGCACGTAGGGATTGCCCGTCTCGAGCGCGAGTTTGACGGCACGACCCTGGCGGCCCCAGGTCGTGAAGTGGCTGTCGAGCAGCACACCGTCGACGAAGCCGAATCCGCCGTACGGCAGAGAACCGAGAGCGTCCGCGTCGTCCAGGTATCCGGGGGTGCCGCCATCCCGCCATGACTGGTAGGACTCGCCGCCGGTGATCATATCGGGGCCCTGCTGGATCGTGAGGCCGGCGCTCACGCCTGCGACCACGCCGCGCGCCGCGACGTCGCGGATCGCCTTCATGACCGGGGTGTCCGTGCAGTCGGTGAACGCCTCGAGCTCAGCATCCGCGCATTCGAACAGCGTACGCACGTAGCGCATCTGGTCTCCGCCGCCGAAGAAGACGCCGGTGGATGCCGCGACCTCCGCAGCGACGGCCGCGCTGTCGGCGTTGTCCGGGGTGTAGGGGTCGCCTTCGTAGTCGACACCGCCGTCGATCGGCACCGCGTAGGTGTCTGCGCCGAACCTGGCGAACAGCGCACCGTAGTAGAGACCGTTCGCGGCGGCGTTGTTGAGATCCGCATCGGCGGCGTCGACGGCGTTGCGGGCGGGGGATGCCGCTGCGGATACGATCGCGATGCGCGCTTTCAGCGGGCCCTTGCCGTCGGGGTCGGCCAGATCGACGATGCTCTGCAGGATGTCGGCGTTCTCCTGCAGGTTTCCGCCGATCAGCACGGCGTGCGGTGCGAGCTTCTTCGGTGACGGCTGCGCGGCGACCGCAGGGCCGCCCAGACCGACCGCGAGCGCGGTCGCGCCGAGGACGGCAACGATGCCGATGGTGTGACGGTGCATGGTTCTCCCTTGGAACAAGTGATACAGAATGCGCTGATTCTGACATGAATCTAACGCGCATTACAATCACCTCTTCGGCTGGAGCGGACCACCTGACGCGCTCAGGAGCTGCGGCTGATCGCGCGACACCGGGCGCGCCGCAGCCGAGGGTCGGGCGGGTCGCGACGAGCACGCGACCACGCACTGTCGTTCACGGCCCGCCTGGGACCAGCTCGTCGATGGTCATCGCCGCGTCGATGAGCGCGAGATGACTCAGCGCCTGAGGGAGGTTGCCCCAGAACTCCCCACTGGCGGGGTCGATCATCTCGGCGAAGATCGACACGTCGTTGCCCTGGCCGACGAGATCGTCCATCGCCGCCACAGCCTCGCCCCCGCGGCCCACGCAGGCGAGGGCCGCAGCACGCCAGAATCCGCACGCGACGAACGCGAACTCCTCGTGCTGCATGCCGGAGTACCGGTAGAGGTGGGCGCCGGAACCCAGCTCGGCGGTCAGCGCATCGATCGTCGTCGACATGCGGTCGCCGCGGTCGAATCCACTGAGTGCGTGAAGGAGGACCGATGCGTCGAGGTCGTCCGATCCGGGGTACATGAGGTACGACGACCGCTGGTCGGACCAGCAGTGCTGGTCGATCCATTCGCGGACGCGTTGCCGCTCCGCTTTCCACCGGTCGATGCTCCCGGCGATCTCACCTGCTTCGGCGAGGTGGATCGCGTCATCGAGGGCTTGCCAGCATCCCATCTTCGACGACGTGTAATGCTGCAGTTCGGGCAGCTCCCACATGCCGGCGTCGCGATTGCGCCAGAGATCGCACGTGCGGTCGGCGATCTCGGCGAGCATGCGTCCGGTCGCGACGTCGAGCACGTTCCCGGCGTCGACGTATGTGCGGCAGACCCCGATCAGATCACCGAAGACCCCGAGCTGCAGCTGCCCCTGCGCGGGGTTTCCGGTCACGACCGGTCCGAGGCCGCGCCAGCCGGCGACATCGTATTCGCGCACCCCCGCCGGCACGTCTCCGTCGAGACCGTAGAAGATGTGCAGTTCGGGGCCGTTGTCGCGGATCGTTCGCAGAAGCCACGAGATCGCCGCGTGGGTCTCCTCGCGCAGACCGAAACGCACGAGCGCGTGCGTCGTGTAGGCGAGATCCCGCACCCACGCGAAGCGGTAGTCCCAGTTCTTCTCTCCCCGAGGGCTCTCGGGGAGGGACGAGGTCGCCGCCGCCGCGATCGCTCCACTCGGGCTGAAGATGAGGAGCTTCAGCGCGAGAGCGCTGCGTTGCACCTGAGAAGGCCAGCGACCGTCGTACGAGAACTCTCTCGACCACGTGCGCCACGCCGCGATCGTGCGGTCGATTCCTTCGTCCACGATCGCGGGGTCGGGCAGATGCACGGGTTCGTCGTGGGTCGCCACGACGATCAGAAGGTGCCGTGATCCCTTCTTCGTCGTGAGTCGTCCGGAGATCTCGGGGTAGCCCTCGGGGCTCGCGGATCGCTGCCCGTGGTCGCTGCCGACGACCGCGATCGACGTCTCACCCGACCGGATGACCGGTCCGCTCTCACGCCGCTCGATCCAGGGCGAGGCCGTGCCGAGGGATGTCCCCGGTCGCACGCGCCACGCGAACGCGACCGCGCCCGAGACGCCGTCGACACGCCGCGCGAGCTCCGCCCAGGGCAGCCTTCCCGCGACACCCGTCACGAGGGCATCCGTGACCGTCGCCTTCCCTTTCGCGGTGGTGAAGGTGGTCCGCAGGACGTTCGTTCCGGCGACGTACCTGCGCGTCACGGTGTACTCGTCGACCGGCTCGAGCTCGATGCATCCCCCCGTCTCGTCGTCGATCAACCGCGCGAAGACGGGTAGCGAACTGAGGTTGGGAATCGGCAGCCAGTCGACCTGCCCGCGCATCCCGATGAGTGCGACAGTTCGACCGTCGCCGATCGGCGCGTAGGAGCTCAGCTCCTCGCCCGGCGGACGCTCATCGTCCCTGGGGGTCGCGCGCGCCACCGTCCGTCAGGGCTTCCGGCCCGGAGACGGGTCGCCGGGATCCTCGGGATAGGGCGACGCAGAAGACCCTTCGATGCTCTCGAGCGATCCAGGCAGTGTCAGGTCCTCATCGGCGACGACCTCTTCGGCGCGCGGCGGCTCGTCGTCCTTGTGGACGCCGTCCTTCGGTTCCGTGCTCATGGTGTCTCCTCTCTGGATGCCTCAGAGGGCGCGCAGCTCTTCGAGGAGCTCGGTCGCAGGGCCGTCGAGGAACGCCGACTGCGTGTCGCCGCCCACCTGGACGAGGGCGACGTCCGTGAATCCGGCATCCACGTACTCCTTCACGGCCGCGACGATCCTGTCGAGATCGGGACCGCACGGGATGGCTTCCGCGACGTCCTCGGGCCTCACGAACTGGCTGGCACCTTCGAATCCGGCGGGGGTCGGGAGATCGGCGTTGACGGACCATCCGCCTCCGAACCAGCGGAACTGGTCGTGAGCGCGGGCGACCGCGGTCTTCTCGTCGGGATCCCAGCTGATCGGGATCTGCCCGATCTTGCGCGAGCCGCCGTCGTGCTCGGCATCCCACTTGTCGATCACGTCCTTGTCGGGCTGCACGGCGACGAGATGCTCCGCCAGCGGGGCGAACCGCTCGATGGACTCGTCTCCCGACACCGCGACGGCGATCGGGATGACCTGATCGGGCAGATCCCAGATGCGTGCGGAATCGACTCGGAAGTAGTCGCCCTCCCACGTCGTGAGTTCACCCGTGTGCAGCTCACGGATGATCTTCATCGCCTCGACGAGCATGTCCTGCCGGGCGCTCACCGACGGCCAGCCTTCGCCGACGACGTGCTCGTTGAGGTTCTCGCCCGAGCCGAGTCCGAGGATGAAGCGTCCCTCGGCGAGGTCCTGCAGGGTCGCCGCCTTCTGCGCGACCACGGCGGGGTGGTACCTCATGGTGGGACACGTGACGTACGTCATGAGCTCGACTCTGGACGTCGCGTGCGCGACCGCCCCGAGCATCGTCCACGCGTAGGGCGAGTGGCCCTGACTCGTGAGCCACGGGGAGTAGTGGTCGCTCGAGACCTCGAAGTCGAAGCCGGCCTCCTCCGCCGCGACGGCGTAGCGCACCAGGTCGCGCGCACCGCTCTGCTCCGTCATGAGCGTGTATCCGAAACGTGTCATCGTCGACTCCTCTTCTCTCGATCGTGCGTGGTCACGGGGTGGGCTTTCCGCCGTTGACGTTGAGCGTTTCGCCGACCACGTAGCTCGATTCGGCGGATGCGAGGAACACATACGCCGGCGCGAGCTCCGCGGGCTGCCCCATGCGCCCGAGCGGGGTGTCCTCGCCGAACTCGGCGATCTTCTCCTGCGGTTGGCCGTCGGTCACCTGCAGCGGTGTCCAGATCGGGCCGGGCGCCACGGCGTTGACACGGATCCCCTTCGGCGCGAGCTGCTGGGCGAGTGCCTTCGTGAACGCGTTGATCGTCGCCTTGGTCGAGGCGTAGTCCACCAGGATGTCGGACGGGCTGTACGCCTGGATCGATGTCGTGTTGATGATCGCGGATCCTGCGGGGAGGTGCGGCAGCGCGGCCTTCGTGATCCAGAACATCGCGTAGACGTTGGTCTTGAAGGTGTCGTCGAACTGCTCGTCGCTCAGGGTCGTGAGATCTTCGTTGTAGATCTGCTTGCCGCCGTTGTTGACGACGATGTCGAGACCGCCGAGCTCTTCGACCGTGCGGGCGACCAGGTCCCGGCAGTACTGGGCGTCGCGCAGATCGCCGGGGATCGTCGCAACCGTCGCACCCGCGTCGCGCATGATGCTCGCGATCCGCTGCGCATCCTCCTCCTCGCTCGGGAGGTACGACAGTGCGACGCTCGCGCCCTCGCGCGCGAACGCGATCGCCGTCGCTGCGCCGATCCCCGAATCGCCTCCCGTGATGAGCGCCCTCCGGCCGACGAGTCGTTCGGTCCCCCGATAGGTGTCCTCGCCGAGATCGGCGCGCGGCGTGAGCTGCGCATCGAGTCCCGGCTCGGGCTGATGCTGCTTCTCCGGCTCGATGTCTGCATAGAGCTTCGCCGGGTCGGTGAACGTGTACTGGTCGCGGGACATGGATCTCCAGGTCTTCAGATGGTGGCCACCGAGCCGGAGTCGACCCGGTAGTTGGAGCCGTTGACGAACGAGGCGCGATCCGAGCAGAGGAAGGCGATGACGGATGCCACTTCCTCCGGCTCGCCTCGTCGGCCGAGCTCCATGTGCGGACGCTCCTCTGCGAGGAACGATCGGATCGCCTTGGCCGGTGTGGTGCCCAGCTCGTCGGCGCGCTTGCGCATCATCGCGTCGGTCATGGGGGTGTGGATGAAGGCGGGCGAGACCGCGTTCACGAGGAGCCCATCGGAGGCGTACGAGCGGGACAGTCCTTTGGACAGGGCCAGGATGCCGGCCTTCGCCGCACAGTAGGGGAGCTCGTCGTCGTACGGCTGGACGGCGTCCTCCGAGGCGAGGAACACGAGTCGCCCCCAGCCTCCCTTGCGCAGGGACGGGAGGAACTGGCGGACGAGGCGGACCGGGCCGATCAGGTCGGTCTCGATCGTCTTCGTCCAGCCCTCGTCGGTGATCTCGTGGAACAGCCCCTGAGCGCCGGTCACGCCGGCGGACTGCACGAGGATGTCGATGTCGCCCACGGCATCCTGCACCTTCTCGTGGAGCTGCGCGAGCGAGTCGACGCTCGTGATATCGGCATCGAACGCGAAGAGCGTGCCCTCGTCCGCCGCGAGTCTCTTGGCGGCGGTGGCGAGAGCGTCGGGATCCTGGTCGCTGATGACGACCGTCACGCCCTCTTCGAGCAGAAGACGCGCGGTGTGCCAGCCGATGCCCGAGTCGCCGCCCGTGATCAGCGCTGTGCGCCCGGTGATGCCGAGATCCATGTTCCACTCCTCGCTCCGGCGAATCGCGTCGGCGGGTTCGCCTCTGCTCACGCTACGGACGGGGCGCGAATCCTTGAGGGACCTTGACCACGTGACCCGCGCGGGTTATGGGGCGAGTCGCTTGCGCAGGTACACCTCTTCGATGCCCCCGCCCTGATCCACCCGCTGCGTCTCGACGTAGCCGTTCCGCTCGTACAGGCGAATGTTGGCCTCGCTGAGGCTTCCGGTGAACAGTTCCGCCTCACGGGCGCCGCTGTGGGCCTCAGCAGCCTCCAGGAGCGCGCTGCCCACACCCTCGCCCTGCACGTCCGGCGCGATCGCGATGCGTCCGATGAGCAGCAGGTCACCGTCCATGCGCCCCCGGATGGCGCCCACGAGTCGCCCGTCGAGCCGGGCGACCCAGCCGTAGGCGTCGCGCAGCTCCGCCTGCAGCGCCTCGAGCGTCTGCGTGAGGGGCGGCATGTCGACCGACCCGTAGATCAGGGCCTCCGAGACGAACGCCGCGCGCTGGATCGTGAGCACTTCACCCGCGTCATCGATCGAGATGGGCGTGAGCTGCAGGCCGTCGCCGGTGCTCACTCGACGCTACTCGCACCACGTCCAGGGAGGTTCAGATCCTCCGGGTCGACGTCGACATCGCCGGTGTCATCGGGACCGCCGGTACCCGGCACCGTCCGGATGGCGTCGCGGTCGATGTCTTCGTCGATCGAGTCGGGCACCGGATCGGTCTGCTTCTGCTGTGTCTCGGTCTCGCTCGCCGGGCTGTACGTCATGTCTTTGCGCACCGCGTCGCTTGCGCTCAATGCGGAGCTGTCGGGCGCAGGAGGCATCTCATCGGTCTCGCCGGCCGCGAACCGGGCTTTGTCGTCGGCGTTCATGCTGGCAACGGTAGGAGCCGATGGGGTGTCGAGCGCTGGGGTTGACACGGTCGGAGGTGGCTGCACGAAGGAGCGGACCCCTTACGGGATGCTGTCAACCCCGAGGGTGGAATACGCGATGTCGAGTGTGATGGAGCACACGATCGCCGAGCAGTGAGGAGCACCCCATGGTCCAGATCATCGAGACCATCGACGTGGACGTCCCCGTCCGCACCGCCTACAACCAGTGGACCCAGTTCGAGAGCTTCCCGAAGTTCCTCGATGAGGTCGAGTCCATCACCCAGACCGATGACACCCACACGCACTGGAAGGTCAAGGTCGGAGGATTCGAGCGCGAGTTCGACGCCGAGATCACCGAGCAGCATCCCGACGAGCGTGTCGCGTGGACCAGCACCGGCGGAGACACCGAGCACGCCGGTGTCGTGACCTTCCACAAGCTCACCGACACGACGAGTCGTGTCACCGTGCAATTGGACTGGGAGCCCGAGGGGCTACTCGAGAAGCTCGGTTCGCTGGTCGGCGTCGGCGGGCACGCTGTCAAGAAGGACCTCAAGAACTTCAAGGAGTTCATCGAGAAGCAGGGCGGCCCGACCGGCGAATGGCGCAGCGACGTCGACGCGTAGAACGCCGGACGATCTCTGCGTGATGAGCGGGTGCGACCTGCTCATCACGCAGGTCCATCGCCCGGTCCGTCGGCTCCCCTTGCCAGGACCCGGTACCGTCTCGACGTTCGCTCTACGGGCGCCCCTGCCACGTCGAGGTCCTCACGACCGCGTCCCCTCGCCCGGCTCGGCGTAGGGATTCCCCGGCCGCACATCCGCGTCGGGAAGGATGTCGACGCGTGTGATGCCGTCGTGCTCGGTGATCTGGATGCGAGGGTCGGCGTCGCTCTCCACGGCGTTCGGCGCGGCCAACAGCTGATCGCGCCGCATCTGCTCCGGCGTCATCGCGTCGTCTGCGGGTACAGGTGGGGTCATGTCGCTCATGGTCGCGACGCTACGCATCGGCGCCGAGTCCGGTGACCCCATGGCTTCTCGCTGTCGGGCGTGGTAGACCGGGGCCGACATTCCGAAGGCGGGCGGATCGAAGGAGAAGGAGAAACCATGAGCGACGCGTCGACGGTGTCAGCGAGAACGGCGGCTGGTCGGTCGACGGTGGAACCCCGGACTGTGCGCGTAGAAGAGCAGGCTCATGCCGAGGGTCGTGAGGATGCCGGCGATGAGGACGGCTGGGCGCGCGTCGACGCCGGAGTACGCGAGCGCTGCCCCGGATGCTGACGGCACCCCAACTTCCGCGATGCTGATCGTGTAGCTCGCGACCGCATCCGGGCTCGTTCCGTTGCTCACGGTGATCTCGAAACTGTAGCTCCCCGGCGTGGTGGGTTGCCCCGACAGCAGGCCGGTCACGGTGTCGAGCGTGAGACCGGTGGGGAGTGCGCCGGATGAGACGGCGTACGTCGCCGCGGGTGTGCCCGTGGCGGTGATCGTGTGGGAGTAGACGGCGCCGGTGTCCCCATCGGGCGGTGGGCCGGAGGTCATCGTCGGGCTCGTGGAGACGGTCCCCGCCGCGCATCCGGTCGGGGCGGTGATGGTGTTCGTGTCGAGGGTGACCGCGCCGCTGCGGGCGAGGAGTCGGCCGGTGATGGTGGCGGCCGTGGCCGCGGTGATCGTCTGGGCTGCCATGACGGTACCCGTGAACTGCGCACCCGGGTCGAGAGTGGCGGAGGTGCCGACCTGCCAGAACACGTTGCAGGCGTTCGCTCCGCCGGTCACGGTGATGATCGCGCCCGAGCCGATGGTGAGCGTGGATGCGGCCTGGAAGACCCAGACGGACTCGGCGGTGCCGGCCAACGTCAGAGCACCGCTGAGCGACAGTGCTCCGCCGGAGTAGACGCCGGGAGTCAGTGACGCCCCAGTGAGATCGCCCAGACCGACCGCGATGGGTGTCAGGCTCGCCGCCACGTTGTACGCCGTGGTCAGATCCAGCTGCGCCTGCGCGGCGACGGTGTCCGTGACGTGCGGAACGCCGTTTACGATGCCGGGAGGGAATCCGGTGACGGACGATCCCGGACTCAGCCCGATATCGCCGTTCAAGATCGATGGACCGGTGTTCGTCACGGTCGATCCTGCGAGGACCGCATATGGGGCGGCCGTACCCAGGTCGACCGGCCCATCGATGGAAGTCGCCGCCCGGGCCGCGGTCGCCGGCGCGAGCAACAGGCAGGCGGCAAGCACCGCGAGGGATGCGCTTCTGACACGTACTGATACCTGGACCATGTTCGATCCCTTCAGATAGGGAGGAACAAAGGTCGTCGCGATGTCGACAGGATCTGCGCCTACCTAAGAAGTACCACGCGGATGTCTTCCAGAACGAGAACCGAAGCAACTGACAGCACAAACGAGACAATCGCGTTCCTGGACGAACGCAGCCGCGACGCAACGGAGGCGGGGCCGGGGGAAGGGCGGCTCGATGGGGAGGAGACGGAGGGGATTGAACCCGCGCGCGTGAGGTTTTGCCGCAGAGCACGCCAGGAACAGTGCAGAACTCTTCACCTCAGAACGCAAAGAGCCCGACCCCGCCGGTCATTCCGCGACGGACGGCGTCCGCTCGCACTGCCCGCAGCAGGTCTCGACGAGTGGGCGGGTCTGCACCTGCACGCTGAACCGTGATCGCTGCGGCAGCAGTGGCGTGGCGTCCAAGGGCAGCCAGCGCCTCGGCATCCGGTGTCAGCAACAGGTGGGGGTCGCGCAGGACGGCGTCGATCAATCCTGCTGAGAACGTGTCCCCCGCGCCGACCGTATCGCGCACCTGCACCCTTGCAGCCGGGACAGTCACCCGCCCTGAGGTTGAGCCGACGATGGCGCCGTCACCACCCATCGTCACGGCGACCACACCGGCGCCGATCGCCAGCAGCCGATCGACCACCGCATCGATTTCCCAGCCAGGGTAGAGCCACTCCGCGTCCTCGTCGCTCAGCTTGACGATGTCGGCGAGAGCTGCGAGCGCGTCCACTTGCATGACGGCGGAGAGGCGCTCACCGATGAGAGCCGGACGGATGTTGGGGTCGAAGGACACGACGGTGCCGTTCGGCGCATTCCGGATGGCGGCGAGCACCGCTTCGGCGCCGGGCCGGACGAACGCCGCGATCGACCCGACGTGGACGACCGGATTGCGCACGATCGGAACCTCGGGGAGAGTCCAGGTCACATCGAACTCGTATCGTGCTGACCCGTCCGCAGCGATGCGGGCGAGGGCCGTCGATGTGCGATCCAAACTCCACGACGCAGGATCGATCGCGACGCCCGCAGAACCCAGGTGGTCGGCGATTCGCCTGCCTCGCGGATCGTCGGCGATCGCGGTGAAGAGGCTCACTCGGTCGCCGAGCCGGCCGAGTGCCAGCGCAACATTGGCGGGTGATCCGCCTACGTGTTCGGTCTGCCTCCGACCGTCTGCGGGGACCACGATGTCGATGAGCGCTTCGCCGATGACGAGGACACCGTCATCCGACACCCCAGTCGCATCACTCCCTTGCGAGGTCACGACACGCCCTGACGCGTAAGGGGGTGCACGGTCATCTCCGACGCGTCACCGGCTCGCACGAGCAACGCTTCGCCGTGGGGCGCGACGGCCGACCCGAACAGCCCGCCACGGCTCGCGACCTCGAGGACCGGCCCGTCGACGATCACACGCACGTCACCCGAGACGGGAAACGAGTGCACGGCCTCGCCGATGCGGAGGGTCAGCTCCTCGGGGCTGCTGAGCTCAAGCGATGCCACGGCGTCCCCGCCAGAGGAGATGTTCAGGCCGGCGGTGTCGGGAGTCCAGGAGATGTCAGCGGCGAGACCGGATGCTTCGGGTGACCGGTAGCGCTCGATGTCCGGGTGCGGTGCGGCGACCAGCACGTCGTCCTCGACTGTCAGGACATAAGGGATGCTGTGCGCGCTCGCCCATCCGGCATCGAAGTCCGCGATGCCCCGCATCCAGAACATCAGACAGGGGCGATCCTGATCGTCGCGGAAGTAGGAGGGTGCGTAATAGCTGTCACCCCAGGTGAGCCGACCCCAGCGCTCGGCGACGAATCGGCCGTTCTGGTACACACCGATCGCGTAGCCGGCGTAGTGCAGCGCGTCGGCCTCCCAGACCGACGAGACCATGACGGCTCGCCCCTCGACGTCGATGATCTGAGGGCACTCCCAAAGAGCGCCCATCCATACGTCTGCGGTCTCGTTCGTGGAGCGTTCGAGCGCGACACCCTCGTACGCCCAGTTCTCGAGGTCGTCAGAGCGGTAGCTGAGCGCCATCGCCGTACCCGCCCTGTCACCCGCTCCCACGAACATGCGCCAGCCGTCGAGGTCCGACCGCAAGAACGGGTCGCGGTAGGCGACGAGATCGAGACCTGTCGGGGCGTCCACGACGAACTCGCCCTTGGTCCACGACATCCACTCGTCGTCATCGGGTGTCGCTACGCGGACCCGGCCGATCCCGATGTTCGGCTGCGAGGTCGAGGTGTAGAAGATGCGGGTGCCGCCGTCGACTCCGGTGACCAACGAGCCGGTCCAGATCCCACCGTCGCCCTCTCCTGGTGCGATCGCCACGGGCAGTTCCTCGAGCGAGAACAGATCGGTGCCACGGGCGTGACCCCAGTGACAGTCGGGCGCCCACGTCGTGCGCCCCGGCACGTACTGGAAGAAGGAGTCGTAGCCGCCGTCGCGGAAGGTGATGCCGTGGGGATCGTTGATCCAGCCCGACTGAGCGGTGAAATGGAACTGCGGGCGCATCGTCGATTCCTTCTCGATGGGGGTGGATTGTCCTAGTGAGGACGATGTTCCGAGCGCATACCCGGCCGCAGATCAGGCGATGGACGCGCGAAGGACCGGCGGGCAGGTGACCAGCGTCGACCCCCCAGCGGGGGCATCGATGCCGAGCAGGATGCGTACGCCCGCCGCGCCGAGTTCGTAGTGCGGCAGGGCGACCGTGGTCAGCGGAGGCCTCAGGTGGGCCGCGATCACATCCTGGTTGTCGAACCCGACGACCGCGATATCCTCCGGGATGCGCAGTCCGCGCTCGCGCAGCCCGTCGTACAGACCCATCGCGACCCGATCGTTGTGACAGAACACCGCGGTGGCTCTGGTGCGCACGATCTCTGCCGCGGCGCTGTAGCCCCCCTCCTGCTGAGGCTCGGCCTCGACCACGAGAGCCTCGTCGAAATCTATCCCGGCGGACGCGAGGGCGTCCCGATATCCGGCCAGTCGGTCGGTCCTCGCCGGGGACGGGCTCGTGGTGTTGATGAACGCGACGCGGCGGTGCCCTGCGTCAAGCAGGAGTTCGGTCGCCGTCCGTCCTCCCTGCCGCTCGTCGGGCACGACCGCCGGCAGGGCCGCATCCGCAGCGAAGCAATCCACCAACACGGTATCGGTCTGCTGAAGCATCGCCGGAACGACGATCTCTCGGTGATACCACGTGGAGTAGAGGATGCCGTGCACCTGGTGTTCGAGCATCATCGAGATGACGTCATCCTCCACCGCCGGATCGCCCTCGGTGTTGGCCACCAGCAGCACATAGCCGTGCTTCCACGCCTCGTCCTGCGCACCGTGGATGATCTGCCCGGCGAACGGAGTCGTCGCGATCGCGTCGGCCACAAGTCCGATGAAGCGCGACCCGCCCTGGGACAGCGTCTTGGCGAGCGCGTTCGGGCGGTAGCCGAGCTCGGCTACTGCGTCCTGCACGCGCCGCCGAGCGTCCTCGCCGATGCGTGCTCCAGCCTTGTCGTTCACGACGTGAGAGACAGTCGCCACTGAGACCCCGGCCGCCTTGGCGACATCGCGCATCGTGACGGCAGGTCCATTCGTGCCGCGCCCAGTCGAGCTCATCCCTTGGTGGCTCCGCTTTCCAGTCCGTTGATCATGGCCTTGTTGAGCACGAGGAAGACCAGCAGCAGGGGTGTCACCGTCACACACACGGCGGCGAACGTCGCTGTCCAGTCGGTGTTGCCCATCGCTCCGATGTAGTTTTGCAGGCCGAGCGGGATCGTCTTCAATCCATCGGAGAGAACGAACGTGTTCGCGAAGATGAAATCGTTCCAGATGAAGATGCTGTTCACCAGCACGACCGTGATGATCGTGTTGGCGGAGAGTGGGAAGGTGATCTGCGCGAAGATCCGGTACGGACCTGCGCCGTCCAGCGATGCAGCCTCGTACATCTCTCGAGGAATGTACTCGTAGAAGGATGAGAACAGGTAGATCGCCATCGGCAGTGAGAATGCGGCGAGAGGCACGATCATCGACAGGTGGGTGTCGAGAAGGCCGACCTGCGCATAGTCGATGAACAACGGCACGAGTGCGATCTGCACGGGCACGATGATCCCGAGCAGGAAGAGCGCCCGCACGAGGTTGCTGAAGCGGAATCCGAGCACCTGCAGTGCGTATGCCGCCATCATCCCGGCGATCACGATGAGCGCGCTCGCGCCGAGGGTGACGATCAGACTGTTGACGATGTTCAGCCAGAGGTTGCCCGTGGAGAACGCCCGCGCGTAGTTGTCGAGCGTGAACTCCGACGGGAAGGCGAAGGGGTTCCCTCCGGCGAAATCGGATGCCGTGCGGAAGCTCGTGAGGAACAGCCACAGCAGCGGGTACACCTGCACGATGACGATCAGGACGACGGTGACCGTCAGCAGCGTGCGCTGCACGCGAAGGCGATGCGTCCCCGCTCCGCGCGGTGGAGCCTCGGGGGTTCGGGCGCTGCCGGTCGCGATCGGGCGGTCCAGGACGGGAGCGGTCATGATTCGTTCCTCCGGCGAAGCAGCGCGATGATCAGGCCGACAGCGACGAGGCACTCGACCACGATGAAGACCGAGATGGCGCTGGCGTAGCCGTAATCTGTGTGGACGAAGGCCGTCTTGTACATGTAGGTGGTGAGCAGCTCGGAGGACTGACCGGGGCCGCCGTTGGTGAGCAGGTAGGGGATGTCGAAGCCGCGCAAGGCGAAAGTCGTCGCCATGATCGTCGTAGTGATCCACACAGGGCGGATATAGGGGAACCGGATCCGCCAGAAGGTCTGCCACCACGACGCACCGTCCAGTCGCGCCGCCTCTTCCAGTTCCTTCGGCACCGCGATCAACGCGGCGTAGATGATGAGCATGTAGAGGCCGGTGAATCGCCAGCCTTCGGGGATCGAGACGGCAGCCAGAACCGTCTGCACGTTCGAGAGCCATGCGGTCTGGAGGCCTTCCAGACCGACCCAGGCGAGCAACTGGTTGAGCAGTCCGACCGGCTCGAGCGAGTAGATCCGCACGAAGAGGAAGGCGATCGCGACAGTCGAGATGACCGCGGGCAGCAGATAGAGGGTCTTGACGAGCTCACGCGCCCGCGGCAGTGCCGTGAGCAGCCCCGCGACGGCGAGCGCGCCGCCCAACTGGAGGACGAGGCAGATCGCGAGGTAGCCGAGCGCGTTGCCGAAGGCCGTCCAGAACACGTCGTCGCGGGTGAACATCTTGACGTAGTTGTCGAACCCGACGAAGACCATGTCGGTGATGCCGTCCCACCGGAAGACGCTGAGGACGAGCGACTGCAGGATCGGCAGGAGGACCGCGACCCCGTAGAGCACGAGCGGCGGGACGAGGAAGACGACCACTGACAGCGCGGACCGACGCGGCAGCATCGACGACCTCATCGAGGGGCGGCGCCGAGGCGCGCGCGGACGGACCGCGCGCACCCCGGCTTCGGCGGTGTCAGTCACCGACGTTCTCCGCGAGAGCGGCATCCATCGTCTCGATGAATTCGTCCGGCGTGATGTCGCCCTGCACCAGCAGCGTGAGCTCCTGCTGCAGTCGCGTGTTGGTCGCAGGGTCCAGCTGCGTGTCCCACGGCATCGCGATCGCGGGCCCCACCTCCGCGGACTGTTCGACGGCGCGACCGTACAGCGGTGTGGCATTGTCGGGGATCACCGGGTCGACGCCGCTCGTGGGCGACAGCGCACCGGAGGCGGTGTACACCTCGGGGTAGCGCTCCAGAGCGAACGCGAGGAAGTCGCGCACGAGCGGGTCGTAGGTCTGGGCATTCACGGCCATGCCGATACCGGACGGAGTGACGTACTCGTTGTCGTCCGTGACGGCACCCTCGATGGTGGGCAGAGTGAAGTAGTCGACGTCGTCCCTGACACCGGCGTCGAGCGCGTCGGTGGCGAGGTTGCCGAGCTCCCACGTGCCGATGTTGTAGATAGCGGCCTTGCCGGACGTGAACAGAGCCTGCGCGTCGGCGTATCCGGTCGACGAGAAGCCCTCCTGGAAGCAGCCCGCCTGGCCGAGGCCGTACAGCCACTCGGCAGCGGCGCGACCGGCCTCATCGCCGAAGGATGCGTCGCCCGCCTTGAGCTTCTGGACGTACTCGGGGCCGGCGAGCCGGAACGGGTAGTACGCCATGTATCGCTCCAGCGGCCACTGGTCCTGACCATCCAGCGCGATCGGGGTGACACCCTTGGCGCGCAGCGCCTCGCACGTCGCAGCGAAGTCGTCGAGCGTCGCGGGGATCGGAACCCCGGCCTGCTCGAACAGCGCCGTGTTATACCAGAAGAATTCGAGCTGGAACTCGAACGGCACCATGTAGAGCGATCCGTCGTCGAAGCGCTGATAGTTCAGCGCCGCCTCACGGTACTCGTCTGCCAGCCCGAGGTCTTCCAGCAGCAGGTCCACGTCGACCATCTTCCCCTGGCCGGCGAGCTTCTGCGCGAACGGGGTCGCATCGGTGTCGAACAGCTCAGGCAGCTTGTTCGCCGCCGCCAGCGTCTCGTACTTCTGGATGTACGAGGGGCGGTCCGGCGTGGTGATCAGATTGAGTGCGAAGCCGGGGTGATCGGTGGCGTACTCGTCGGCGATCTGCTGCATCGCGGTGATGACGCCGCCGTCCGCGGGCCGGGAGAGCAGCCATGAGATCTCGCGTGGGGTGATCTCGCCGTCGGGATTGACGTCGGTCGGGTCGGCACCGCCCGACGACCCGGCGCATCCCGTCATGACGAGGGATGCGGCCAGAGCGAGGGCGGCGAGGGTCGCGGTGCGCTGTGGGATGTTCATTGCGTGATCTCCATTGATTGTGTCGCGGGCGGGTGAGGAACGGGAATCCGGGTGTCGGGTGTGCGGGTCATCTGCATCGGTGTCTTCAGGCGTCGGTGGTGGCGAACTCGTTCGCGGAACGCTCCACCGACGGGGAATCGAGTCGCGGCGATCGGACGGTGAACTCGGAGACGACGACTGACCCTTCGCCGACGAATGCGCCGACCCGACCGCTCGGGCGGTCGTACAGTCGCGTGCTCAGCACGACGGAGTCATCGAGGGTCGCCACGCAGAGGTCGCCGTCGACGATGACTTCGAGAGTGTGCACGCCGGGCTCGATGCGGGCGGGGCGCTCTAGTTCGACGAAGTGCGGCACGTCTCCCGAGATCTGCCACTGCTCCGAGCCGGTGCCGCGGCGCGGCCAGCGGTCGAACACCAGGCGCCCGCGGCCTGGCTCGAGACGCAGGACGTACCCTTCGTCGCCATCGTCGCTCGCACGGAGGAGGACGCCGCACTCCGTCGTCCCGACCGAGATATCGAGTCGAGCTCGGAGGAGGAACGAGGGCGGCGCGACGACGGGGACCACCGCATCCGCGTATCCGTCAGGCGCGGACAGGACCGTGCCGCCCGCGAGTCCGGGCTCGGGCAGGTCGAAGGTGCCGGCGAACTCCCGCGGCGGGTGGAACCGCAGCGTGCCATCCGCACGCTGTTCCGCCTCCAGCACCGAAAGCGTGCCCGCCCACTGCCAGGCACCGTCGTCGATGGCCCCGTCGCGCGACGCGATCCACCCGAAGAAGAAGCGACGTCCGTCGCGTGCGGCGGACTTCGCGGCGTAGTACGCGCGGCCGTCGAGCGAGTCGTGCGGTGGCACGAGCCACGGGCCGTGAAGGCTGCGCGCCATGCGGTAGCGGGTCGTGAAGGACTCGCTGAACTCCGAGTAGACGAGGTACCACCACCCGTTCCACTCGAACACCTCGGGGCACTCGTGTGCGATGTACCGGCGCGGGTCCCAGAACGGCGCCGCGGGCGTCCAGGAACGCAGATCGGCGGATGTGCACTGCGCGATCACGCCGCGACGCCGGTCGGGCCCCTTCGCGTGGCGGGCGGTGATCAGCATCCGCCAAACCCCGCCTTCGGCATCCCAGAAGACGAAGGGATCACGCCAGTCGGCCGTCTCGTAGCCGGCCGTCGCGCCGAACGTGTCGTCCGGATGACGCTCCCACGAACGCATGCCATCGTCGCTGGTGGCATGCATGACCAGCTGAAGCGCTCGTCCGTCAACGCCACGGCGATCGGGATTCTGACCCGTGTAGAAGGCGTGGTGGACCCCATCGGAGTCCAGGACGATGCTCCCCGTGTAGATGTTGAAATCCGCAGCATCCGAGCCTCCGGACGCGATCGCGGAGCCGGTGCCTGTGAAGTGGACAAGGTCATCGCTCACGAGCCTGTGCCACGGCATCCCCTCCTTCGGGGTGCGACGGGACTCGTACAGGTAGAAGAGGTGGAAGACCCCGTCCTCCTGCCACGGGATGACATCTCCCACCCACGCGCCCTCTGGGCGATAGAAGCCTCGCTGATCCATGAACACCTCGTCGTTGACTGTTCCCACCGGATGGTTAACCGGTTATTCATGAACGTAGCAGAACGGGCGAGTCATGGTCAAGCGGTTAACCATTGGCGGTGCAGGCGCCCTCGAGCGACGGCATCACAGCGCTCTCATCGAGTCACAGATCCGCGACGTCTTGCGGATCTCGCGTCTCGAACTGATCATCCCGCTGCATCCAATCTCGCGGGATTGTTCGCAGCTGTGTTCCCACCGGCGCGGACGCGGAGCCTTTCCGGGTCGCCCGGTATGCCTCGTCAACGCCAGTGGTATCTCCGGCGACTAGAAAGCCGGCGTGGCTCTGGCGAGCAGGAAGGGCGTGACGGTCAAGGTGAGCCGCTCAGCGAACGCGCGGGAATCGACGCGGCGAGCAGGAGCTGCGTGATCGGGGAGCCCGATGCTCAGGTGGCGTGTTGCTACGGCCTCGACCACATCCCCCGCCCACTCAAGGTCGTCAGTTGTAACCGCGACATCGAAGCGGCGACACACAACGCCGAGCGCTTCAGTGAACGTGC
Organism: Microbacterium sp.; assembly: GCF_051860965.1. GTDB lineage: Bacteria > Actinomycetota > Actinomycetes > Actinomycetales > Microbacteriaceae > Microbacterium. The sequence continues at coordinate 175,349 of NZ_JBIMKU010000008.1, forward strand.
GCTGTGCGAGGAAACCTGAGGCGTTGCCGCGTCCTGCAGTAGCCGGGTACTCGTCGGCCGCGCGGATGATAGCGCGCAGCAACGTCGCCTCGCGAGTGAGAATCGCCAGTCGCGCATCGACCAGAAGAGCGACGGCGTCGGTTATCGTGGCGCCCTTTTGGGCAATCTTCTGCAACGACGTCGTCGTCTCGGCATCGATGCGATCGAGCTCTCGCGACGAGACGGCTAGCAGCAAGGATTCTTTGCTGCCGACGCGGCCGTAGATCGTGCCGACTGCAACACCCGCGAGGGCGCTGACCTCGGCGATGGTGAAACCCATCGCTCCGCGCTGCACGAGGAGCGCGACCGCGGCGTCCAGCACTCGTTCAAGCGACGCGCGGCTGCGCTCCTGTGTCGCCGGAGGCAGCGACGCCTCTGTCGACTTCTCCGCCCCTCGGGACTTCATAGCACCTTGCCCTTTCGCTGCTCCAAAGATAGCGTGGGTCGATACGAATACGAATTCGTCTTCAGTTTATCGTAGCTCGGTCAGGTACCCACTCAGAGAGGAGCAGGGCATGTCAGACGCAAGGAGGATCCTCATCGTGGGAGCCGGTCTGGGCGGCTTGTGTGCCGCGACGGCTTTGGCTCAGATCGGCGCGCAGGTCGACGTCATCGACATCAAGCCCGACAGCAGCGTTGGCGGAGTGGGGTTCGGGCTACGTATCAACGGCCTGCGCGCGATCCGCGAGATCGGTCTGCTGGAGCGATGCATCGAGGTCGGTCAGCAGGCCCCGGGGATCGATTGCTACAGCCCCGATGGACGCTTCTTGAGCAACATGAGCTACGGGCCGCCCGATGCAGACGTCCCCAGCTGCATCACCATGTCGAGGATCGGCTTCCTCGAGATTGCGACGGAGCGCGCACTCGAAGTCGGTTGCAGTATTCGGTTGGCCACGGGCGTTGCCGAGCTACACCAGCGCGATGACGGCGTCAGCGTGGTCTTCAGCACTGGAGACGGCGCGGATTACGACCTGGTCATCGGCTACGACGGCATCAACTCCCAAATCCGTCACGACTACTTCGGCGCGCAATACGACCCGCAGCCGGTCGGCGGCGTCGCCTGGCGCTCGGCCCTACCGAATCGGCGGGGGCTGACCCAGCCCATCATCTGCCAGGGGTACGGCGGCAAGATCATGCTGACCCCGCTATCCGCTGAAACCATGTACATGGTTCTCACGGTGGCGGAGACGGGTCGTCCGCGATACGAACCGGCCGAGATGCCGACGATCATGCACGACCGCGCGTCTGAGCTCATGCGAGGCGCGGACTTCTTGGACGACGCGCTCGGGGACGTGCTCCACTCCGACAGCGTCGCGTACACGCCCTACTCGACCGTGTGGGTTCCTTACCCCTGGTTCCGCGGTCGTGTCATGATCTTGGGCGACGCTGCGCACGCGATGACCCCCTACCTCGGCTCAGGCGCCGCGATGAGCATAGAAGACGGCATCGTGCTCGCTCAGGAGCTCGCCAAGGACCAGTCACTGCTCGACGCGCAGCTCGCCGTCATGAGGCGACGGCTTCCCCGCGTGCGCGCAGTTCACGATCGATCCATCGAGTCGATGAACGAAGAGTTCGATTCGGTGACTCCCGAGACGTTCCAGCGCCGCATCGAGTTCCTTGCCCACGATGAGCCGATCGCGAACGAGTACGCGAACCGGCTCCTGAGAATGCCCATCTGATCGGCCGTAGAGGAGACATTGATGTCCCTGCCCCCTGAAAGCTCACCGACGACAGTCGACACGGTTGCCCCTTCCGTCCGCGCGGTGCATGTCGACGCGAGCGATGTGCGCGCCTTCAAGCCCTTGAATGGTGTCGGTGGCGTTCCCGGCCCGGCCATCGGGTTCCCGCAGTTCCCTGACGTCACGCCGATCTGGAAAAAAGCGGGCGTGACACTGGTTCGCTCCTTCGACTGGGTGTCGCGTCTCGACACCCGCAACAACCCGAGCAGCCTGTTCCCCGATTGGAATGCCGACCCGGATGACGCCGCGAGCTACAACTTCGCGGCGACCGACGAGTGGGTCGCCGCCGTGCACGCCATCGGCGCTGAAGTGCTCTTCACCGTCGCGAGCTCGATCCCATCGAACAAGTTGCCCGCGCACGACATCGATGTGTACGGGCGGGTCGTCGAACACATCGTCCGTCACTACGCGCAGGGGTGGGCAAGCGGCCCCGCCACCCCAATCCGGATGTTCGAGTTCGGCGACCAACCCGATCTGGGCCCCTTGCACTTCGCCGGACGTCCGGAAGAGTTCTACGAGATGTACGCGGCCTTCTGCGCGGCGGTGCGGCGCGTCGACGAATCGCTCACCGTCGGGGGCCCCGCGCTCGCCTTCCCTTTGAATGCAGATGCCGCCTACCGGGAGGGCTTTCTCTCGTTCGTTCGCGAGCGCCACCTCCCGCTGGACTTCTTCTCTTTCCTGTGGTTCGTCGACTCCAGTCGCGATCCTCTGAACTTCGGCTACGTCGGCGAGCATCTGCGACGCCTGCTCGACGAATACGGATTCACGAAGACAGAGCTGATGCTGTGCTACTGGAACTACCTCTCCATCCCCACGAGCTCCGCCCCCTCCGACGAGAAGGGGGCCTTCCAGGCGGCAGCGTCGATCTACCTTCAGGACACCGTCATCGACCGAGCCCTCTTTTTTCGAGCTGACAGCGGGCTGGATCCCCACTACGGCATGACCGATCCCGCCGGCATCTACAGCACTGCCGGACCCGACGAACGGGCTGAAGCACTCATCTTCGCGGGGAAGACGATGACCGGCGACCGACTCGCGGTCACGGGCAGCGATGAGTCGGGATTCGCCTGCGCGGCCAGTCGCGAGGGAAACAGGGTACGGGTTCTTGTGGCGAACTTCGTCGCGCCCGAATCCGCCCTCGAAGAGAGAGAAGGCGACACGTTCTCCTTCCGTATCCCCATCGGCGACCAACGCATCGAGCTCAGCCTGGCGATGCCCCCACAGCGCGCCGCGCTGGCCTCGGCCGGCGTGACATCGGCGCACGTCACGATCGCCAACCTTCCCTGGGCCGGCCGAACCGTGACGATCGCAGAGACCACCCTCACCGGTGAGGCGAGCGAACTCCGCGAAGCCCGCGTTTCCGACGCCGGCACCTTGACGATCGAACTGGACATCACCGCACAGTCAGCGACGCTCGTCGAGGTGACGGCTCGCCCGGACTGACAGTCGATTCCCTCGTAGCCAACGAATCCATCCGTGCGAAGCAGGAGCGCGGATCTGATCACAACCGCAAGGGACCGAGACAAGATGCGAGTAGGAATCGTGGGCGGCAGCGGCAACATCTCGACCGCCGTCGTGAAGTCGCTGCTGAAGCGTGGGCATGAGGTCACCTGTGTGACCCGCGGCAAAGCCGCGATTCCTGATGGTGCTCGAGCTCTCGTCGGCGATCGCGCGGATCTGGACTGGTTCATTCCAGCCATGCAGGCCGAGGGGTTCGACGCCGCGATCGACTTCATCGCCTTCACGCCTGAGCAGGGACGGGCGAGCCTGCAGGCATTCCGCGACGTCGGTCACTTCGTCCACACATCCACAGTGTCGACCTTCGGTGAGAATCCCGAATGGTTGCCTGTCACCGAGGACCACCCGACGGCGAGCACGCATCCGTACGGCGTGCAAAAGGCCGCCCTAGACCGGCTGTACGAGGCGGCGAACCTCACCGAAGGTTTCCCTGTCACCATCATCAAGCCCTTCACAACATACGGCCGCAACCGGGTCGTGCGTCAGCTCGGCATCGACACGCGGTGGCTCGACCGCATCCGAAACGGGCGGCCCATCCTCAAGGTCGGCGAAGGCAACGCCATTCACCACCTCCTCCACGTAGACGACGCAGCCCCAGCGTTCGTCGGAGCAGTCGAGCGGGCACGATGCATCGGGCAGACCTACATCCTGGTCAACCCCACACACACGACATGGTCCGACGTACACACCACCGCAATGGACGTCATCGGAAAGCACGTCGAGCAAGTTCCGATCGACGCCGGCACACTCTTCACATTGGACCCGCAGAAGTTCATGCTCGTGCCCGGCAATTTCTCCCGCAACCTCCTCTTCTCCTGCGCGAAGCTGCAGCGCGACGTCCCGGAATTCAGTCCCAGAATCTCGCTGCGCGACGGCCTGGCCGACGCGTACGACTACCTCAGCAGCAAGGGACTCATCGAGGACGTCCCGCCGGACGACTGGGAGGACCAGCTGATCGCCATCCAACAGGCTTCGGCGCGACAACTGCTGCACATCGCTGTCTGAACCGGCACACCGAACACAGGATGAAGATGCTCTCGATACTCCTCAGCGACACTCGCCACCCGATCGCAAACCCAGCGCCCTGCGCCGCACATTCGCTTCGACTGATCCCGGGGGACGAACAATGACCCGCCTTGTGCTGACGGTCGAGCGGATGCCGCAGCCGACGGCTCTGCACACCACCCGGCCACGCTTCACGTGGATCCCTGACACCGCGCACGAGCGTCAGGACGGCTACGAGATCGAGGTGCGGGACGCTGCGGGAAAGGTGCTGTGGAGCACCGGGTTGGTGGCATCACAGGAAAGCTCGCTGGTGGAGTACGACGGGAAGCCGTTGCGGTCGGACTCCGACTACCGTGCTCGTGTTCGGGCGTGGTATCCGGATGCCTCGTCGGACTGGGCGGAGTGCGCATTCGGCACTTCGCTGCTGGATGCCGGGGAGTGGGTCCACCCGTGGATCGAGCCGACGCAGCCGGATGTCACCGAGGATGGAGCTCATCGCTTTCACGAGATGTTCACGTACGTCTCAGACACACCCCCCGATGCGCGCTTGCATCCCCCACGTCGCATTCGTCAGCGCATCACGGTGCCCTCTGCCGTGACCCGAGCCCGCCTCTATGCGACAGCTCAGGGTGTCTACACGGCATGGATCAACGGTCGTCGCGTCGGCGAGGAAGAGCTGGCCCCTGGCAACGACAGCTACCGCTCGCACATCTCGTTTCAGGGCTACGACGTCACCGAACTACTCACGCCGGGGGACAACATCGTCGCCTTCGAGGTCGCGGACGGGTGGTTCGCCGGTCGCGTGGGCATGCTCGGGGCGAGTGCCGAGTTCGGTCATCGACTCCGACTTCGCTGGCAGCTCAGCGTCGAGGACGCCCTCGGCGACCGTCGACGATACGGTTCGAGCGCAGACGCGGTGACGAGCGACGGACCGATCCGCTACTCCGACCTCGCCATCGGTGAGAAGTACGACGCCCGCATGAAGCAGCCCGACTGGAACCGAGTGGGTTTCGACGACTCCCACTGGGACAACGTCAGAACAGTCGACGTCGACGCCGCCCTCGTCCCCTTCGTCGGCGAACCGGTGCGACGGCTCCGGGAGCTGGCCGCCCGCGAGGTGCTGACCACCCCGAGCGGAGACACCGTGATCGACTTCGGTCAGGTGATCGCCGGCCGGGTCCGGATGCGGGTTCGCGGAACCCCCGGTGACGTCATCACCCTCGAGCACACCGAAGTCCTCGACGAAGCCGGAGAGTTCTTCGACAACATCCACGGCCCGAACAAGGACCAACGGGACGTATACATCGTCGGCTCGGAGGAGGTCGAGGAATGGGAGCCGCAATACACGTTCCACGGCTTCCGCTACGCGCGTGTGCACGGGGTCAGAACCGTCCGCGCAGCGGACTTCACCGCCGTGGTCATCGGCTCCGCCCTCCCCGAAACCGCCTCACTGTCGACTTCCGACGCGCGACTCAACCGGTTGTTCGAGAACGTTCAATGGAGCCAGCGCGGCAACTTCCTATCCATCCCGACCGACTGCCCTCAGCGCGAGCGGCTCGGATGGACCGGCGACGCGCAATTGTTCGCGCCGACGGCGGCGACGCTCATGATGGTCGGCAACTTCTTCGACCGATGGCTGACGAATGTTCGTGCCGACCAGCGCACCGACGGAGCGGTCCCGAACATCATCCCCTGGCCGCCAGTCTTCGACTACTTCTTCGAAGAGCCGCCGCCGAGCTATGACGACGACATCATGGTGCTCTCGACGTCAGCCGCTTGGGGCGACGCCATCGTGACCGTCCCCTGGGCGATGTACCGGCACTACGGCGATCTCCGCGTGCTCGGCGACAACTACCACGCGATGCGCCGCTGGCACGAGTTCCAGTCCCGCCAGGCGGCCGACATCCTTCCTCCCCGGCTGCGTGGCGTAACCCTGTCGGACGCGCAACGCGATCGACAACGACTGTTGTGGAACGGCACGCCGAACTTCGGCGACTGGCTCGTGCCGAGCACGCTCTCCAGCGATGACCCGAGACAGATGATGGAGGCCCCCCGGCAGACGGGCGAACTCGTCGGCGCCATGTATCACGGCCACGTCACCGAGCTCCTGGGCGCCATCGCAGAGATCCTGGGTGACGCGGAGACGGCCTGGATCTATCGGGCGCGCGTCGCGGAGATACGGGAAGCGTTCGCTGCCGAGTACCTCACCGCCGATGGCCGCCTGCCCACCGAGCTGCAGGGCGTGGCCGCTCTGGCTCTCCAACTGGGCTTCATACCGGAACGCCATCGTCGGACGGTCGCGGAACGTTTGGCGAACGCTGTTCGAACCGGAGGGAACCGTCTGGATGCGGGCTTCGTCTCCATCCCGGTCTACCTTGACGCCCTCAGCGAGAACGGCCACCTCGACGTCGCTCGCGACGTCCTGCACCAGGACTCATTCCCTTCGTGGCTCTACGAAATCGATCGCGGTGCGACCACCATCTGGGAGACGTGGGGGGCGATACGTCCCGATGGCACTGTGGAGCACGCATCGCTCAACCACTACGCGTATGGGTGCGTGGCTGACTGGATGATGCGGCACGTGGGCGGCATCACCATGACCTCGCCTGCTTTCCGCACCGTCCGCATCGCTCCCGATATAGAGGGACCGGTGAGCCACGTCGAAGCGCGCATCGAGACCCCGTACGGACAGGTGACTTGCGCGTGGGCACGCGTCGGCTCCCGCATCGAGATCGAGGTCGTACTGCCGACCGGAGTGACCGGCACTCTCGCGTTGCCACCCGGCTGGAGCGCTATGACCGAGGGCACCTCCGGTTCGCGGCCTGAGGGCGCGGGACTGCCGGTTCACCCTGGAGCGACACGGGTGATTCTGCTGCGCGACGGCGCGTAACCTCGATCGACGAGATGCCGCCGATCGGGGCAAGCAAAGAAGACTCGAGTGCAAGGCGACGCACGTGCTCTCAGTTGATCGAGCGCGATCGGGGCGGAGGCGACGGCCAGGAACACCGCCGGATGGCCGTCCGATCGACGCTGATATCGATCTATACCGGCTCGTGTGGCGACACCCGTACGCCGCGAAAGAGGTCAACTCAGTCCTGCATTCTGGGCGAAGAGCAGATGCGGGGTGAGGCTAGGCGACTCGATTCCGCGGGACATCTTCCCGACTTCTTCCCGCATGTCGGATTTTATTCACGCCGACCTGGGTTTTTCTCGCGGAGACGGAGGGATTTGAACTCCGACGGACTGACATTTCGTAGGTGTATGTGACGCCACCGCCTGTGCTCACACGGATTTCGACGTTTCGCGGCTGTGGCTCAGGGGGACGAACTCGGCACGATTCTTCCCGAATTCTTCCCGCGTCCTTCTAATCCGTAGTCGGTTACTTCCGAGCTGTGTCCCCTGCTAGGCCGGGAGACTCAGGTCCGAGTTCACACATTCGTGGCGGAGACGGAGGGATTTGAACTCCGACGGACTGACATTTCGTAGGTGTATGTGACGCCACCGCCTGTGCTCACACGGATTTCGACGTTTCGCGGCTGTGGCTCAGGGGGACGAACTCGGCACGATTCTTCCCGAATTCTTCCCGCGTCCTTCTAATCCGTAGACCGAAGGATGGAGGGCGAAACATCTTGTATTTCCGCGGTTATCGACGCTCGGTTCCCACATTAGTGCACACATACGCCGGGGTTCCGTTTGTGTGCGCGCAACTCGTGGTCGACGCGAAACCTTGAGTCGATTCCGACGGACCGGATGCGTCGTCAGATCGCATTGTCACTGATCATTGCCGAGGAACCGGCAGCCGGGGCGGCCAACACCGTCTGCTGATCGTCTAAGGCAGGAGGCTTCGGATGGCTCGGTGTATGTCGGCCGCTACACCGATGACCGTCACCGCACCTATTGATCGGCTGACACCGCCTTCCCACTACGGTTGCGCTAGCGAGCAACACAAGACGAATCGAGGATCTCGTGGCTGACACACAGGCGGGGTGGTACGACGACGGCTCCGGCAGACAGAGGTGGTGGGACGGTCAGCAGTGGACCGACTCCTTCCAAGAAGCCGGACCGAAGGAGCCGGGCCTGCAAGGCATGATCAGCCGCGCGCAGGCTGACGCGGTTGCCGGCGCGCAACCGCGCCCTGCGCCCGTCGGGATGAGCTACGTCGTCCTACAGGTCGTGCTCAAAGAGAAGTTCTTCGGGACGGGATCAGGAAACCTCACTGAGCTGGAGAAGGTGATTAACAAGCAGGCGGCGCTCGGCTATCGACTTCACACCATCAGCACGGCGTCATCGGGAAGCGGCGGATTCGGCGGGGGCGACAGGATTCAGGCAACGATGGTGTTCGAGCGGCTCAGCTGACGCACCACCGACCGCGTCGCTTTCGCGCTCAGCAGGACCGTCGCGCATCCAGCGCGGACGGAAATGCAGGCTACCTCCAGAAGACGCAGGGATTTGAACTCCGACGAATCGCATTTCACGAGTGTGCGGGCCGCCATTCCCCTGTGGTTGACGCGTTTGATACCTTTCGTGGCTGTGCCCAATGACGGAGATCTCGGGCCGATTCTTTCCCGAATTCTTCCCCACCCTGACGGGAGGTTGGAGACTGACGGGGCGCGCTGCAGTCTTTCGCCCATCTGGATCGCGACTGTCCTGGCGGGCGGGTCCACGCCGGAGCGCCCACGGTGAGCCGACTCGGCGCGGACCCAATCAACGTCCGGCGCCGCGCCCCAGCCGTCGACAGCGCACCGACGGGCGCTCAACTGATGTCAGCGCGGCGGTCAGTTCTCGCGCGATGTCGCGTGCCAGGAATCCGATGCCGACGCGCTCGGTGAGTCTGTCACCGGCCTCGCCGTGCACCCAAGAACCCCAGACAGCGGCGCGCTCCCCAGGGATGCCGCGGGCCGCGAGTCCGGCGATGACTCCGGCTCGCACATCGCCGCTGCCCGAGGTGCCGAGCCCGGCGCCGCCGACGGGAACCTCCCAGCATTCCCCGGATGGGATTGCGATCGTCCCGCAACACGCGACGACCGCGTGGTCACGCCGCGCGATCTCCCGCACGTCGGCACGTCGATCGTCATCCATATCTCGCCCAGCAGGATCTCCGCCTCTGTCAGCACCGGTGACGGACGTGGTCAGGGACGACTCGATTGAACGAGTCGTCCCCGACCAGTCGCTCGGGAGCGGTATCGCGTCCAGATCAGCCGAGGAACGTCATGCCGCGGAACCTCAGGTAGGAGGTTTCGTTTGCCACCGAATCGATGTAGAGACCGGTTCCCGTGATCTGCGAGAGATCGGGGGTGACGAGCGCGGAGTTCACCGAGATCGCTCCGACCCGCGCATCGGGGTTAGGCGCGCTGTTGAGGATCGCCTGGCTGGCGGTGTTCAACTGCTGCCAGCCCAGGGTGTTCAACGGAGCGAAGGTGAAGTTGCCCGCCTTGTTGATCGTCGGTGCCGTGGATGCCGTCGACAGGAACCAGGTTCCGTTGCCGTCACGCATGAGCAGACGCGTCACCGCCGGGTAGGGCGGACCGGCGATGTTGGCCGTGGCCGGAAGGTAGGGCCAGGCCCCTCCGTCCGAACCGACCTCGACGCGCGCGGCCTGCAGCCCGTTGAGCGACCCGTTCGCCGTCGTCGACGATCCGGTGGACGACACGATCGAGTACGCGTAGGCACCCGAGGTGCTTCCGCTGCCCGTGGGGCGCCCGGTGAACTGGATGTGCGCTCCCACACCCGGGTCGAGGTACATCGTCGTGTCGACGTCCTTCCACTCCTCGCCGGCGGCCGGCGGGGTGGCATCCGGGTTCGCCGGTTTCGGGGTGAAGCCGCTCCAGCGCCATCCGCTCGACTGCTGCACGAACGTCGACCGGGTGTGGCCTTCGATCATGGGTGCCGTCGCGGTGTTGCCGTCGAGCGAGTACTGGTACAGCACGGTTTCGATCACATACGTTCCGGCCAACTCCTCGGACCTCGCGCCCGTGGAGTTGTTGATCGCGACGACCCGGAGCTGGGTCGTGGCGCCGGTCGGAATGGTCACGTACCCACTCGCGACGGAACTGCTCGTCGTGGGCGTGGAACCGTTCGTCGTGTAGTAGACCGTCCATCCGGGCGCGAACTCGAACCGCACCCTCAGGCCGCCCGTGTCACCGCTCGTGAGCCGCACCGTGCCGGGGAAGTGCGTCGCGGTCGGCGCGAGACGCTGGAACCGGTACGGCACCTCCTGACCGGCGTTGGCGATGATGCTCGCGATCTCGGCCGGATTCGTCGGCTGGTTGCCCGTGAAGATCCCTCCGCGATCGATGTGCTCGCCCACGCCGCCGTTGATGAAGCCGCTCACCATGTTGGTGACCAGGTTGTTCTTCACCGTGAATCCGTTGGCACCGTCGTCGAAGTACAGGCCGAGCACGTTCGAGCTGTCCTCGTACTGCGAGTAGAACCCGTCGTGGAGGAAGTTGCCCTCGATGACGGTCCTAGGCGAGTGCTTCGCGTAGGCGTAGATGGCTGCTCCATCGGAGAGGAGCGTGTTGGCCCGAGACACGTTGTTGAAGCGCACCTGCAGGTTGCCGAGCGGCGAGACCAACGTGGGCTTGCCGTTTCCGAGCATCATTCCCGAGTACGGCACGTTGTAGATGTCGTTGTGCTCGATCACGGTGTTGCTGATCCAGCCCAACTTGATCCCGATGCCGCCGAGGAAGTTCGACCCGACCCGCGAGATGTAGTTGTTCGCGATCACGTCGTCCTTCTGGATGTACCGCGTATCGGTCGGCGTGCCCTTCTCGTAGTCGACGCCCGGGTAGACGTCGGAGTCGAAGTTCTGGAACATGCCGGCCTGGATCCCGTGGTAGCCCACGTCGTAGATCGCGTTACCGATGATCGAGTTGTTCTGCGACTCGCGGAGGAAGATGCCGACGCCTCCCGTGTTCCGCACGGTGCTCTTCACGATCGAGATGTTCTGAGCCTTCTCGATGAGAACTGCCGACAGCGGACGGTGAGCCACCGCCGTCGTCCACCCGGGCTGCTTGTTGCCCGTGGTGTCGGTGTACGACGGGAACGACGACCACGAACCCCACATGTAGCCATCGGTCAGCGGTGCCAACCACGTGGTGTGCTCGAGCGTCACGCCGTTGAACTCGATGTTGCGCACCGGGTTGTTGAGCGTGCCCTGGAACTTGACGATCTCCTCCAGCTTGGGCGCCACGACCTTGAGCGAACTCATCGACTGGCCCGGAGCCGCGACGTAGTAGACCGTGTTCGTCGACTTGTCGAGGTACCACTCACCCGGCACATCCAAGAACGCGTAGGCGTTGTCGAAGTGGTACGGGTTACCCGGTCCCTGCGTGCCGGGCGCCATGTTCGCCGCCGGCTGACTCGCTGGGCTCGTCGGAGTGACCGTGGTCACGCCGCCGGCCGACGTAAGGGACTGGATCGGGAGAGCGATGTCGATCCACCGGGCCTGGACACGAATCCGTGCCGGGTTGTTCGACGGGTTCGAGAAGGACGGCACCTCGGAGGTCGCTACCTTCGGCGAACCTGTGCTGAGGTCCCAGCCCGTCACGGAGTTCTCGGTTCCCGCGTTGGGAAACCGAGCCAGTGTGGCGGGTCGGTCGTTCACGTAGAGCTGACCGAACGTGAGCGAGTGCGCGTTCGCCTTGTAGACGGTGTTTCCCCCGACGGTCTTGTCGACGGTCCACCCGGTGATGACCTCACCACCGGAGAGGCTCGGGGTCTCGCCGGGGTACGCCTTGTAGACGATCTTGTGTCCGTTGACGCCGGAGTCCAACCCGTTGAGCACGAAGGGAGCCGAAAGCTGGTACGTGCCTCCTCGGAGGTAGATCCCGATGTCCCCGTTGATGCCGTTCTTCACCAAGTTGACGGTCGACTTCGCCTGCGCGAGAGTCCGGAACGGGCTACCGATGGTGCCGGAGTTGGCGTCGTTGCCCGCCACCGGATCGACGTAGTACCGCGCGACGATCGTGTCCGGAAGCAGCGACAGGGTGAACGTCCGCGGGCTGACCGAGGACGACTCCGCCGTCACCAATAGGGTGTCCGTCGCGAGGATGATCCCCGTCGTCTTGGTCGCTCCACTCTGCGACTTGATGACGAAGGACCCGTTCTTCGCGGGCTCGAGAAGACCGCGGAGGGTGTCCACCGACGTGTCCTGCTCGATTCCCGAGACCGTGCCGGCCGAGTTGTCGACGACGACCGGTGCATAAAGCGAGTAGACCTTCGCGTTCGTGTTGACGGCCACCGAGACGGAGTACGTGCGAGTCGTGCTCCCGTCGGCCGAGGTGACGACGACCGTGTCGCTGCCGGTGAGGATGCTCGCACCCGTCTTGCCCGGTACGGCGATCGCTCCCCCATTGACCCCGGACACGCGCGACAGCAGGTCGTTCACGGAGGTGTTCGTGTAGACAGTGATCGCACCACCCGAGTTGCCGGAGTCGGTCACCACGAAGTAGTCGTTAGCGATCGACGCGCGTGCGATGCTGCTGAGCGGAGCGGCGATGTTCGCCTGGTCGACCTTGTCGACGCGGAGCGAGTCGATCTGGATGCCGCCGGTGTCGCTCTGCGGGAGCACATAGGCGATGCCCGACACCGACGACGCCGGTGTCAGGAGCGGGTGCGAGCCGCTCGGCGCCGCCGTTCCGACCCACGCCTTGTAGGTGTCGGTGTCGGTGTCGACCTCGACGGTGATGTCGTACCAGACGTTGGGCGCGATCGCCCCGCCGCCGGCCACGACGGCCCAGCTCCCGCCGTTGCTGATGAGCAGCTGGCCGTTCTGCAGCCGGAGCTCACCGATGAGGTCGGCGTTGCCGAAGATGCGCGGAGCAGACTTGAGCGACGACAGGTTGGTGAAGAGCATCCGCTCGGTCACCCGGACGGTGCCCGAGACCGGCGCGAAGTTTCGGCTCTGGTCGAAAGCGTTCTCACCCGAGTTGACGATCTTGAGCGCCTTGTTGGAGCCGCTCACCGTGACGACGGAACCTCCGTACGGCAGGCCCCACCCGCCCAGGGTGTCGTTACCGGCGGCGTTGTCGAACGTGTCGGCGATCGTCCCGATGAGCGTCGTCTTGATGACCGAGATCGTGTACGTCTTGCTCACCGCACCGGAGACCACCGCGAGGTTGCTCGTCTCGATGAGATCCGAACCGGAGCGCGGGGTGAAGCCGTTGTCCTTGAAGACCTGCACGGTCGAGTTCGAGGGCGCGTTCACGTTGGCCAGGAACTGCGCCACCGTCGTGCCCTGCTCGACCTTGCTGATGGTGCTATTCGCATTGTTGACCACGTAGGCGCCCGAGGTGAGACCCGTGCACGTGCCGACGCATCCGGCGCTCGTGGTGAAGCTCGCCCCGGCGTTGCCGGCTTGAGTCGAGCCCACCCCGTTCACCGCGGTGACCCGCCAGTAGTACTGGGTGCCAGCGGCGAGGGGCGGGGTGACGGCGAGGGATGTTCCGGTGATGCCCGACGAGTTGACGACCGGGCTCGCGAAGGAACTGCTCGTCGACACGACGACCGTGTAGCTGGTAGCCCCCGGCGAGGCGGTCCACGAGAGGGTCGGCGTGGTGGAGACGTTGGACGCGCCCGACGCCGGCGACGACTGCGTGAAGCCGCCCGGCGCGGCGGCGCCGGTCGTGAACGAGATGCCGGAGTTTCCGGCAATGCGGTTGCCCGCGGCGTTCGTCGCCGTCACCCGCCAGTAGTACTGGGTGTTGTTCGCGAGACCGCTCGGTACCGCGTACGACGTGCCGGTGAGCCCGGTGACGTTTACCACCGGGTTCGAGAACGACGAGTTGGTCGAGACGACGACGGCGTAGGTGCTGGCGCCCGAGGCCGCGCCCCAGGTGAGCGTCGGGTTTGTGGAGATCCCCGTCGCCGACGCCGCAGGGGCCGTCTGGGTGAACGTGCCCGGAATCGTCGTGGCGGCGCCCGTGGTCGTGAAGGTGATGCCGGCGTTGGAGGCGACCGTGCTTCCGCCGCTGTTGCTCGCCGTGACCTTCCAGTAGTAGGTCGTGCTGTTCGCGAGAGCCGACGGCACCGTGTACGAGGTCCCGGTGAGCCCGGTGGCGTTCACGACAGGGCTCGAGTAGGAGCTGTTGGTGGAGACCACGACGGCGTAGCTCGTCGCGCCTGCAGCTGCGGTCCACGACAGCGCGGGCGTCGTGGAGACCCCGGTCGCCGAGGATGCCGGAGACGACTGCGTGAAGGAGCTGGGTGCGGACGGGCCGCCCCCGCCCGTGACCCCGAAGATGCGGAACTCGTTGATGCTCGCGTGCGTGCCGGCGGGAAGGTCGGTGATGGTGATGCGCACGTAGCGCTTACCTGACTGGCTGAAGGTGTCGGTCTGTACTTGGTCGCTTGAGGAGTTGTTGGTCTTGTCGACCGCGGTCGTCCACGTGGTGCCGTTGGTCGAGACCTCGATCTTGTACTTGATGAGGTACGGGGCCTCCCACACGACCGCAGAGCCGCTGAGTGTATGCGCGGTGCCGAGGTCTACTTGGAAATAGTGACCGGGAGACCCGTCATCCGCCCGCCACGCGGTATAGATGCTGTCGTCGATGCCGTACTCGGCGGTGCCCGATCCGGAGTCGGCCGAGGCGATCTTGCCGACGGCGACGTTGGGGTCGTCGGCGCGAGCGCTTAGCGGGGTCCCCACGACGACAGAGAAGATCATCGCGATGAGGGCGACCGTTGCGGCCAAGACCACGGTCGGCCTGCGAACAGAAAGATACGACGTAGTAGACACTTCACTCCCTTGTGATGTCGGTCGCGAATCGCGGGAGACCTGCGACTGCTTCCGCGCGGGCAGGGCCAGCGCGATACTTCGAGCGAATGTATCGTACTGATTCCGTCTGAGCAAGTCCTGCTTAATCGAGAGGCATCAACATTTGTGGGGCCCCTGTGGCTCCGCTTGACCCCGTGAGTAGTACTAATCGCGTTCGACGCCGCGCGGGTGAGACGTCGATGGGCCGAGGTGCCACACCTCGGCCGCCTCCACCCAGCCGCGCGCCACCCGCGGGAGCGGCACCTGACATGGCTCGGTGAGTTCCCACCACTTCTGGGTGACGGGGTCGGCGGCGACGCGCGCCATGTCGGCCGCGAGGTCCTCGCCGAGGTACTCGAAGTAGCCGATCAGGAGGTCTTCGTGGATGAAGATCGAGTAGTTGTCAATATGCGATTGCCGAAGTCGTTCCTCGACATCCGGCCAGACAGCTGCATGCAGCTCGAGGTAGCGGTCACGCGCCTCCGGACGCACGCCGATGAGGAAGAGATGCCGCTGCACAGTTACGCACCCCGCGTCAGTTCGGCGTAGCCGGCGACGGGAATATCGAGACTCGACAAACCGGCCACACCGATGATCCGCCCCACGAGCTCCCCACGGGCGTCCCAGATCTGGACGGTCGCTCCTGCCCAGCTCGAACCCAGTGTGAGCATCGCCCGGCCGTTCGTCGAGCCGTTGACGAGCGCAGCAGTCGGGGGGTCGTCGTTGGTGAGTTCGAACGTCGGGACGTCGTAGGCGACCCTCACGACCGCGTCGTCGGTGCGCGCCGACACGCGTGGGTAATGCGCCTGTGGGTTGGAGGCGCGCAGCTCGCCGCGCAAAAGCACGTCCCGGTAGCGAACACCGAACGCGAGCCAATGACGCACCACACGCACGTGATCGTCGGACAGGTCGTCGAGCCGAACGGAGACCTGAGGCACACCGAACAGCGTGTTCACGAACTGCAGCGCGACATTCTCGGCGGTCTCCGCCTCGTGCCACATGAGCATGTCGGCGTGCACCGACGAAGTCCCGGCGAGGGCGCGCAGATCCAGGATGCTCACTCGGTTGCGCAGCGGATCGTTCGGGCAGTCGGCTGCGCGGAACATGTTGCCGTACTTTCGCATGTACGGACCGATGTACGACTGGCGGAACTCGATCATGACGTCGGGATCGATCGCCCGAAGCCGCGCGATGGTGTCGGAGAGGAGCGTGTCGACCGCGACCGCGACGGAAGCCAGATCGCGGCCGCCGTCGGAGCGGTCGACCATCGCGTTCTCGAGCCCGAGAGTACGGAAGCTGTCGACGAAGTCGACCTTGAATCCGTCGAGACCCCACTCCCGGAGGCAACGCTCGTACAACGCGACGAGGTGCTCCCGCACCTCGGGGAAACGCGGATCGAGCACCCACGCGTTCCCGGCTCGCCAGTATCCGAGCATCTGATCCTTAAACCGCTCGAACGCTCTCGTGTTTTCGCCGACGTGCGGCACATCGAACCAGAGCAGGTAGCTCATCCCCAGAGCTTGCACTCGCTCGACATGGGCCCGCATGTCTGGAAACTTCGACGCGGCGGGTTCCCAGTCGCCGCATGACAGGTACCCCGTGCCGACGCCATCCGTCTGCCAGCCGTCGTCGACGATGACCCCGCGGAACCCGAGTTCGAGCGCAGCGCGGCACTCGCGTTCGATGTCGTCCGCGGTGAGGTCTTGGTGATACGAGTACCAGGTGGAGTAGAGCGGCTCGCGGGCACGCTCGGGGACGTCGCTCGGTGTCATCCCGGGCAATTCCGACCACCAGCGGGCGACGTCTGCGAGCGCCTGATCGTAGGTGTGAGGCCTCGCGTCGACGCGCAGCGTCGCGGTGTAGCGATCGAACGGGTCACGCGGCTCGGTGAACAGGTCGATGCCGCACACCATCGTGGCCGTGTTCTCGTTCACGCCGGTTCTCACGACGCTTGTCGAAAGCGCGTCCGACAGAGCGAACGTCAGGCGGTTCGTGTTGTCTAGGCTGTAGAGCGAGGCGACGGGAGCGAGCGCGGTAGCGTTAGCGACGAAACCGGTCGCGTAGTCGGGCAGCAGTCCCTTGTCGAGGTACGTTCCGGGATGCCATCGCGCATGAATGCCCACCATGGGCACGCGCCACTCGATCGTGAATACCGGCGGGGTGCCGACGGCATCCGCCTCGATCGTGACGTCGAACTCGGCGACGCCGTCACCGACCTCGCGGCGCGTCCAGCTCGAGCGGAATCCGTCCGCGTCGCCGGAGATCGTAATGTCTGGGATCGCCAGCCGCACTGTCATGAGCGTAGGAAGATCTCGACCACGGGCACCTCGACGTCGGGACGATGAATGGGAAGCAGCAACGTCAACACTCCCGGATCGCGGGAGGCGTCATCCATGTGGGCGAGCGACGTGGTTTTGACAAGGTCGATGACCACTTCCGACCCGTCATGCAGGAACTGCGCGTGCTCTACCTTGCCGGCCAGATCGGGCAGGTGGATTCTGCCGAGAGGCCACTCGAAGATGTGCAGGTAGAGGCGATCGCCGCGCTGGGTGTAGCGGCTGTCCGGCGGAGGGGTCAGCTCGCTCGCTCCGGCGCCGTAGATGGCACGTGAGTGCAACCTCATCCACTTTCCCATCGCCGCGAGGCGGTCGACTGCGCGCGGCTCGAACTCGCCGCGGGCGTTCGGGCCGACGTTGAGCAGCAGGTTGCCGCCCTTCGAGACCGTGTCGATGAGCAGGGTCGTGAGCAAGTGTGACGACTTCCAGTCGAAGTTGTCGCGGTCGTACCCCCAACTCCCACTGAAGGTGTGGCAGCCCTGCCAGCGCACGGGTTCACCTCCCGATTGCAACCCGTTAGACGGCGCGAACTGCTCGGGGGTGATGAAGTCACCCGGGATCCCCAGTCGCTCGTTGACGAGGATGTTCGGCTGGAGTTCACGCACCATCGCGAGCAGACGCTCGGACTGCCAGTCGTCGGGGCCTTTGCCATTCCAGACTCGGAAGATGTTGTACGAGAAGTCGAAGAACAGGTAGTCGATCTGGCCGTAGGTCGTGAGCAACTCCCGAACCTGGCCGTGCAGGTAGTCGACGTACGATTGCCAGTCCCGCGGCTCTCGCTTGGCTTCCTCATCGTTGGATTGCGGATGGATTCCGTCGATTGTGAAGCCCGGGTGGTGCCAGTCGATCAAGGAGTAGTAGAGCCCGACCTTGAGCCCCTCCGCCCGAAGCGCGTCGACGTAGGGCCCGATGAGGTCACGCCCGTAGGGCGTGTTCTCGACCGAGTAGTCGGTGAGGGCCGATGGCCATAGGCAGAAGCCGTCATGGTGCTTGCTCGTCAACACGACGTATTTCATGCCCGCGGCTTTAGCCTGAGCAGCCCAATCAGCGGGGTCGTACAGGTCAGGGTTGAAGTGCCGGAAGTACCGGTCATAGTGGTCGTCGTCGAGCTCCTCGCGCTGCTTCACCCACTCGTGGCGAGCGGGGATGGAGTAGAGGCCCCAGTGCAGGAACATGCCGAACCGGGCCTCATCGAACCACTCCGCGCGTGCCATCAGACCGAAACCTCCGTGGGGTAGTCGATTCCGGCGGGGAGTCCGACCCCCGCGCCCGTCGGTGCCTGAATCATCCCGTTCGCGTCAACGCCCACCTCACGTCGGACCGGGTTGGAGGTGACGAGCGATTCGTAGTAGCTCGTGTTGGAGACCGCCATGCAGAGGTGGCGGCTTGTGAGTGTGGGACCGTGGACTTCTGCCCGCAGCCGGAAGGAGTCCGCGAGGTGGGCGATTCGCAGCGCCCCAGTGAAACCACCCCGGAGCTCCGTGCCGATGCGCACCATGGAGGCTGACCCGCTCGCGACGAAGTCCGCCGTGTTCATGTTGGCGCCATCCGACGTCTCAGCGACGAGCAGCGGCACGTCGACCTTCTCGGCAAGCCACTTGTAGGCTGTCACGCTGAACTCGAGCATCGGCTCTTCGTACCAGAGGTAGTCGACCTCTGCGAGCGCCCGCCCAAGGTACACGGCGTCGGGCAGGTCGAAGGCGGCCGAACCGTCATACATGAGCGGCACATCAGGCCCGACGTGCTCGCGGAGCCGTCGAGAGAGCTCGGCGTCGCGGCGCGCGTCGCCCCACGCGTGCAACTTGATCGCCGAGTATCCGAGTTCGAGGCACTGGTCGGCGACGTCGAGGTACTCCTCGATGGAGCTGAAGGTCGACGTCGAGGCGTACGCGGGAAGCTCGGTGCGGAACCCACCCATCAGCTGCCACGCCGGAAGACCTGCGTGTTTGCCCGCGAGATCCCACAAGGCGACGTCTGTCAGGCTGCGCAGGTAACTCGGCAGCTCCTCGGTGCGGTCGATCTCCCACAGTCGGTGCCACCAGAACTCGCGGGCGAGTGGGTCTCCACCGACGAGCTCGTCGCGCAGCACGGTGTCAACGAGGTGCTTCAACGCCGCGTCGGTGCCGGGCCGCACTGAGATGGCGTGGCCCTCGATGCCCTCGTCGGTGACGATGCGTAGCACCGACCCCATGCCCCCCCGAGGGCTGCCCAGAAGACCAGAGCGCCACACAAAGGGCGGCTCTGCGGGAGGGATGTTGACGGGGACACTCTCGACATGAGTGATACGCACTTAAGACTCTTTCGGTTGTCAGTGAACGGGTCGGCGGGTCAGGACAGCGAGCCCGGACGGGGGGATGGCGAGGATCACGGGCTGCTCCGATACCGTGACTGAACCGCGATTGTGTTCGTGGCCGAGACAGTCCCGCACGAGCAGATCGTGCTCACCGGCGTAGCTTGACGCACACAACACCACGCGATCGCTCACCGTCGCGTTAACGAGCACAATCGTCTGGGCGGGTGGTTCGTCGAGTTGCGCTAGCGGCGCGTCATAGAGCGCGAGAAAGGTGGTCCAGTCGTCGTCGGCGCGAACTCGAGGATAGGAGAGGTCGGCGCGCGAGGGAGACAGCCGACCGCCCAGCAGCACGGTACGGTAACGCGCGAAGACCGAGAGCCAGAAGCGCAGCATCTCCCGATGACTCGCGCTGAGCTCATCGAGGCGCATCGAGATCTGGGGCACGCAGAACAACACGTCGAGGAGTTGTCGCGCGGCGACTTCTGGACTCGCCTCGGGATGCCACATGACCATGTCGGAGTGCACTACGGTCGCGCCGGCGATGAGTCGCAGGTCGAGTGAATGCACGCGGTTCTCGGTCGAGTCCATCGCGCAATCGGTCACCCGTAGCATGTTTGCGAATGAGCGCAATCGCGGACCGACGTACGTCTGACGGAACTCGATCATGACGTCGGGCCGGATCGCGGTGAGCTCACTCGTGAGGTCGTCGAGCAACCGCACGACAGCGTCCTGCACCGAACCGATGTCGGTCGCGGCCGCCGGAGCGGGGGCAGGCATCGCGAAAGCGTCGATGAAGTCGATCTTTACTCCGTCGATACCCCACTCCCGCACCGAGCGGACGATTCTATCGATGAGGTGCGCCCGGACTTCGGGGAAGCGTGGATCGAGGACCCACGTGTCGAGGTCGGCGCGGTAGCCGAGCATCATCGGTTCGAATCGCGTGAATGCCTCGCTGCGCGAGCCGACGAACGGCAGCGCGAACCACAGCAGGTAGCTCACCCCCAGCGCGCGCACTCGCGCGACGTGGGAGGCCATCGCGGGGAACGCGTCAGGGTCGGGGTCCCAATCTCCGCAGGACGCGTAGCCTCCGACCCGATCGGCAGTCTGCCACCCATCATCGACGATGATGGAACCGCACCCCGCCGCGGATGCGAGCTCGGCTTGACGCTCGATCGTGCCGCTGTCGAAAGTCTGGCCCAGGCTGTACCACGTCGAGTACATCGCTATCCGCGCGACCTCGGGTGCCTCGAGCTGGGCGGGAAGCGACAGCGCCCACCAGCGCAAGGCAGCGTCGAGCGTTTGCGCGATCGGAGCATCCGCGACATCGAGACTCAGAGAAACGACGTAGTCGGCACGATCTTGCCAGGCACTGGCGCCGAACGTCGCGGTGCCAAAGAACCGCGCGCTCGCGCCCGAGACACCGGTCCTGAGGTCGAAAGCCGACAGCGTTTCGGAGAGCGCGAAGGTCAGTCGATTATGGTCGTCGGCCGCGTAGAGGGCGCCGATCGGCGACGACGTGAGGGCACTGACCGACCAAGGGGCGGAGAACGAGACAGGAAGCCAGCGCTCCGCCTCCGTACGCGCCGTCCAGGCGGCTACCCCGTCCCGGTTGGGAACGGACCAGGTCAGAAGAAGTATCGAGTCGGTGGAGAGGCCCGTCGCCGTGATTTCAATCGTGGAACGGACGCCGTTCTCCGTCGCGCGAGCCGACGCGAAACCGCCGCCTGAAACCTCGGCTATCACCTCGCAATCGCCGACTCTGAGTGTCGCGGTCACCTCACACTCCCCGACAGGAGGGCCGAGCTCCGCAGAACCGATCGCTGAGCGAGGAGTAGTCCGACGAGCACGGGAAGCGTGGTGACGAGCGTCGCCACCGCGATCTCGGGGCGGTAGATCGGGGCTCCGCTCACCAGACCCGTCGGGTTGAAGTCGGGCGATGACGCCGCGAGCAGCGCAAGCCCGACGGGCAACGGCAGCATCGAGCTGTCGGAGAGCATCACGAAGGGGAGGAAGAAGTTGTTCCAGCACGCCACGAAACTGAAGAATGCGACCAGAGCGACCATGGGTTTTGAGAGCGGTAGAGCGATGCGCGTGAACACACCGAACTCCGAACAGCCGTCGAGCCGCGACGCCTCGTAGAGGTCGCGCGGAACCGCCGTACTGAAGTAGATGAACGTCAGATACACGCCGAACGGGAAGAACGCGAGAGGCACGATGACCGACCAGATCGTGCCTACCAAACCGATTGCGCTGAGCTCGAGGAAGATCGGAAGCACCAGGGCTGCGCTCGGCATGACCATGGACACCAGCGTCAGGCCGAGGATCAGACGGCGACCCGCGAATGCACCGACCGCAAGTGCATAGCCCGCCGGGATCGAGACAAGGATGGCGAGAATTACGCTGCCCAGCGAGTAGAGCACCGAGTTGCCGAACCACGCAACGATTGCACCCTGATTAAAGGCGAGCACATTCGTCCAGGCTGCCCCCACGTTCGCCAGGGAGCCGAAGCTGAACGGAGGCTCCGTGACGATCTGCGTCTGGGTCTTGGTCGCCGCGAGAGCGAGCCAGAGGATCGGCGTCACGAAGAACATGAAGAAGCCGGCGAGGACCACCCAGCCGACACCGCGACCCAGGGTATGCAGCTTGCGCATCAGACATCCGCCTTGAAGAGTCCCGTGACGCGCACGATGACAATCGATCCGATAAGTCCGACGAGCAGGAGTTCCAGGGAGAGGGCTGCCGCCTCGTTGAAGCGCCCGTAAGAGAATGCCATTGTGTAGCTCAGTTGGTTGAGCGACCAGTCGGTCGCCACGCCGTCTTTCGTCGCCGATGAGATGAGCTGGGGTTCGACGAAGACCTGAGATCCCGCCGCCAGGTTGAGAATCACGAGATACCCGATCCACTTACGCAACAGCGGCAACTTGACGTACCGAATCGTCTGCCATTCGTTGGCGCCGTCGAGCTTTGCCGCCTCAAGAAGAGCGGGATCGATCGAGGTGAGGGCACCGTAGAGGACGAGGATCCAGCCACCGGCGCCGGTCCAGAAACTGATGAGCGCGATGATGAACGGCAGCCGGGACGGACTCACGACTTCAAAAATCTGGGTGAGATTGGATGCCTCGAACAGGAAGCCGAAGGGACTCACGGAGGGGCTCAACATGAACAACCAGAGGACTACACTGGCCGTCCCCGCGAGCGCGCCGGGAATGTAATAGGCCGCGCGGAGGAACGACGCGGACCTCCCGGCCCGGTTGTGCAGCAGAAGCGCTAGCGAGACCAAAATCACGGTGGACGGGACCAGCCAGACCACGAGAAAGAAGAGGACGTTCTGAACGGCCGGGATGTAACGGAAATCGTCGTGGACCGCGTTGATGTTGTCGAGCCCGACGAACCCGCCGGTGTCGCCATCCGTGAAAGCCAGATACAGGCTGTACGCGATCGGAATCAGTCCGAATGCCGCGAGGAGAACCAAGTAGGGCGTGATGAAGATGTACCCCACTCTGTTCGCCCGACGGCGCGCGGCGGCTACCGATGCGCCGGTCGACCTCGTTGCCGACCGATTTTCCATCTGGGTGAGTGATGCGGCCACCGTAGCCTCTCCATTCTTATCGCAGTACAGCGCCGGCCGGACGGGAGCTTCCCGGTCCGGCCGGCGCTGGTGGTTTCGGCCTGGTTTAGAAGCCAGCAGCCTGAGCGGAGTTCTCGATGAACTGCTGCCAACTGTCGACCACTGACGAGATAGGATCACCAGCCGTGATGACCGGGACCACCTGCGATGACCACCCCCGATCGATTGTCGACGGGATGTTGAGGGCCGCCTGCTGGTCACCGTCCACGGCCTTACCCGCCGCGTCGATGACAGCCTCAATGTCCTCCGTCGCGATCGCGCCGGTCGACTTGATCCGAGCGAGCCACGCGGTTGCGGCCGGCTGGTAGGCCGGGAACGTGGGCCCGGCGACCTGGAAGTCCTCGCTCGTCGCCATCCACAGCGCGAGCGCCGCAGCGGCGGTCGGGTTTTCTGCGTGCTTCGAGACGTAGTACACCCCTCCGCCGTATGTCTGGTTGTAGGCGCGGTCGTCACCTTCCCAGATCAGCGGATCGGCAACCCCCATCACGCCATCGGCGACCTGGTAGGTGCCCTTGAAGAGGTACTCGCCGTACCAGGTCGGTCCCACCATCATGAGAACCTTGCCCGCGGTGCCCACATCGGCCGTGTAGCCGGGAGCAAACTCACCCTCCGGAGACACCGCGCCGACAGCCAGGAGCTGATCGAGGAAGTCGATCGCGCGCGTGCACTCGGGACTCGTCAGGTCGATCGAGAACTCCTCGTCGACCACCTGGCCATAGTTGCATTGCGACGACCCGAGGAAGAAGTTGCCTTGGTCGCCGCCGATGGCACCAACTGAGTACCCTGGGTGCTCTTCAGCCAACGTCAAACCGAGCTCAAGGTACTCCTCGAAGGTCGATGGCACGGTGTAGCCGAACTCGTCGAAGAGCTCGGTGTTGTACCAGAGCAGGTTCGGCGCGTAGTCGTTGCGGAGGCAATACAGCTTGCCGTCGACGACGCAGGGGCTGATCGCACCCTCGTAGAACTCGTCGGCAGTGCCCTCAGGCAGCAGAGGAGTCAGATCCGCAGCGAAGTCATAGAGCTCCGAACTGAACAAGTTGACGTTGTTCGTGCCGCCGTCGAAGACGACATCGGGCCAGCCCTTGTCGGCCTTGGTGGCCAGCAGGATCTTCTGTGGGAACTGGTCGGGGAGCGTCTCGATTGAGAGGTCTGTCCCATCCTCGCCATAGAGCTCCTGATAGGCCTCGAAGCCGGACTGGCGTACCGCATCGGTCCAGACCGTGAGATCCGCGGCCGGAGGGGGACCCGAAGGGTCGACGCGATCGACTGTGGCCGCGGGCGCGGCTCCTTGGCAGGCCGAGAGGACAAGGAGGGCGGAGAGCGCGGCGGCAGCCGCGATGCCGCGATGAGCCGCGCGGGCTCGTTTGCTGGATTTGTTTGTCATGCGCAGATCTCCATCTTTCGTCATTGAAATAGTGGCGCCAAAAGGTGCAATGGGCGAGCGCTCGCTACGGGAGGCTGTCTTGTACCGTAGCACCGACTCTACTATGTGGCAAGAATCGTATTCATTTGACAGATACCCCGGAAAAATCGAGACAGAACCCGTCTAGTGAGACTATGAATAGGATTAATTACAGGACCCGATCCGGCGTCGGCTAAACTCGTGCCGATACCCGGCGATGAACGCCGATCACCTTCGAGGGTCAGAAGAAGAGGGGCGATTTCGATGACCACCGCCACCCCGGCCGCGGCGACTGACGACGACGCCGGCGTGTATCGCCCGAACTACGTTGTCGCCGCGGAGAAAGTCATCGACTACATTGCCCGACGCGGCCTGCGGCCCGGCGACCGGCTCCCCACGGAGCAGGCCCTCGCAGATGAGCTCCAGTACGGGCGCGGGGTGATCCGAGAGGCCATCAAGATCCTCACCGCTCTCGGTCGCGTGCATGCGCACAAGGGCAAGGGGATCTTCGTGGCGGACGATCCGCACCTGCGTTTGGGTGCGGAGGACGAGTTCGAAACCTTCCTGCCCGCGGACCCTGGGCACGTGGAGGAGCTTATGCGCTTTCGTCAGGTGCTCGAGGGGGGTGCGGCGCGCCGAGCAGCCACCAGCGCAACCCCGCCGCAGCTCCGCATGCTTCGCGAGGCCGCTTCCGCCTCGGAGTCGGCGGCCCGTGCCGACGATCGCATCGCCTTCGACCTCGCTGATTCGCAGTTCCATGCTCGTCTACTCGAGGCGTCCGCCAACCGGTTCCTCGAATCGGCGGGCGGCACGGCGCGACGGTTGCAGTCCCAGATCGTCGTAATGGCTCTGCACGGCGGCACCGGTGGAAGTCTCGCGTCGGCGGCGGCCGACCACGAGCAGATCGTGACGGCGGTCATGAACGGTGACGCCGAGGGTGCTGAGGTCGCTGCCCGCTATCACATAGAGCGCACGCTCATCGGGTATCAGGCCGAGATCGCATCGCTGCTTCGGCAGCCACGCGGCGACCAATAGTCGAGACACCCCAGCTATGGCCTGCATTCACCTAACCCGGCTCAATCGCTCGGTCACGCGACCTGCCCCTTCAACCAACCTTCCACACCCGAGATGTGGGCGACCGCCAAGGCCTCTGCCAACTGGGTATCGGCCGCTTCCACAGCCGCCAAGATCGAGCGATGCTCCTCGAGCGTGCGTGCCACGGCGCCCTTCTGGGTGACTCCTCGCCACATGCGTGCGCGGACCGTGCTGGTCGAGAGCGAGTCGATGAGCGCCGCGAGATACGAGTTGCCCGACGCGGCGACGAGCTGGGAGTGGAACATCAGATCGTGCTGCACTAGTTGCTCCACATCGTCGGTCACGGGAGCCGACGTTAGATGTTCATGAAGCGCCGCCAACTGGTCCGGTGTGATATGGCTGGCCGCGAGCCGAGCGGCCGCGCCCTCAAGAATCCGGCGCACCTCGAATAGCTGGATGACCGAGCGATCGACGTGTAAATCGACGACGAACGAGATCGCCTCCACGAGAAGTGCCGGCTCAAGACTCGAGACGTAGGTGCCGTCACCTTGCCTCACGTCGAGCACGCGGATCACTTCGAGTGCCTTGACTGCCTCCCGCATGGAACTGCGCGAAAGCCCCAGCCGTTCTCCGAGTTCCTTCTCGGGCGGCAAGCGGTCGCCGGGTGCGAGATCGCCGGCCAAAA
Organism: Microbacterium sp.; assembly: GCF_051860965.1. Lineage (GTDB taxonomy): Bacteria > Actinomycetota > Actinomycetes > Actinomycetales > Microbacteriaceae > Microbacterium. The sequence continues at coordinate 201,785 of NZ_JBIMKU010000008.1, forward strand.
TCATCGCCTTGATGCGAGTGATGGCATCGTCCGTCACTGCCATGCGAGTCGACCCCTCCCTAACCAGAAGCCTCCGATAGCGCTCACACGAGCACCTCCTCCCAGAACGACGGATGCGGGCCGTTCTCGTACAGTTCGACGTTGGCTCGTACCTGCTCTGCCGTGCGCATCCCGATCGCTATACCGGCAACCTCGGGCCGAAGCAGAGGAAAAGCCACGGCGGCCTGCGGGAGCGTCGCACCGTGTACCTCGGCAATCGTGGCCAGCCTGATCGCGGCATCCAGTTGCTCGGCACCCGCGGGCTCGTAGTTGTACATCGCGCCGAGTTCAGGTCGGGGCTTGGAGAGGAGTCCCGAGTTGAACACCCCCACCGAGATGATGCTCCGCCGCGCGGCGGCCTCGAAGACCGCGTCCGCCCCTTGCTGCTCGAGCAACGTGTAACGACCGGCAAGCATGGCTACGTCGATGTCAGTGCGCCGGAAGGCGTCCGCCACCGCGTCGGCGCTGTTCGAGCCGATGCCCACCGCGCGCACGACGCCTTCGTCACGGAGCTCGAGGAGTGTCTCGGCACCGGTCTCGGCGGCGCCGGCGATGCCGCTCTGATCAGGGTCGTGCAGCAGCAAAACGTCGACATAGTCGAGCCCGAGGCGCAGAAGGCTGGCCTCGAGCGATCGCAGAATGCCGTCGCGGGAGAAGTCCCAAACGCGCTTTAGGTCGCCTCGAACCTTGAACATCCCGTCCGACTCGGTCGGAGCATGATGGGGCTCGAGCAACCGGCCGACCTTCGTCGAGACAACGAGGCTCTCGCGCGGCAGCTCCTTGAGTGCCTGACCGAGGCGACGCTCCGACAGACCGAGCCCATAGTGCGGCGCCGTGTCGAAGTACCGGATGCCGCTCTGCCACGCCGCCGCGACGGCTCCCGCCGCCTCCTCCTCGGTCGTTTCCCGGTAGAGATTGCCAATGCTCGCGGCGCCAAAGCCGAGTTCGGTAAGCATGACGCCCGTGTCGGCAATCTCGCGGGTTCGCATCATTGCGGAGTCCTTCCATAGGCCGAGAGCGCGTTCATCGCGAGGATCCCGCTCGCGTGAGCCTCGGGAATGAGCGAGCGGACCGCCTCGATCCACCGCGGGAGTCCGCCGGCGACGTTTACGAGGGGCCAATCAGAGCCGAACATCAGCCTCGAGGCTCCGAAGGTCGTGAGGGCGTGCTCAATAACAGGCCGCAGGCTATCCAGCGTCCAGGTTGACCAGCCGGCTTCGATCGTCAAGCCCGACAACTTCGCGCAGACGTTCGAATGCCTGGCCAGAGTCGCGAGATCGGTGCGCCACGTCGCGAGTTCGCCCGCGCGGATGGCGGGCTTGGCGAGATGGTCGAGGATAAATCGCACCCCTGGATGCGCGCGTACGGCCTCGTCGGCGTACTTTAGCTGCGACGAGGAAATCACGAGGTCAAACGGAAGACCCGCCGCGCCGAGATCCTCGAACCCAGCGCCGATTTCTGGGCGCGCTAGCCACGCCGGGTCGGGGTCCTGATGGGCCAGGTGGCGGATGCCGACGAGATTCTCTCCGCCAGGCAATCGGGAGAGCGCCTCGAGCTGCTCGGGGACATCGCCTGACAAGTCGACCCAGCCCACCACTCCCAGAATCCGCTCGCTCATTGACGCTGCCAAGAGGTCGGCGGTCTCCGCAAGAGAGTTCGAGGTCTGAACGACGACTGCGGCTGTGATCCCGGAGGCATCAAGTTCGACAGTGAGGTCGCCGGCCCAGAAGTCACGATCGATCGCCGACATCGACTCCGGGTCTATCCAGGGCTGGGGATGTCGGGCGCGCCGCCAGAGGTGGGCGTGCGAATCGATGATCACGTTAGAGCTCCCAACTCACCGCGCCACCGGTCGCAGGCGGAGGGCGTGCATGCCCCCGTCGACGGCGATACTCGTCCCGGTGGTAGATGAGTTGACTGGATTGGCAAGGTAGGCGACCGCTTCCGCGATCTCCGCGGGGGCCACCAACCGTCCATGCGGTTGGCGCGCGGAGAGCGCGGATCGTTCCGCGGCGGGGTCGAGCGCACTCTGAAGCAAGCGATCGACCCATGGGGTGTCTACAGTGCCCGGATTGACACAGTTCACGCGGATGCCCTCGCGCAGATGGTCGGCGGCCATCGCACGGGTGAGCGCGAGAACCGCACCCTTCGACGCGCTGTAGAGCGCACGCTCGGGAAGTCCCGCCGTCGCGGCGATTGAGCAAAGGTTGACGATGGCGGCTGCGTCGGACTCTCGCAAATACGGTAGGGCGACGCTACTCACTCGCGCAATCCCAGTGACGTTGATGCTGAACACACGTGCCCACTCCTCGTCGTTGACCTCGGCGACGGAGCCAGTCGCGCCGATCCCGGCGCTATTCACGACAATATCGACGCGGCCGAATCGGACGACCGTTGCCGCCATCGCGGCGCGCACCGAGGCCGAGTTCGATACATCCGCTTCAATCGCGAACGCGGCGGGGTTCGCGCCGCCGGGCGCCAGATCGAACACCGCAACCGACGCACCGCCTCGAAGCAGGCGTTCGACGACTGCGGCACCGATGCCCGATGCTCCCCCGGTGACCAGCGCGACTCGGTCGGTGAACTCCAGGTTCGTCGGCTCTACGCTGCTTGACTCCATCTCAGGCCCTCCCGTAGGCGACAAACTCGTGACGCTGACGACCGAGCCCTTCGATCTCGATCTCGACCACATCGCCATCGCCGAGATATGGGAAGCGACCCGAAAGAGCGACGCCCTCGGGGGTGCCGGTCAAGACGACATCTCCGACCTCAAGCGCTAGGTACTGGCTGAGGTGGTGAATGATTTCGTCGACGCTGAAGAGCATGTCCGACGTAGACGAATCCTGCCGCGGTTCGCCATTAACCCAACTGCGCAGTTGCAGACCGCCGGGGTCAAGTTCATCGACAGTCGCCAACCACGGCCCGAGCGGGCTGAAGCCCGGCGCGCACTTCCCCTTGCTCCACTGCCCGCCCGACACCTCGAGTTGAAAACTCCTCTCGGAGACATCATCCACGGCGACGTATCCGGCGATGTGCCGCAGAGCATCCTCGGGCGAGTCGAGATAGTGTGCCCGTTCGCCTATCACCACCCCGAGCTCGACCTCCCAATCGGTCTTCGAACTGCCCCGCGGGATCGTCACGCTGTCGTTCGGACCGCCGACCGTGTTCGGCGTCTTGAGGAAGACGATCGGCCATTCGGGCGCCGGGGCGCCTGACTCGGCGGCATGCGCTGCGTAGTTCATCCCGATGCAAATGATCGCGCCAGGCCGCGCGAGCGGAGGGCCGACTCGAAGGTTGACCGCCCCGGGAAGCTCCGATAGGGAGTCGAGGCTAAGCCGAATGCGGCGAAGCCCCTCCGTCGAGAGCGCGACATGGTCGATGTCGGCGACGACAGGACGGAGATCAAGGAACCTGCCGGCGTCCAGCACTACGGGGATCTCTTTGCCTGGATCGCCAAGTCTCGCCAGTCTCATCATCGACTCCTTCTTGCCTGATGGCAGATTGACACGCGAAACATCCGATGTCTATGCTCGCAGCACGATACCTGTGGGGGAACAATTGAGCAAGATCACCGTGTTCGAAACATACGATGTGCGATTTCCGACCTCTCAAACATTGGATGGCTCGGATGCGATGAACCCGGACCCCGACTATTCGGCGGCCTACTTGCGCATACGCACGGACGCTTCGGACGGGCTTGAGGGGCATAGTTTCGTGTTTACGATTGGTCGCGGCAATGACGTGCAGCGAAGCGCCATCCGGGCACTCGCGCCGTGGTTCCTCGGTCATGAAGTCGAGCCGATGCTCGCCGACCTCGGAGGACTCTGGAAGAGTCTCGTGTACGACTCCCAGTTGCGTTGGCTTGGGCCTGAGAAGGGTGTCATGCACATGGCCATCGGCGCTGCCGTTAACGCAATGTGGGATCTCCGCGCCAAGCGCGAAGGGCTTCCCGTGTGGTTGCTCCTAAGCAAACTCGATCCGGAGGAGCTCGTTGGGCTGGTCGACTTCCGGTATCTGTCAGACGCGCTGACACGTGCTGAGGCGCTCGACATCCTCGCGGCTCGGCAATCGACGCGCGCGGCGAGGGTGGACCACCTGCTGAGCGACGGCTATCCCGCCTATACAACGACGCCCGGATGGCTAGGCTACTCCGACGAGAAGCTCGTACGACTGAGTCGAGAAGCCGTGGAGAACGGCTTCAATCAGATCAAGATCAAGGTAGGCGCCGACCTCCAGGACGACGTGCGTCGGATGCGGTTGGCCCGCGAGACGCTTGGACCCTCCATCGGTATTGCAATCGACGCGAATCAGCGATGGGAGCGACGCGAGGCGATCGAATGGATCACGGCGCTTGCGCCCTTTGACCTCGCGTGGGTCGAGGAACCGACGAATCCGGATGACGTCTTGAGTCACGCGGCGATCGCACGCGCGATCGCGCCCATCCCGGTGGCTACCGGCGAGCACGGCGCGAATCGGGTCATGTTCAAGCAGTTCCTCCAGGCCGAGGCGCTCGGGGTGCTGCAGATCGACGCCACCCGCGTCGCCGGCATTAACGAGAACATCGCCATCCTCTTGCTCGCCGCGAAGTTCGGTGTGCGAGTCTGCCCCCATGCCGGCGGCGTCGGCCTGTGCGAGCTCGTGCAACACTTGTCGTTTTTCGATTACGTTGCTGTGAGCGGTTCGCAGGAGGGGCGGATGATCGAGTACGTCGATCATCTCCACGAGCATTTTCGCGACCCCGTAGTCATCGAGAGTGGCCGCTACCGGGTCCCGTCTCGACCGGGGTCCGGCGCAGAGATGTGGGGGGAGTCGATCGAGCAATACTCGATTGAACTTCTCTGACTACGATCCATCGAGCGAGTCGCCGCTCAAGGCAACTCGTCGGCGAATGCGAGCGGACCCCGATTTCTCAGTCTTCGCGATCGATGTAGTCGATCGTGAGCTCCTGCAGCACGGTCTTAGTAATCGCCTCGATCAGTCCCCTCAATCCAGCCACGACGCCCGCAGCATCCCGTCGATTAGTAACTCGATGCGGTTGAACGCTTCTAGCTCCCATCCCCGCTCCGCATCGACCAGACCCCGACAGCACTGCAGATGGAATTGCGGGGACGCTGCGAAGGTCACCTCATAACCAGAACCTGTCGGGCTGCAGAGCAACGTTTAGCTGCTCTCGCGTCGCCTCGTCGGCAAAGTCGGAGATCCAAAACTCGTAGACCCGCAGCACAGTGCCAGGTTCGGCTGGATCAGATCTCGCCGAGCGCGAGGCCGAGCCGAAGGTACAGCTCGGTCACCTCGGATGCGTTCACCGTGTACCGGACCCATTCGCCCCTCTCCGCCTCCATGCGGGGCGGATCTGCGGAGACGAGTCCGACCTCGAGCAGTTCAGTCAAAGCGCGACTCACGGTGATGGGCTGCACTTGCAGCGCGCGAGCGGTCTCCGCGCGCGTGCTGGCGGGGTGGGCGCGGAGGTAGCCGATGATGCCGGCCTTGGTCAGGCTGCCGAACGCTTTGATCGGATCCTCCGCGAGCTCACTGTTGGCGGGGCGGACGAGTTTCGGCACACCACATTGTCTCGCACCGAGTCAACGACGTCCACACGACCGTGACACTTATTGATTCACATTTTGACTGTAACAGTGTATGTTTCACTCATGCAATCGGAATGGCAGGAGAATGGCAGGTCGACCTCCTGCGCGCGCCGCTCCTACTGTCCCCCGAAAGACCTACAGACAAGCCGTAATGATAGGCGTAGCGTTCCCATCAACCTTGGCGAGATGGCCCCCCGGCACCTTCGCCGTATTGCTGTGCGCTCCACCCGCAATGCAAGTTTATGCCCTTTTAGAATCGCGTTCTTTGAGCATAAGATGCCCACACGGCGGCCGAAGATCAATGAGGATCGAGCTTCGCGGAACGCCGTCCTGATCGTTCAGGAGGGCATCGCATGATGGCGTCAGGAGCCTCTGGTCGGCGCGGTTTGATCTGGGCGATCGTCGGCGGAGCAGTGTTGCTCATAGGTATTGCCACGATGATCGTCCTGTCGATCACGCGCTCCCCAGCCCCTGATCCGACCAGCTCGACCTCCACCGCGGTCCCCTCGCCGACAACGAGCGTGAGCGAAGGCGACGAGGTCGTCGATGCGAGTGTCGGCGATCGGGGTTGGATCGCCGAGCCCATCACACCTGAGGCGGAGCGGTACATTCGAGCCGCTCTGGCTGCGGCATCTACCTTTGATACGACCAAAGTGACGCGTGACGAGTGGCTCGCCTACCTCGACACGTGGCTCACCCCGGACACGCGCTTCACGTCCGACGCGGACCGCGAGGCCGACCTTGCCGCAGCCCGGCTCGAGTTGCGCCAGGGCGTCGTACTGCCGCAGCAGGAGTGGGACTCGCTGGCTAATAGTGATGGTCGCGTGGTGGCGGAAGTCACCAGCGACGTGGCTTATGTCGATGTTCCGGACGATGCGTCGGGTGACATGTCGATCGGGACGGCGGACGTCACGTTGACGTTCACGCAGTCCGATGGGTTGGGGGGTGAGACGTCGTTCGACGATGTGGTGCGGGTGAGTGTGCAGGTGTTGTGCGGTGCGGGGTCTGTGCCGACGCCGGATAGTGCGCAGGCGGCGGGGGACTGCAAGGTGGTTCGGTACTTCACGGAGCCGTTGGAGCCCTGACATGGGCGCCCCGGTCGCCGCGATTGCAGCCCTCGCCAAGACGAGGACTGGACAGCGGATCGCCCTCGGCATCCTCCTGTTCGTCCTGCTCGTCAACGCGATCCTGCTGACCCCGCTGATTGCGATCCCGTTCGCGGTCGCTGGTCAGTCCGTCACGACCGCCGTGACGGCGGGTGCCGGGCCAGTGGTCGTGGGTGACTGGGGGTATCCCCTCGCCGGCCGGTACACAAAAGGGCGCGGGTTCGGGCGCAACCCTGTCATCGGCTGCAGCTACTGCTCCGTCAACCATCAGGGCTACGACATGGCCCAAGGCTGCGGATCCACCATCTACGCCGCCGGACCCGGAACAGTCATCACCGCCGGCACCTACTCCGGATACGGCGTCAGCGTCCGCATCGACCACGGCGACTCCCTCATCACCCTCTACGGGCACATGATCACCGGCTCCCTCCTCGTCCACGAAGGGGACCAGGTCACGGCGGGTACGCCGATCGGTGCGGAAGGCAACACGGGCCGGTCGTTCGGCTGCCACCTGCACTTCGAAGTCACCTATCAGTCACGGACGATCGACCCGCAACCGTTCATGGCCGCACGCGGACTCCCCCTCACCTAGGACCCACAGCAAGGAGCAACCATGAACACTCGCATACTCCCCGCCGACGTCGACGTGCCCGACATCAACCCCGACTTCAGCGCCCCCTTCTTCCAAGGCTTCCAACTCATCGCCTCCTACATCCTCGCCGCCGCACTCCTGGTCGTTCTGATCATGCTCATCCTCGCCGGCGCCGCCCTCGCCTTCCGCGGCCTCGCCTCCGACCGAGTCCGCACCTGGGCAGGCGAAAACATCCTCTGGATCTTCATCGCCGCCGCCGTCCTCGGCGCCGCATCCGGACTCTTCCAATGGTTCGTCAACTTCGACTTCGGCTTCTAATGCGCACCCTCCGCGCCGCCACCGCTGGAGCAGTCCTCGGCCTCCTCCTCGCTAGCGGCACTTTCGCACCCGCGCAGGCTCAAGAACCCGTCGAGCGCGTGGCCACCGCGGCTCCGGTCGAGGGGCAGACATGGTCGGCGCCTTCCTACCCCGTCGACTGTCGGATCGGTGGCGGTCAGGTGTCGTGCACTCCGACCGACCCCAGTTCCGTCGTCGCTCAGCAGTGCTTCCAGAACGTCGTCCTCGCCGGGAGCAGGACAACCGTCTGCACTACATTCGGCGGCCACACTCAAGCCCTCCAGGCTGCAGGGGGCAAGCCGCTTCTTGTCGCTTACGGCTGCAGCGTCGGGGATGTCGTGTGCGTGACGTTCGAGAACGCCGGCCGGGGGATGGCGTTATCGGCGACGGCGATGATGTTCACGGTTGCGGAGAACATGCGCTTTGACACGTCCTCGTTGCTGTGGACGGCGGCCGTGGATGAGTGGTCGTTCTGGCAGTGGGCGGTGCTGATGATCCTGCTCGGCGCGATGATCTGGGCGGTCACCGCTGCCGTCGTATCCGGTGACCGCGACGAGCTCGTCGGCGCTCTTGTACGGTCGTTTATCGCGGTGGTGGCGGTGCCGTTGACATTGTGGTTGACGGGTCATCTGTTGAACGCGATCGATGACATGACCTGGTACATCCTCAACCGCGACGGGGCACTGTCGCTGTTCGCGACGTTACAGGGGGTGATGTGGGCGGGTGGTCAGGCGAACTACTTCTTCGCGTTCGTGATCCATGGGCTGTTGATGATCGGGATGCTGCTGCTGATGCTGGTGTTCACGTTCCGCAACATCGTCCTCGCCGCCCTCATCACGGTTGGGCCGATCGCGTGGATGATCTTCCCCGTCCGTGGCATCGGCCCGCAATGGGTGGTCCGCTACGTCTCCGCCGTCGCCGTGCTCCTGCTCACTGGTCCGCTCACGATCGGGTTCGTGACGCTGATCATCAACGGGCTCTCGTCGGTGAAGACGATCTGGGATCCACAGTCCTGGCCACTTCTCATCGGCCTCGTTCTGGTGGCGTTCGCGCCCTTCGCGGTCTTCGGGCTGTTCTCGTTCGTGGGTGCGGTCGCCGCCGACGGTGTCGGATCCGGCGCGGCGTCTCACGCCGGTCGGATGGGATCGAACGCTGCACGGACCGCGGTGCGTATCCCTTCCCGGATGGGTGCGTCGCCGGCCGGGATGATCGCGGGCCGTGGTTCGAGCGGCCCAGGCGGCGGCCTCGCCTCGCGCGGACCGTCGGCGTCGAAGCCGTCTGGCGCGAGCAGTCCGGCGCGATCTGGTTCTAGCGGGTCGAGCGCGGCGAGCTCCGCGCCCAGCAGTGCGGCTTCGACGCCCGCGCCATCGTCGACGGCGTCTGTCGCCCCGGCGGCGGGTAGCGCGACGGGGAGGAGTGGCTCATGACGGTGTCGAATGATGTGTCGCGTCCGGTGCGGTTGCCGCGTAGGTCCCGGCAGGGCGTGGTGATGGGGATGGATGGCTGGCAGCTCGGTTTCGTCGCCGCCGCCGCCCTCGTCCTCCTGATCGGCGTAAACCGGTTCGGCCCCGCCGGTCTCCTCTACGCCGCCCCGTTCTATCTCGCCCTCGGGGTGACCGCGCTCACCAGCATCCACGGGATCTCGACGCCGCGGATGGCGGGGCTGTGGGTGATGAAGCAGGTGCGGCATGCGATGGGTGCGACGACGCAGGCGTTCCGGCCGGAGAAGGTGCGGCTTGCCGGAACGTTGAACCTTCCGGGGACGCGGGCGTCGCTGCAGTTGTGGGAGGTGGAGGGGATGGTGTGCGTCTACAACCCTCACGACCGCACCGTTTCCGTCACCGCGGAGCTCGAGGTGCAGGGGTTCCTGATGCACGACACCCCGGAACGGTACGACCTGGCGCAGCAGTGGGCGAACGTCCTCGCCTCCTTCACCCAACGACCCGGCGTGAAGCGGGTCACGCTGCAGGAGCGAACCATCCCGACCACGATCCGCGCCGCCCGGGACCACTACGAGACCGTGCAAAGGCGTCGGGACCTGGATCCACGATCGCCGCTAGCGGCGAACTACCAGTCGGTGATGGATGGGTCGGAGCGGTTCGCGGTATCGCACCGCAACTACCTCACCTTCACCCTCGACCTCGTCACCCTCGGCGCGCAACTCAAGTCCCTCGGCGGAGGCAAAGCCGCCATCACTTCCCTCGCCTACATCGAGGCTGGCAACCTCGCCGACGCACTCCAGGCGGCGAAGGTCCGTGTCCGCCGCTGGCTCACCCCGCGGGATGTGGCGGCGTTGGGGCGGGTGGCGGTGGATCCGGCGTTCGCGTCGACGGTGCAGAACCGGGATGACGTGCAGGGTGGGGTGGATCCGATCGCGATCGGCCCGATGTTCCTCGAGGAACCTAAGGGCCGCAACGGCATCGTCATCACCGACAGTGGTGTGCATACGACGATGTGGATTCATGAGTGGCCGCGGTCGGATGCGCCGGTCGGGTTCGTGTCCCCGATCGTGTTCGCCCGCCACCCCCACACCGGTGAGGCCGTCACCCACATCCTTTCCCTCGTCCTCACTCCCGTTCCCGTCTCCAAAGCCCTCAAACGTATCCGGGACGAGAAGAAGGTGTGGCGGGGCAACGAGAAGCTCCGCGCGAAGCGAGGCGCGGACGGGTCCGCAGCGGATGCCGCGGACTGGGATGCGTTGGAAAAGCAGGAGCAGGAGATCGTCGCCGGGCACGGCGAATTCCGCTATGGCGCCTATCTCACCATCACCGCCCCCGACGAGGAGCAACTCGACCAGGCCATCGCCGGGATGCGGAACGCCCTGTCTCGTGCGGGGATGGAGGCGCAGATCCTCTATTGCCAGCAGGCGGAGGCGTTGATGGTGAATGCGCTGCCGGTCGGGTTGGGGATGAAGTGATGGCCCGCCGCACCGTCACCTTCACCCCCGGCGACTCCACCCGCCGGGAACGCCGCGACCAGCGCCGCCAGCTCGCCTCCCTCGCCCGGGCCGAACAGCCGGCTCGATCTTCTCGGCGCGAGCGCAGCCTCCCTGAACCGGCCGTTCCCGGGCCGTTCGGCCCGGGACTTGTCGAGGGTGGCTATTGGAACCTCGCGAAGCCGGTGCTGCCACCCCACCAGGCGACATCGCAGCACCTCGCCGGCATCTACCCGTTCGTCGCCGACGCCGGGCTCGGGCACCGCGGCCCCATCATTGGCGTCGACCTGAACGCGGACGCGCTGTGGCATTTCTCGCCGTGGGAGGCGTACGTCGACACCAGTGACCGGGGAACGTTCTCCACGAACATCCTCGCCCTCGGCGCATACCGCTCCGGGAAGTCCGGAGTCGTCAAAATCCTCACCACTCGATCCATCGCGTTCGGACATCAGGTCGTCGTCCCCTCGGACCCGAAGGGCGAATGGGTGGCCGTCGCCGACGCCATCCCCGGCGGAACCGTCATCCGGCTCGGCGGCGGAACCGGCGCACGGCTCAACCCCCTGGACCGCGGCCCACGGAGGTTGGGCTCTACGGATGAGGCGCACGAGCAGATGGTGAAACAGCGGCGCATCGGCACCCTGATCGCGATCGTCGAGATGACCCTCGGTGGACGGATGAGCGCCGTCGAGCACGCCGCGATCCACGACGCCCTCGACCGTGCCATCACCGCCACCAACGACGAGCCGACACTCCGGCAGGTGTATGAGGAGCTCGGCCGACCACCCGTCGAGACAGATCACGAGCGACGGGTCGCGGAGGGTGCGGTGCAGCCGCGGTTCGTGCTGCGCCGATTCGTCGACGGCGACCTCTCCGGCCTGTTCGAGGACGCCTCCACCGTGGAGTTCGACCAGGACGCGCCGATCGTCGTCACCGACACCAGCGAGTTGTTCGCCCGCGGTGAGCTCGCCGCGCAGCTCACGCAGGTGTGCTCCACGGCGTGGATTCAGGCGGTGATCAGCGACCGGGCCGCGAAACGGACGAGGTATGTGGTGCGTGAGGAGGGTTGGCGGGACATGACGTCACTCACCAGCCTGCAGATGTTCCAGCAGTGGCTGAAACTGTCCCGACACTACGGGATCAGCAACATCGTCATCCTGCACAAGATGGGCGACCTCGACGCCGTCGGCGACGAACAATCCATGGAGCGCGCCCTCGCCTACTCGATCGTCGGGGACATCGAGAACAAGTTCATCTTCCGCGTCAACCACCAAGAACAAACCCACCTCCGCGAACGCCTCAACCTCCCCGCACCCCATGTCGAGATGGCCCGGCAGCTGCGCAAGGGCGAGTTCCTCGCCTACATCGGCCAGTACTCCTACCTCGTGGACTGCTTCGCCACCTCCACCGCGTGGGAGTACGAGCTGTTCAAGACCGACGACGCCGTCACCGCCGCCGACCGCGACGACCCCCACCTGCACCTGCTGGAGCCGGACGACCTCGAAACCCTCTGGCCCCAACCCACCCCAACCGCGGTCGAGACGGATGCCGCGGTCGATGGATGGCTCGCCACTGTTGAGAAGGAGATGTCATGACCCGCGCCTACGCGACCGTCACCGGACCCACCGCCACCTACATCGCCCCCGACGGACACTCCGAACCCATCACCGTCACCGGAACCGAGGACATCCGCCTCGCCATCGTCCGCCGCGCCGCCGACGAAGCCCGCCGCACCGGGGAACCCGTCGAACTCGTCACCAGCGGCGACCGCGGCGACCACCATCTCCTCATCCACACCGACGGCACCCTCGCGCCGCTCCCTGACAGCGAGTCCACCCGCGCTGCCCTCCGCGCACGCGGGACGGCGTCTGAAGCCGGAGTGGACGAACGGGGCGACCGCACTCTCCCGACGAGTGGCCTTGCAGCGGATCGAGAGGAGGTGACGAGTGAGGCTCCGCAACCGGATACCGACGACAACCCCGACGTGCCGATTGCGGAGCCCGTCGCCGCACCCCGCCCGACCTTCCTGACACCCACTCCGGCGAGCTCCGGCAGTCTGCGCGGGTTCCTATCCGCCCTCGGCATCGTCAAGGCGTCGGAGATCGATCCTGACGTTGCGACCGTGTCGACGCATTGGGCGGGATGTCGCACGATCGGCGTCGCGAACGGCAAGGGCGGGGTCGGGAAGACGATGACCACGGCGATGATCGCCGCGGTGCTTGCCCGGTTTGGGGGTGGGAATGTGCTGGCGTGGGACAACAACGACACCCGCGGCACCCTGGGCTGGCGCACTCAAACCGGGCTCTACGACACCACGATCCGCGATCTGCTCCACCACGCCCACGACCTCCTCACCCCCGATGCCGCGGTCTCTGACATCAGCCGGTACGTGCATCACCAGGCCGCCGACCGGTACGACGTGCTCCGCTCCAACCCCGAGCTCCTCGCCGCGGACCAGCGGCTGAGTCGGGAGGAGTTCGATCTGCTGATGCAGGTCGCCGCCCGCTACTACCGGCTCGTGGTGTGGGACTCCGGCAACGACGAGTCCGCCGACCGCTGGCTGCGGATGATCGACTCCACCACCCAACTCGTCATCCCCACCCTCGCCGCCCCCGAATCCGCCGAATCCGCAGCCCTCCTCCTCGACGCGCTCCGCACCCGCGACCCCCACTCCCACACGCTCGCCGAGAAGGCTGTTGTGATTGTCACCCAGTCTGAACCCACTCGTCGCGGCGAGCTCGACCGCATCGTCGACGGGTTCGCCCCGCACGTTCGCGCCGTCACTGTCATCCCCTTCGACCCTGCACTCAAATCCGGGGCACTCATGTTCGACAACCTCCGCCCCCGCACCCGCACCGCCTGGGTGCGCGCCACCGCCGCGGCCGCCGAAGGCCTCTGACAGGAGCCCGGTGATGAACGACAGCACGCTCAGCAAGATCCTCGCCGGACTGAGCGCTGGAGCGATCGTGCTCGGCCTCGCGTGCGCCTTCATCGCCGAAGCCATCACCGCTCTTCTCTGCGGCTCCCGACCCGAGCCGGTGAGCCCGTTCTCGGGCCTCTGGCTCGCCCTCAGCGGAGACCCTGCCGCATACACCCCACCGGCCGGCTGCGACCTTCCCGTCTGGCAGATCCGCACCGCCGACCTCATCGCACTGCTCCTGATCATCGCGCTCGTCATCGTGATCATGCAGGCGGTCTCTCGGTACCGGCAGTCGGACCGGTCGTTCGTTGCCGACCTCCGCACCCGACCCGGGTTCGCCACCTCCGCGGAGATCCGCGAGCACCTCTCCTCGAGAGCGGTCCTCCGCCGCGCCCGGCAGCTCCGCCCTGACCTTGCGCGCCCGACCGCAACCGACGTCGGCTGGAGGGTGGGCCGCTCCCGTGGATCCGACGTCTACGTGTCCATCGAGGACTCCGTCGCGCTCGAAGGCCCACCCCGATCGGGCAAGGGGTACCGGGTACTGATCTCCGCGATCCTCGACTGGACCGGCCCGCTCGTCACCACCTCGACCACGAACGACAACCTCACCGCGACGATGGCAATGCGCCAACAGCGCGGCACCGTCCACGTGTTCGACCCGCAAGGTCTCTCCGGCATCCGTCACACTCTTCGCGTCAACCCGATCGTGGGGTGCGAGGACCCTCTGGTTGCGATGCAGCGCGGTAACGCCATCATCACCGGCACCGCCCTGGGCACCTCCAACACCAACCAGGAGTGGGCGCAAGCATCCGGTGTCGTCCTGGCGCGGCTGCTGCATGCCGCGGCCGTCGGCAATCGGGCCGTCGGTGACCTTTACGAATGGGGGTCCTCACCTTCGCTGGCGCGAACCGCGGTCGAGATGCTCCGCTCCGACGGTGCCCCGGGGTGGGGAGACAGCTTGGAGTCGACGATCACCGGGGACGAGAAGCTCGCGTCCTCGATCTGGTTCGGTGTGCAGGGCGCCGTTGCCCCACTTGCCGTCCCCCAGATCCGCGACACGCTGAGCCCTCGCCCGGGCGACGCCGTCTTCCATCCCCGCGAGTTCCTCGACGACGCCAACACTCTCTACTTGATCGGGTCCGCATCCGGGGCGTCCGCCATGGGCGGATGGCTCGGCGCCGTGCTCGACGACATCGTCGAGGTCGCACGAGCGAAAGCGCTCGCCTCCACCGGGTCGAGGTTGCACAAACCCCTGGGACTGATCCTCGACGAGATCGTGAACATGTTCCGCTGGGCCAACCTCCCGCGCACCATGGCGGACGGCGGCGGCCGCGGGATCTGCACCTTCGTCGTCCTCCAAGCCCTCTCCCAAGCCGAGACCGCGTGGTCGCGCGCCGAGGCCGACACCATTTGGGCCGCCGCGACCGCGAAGGTCCTCCTCGGCGGTGCGTCTCATGTCGATCACCTGCGGGACATCGAGGCGCTGCTGGGTACCCGGAGCACGAGCCGCACGCAGCGGTCGTGGTCCACCCGCGATGCCGGGCACTCCACCAGTGAGCATCATGAACGGCTGTCGTTGATGTCGGTCGACGAGATCCGGCGGATGCCGCAGACTCTCGGGCTCCTCGCCTACCGCAATCGACGCGGTGTGCTCCTCGACCTCGCCGGTTGGGACGAACGCGCGGACGCCAAAGCCATCCGCCACGGGAAGAAGTTCATCGAAACCGAGCAGCAATCCGTGTTCCACAGCGCCTACCAGTCCCCCACGCCCAAAGGATCGGACGATCCCGCAGATGCGGTCGCTGCGGAGAGAGTGGAAGACGAATGAGCAACTGTCGCAAGATCCGCGACCGCGGCTACCGCACCGGGTACCTCCGCTCCCCCGCCTGGTTCGCCCGACGCGACCGCTGGTTCACCCGCCAGGTCCGCTCCGGCGAGGCGCTGCGCTGCCAGGCGTGCAGCATCCTCGACGCCAAAGACATGCTCGAACTGCACCACGCCGACTACACCGGCGTCCACCGCACCCCCGACGGGCATTGGGTCGCCCACGAGCCGCACGACCACCTCATCCCCCTCCACCCGTACTGCCACGACCTCCTCCATCGCCTCCTGGAACGCGACCAGGTCCTCGCCCACCACCGCACCCGCAGAGACGCCACCCACCTCGCGCTCGAGCACCTCCGACGCAAGCTCGCCCGACCCGCTGAGGAGGTGACCAACCGATGAACCCGGACGACGATCCCGAACCGGTCGACCCCGTCACCGCATGGGCGGACGTCACGGCGTCAGACCCCAAACCTGAACCGGCGCCGGCTCCCGGTCAGGTGGACCGCGATGAGTCCTCGGAACCGATCGCGGCCGACATCATCAACTGGCGATACCTGTCCAGCGGTGAGGCAGGGCAGGTATGGGCGGACCTACGGGACTGGGTCGAATGGTTCACCGTCCGGTACCACGTTCCACCCTCCATCGTCCCGAACTGCTGGTGGCAGCACGAGCAGCTCGTCGAGGAACTCACCGCCCTCTACACCGCACACGTCGTCAGCTTCGACGACGCCGACACAGGGCTCGGGCCCATCGGCTGGCACGAACGCCTCGCAATCGCCATGCCCAGACTCACCCGCGCCTACGGCGGCGGATGCTCCGAACGACACCAAACCACCAAACCTCGGACCTGGTCGAACGTGACCGACGAGAACCTATGGACCGCGTGGACCACCCAGGCCCACGCCGAACCCGCACCCCCAACCGGTGCGGCCGAGGAAAGGAAAGAAGGATGACCACCAGAATCCCCGTCACCCTCGAGGGCAACCTCACCGGCGACCCCGAACACGGCACCGGTGAATCAGGCAACGAGTACGCCCGGTTCACCGTCGCCATCAACGACCGCAAGCTCAACGAGACCACCAACCGGTGGGAAGACGCCGGCACCGTGTTCCACCGCGTCGTCGTCTTCAACCAGCAGGCACGCCACATCACCGACTCGCTCCGCAAGGGCGACAGCGTGATCGTCGCCGGCGAACTCCGCTTCGGCACCTACACCGACAAGGAAACCGGGCAGACCCGTGAGACCCGCGACGTCGTCGCGGACAACGTCGGCGCCTCGCTCAAGTTCGCCGGTATCGCTGTCGAGCGCTCCCCAAAAGCTAACGGCCCCGCCGCGGACACATCCGCTTCGGGGCCAGTAGCCATGCCGGCCTCGTACGCCGCCACAGGGATCTCTCGCTAACTGAGTACACAGGAAGCGGGGTGAGAGCCACCATACTCTCACCCCGCTTCCACGCGTTAGGACCACCGTTCAATCCACTGCAAGACTCACCGCACTAGCCCACACCCAACAGCGGAACTCCTTGTCACCGACGTGAAACACGACCCCGCACGCGACGTCATTCCATACCGCCACTTTCGCGTCGACCAGCATCGGATGTGGCCCGAACCTCACCCACGCGTGACACCGCTTGGGTTGCGGATCACGGGTAACGGGCAAGGTGTCAGCTTGTCTTTCCATCTCCGTCAACGATTGGAGGGGATACTCGTCCGCGACCCGCTGCAGGATGCGCTCGTCCATGAGGCGGTCCACCTGCTTCGCGTAGCGCCGATTCGTCCCCACAGACCCGGATCTCCCTCCTCCGGCCGATCAGCAACAGAGTACCGTCAGTCGTATTTATGTTCTGATCTGTCATCATGAGCGCGGTGGAGACGGGGCATGAAGTCACGATATGGATGGTCGACGACATCCCCGCGCGGATGGTCTTCGCCGGGCAGCGCTGGACCGTGACTGACTCGCCGACACGACTCCGCGAGTCGATCTGGTCCGCGCTCTCTCAGCACAACGGGTCGATGTACGGATGGCGGTTCCAAGCAACGAATACGGACCAGGAGTCGTTCGTGTTCGACGTGTTCCGCACCGACAGCGACTGGCACGTCCACCGCACCTACAGATGATCACGCGGCATGGCGCGGTCTCGGACAGGTGTAGGGATTCTATTGAAATGTCCTTTTCGCGGATGAAAGGTCCACGCGATATCCATCTGGACATTTCGACACGGGTAGTCGTCTGCGGGACGCGCCAGACGGGGCGTGCGCTTGTGACGCGGGGGGTGGCGCGGCGCGTGGCGCGGCGCCGCACACGTCAGAACTTGTTCTGCCGATAGGGACCGGCAAAGATGCTGCTGGCCGACGTTGGGCTGACTATCCGCCACAGGTGAATCCCGGTGCTTGGACCACGGCGTTGACTGGGTCCGCTTAAGGTCAACATCGGCATCAGATAGCTCGGCGAAATTAGGACGCCGTCGGGACCAAGCGATCTGTCCGGTTGAACCCTGAGAGTCACCGGTGAGCGACGCCAAAAGAGTCGGATCCGATTCCAACTGGACGGTGATCGCCCTGCGCTCTGACGTCGGGTGGGGTGTACTCAAACTCGACAGAGCATGCGAACCATCGCAGAGTCGTATTGCAACCAAACGGGAACATCGCCGTCGTGGCGGTGCCAGTGCCCGGCGCGGGCTAGGGCCCCCGGTGTCACGACCCGTCCGCTTGCAGTTGCTCTTCGAGATTGAACACCTGTTGGAGAACGATCGCGTTCTGGTCGGGACGTCCGTTCAGTGACAAGAAGTATCCGGTCATGCGAGCCTCCCACGCCGCCGTGCGAGGGTCTGCCTCGAGCGCCGCTTGCGAGGCTTCAACCGATTCAGTCTCGTAGTATCCGACAAGTAGGCCGTCTTCATTCAAGAAGAGTGAGTAGTTTTGCCGATTTGAGTCCACGATCGCTTGGAGCATTTCGGGCCACACTGTCGCATGGGCTTTGATGTATGAAGAAACCAGGTGGGGCTTGACCTTCAACTGAAAACACACTCGTTGCATGACATCGCCTCCTCGGGGCACCCTCGCATCGCCGGCGCGCTATATAGGCAGAGAAGCGCGCGCGACGATGGTCGGGCGGACCTCGTGGCGGACGGGTTTTGTCCGCTCGGACGGCGTCTCGTCGACGCGGCGGAGGAGAATCTCGGCGCAGAGCATCCCCTGCTCGGCGAGGTGGACTTCCACGCTCGTCAGCGTGGGGGCGACGACCTCGCACGCGTCGTTGTTGTCGAATCCGCAGATCAGCATGTCGTCTGGTAGAGCGATACCGGCTTCGCGTGCCCTGAGGATCGCGCCAATGGCGATTTGGTCGCTGCCGCAGACGACGAGATCCGGGGGATCGTCGAGCTCCATCTCCATGGCGGCTCGCCCTCCCTGAATGGAGTAAGGCACGAGGTGGACGTCGTTCTCGGTGACGGTGCGGTGAGCGGATTCGGCGGCGTCGAGAAATCCTTGGAGTCGGGTGTTCGCTCCTTCGTCTCCCCAGTCACCGCCGAAAAAGCAAACGCGACCCGGTGCGCGCGACAGTCCGATTGCCGTGAGTTCACGAGTGATCTTTCGTTGATCGGTGAACACGATGTCCCAATCTGCGTCGTGTGCGGCGCCGAGTCCTCCCACGACAAAGGGCACGCCTTGTTGTTCGAGGAGGTGTGCGGCGGCGGGCTCCGGGTCTTGGCCGAAGAAAATGACACCCGTCGGCAGTTGATCGAGCACCTTTTGAAGTAGCGCCGAGGAAAAACCTTCGTCAGGGGAGTCGATCATGTTGATCGTGAACCCTCGTTCGCGCAGATAAGTTGAGGCGCCGCGAATCGAGGTTGTCGCGCTGACGTTTCCGATGTCTTGAACGATGAAGGCGACGGTCTGGGTTGTCTTCACGCGTAGCGAGCGCGCCAACTGGTTGGGTCGGTATTGAAGGTCCTGCATGACCTGACGGACGCGCTGTTGAGTCGTCTGGGCGACGTAGCGTCGGCCAGTGAGGACATGGGAGGCTGTCGTTTCGCTGACACCGGCTCGCGCGGCGACGTCCTTCAGAGTGGGGCGCCTACTTCCCGGGTTTTCTGAGTCGTCGCCATCGGTCATGTGAGGTTCCCCGTTTGCTGGTCCTGACCTTCTCAGGTGGCGGTTTCTGTCATTTGGATCTCTTCAAGGGTCGAAGTAAGCCTGCGCGGAGCGACGTTCATTGAGCGCTCTCCGTCGGTGAGTCGTTGACCACTGGCGTCGATGATCCGGTCGGCATGGAAGTGCATAAACTTGCCCGGTGCCACCTCTAGCGTGCTGTGCTCGACAGGCAAACGCAAGGTAACGCTCGCCCCAGCGTCAGACGGCAGGGACACCTCGGTCTGGGTCAGCGGGAGTTCAATGAGGATCGGGGCCGCGCCCGAGGGCGCGGTGATGACACGGCACGAGAGTCGTTCGTCCTCTGCCGTGAACTCAATAATCCATCCGGGAAGGCTGGGATGTTCGAGGCGACCGCTGCGGGGCAGTAGGACGCGGATCCGATCGGGCGCGACCTCGAAGGACCTATCCCGAAGGTCCACTAGACCAAGCGCACCGCGCATCGTGCAGCACCACCACGCGTCGTCGGCAATCGAATAGATCTCCGGGTGCTCCGCGGTCGCGATCGCATCCAACCCGAAGCTCCCGTCTGCTCGTTGCGCGTAGGCCATGGCATTGAGCTCGATGCGGCGAAGGTTCTGGAGATGCACGGGATCGGCGTTGAGCCGCCAAAGCGTGAATTCGAGTCCGATGGAGTCGACGATGGCGCAGGGCTCGGTCCACGTCTCAGGCCGGCCGAACCAGTTGAACGGGGCCCAGTTCAGTGTGCGCGCCTCGTGGACGTATGCCTCGTAGATGCTCTGTGCGACGTCACGGGCCTCCGACGATCCGCTGAGCTCGGCAAAGCGGGCGATGTTCCGGGCCGCCGCCACTGTCGCGTGAAGCTGAGCGCGCTCTGCAACGAAGTCGATCTCTCCTGCAAGAGACACGAGAGCCAGAATCAATTGTTCGAGGTCCGCGCGACGTGTTGCCTCCCAGAGCGGCACTACGCCGTTCAGAGTGAGTAGCACGCACCACGTGTCCGTAGACAGTAGCCACCCGTTGACCTCCTGCGTGGCCGTGCCCGATGGTGCGCCGATATCGAGTGTCCGACGTTCGCGAGGGTACGCGTTGATCTTGCTCAGACCCGGCAGAAGTAGATCGTCAACGACCGCCCCTGCGGCCGGCAGTGCCCGGGGGTCTCCGGTGACGGCGCCATACTGCAGGTAGGCCGATACCACCCACCCGTGACAGGCGATCTGCTGTTCATCTATCACTTCTGAGGCTGGGGCGCCGAAGTGGCCGACTCCCGCGGTGGCGGCGATCATTGCGTCGAACAACTCGCGAATGCGCTGATGAGGAACCAGCCCGCTTCGAGCCATCCGGCTCAACGTCAGAAGCAGCCTGCCGGCAACATCACCCGGCCAGTCGCTCGCCATCGACTCAGAGATGGCGGACTCGGTGGAATAGTCCGGACGTTGCAACCGGGCAAGTGACGCGCGGATGTCGGGGTCCTTCTCCACCGCGACACGAAACGGGCTGGAGGAGGAGAAGACGACATCGGTCATGGGTCTGGGCTCTCTTCGTTGAAGGCAGAGCGTGTGCTGTTTGACACGCGGTGGGACACGAGCATACTATGCCAATCGATTGGTACTAGTGTTCAAAGTCGAGCAGGGGAGAAGTCCATGGCGGATGTAGCGACGCGACGAACCGCGTGGTTCGATGCCGCCGCGTCGGCGCCCCGACGGACATCTCGTCGTGGGCGCCCCGGTGAGGGACGACGCAAAAAATTCCGGGGCGTTACCGCGCCGTTGTGGATGGCACTGCCCGCGCTGATTGCTTACGCGTTTGTCACCTTGATTCCCAGCGGCCAGGGCGCTGTGGTCGCATTCAGCGACTGGGATGGCATTAGCTCCTCATTCGAGCTGGTAGGGCTGGCCAATTTCGAGCGGCTCTTGTCAGACCCTCGTGCGATCGGAGCATTCGGCAACACCGCTCTACTCGCAATCGTCGTGATGCTGCTGCAGAACGCCATCGGCCTCGCGCTGGCGCTGGCGCTGAACTCCGCTGTGCGAACGCGAAACTTGCTGAGGGTCTTGTTCTTCGCCCCTGTCGTTTTGACACCCCTGGTGAGCGGGTACATCTGGAGCTACATTCTTGCCCCGCAGGGAGGACTGAACTCCGCACTCCGTGCCGTTGGCCTGGGGGGGCTAACCCAAGATTGGCTCGGCGATCCCCGCTTCGCGCTGGGTTCCATCTGTGTTGCGATCATCTGGCAGTTCAGCGGCTACTCGATGGTGATCTTCTTGGCCGGATTGCAGGCAATCCCTGTGGAGCTCACCGAAGCCGCCGCAATCGACGGTGCCGGCCCTGTCCGACGTTTCGCGTCCATCACCTTTCCTCTACTCAACGGCGCGATCGTCATCAACTTGCTGCTCACTCTGATCGGCGGGCTCGGCCAGTTCGACCAGGTGATCGCAATGACCAACGGTGGCCCGGGAACAGCGACGGAGACAATCTCCACCACGATATACAAGATCGGTTTTCAATTGGGCGATTACGCATACGGGACGGCACTCGCACTGGTGATGACGATCGTCGTTGCCATCCTCGCAGCGGTTCAATACCGTCTCACGTCTCGGCAGGTGCAGTGATGATCGGCAAGTACACCTCGCGGACGCTGGCCCTCGAGATCCTGCTCTGGGTCGTCGCCGTCATTTCCTTCATCCCACTTATGGCGCTCGTCAACGTCTCCCTGAAGGCGAAAGGCAACCCGTCGGGAGCATTCGAGATCGCAGGGAATTACACGTTCGGCAACTACGCCGCAGCGTGGGAGGAAGGACGTCTCGGACCCGCACTCGGAAACAGCGCTTTCATCGCCATCGTCGCGGTAGCGATCATCCTGTTGCTCGCCTCGTTGGCGGCGTTCCCGCTTGCTCGCTTGACGAGCCGGCTTTCCCGCGGAGCGTTCTATCTGCTGATGTTGGGTCTTGTCATTCCCGGCCAGCTGGGCGTACTCCCGCTTTTCGCCAGCATCAGGGACCTCGGTCTGGTCGGCAGCCCCTGGGGCGTGATCATCATCAACGTGGGCGGGGCCATGCCGTTCGCCATCTTCATCCTGACCACGTTCCTGCGCGAGACCCCGAGGGACTTCGAGGAGGCGGCAGCACTGGACGGCGCCGGGCCGCTTCGCACCTTCTTCTCCATCATCATCCCGCTCATGCGACCCGCCCTGGGCACGGTCGCCATCCTTAACCTGATCGCCATCTGGAACAACTTCTTCATCGCGCTGCTCTTCCTCAGCGGCAGCGGACAGGAAACCGTTCCGGTGCGCATCAACGGCTTCGTTCGCGAATACTCCGCGGACTGGCCCCTTGTCTTTGCTGCCCTCGTGATCTCCTCGGTACCGATCCTGCTCGGCTACTTCGCCCTGCAGCGTCACATCATCCAAGGATTCGCTGGGGGAGTGAAGGGCTGAACACAGTCCCGTACCCGCAATCACCCACCCTCCGAAAGGAAACTCATGAAGCACCACTCGAGGCACATCGTCGTGGCCACGATGCTCGCCGCCGGCATGACTGTCACGCTGGCAGCGTGTTCCACCGACACAGCTGAACCAGCCGCAAGCGGCGATCAGGTCATCACACTCGGTACTGACGACACCGTCCGTATCCAGCCCGTCATCGATGCGTTCGAAGAGGCCAATCCTGGTGTGAAGATTGAAGTGCAATCTGGTGGGAACTCGTACCAGGAGTTCCTGCGCACCCGCCTCGCATCCAACACCGCACCCGACGTGCTGCGCACCTTCCCCGGCGCGGGTAACGTCGCCGGGGTGTTGAGCCTGGATGCGGCGGACGCCCTCGTCGACCTCGCCGCGCAGCCGTGGACGAGCGAGCTCACGCCGCAGCAGCTGAATCTGTTCGGAACCGAAGACGGCCGCATCTTGTCCGTCCCGGTCGGCGCGCTGGCCCTCGGCCCCGTCTACAACGACCAGACACTTGAAGGGCTCGGGAGCCCCATCCCGCAGACCTACTCTGAAGTGCTGGCGCTCTGCGACAGTGCAAAGGAAGCGGGCAAGGTCGCCTACGCGCTCTTCCAGAAGGGTGGCGGCGTCGTCCCCACCTACGCGATGGTTGCCCCCTTGGTCTACGGGCCTGACCCCCAGTTCACCGCGCAGCAGCTCGATGGAGGTGTCAGCTTCTCGGATTCCGGCTGGGTGGATGCCTACACGATCCAGCAGGAGATGCTCGCACGCGGCTGCTTCCAGGAAGGCCCGAACGGTACCGACTACAACGCCGCAGCCGCCCTCGTGGCCAGCGGAGACGCCGTGGCAACCTTCGCGTTCTCGGACACCACTGGGTTGGAGGACATTTCCCCCGAAGGCACCACGTACACCATCGCACCGTTCCCGACTAGCGAGGACCCCGACAGCCGCTATCTTGCTGTCGCGGACTCCAACGGCTTTGGCGTCAACGCCAATGCTAAAAACAAGGACCTGGCGATGAAGTTCGTCGAGTTCATCGGGACCCCTGAGGCTCAGATTCTGTTTGCCAACGCGGCAAAGGGCGCACCCGCGCTGCCCACGGATGAGTTCACGCCGGAAGGTGTCAACCAGCAGGTCATCGCGGAGTACCAGCTTGCAGGAAGGACGGCAGCATGGCCCGACCAGGAATGGCCCGGAGCCGAGGTCGTGCAGAGCATCGACCAGGCCGTTCAGTCCCTCTTCAACGGCGGCGATACCCCCGAAACTGCTACCGAGAAGATGGACGCAGCATTCGAAGCCGCCCTCCAGGCGGCACAGTAGTCCGCATCGGGCGGCTTGACCGGAGTCGACTCGTTCTCGGATAGTTCGCCTCCCGCCGGGAGGAAGCCCCCCCGCTTCCTCCCGGCATCTCTCTGCAATAACAAGAAGGAATGCAGTGCCTGTTGAACTCAAAGACGTCCGCCTTGACGGCCGGACCCCGCCAACGGTGACAAGCCGCGACACCGCACGGATCACGTGGACGGTCAATCAGAGTGATGCGCCGGTCCTGGGCGCGCTCGTCCTGCAGGGAGCGTCAACACGGCAGAGACTTGAGGATGGCGAGCTAGATGTATGGAACATCCCCGGCATCGACGCGGGCGCGTGCGCTGTCACGGTGGCCAACGCCTCATCTCGGCGCGTGCACTGGCGTCTCGCGTATGTCGATGCCGAGGGTGAGCACTTCACGGAGGTGCACGTCGCCCGTCGGCACAGTCCGTGGGCACCGGCATGGATCACGCACCCGGACTGGTCGGAACGGGAAGCCGCGGACACCGGCGCACGCGCGTTCCTAACGCAGATCGAATTCGATCCCGCCCACGACGAGGCCGTAGAGCTGGATATCGCAACGCCCGGAGTCGCATGGGCGAGCATCAACGGGCTGCCCCTACCTCAACGGCTGGCGCCGGGATACGCACAATACAAATCAGAAATCCCCGCCGTCTCGATCGACCTCACTCCCTACCTCCGGGTGGGGGAAAACCAGATCGCCATAGAACTGGCCCCTGGCATGAGCTGGATTACCCAGAGCGTAGACCGGTACTCGAAGCTCACCAACCACTCAGCGTTGCTTCGACTCGCCACGCGCATCCACCACCACCAGCTCGACGGACTCAGCCAGGTACACACCCCGATTTGGACAACCGGTCGCACCTCGGCGACGGCAACTCACTGGTACGGCGGCGAAGATCACGACCTGACCATTGCACCGAAGGCCGTCCAGATGGTCGCCGCCGTGCAGGTCGAAGACACACGTCCCATCTGGTGGCCAGAGCACCCTCCCGCTGAAGTCACCGAAACGCTGAATCCGTTGAGCGTCACACGTACGGACAATGGCTCCGAATTGATCGACTTCGGGACCAATATCGCGGGCACTCCGCGACTGCGAACGAGCACAGCACAGCAACTCGTCATCCGACCCGGCGAACTGCTTTCCGACTCCGGCCACGTCACCCAATGGAGCACCGGATCTCCGATCTTTCACCGCCTCACGACGCCCGACGAAACCACGAACTGGACACCAAAGTTCTCCTACAACGGATTCCGTTACATCGAAGTGGAAGGTGCCCCTGCCGGCAGCTGCACATGGACTGCAGAAGTGGTGCGAGTCGCCAACAAGAGGGTGGGACTCTTCCGTTCGTCCGACCCGTTCCTTGATCGGCTGCATCAGCTGGTCGACCGGGCCGTTCAAGGCAACATGCACAGCGTCTTCACTGACTGTCCACACCGCGAAAAGCTCGGCTGGCTGGAACAGTTGCATCTTTGCTTCGGCGCCCTCGCCAGGAACTACGACGTCGAAGCGCATCTGCGTGACAGCCTCCACCACATCAGAGCTGCGCAACTGGAGTCGGGAGCTATACCGAACATCGCTCCCGAGTTCATCGACTTCACAGGGCTCCCGTTCCGCGGCGATCACAACGCGTTCCGAGAAGATCCGAATTGGGGAGGAGCACTCGTACGAACAACTTGGAGCCACTACCGCTGTTATGGAGACCCACGCGTGCTCGAGGAGAACCTCGGCGCGATCGAAAGCTACCTCGCTTACCTCGCCACTCGCGCTTCCGAAGGCCTACTGAATTTCGGACTCGGAGACTGGGTGGGCCTCGAACACGACACGTCGCGGGCGCTGGTCGCTTCCTGGGGGTACGCGCGCATCCTCGAGGATGCAGCGAGCATCTACGCAAGCGTCGGCAAACACTCTTTAGCCGCCGACCTGCGAGCACAACGAACCCAGACGATCGGCAAGCTGATCGCCGCGCACCCTTTGGGCCGGCACTCCACACAAGCGGAGATCGCGCTCTTCGCGGACCTGCACACCAGCCCGTCAAGCGCGCTTCTGGATGCGCTCCAGGCCCGCATCGCCACCGATGGCCGCCTCACCGTAGGAGAGATCGCGTTGCCCGCATTGATCCGACTCTTCGCGGCACACCACGCCGACGACACTCTCTACTCACTGATCTCGCGCCGCGACAGCCCTGGCTACGGCTTCCAAATCGCCTCCGGCGCGACCGCGCTCACCGAGACCTGGACGATGGCTGGTGGTGACGAAGGGGAAGGCTCCCAGAATCACTTCATGCTCGGCATGATCGACGACTGGCTGCATGAGCGCGTCGGCGGCCTCCGCCAAGAATCGGACGACATCGGTTGGAAAAAGGTCGTGATCGAACCCCGCATGCTCACCGGAGTGCGGAGCGCGCAAACCAGCTATCGATCCGCCCAAGGACACTACGCAGTCCACTGGGACCTCGACGAGGGTATTCTGCGCATCGGCATTCCTGTGGGTGCGAGCGCACGGCTCCAGTTACCCAGTGCGTGGGCTGCCCCATCACGCCTAGGCCCGGGCCACCACGTCTTCCATCGCGCACCTTAAAAGGAAAGCTGGCGCCATTCGCCTTTTCTGCCGCCCACGCTGACAGAAACCCTAGCGATCATCGGCATCAGCCGGTACCATTGGCAGTGGATGCCAATCGATTGGTATCGCTCAAGGAGGAGCAGTGAAGCGAATAGTCGGAGCTTTTGCCGTGGCCATTGTCGCGGCGGCGGGTCTCGTCGCAGTCGGTCCCAGCGCATCCCAAGCGGACGCACCACGCGACGTAGGAATCTGGTACGCCACGTGGTACTCGAAGGTGACAGCCCCACCTCT
Source organism: Microbacterium sp. (assembly GCF_051860965.1). Lineage (GTDB taxonomy): Bacteria > Actinomycetota > Actinomycetes > Actinomycetales > Microbacteriaceae > Microbacterium. Next base: position 228,857 of record NZ_JBIMKU010000008.1, read on the forward strand.
CACGTGGCGAACAGGGTTCGGCGGGTCGTCAACGAATCAGTTCGCCGCAGATGTCAGCGGCGATGGCAAAGCCGACGCGATCACTTTCACTGCTGGTACTTGGGACGTAGCCACTTCGTCGGGAACAGCGTTCAACACGCCCAGCGCCTGGAGAACAGGACACGGATCAGGTTCGACAACCCAGCTTGTCGCGGACGTCAATGGCGACAACCGGGCCGACGCGATCGCATTCTTCACGACTGACGTCAGCGGCGACGGCCTGGCCGGCGACTGGTACGTCGCACTGTCGAATGGATCATCCTTCAACAACTACAGCCTTTGGAAGTCCGGCCTAGGGGGCGGTGCGACTCGGGTGCTCCTTGCAGACATCACTGGAGACGGAAAGAGTGATGCGCTCGGGGTGTACGGATCCACGGGCCAATGGGTCGCATCCACGTCCAGCGGATCGGCGTTCGGTTCTGTCAGCACCTGGGCCACCGGCCTCGGGACGTCCGCGACAGACTACTTCGCGGCTGACGTCAATAAGGACGGACGTGCAGACGCAGCCGCCTACAACGGCGGGACATGGACTCGGTCACTCTCAACTGGCACCGCCTTCGGTACAAGCGCGACCCTGACCAGCGGCCATGGGGTGGGATCGGCATTCCGCTTCCTCGCGGACGGAAACGGGGACGGCTTCGCCGAACCCTACGCCTTCTTCAACTCCGACCTTGCTCTCCCGACGGCAGACGGACAACCCGGCGACCTCGTAGCTCGTGAATACGACCGCGCCAGCAAAGCCATAGACGGCGGCAACTCTCTCATCAACAGCGGATTCGGGAACAACGCTGGGCGTATCATGATGGCACCCGCAAGCGGGGACGCGTACGGATGGCGCGACCTCATCGCGTTCTACCCCGGCACGTCTGGCGGCACCTGGCAGGTCCAGCGCTACCGCGCCGCGGACTCCGTGAGTCTGAACACGTGGCAGGGCTTCGCTGGGAAGCCGGCAATCAAGTACCTCCCGTACACACTGGGCTCTTATCAGCAGTACGACAGCGGCAACAATGCCGTTATCGACGAGCACATCGCGACCATCGCTGGCGCGCAGATCGACTGGCTCCTCCTCGACGAGACCAATGGCCTAAACAATGTCAGCGGCGCCATCATCAACCGCGCCGCTCGCGTCGCCAACCGTCTCTCCGTCTGGAACGCTAACGCTGCCAACCGCGACCTCAAGTACGCTTTCGCCATCGGGGGCGTGCAATGGACAAATGACCCCGTGACAATCGAAAACGAGGCTCGTCAGACATGGGAAGAGTTCGCGAACAATTCCACTTACGGAGACGATTACTACCAGGTCGGCGGAAAGCCTCTGCTGGTCGTCTACACCAATAAGTCCAACCAAGCAGCCTGGCAGTCGTATGCAGGCGACAAGAGCGCCACGAATCACTTCACAGTCAGGTTTGCATCTAGCGATCCGAACGCCACGGCGGGAGAGTACGGGTGGCAGCTTCCTTCCACCGGAACCGTCGATAACGCCAACGTCATGGTTGCCATGCCGGGTTGGAACAACCACATCTCTGGCTACACCCCGGTACTCCGGGACAAGGGCACCTACTACACCACGAAGGTCTGGGATGTAATTCTGAACCGAAGCCCGTTGCCAAACTCTGTCGTCATCAACTCGTTCAATGAGTTCGCCGAGGACACTGGTATGCAGGTATCCGACACGTCGCAACTAGCGTCAACGTCAGAGAAGTGGTTCAACGCGTCCAACGTACTTCAGCCCGACTTGTACTGGGACCTCACGGTCGACTACATCCAGCAGTACAAGTCAGCGCCCTAGCTGAATTCGTTCCGGGCCTGAAGAGTGCAGTGTGTTCGCATTCTTCAGGCCCGGAACTACCGTTGCGCCCCCCTTCACTCCATCCGTCTTGGCAAACCCGCAGGACCCCAGTTGATTTGTTGCCGAGCAGCACTCTCGCCGCTTGCGGCGTTCCGGACAGAAATAGCGGCTTTGGATGACGATCGAGACTCGCTGGCGGCTGTCCGTCGCCGTTTACTGACTACCGCGTTCACGGATCTCATCATCGACGATCTGATGCACTGACCAGCAGGGCGGCACGCGCAGCTATCGAGCGGTCGACCCGCCTAAACCGAGTTGACATAAGGCTCACTATCGGTGAGACCAGTGTCTGAACGCATCGCGCTACTGACCGATAATGCATGTCGCAGACGAAACCCCTCAGCGCGGACATTTCTAGCGGCGAATCAGGGTGCTCGTTTGGTCGCGGCGGACATCTTTGAGCGTTCCCTACAACAGGCAGGGATGCCCTGACAGTCAGTGCGGCGAGTTCACAGGCGTTGGCAATGGAGCATCGGAGCTCTGCTCGACCCATGCCGATCGGTTATTGGCGGCGATCCGAACGCTACCGTCCATCTTTCTTAGTGACGTGCCACTCGATCGAGGAAGCGGGCCACACGGGGATCATGTCGACCATCGTGTGCTCGGGGTGTGGTTAGCGGGTGCCGCTGAGTGAGCCGGCCGGGGCCGTGGTCTGTGTGGTGGTGAGCGGGTAGGTCGGTCGGGTGCGGGCGAGTTCGGCGCGGGCGGCGCGGATCGAGTCTTCCACGGTCACTTCGGTGGCGCCCCGGAGCATGCTTCGTGCAACGTTCTCCACGGCGTGGTGATGGTCGTGCGCGATCGTGATCGCGACATTGTATGTGCGGCCGCGCGTGAGCCCGACGTAGAGGCCGGCGGCGTCGACGTCGGGTCCCACGATGGAGGCGTCGGTCGTCTCGCCCTGGATGCCGTGGACGGTGGACGCGTAGGCGAGGTGCACATGCTCCTCGGCGTATGCACGCGATACGCGTCGCAGATCCGCCGCGTCGGTCGGGCTGATCAGGTCGATGTAGTCGTCGGTGATGCGGCGAATGATCCAGGACGCACGGTTCTCGACACCCGCGGCGCGGTCGTTGCGTCTCGTCTGCACGAGGTCGCCGACAAGCAGACGTTGCTCCCCTCGCCCGATCGCGACGTGGCGGTCATCGAGATCGCCGCGCTCGATACGGGACTGCTGGATGGCTTCGTTGATCGCGTCGGCATCCGCATTGTTGCCAGTCACCAATGCCACGCGATCACCGCGTGTCGCATGAGTAAAGTAGGCGTCGACCATCGCCGTCAGCGCCGCCTCCCGTGACGCCACCGTCTGAACGTGGCCCGCCCGGTCGAGGTCGGCAGCGACCTGCAGTGCGACCTCCCTGGAGCCGGGGTTGCGCAGTCGGAGACTCAGCATGGCGTAGTCGGGGTCGTGGAAACGGTGCACGGATTGAAGTTCGACCGTGGTGGTTGCACGTCGTGTGGCAGCGGCCATGGCTCCCGCGTGGCCGACGGGGAGCGCTTGGCACGGGTCACCGACGAACGCGAGGCGGGCGCCGGTCTCGACCGCGATCTGGGCAAGCGCCGCGGCAGTGTAAAGGTCGACCATGCCGGCTTCGTCGACCACGACCCGATCCCTCCGCCCGATCGCAAAGCGGGTCGAACCCGAGTAGGGGATCCCCGTCGCGTCATCGATGTCGCCCGGTGCGAGCCGCGTCCACACCTGCGCACCGGACGCGTCACGACTCCAACGGAAGCCGTGGTCCAGAAGCAGGGAGTGAATGCTCGACGCGGTCGCTCCGATCTCCCGCGCGGCGACCGTCGCCGCCTTCTTGGTCGGCGCGACAACCACCATCCGTCCGCCGCGATGAGTGACGGCGGCGTGCGCCACACGGAGCATGGTCGTCTTCCCGGCGCCGGCGGGTCCGGTGACGGTGACCAGGCGATCGTCGCCGGCGATCGCCTGAGCCGCAGTCAGCTGCGCCTCGTCGAGCGCCGCCGTCCCCAGCACCCGAGCTGCGAGGCGTCGGATCACATCGCGCGGCACCGCGCGGCCGGGGGTGGCAAGCGCATCGAGCAGGCCTGCGAGCCTGATCTTCAAACGGACCGTGTCCGAGGACATCAGGCACTTCACGTGACCAGGCTCACCCGTGCCCTCGAGAAGCTTCACGGTCCTGCGGACCGCGGCCGCCGTCACCTCTCCGATGAGCCCCTCGAGCTCGTCTCGACGGGCGACGACTCCGGAGCGGGAGATCGCCCTGACTGCGCCCGCGCGGACATCGAAACGGCCGAACCGCCCACCCGTTCCCGTCGACCGCTCGTCGGCATCCACGATCGCCATCTCCGCCAACAACCCGCGGTCCAGATCCTCGATCAACCTCGACTGCACCACCGCCGGGCCAGCGCGGCGCGCCAGGGCAGGATCGATGTCCGCGAGCTCGTTCCGCACCACCTCCTCCCATTTCGTCTCATCCACGACGCCTGGCTTGTTCGCTCGAGAGGTCGCCCAGGCCCGACGATCAACCTGGCGGAGGACGTCGTAGCTCGGCTCCTCACCGGGATGCGCATCCCGCCACCCCGCGACCAGCCGAGCACGATTCACCTCGATCTGATTCGAGCGCCGCGACAGTGGACGAACAGCATGCGCGAGCTGCGCGATCTCCCCATCCGCATCGACGGTGTACCCATGTTTCGCGAGCACCGCGACCCACTCCGGGTCCGTCCTCGCAGCCAGGTCACCTTCCGCGTTGATGAGCGTGTGCAGCTTCATCGCAACCCTCGAGTCCACATTCGACCAACGCCCGTCCCGACCGAGGACCTTGACGTTCAGCCAGAGGTGGCGATGGATGTGAGGATCCAGGGCACGCGAGCGGCGATGCTGCAGCTCGACAACTTCGATCTGCGTGATCTCCTCCTGGATCAGCCCGCCATGCCCGCGACGTGCGTTCAACTCGGCCTGCCACGTGCGGACGATCCGATCCCGCAAACGATCCTGCAGGCGCTCGAACTCCGCGCCGATCTCGGGATGCAGAAGCGCCGCGATACTGAACGTCTTCGACGCGTTCACCGTCCCATCCAGGACGAGATCCGCGTTGGCCGCGGCATGCCGCAGACCGCGCTCCTCACCAGTTAGCGGGTCACGGCCATCCACCCAGGCCCGCAGCTGCTCCGGATCCAGCGAGTCCTGCGCGATGCCGTCGTCGGTCACGGTGAACCGCGAGATCGTCGCCGCGTTCGCATAGCTTTCGAGCGCTGCGACGCCTGTCGACTTGTTGAAGTGCGAGTCGCAGGTCCCCTCGAACGCGTAGCGGACCGCCTGCCGTAGGCCACCCGAACCCGCGCCCCGCTTCCACCTCTCCAGACCGCCTCGCATGACCTCAAGGGTACGCCGTCGATGCGTATCTGTGAAGCAATTACACATTGGTGCCTGCGTGCATTGCCTGTTCCGTTCATTGCTCGACTGGCGTCGATCGTGATGAGGCTGCTTCGGCCGCGTTGAGTCAGGAGGATCGCTTGGCTGGCAAGTGCGATATCAAGGGTGACGAGAACGCGAACTTCCGCTTTCGACCCAAGGCCTGTAACGGCGAGATGATCGCCTCGTCCAAGGCTTACAACTCGAAGGCGACCGCGCCGAACGGCATCGAGCCCAGTGAGGGCATACGCTCAATTTCGACACCCGACGCGACCCATAGGCCTTGAGCGATTACGGATCCGCGGCCGACGAGGTGGCTTTGGTTTGTGGCGCCTTAGCGGGCGTTACCTGCGGACCGGCTATCGGAGCACCGCCTCCTCGTCCGAAACGATGATGCGGACAACGGTCTGATCTCGCGCCAACCGACCGAGATCCGCGCAGAGACCGAGACCAAACTATGCCCTAGGGACTGCCGTCGAGCGCGGCGCAGCCGAGAGTGCGCCGCGCTCGAACTACCGCTGAGCCGAGGTTCTGGCAAGATGAGAATCCTCTCATCAATGTTGGGTTGGTGAATCCATGGTCTCGAGGGCGACCTAACCGCTGCCGTCAAAGTCGGCCCTTCGTCGCGGAAAGAATAGGAACCACATGTCTGACGCCACAACTCCCCCGGCACCCGCCGGCTGGTATCCCGACCGAATCACCGGTCAGGAGCGCTACTGGGACGGCACGACCTGGACTGTACACGCGCGCCCAGTTGCGCCCCTCGCCGACACCGGCGCCGCGATAGTCTCGCCAGTGGCCACCGCGGTGGCAGAGCCCTCCGCCGAGCCGGCACCGAAGATGTCCCGCAACATCCTCGGCATCGTAGCCCTGGCGGTCTCCGCGGTCGGGTTCATCTTCGCTTGCATCCCGGGCGCGCTCATCGTCGGTTGGGTACTGCTGCCAATCGGGTTCGTCCTGGGTATCGTCGCCCTGGTCCAAAAGGGTAAGCCGAAGTGGCTGGGGCTGACGGCGATCATCGTGTCGATCATCGGCACCATCGTCGGAGTCGTGGTGTTCTTCTCGCTGGCCGCAGGCGCCGTATCGGACGCGCTCAACGACGCCGTCCTCGAAGACGTTGGTACGTCGGAGGTGGCCGACGACGATTCGGCCCAGGATGAGCCCGCTACCGCCGGCCCCGTCGATCTAGTGCTCGGCGAGCAGGCCTGGGGAATGGATTCGAATGGCTACGGGTGGTACGCCGTCGAGGTCACGAATCCGAATGAGGACTACGTGTTCACGTCACTGGCATCCATCGAGGTAGAGGCTTACGACGCCGCCGGCGTGCTGTTGGACACGGACTCGACCTACGGCACGATCCTGCAAGGCACCTCGATGTATGTTGGCCGGTTCCTACAGATCGGCGCCGGGGCCATCGACCACATTGAGGTGCGTGGCCCGCAAGCCTCCGCCGCGACGAGCTCGCCGCTGAACGAGACCGGGTCCTTCACGATGGGGCAGATCACGTCGGCGCAGGAGTACGACTGGGTGACCACCACAGGCACGGTGACGTCGAACTTCTCCGAGGATCAGGAAATGGTCCGCATCGACCTGGTGGCGCGTGACGCGGCCGGCACGATCATCGGTGTGGACTTCACGTACACCGACCGTGTACCCGCAGGCGGTACTGCTGCCTGGAACTCGTCGCTGTGGGAGATTCCGATCGATTCGACGATCACTGCGTTCCCGCACCTCTGATCCACCACGCGGGGGTGACGTGTTCCGTGCATCACGGGACACGTGACTATGTCAACTTGAATTGGCCCAGGGGTGTCGCTCTGATCTGGCCCAGGGCGTTGTCTCCTGGTCAGTATCCTGAGGTCGCGGCTTTCGCTCGGCGTGA
>NZ_JBIMKU010000009.1:0-153826 GCF_051860965.1 Microbacterium sp.
TGAGGGTGGTACCCACATCGTCCCGGAGGTCTTCGCTCACCTCACGTGATCACAACGTGTCGGGGAAGAACACCTAGTCCCACACCCGCTCGACGAGCGGGGACACCCGCACGGCGATCTCTTCGCCGATGGTGCCGATCTGCTCTGCGAGGTCCGTCGCCGAAGCGGCGCCCTCCCCGTACACGACGATCTCATCGCCTGGCAGCGCCTCCCGCCAGGCACCGACCGCGCTCTCCAGCGCTCCGATGTGGATGAGCGGACGCAGGCCGACGGGCGTGCCGACCGAGACGCTGCCGGCGAGGGTGGACGGAAGCCCGTGGACCGATCCGATCGCGACGCGCACGCGGTCGGCCTCGACCGCGACGACGGGCGCGACGAGCGACGCGATGCGGCGGATGCCCAGGTCGTCCTCCCCCGGACCACCCGCAGGACGGATCCCGTAGGCGAACGCACCGACCCGCACGAGGTCTCCTCGGAAGGTCGGCCGTTCGAACGACGCGGCGCTCGCGGCGAGGTGCCGCAGCCGCGGATCCAGGCCCGCGCCGCGCGCCGTCTCGACGGCAGCGGCGAAGACCGCGGCGGCTGCGTCGTCCTCTTCATCGGACGCCTCGGCGAGGTGACTCCAGATGCCCTCGACGACGATGGCACCGGATGCCTCGTACTCCGCCGCTCGGCGGGTGGCGGCATCCCACTCCTCCGGACGGATGCCGTTGCGGTGCAGTCCCGTGTCGATCTTGAGATGCACCCTGGCGCGTGCGCCGCTCGCGAGTCGAGCGACGTCGTCGAGCAGTGCGATATCGCCGACGCCGATGTCGAGGTCGAGGTCGAGCGCCGCGAGCAGCTCGGCATCGGACGCCGCGATCCACACGAAGACGCGCGCATCAGCGCCCACGACACGACGCACCTCGGCGCCCGTGCGCACGTCGAAGGCCCCGAACCACCGCACTCCCTCGCGCCACGCGCGGCGGACGATCTGCTCGAGCCCGTGCCCGTAGGCGTCGTCCTTCACGACGAGCATGTGCTGAGCGGGTTCGACGCGCGCACGGATGCGGGCGAGGTTCGCCGCGAAGGCGTCGAGGTCGACGCGCAGCACGGGGCTCATAGCCACTCCCGGTGGGCGCGGAGACCGACCGTCGTGACGATCTCGAGTGCGCTCAGTCCGGTCGCGTCGGCCCACTCGCGGACCGATGGCGCACCGGCACCCGGGTCGCCGAAGAAGACGACCTCGTCTCCGCGCGCGACCGCCGCGTCGCCGATGTCGACGACGCAGACGTCCATGGCGACGCGACCGACGATGGGATGCAGCTCCCCCGCGATCGCGACCGTCACGCGGTCGCCCAGCGCGCGCACGATTCCCTGCGCGTATCCGCCGACCACGAGCGCGACACGCGTGTCGCGCTCGGCGCGGTGGGCGTAGCCGTACGAGACGCCCTCGCCCGCGCGCAGCGCCTTCACGCTCAGCACGGTGGCCGACAGGCGGAGGGCCGGCGAGAAGCCGTCGATGAGCCCCAGGAGCCGGTCGGTGTTCTCCGTCGAGTCCGGCGCGATCTCGAGCCCGAGCGCGGAGACGACCGACGCGACCTGCGCTGCCCCATGGCCGCACGCGTCGGCGCCGACGCCCACCGTGGCACCGCGCTCGAGTCGGCGCGCGTTGTCCCGGATCGCGTCGAGCGAGATCCGCGCGACGGGCGCACTGAGCGCAACAGGGTCGGCGATCACGCGCTTCAGACTATCCGCGGGTCAGAGCTTGATCGCCGTGAAGTGCTTGCTCGCGGCCAGACGCTCGATCTCGGCGCGTGCCGCACGGGCGTGCGCGTCGATCGCGGCGTGGGCGTCGGTCGTCGCATACGCGTCGCCCAGTGCGCGCCGCAGGATCGCGTCGGCGAGCTGCGGGTTGAGCGGCAGGGCCGGGCCCTGCACGTTCGTCGCCCAGACGCCGTCCGCCGCGACGGTCTCGAAGCCGCCCGCGATGCCGCCGATGCCCGAGACGACCCGCCCGTAGCGGGCCGCGTCATCCGACACCGACCACTCCGACGCGTGGTCCTCGAAGCCCACGAGCCTGCCGTCGACCGTGTCGGCGACGACGTAGCCCACCTTGCGGGTGCGGGTTCGTGCGACGCGCGCCGTCAGCATCCCGATACCGTCGACCGACGTGCCGTCGAGCAGTGCGATCCCCTCCGTCAGGAGCTCCGCGCCGCCGCCGACGGCGAAGACGGATGCGCCGGCCGCTCGCCTCTCGGAGAGCCACGCGCTCCGCGACGCGAGGTCATCGCGCACGGCACGGACTGCGGAGAGCGGACCATTGCCGATCACGACGATGTCGGCGGCAGCCGGCGAGGGGTCGCCGATGCCGGCGGCCTCGACGGTGACCTCGTGCCCCGCAAGACGCGCGCGGGTCGCGAGAACGTCGACGTTGCCCCTGTCGCCGGTGATGCCGAGGAGATCGAGGTAGAGCTGAACGATGTGCAGGTTCGTCATCGCCGCGCCACCTCCTGATCGCCGTAGCCGAGGATGCGTCGGCCGAGCATCATCAGCTCGTAGTTCACGAACCAGATCTGGCGGTCGCCGGCGGTCGGCGCGAAACCGCGCATGAGCTCGACGGCCTTCTCGATGTCGGGCTCGACGGTGCCGATCGGGATGCCCGCGTACGCGAGCCGCAGGGCGATCTGATGCGCCTTCTCGCCCGTCACCACGTCGACGTGGTCGAACGCGCTGAGGTCGACGTCGTAGAGCCACGACACATCCGGCGTGCCCTCGTCGATCGCCATCAGCAGGCGCTCGGGAGCGCCGTCGAGCGCATCGACGTTCAGCTGCAGGCTCGGTCCGTTCTTGAACATGACGAACTCGACCTGCTCGCCCGCCGGATCCCGGCGGAGCGGCACGAGCTCACCGCGCCCGTACGCCGGAGCCATGGCGGCGAAGCCGGCGATCGCGTCCCCGGCGTCGAATCGCGCTCCCAGGACGTGCTGCGCCGCGCTGAGGGCCGCGGCGGCATCGACGGCGTAGTGCAGCCCGCGAGCGGGAAGGGTGATCGCGATCTGCTGATCCCCGAGGCGCACCTCGACCGAGCGACCCGAGATCGATGTGACCTCGCTCGCGGCATCCTGCACGCGGGTGCCGGTCTCGCCGCTGCGCGTGTCGAGCGCGTTGACCAGGCCGTGCGCCGACGCGGCGACGACCTCCGCCGACGCGCCGAAGAACGCCGCGGGCGCCTTCAACGACGACACGTCGATCTTGCTGAGGTACGGGTCGTCGCGGTTGACGACGACGATTCCGGATGCGCGGGTCGCGGCGTCCAGCATCATGTCGGCGACGCGCTCCGTCTCGTAGAAGCGGTACAGCTGGTCGACCTGCACGTTGAGCGCGACGATGACGCTGGGGTCGAGGATGTCGGCGAGCTCGGCCGCGAAGCCCTCGTCGACCTCGAGCACCGCGGCATCCGCCTTCACCTTGCCGGTCAGCGTCGCGTCGGCGAGCAGAGCGCTCGTGACGCCCTGCGGGAGGTTCGCCCCCGTCGGGTTGGTGAAGACCTTGAGGCCGTGCGCGCGCAGGATCTCGCTGATCATGTGCGTCGTGGTCGTCTTGCCGTTCGAGCCGAGCACGAAGACGACGCCGTACGGGAACTGGCCGCCGAGCGTGCGCAGCAGCGAGGGCGCCATGCGGTTGGCGACGTAGCCCGGGAACGCCGAACCACCGCCGCGCAAGCGCGTCGCGAAGCGCGCGAGCTTGCCGGCGAGGATCGCTGGCGCGTACCGGATGCCGCTCCCGGTCGCGCCGCTCACTCGAGGTAGTCCCGCAGCGACTGCGAACGGCTCGGGTGACGTAGCTTCGCCATCGTCTTGGACTCGATCTGGCGGATCCGCTCGCGCGTCACGCCGAACGTGTCGCCGATCTGGTCGAGGGTCTTGGGCTGGCCGTCGCCGAGGCCGAAGCGCATGCGGATGACGCCCGCCTCGCGCTCCGAGAGCGAGTCGAGGAGCGACTCGAGCTGGCGCTGCAGCATCGTGAAGCCCACGGCATCGGCCGGCACGACCGCTTCGGTGTCTTCGATGAGGTCGCCGAACTCGCTGTCGCCGTCCTCGCCGAGGGGCGTGTGCAGCGAGATGGGCTCGCGCCCGTACTTCTGCACCTCGATGACCTTCTCGGGGGTCATGTCGAGCTCGCGGCTCAGCTCTTCGGGCGTGGGCTCGCGACCGAGATCCTGGAGCATCTGGCGCTGGACGCGGGCGAGCTTGTTGATGACCTCGACCATGTGCACCGGGATGCGGATGGTCCGCGCCTGGTCGGCCATGGCGCGCGTGATGGCCTGGCGGATCCACCATGTCGCGTAGGTCGAGAACTTGAAGCCCTTGGTGTAGTCGAACTTCTCGACGGCACGGATGAGACCGAGGTTGCCCTCCTGGATGAGATCCAGGAACTGCATCCCGCGGCCCGTGTAGCGCTTCGCGAGCGAGACCACCAGACGCAGGTTCGCGCCGAGCAGGTGCGACTTCGCGCGCTGACCGTCGCGGGCGACCCACTGCAGGTCGAGACCGAGCTGCTTCGTCTTCTCGACGGCCGACATGTGCGACAGCTTCTCCTCGGCGAACAGACCCGCCTCGATGCGCATCGCGAGTTCGACCTCTTCGGCCGCGTTGAGGAGCGGCACCTTGCCGATCTGCTTCAGGTAGTCCTTGACCGGATCGGCCGTCGCACCCGTGATCTGGGTCGAGTAGACCGGGACGTCCTCGTCGTCGGACGACGAGATGACGATCGCGCCGGTCGGCAGCGGCTCGGTGAAGGCGGGCTTGGTGCTCTCCTCCTCGTCGTCGTCATCCTCGGACTCGGCCGCCGGCTCGGCGTCGTCTGCGGACTTCGCCGCGCGGCCCTTGGCCTTCGGCGCGGGGGTCTCGTCGTCGTCGACATCGAGGTCCTCGATCTCGACCTCGTCGATCTCGACGTCGCCCTCGTCGTCGTCCTTCTTCGCGCCGCGCTTCGCGGCCGTCTTGGGCGCAGCCTTCTTCGCGGGTGCGGCCTTCTTGGCCGCGGGCGCCTTCTTGGCGGGAGCCTTCTCGGCGGCGACCGTCTCGGTCAGCTCAGCCTCGGTGTCCTTCGCCGCAGTCGCGGGGGCCTTCGTAGTCGTGCCAGGGGTCACGGTTCGCCTTTCACCGGTGGGCCTTCGTCGCAGGCCCTCGGGAGATTTCGGACACTAGTAAGACCCTTGTCAAGTCCCGAGACCGCCAGGACGCGCCTGCGGAACCAGTTGACAACGGGTCGATCCATCCAGTATCTCATACTCGCCGTCGGCTGATACCACACGACGTGAGGAGCGGATGCTTCATCCACAACGCCCACGGGCGTCGTGGCATTCCGTCAGGCCCGCTTGTCCTCGTCGGGAGAAGGGCGGCTCGCCAGGAAGCGCTCGAGCTCCGCGGCGAGCTCGTCGGCGCTCGGGAGATCGCCGGTGTGGATCATCGGCGTCGCGAGCGTCGAACCCGCCATGTAGGAGTCGTAACGCTCTTCGAGGCCCTGCAGCATGCGGGACAGCTCTTCGCTGCCCTCCACCTGCTCCGTGACCTTCGCCACGTAATCCTTGTTCTCGTCGCGCAGGTCGTCGCCCTGGAAGACGAGCCCCGTCGCAACGCCGAGACTGTCGAGACCCGCGAGGGCCGCCGCGGGGTACTCGGTGTCGGCGAGGTAGTGCGGGATGAGGAGCACGAATCCGGCGACGCGCGCGCCGGCTTCGGCGAAGCGGAACTCGAGGAGGTGACCGGCGGTCGACGGCACCTGCGTGTGCGGCTGCCACACCGAGTGCGCTTCCGTCAGCTCGCTGCGCGTCCCGCTCACCGTCGTGCCGATCGGGCGCGTGTGGGGCACGGGCATGGGGATCGCGTGCACCCACGTCACCGTCGAGGCCGCGTAGTCGTCGGCGAACGCGAGGACGGTCTCGCTGAAGGCATCCCACGCGAAGTCGGGCTCGTACCCCGCGAGCAGGAGGAAGGGCTGACCCAGCGCGTCGTGTGCGAGCGAGAGCTCGAGGCGGGGCGGTCGGTAGTCGGTCAGGTGGTCCTGCTCGAAGGAGACGATCGGGCGCCGAGCGCGGTAGTCCAGAAGGACGTCGTTCGAGAAGACGACGAGCGGGATGGGCTCGAGCTCTTCGCGGAAGTGGTCGACCAGCTGGCTCACGGCGCTGCCCGCATCGGTGAAGCCGGTCAGCGCGATGACGAACGGCAGCCCCGGCGGCACGGGCGGTGCGGAGGCCGAGCGCTCGTAGAGCGAACCGGTGTAGGGCATGCATCCATGCTACGAGCCGCGCATCACCCGCGGGCGCGCGGGCGATCCCGCTCACAGCGAACAATCGTCGCGTACCTAGGATGGAGACCATGGCCTTCCCCGACCTCGAGTACCGAACCACCCCCATCAGAGAGTCGGACGCCGACGCGATCCTGCTCGCTCTGCCCCCACTGGACGGCGAGCAGATCGCCGACTGGCCGGGTCTCGGCGAGTCGCTGTCGGCCGTCGGGTTCACCGGCGCCCCGGGCTCCTTCGTGCGGGCTTACGCGCCCGAGAGCACGTCCACTCCGCTCGCCGTGGTCGGCACGGGATCGGCTCCGGATGCCGCGGCCCTCCGCGATGCCGTGGGTGCCGGCATCCGGACCCTCACGGGGTTCGAGACCGTCGCCGTCGCCGCACCGCTCGCCGATCCCGCACTATGGGGCGCGGCCGCCGAGGGCGCCGCGCTGGGCGGCTACCGCTTCGACGGCTACAAGTCCGAAGCGCCCAAGCCCCGCGCGGCCCACGTCGTCGTGCACGGCACGACGGACGAGGATCCAGGAGCCCTCGCCGCAGCCGCCGCGATCGCCGACGCGGCCGCGCTCGTGAAGGATCTGGTCTCGATCCCCGCCGAGTGGCTGGGCCCGGAGGATTTCGCACAGCGCGCAGTGGACTCGGTGGAAGGTCGCGGCGTGAGCGTCGAGGTCCTCGACGAAGCCGCTCTCCGCGAGGGCGGGTTCGGCGGCATCCTGGGCGTCGGTCAGGGTTCCGACCGTCCTCCGCGCCTCGTGCGCCTCGACTACGCGCCCGCGGGTGCGACGCGTCATGTCGCGCTCGTCGGCAAGGGCATCACGTTCGACACGGGCGGTCTCTCGCTCAAGCCTGCCGCGTCGATGGTCGGCATGAAGTACGACATGTGCGGTGCGGCGACGGCGCTGGCCGTGCTGCGCGCGGCGGCCGCGCTCGCCCTGCCGGTGCACGTCACGGCGTGGCTCTGCATCGCCGACAACATGCCGTCCGGCCGTGCGACCCGCCCGGGCGACGTCCTGCGCATGGCCGACGGCCAGACCGTCGAGGTGCTCAACACCGACGCGGAAGGGCGCCTCGTCCTGGCCGACGGCCTCGTCGCCGCGAGCCGCGAGCATCCCGATGTCATCGTCGACGTCGCGACCCTCACGGGCGCCATCACGATCGCCCTGGGCACGCGCCACACGGGCGTCATGGGATCGGACGACGCCGTCGCCGACTACCTCGCCGCGGCAGCCGAGGTCGGCGAACTCGCCTGGCACCTGCCGCTGCCGGCGCACATGAACGACGAGCTGGACTCCCCCATCGCCGATCTGCAGAACGCGAAGATCGGCGATCCGGCCGGCGGCTCGCTCTTCGCGGGTCTCTTCCTGCAGCGCTTCGTCGGCCGCACGTCCGACGACGCGGATGCCCCCCGCATCCCCTGGGTGCACCTCGACATCGCCGGCGTGGGCATGAACAAGGGCGCGGGCTTCGGCTACACCGACAAGGGACCGACGGCCGCGACGGTGCGGTCGCTCATCCGCTTCATCGCGGGACAGGAGTGAACATGGCGGACCACGACTTCGACCTCGTCGTCCTCGGCGGCGGCAGCGGCGGCTACGCGGCCGCGATCCGTGCCGCGGAGCTCGGCAAGACGGTCGCGCTGATCGAGAAGGACAAGGTCGGCGGCACGTGCCTGCACCGCGGGTGCATCCCGACGAAGGCGCTGCTGCACGCGGCCGAGGTCGCCGATGTGTCGCGGGATGCCGCGTCCATCGGCATCCGCACCACCTTCGACGGCGTCGACCCGGCCGGGGTCCGCGCCTACCGCGAGGGGATCGTCGCGAAGAAGTACAAGGGCCTCGAAGGCCTCATCAAGGCGCGCGGGATCACCGTCGTGTCGGGCGAGGGCCGTCTGGAGGCGGGACCCGCCGTGCGGGTGGGCGACGACCTCTACCGCGGCACCGACGTCGTGCTCGCGACCGGCTCGTACAGCCGCACGCTGCCGGGGCTCGAGATCGGCGGCCGCATCCTCACGAGCGAGGGGGCCCTCGAGCTCGGCGAGATCCCCACGAGCGTCGTGATCCTCGGCGGCGGGGTCATCGGCGTCGAGTTCGCGAGCGTCTGGCGTTCGTTCGGCGTTCAGGTCACCATCGTGGAGGCGTTCGACCACCTCGTCCCGAACGAGGACGTCGCGATGAGCAAGGCGCTCGAGCGCGCGTTCCGACGGCGCGGCATCGAGTACGCGCTCGGCGTGCGCTTCCAGTCCGCGACGCAGACGGCGGATGCCGTCACCGTGACGCTCGAGGACGGCAAGACGTTCGAGGCCGACTACCTGCTCGTCGCCGTGGGCCGCGGCCCCGCGACCGCCGGGCTCGGATTCGAGGAGGCCGGCGTCACGATCGATCGCGGATTCGTGGTCCCCACGGACGAGCGGCTGCGGACCGCCGTGGATCACGTGTGGGCGGTCGGAGACATCGTCCCCGGGCTGCAGCTCGCGCACCGCGGGTTCCAGCAGGGCATCTTCGTCGCGGAGGAGATCGCGGGGCTCTCACCGGTCGTCGTCCCCGACCTGCAGATCCCCAAGGTGACCTACTCGCACCCCGAGGTCGCCTCCGTCGGCCTCACCGAGGCGCAGGCCGTCGAGGCCCACGGTGCGGACGGCGTGGTGTCGTACGAATACAACCTCGCGGGCAACGGCAAGAGCGAGATCATCGGCACGGGAGGCCTCGTCAAGGTCGTCCGGGCGAAGGACGGCCCCGTGCTGGGCGTGCACCTCGTGGGCGACCGCGTCGGGGAGCTCATCACCGAGGCGCAGCTCGCCGTGGGCTGGGAGGCGCATCCCGAAGACATCGCCCCGTACCTCCACGCGCACCCGACGCAGAGCGAAGCACTGGGCGAGGCGTTCCTCGCCCTCGCGGGCAAACCGCTCCACGCGCTCTGAGCGGCAGCCGTGTGCGCGGCACGAGAGCGCAGTGGCATCACTAAGCTAGACATCACATCGGCATCCTGAAGGAGACAAGCCCATGAGCACTTCCGTGGTCCTCCCCGCGCTCGGCGAGAGCGTCACCGAGGGAACGGTCACCCGCTGGCTGAAGAAGGTCGGCGACACCGTCGAGGCGGACGAGGGGCTGCTCGAGATCTCGACCGACAAGGTCGACACCGAGATCCCCTCCCCCGTGAGCGGTGTCCTCGAGGAGATCTTCGCGCAGGAGGACGAGACCGTGGAGGTCGGCGCCGTCCTCGCGAAGATCGGAGACGGTTCCGGCGCGTCGTCGGACGCGGATGCCGAGGCCGAGGCGCAGCCCGCGGCTGAACAGCCCGCCGCCGAGCAGCCCGCCGCTGAGCAGCCCGCCGCCGAAGAGCCCGCGGCAGCCGCGGAGCCGGCACCGGCGGCCGAGGCACCGGCGGCCGAGGCACCGGCGGCCGAGGCACCGGCAGCCGCGCCCGAGGCCTCGGGTGGCAAGGATGTCGTCCTTCCCGAGCTCGGCGAGAGCGTCACCGAGGGCACCGTGACCCGCTGGCTCAAGAAGGTCGGCGACGACGTCGCGGTCGATGAGCCCCTTCTCGAGATCTCCACCGACAAGGTCGACACCGAGATCCCTTCGCCGATCGCCGGCGTGCTGCAGGAGGTTCTCGTCCAGGAGGACGAGACCGTCGAGGTCGGCGCCGTGCTCGCTCGCATCGGCGACGGTTCCGCCCCGGCCTCCGACGCCCCTGCGGCGCCCGCCGAAGCGGCACCCGCCGCGGAGCCTGCTCCTTCCGCCGCGACCGAGGACGCCGAGCCGGAAGAATCCGCTCCGGCTGAGGCTCCCGCGCCCGTTCGGGCTGCTGCCCCCGCTGCTGCCGCACCGGCGGCTCCCGCGGCATCCGCACCCGCCGCCGCGTCCGACGACGACGGCATCTCCTACGTGACGCCGCTCGTGCGTCGACTCGCGCAGCAGCAGGGAGTCGACCTCGCGAGCGTGAAGGGCACGGGAGTGGGTGGTCGCATCCGCAAGGAGGACGTGCTCAAGGCCGCCGCCGCGGCATCCGCGCCCGCGGCCGCTGCACCCGCACCGGCCGCCGCAGCTCCGCTCGAGGTGTCGCCGCTGCGCGGCACGACCCAGCCGATGTCGCGTCTGCGCAAGGTGATCGCCGAACGGGCGGTCGCCTCGATGCAGCAGACCGCCCAGCTCACCACGGTCGTCGAAGTGGATGTCACGAAGCTCGCCTCGTATCGCGACGCCGTGAAGGCGGACTTCCTGGCGAAGACGGGCGACAAGCTGTCGTTCCTTCCGTTCTTCGCGGTCGCCGCCGTCGAGGCTCTCCAGGCCTACCCGATCATCAACTCGACCGTGGACGGCAGCGACATCGTCTACCCGGCGCACGAGAACATCGCGATCGCCGTCGACACAGAGCGTGGGCTCCTGACGCCGGTGGTGAAGGATGCCGCGGGCAAGAGCATCGCGCAGTTCGCCCGCGACATCGCCGACCTCGCGGCGCGCACGCGCGACAACAAGCTCAAGCCCGACGAGCTCGCGGGTGGGACGTTCACGCTCACGAACACGGGATCGCGCGGCGCGCTGTTCGACACCCCGATCGTGTTCCTGCCTCAGTCCGCGATCCTCGGCCTCGGTGCCGTCGTCAAGAAGCCGGGTGTCGTCTCGGTCGACGGCAAGGACGCGATCTCGGTGCGCTCGTACGTGTACCTCGCTCTGTCGTACGACCACCGCATCATCGACGGCGCCGACGCCGCCCGGTTCCTCGGTGCGGTCAAGGCCCGGCTCGAGGCCTCGGACTTCGCCCCGCAGCTCGGAGTCTGACACCCCCGGCACGAACGATCATGGCTGTTGCGCGACATACACGTCGCGCAACAGCCATCGTCGTCCGTCCTGCTGGACGACGATGAGCTGAGACGCGAGGACGCCCGACAGGTCGTCGGCGCGCAGCACCGCGACGCCCCCGAACTCGTCGACGATGGACAGCGCGCGGTCACGCGCGTCGAGGTCGATCACCCCCTCGGGAAAGGCGCCCGCCCCGGGAGCGACGACATCCGTCAGGCATCCCGCATCCTCTCGGCACGCAGTCCGCGCGCTGAGCAGTTCGGCAGCGATCGCCTCCAGGCCGGTGTCGGCCGTCGGCTGCGCCTCCGGCTCGCCCTCGGCCGCTGATATCGCGTGTGCGCCCGGCGTCGGCTCGGCGTCGGCCATCGTCTCGGGCACCCGCGAGGCGGAGGCGTCGGGGGCGGCGGCGACCGGCTGGGATCCCCCGGCCGGCCAGAGCAGGCCGCCGGCTACGACCACCGCGCCGACCGCGGCGGCGACGAGCAGGGGGGAGCGCCGCCCGCGGGGCCTGCGCGTCCGCAGACGCCGCCACACTCCCGTCGTCGCCCGCGAGACCGCATCGGCGAGGTCGGCGTCCACGTGTCGCGTCAGCTGGTCCATCCATCCTCTGTGCTCCTCGTGCTCCTCGTACTCGTCACCGAGGCTCGTCTCGCGCACGCGACGCGGAGGATGTCCCGGACTCACTGCGACGAGAGAGCGCCGTGGCGACAGGGGGGTGTCCGCCAGCGGCTCGGCTGCCGCGTGCGCGAACAGCTCGTCCTCCATGCGTGTGCAGTCCCGGATGCTGGCCCCGCCCTGCGCGACGAGCTCGTCGAACCCCTCCCACGGCATGCCGAGGACCTCCGCGGACACCTCGCGCACGACACCGAGCGTCTCGTCCGCCGCGACGGACTCCCCCACCCCCATCGCGATGACGGGCCGACGATCATCGGTGAGCCACCACTCGCCGTTCGCCGCATGCACGCGGGAGCCGAGCTCGGCGATCGCCCGCACGAGACTCACGCCGATGGTGATGGCCTCTCCTCGACCCACCGGTACGCCGGCATCGCGGCGCCGGCGCAGGAAGTCCGTGAGGCGCTCGACACAGGCCGGGAGGAGCACCTGGTGGGAGTCCGCCGTGCGCACGAGATCGAGCGGCGCCGCGATGTGGCCGTCGGCGCCGGCATCCCACCCCGCCCAGTCGTCGCCCAGCGTGCGCGCGTCGACGAGCACGCCCGAGAGCCCCGACGCGGTGCGCGTCAGGACACCCGACCACGGCCCGTCGACGGGGGCGGCGATCCGCCGCACTGCGCGGTACGGGGCGAGAAGGCGGTCGGTGGCGTCAGCGGTCACCCTCCGAGCATCCGTCGCCCCGCGTCGCCCGCCCGATTCGACGAGCACGTCGGTGGAACGCTGTGCGCGAACGTCACCTGAGGAGGAGCCGATGCCTCCCCTGTGCCGACGGTAGGCTGGTGCTCATGGCCCGCAGTACCGCTCCCGAGAAGCGTCCCGGCTTCTTCTCCCAGCTCAGCACCCTTTACACCTTCACGCAGAAGGCGTTCCGCTGGCTCCCGTTCCTCCTCGCAGGCATCGTCCTCCTCGGCATCGGCGCCGGTATCGCAGTCGGCTTCCTGCTCCCGCCCGTCGCCGTGTGGAGCGTCATCCTGTGGGGCGTCACGGGCCTCATGCTGGGCGTCCTCGGCGCGCTCATGCTGATGACGCGGCTCTCGACCCGCGCGATGTACAAGCGCCTCGACGGGATGCCCGGCGCGACCGGCCACGTGCTGTCGACCTCCCTCGGCCGTCGGTGGCAGGCGAGCGACATGCCCGTAGGCGTGAACCCCAAGACCCAGGAGGCGGTGTACCGCGCGATCGGCCGCGGCGGGGTCGTCATCGTCGGCGAAGGTGCGCGCGGCCGCCTCACGCGGCTGGTCAACGACGAGCGCTCGAAGGTGCAGCGCGTCGCGTCGGGCGTGCCCGTCCACGTGATCTACATCGGTCACGGCGACGACGAGGTGCCGATCGCGAAGCTCTCCTCCACGATCAAGTCGTACCCGAAGGCCATCGACCGGGCGACGATGGCGGCCGTCATCAAGCGGGTGGACTCGGTGTCGCAGTCGCTCGCATCCCTGCCGATCCCGAAGGGCATCGACCCCACGAAGGCCCGCGCGCCGCGCCCGCGCTAAGCGCGGACGAGTGCCGTTCCGGCGGCCTTGTCGTGCACGCCGCGGTTGTCGGCGTCCCAGATGACAGCCGGGACCACGAGCGCGAGCAGGACGGAGCGGACGATCGGGCGCCAGAGGCCGGGCCATCCCCCGGTCACGCGAATGACGCGCATGCCCGTGAGCCGATGGCCGGGGCTGCCGCCGATCGTCGGGATGAAGACGCACTGCACGACGATGAAGACGACGAGCGTGGCGATCGGGTCGTACGAGAAGAACGCGATCGAGATGAGGACGGCGCACGCCCAGTCGATCGCGATCCCGCCCACACGGCGTCCGAGTTTCGCAAGGCTGCCGGAGCCTTCCGCCGGAAGACCGAGGCGTTCGCCCGGATAGAAGCCCGCAGGGAGTTCGTCTGGCATCGTGCCAGCCTAATCAGACCTGTGTAACATGCCGGAAACAATGGTGTCACTGCCGGGACATGCCCCGCCGGTACCGTGCTCACAAGCCCGTCCGCGGGCCGACGTTCCCGAATGCCCTACCTCTGGAGCCTTAATGTTCAAAGATTCTTCCGAGGTGCTCAAGTTCATCAAGGACGAGGACGTCAAGTTCCTCGACATCCGTTTCACGGATCTCCCTGGTGTCCAGCAGCACTTCAACATCCCCGCTGCGACCGTCGATGAGGAGTTCTTCACCGTCGGCCAGCTCTTCGACGGCTCCTCGATCCGTGGATTCGCCAACATCCACGAGTCCGACATGCAGCTCATCCCGGACGTGTCGACGGCCTACCTCGACCAGTTCCGCGAGGCGAAGACGCTCATCATGGTCTTCGACATCTACAACCCCCGCACGGGAGAGATCTACGCGAAGGACCCGCGTCAGGTCGCCAAGAAGGCCGAGAAGTACCTCGCGTCCACCGGCATCGCCGACACGGCGTTCTTCGCCCCCGAGGCGGAGTTCTACATCTTCGACGACGTCCGCTACTCGGTGACGCAGAACGCCAGCTTCTACAGCGTCGACTCCGAAGAGGGCGCGTGGAACACGGGCCGTGAGGAAGAGGGCGGCAACCTCGCCAACAAGACCCCCTACAAGGGCGGCTACTTCCCCGTCGCACCCGTCGACAAGACCGCCGATCTGCGCGACGACATCTCGCTCAAGCTCATCGAGGCGGGACTGCAGCTCGAGCGCTCGCACCACGAGGTCGGCACCGGCGGACAGCAGGAGATCAACTACCGCTTCGACACGATGGTGCACGCGGCCGACGACATCCTGAAGTTCAAGTACGTCGTCAAGAACACGGCCGAGCAGTGGGGCAAGGTCGCGACCTTCATGCCCAAGCCGCTGTTCGGCGACAACGGCTCCGGAATGCACACGCACCAGTCGCTGTGGCTCGACGGCAAGCCCCTCTTCTACGACGAGAAGGGCTACGGCGGTCTGTCCGACATCGCCCGCTGGTACATCGGCGGCATCCTCGCCCACGCGCCCGCTCTGCTGGCGTTCACGAACCCGACGCTCAACTCGTACAAGCGTCTCGTGAAGGGCTACGAAGCCCCCGTCAACCTCGTCTACTCGGCGGGCAACCGGTCGGCGGCGATCCGCATCCCCATCACGGGTTCCAACCCCAAGGCCAAGCGCATCGAGTTCCGTGCGCCGGATGCCTCGGGCAACCCGTACCTGGCGTTCGCGGCCCAGCTGATGGCCGGCCTCGACGGCATCCAGAACCGCATCGAGCCGCACGAGCCGGTCGACAAGGACCTCTACGAGCTTCCCCCCGAGGAGGCCAAGAACATCCCCCAGGTGCCGAACTCGCTGCTCGACTCGCTCGAGGCGCTGCGCGCCGACCACGAGTTCCTGACGAAGGGCAACGTCTTCACGCCCGAGCTCATCGAGACGTGGATCGAGTACAAGATCGAGAACGAGATCAAGCCGCTGGCCGCGCGCCCGCACCCGTTCGAGTTCGAGCTGTATTTCGGCGTCTAACTATAAAGTGTGCCTGACCGGGGATTCTTCTCAACGATTCTCGGTCGAGTCCGCATCCAGTCCGCATTTCCTGCGCACAGCATGACGAAGGCCCCCGACCGCTACCGGTCGGGGGCCTTCGTCATGAGGACGACTCGGGGTCAGAGGTCCTTGCGCCCTCGGCGCGTGAGCGGCAGCACCTGCGCCCCACCGACCGCGAGCGCGGGGGCAGGCTCGGGCCGCCGCATGGCCGCCGCAAGGGCCGCGCGGGTGCTGTCATCCCGGTCGGGCCACAGGTGCCCGTAAACATCCAGCGTGGTCTTCGCGCTCGCGTGCCGCACCCGGGCCTGCACCGTCTTGATGTCGAGCCCGGAGGCGATCAGCATGCTCGCGAAGTAGTGGCGAAGGTCATGCAGGCGGAAGGCGTCCGGCAGCGAGGGCACCTGCCTCACTGCGCGTTTGAAGTGCACGTCGAGGCGGGCCGGGGTGATGGGCTGGCCCCACATGGAGACCACGAGGTGAACGGTGCCGTACTCCCGCGGCACGGCCTGCAGGCTGAGGGTGAGATCCGGCGGCACCGGGATCGGGGTCGCGCTGATCGGCGTCTTCAGCGGCCCCTCGAATGTGCCTTCGCTGTACTGGACTCGCGGCGTGACGACGCCTCTCATGAAGTCGACGTCGGCCATCGTCAAAGCCACCATCTCCCCCGCCCTCAGCCCTGCGAAAGCGCCGAGGAGCACGGCCCCCCGCATCGGCACGGGGAGCGCATCGTGGAGCGCCCACACCTGCTCGGTCGTAGCGACGTAAGGACGCTGCGCGCCTTGCTTGGGCGACGTACGCCTCGAGGTCGGGCTTCGTGTCACCAGCCCCTCATGGATCGCGTCCGCGTAGAGCTGGCTCAGACGGCGGTGTAGGGCGTACCGGGTCGAGTCAGCCAGCCCCTCGGCCTGAAGCTCGGCCATCCACGTCTTGACGTCGCTCGGCTTGAGGTCAGCGAGCCGGGCCGTACCGAACTGGCCCTTGATGCGCACGAGATGCGTGCGCGCCGAGCGCACGGTGCCGGGCCTGTTGACTGAATAGCCTTCCACCCACCGATCCGCCCACTCCGCGACCGTGATCCGCCGAAGGTCCGGCGGAATCCAGACACCCGCCTGCCGTGACGCCGACTCCCGGGCCAGGTGCTCCTCAGCGTCACGCTTGAGAGCAAAATGGCGGCTGTGCTCCTTACCTGTGGCGTCCCGGTAGCGTGCCCGGTACTTCCCCGTGCTCAGCTTCTGGATGCTCATCGTGCACCTGCCGGACGCTCGGTCACCCGACGCCAGTCAGCGAGCAGCTCTGTCACTGCAGCCCCGGCATCCGTCGAGTAGGCGATCTCCTCGCCCGCACCATCGGTGCCGGTCACCAGCAGACGGCCATCGTCACGCGCGGCGGTGACGTGGGCGTAGCTGCGCGATCCTTCGCCCATCTGCGCCCACTCCGGCGACCCCTCGCGGGCTCCCGAGGGCGCTGCTACCCAGCGCACGTCCACGCCGCGAGTGTAGGAGGCGGCGAGGGTGTCGCTGACGAGCCGGTCAGCAGCCGAGCGCATCACCCGAGCGACCTCGGCGGCTACCTGTGCAGGAGCCTCAGCCTCGAGACGGTCAAGCTCAAGGGCCACCTGCAGGCGAGCCTCCTCGAGCCGGACCACTTGCCGACGAAGCTCATGGGCGGCCTCATCCCACGCCCGGAGCCGGTAGCGCACGGCGTCCAGGCGCTCCGCCTCCTCCGGGTCGCCACCGATGCCGAGAAGGAGCGCCGGGTCAGCGCCGAGAGCCTTGGCGAGGTCCTCGACCTCGTGAGCTGCGAGGGTGCGCTTTCCATCCTCGAGGAGGGTCACGGTGTCGATCTTCCAGTTGTGCCCTGCCCCCTTCATGACGTTGACCACCCCCGTCTTGGTCAGCGTCGGCCGTGCACCGCCGCCTTCCCGAAGACGCTTGATGGTGCCGCCGATGGTGGCCTTTCGCAGCTCCCATGCAGCCTCAGGCGTGCCGGTCACGGGGCCACCGCCCACTCGTTCCAGAGACCTTCCGGCGCATAGCCCCCCGCGGCCCACTCGCTATCGGTGAGGTACACCACCGACGCGCCGTCGAAGTGAGTGTCGCCCTTCTCCCACGCCGCGACCTCGCGATCGGTCGCCTCAGCCGGCGGCGGCACTGCCACTCCGCCCACGACCCCCCAGATGGGGTAGTGAGGCTGGTGTGCGAAGCGCACCTCGGCCTCGGGATTCAGATCCTCGAGAGCGGTGAGGAGGTCGCGGACGTTCATGGGCAGCCTTTCGGGGTCAGCGTGGTAACACGGACGAGCATAGCTCCGAAAATATAGGAGCGCAATAATGCTTGACACCAGGAACTATCCGCGGCTAGCGTGACGAGCCCGTCACCCGAATCAGGCGGAGATTCGAAGTCCGAAAGATGCGGAGTCCACCATGATCCCCACCCCGTCAGATAGCCGCAACGAGCCGTTGAGCTGCGGCGCGCCCGCGAACGCCGACCCGCCGGACCCCTACCGCGAGCCGCCGATCAAGCTCGACCGACTCATGGACGTCCGCGAGACCGCCGCCGCCCTGCACCGCACGGAACGGTCCTTGCGGTGGATGGTCCGGGAAGGCACGGCCCCCAAGTCAGCTCTCATCGGAGGCCGACGCCTCTTCCGCGAGTCCGACGTCCGCACGTTCGTGAACGTCGCCTTCGAGGAGAGGTGATCACCGTGACGGAGCGCTCCCCCCGGGGCACCGCCATGCGGCGCAAGCGGCTTCACCCACGCCAGGGCGAACAGTACGGCTGGCTCACCGTGACCGGCCCGCCCGCAGGGCGACGGTGGCCCGTCGCTTGCGCCTGCGGGGCAAGGACGCACGTCGACGCCTCAAATCTGCTGGCCGGACGAGCGACTCGGTGCTCACGCGGCTGCCCCATGCCTGCTCTCCCTACGCCCGCTTACGACGCGCTGCATCGCGCAGCCGTAGCCGCGGGCGGCCCGGCATCCGACCACCCATGCGCGAGATGCGGAGCACCTGCCTCCGCCTACGCCTTCATCCCCGAGCCGGGCGCTCGTCTTCAGCGAGCACAGGGTGTCGGCTACCCCTACGGCGGCAGCGCAGGAATGTACCGGCCCCTGTGCGGGTCCTGCCACTCGATCATGGATCACGCTCGCGCCGAGGCAGACGCTCGCCGCGAACAGGGCTGGGTGCCGTTCGACCTGGATGACCTCTGACTCGCGCGCCGTCACTCCCCCGCTGCCGCAGACCCGAAACGGAGACCATCACCATGCACGACGGCGTTGACGAACTCGTCGCTAGACGACGCAGGTGGTGAGAGGTCAATGTCATCCACCCTCACCCACATCGCGCTCGAGAAGGCGATCGAACAACGGCACCCGATTCTGCCCGGCCTTCGCTTACACCCCGTCCGAGGAAAACGGCCGTGTCATTCGGGCTGGGCAAACGCTTCCACCGTCAGCCCGGTGGGACGAGCGATTCTGGCCCGCCGTGAACACGACGGATGGGCCTGTGCACTTCGCGGCTCCGGTGCCATCGTGATCGATCTCGACCTCCACCACGAGAATGCCGACGGCCCGCATTCCTGGAAACAACTCGTCGGAGCGGACGTTCCACTTCCCGCCGCAATCGGCTACACCCCCGGCGGCGGGCAGCACTGGTGGTATCGCGATCCAGGTGATGTCGGTCCTCACCTCGGCATCCTGCCCGGCGTGGACGTCTGCGGGCCGGTGCCCGGCACACAGGTCGTCGTCACAGGGCCCGACCGCGTACTCGTCATCACCGGCACACCGTTCACCCGGCCGCCGGTGGCACTTCTGGACCTGCTCCACGCCCGAGTCGCCGCAGCCCAGAGCCGCCCCACTACGACAGTCCGACTCGGTGACGCCGCCACCGGCGCACGCCTGCGCGGCCTCGCGAAGCGCGTGGATGAGGCCGTACCCGGACAGCGAAACACCACGCTCTACTGGGCCGCCTGCCGAGCGGCGGAGTTCGCCCCGCGAGAGCACGCGGAGGCGGTACTCAGGGCGGCGGCGGTGCGAACGGGTCTGACAGCGCTGGAAGCCGTCAGCACCATCGCCAGCGCCTACAAGACCGGCGCGGCGGCCGATGCCCCGCGCGTGCGCTGAGCCGAGAGAACTGCGCATGGGCATCGCCTTTCAGAAGGAGATCCGTCTCGCGTGGCAGCCTCACCTGCACCCCGCGCCGATGCTCCTGCTCACCTGGATCGTCGGCAAGCTGAAGGATGCCGACGTCGCGAGACTCATTGAAGCCGACATCCCGATCACGGTCAGCTTCCCTGCGAGAGTGATCGCCGAGGAGGTCTACGGCGTGCCGTGGCCCGATGACGCCAGAGGCCGACACCGCCTCTACGCCCGGATGGACCACGCATTCGGGGCGCTCGCATCAGCGGGGGCGCTCACGCAAATCGTGAAGGGCGGGCACCGGCACACGCGCGCCTACGTCGTCCATCCGTCTCCGCCACCACCAGCCGCAGACGTCCTCCGCGACATCTACTGACGGCTGACACGGCCTCCGCTGCACCAGGCTGAGAGTGGGGCAGCGTGACGACCGCGCGAACGCCGCTGCACCGGGCGGGGCCTGACACTGCACCAGGCTGGGCCTGACACTGCACCAGGCTCAGCCTGGTGCCATAGAAGTTAGACCTTTAGAAGTGTGAGCACCTCCCCCGCCCACACCGCCAGCGCGACCACCCGACCGCACGCGAGGTCGGCAGTCCCGCACTCGTCTATTCACGAGCGCGGCGCTCGCCCCAGTCAGCCATCGCGCCGCCGGTGGGACCGTGCGAGCTGAGGAACGCGAGGTGGATGCGCCAACAGGCCTCGCGCAGTGTGGTGGCCCAGCCGATCACCTCGTCGCGCCACACCGCCTTGTACCTCAGCTCGGTCCCGTTGCTCACGCGCCGCAACTCCACCCGCCCGTACTCACGGCCATCGGGAGCGACCATTATCCACACGCCGGTCGGCCCCTCCACCGCGGCGAGCACAGGGTGCCACTCAGCCAACGGACCCCTCACTTCCTCCGGCCGATGCCCCAAAGCTACGCTCACGCGACGACACTCGTCGGGCTTTTGACAGCGGCCGGAGTCCCGGGGGACACCTGCCCCGCGCGTTTACCCGGAAGCGCCGAATAAAGGCGGCGAATGCCGGGGAGAGAATCGAGAAGGCGGCGGGCCGCCGCCGATGCTGGCTTCCGTCCGCGTGATCGTGCGGCTATCGTCCTGGCCATGGCTTGGCTGCTGTGCTCGAGGTGCCGGGTCCGTCCCGGTGACTACCGCCGCCGCGATATCGGTGGCCCTCACCGCGCCGCCAGTAGCGACCAGCCGCTCTGCCACGAGTGCGTGATCTCACTGCGCCTGCTCATGCTGCGGAGGCTGTCGTGGGCGTCGCGCGTGGCCCAGCGCACGGGGCAGCGCGTCACCGTGCGCGTCGATCCCGATGGGCGGTAAAGGCTCCGGGCGCAGGGCTGTCCCTCCGCTGCTCGAGCGCGGTCAGTGCCTCCACGGACACCTCATCGAGCACCCCGCCTCGGTCTACGTAGATCCGAGCGGCGCTCAGCGATGCCGAGCGTGCCGCCGCGATCACGCGCGCCGTGCCCGCCTCCAGGAC
Organism: Microbacterium sp.; assembly: GCF_051860965.1. GTDB lineage: Bacteria > Actinomycetota > Actinomycetes > Actinomycetales > Microbacteriaceae > Microbacterium. The sequence goes on from NZ_JBIMKU010000009.1 coordinate 20,849, forward strand.
CCGCATGCCTGGCGTGCGCAGGGCCTCGGTCCGCTCGCCGGACAGTGATCGAACGGGCCTTCCACACTCAGCGAACTCGACGGTACGCTCCAGACCCCTAGAGGAGGAGGCCCTCATGAGCACCATCGCCGTCACGTCCGAGCTCGACCCGCCGGTCGGCTATCCCGAGCGCCACTGGTCTGAGGACCCGTTTTGGTCGGTCAGCCCTGAGCTCCGCACCGACTACATCGCCGCTGCCGCTCGCGGGGTCGGGGGCGCGAAGCAGTACGGGGGCTTGTCGGAGCCGGGGCTGATCTGGCCCACCGACGACGGCGGTCGGGAGTGGCGGCCCGCATCGTTCGAGGAGTGGTCGCACCAGACCCGCTGGGAGGCGGCCGTGCACGCCGTCGACACCCGTCGCCGTGAGGCTGAGGCACGAGCCGCCTCGACCCGCACTTGCGCCTCGTGCGGCGAAGAGGGTCTCATCCAGCGCGGCTTCACCACGATCACCGTCAGCCATATCACCGCGTGGTCGTGCCCGTCGTGCGCCCCGCTACTCGCGACAGAACTGGCCGCGCAGGCCCCTGGGACGGGAGGCCGCACTCGGGGCGACCTCGCTCGCGCCGCGGCCGCGCGGCTGCTGGCCGAGGCGGTCGCGTCATGACCTCCGGACGGGAGGCGACGGCCTCCACACTCACGGAGGCGACCTCCTTGTCGCCTCCCGCCCGGAGCCCTCTGTCCACCCCGCGGCTCGTCGCGCGGCCCCACCGCCGCACCTTCAACGACGATCTGCTGCGCGCCGCCGCGGGCGCGTTGAAGACCGGCGTCGCCGTGATCCTCGGCCGCGGGCTGGTATGGGATGAGCAGAACGGCGGCTATGGCCGCTGGCGGCCGTCCGCCTTCCTCGGCCACCCGGTCCCGCCGCTGTTCGCCGCTCACGGCGACGTCGGTGACGAACGCTCACAGCCGCGCGTGATCGCGGACGGTATCGCCTCCGACCTCAGTTCCAGCGGCTACGACGCGGTCTGGGTCATGAGGCCTGACGCCGACGCCTACGATGCCCTTCGTGAGCACCTCGAGGCGGGCCGCTCTGGCCTGAGCTTCGAGGGCTTCGCCACCACCGTCGCCGCCCCCACCGGGCGGTGGTCCTGGACGCACCCGCGCGACCACGACGAGATCGACTACGACCGACCCGTCGGCTTCGCCATCGTGGACCAGCCGGGCCACGAGCACGCCCGCATCGACGCCGTACTCACCAGCGACGCCTCCTGGCTCCTCGACTACGACACCCACCGGCTCGAGGCTGACCAGTCGCCCCGTGCGGGCCGTGACGCCCTCGACACGGCCTGGGTGTACACCGAGGCCAGGGGAGCCGACCCACGCCGATACAGGGGGGCCACGGGGCGCTCGAGCTGGCGCGGCGCCAGCGTCGCGCCCCGGGCCACCCCGACTCCAGCCGACGTGCGGGGGCTGCCCCTTGAGGAGAGCGGCCCCTTCCCGCTCACGCTGCGCCGACTTGGCCCGTGATCCGCTCGGCTCGCCCCGGTGCGCCGCTGCACGCGTCACCAAGTTGACCGACAATTGACTCATGCGGAGCCTGCGCGGAGACCGGTACCTAGTCGGGCTTGATGCAGCACAGCTCGCCCTCGCGTCCGCCCTTGAGGCACCGGAGCCACGCGAGGACACGGTGTGGGAGGCGCTCATCGCCACCCTGGCCTGGCTGTACCGTACCGAGGCGCTCGAAGTGAAGGACGACCCCGACAACTACTACGCGCACCGCGCCACCCGGCACGGTGGCCAGGCGCTGGGTGGCCTCATCTACTTCCGCGGCGAAGTCGAGCACGCCCACCAAGAACACCCCTATCGTCTGGGGTGGACCGATCCGCCGCCGACAATGATCTACCAAGACGGCGAGTGGGTCCCGTCCACCTCAGACCTTCTCACGGCGCACACCCGTGTACGAATGGCCGAGGTGGGCATTGACCCGATCCGTCCAGTCGGTCAGATCCATACCTGGGTCTTTCCATCCCTCCACGCCGACGCGCGGCCCGATAAGCACCACCGCGACACCTGGTACGCCGAGCACGTCAAAGGCTGGCCGCTCCGGGTGCCGCTCAGCGCGGCCGTGGAGTACCTGCGTGAACGGTAGTCGGTGAGGATCTAGAAGGCGGTGACGCCCTGCTTCTTCGCGATAGCGCGGACCGACTGAGCGAGGTGATGGATGCCGTGCTTGTCGAGCCAGAGCGAGCCCCGCAGGTAGGCGATGTCGAGCGTGAACTGCTCGCTCCATGGCCCGTTCAGCTTGCGGCTCCTTGGGCGACCTTCCGCTGACCGCCGCCCCGAGTAGACCACTGTCGCCGTAATCGGCGCCGGGACCTCGTCGGCCTTGATGAGGTCCTTGGTCATGTCCATCGTCATTCCCACGTCCCACCCCGGCGGCATGGTCGGAATGCCGTCGTTGAAGATGGCCGCGTCCATGAAGTTCATCCCCTCGAACTTGGGGTGCCACTTGTACGGCGGGTCCAGGCTCACGTGGACGTCGTGCGCCGCCGTCAGTCCGATGTTCTTGACATGAAACTCCAGCGTGCTTCGCGTCTCCGTCTCGACCTCGACCCACACCACGACGTACGGGCGAGCTTGCTCCTCAGCGAGCTGCCTTGTTTGGCGGATCTGCCACCATATGAGGTAGCCAGCTCCGATAGCGACAACGACGGCCGCCCACGTGCCGAGGGCGGCCACCATCTCCCAGGGTGACTCAGGACTGGAAGTCACGGATCTCCTTCGTAATCACATACATGGCTCGTTAAGGGGACTTCTCGTTGACGGTACCTTGGGCGTTCGCATCCGGGCCGTTGCCGTGCCACGTGCGATAGCGCACATGCACGCTGCGGCTGCTCTCCAGCACCTCGCGCCAGTCATCCCGGGCCGGGGTGACGCCATATTGGATCACCCACTGCACGGCGTCCTCGAAGGTCATCCGAGGGGACTGGTAGTGCGCGGAGTCGCTCCCGCCCGGAAGAGGCAGGTGCAGATGCGGACGGGTCTCATGACTTCTGCCGCGGGGGTGCCAGTGCATGAGGAATCGCTCTTCGCCGAGTTGCTTCAGCGAGTATAGGTAGCTCAAGGTGGTAACCCTGAAGCCGCCGCCCGTCGCTGGCATGAAGCGATAACGCATCGCGGCCTCGAAGCAGATGCCGTTGGGGAAGATCATCGCGCCGGTCGCGCCGTTGAGATTCCAGGAATGCTCGGCCCCGGCATCGGTCATACCGCCAGGAGAGGGGGTGATCTTCGCGAAGCCGAGGCACGCTACCGCGGCCTCGAGCGGTCGCATGAATGCGAGGTACGCCTCGTGCGGCGTCCGCCCCGGCACAGGTCTACCGAGCGAAAGGAGCGAGGGTCAGCAGCCGAAGGATCTCGCCGTCCTCTTCCTCGTCGTAGACCCCTGCATCGACGTTCGCGAGAAACTCGGTGCGGCTGATCCCGAGCCGGTCATGGATCAGGCGGGACATCGCATCGCGGGACTCCTCGACAGTCGCTTCGACGGCCTCCGGGACGGTCAGCTCGATCATGCTCATGATTCCCCCTTCCTCACTGCACGCTATCGTACGGAGCCCCACCGACGCTGGGACCCTTCCGGGATGCGATCTCCGAGCCTGAGCGAGCCGACAGAGTCCGCACAGAGTCCGCAAAATGTCTGCATGCCGCCGGTCAGCGTTTCGCAGCCACAGCCAAACAGGCCCGGAATTCCGGGCAACTTGACACCCACTCAGGCAATGTGTGTGCCACTCAGAACGTCCGAGCTGTACTTCGGCGTCTGACCCGAGTCGCTTCGACGGAGGCCCCGGCCGGATCCCCCTCGCGGGGTATCCGGTCGGGGCCTCCGTCATCGTTCACGAAGCGCGGCGCGGCGGCCGCTAGATTGAGTCCACCTGAACCCGGAGGTTGCACGTGGGCGCACTTTCCCGCCGACAGTTCCTCGCTGTCGCCGGCGGTCTCGCCGCGGCCAGTTCGATCCCCCGCGATCTCCTCGCCCAGGCCCTGTCGACGGCGCCGCGGGCGCTCGCGGAGCCGCCGAGCACACTCACCCGCACCATCCTGCAGGGGGCGGTGCAGAAAGGCTCGTACCGGGGGCTCGTCGCCGGCCCGGGCGAGCCGCACATCGCCCGTCTGGACGTGCTGGGCCGCGCCGCGCGCGCTGATCGGGCCGCGTCGCGGCGATCCCTGCTGTATCTCGGGCACCTCTCGGACATGCACGTCATCGACGCGCAGTCGCCGGGCCGCATCGAGCCGATGATCGTGCAGGATCACGCGGCGTGGGGGTCGGCCTTCCATCCGCAGGACCCCCTCAGTCCGCACGTGATCGCGGCCATGACGAAGTCCATGTCGGATCTGCGCTACAGCCCGGTGACTGGGGCGCCGATGGGCGCCGCCGTGGTGACGGGTGACAGCGCCGACATGCATTCCCACCGCGAGCTGCGATGGTACATCGACCTGCTCGACGGGCTGAGCGTCGATCCGCGCACGAGCGAGCACTTCGAGGGCGTGCAGGCCTGGGCCGAGGCGGTCTGGGCCTACCGACCCGCCGATCCACGCGGCGGCTCCTTCGGGGACTACGGGTTCCCCCGGCTGCCGACGCTCCTCGACGAGGCGATCGCGCGGCCGGTGCCGTCGGTCGGCCTTCCCGCACCGTGGTACACGGTCTACGGCAATCACGAGACGCTCCTGCTGGGCACCTTCGATCTCGATACGCAGCTTCGTGCTCTGGCGGTCGGCGGACGCAAGTCCTACACGCTCGAGGCCACCGCCGCCCTGGCGTTGGGGGGCTACGCCGCCCGGGCGAGCGTGGTACAGCAGTCCCTGGACGCGCTGGGGCTGGCGCTCGGTCTGCGCCCGGGCTTCCGCGCGGTCCCCGCCGACCCCGGCCGCGCCCTGTTCACGCGGCACGAGTTCATGGAGCAGCACTTCGACACCGCCGACCGCCCGGGGCCGATCGGTCACGGCTTCACCCCGCACAACCTCCGCAGCGGCGAAACGTGGTGGAAGGCGGATCTGACGCCGCAGATCCGGGTGTTCGGGCTCGACACCTGCAATCAGGTCGCCGGACCCGACGGTGCGGTGCCGCAGAACCAGTTCGACTGGCTCGAGGCCGAGCTCGTCGCGGCCACCGCCGAGAAGCGCCTCGTCCTCATCCTCAGCCACCACAACAGCGACACGCTCGAGAACCGCGCCCAGCGTCCCGGCCAGGACGAGGTCCTGATCGGCGCGGACGAGTTCGTCGCGATGCTGCTGAAGTACCCGGTCGTCATCGGATGGCTCAACGGGCACACGCACCTCAACCAGATCCTCGCCCACCGCTCATCGTCGGGCGGCGGGTTCTGGGAGATCACCACGGCATCCTGCATCGACTTCCCCCAGCAGCAGCAGACCGTCGAGATCGTCGACAATCGGGACGGGACCCTGTCGCTCTTCACGACCGTCGTCGATCACGCCGCCGACCCGACCCCGGGGGCGGGTGGCGACTACCTGGCTCTCGCGTCTCGGAGTCGTGAGCTCGCGGCGAACGACTGGGCCGAGACTCCGCTCATGCGTCGCGGTTCGGAACTCGATCGCAACGCCGAGCTGCTGCTCCCCCAGCCCTTCGATCTGTCGGCCATCAGCGACGCCGCGCTCGAGGCCCAGGAGCACGTCGCCCGCACGCGCATCATCGCTCACGAGAGGACTCTCTCGTGAGCGCGCACCGCGCCGGCGTTCTCGTGTCTCTCGTGAGCGCGGCCCTCCTCCTCTCGGGCTGCTCGCAGGTCGCGGCGCTCGCGCCCGTGGGCGGCGATGCCCTCGCCGAGGTCCGATTCGGCGCGATCGACGTTCTTCTCGATCAGGACGTCGCGCTTCTCGAGGCGCCCGTGTGCGCCATCGAAGGAGCCGGTCCATCCGTGACATGCGAGGGGAGGACGGTGGCCGGCGGCGAGATACTGGTGTCGTCGAGCACCGAGGGGGACGCGACACTCGCGATCACCATCGACGGTGTCGAGATCTTCCGGGGATCGCTCGCCGACGTGATCGACGAGGCGGCGCGGCCATGAGCGCGGCGCTGCGCGGAACTTCGGCGATGCTCGTGGTTGTCCCGAACGCGATCATCCAGGGCCTCTTGATCGCGGTCTCACCGCGCGAGCCGTTGACAGGCGCCTCGATCGCGCTCGCGGTCGTGTCGGGGCTCGTCGTGCTCGCGGCATCCATCGCCCTGTGGGTCATCCCCCTGGCGCGTCTGTCGAAGCGCCTCGTCATCGCACTCGTCTCGACGGCGCTCGGCGTGGCGCTTCTCGCCGTGGCCGCCCCGTTCCTCGTGCCGCTGGGCGTGGGCCTCTCGTGCGTCGTGGCGGTTCGCGCTCTCCCGGGCGGACGCACGCTCGTGAGGCGCCGCCCGTGGCACACCGTCGTGCTTCTCGTGCTCACGATCGCTGGCGCCGCACTCGGGTTCGTGGTGGCGATGGTGCTGGGACTCTTCGTCACGGGCGCCCCGGCGGCAGGGCTCACCTGGCTCGTCGTCGGGGCGGGAGGCGCCCTCGTCGTCGACCGCTGGGTCGCGTCGGCCCGGCAGGAGGATGTCATCGCGTCGGCGAAGGCTCAGCCGTAGAAGAGGCGCTCGAACACCCGCCGCGCGCGTCGCGTCGCGCCGAGGTAGTCCTCCTCGACCGCGGTGGCGGAGCGCGGCGGGTAGCCCAGCAGGCGACCGATTCCATCGAGTCTGCGGCGATCGGTCGGCAGCACGTCGCTCGTCTGCCCCGACAGAAGGGTGTTGGCCGAGCGGAGCCTGCTCGCCAGTCGCCACGCGTCCGCGAGGCGATCGGCGTCGTTGGCGGTCACGATTCCGGCATCCTGAGCCGCGCGCAGCGCATCGATCGTCGACGTCGTGCGCATCGCGGGCACGGTGTGCGCGTGCTCGAGCTGGAGCAGCTGCACGAGCCACTCGACATCGCTCAGCGAGCCCGGGCCGAGCTTCAAGTGCCGCGCGGGGTCGACGCCCTGTGGAAGGCGCTCGTTCTCGACACGCGCCTTGATGCGCTTGATCTCCCGAAGTCCCTGCGCGTCGGGCATCGCGGGATACCGGATGTCGTCGGCGAGAGCCGTGAACTCGCGGATCAGCTTGACGCTCCCCGCGACACCCCGGGCGCGCAGGAGCGCCTGGGCCTCCCACGACAGCGACCAGCGACGGTAGTACTCGGCGTAGGAGTCGAGCGAGCGCACGAGAGGGCCGCTGCGCCCCTCGGGGCGCAGGTCGGCGTCGAGATCGAGCGGCACCCGGTGATCCTCCGACCGCGCTCGGAGAGCCGTCACGAGGCCGCGGGCGAGGTCGTTCGCGCGCTGCGGGTCGACGGAGTTGGGCCGATAGACGTAGAGGATGTCGGCGTCGGACCCGAATCCGAGCTCACGACCGCCGAATCGTCCCATCGCGATGATCGAGAAGTCGAGCGCGTCCTCTTGGGCCGGCACCGTCTCGCGCCGGACGGCACGCAGGGTCGCCTGGATGGTGACCTCGGTGATCGTCGAGAGCGCATCGGCGACCTCCTCGATCGTCGTGTCGCCGACCAGCGCTCCCATCGCGGTACGCAGCAGCTCTCGACGCCGCAGGCCGCGGACGGCGCGCATCGCGTCATCCGTCGTCTCATGACGGGTCTGGATCGCTCGGGCCTCCTGCTGCAGCGCGACGCCCGAGCGCGGCCGCAGCGCGGCGAGGTCATCGAGCCACGCGGCCGACTCGGGGATCCACTCCATGAGCTCGCCGACGTAGCGCGAGCCGGAGAGCACCCGGGTCAGGCGCTCCGCTGCCCCGGACGAATCGCGCAGCATCCGCAGGAACCAGGGCGTGTCGCCGAGACGCTCGCTCAACCGGCGGAAGGCGATCAATCCGTAGTCCGGATCGACGCCGTCGGCGAACCACCGGATCATGACGGGCATGAGGTGCCGCTGGATGGTCGCCTTGCGGCTCAGACCGCTCGTCAGCGCGGCGATGTGACGGAGCGCACCCGCAGGGTCCGAGAAGCCGATGGCCGCGAGTCGGTCGTAGGCCTGAGCGGTCGACAGCGCGCGCTCCTCGCCCGGCAGGTTGCGCTCATCCGCGGGCAGGGCTGCCACGGCCGACAGCAGCGGGCGATAGAAGAGGCGGACGTGGATGTCGCGGACCTCGCGCTTGACCGACTCCCACAGCTCCCACACGGCGGGGCCGCTCTCGACGAGCCCTGTGGCGCGGGCGAGCGTGCGCAGCTCCTCCGGACGCGAGGGCATGAGGTGCGTCCGCTGCAGCTGGCGCAGCTGCACGCGGTGCTCCAGGAGGCGAAGGATGCGGTAATCGCGCGCGAAGGCGGACGCCTCGCTGCGTCCGATGTAGCCCTCGGCGACGAGCGCCTCCAGCGCGTCGAGCGTCCCGCGCTGGCGGATGCGGTCGTCGGAGAGCCCGTGCACGAGCTGCAGGAGCTGGACGGTGAACTCGATGTCGCGGATGCCGCCGGGGCCGAGCTTCAGTTGGTACGGCACGTCCTCGGGCGGAATGTGCTCGGTGACGCGCTCGCGCATGCGCTGCACGCTGTCGACGAAGTTCTCACGCGCCGCGCTCGTCCAGATCTTCGGCTGGACCGCCGCGACGTATGCTGCGCCGAGCGCGGCATCTCCTGCGATGGGGCGGGCCTTCAACAGCGCCTGGAACTCCCAGGACTTCGCCCACCGGTCGTAGTACGACAGGTGCGAGTCGAGGCTGCGGACGAGCGCGCCCTGCTTGCCTTCGGGTCGCAGATTCGCGTCGACCTCCCACAGCGGCGGCTCGATCTCGATGCCCGAGATCCCCCGCATCGTCTGCACGGCCAGTCGCGTCGCGATGTCGACCACCCGGCTCTCGCCGACCTCATCGATGACGTCCTCGTCGGCGCCCGCGACGAAGATGACGTCCACATCGCTGACGTAGTTGAGCTCGCGGGCCCCGGTCTTGCCCATGCCGATGATCGCGAGCTGCGTCCGCGAGACCTGCTCGCGCGGGAAGAGGCCGGCGCCGGCCGCGCCGCTCGAGATGCGCGTGCGCGCGACGCAGAGCGATGCCTCGAGCGCGGCTCCCGCGGCATCCGCCAGCGCCGCCGCGACGTCGAGGACGATGTCCACGGGAGACGGATGCAGCAGGTCGTACGCCGCGATCCGCGCGAGGATGCGACGGTAGCGGACGCGCAGAGACACCCACGACGCCTCTCCCCCGTCACCTGAGAACCCGTCGTGCGCGTCGACGGCGTCCAGGAGGGACGACGTCATCTCGGCCGCGGTCGGCAGGCTCTCACCGGCCCCCGCGAGCAGGGCGATCTCGGCGGGGTTGCGCAGGAAGAAGTCCGCGAAGCCGGTGGATGCCCCGACCAGCGCGCACAGAGCACGCCAGGCACCCGGTGTGCGGAAGGATGCCGCGACGGCGTCGCGATCCCGTCGCGCGATCCGCGCGATGCCGGTGAGCGCGGCATCCGGATCCGCCGTCTCGGCAGCGTTGATCAGGAGATCATGGCGTGCGATGCCCGTCTCGGCCTCGACCTCGCGCAGCAGCGCGTCGGCCTCGGACAGGTCGCTGAATCCGAGTCGCGCCAGTTCCGTCAGCGACGAGGAGCGTGCGTTCGGCATAGGCGTTCGGACCGCGCAGGACGGCTCAGAGCATCTCGAGGTTGCTCTTGAGCTCGAACGGCGTCACCTGCGAGCGGTACTCCTGCCACTCCTTGCGCTTGTTGAGCAGCACGTAGTTGAAGACCTGCTCGCCCAGCGTCTCGGCGACGAGCTCGGACTCCTCCATGTACTCGAGAGCGTGGTCGAGGCTCGCGGGCAGCGGCGCGTAGCCGAGCGCACGCCGCTCCGAGTCGGTCAGGGACCACACGTTGTCCTCGGCCTCGGGAGGAAGCTCGTAGCCCTCCTCGATGCCCTTGAGGCCGGCCGCCAGCATGAGGGCGAACGACAGGTAGGGGTTGGCGGCCGAGTCGAGCGCACGGTACTCGACGCGTGAAGACTGGCCCTTGTTCGGCTTGTACATCGGCACGCGCACGAGCGCGGAGCGGTTGTTGTGGCCCCAGCAGATGAAGCTGGGCGCCTCGTCGCCGCCCCACAGGCGCTTGTAGGAGTTCACGAACTGGTTGGTGACGGCCGAGATCTCGTTCGCGTGGCGGAGGAGGCCAGCGATGAACTGCCGGCCGACCTTCGAGAGCTGATACTGCGCGCCCTCCTCGTAGAAGGCGTTCTGGTCGCCCTCGAAGAGGGACATGTGCGTGTGCATGCCGCTGCCGGGCTTGCCGCTCAGAGGCTTCGGCATGAACGTCGCGTAGACGCCCTGCTCGATCGCGACCTCCTTGATGACGGTGCGGAACGTCATGATGTTGTCGGCCGTCGCGAGCGCGTCGGCGTAGCGCAGGTCGATCTCGTTCTGACCCGGTCCGCCCTCGTGGTGGCTGTACTCCACCGAGATGCCGAGGTCCTCCAGCATCCGCACCGAGCGTCGGCGGAAGTCGTGGGCCGTGCCGCCGGGCACGTTGTCGAAGTAGCCGGCGGAGTCCACGGGCTCGGGGCCCTCGGGGCCGTACGACGAGGACTTCAGGAGATAGAACTCGATCTCGGGATGCGTGTAGAACGTGAAGCCGGCGTCGGCGGCCTTCGCGAGGGAGCGCTTGAGCACATGCCGCGGGTCGGCGACAGCCGGCTGCCCGTCGGGTGTCGTGATGTCGCAGAACATGCGACCGGTGGGATCTATCTCACCGCGCCACGGGAGGGTCTGGAACGTCGTCGGGTCGGGATGAGCGAGCAGGTCGGACTCGTAGGAGCGCGTCAGCCCCTCGATCGCCGAGCCGTCGAAGCCGAGACCCTCGGCGAACGCCCCCTCGACCTCGGCCGGCGCGATCGCCACCGACTTGAGCGTGCCGATGACATCGGTGAACCAGAGGCGGACGAACTTGACGCCGCGCTCCTCGATCGTGCGCAGGACGAAGTCGCGCTGCTTGTCCATCGTCACCGCCCGCTGTCGTCTGCGTCGAGCTCGACGCCGTCGGCGAGGGCGGTGTCCGCAACATCCGTCCCCCAGTCGTTCTCACGACGTTCGTCCTCGGCCCAGGCGCGCGAGCGCTCACGGATCACCTCGGGAGCCTTCGCCGCCTCTTCGGCGGTGTCGAACGGACCCGCACGGTCGATCGCGGGCGATTCGAAGCCCTTCTCGACCTCACCCGTCGTGAGGTTGTACCAGAACTTCTCGCTGTCGCCCGACACGATGTCTCCTCCCAAAGAGCGGTCCGCATCATGGGACCCGCCATGGTCGATCCTACTGATCCGGCGGACGGTGCTGGATAGGCTGTCGGCATGGCAACGGCAGCAGCGCGCGCAGTAGGCGTGGACATCGGCGGAACCGGCATCAAGGCGGGCATCGTCGACCTCGATCAGGGCATCCTCGTGAGCGATCGCATGAAGGTCGCGACGCCGGCGGGCGCCGAGCCCGAGGATGTGCTGACTGCCGTCCGCGAGGTGCTCGACAGCCTCGGCATCGCCGACGACGCGATCCCGCTCGGCGTCGCGTTCCCCGCGATCGTCAAGAACGGCCGCACGCTCTCGGCTGCGAACGTGTCCGACAAGTGGATCGGATTCGAAGCCGAGAAGTTCTTCGAGGACGGCCTGGGCCGCGACATCCACTTCGCCAACGATGCGGATGTCGCGGGTGTCGCCGAGCTCCGCTACGGCGCTGCGAAGGACAAGCCGGGTCTCACGATCCTCACGACTCTCGGCACCGGGATCGGATCGGCGCTGCTCTACAACGGCGTGCTCGTACCCAACTCCGAGCTCGGTCACGTGCAGCGTGCGAAGCACGGGAAGGATGCCGAGGCCTACGCCGCGTACTCGGCCATGGAGCGCGAGAGCCTGTCATGGGAGAAGTGGGCCAAGCGCCTCCAGTGGTACTACGACTACATCGAGTTCCTGTTCAGTCCCGACCTGTTCATCGTGGGCGGCGGCGTGTCGAAGCACGCGGACGAGTTCCTGCCGCTGCTGAAACTCAAGACCGAGATCGTGCCGGCGGTGCACCGCAACAACGCCGGCATCATCGGCGCCGCGGCGCTTTCGCTGGGCGGCGCGCCGCAGCTCGACAGCACGGTGTCGCGGGGCTGAGGTCGCCGGTCCGTCGAGAGTGCGAATGGGCCGGCCTGTACGCCGGGTTCTGTCCGGGGGCCGGAGCCCCGTGGACGGTCATCTCTCTCGGCGACACGTTGCCGTGCCGCTCCAGCGGCCTACCCGGGGACTCGGCGAGCCGCGTCATCATCCCCTGTCTGGCCTTGCTCCGGGCGAGGTTTGCCGTGCGAGTCGCGTCACCGCGACCCCGGTGGTCTCTTACACCACCCTTTCACCCTTACCGGGCCGAAGCCCGGCGGTCTGCTCTCTGTGGCACTGTCTCGCGGATCGCTCCGGGTGGGTGTTACCCACCGCCCTGCCCTGTGGAGCCCGGACGTTCCTCGGCGCTCACGGCGGACCGTGAGCGACGCGACCGTCCAGCCGACCCATTCGCCTCACGATTGTATGAAGAAACGCTGAGTATTACTCAACGCGCTCGATCCTCTGTAGTACTGTGAACTCGCTGAGGATCCCGCAACTGGGGTTGGGTCTGAAGCGCTAACGCCTTTGGGGAGGCATTAATCATGCGCAGAATTGTGCTCGCCGCGACGCTCGCGGCAGGTCTTGTGTTCGCAGGTTCGGCAGCGGCGATGGCCGTCGAGGGCGGCGAGTCGGCCGACCCGACGCCGTCTTCATCCGACGGGTACACGCCCGTGGATCCGACCGAGCCCACGCTCGCGGGTTCGGCCTGGGCATCGTGCGTCAACGACGCGCCGTACATCAACTACGACATCACGCTCGTCGATCCCGACGACAAGGCGACCAGCCACACCGCGAAGCTCGTCATGAGCGGCAGCGGTCAGACGCTCGAGCTCGACCTCGGCGAGGTCGCGAGCAACGGCACCCTGACGGGCAGCAAGCTGTGGCCCGGCGCGACGGTCGAGAACGGCGTCGGCGCAGGCTGGCCGGGCTGGGAGCTCAAGAACGGCGAATGGGTCGAGACCGACGCGAACTTCGCCTGGACGCGGGGCAACATCACCGCCGAGATCCAGGTCAATCCCGAGCTCACGGTGAAGCTCGCCTACCCGCCGTCGACGCCCCTGTGCTCGACCGGACCGGTGAGCAGCAGCAGTGACGGCAACGTGCTCGGACTCGCCCTTCCCGCCACGGGTATGAACAGCGTCGTCCTGCCGATCGGGATCGCCGCCGGTGCGGTTATGCTCGTCGGCGTGACCTTCCTGCTCGTCCAGCGCCGCCGCTCGCGGGCCTGACTTCGGTGACGGAGGGGGCGGTCGCACCGCAACGCCCGCGATGGGCGCGCGGCCTTGTGATCGCCCTCTTCGTCGTCCTCGGTCTCGTCATCGCGGCCGGCGTCTGGATCGGCGTGCGCGCGGTGATGGCCAAGAGCGAGCTCGAGGCGATTCTCCCGCTCGTCCAGCCGGTTCAGGACGCCGTGCAGGCGCGTGACTTCGACGAATTGGCCGACCTCGCGGCTCAGGCGCAGGATCATGCCGCCGCGGCGGCCGACCTCACCGGCGATCCTGTCTGGCGTGCCGCCGAGATCATCCCCTTCGTCGGTCAGAACCTCGCCGCTGTGCGGGTCGTCTCGGCGTCGATGGACGACATCTCGTCGTCCGTCGGTCCGCTCCTCACGGTGGCGAACGAACTCAAGAACAGCGCGGAGTCCGGATTCGACCTCGCGATCGTCTCACAGGCCGAGCAGCCGCTCGCCGATGCGTCCACGGCGTTCGGCACGGCCGACGACGCGTTCGACGCCCTCGATCGCTCCGCACTTCTCCCGCCCGTCGCCGACGCGGTCGACAAGGTCGGCACGATCGTGTCCGACGGCGCACCGCTGACCACCGGGCTGGCTCAGGCATCCCGCGTCCTTCCGACGTTCCTCGGCGCCGACGAGCCGCGCACGATCCTCGTCATGCTGCAGAACACCGCCGAGCTGCGGACGGGCGGCGGCATCACAGGATCGTTCATCCTCCTCGGTGCCGACGGCGGGCACCTGAAGATCCTGTCGCAGGCCGACTCCTCGGACTTCAAGTCGCTCGACGCCCCTCTGCCGATCGTCCCGGCGTCGACGATCGACCTCTACGGCGACCGGATCGGCGAGTGGGTGCAGAACACCTCGATGACCGCCGACTTCGCTCTCACCGCGGCTCTGGCCAACACGTGGTGGAAGGGCTACTCGGGCGCCGAGGCCGACGCGGTCGTCTCTCTGGATCTCACGACCATCGCCGCGCTCCTCTCGACCGCGCAGCCGGTCACGCTCCCCGACGGCAGCTCCATCACCGACGAGAACATCGTCGAGCGCGTCCTGGTCGAGCCGTACTTCACTCTCGACCAGGCTCAGCAGACGGCTTTCCAGACCCTCGTGACCCGAGCTGCGATGGACAGCATCGTGAAGTCCGACATCGACCCGTTCGCGTGGGTCAACGCGCTGGCCGGGCCGGTGCGAGAGGGTCGAGTGTCCGCATGGAGCTCCAACCCCGATGAGCAGTCGGTCCTCGACGACACCGTGCTCGTCGGTCCCGCGGGCCGCCTCGCCGCGGCCGGACCGGACTCGTTCGGCGTCTACTTCAACGACAGGACCGCGGGCAAGATGGACAGCTATCTCGACGCGTCGATCGCGTCTGGCAGCGCCAGCTGCCGCCCTGACGGCGTCGTCGACATCCGCATCGAGGTCACTCTCACGAACACGGCCGACGCCGATGCGGCTTCGTGGCCATGGCTCGTCACAGGCGGTGGGCACGAGGGCATCGCCCCCGGTGACATCGGCACCTCGGTCAGCGTCGCCGCCCCCGAGGGAGCGGTGTTCGAGGGCGTTTGGATCGACGGAGCACCTGTCAGGGTCGACTCGGGCGAGGATGCCGGTTTCCTGAACAACCGCGCGCTCGTCACCGTGAGCCCCGGACAGTCGAAGACGGCGGAGTTCCGGATCGCCGTGGACGAGGCCCCGCGAGCGGGCATCGACATCCTTCACACGCCCCTGCTGCGCACGCCCGCGTTGTCGACCTTCGACGTGGCCTGCTCCTAAGTCTTCTCAGCCGACTCGGCGATCCGCAGATCCAGCGGGAAGTCGATCGGGAAGTCGCCGAACAGCAGCCGGCCGGCGACGTCGGCGGCTTCGCGAACGGCGGCGGCCGCCTCTTCGGCGAGGGACTCCGGCGCGTGCACGATGATCTCGTCGTGCAGGAAGAAGGCGAGGTGCGGCCGCCGCGCGAAGGCTGGGCCCGATCGGGGTGCGGCGGATCCGTCGTCGACCTCGGGCAGCGCCGACAGGCGCGTCCTGAGGTCGGCGAGCCAAGCGAGCGCCCACTCGGCGGCCGTGCCCTGCACGACGAAGTTGCGCGTGAACCGGCCGCGATCGCGAGCCCACCGTCGGGCTCGCGTCTGCTCGCCGTCCGCCGCGTCGGCCTCGGTCGCGCGCGCCTGCAGCTGCATCCATCCGTCCGACGGCGGCGGGGATGTGCGGCCGAGCCAGGTCGACACGACGCCTCCGTCCTCGCCGACGCGCGCCGCGTCGTCGACGAGCGCCATCGCTCGAGGGAACGTGCGGCGCAGCCGCGGCACGAGGCGCCCCGAGTCCCCCGTCGTGGCGCCGTACATCGCTCCGAGCATCGCGATCTTCGCCTCGGCGCGGGTGTCCACCGCTCCGGTCTCGAGGATGCCGGCGTACAGGTCGCGTCCTCGCGCCGCATCCGCCAGTGCGGTGTCCCGCGCCATCGCGGCGAGCACGCGGGGCTCGAGCTGTGCGACATCTGCGACGATGAGCCGCCACCCCGGGTCGGATCGCACCGCGGCGCGGAGCTGGCGGGGCAGCTGCAGCGCGCCGCCGCCCGACGACGCCCAGCGTCCCGTGACGACCCCGCCGGGCACGTAGACGGGCCGGAAGCGCTCGTCGCGCACCCACTCGGCGAGCCAGGCCCATCCGTTCGCCGAATGCAGTCGCGAGAGCTTCTTGTACTCGAGCAGGGGTTCGATGACGGGATGCTGCTGCTCCGCGAGCTCCCACCTGCTGGTGGACTCGACCTGCACGCCGACGCGGTGCAGCGCCCGGAGCAGCTTCGGCTGCGAGTCGATGCTCGCCGCCGGATCGCCCAGGGCCCCGCGAACGCGGCGGGCCGCGGCATCCATCTTCGCCGGCACTCCCCCGGCCGCGGGCCGCGCACCGAGGATGTCGGTGAGGATGCGGTCGTGCTCCGCCGTGCTCCACGGCAGACCCGCTGCCTGCAGTTCTGCGGCCACGAGTGCGCCGGCGGACTCGGCGGCCACGAGCAGCCGCAGTCGAGCGGGGTCCGTCGAGGTGCCGATCGCGTCGCGCTGGCGCGCGAACTCGGCGACTGCGGATTCGAGATCGTCGGGCAGGGTCGCGCCGTCGGCTGCGTCGAAGTCGAAGAGGGTCGGCGCAGACTCCATCGCCGTGGCTGCGGCATCCCATGCGGATGGAACGCGCACGTCGGCGTCACGGTCGACGAGCGCGCTCGTGCGGAGGATGATGCGGCACAGCCGCAGGTCGTGACACCTCGATACCCGGATGCCGCGCTCGAGCAGGGCGGGATACCAGGCCGGTGCGTCGTTCCAGACCCAGCGCGGCCCGTGCTCGTGTTCGGTGCTCGCGATCCAATCGGGCAGCGCGGACCTGTCGAGTGCCAGTCGCTCGAGCTCTTCGCCCTCCCGATCCAGCAGCACCGCGCCGACGGCGCCTTCGACGCGGCCCAGCACCACCCAGAAGGGGCTCATGCGCGATCAGGAGCCGCGGTTCACAGTCCCGAGTCCTCGGTGCGCACGAGGATGCAGCCGCACTCGGGGCACGTCATGACGTCGTCGGCTGCGAAGGCACGGAGCTTCTCGAGATCGGATCCCGAGATCACCATGTTGCAGCCCTCGCAGGTGCGCCGGCGCAGCGCCGCGGCACCCGCGCTGCGGACAGCGAGCTTGTCGTAGAGCGCGAGCAGATCCGCGGGCACACTGCCGGCGACCGCGGCACGATCACGGGTCGACGCCTCACCCGCCGCCGTCGCCTCGGCGACGATCCGCTTGGCCTCGGCGCTCAGCTCGGCGCCTTCGGCGTTGGTCGCCGCGATCAGCGCCTCCTGCTCCGCCACGGCGGCGTCCGCCTGCTCGAGGCGATCCATCGCGTCGAGCTCGAGGTCTTCGAGGTCGCTCTTGCGCTTCGCGAGGGCGAGCAGCTCGCTCTCGTAGCCCTGCACTTCCTTCATGTTCGAGGTGGCGGCCAGGCGCTCCGCGTCGCGCGCCCGGCGGGCGTCCACGAGGGCGACGTCGGACTCGATCCGCGAGATCTCGGTACGCAGATCGTCGCGCGCGCCGAGGCGCGTCGAGAGCTCCTGGGCGAGGGTCTGGCGCTGGGCCAGCAGCTCCTGCACGCGAGCCGCTTGCGGCGGATTGCGACGGGCGACCTCCGCCTGGCGGATGCGGGCATCGAGCTCGGCGACCTCGAGGAGTCGGGTCTGGTCGGCGGGGCTGGCTTTCACTCCTCCAACCTACCGCGGGGTGTCGACGGCGCACGTGCGGGGTCTAGTCTTCAGAAACCGAATCCGGAGGGGATGGATGCCATGAGCCTGCTGCGCACGAAATCGATCGAGCAGTCGCTCGCCGACACCGACGAGCCGGAGTTCAAGCTCAAGAGATCGCTCACGGCTCTCGACCTCACGGTGTTCGGGGTCGGCGTGGTGATCGGTGCGGGCATCTTCACGCTGACCGGCCGCGCGGCCCACGACGTCGCGGGTCCCGCGATCGTCATCAGCTTCGTGATCGCCGCGATCGCGTGCGCGCTGGCCGCCATGTGCTACGCCGAGTTCGCCTCGACGGTCCCGGTCTCGGGCTCGGCCTACACCTTCTCGTACGCGACGCTCGGGGAGCTGTTCGCGTGGATCATCGGGTGGGATCTCATCCTCGAGATGTTCCTCGGCGCGAGCGTCGTCGCGCAGGGCTGGAGCGCGTACTTCAGCACCTTCCTCGGGCAGCTCGGCGTCGTGCTCCCGGAAGCCATCAGCTACGGCGGGACCGTCGACCTCGTCGCGATCGTCTTCGTGCTCGTCCTCGGCACCCTCATGACGTTCGGCATCAAGGAGTCGATGCGGGTCAACCTCGTGCTGGTCGCCGTGAAGCTCTTCATCGTCCTCTTCGTCATCGTCGCCGGCATCGCCTTCATCAACCCGGCGAACTGGTCGCCCTTCGTGCCCGACGCGGTTCCGACCGAGGGAGCCTCGGGTCTGCACCAGCCCCTGCTGCAGTTCCTGTTCGGACTGCCGCCGCAGACGTTCGGCGTCGGAGGCATCCTCGCCGGCGCGGCACTCGTCTTCTTCGCGTACATCGGCTTCGACGTGGTGGCGACCACCGCGGAGGAGACGAAGAATCCGCAGAAGGCGCTGCCGATCGGCATCATCGCGTCCCTCCTCATCTGCACCGTGCTGTACTGCGCGGTGGCGACGGTCGTGACGGGGATGGTGCGCTACGACGAGCTCGACCCGTCGGCCGCCCTCGCCAACGCGTTCGCCTATCACGGGCAGGAGTGGATGGCGACGGTCATCTCGGCGGGAGCCGTCGCGGGACTCACCACCGTGGTGCTCACCCTCATGATCGGCGCGACGCGCATCATCTTCGCGATGTCGCGCGACGCGCTGCTCCCCCGCGGCCTCGCGAAGGTCCACCCGAAGCTGCGGACGCCATGGGTCATCTCGATCCTCGTCACGATCATCGTCGCGATCACAGCCGGCGTGACCCCGATCGGCACGCTCGAGGAGATGGTGAACATCGGAACGCTCTCGGCCTTCGTGCTCGTCTCGATCGCCGTGATCGTGCTTCGGCGTCAGCAGCCCGACCTCAAGCGCGGGTTCCGCGTGCCGCTGAACCCCTGGCTGCCGGGACTCTCCTCCCTCATCTGCCTGTATCTGATGCTGAACCTGCCGGTCGACACCTGGCTGCGCTTCCTCGTGTGGCTCGCGATCGGCTTCCTGATCTACTTCGCGTACTCGCGCAGGCGGTCGCGCGTGGGACAGGCCGATTACGTCGACTTCGCGAAGCCTCACGTGGTGGCACCGCCGCCGCAGGAGTCGGCGAGGGATCAGGGATGACGGTGGGCCCTGCCGGGATCGAACCGACGACATCCACGGTGGAGTACAGGGAGTTCACCGAGGGCCACCTCGCACCGGTGACGCCGATATTTGGGAGCGCAGCCTGATGGCTCGTGGTCTGATCCGCGATGAATGCGGAGCGGCCGTGAAGTTCGACAAACCGCGGGGATTTCGAGGATAGCGCGGCGTAGAGATCGCTAGCTGGGGCAAGCGATTTCTATCCAGACACATACGGGCCAGCATGCCCGAACGCGAATATACGCGTTTCGTTACAGTCCAGGAAGTCCCCCTCTTTGGGGAGAGGGACACGACATTCGGGAGACAATCATGACCGCAGTAGAGCGCGCCCTCGACCGATGGGCAACGTCCGAGATCGACGGCAACCTGTTCGCAGCGTTCGCCGACTACCAGAGAAGTATCAAGCTCGCGAGGACCACAATCCACAACCGCGCGAGCATTCTCCGCTCACTGCAGCGGTTCACTGGGAAGTCACTCCTGGATGTGGGGATCCGGGAGCTGCGCGCGTTCATCGCTCGACCTGGGGTCGGGAAGGAACGCAAGGCGGGTTCGATGCGGACGGAGCGTGGGGCCATCCGCGCGTTCTACGCCTTCCTGGTCGAGGATGACTACATCGACACGGACCCGACCGCGAAGCTCGCTGCGATCACCGCGCCGAAGGGTGAACCTCGACCGTTCACTGTCGAGCAGATCGACGCGATGCTCACCACGGGCGCATACCGGAAGACGCGGGCGATGATTCTCCTCGGCTACTACCAGGGGTTCCGTGTCTCGATGATCGCCCGTGTGCGTGGCGAGGACCTCGACCTGAACGCGATGACGATCCGCACAATCGGGAAGGGATCGAAAGAGCGCACGCTCCCTCTGCACCCGCTTATCGCGGAACTCGCCCTGACGATGCCTGAGCGCGGGTATTGGTTCCCAGCTCGAGGAGGGCGCGCCGGCCACATCCACGGTGCGTCCGTCACCGAGCGGATCTCGGATGCGAAGCGGAGGGCCGGGATCGACGACCCGACGTTGACCCCTCACTCACTCCGCCACGCATTCGGGACTGACCTCGTCGAAGCAGGCGTCGACATCCGTGTCGTGCAGGAGCTGATGATGCACGAGAGCCTCGCGACCACGCAGATCTACACGGGCGTCAGTGCACGCAGGAAGCGCGAAGGCATCGTGAGCCTTCCGAACCGAGACATCCCCAGCCGCTCAGGGCGAAAGGCAGCGTGACCATGAACACCACGAAATGGGTGCAGAGCACAATCATCTTCGCGGCGATCGCGGCCGCGTACGTCGCGGGTGCCGCATCACCCTCACCGGAACCGACGCCCTCGCCGACGATCACGCAGGCGCCCGCGCAACCGACTCCGGTCGAGCCGACTCCGGTCGAGACGATCCCCGCGCAGCCCGAGCCGACCGCGGTACCGTCGACACAGACCATCGCCGGCACGTTCCGCCGCGTGAGTGCGACGTCGTGGGCGATGCTCGACGACGCCGGCCACACGTCGATCGGCGTCGACCGTATCGAGGTTCGCGCGGATCGCCTTCGCGTCTGGCACACGTTCCGCGCCTCGAAGGTGGTCACCGTGCAGGTCACCCCCGATGAGTCGTTCGCATCCGCCGGTGTCCGCGTCGGCGCCTCCGTGGGATTCGCCTACACCGACGTGTTCTTCTACATGGGAGCGTCACAGACACCGGTGAAGCCCGCGCTGCTCACAAAGGCGGGTGCGAACGTCTGGATCACCGGCCTATTCTTGGTCCCATGAGCCGAGACGACGTCCTGACCGCGGTAGTGGTCGGCACACTCGGAATGGTCGTCTTGGCTGTGAGCATCGCGATCCCATTCTTCGTGCGTTCGACGGGCTGGTTCATCTTCTAGCCGACAAAAAGAACGGCCCTCCTCGGCGTCACGCCATGGGAGGGCCGTTCGTCGTAGGCGACACGTCGTGTCGGCGGTGTCGCTGTAGCCTGTTCTCTCTCGGCCGGAGAAAGGATCCAGGCCCGAGGTGACGAAGAACCGCCGCTACGAGGCGCACTACGACCGGCTCAACGACGCGAAGATCGCACAGGCCGCGGCCGCTGGCAGGCTCGTGACCCTGCCGCAGCAGGCTTACGGGCCTGAGCCGATCCGCTGGTCGAAGGAGAAGCCACCCGTATGGGCGTGGGTGTCCTGGTCCGATGGTCCCGCGACGCGGATCGAGGCGTTCGCTGCCGGATGGAACGACCGAGTCGTGATCGTCGAGTGGGAGGCGCAGGGCGGCCGCCGCGACACGGTCGTCTGGCGCAACGCCGTGACACGACGAATGAGCCCCACGCCCAGCCGGTGAGGGCTGAGCGTGGGGCTTTTCGTCTCGTTGGTCAGCTGGCGGTGACGACGCGGTTGGCGTCGACCTTCTTCCAGCCTCCGTGGTTCCAGTCGAAGGGCAGGTTCTTGCCGTCCGTGTCGACTACGAGGGGCGGATTGGTGATCTCGATCGAGTTGGCCAGCTTGCCGCTGTACGGCACCCACGTGCCGATGCCGAGGCGGCCGCCGCGGATGATGTTCGACCAGCGCGGGTTGCGGAGCGTGAGCGTGCCGTTCGCGGCCGACAGCGCCTTGCCACCGCGGGTGATGGTGAACGCGTCGCCCGAGTGCGACACGTGCTCACGCTGGGGGCGCCCGACGGCGTAGACGTCCAGGACGGGGTTGTTGTGCACCCAGCCGGACGTGCGCTCGTGGTTGAGCCAGTCGCCCTGCGTCTCGGTCGTCCACTTGCCGCCCTGGATCTGCCCGACGTGCCGGGTCTCGTGATCGGATGGGTCGCCGACGTGCAGGTTCTCGGTGCGGCAGTCGATCGACTGGTACGCGACGAACCCGGCCTGGCCGGAGTGGTGGCCCCATGTGTCGCCGACGACGAACTGGTAGGCGTTGCCGACGGTGAGGCCGGCGGCGCCGTAGATCGGTCCGCCCTTCTCGCGGCGGCCGTCGGTGTAGATCCGCCAGGCGCTGCCGCGGACGCCCTGCATGTACACCTGCACGGGGAAGGACTCTCCCGGAGGGGCGCCGTGGGTGCCCGACCATCCGGTCGAGACGATGTCCTGCACGATGACGTCGTCCTGCGCGTTGTAGACGAACAGGTTCGTGAAGATCCGGTGCAGGTTGGACTGCCCAGTGACACCGAACGCGCCGATATCGCCGCCGCTGGCCATCTGCAGGCCCTGCTCGGTGCCCTCGACGTGGAACCCGCCGATGAGCAACCCCTTGCGGGATCCGGAGTAGCCGGCCTTGAGCCATCCGCCGAGGACGTTCCGCTCGGGTGCGGTGTACTCCTTCACGCGGACAACGGTGCGCTCGGTGGTGGGCTTGAAATCGTCCCACCCGTGCCCGAACTCGTAGCCGTCAGCCACGAGCCCGTACGAGCCCTTCGGGAGGCGGTACGCGGCCGCATCCGGGGTGACCGCACCCTTCGGGTTCGGCCAGCCGGGCTCGTTGAGCTCGTAGGTGCCCGCCTCGATCCGCTTCCCGTCAGCGCTGCGGCCGAGCACGATGCCC
Source organism: Microbacterium sp. (assembly GCF_051860965.1). GTDB lineage: Bacteria > Actinomycetota > Actinomycetes > Actinomycetales > Microbacteriaceae > Microbacterium. The sequence continues at coordinate 43,568 of NZ_JBIMKU010000009.1, forward strand.
TTGTCCTTCGCGCGATCGGCGATCGATGAGAACTGCATCGGGGCGAAGGCGCGGAAGACACCGCCGTCCTTGTCCTTCGACTTCACGACGGAGTCGCTCGAGGTGAGCAGAGACTCGAACGTCACCCAGTTGCCCGAGGCCAGGAGCGCGTCGACATCGATCCGCGGGCGCCATCCCTCGGGGTGCACCTCTCCCCCGCCGGCGCAGTCGCGGAGCTTCTGCTGCAGCTCGGCGATCGTCTTGTTCAGGCCGGAGATCTCGGTGACCTTCGCGTCGCGGTCGGTTGTGACCTCGGCGAGCGACTGCCGCGCGAGACCGAGGTTGGTCGTCACCGTCGACAGCTGCCCGTCGATGTCGGCAATCCGCGCGGCCGCGTCCGCGATGTCGGCGCGCACCGCTGCCTGCAGCTGCGCAAACTGCTCATCGATCGTGGGCATCGTGCCCTCCTATCCGAAGTGGAATGTTTGCTCGCCGATGCGCAGCTGCACACGGGCGTCGTTCAGGTACGCGACCATCGGGGACGGGGTGTTCCCGCCGGTGACGACCGTCAGCGTCCCTTCGCCGCCGAGGGCGGGCGCTCGATCGAAGGATGGGCGGCCACCGGCTTCGAGCAGCCCCTCCCCCGACAAGGCGGGCGAGCGACTGAGGCCAGGTCGACCGGACGCGACGAGTTCCCCGGAGCCTGCCGGTGAGGACGGGACGGACATCGACGGAAGCTTCGCGGCCGTCAGCGTCCCAGAGCCCGAGAGAGCGGGCGCTGCGGAGCCTGACGCGCCCGTAGAGGCCGACAGCTGTCCCGCCCCCGAGAGCGACGGTGCGGCACCGGCGCGGGGCACGGCGGCCGCGGTGAGCGCGCCGCTGCCCGACAGTGCCGGAGTGACAGCGACGCGCGGGAGAGGGTTGGCGACGAGCGCGCCCGATCCGGACAGAGCAGCCGCCGCCGGCGTCTGAGGGACAACCGCCTGCACGCCGGAGACCATGTACCCCTGCGGGGTGTAGGTCTGCACGGAGTTCCATGCCGTCATGTTCTGGATGATGTGCGCCCACACGGGCTTGCCGGGCGCTTTCACCTGTCCCCACGCGGTGGCGTTGGCCGAGTTGTTCATCCCGAGGATCGTCCAGTTGGCGTGTGTGGACGCGACGTTCCCGCCGTCGGCCTCGTAGTAGTACCCCCACGTCTGGTATCCGCGAGCTCGGGCTGCGGATGCCTTCGCGCTGTCGGTGTAGAACCCCTTGATGATGTAGCGGTCGGCGCCGGCATACGAGTCGAGGAGGTTCAGGAACCCAGTCATGTCCGTCGACGCTTTGTTGTCGATCACCAGGATGTGGGAGCCACCGTACTTCGCGAGCAGATCGACGAGCCGGATCATCGGCGAGGACCCAACCGTGGAGTAGATGTTGGCGAGGTCGCCTGTCCAGTTCCGAGCAGTGATGTTTCCGACCCCAGGGTTGGCCCATACTGCGTTGTCGGACGGGGCGTTGTCGTGGTTACAGACCCACACCCCATCGGCGGACTTCCATACCGACACCTCGAGCGCGAGATCGTTGCGCCACGCCACGGCCTGGTCGTAGGCGAGCATCGTGTGCTCGGGCCAGCTCAGCGACCCGCCGCGGTGCGCGATCCACATCGGGGTGTTCGCCATCCACAGATCGATCGGTCGAGTGGCGTGCGCCTCGAGCTGGCCGGACCCGGAGAGCGCGGCCGCACCCGAGGCGGCGATCACGGTTGGCGCAGCGCTGAGTGTGCCGGAACCAGACAGCGCGACCGTCTTCGGTAGCGTCGGCGCGACGGCCGCGGACAGCGAACCAGATCCCGAGAGTCCGACGCTCACGTTCGGGCCTGCGGGGATCGCGGAAAGCGTGCCCTCGCCACCCAGCACGGGCGACGAGGGCAGAGCGGGCGATGCGCCGGCAGAGAGGGACCCGGATCCCGACAATCCGACCGACACCGCGACGGCGGCCGAGAGCCGCAGTGTGACCATGAACCCTGCAGGCGTGGCAGTCCCTGAGGGGGTTCCCGTTCCGGTCACAGTCGTGGTGCCCGTGGAGCCGCTCGAGGAGAGTTGCTTGTAGCCGACGCCTATGACTGACGCCGCGGTGCCGTTCGTGACACCGACGGGCCCCATGCCGAGGTCGGCAAAGCCGTTTCCCCAGGAGAAGGTGGCGCCGGTGGACGCGCCGGGGTTGGCGAAGACGACCGCGAGCGCGAGGTCTCCCGCCTGCGCGGGCGAGATTGCGCCGAGAGTGACCGACCCCGATGCCCCGGCGGTCTCTGATCCGGCGACGACGTCGAGGAGGGTGGTGGCGTCGAAGCCGTTCTGTCGCCAGATGGTGACCACGACGCGGCCCGGAAGGGACCAGGTCCACGTCGACGTCGCGCCTTCGCTCGAGGCTGTTGGGACGCGCTTGTAGTAGAGACCGCCCTTGCGGGAGGTGAACGCGAACAGGAGGGTCCACCCTGACGCAGGCGTGAAGGTGCCGCTGTTGTTGTGGTTGTGGGCGACCGCGAACATCACGTCGCCGTCGGCCAGGTTGACGGGCTTCGCTGGGGTCAGCGATGTCCCGTTGGAGTTCGTCGACGTGGAGAAGTCGCCCGTGGCAACAGGCAGCGGCAGAACGGCCACGGGCGACTCCCCTCAGATCAGGACTGCGTGTAGGTTGCGGTGACCGTGTAGACACCCTGGCTCGAGAAGAGCTGGTCAGTCACGGTCGTCGAGTCGCCGATCGTCGCGCCGGTCGTCGCCGATGCGACACCGAAGTAGCGCACGGTCGTCCCCGACGGCACGTCGAACGGCGTCGCGGCCGAGGTGATCGCACCGGCCGACGCGGATCCCCAGGTCATGTTCTTGCGGGCGTAGGCGGGCGAGCCGCCGGCGACCTCGTTCGTCGCGGCATCCGCGGTTCCTGGATCGGCGGTGAACAGAGCACCGTACGGGTCATCCGCGCCGTACTTGGTTGCCAGCTCGTTGCGCTTCGTGACGTTTCGGATCGCCATGGGTCAGCCCTCCAGGATGTCGGTGAGACGGACAGGGTTGTCGGAGCCTTCGGTGGCGATCGCCGCGGCGTCGCCCGCCTTCACGAGCTGCGCCTCCGCGTCCGACCCGGACGTCGGCGGGAAGTACGTGCCAGCGTCGGCGTGGTCGAACGAGTCGGGGATGAACGTCGGACCGTCGTAGCCGAGCGGCCCGGCGTCCGGCTCGTCGGAGACTTCGACGTGCTGCCAGCGAGTGCGGGCGTCGGCGACGTACGCGTCGAGGATGTCGGGGCGGACGAAGTCGACCGCCTGGAAGTCCTGATACAGCGTCTTGCCCTCGTCGTTCACGCCCGCGACCACAGTGGATCGCATCGTGACACGACGCTTGGTGATTTCCGGTGCCATGATGGCTCCTCCTTCAGGGTGTTGGGTAGAGGTAGAGGATCGACGGGTCGAGCGGGCGAGGCAGAGCGTCGTACTCCGCCTTGCTCGCGAGTCGCTCGAGCCTGAGTCCGTCGAGCAGCACGGTCTGCACTGTGTCGAGGACTGACGGGTCGGACGACGGGACAAACGTGAACGGGTCGACGTCGACGAGATCTCCGTAGTCAAACGTCCCCGTCGCGGGGACCAGGACATTCCGCTCGAGGGAGCGCAGACCGTCGACGTCCTCGATGCGAATCCATGTGTACGCCCGGTCTGACGGCGGGGGCACGAAGTCGAGGGTTCGCTCGAGGGCCCCATCGACGATGGCGATCCGGAGCTGCCGGGGGAACTCGATGTCTGCTCCGTCGACGCGGATGAACGGCTCGCCGCCGGCGCGCGCTTCGACGATCACCCATCCGTTTCGCAGAGGCGCGGCTGCGGGACCGAATGCGGTTTGCATTCCGTTCGCGGTGATGACTGTCACGGGCTTCTCCTCCGGGGCGTTGGCGACGAGCAGGAAGGTGATGGTGACGGCGAGGGCAAGGTCGACGACCAGCAGCATGACCAGGCGAGCCCAGCCCTCGCGCGTCAGGGCTCAGGCCGCGAGGTCGTAGTTCTTCTTGGGCTCGTTGGGGATGACGTATACCCCGATGCCGGCGAACGCGGCGACGGCAACCTGCAGCCACTCGGTCGTCGTGATGCCGCCAGTCAGGAACGACTGCAGTGCGACGAGGCCGGCGACGATGAACGTCACGATGACCTTGGCGTAGGCGCCGACGCCAGACGGCAGGTTCGGCACCAGGTAGACGGTGATCGCGCCGACGCCGACGATGGCGATGTTCACGAGCTCGTCGATGCTCACGACCTCGTCGGCGAGCGCCGTGATCAGGATGCCGACGACGGCGAGTGCGATGTACAGCAGGGACTTGGCGTAGTGGCCGATGTTCATGGTGACCTCCTCAGGTCTGTTGTGTGTCTTCGTCGATGCCGAGCGCGCGGTGCATCCAGGCGTCGCGATCGCGCTCGGCTCGTTCGGCTCTCGCGCGCATGTCCTCGTAGGCGCGGTAGTCGATGTCGTCGTCGGGCTTCACCGGGGCGGTGATGCCGACGTCGGGCGCGGGCTTGCTGTCGTTGCGTCGGAAGGATGCGATGAGGTCGGCGATCGCTTTGGTGAGGCCGGCCGTCGCGGTGAGGATGAGTGCTGCGACGCCGAGCAGCGCGACCCACTGCTCGATCGTCATCAGGTCTCCTTGTGCTGGGCGATCGCCTCCGTGGTTGCCACGTGCCCGACGATGAGGGCTCGGCGGTATTGCCAGAGCTCCCAGAGGATCTGCGCCACCCGTCCGGCTGCGGTGAACCCCAGGCCTGCGACGAGCAGCTGCGTGAGTGGAGCTGTGCCGAAGCCGTACTCGATCATCAGCGCGACCCACAGCAGCAGGTAGCAGATCGCCACGATGAACGTCGCGAGACCCTCCACGCGGAGGGTGGTCTGCATGCGGCGGCCGTCGCCCAGAGCGAGCTGCATCGTGAGCGTCGCTGCGAGCGCGATCGCCGCGGTGATCAGCAGCACCCACTGCCAGGCGTCGGCGAGGGGGCGGGCGATCTCCTCGAGCGCGATCGGCTGATACGACTCGAACACCGATAGCACGGGGATGGAGAGCGAGATCAGCTGCAGTCCGACCGCCCACGCGTTGGCCGGTGTCGCCCAGCGCAGCGCCTTGCGCTCACCCACTGGGCTGCTCTCGACTCACGAGGCACGCCAGCCCGACGACGAGGGTGATGGCGCTGAGGATCGAGTAGACGATCGGCGCCGACGGGGCGAACCCTGGTGACAGCGTGATGGGGATGACCCACAACACCCACACGATCCCGAGGATGAACGTCGGGATCGCGGCCGCGACGCGCGAGTGCGCGAGCAGCGCGATCATCGCTACCGCGAGGATCACCATCGTGAGCCCCCACCATTGCGGGGCGACGAGCTTGAACGCCTGACGGAACGACGTGAGCTGCGCGTACCCGGTCGGGTCGGTCAAGATCGACGCACCGAACCACAGCGCACCGAGCCCGAGGATCACGGTGAGGATCTCCGCGAGGTAGATGTGCGCGAGCTTGTACCGCCATCTGAGCGGAATCATCACGCGACCGTGAACAGGTAGGCGTCGGAGTCGAGGCGCGTCGTCTTGACCGGCGCCTTGTTGGTCGCCGGGGCGACCGCTCTCAGGTAGACCGCATAGCCGGGTGCCACCGACCGCTTGAACTCGATGGACGCGAAGAGCGTGCCGTCCGCGCCGATGACGAGCCGCTCGGTGTAGTTCGGCGAGTGCGGGCCGTCGGTCTTCGTGTCGTCCCAGACGTAGGCGATGTCGAGCCTGTCGCCGGGGGTGCCTTCGGCGTAGACGTGCGCGGTGAGCGAGTACGGTCCGGCACCGCCGACCACGGTCGAGGCCTTGCTGGGCTTCTGGGTCGGGTCGGTGTGCAGGTACGCCAGTGCGCCGGGGTCGATTAGGCGGCCGTCGTCGCTCTTCGATCGAGCGTCCTCGTAGTGGAAGGTCTTCACCTTGATCTCCTTCGGCTTGTTGGGGAGCGGGAGGTTCCCGCCGCCGCTGCCAGCTCCTGACCCCGGAGGGGTGCGGAAGATGCCCGGCACGCGGAAGTGCCAGCCCTCCCCGAATCCATCACCCTCGGCGACGAGGAGCCCCGTGGCGCGGCACCATTCGCGGATCCAGCGACCGCGCACGGAGCCGGCGACGGAGATCCCGGCGTCGGTCCCGGTGTCGCGGATGTCGACCGCGCCGTTGTCGCCCTGGATCTCGTGGTTCGAGAAGCGAGGCACGGCGACTGTGCCGAGCGGGCTGATGCGGTACCAGCGGACCCCGTTCCAGATGCGCGTGTCGTAGACCTTGCGGCCGCGGATGTTGGCGGCCGTCACGTACCGTTCCCGGAAGATCGCCTCCTGCTCGGCCGCGAGCCGCAGACCGGAGGAGACGAGCACGCCGACCCCGAACGCGGTGCGCAGCGCGGCGTCCAGGAGCAGGATGACGTAGAGCATCCATGGCGTCAGCCGTGCACCGTCACGCCAGACGAAGTCAGCCATCGCTGTCCACCGCCTCGCGGTCGGTCTCGACGCCGCCGCCGGTGGACTGGGCGACGGTCTCCTCGAGCGGAACGCCCTTGACGTAGACGAGCTCGTCGGCGTCGTCGAGGCCGAAGCCGTCGACGATGCCGTCGCCGTCCACGTCGATGTCGTGCGGAATGATCGGCGAGGCGATGCCCTCGGCCTTCCACGCGAGCAGCGCATCCCTGAGCGCGCGGTAGTCTTCCCGCGGCAGATCGGTCGCCGGCCCGATGATTGAGACGCTCATGCCGCGGGCCGCCGCTCCACGATCAGAAGCTGGTCATATCCACCTGACGCAGCTCCGATGTTCTTGTTGGCGCCGGAGTTCTGGATCGCGCGGAGTTTGACAGTGTCGTTCGCGTTCAGCTGCAGAATCGCCTCGACTGAGACTTCCTGCTGCACGTTGGTGACGGTTGTCGCCAGCTTCGAGGGAGTCGTCGAGCCATTGACGCTGATAGCCAGCCCTTCAGTGCCGGCGGTGCCGCCGGCGGCAAAAGTGACGGAGCCGTGGATCCGGTACAAGGCCGAATGCCCTACGGTCACAACCCCTGTTGCGGCGTTGAGCGAGAGTCCTGAGCCGCTGAGAAGGGGTGTCTGGCCTGTGAAGAGGACGTCGGCATAGACGCCATTCGTGAGCGTCTGAGTCGCCGCCCTCATGACAGAGAGAGTTGCCGGGGAGAGCAACGTCCAATTGCCGGCGACGTCCCGCCAGATGTATCCGGTGTCCGTCTCGATCCAGATCATCCCGTCGCGACGCTGCCCGGGAAGCAGATCGTTGCGAGCCGTCGCGGTGCCACCGGTCGCGAATGCGAACAGCATGGCGAAGTCGACGGCAGCCTGAAGATCGGGCACCGGGGCGGCGACGTCGTCGTAGACGGGCTTGCGGAACGGGTTCAGGGTGAAGCCCATCAGGTCCTCCAGGAGATGCGGACGGCGCCGGACTCAGAGTCCTGGGCGAGGTTGGCAAAGATGTTGTTGCCGCCTTGGTTGAGTCCGATCCCGCCACCGGTCTTCAGGTGTGCGAAGAAGTCCGCGGCGAACGGGAAGTCCTGCCACCCGTTGGGCGGATCCCACGCGAAGTCGCCTGCCATTGTCGGCATCGCGTTCTTGTACATGAGGTTGTGAGCGGCGAAGTTCGGAGCGCCGCCGGAGTCCTGAATCCGGTTCACTTTGAACTTCAGCCCGATGAGCGTCGCGCTTGGCGGGATGGTGTCCTTGATCTGCGGCCCGTAGAACCATGCGCCATAGGTTGTGTTGCCGGCCCGGGGGTTTGGAGTCCACCAGCGGAACGGCTTCGGTGGGCGATCCGTCGATCCCGCGTCGATCGCCTTGAACGTCAAGGTGTGGACTGCCCCCGCTCCACCACCTCCAGGGTTCGGCGGGGGTTCGGGTGCGATGACGGTCGTTGCGAGCTTCAGCCCCGTCGTCGGACCGTCCTCGCCCCACAGAATCTGGACGCGGTCGCCCGACGTCGGCGCCGAACCGCCGATGATCGCGGTGATCGGCCCCGCCACGGTCTGCAGGCTGCACGTCGGCGACGAGACCGTGAGCACCGTCCCGACCGCGGGCTTCGCGCCGAGCGGCAACAGTGTGTGTCGGGACCCCGTAGACACGACTTGGACGGGATCACCCACGACGGGGATGTAGCCAGCGAAGTCGCAGGAGAACCGTGACGATCCCATGTCGACCAGCGCGAAGCCGGAATCGTAGCCGGCGTACACGCCGCGGCGGATGTAGGTCGGGTTGCGCTCGTCGAAGCCTTCGAGGATGAAGTCGGACTCGTTCAAGCCGCCACCTCCACCACGCTGCGGGTTGTCGATGAGTCGTGCTCAATCGACTGGATCCTTGTCTCACCGCCCTCGAGCAGAACGACGTCGCCGATCTCGCGGAGCGGATTCAGTGGCTCGACCACTTCGCGGGTCACCGACCGCAGCTTGGACATCCGCGGGAGCATCGACGCGGCGAGCGCCTTGCACTGCGACACGGTCGTGAGGACGTCGGAGCGGTAGGTGTGGGTCGCTGCGCCGAACGGGCTACGTGAGCCGTCGCTGTTCCACACGCGGAGGTAGCCGGTCGAGATCTCGGCGATGCCGTAGATCGCGACGCCCGCCGGCGATTTGCCCTCGACAACGACGCGGTTGAACGTCTCGTCCGCCTCCATCACCAGCGGCGCGGAGGCGACGCCGCGGAACTCGTCGATCGCGGACGGCCATGTCTTCGGTCGCGAGGTAAGCGCTCCGGTGGCGGTGAGGTGCGGGACTGCGTCGACGAGGGCGAGCAGTTCGTCGAGGGCGTTCAGCTTGTTGTCGTTGTGGGTGATCGTGAGCGGGATCGTGGCGTCGTTCGTGTTGCGGATGACGGGCATCCCAGTGAGCGCCTGCACCTCGCCCCACATGGAGGCCGTGGTGGGGCTCGTGGGGAACGCGAACCGATCGCGCTGCACGCGCGCGAGAGTGTCGCGCAGCCGCAGCGGGATCCGTTCACCGGTAGTCACCGGCAGGCCGCCGACCGCTCGATCCATCTGACGATGTGTGGCGCCGGCGACGCCGTCCACGATGAACCGGCCCATCGGGATCCGCTCGACGAGTCGCCCCGCCGTGATGATCATGTCGATCTGCAGCTCGGCGCCGAAGGGTGAGAACATGTCGCCGATCTGGCTCGGCATCATCGACCGCCCGAACGGGTCGGCCACGACGACCGTGCAGTCCGCCGACCCGGCGACCTGAGCGGTGCCGTCCCATCGCAGACGAGGCGTGAGGATCTTGAGATCCTGCAACCGCCGCTCGTCGTCGTAGATCAGGTCCGCGACCACCTGTCGGCGGAACCCGCCGCGACCGGACGTCAGGAGGTCGCGGGCGGGGGTCGATGCTTCGCGCACGTCGAACCTCCCCTGGTCAGCCGGCCGCGCCGACCAGGGACTGATCGCGCAGGATGTCGCTGTAGAGCGTGTACGTCGCGGCGATGTCGGAGTACGAGTCGAATAGCGCGACGAGATCCGAGTACCGAAGCACAGCGGGCGAGAGTCCGGGCGCCGGGGGTTCGATCTCCGTGACCACGGCAGTGAACTCGACTCGCTCTTCACCGAAGTGCAGGGTGCGTTCGATGGCGTCGAGGGATGGCGCGGCGCAGAAGAACACGCGCGGCAGCAGGATGGGCGGCGGTGTGCGGATGAGCCACGCCTGCAGCTGTGGCTGCTCGTACGTTCCGAGGGTCGCCTGCAGCGCTCGGTAGGCGGCGAGCGTGTCAGTGCGCACGGCGAGCGTGAATCCCTCGACGCCGCCTCTGATGCCTGTGCCGATCAAGGTGGGGAGTCCGCTGTTCTCGGTGCGGACGAGGTCGCCGGGAGTGGACTGCCGGACGGGGCCGGCCATCGCCGCGAGGCGGACGACCTCGACGGCGAGCTTCGGGTCGAACGGCTGCTGTATGACGGTGCCGCCGAAGGCGAGCGTGGTGGCGTCGAGCGTGACGGTGCCCATGTAGGCGCCGTCCTCGTCCATGCATCGGGCTGAGTAGACCGACTCGATCTGGAACGGGGCTTCGTAGTCCATGACCACGGCGGTGGTCGTCGCCGAGCGGCTCATCCCGCCACGGACTTTGAAGGTGCGGTCCTCCGCGCGACGCTCGAAGTCGACGGTGACGGTGTCGGTGAGCAGGTCCCCCGGGTCGACAACGAGTTCGACCCGGGGAACGGGGCCCATGTCAGGGAACGGTGCGATCGAACTCATCCGCCGCTCCTCCGTCCTGCCCGAAGGCTGGTCTGCCGTGATTCGCTCGCGACGCGGATCCGCCCGTCGACGAGACGGGCAAGCCCGTCGCCGCCGATCTCGAGCACACCCGTGATCGTGGCGTCGTCGAGCCTGTACGGCTCACCACCGGTGAGACCGCCATCGCCCATCGGGGCGACGCCCATCCGGCGCATCGTCTCGAACAGGATCGCCATCGACCGGGCGGACCCGTCGATGGGGATATACGACTCCGAGACGTCGGAGCGATCGCCGACGACTCGCCAAGTGTTCGGCGGCACTACCTGAGCGACAGGCTGCATCGGCGTCAGACCGCCGCGGGCCATGAACTCGACGACACCGCCGTGTCCCTGGATCACCGTCCCGCCGATGTTGCCGGCGGGGCCGTACGACGCGGAGATCTGCGCCTTGATGCTCGCGATGCGATCGCGCGTGAGCTCGTCAAGCGCCCGCTCAGCCGCGTCCGTGCCCGTGAGCTGCACCGCGGTGGTGATGATGTCGGGCGTGCCGTTGTACGTGGCGATCAGGTCCTTGGCCTGCTGCTCCGTCAGCCCGGCGGCGATGAGCTGGTCCATCAGCGCCTGCGTCGCGACGTCGTATCGGTCCTTCAGCGCCTCTTGCGAGTCGCCGGCGTCACTCGCCGCCTGGATCTCTGCCTTCAACGCGTCGACTGCGGCTCGCGTCTGCAGCTCGAGCGTCGACGATCCGTCGCCGACGGCGTTGATGGCGTCGGCCAGGCGCAGGGACGCGTCGTTGAGATAGCCCATCTGGACGGCGCCTTCACCGAAGGCGTTCAGCCGACCGCGGGCGTCCTCGAGCGCGCCGACCCACTCGGTGCGCATGACGTCGGCACCGGCCTCGGCTTCCTTCTGGAACGAGTGCATGCCCTTGGCGAGCCTGTCGAGATCGTCTGCTGCGTCGCCTTGACCGGTGATGCGCAGGAGACCAGCGAGCGACTCCGTGAGGATCGCGAGCGGACCGCCGACGAACTGCCCGATCCCCTCGGTCGCGTTCGCGGTCGACTCCACCATGGAGACGCCGAAGTCGATCGCACCGTTCGCGAGATCGAGGAAGAACTGCAGCACGGGTCCGCGGTTTTGGGACACCCAGTCAGCGAATTCGCCGACGGGCTCCGAGAAGGCTGCGGCGAGGGCGCCCTGGATGCCCTGCGCGGCCACCTCGATGTTCCTCTGGGCTCGCTTCACGCGGGTGGCGTCGTTGTCCGAGAGGGTGTCGAACATGCGGTCAGCGGCGCCTGTGACGCCGTTGAGCTGGTCGACGGCGGTGGTGAGGTCCATCTCGAAGAGGGCGTCGCCGAGGTCCTCGGCCTTGGTGCCGAACAGCTCGACCGCGGCCGCGTTGCGCTGCACGGGGTCGGTCATCTCGCGGAGCTTGTCGAGGACCTCCTGCAGTCCCTCCCGCGCGCCCGCTCCCCCGGCCGCGATCTTCGCCGTCATGGTCTCGGCGTCGAGGCCGAGACGCTCGAATCCTGCGGCGCTGGCTTTCGAGGCGTCCGTCGCGCGGATCTGGAACTCCTTGAGCGCGTCGGCCGCGAAGTCCGAGTTGCGAGCGCCGGCACGCAGGCCCTGGTTGATGAGCCCGAGCATCTCGGATCCCGTGAGGCCCAGCTTCGTCAGGACCGATGGGTACTCGATCAGGGTGTCGAGGAGGTCCTCGCCGCGGTCGGCGCCCTCGCGAGCGCCAGCGGCGATGATGTCGAGCGCCTCGGAGGCGTTCTTCGCCATGCCGGTCTTGAGCAGCGTCGTGACCGCCTGCGCGGCACGGGAGACATCCTGGTTGAGGACGTCGGAGATCCCGAGTAGGCCTTCGATGACGATCTGGCTGTCGCGGGTCGCGTCGGTCGGGTCGATGAGGCGGAACTGCAGCGCGAGCCGCGTGGCGTCCATGTTCGCCTCGATCGACTCCCCGAAGGTGTTCGAGTAGGCCTGCGCGGCGATGTGGCCGAGACGCATCGCGTCGGCCTCGCTGATGCCGGTGAGCGCCTGCAGGCGGTCCTGGCGGACCTCGATCTGCAGGCCCTCCTCGAACCCCTCTCGCACGGCGCGTGCTGCGACGTAGGCGATGCCGGCGATCGCGCCGGCGATCGGGATGGAGGCGAGCGCGCTGACGAGGCTGTTGCCCATGTCTTCGCCGCCGCGCTTGCCCGACTCGCCTGCGAAGTCGGCGACGTCCTGCAGCTTCTGCTTGGCGCCTTCGTCGGCGACGTCGACGACCATCGACTCACGCGACTTGACGAGCGCGTCCTTCTGCCGCTGAATGCGCTGCAGGCTGGCCTCGGCGCGAGCGATGTCCGCCTTGACGTCCATCGTCGTCTCGACGGACCGCAGATAGTCGAGGCGCTTCTGGGTCCGGTCGAGGTTCTTGTCAGCCCGGTCGATGTTCGCGTTGATGACGAGCGCGGTGTCCTTCGACACGAGTCGCTTCGCGGCCTGCTCGACGCGGTCCATGCTGCCGAGCGCGCCCTTGGCGTCGGCGCCGACCTTGATCGGGTTCTTCTCGATCTTGGTCTTGGTGTTGTTGATCTTCCGGTCGGCGTCTTCGATCTGGTCGACGTTCGCGGTGAACAGGGTCTCGAGCTCGGCGACGCGCAGCTTCGACGACATTCATCACCTCCGGATGAGCACCTCACGCAGCCGGGTGGGGCTGTCGATCAGCGAGAAGATCGCGGCGCGGATCCCGGGCCACGGCCGCGCGAGTACCGCGGGGTCGTACAGGTCGATGCCTCGGTCGACGAGTTCTGCGACCACGAGTTGCCAGTTCTGCACGAGCGCGAAGATGGACCCGTCGATCTCGACGGTCTTCTTGTCGGTGGGCGTAGCGGGTGGTGACGGCTTGAGGTGGGCGGGAACGGGGCGGTAGTCCTGATACCAGCCGTCCTCGTCGGGCGAGCCGATGCCGTACGGCGCCCAGTCCTCAGCCGTCACGAGTCTTTTGGGGCGGGCTCACCTGCCTCGTCGAGGTCGACATCCCGGGGCGTCCAGAACAGGCGGGCGAAGATGTCGGCATACTCGCGGCCGCGCGCCCAGTAGAACGTCGCATAGACCGACATGCGGTCGATTGACGCAGCTGGGACCCCGTCGGCGACCATGGCCGCATAGGCTTCGTCGCCGAGCGCCGGGTGCGCGTCGCCGATCGTGGACAAGATCGTCACGATCTCGCCCGGGACGGGGCCAGGGTGCAGGCCGAACTTCACCTCGCCGAGCACGGCGGCCGCGAGGATCTGCTTCGCGGCCTCCACCGTCGGGGGCCGCACCGAGTAGGTGCGACCCCCGAACGGCAGCTTGAGGTCCGGCACTGCCCACTGCTCGAAGTTGACAGCGCTCACGGGTTACGTGCGCGTGTAGGCGACGGCGTTCGACGTGCCGACCGGCGTCACGACCGTCACGTTCACCGAGCCGGCCGAGCCCGCGGGCAGCGTCGCGACGATGGTCGAGTCGTTGACGACGACGAACGCCGCCGCGTCTGTGGCTGCGAACTTGACCGCGGTCGCGCCCTGGAATCCGACACCCGTGATGGTGACGGCGCCGCCGGCGCCCCTGCCCGAGGGGAGGATCGAGGTGATCACCGGTGCGGAGGGGTTGACGACCGTGAACGGGTTGGCGATCTCCGTGTAGGCGCCCTTGCCGGTCAGCGTGTACGCCAGCTGCTCGATCTCGCCACCAGGCCCGGTGTTCTGTCGCGTGTAGGCGACCGTGCAGAAGCCACGGCCCGCGTCGGTCGGGTTTGCGACGCCCACCTCCGGCTTGTGGTACCAGCGGACGTCTGCGACTGCGGCCTCGCCCTTCGCCGAAGGACGGGTGCGCGCGTTGAGGTACTCGACCTCCGGCAGGTACAGCCCTGTCGTGATCGAGCGGTTCACCTGTGCGAGGAAGGCGAGCGTCCACGACCATCCGGTGACGTCACTGTTCGTGGCACCGTAGTCGTCGTAGGTCTGCGCGTCCTGCGTGGTCGGTGTCGGGCTCGGCTGGAACCCGCTGATGCGGCGGAAGGGCTGCCAGATCGGCGACCCGAAGGTGCCGAGATTGACGTCCAGTCCGTATTCGTAGCTCTTGCCGATCGTGGAACCGGCAGGGAGCGTGATGGGTACACCCATGGTCAGGCCTCCTGGTTGTCGAGGATGATGAGGTAGTTCTCGGTCCGCTCTTCACGGCCGTTGGTGTCGGCACCCAGCGGGGCCATGGACAGGCGGCTGATGCCGCTGATCCCTCCCACGCGGGAGAGTCCTTGCAGACGCCGGTAGGCGGCGCTTGCGAGTTCGTCGGCCCCATCGGGGCGGTACTGTGCGCCGCGCAGGCGCAGTTGCACGCGTCGCCAGTGGAGGTAGTTGATGCGGTCGTCCTCGGTCATGTAGACCCGGACGCCGAAGGCTCTGTCAGGCTTTGAGCGGATCGCGCCGTAGAAGCCACCTACGACGTCGTCCGGGTAGTCCTCCACGTCCTCGTCCCACTGCCAGCCCTCGATCTCGCCGAGGAAGCCGAGGACCGTCTTGGTGAGAAGGACGTCATCCTCGTCATCCACCGAGCGCTCCCTTCAGGTGCCGGGCCTGAATGCTGGCGACGTCGACTTCGGCGGCCGCCGTCTCGAGGAACTTCGCCTGGCCCCCGTTGGGATGCTGGTAGTCGAGGTTCTCGTGCTGGATCTTGGAGACCAGGGAGGTGAACCCGACTTGCGTCGTGAGGTCGTCAGTCGCGGTGAAACCGGACTTGTCCGAGGCGCCGCTCTCGGTCGGGCTCAGCTCGCGGGCGCGCTTGAGTACCACACGCCCAATCTCACGGTTGGCGTCCTGCGCGGCCTTCTCGTAGATCGACAGGATCGGCTTCACTTCGCCGGGCATCGTCGCCTCCTACTCGAGCGACAGCACCTGGAAGGAGTCGAGGGGCGTGTCGCCGTTGTCTTCGTGTCCGATCGCGATGACCTTCGCTTCGCGCTGGCGGGTTCCGCCCGGCCACACGGTGACGAGCGAACCGATCGGGATGTCCTCAGCGAGCGCGACGGTGACCTGTGTGGAGGAGACGACTTCCTCGCCGTCTGCGTTGCGCACCAGGCGTTGATCGTCCCGCACTTCGCAGTCCACGTTCCGCGGATCCCTGAATCCGAGGCCCATGCCGCCGGTGGATCGAAGCGCCTTAACAGAGACGACGTGGGGGTAGAAGAAGGCCGGCCAGCTCACGAGTACTCGCCTTCCGGCCAGACGTTCGTGAGGGGGCTCTGCTTGGGGAAGCTGCCGCGCGGGAGTCCGGGCCTGCTCTCAGTGGCAGTCGTGCAGAGCGCGAGGAGCGCGCGGACCGCGTCGTCGTCGAACGTCGCGCCCGACGAGAACGACATCGACGTGCCGTTGCGGCTCATCGAGCGGGTGCGGCGAGACCCTGCAGTGGGGGAATCTCTCGCGACGCGCCGGATGATGGCGATCGCGTCCTTTCGAGGTTCGCCCTCGAGAGCGTCGATTCCGGGGGCGATGGAGCGTGCCAGCACGAGGACCTCGCGTGCGAGGTCGTCGTCGACACCGGTGATGTCCTTCGGCGTGATCACTCCATCGCCCCCTTCGTCGTTACTTCGCGGCCGCTGCCTTCGCTGCGGTCGGCTTGGTGGCGTCGGCGAGAGCCGTCGCCAGCTCGGCACGGTCGGCTTCGAGCTGCTGCTGGGCCTGCTCGAGCTCGGCCTTCGCGGCCGCCACCTCCTGCGCTTCCTCCTCGACGGCCTTGCGACCGTCTGCGAGTTCGGCGTCCTTCGCGGCTTCCGCGGCTTTCACCGCAGCGGCGACGTCGGCCTCCGTGATGGTCGAGCCACCCGTCTTCGCGGGAGCCTCGACCTTGATGACCTCGATGAGACCGACGCTGAGCAGGTGCTTGGCGTTGTCGTCGTCGAGCTGGTCGGCCGTGAACACGCCGTCGTGGGCGACGTAGCGTTCGTGGCCGTTCTTGCGGATGACCGCGGCGGCGCCGATGACTCGGTAGCCCTTCACCGTGCCAGCCATCAGAGGCCCGTGCTCGTGAGCGTGACGCCCGCGAGGGGCTCGGTGACGACGGGGACCGTGACGCGGCGAGCACGGAGCTCGTACTTGTCGTTGCCCTTCGCGCGGTCGCTTGCGACCTCGACGCCGGTGTCGCCGGCGGGGCGGAACTCGGGCGACTCGATCTTCTCGTCGGCCATGCCGCCGAGCTGCTCGCGGTCCACCAGGAGCGGGTTGTCCGACGTGTAGAACGGCGACGTCGCCCACGTGAAGCCGAGCGCGTCGACGGGGATCTGCCCTGTGATGACGATGTTGCCCTGCTCGCGCGGGAGCGCCTTGTCGTCGATCAGCTTGCCGATCACCTTCGCGAACTTCGACGGCTTGAGCACGACCGTGTCGAGGTTCAGGCCGGTGCCGAGGTCGGCGCGGGTTCCGGAGATCGCGAGAAGTGCCTCGGCCATCGCGCCGGCGGTGGTCCACGCGGCCGAGGTGTAGGTGCTCGTGACCTTCGCCAGAACGATCGCCATGGCGATCGAGTCGACGTCCTTGATCACCCCGTTGACCAGGCGCTGCAGCCCCTTGTTGACGTAGGAGATCCCCTCGCGGGAGATCTTCTCGTCGGTGACGTCGGTGCCCAGACCGCGCTTGTCGGTCTTGGCGGCCGCGATCTCACCGGAGGTGAGGACCGTCTTCGGGTACGAGGCGCCGGGGGCGACCGACTCGGGCGCGTCGGCCGTGAAGATCTCCTCGCCGGTCTCGTAGAAGATGCCGCCGCCCTTCGCTTCCCAGCGGCCGGTGAGCAGGAAGTCCGCGATGAAGCGCATCTTGGCGAGCTCGGCGACGCGCTTGGCGACGATGGTCGGGTTGTTCAGCAGCAGATGGATCTGCGCCGTGGTGAGCGTCCCCTCGGGACGAGCCACCGGGTAGGTGTACGAAGGCATGTTCCGGGATCCCCTTTCAGCTGATCGCCGTGATGATGTCACCGTCGGCGGCCGCCGCGGTGAGTGCGACGGCGAACCGGTTGGTTCCCGCGTCGTCGACCTTGCCGCCGGCGAGCGTGCCGATCGCGGCACCAGCCGCGATCGCCGCGCCGGCGACGAGCTTGTGCACTGCGCCGTCGAGCGGGTACACGGTGACCTTCTCGCCGCTGGCGGCGTCGAAGCCGGCCACGCCGATGAGGGTCGCTGCGACCGCGTCGGCGCCCGCGTGGGCGCAGGTGTTGGCGCCGGAGACGGTGAGCACGCGGCCGCCGATGACGTCGGCCGAGGTGGTCAGCGTGAACGGCCGACCGGATTCGTGCTTGGGCAGGTAGTCGGGCATGTCAGGCCCCCTTCTCGGTCGAGCCCCACGCCTGCGCGTAGAGGGCGTCATCGGTGCTGGTCACCGTGTCGGCGTGGCCGAGCTCGGCGACCGGGGTAGCCGTGTTGGCGGCCATGGTCTCGAGCAGACCCTTCGCCTCGGCCTCGTTCGTGTCGAGCGCGGCTCGCCACTTGTCGCGAGAGGCGGACGTGATCCGCCCCTCACCGAGCGCCTTCGCGACGATGGCGTCGCGGCGATCGCTGATCTGCTCCTCGCGAGCCTGAGCGCCCAGGGCGGCCTGGTCGCGAAGCTCCTGCAGGGCGGCAGCGTCCATGGGAACGACGCCGTCCGGGAGGGTTGCGGCCGGGGCCGCGGGGGTTTCGGGCTGCTCCGCGAGCGTCTGGTCGAGCGCTGCGAACAGCATCTCGTCCGTGACATCGGCATCGGTCACACCGAGCCGCTTGGCGATGCCAGCCTTCAGGTCGTCGTAAGCCACGACGTTCTCCTTTCGGATGGTGGACCCCGGCTCGGCTGAGACGGGGGGCATGTGGGGGCGGCGGGCGTCCGCCGCGAATCGGAGGAGGGTGAGGTCGTCGGCCTCTTCGTCCTCATCCGGGACGAGGATCACCGTCTCGGGTTCGCCGACCGTCGCCGTCTCGCCGGCATCCTTGATCACCGCGACGCGGTCGGCGAGACCGAGCTCGACGGCCTCCTTGGCGGTGAGCCAGGTCTCCTCGTCGAGCAGACGATCCCAGTCCTTCTCCCCCGCCTTGTCGGAGTAGATCTCGATGAGCGATGTCTGGATCCCGTCGAGGATGTCTGCCGTCTTGCGCAGATCGGCGGAGTTGCCCCAGGCGATCACCGATGGCGAGTGGATCATCATCTGCGTGCCGGGCGACATGACCGTCTCGTCGCAGCCGGCGGCGATGAACGACGCGGCCGAGCACGCACGCCCGTCGACGACCGCGGTGACGGTCGCCTTGTGGGCGCGGAACATGTTGAGGATCGCGAGGCCCTCGAACACCTCGCCGCCTGGCGAGTTGATCCGCAGCACGATCTCGGTGACCGTGTCGGGCAGCTGGTCGAGGACCTGACCGACCTCCTCAGCCGAGACGCCCCACCATCCACCCCACGAGTCGATCGGCCCGTACATGCGGATCGTCGCGACGGTGCCCTCCCCCGAAGGGGCCGGCGTGGTGACGGCGTTGAGGATCTCCGCCTTGGACTTCGGCGGCGCCTGCGTGCCCCAGTAGCGGAGACCCTGCTTGGCGTCCTTCGTCATGATGCCTCCTGCATCTCTTCGGGTGCGTCGACGTCGAGTACTGCACCGCCGGCGGCGATGAGCGCGCGCACCTCACGGCGTGTGAGTGGCGGACGGTCCGTGGCGAGATATGCCTTCTGCGCGATCGCCGCCGCCGCGAGCGCCTTCTCAGCTGCGCTCTTCTCGTCCTCGTCGGCCCTTGTGGCGTCGACGACGGGCAGGCCGTAGAGGGCACGCAGGTGGGCCTCGAGCGTGGGGTCCCACTTGATCGCGCCGGACTCGAGGAGCGCCTTGATGGCCTCCGCCGTGGCCGGATGCTCGGCCCCGATCGGTGCGGCGACGAGGCGTGGCGCGGGCTCCGCCGGTCCCCAGTTCGCGTCGACGAGATCCTCGACGACGTGCTGCTGAGTCGTGCTGACGATCTGCTCCGCGATCGCGTTGAGCGACCCGGTGAAGAACTTCGCGAAGGTGTCGCCCAGGGCGTACGACCCCTTCGAATCGTCACCGCCGAGGTTCAGGAAGTGCGTCAGCGCGACGCGCCCGATCTGCTCGTCGTAATAGCGGATCTGCTTGTCGAGGTCGGGCAGCTTGCCCGCGACGCCCTGGAAGGTGAGCGTGGCTCCGTTGGGCAGAGATGCGCCAGCGGTGTCGCCCGCACGTGACCCCTTCGCGAGGACGAGGCCTCGTTCGATCTCCTCATCCATCCACTTCAGAACGGCGGCCTGATCGCCGAGATCCGGGGGCGGAGGTGAGGTGTAGATCGGCAGACCGAGACCCTGGCGATCTGCGGCGAGAGCCTGCACGCGGAGCGTGCGATCCTT
Organism: Microbacterium sp.; assembly: GCF_051860965.1. GTDB lineage: Bacteria > Actinomycetota > Actinomycetes > Actinomycetales > Microbacteriaceae > Microbacterium. The sequence continues at coordinate 63,175 of NZ_JBIMKU010000009.1, forward strand.
CAGCAGCCACATCTTGTAGGCGGTGCGCAGGATGGACACGCCCATCCAGTTGGCGCCCTCGCGCTCATTCACGTAGCCGACGAGGCGGTTGACCGGAATGCGGATTCCGCCGACGGTGGTGAATGCGACGACACCGGTTGTGGTGGTGAGCCCCACAGGGTGCTGCTTGATCGCGGCGAGGCCGCCGTCGCGCTCGATCTCGAACTCGCTGATCGTTCGCGGTGGGCGGTATGCGAGCTTCTGGAGCCGGGTGCGGCCGAACGCGTCGATCTCGAACACCTGCTCGAAGAACGCGTGGCCGAACACGAGCATGAGCAGGGCGAGACGCACGTGCTCGGTCCACGAGAACCGACCCTTGGTACGCGCGGGCGCGACGAACGGCTGTCCCTTGATCGCGATGCCGAGGTCGTCGGAGATCTGCTGTGCTACCTCCGGGCGCACGCCAGCCGCGTCGAGGGTGACCACCACCTGCTGAATGGGGCGCATCACCGCCTGCAGCACGGATCCGACCTGGGGGTCTTCGCGGCGCATCCGGTCGTAGACATCGATCGACGCCGGCCACATCAGATCCGGGTTGTCTTCGTGCACGACCTCGGAGAGCATTCCCGCCCAGCCCAGAAGTCCCCCGGTCGCCTGGTATCCGATCTCTGCCACGGCGGGGCCCTCCTGTTCAGAATCGAGCGGTTGCGAGGTCGACCTCGCCGGAACGTTCCACGTCGGCACGTGTGAGCAGTCGCGCCGGCGGGGGCGGTGGTGCAGGGTCCTTCTTGGCGGGCGGCTCGAGGACCTCGAGGCCGTAGAGCGCGGACGTCTCTGCGACGAGGCCGGCGATGTCGATCGGCATGGACCTCTGCCGCGACCACATCGAGTTCTCGGTGTAGGTCCGCACGACACCGCCTTCGACGGCGATGTCGACGTCGGGCTGCTCGAGCATGAGTAGGTGCCCGTCGCGGACGCGGTCTCGGATCCGGCCGGTGGCGATCGCGAACGTCGATCCGTCGAGCGCGTGCAGGATCAGCTCACGGTCGGCGAGCGACTCGGTGAACTCCTCCGCGGGACACCCCTTGCCCTGCACGACGACCTCGCGGTGGCCGGATTCGTCGGCCAGCTGCTCGAGGTAGTCGGGCACCCACAGCATGCCCGTGCGCTTGGTGCGAACCGTGACGAACGGAAGGCCTTCGTCGGTGAACACCGCGCCGGCAATCCACGACGTCGTGCGGTCCGACGAGGTGTCCACACTCCACACCGTGCGAGCTCCGCGCGGGACGAAGTACTTCCGACGCGGCATGCCGCGGGTGATCAGCTGCAGGCCGCCGCTCTTGGACTTCGCGTCGACGTGCTGGGCACGCCACATTTTGACGTCGATGAACGAGTCGACGTCGGCGGTAACCCACTGGCAGAGCACCTCTGTGCGGTAGCCGGCGTCGGTCATGCCGCGGATGTCGGCGAGCGCGGCCGCGATGGTCATCGCGCCGTAGCCGATCGAGGGGTTCGCTTGCAGGATGGCGTCGACGTCCTCGAGTGCGCACCCGTCGGGTGCTGACCATTCGAACAGGCCGAGCGAGACGTCGTGTGTGTTCGCGTACTCCTCGGCGCTCTGCATGCCGCCCTCGACGTACTTCTCCCAGTCGGCGACGTCGGTCAGTCCGACGTCGCGCTGCTGTCGGAGGACGACGGCGGAGGCGTCGCCGGCGTTCGAGATGCCCCACAGCTGCCCCGACCAGAACGACTTGAGCGTCTGCGAGACGGCGTTCCAGGCCTTCCAGTCCTTCTGTTCGCGCATCTCGTCCATGAGCACGCGGGCGGCGGGCTTGCCTCGAGCGTTCGCGGCCGCGCGGATCTCGTAGTGCGCCCGGCTGGAGACGAAGATGCCTTCCTTGCCGTTGGTGTCGGAGACCTTCGCGGTGCCGGCCTGCAGGGCGCTGATTGCGAGGTCGGCCTCTTCGGCGGTCTCGGGCTCGGGGTCGCACCACATCTTGACGGCGGCCCAGGGCTCGCGGGCGATGTCGAGGTTCTGTGCGACGCCGACGACCTTGAACTTGAACGGCGGCACCTGGTCTGGGTGGCGGATCGAGTCCATGAACAGCCACCACGCGGCGAGCACGGAGGCGAGTGTGGTCTTCCCCTGCTGGCGGGCGACGAGCACGATGATGCGACGGAATCGGTAGGAGCCGTCCTCGCGCAGCTCGAGTCCGCGGATGAGCAGCGCCCGCTGCCACGGGTACAGGGTGATGCCGAGGATCTCGCGTGCGAACTCGATGACCTCGAAGCCGAGGGATGTCTCGGGCGTCAGGTCCCGCAGCGGCGGCGTGCAGATCCGCGGCTCGGTGACTCCGTACTGCACGCCGCGCTTGCGCGGCATCGCATCCACGATCTCCGAGTACTCGGCGGTGATGCCACGGCGCTGCATCCGCGTGAGCTCGATCGTTGCGCTCATGCGGTCGTCCTCGTCGTCGGCGGGATCGCTCGATCAGCCGGCGAGGTGCTTGTCCCGGAACTTCTCGAGCTCGTTCTTCGGCGGGTCCTCCACGAGCGCCAGCGCCGGCGGCCCGCTGGGTCCGCTCGTCGGCGTCGCCGGAGTGGGCTGACGTGCGGCGATCGCTCGAGCTGCTCGAGCCGCTCGAGCGAGGTCCTTCGTCGCCGACAGGTAGTTGCCCTGCAGCCGGACGGGCGCCGGCCCTTCGCACGCATCCATCTGCCGCGCGAGATCTCGGATGAGCTCGATCATCGGAGCGTCGAGGCCCTTCTCGTCGAGATGCGCTGCGCGGATCGCGCGGTTCACGGCGATGAGGTGCTTCTTGCTCGCCATGTGCACCTCCAGCGTGGTGAAAACGCGGACTCGACCGCGGGGAGGGAGGAAGCGCCTCCGGTGCGCAGGTCCCCCTCCAAGCCCATCTCTGGATTTTTGGGCGGGGTATGGCGAGGCGATTAGGCCTTGATGAGCTCCGCGTCGCGGCTGGTGGCGAGGCATGGCGTGAACTCGTTGACCGTCTCGAGCGAGTCCGCGACTCCCCCGTCGAGGTAAACGACATCGACCGAAAGTCCTCGGTGGGAGCGGCTCCGCTCGGTGGCGAACTCGACGCGGCCGCCGTTGCTGTGACGGATGCTCTCGGCGCCGTTGAGTCGCCGGATCGACTCGGCTCCGTGGGTGAGGCGGGCGATCTCATCGAACGCCTCACGACGGGCCCGTGCGTGTGCCGTGACCACGAGGACACGGCGTCCCTGGGTGGCGTCGGATGCGATGCCCTGCGCTGCGTAACGGTTCATGCGGGTCTCCTCACCACCACGAGGGTGCGGGCTCACCGAGCCCGGGGCTCGGGGTGCGCTTGCCTCTGGAGCTGTTGCAGTTGAAGTGCGCGTGTCGGAAGTTGCTCGGGTCCTCTTGGAGGTCGGGTCGGTCGTCGACGACGTGGAAGTGGTCGAGGGTGTGGGAGTCGGGCGTGGTGCCCTGGCCGGCCTCGTAGTCGATCCGCTGCTTGCACAGCCAGCAGTTCGCGGCCGGGTCCCCCGCGGCATCGAGGCGCTTGCCCTCCTCGAAGAACTCGTCTCGGAGCTTGTGCATCCGTCGAGTGTTCTTGTGGTTCTTGCCCACGTCGCTCCTCGGTTGCACGGGCGGGGGTGAATGCGGGCGACTCGCATCCACCCCGGCCCGATCCGTGCTGTCTGTCGCACGGCTATGTGGGCCACGGCTGGCCCATCTCGGCCGGTCGAGCGAGTAGAAGTCTCGCTTCGCCGGGAGTCATGAGGTTGAGCGGCTTCGCCCTCCCACCCAGAAGGACGAAGCCGCTCAGCGTCGATCCGGCCCCTGCGAGCCGTGACGCGGTCGCCGGCTGCGCGATGCCGGACGCATTGGAAAAGCCCCGGGCAATGGCCTCGGGGCTTTGACATGCGAGTAGGGACACTCCTACCGCATGTCGAAAATGTACCACGTCGACCGGCCTCGGCGAGCGCGGTGTGTTGTGGGTGGGCGTGTCGTGGGTGGGGCTCGCGTCCGAGGCTTGCGCTAGCGCAAGTCGTGCGATATGCTTGACTTGTCACAAGGAAAGGAGGTAGAACAAATGCACAAGGATCTCAAGAAGATCGCGAAGGCTCTGGAAGCTCAGGGCTTCGAGGTGGAGATCACGAAGCGCGGGCACATGCTCGTGTTCCGTGACGGCCACCAGGTCGCGGTCTTCAGCGGGACGCCGAGCGATTGGCGGTCCATGAAGAACTCGCTCTCCGACGCACGTCGGGCTGGGTTCGACTGGCCGCCTCGCCGGTAGGCCGCAAAGGGGAACCGGGGCAAGGTAAGTGCCCCGGTTCCCCGGATCCCCAGCATAGGTTCGGAGACGATATGAAGTACTTCACTGCAGTGGTGGAGGTTTCGAAGCGCGGCAACATGTCGGGCGACGAGGTCGACGCCATCATGGATCGGCTCGCCGGGCATCCGGTGTCGCTCAGCGTGACCCCTCGCGGGTATCAGGCGGCACGGATCACTCTGCCGGCCGACAACATCGCCCAGGCTGCCACGGGGGCGCTGCTGGCTGTCACGCACGGGTTCGGGATCGGCCTCGACGGCGCTGTGAGCATCGAGCTCGCAGACGAGGACGAGATGGGACGCCGGGACGGGGCTCAGCACGTGCCCGAGCTCGTCGGCCCGGTCGAAGCGGCCGCGCTGATCGGCGTGAGCCCTCAGCGCGTCCGCCAGATGATCGACGAGGGCAAGATCGCCGCACACCGCGTCGGCGAGCGCTCGATCGTTCTGGTGCGGTCGGAGGTCCTCGCTGCGGCCGCGAGCAAGCAGGACGGGATCCCCGGGTTGGGGTCGGTGCTGCGTGAGCTCGGGCTCGAGGCGCGGGACGTGCTCGCGACGCCGTTGCACACTCGGGCTCCGGAGTATCGGTGGTCGTCTGCCGGTCAGGAGTTCGAGTCGGAGGAGCCGCCTCCCCCGGATGCGGAGGATCCTCGACGCAGGATCGTGGACCGCTACCGGTTCCGGGTGCCCGGCGAGCATGATGGCGGGGTGGTCGAGGTCGAGAACGGCACTGTCGTGACGACGTTCGATCGCTCTCGGTTCGGCGACTGGCTGCCGTTCCCCTGATAGTCCTTTCCTTGTGACAGTGAGGCCCCCGTCGACGTGATGTCGACGGGGGCCTCTGCTTTGGGTCGAGCGGTCAGGTGTCCTCGGCGAGCGCGTCAGTCGGCGGCGTGTCGCGGCTGGAGAGATGTCTTGTGAGTACCTGGCGGGCATCGTCGGGCGTGGCGCCGTATGAGCGGTTCGCTGTGCCGCGGGCGACTTTGGTGGTGGCGCTGGTGTTCTCGTCGTGCTGCTCGAGCGCCGTCGACGACGGATGAGGCCCAGCCGCAGCTGCACGTGGCGCTGGTCTCGGTCGAGCTCTTTGCGTTGTGCCTGCCGACCATGCCGCCCGGCATCGATGGAAGGGCGTACACCGTGAGTTCGTGGGTTTCTTGCTCGTCCATGACGTTCATTCTGCCTCGGCTGGGCCAGTCCTCGCCGCCTCCGACTCGTCGGCGGGGCCGAAGACTGTGAGGCGACGCCCGCACCCGGGGCAAACGGTCCCGGACCACCAGATGCCGCTCTGGGTGTGCAGCTTTCCGCAGTGGCAGCGGAAGAACTCTGCGGCCATTACGTGCTCGCTGCGGGTTCGGCGGACGGCGTGTCGCTCGTGATAAGCGGGAGGAGGTCGCCGTAGTCGTCGTCGGCGATCGCGAGGGTGACGACTCGGTCTTCGAAGCCGGTCCAGATGCTCATGTCGATGCCGAGGTCGAGCGCAACCGAGTACGGGCACTTCCGGAGATCTGCGTAGGCGAGTGTGCACTGACGGGAGTGGAGGATGTACACCCGCTGCTCGGCGCTGATGGCTCGGCCGAGGTGGTCACGCTCGTGGCGTTTCGCTCCGACGATCGCTTCGATCTTGTCGGCGGGCTCGAGGCGGCTCATGATGCGTCCTTCGGTAGTTCGGCGATGCGGGCGAGGAGCTGGTCGAGGAATGTGGGGTCTGCGCGGTGGGCGACGCCGAGGAGCTCGCTGATGATGCCGGCGGCGCCGTCGGCGTTCATGAGGTACAGCTGCGATCGGCGTTCGGTGCTGTGGTTGACGCGGCCGCCGAGCTCGAGCGCGATGATGGTCTCGGCTCCGGTCTGGCGGATGGCGCCGACGACGGCGACGGACGTCGTGTCGAGCAGCACGGCTTCGGTGGTGTCGATGAGTGCGTCGCCGACGCCGAATGCGGATCCGCCGATGATGGCGCCCATCAGAGCACGCTCCCTTGGTTGCCTCGTCGGGCGTCGAATCGGTCTTGCGCCTGGCGGAGCGTGAGGTGGGTCCTGACGTCCGGGATGCAGGTGCAACTGCCTCCCCAGAAGTCGAAGTACTTCCCGGGCCGTCCGCCGTGTGCAGCGTGGAGCTCGCGGAGGAGCCATTCATACTGGTGCTGGTAGTGCTGGGGCGAGGGCGGCGCGGGGCGGGGCTCGGTGGCGTCCAGGAGGGCTCTGACGTCGGCCGGGTAGATCTGGACGTCTCCGAGGGTGCTGTCGAGCCAATCGCGTAGCCGCTCGCGTGCACCCTCGGGCGTGGGGTTGTCGTTCATGCGGTGGTCTCCTTCTCGCCAGCGAGCGCGGCGATCGCTCGGTCGTGGTCGGCTCGACAGTGCGGATCCGCGCAGGCCATTAGGAAGGCGTTGGTTTCGGTGAGGCGGATGTCGGGGATGAGGGTGTCTGCCCATTGGCGCAGGGATGGGGCGTGCTCGATGATCAATCGGATCGCGTCGGCGTGGGCGTAGGTCGCACGGGGCAGGCCGTAGCGCACGGCGTAGAGGACGGCCCATGGGTCGACGAACACTCGTGCCCGCTCGGCCGCGTCGGGTGTTTGTAGGTAGTCGCGCCCGTGCTTGACGGCGTTGGTGACCATGGCGACGAGTCGTTCGCGGTACACCGTCGCGGACTCGTGATCGCCCATGAAGGCGGCGACGTAGCGTTCCGCGAGTTCGGCTGGGGTTTCGGTGTTCGTCATGCTGCGGTGTCCTGTTCGTCGTTGGGGGTGGTGATGCCGAGGATCTGGCGTGCGAGGCGCTTGGCTCGGGCGGGGTCGGCGGTGGAGTTGTTGAACAGCTGCCCGTCCTTGGACATCAGGCGTTCGGACTGCTGGCGTTTGATGCCGAGCACTTCCATGAGGGCGGGGTCGGATCCGTCGTCGGTGACGAGGAAGTAGGCGACGGCGGGCGTGTGTTCGTCCATGCCGTCGCGGCGGAGTCGGCCGATGGCCTGCTCGTGGACTTGGGGTGACCAGTCGAGCTCGGCGAACACGCCGACGGACGCGACCTTCTGCAGGCCGTCGACGCCGGACCCTGAGCGGAGCGACATGATCAGGACGCGGCATTGCTCGTCGACGTCGGTCTTGGACGCGGCGGGGTCATTCGGGTCGATGTACGGGGCTTTGAATGCGGCTTCTGCGGCGGCCTTCTGCTTGGGCGTCTCGCTGCCGGTGTAGAGCAGCGGGTGGTAGTCGGCGAGGCGGTCGAGGAGGATCTCGTAGACGTCGCGGTGCCAGCCCCAGATGATGATCTTCTGTTCGGACTGCAGGAGGAGCTTGCAGAATTCGGCGACGAACGGGGCCTTGGCGACGCCGGTGGCTTGCCGCATGAGCCAGTCGATCTCCCCCGCGGCCTGGAACCGGTCTTGCCGGTCGGCGCTGTCGTCGAGGATCATGCGGGCCAGTGCGGCCGCGTCGTCCTTCACCTCGGCGAGCGCTTCGGGGTCGTGGTCGACGTGCATGGTGTGCTTGATGGTTTTGGGGAGTTCGCGGCCGACTTCGGTGCGTGTGCGGGCGAGGAGGAAGCCGGTTTCGCGGAGGTAGGAGCCGAGGGCGTGGGGGTCTTTGACGATGGCGCGGCCGTTGGACATCGTGGCGCCGCCCCATTCGCGGAGGAATTCGTCGCGGGATCCGAGGACGGAGGGGTCGATGATGTCGGCGATGTTCCAGATCTCGGAGCCGTAGTTGTAGACGGGGGTGGCGGTGGCGCCGATGACGTAGGTGGCTTTCTCGGCGACCTGTGCGGCGGCTTTGCCTTTCTCGGTGGCGTCGGCGCCGCGGCGGAGCTCTTGGGCTTCGTCGAAGGCGACGGTGCGGATGTGGGGTGCGAGGGCGCCGGCCCAGCCGTGGAGCTTGCTGTAGGGGACGATGGTGACGTCGGCGAGGATGCCGTCGAAGATCGTGCTGGGTGGGATGGTGCTCTTGGCGACGTGGGTGGTGAGGTCGGGGAAGGCTTCCTCGAGCTCGGTGAGCCAGCGTGGCGGCAGGTGCGTGGGTGGGACGATGAGCGCCGGCAGCGCGTCCGGCAGTGTGGTGGTCAGCAGGGTGGTGAACGTCTTGCCGAGGCCGACCTCGTCGCCGAGGAGGATGCGGCCGCGGGCTTTCACCATCTGCAGCGCCTGCAGCTGATACGCACGCGGCGTCTTCTGCACGGTGGCGGGGATGCGTGGCTTGCGGGCGCGGCCTGCGACGATCTTGCCGATCTGGGCTTCGATGGTGCGGTGCTCTTCGGAGCAGCTGGTGAGCATCTGCTCGGACTCGGGGTCGGTGGGGGTGGCGGGGAACCGTTCGAAGAACCAGGCGATGTCGCGGGCGATCTCGATGGTGTGGCGGACGGTGATGTAGGTGGTGCGGGACTGTTCGACGCGGCCGAGTACTCGCTTCGCTCGAGCGCGGACGGCCGGCTCGAGGTCGAGCAACCAGGTCGCCGGCGCGACCGTGATCAGGCGGCCCGTCGCGGGCGTCATCATGGTTTCGGCGGGGAGGAACGTGTAGGTGCCGTAGGTCCTCACAGGCCGGCCTCCACGAGCGTGCAGAGAACGACCGGCTTCCCGTTGATGAGCGGCGGGATGCGGTGGTGGCTGGCCTTGGTGGTGACCAGGAGCAGCTCGTGCACCTCAGTGCTGTCGGCGTAGCGGGTGAGCTGCCGGGTGACGTCGACGAGGGATCCGCCGATCTTCACTTCGACGGCCACGGAGACTGACTGCCACGCCAATGGTCCGCGCATGTCGATGAGGAAGTCGACGCGGTCCGTCTTGCTGAGGCGGTACTCGCGGGCGGCGACGATGATCGGCGATGGGGCGTCTTCGATGGCGAGGCGGTCCCAGATCGCGTTCTGCAGCTGCATCTCGGTGACGGTGGACATGCTCTCCGCGAGGATCCAGTCGCGCAGAGCACGCGCCCCGTAGCCGTCGTACTGTTCAGGCATCGGGAGTCTCCTCGGCAGGTGGGGCGACCGGCCAGCGGTCGGATTCGGTCGTGAAGAGGTGCCACATGTGGCCGACGTGTCCGTCGTCGAGGGTGGTGGTCGTGACCGCTTCGACCTCACGGAGATCTCCGTCCAGTGACCTGGTCGTCCAGGTGCTGTCGACGGTGGTGCGCGGGCTCTCTCGGATCGCGTTGAGGACTCCGGCCGCGACAACACTGATCAGTTGGTCTCGGTGGATGGAGACCTTCACACCCCGAGCGCCGCGTTCGGCGTCGACGAATCCTTGGACGTGGATGATGTCAGGCATCGGGGGTCTCCTCGGGCTTGGGCTGTCCGTCGGCGGTGTAGCCGTTCATGGCGTTGACCAGCTGCGCGACGCGCTGCGTCTCGAGGGCGCGGGCCCACTCGTGAGGGCCGGGCGTGTAGGCGTCGGTCGTGGCGATCCGGATCGGGCGGGTGGTGGTGCGGAGGGTGCGGCTCGGCTTGGACGCGATGACGATGCTCGCGGGGTTGATCTCGTTCGTCTTCGCGAAGTCCTTCGCCTGCTCGGCGGTCATCATGCACAGCCAGAGAGGCTCGATGGGCGCCGGCGTCTCGACGGGCTTCGGTGGCGGGTTGAGCGCCGCGGTGAGGTCGATGCCGAGGTCGGCGGCGAGCTCGAGCATCGGGCCGCGGCCGACCCACTGCACGTTGCAGCTGCGGCACTTCACGCCCTCTTCGTCGCGCCAGTCGCGTTCGAAGCCGACGAGCGCGTACTGGCGGATCTCGATGCCGTCCGCGTTGGTGCGGTGGATCTGCTTCCACCCGCACTCCGGGCACGCGTAGGGGATCTCAGCGCGCTCGGGCGGGTAGAAGTGATCCATGATCCGGGTGCGCCAGTCGTCGAGCTTCGCGTGGAGCTGATCGAACTGCAGCTGGGTGACCTCGTCCGCGGCCGCGTCGACAGCGAGCTCCACGTACCAGGCGACGAGCAGCTCCTCCGGTGAGCCCTTCGCGGTGCGGCCGGTCCCCTGCTCGAACAGCAGACCGATCCTGCCGACGAGGAACTCGTACAGCGTGAGCGCGGCCGCGTTGATCGGCGAGCGCTCGTTGGCGGGCTTGCCGCGGCCGCCGAGCCCTCCGTCACCGTCGGGGGTGATGTTGGTGCGCAGCTGGTGGATGAGGCTGTGCTGGATGAGGTTGCCGTGTGGGCGGATGGTGTCGTCGCGGGTGGTGATGGCCAGGAGCCGGACGATGTTGGCGATGTCGTCGAGCGTGACCGGTGCTGCGGTGGTGGTGTCGGTCACCGGCGTCCGCCTCGCTTCAGCCATCCGCGTCGAGCTCCGTCTTGGATCGTCTGTTCGAGCTGGACGATGGTCTCCTCCTGCTGGTTGGCGAGGTCGGCCGCGACGTCGAGGTCCTGCTCGATGCCGGCGAGCGCTTCGAGCTGGGTGGTGGCTTCGTCCCATCGGCGGAGGACGACGGGGAGTGCCCGGGTGAGAGTGTCGTTGTCGCGTCGGAGATCTCGGACATGTGCGCTGAGTGCGGCGAGCTCCGCGATCTTCTCTGCGAGCTGGGCTGCCAGGCGGGCGTTGTCTTCCTCGAGGCGCGCGGCGAGGGTGCGCGCTCGTCCGACGTCTTCGGGGATGGTGACGTCGGCCCACTCCGGACTCTGGTCGCGGCGCAGCTGGAGAAGCGTCTCGGATTCAAGCGGCGTCGGTGCGGCGATACGTTCCCGGGTCTCGTCAAGCACTTCGGCGATGTGCTCGAACCGCGCGACCTCTTCCTCTGCCGCCGGGACTGCGGGGATCTTCCCGTCGGTCAACCACATGCTCGCGCCGCACGTGCATTCGCAGGGCCCGCTCCACAGGGGACTGTCGTCGCGCGGCGAGTAGAGCACGTAGGGGCGCGGTGGAATCAGGTCGGCGTTCTTCATGATCGGCATGCCCTGGGGGTTGTCCCAGATGTGGACGTGCGGCGTTTCCGTAGGCTCGGGGGCGGTGCTACCGGGCGACTCCTGTTCGCTCGCGGGTGGTCCCGCTGATGCCGGCTCACCGCCCCCGAGGGTTTGGGGTGACGTGAGCGCTGCGACGACGTCGTCGACGCCGATGGAGCCGACGAGGCCGAGACCGTCGTCCGGGCGGAGTGTCGTCGGTGCGAGGGGCACGTCGAGGTCGGCGGGGTTCACGCCGTCGGCGACCAGGTCGTCGCGTTCGGATGCGAGCTTGCGGCCCTGTTCGAGCAGCTCGTCGGGCGCGATCGCGTCGTGGATGAAGGAGGACATCTGCTCAGGGCTGGGGTGCGCGAGCTGGTAGGCGCGGAGCGCGGCCTGCGGGATGCGTCCGGTGACGGGAACGTCGTGCCCGTGCTCTCGCGACCAGGTGCGGATCTCCTGCAGCTTCGCCTTCTTCTGGCTGTAGGTGAGGCCGGTGGTGAACTGCTCGGCCGTGAGCACCTCAGCGGGTGCGGCGGTCGGCTTACTTTTCTTACGCGGCTTCGGGGTGGGCTGCTCGTCGACGGGCATGGGGGCCTCCGATTCGGGAGTGGGCTCAGGGGTAGGTGCCGGCTTCGGGGTGGGCTGCTTGCCGGCGTGGATGGTGGTGAGCAGCGACGACTCGAGGGTGATGTCACGCGATGGCCGGGTCGGCGCCGGCGGCGGCACGTGCGGATCCTCCTTGAGCGCCTCGGCGATCTCGGCGGGCTTGAGGCCGTCCTTCACGAGGCGCTTGTAGCGGTAGTCGCCGGCGGCGAGCGCCTTCGCTCGCTTGCAGGAGAGTCCGTGTTCGACGCCGGCGGGGCAGGACCCGCCGCGGCATCCGCCGTCGTATCCCTCGACGGTGCCGTGGGGGTAGCCGTCCTCCCAGAGGTCGGCGCCGCTCATGATCCGACGACTCCGGTGAGGCGGATGACGATGGCGGCGACGCTGCTGGCGAGGCAGACGATGACGAGGAGCATGAATGCCGGCGGCACCTTGAGTTCGAACGGCGATCGCTGTGTGGGGACGTGGGTGCTGCGGCGGCGGCCGCGGTGAGCGGCCTGTCGACGGTGGGCTTGGGTGAGGGTGGGATCGTTCATGGGGTGGGTGCTTTCTTGGGGAGGTTGTTGAGGGTGGTGGTCCACCGGATGCGGTGGTTGCCACTGTTGGAGGCGACGAGGGTGACCTCGGGCTTGAGGGTGCGGATGATCCAGCGGCGCCGGCCGATCATGACGACGTCGCCGACCTGCCAGCTCTTGTCCTTGACGGTGAGCTTCGATGGCTTCCGGTACGGGCCGCGGCTCATACGTGGTGGCCGTCCTCGTCGATGACGTTGCGGAACGTGGGCGGCCCGTAGATCGGCTCGACCTTGGGGCGGCCCTTCGAGTCGCGGACGTGCAGGAGGGTCCGCTCCCCCACGATCGGGCGTGAGGCGAGGAGGACCGGGCGGAGGTAGGCGAACCACTCCCGGGCCGACATCCGTCCGGTGAGCGGTGCCTGGGGCTTCGTTGCGCGGCGAGCGCGGCTTTCGTACAGGCGGCGCAGCTGGCGGAAGCCGCGGCCCGAGGTCGCGATGAGCTTGTCGACCTCCTCGGCGTCGTGCTGATCGGCCGCCCCGTCCTGGATGGCGAGTTTCTGCAGGTCGGCGTGGGTGGGCTGCTCGGGGTTCACTTGGCGGCATTCTTTCGGTTCTTGTCTGCGGCGGTGACGATGCGCTGCTCGACGTCGGCGAGCGTGTAGCCCCATGCCTGCAGCTGGCGGAGGTAGGGGGCGAGGCGGAGGTCCTGGCCGAAGCCGACTGCCTTCGGGTTGCCGGCGACTTCCTCCGTGCGGCCGATCGCCACGGCGAGCGCGAGGCGCATGTGGTCGGTGCGGTCGGAGAGGAATGCGTGGACCTCGCCTTCTTGCATGGTGCGGAAGTACTCGCCGGTCTCGGGGTTCTTGGTGTGCGTGGTGCTGTCGAGCGGGTGGCTGAGGAGGTGCTCGGCGGTGAAGCGGACGCCGTTGCCGTACTGGTCGCTGAGGTTGCCGGGTGCGTGCCAGAGGGTGGCGGTGATCCAGGCGATCGCGTCGTCGGGGAAGCGGCGTGCTGTGGGGGCGAGGAGGGTGTCGCGGATCCAGGTGCGGCGTACGACGGTGGCGTCGATCATCTCGGCCTTGTCGGTGCGCTTCTGGCGGCGGGCTGCTTTCTCTTCGTCGGTGAGCGGGCCCTTTGCTGCGCCGCTGTTGTCGTAGTAGCTGGCGAGGCCGTGTTTCTTGTGGTCCTTGACGCACCAGGTGGCGCGGGCCTCGTCGCCGTGGCTGGTGGTGTCGATCCAGACCGCGCGACCTTCGATGGTCGCGAGGTCGTCCACGGTGAGGCGGGTTCGCTTCTCGTCATCAGCTCGCCAGAGCTCGTCGACGCGTGCGTAACCGTTGGGCGGTCCGTACTGGTAGGTGTTCGGGTCGCGGAAGAGGACCTCGAAGCCCTCGGCCTTCGCCTTGTCGGCGATCGACTGCCCGTGTCGGCGGCGGGCCTCGGCGCTGCGGAGTCGCTGGGCCACGTGCTCGAGCTGATCGGGTCGTTCGGCGGCGATCGCCTGCAGCTCGTCGACGGCGGTCTTGTTGTCTTCGAACTCGACGAGGATGGCGGCCTGGTCGAGGGTGAGCTGGTGCTTCTCGATCGCGGCGATCGCGGTCTGGGAGTCGGCGACCTTGAGCGCGGTGGTGATGCGGGCCTTGGGGCTGTTCGTCTTGCGGGCGATCTGGTCTTCGCTGACGCCGATGAGCGCGAGCTGCTTGTAGGCGGCGGAGGACTCGTCGTCGCCGAGCGCGGTGCGCTGTTCGTTCTCGGCAAGCTGGGTGAGGATCCGCAGTTCCTCGGCGCGGTCGCCTTCGGCGTCGACCTTCGGCTTGATGACGACGGGCACGAGTGGCCAGCCGATCTCGAGTGCGGCGGAGACGCGGCGCTGTCCGATGGTGATGTGGGTCTTGCCGTCCTCCTGATAGCCGACGGGGTACTGCTCGAAGCCGTAGACGCGGATGGAGGAGACGAAGCTCTTGTCGAGGTTGATCTTCGTGCGGACGTTGGGGTCGATGATCAGGTCGCCGGCGGGGATCTTCTGGATGGTGCCGGTGTCGGCGGTGGTCGGGTCGTACGTGATCGCCATGGGGGCGGTCCCTTCTGTGGGTGGTGGGTGGGGGTGGTGCGGTCTATCGGGTGAGGCGTTTGGCGGCTTTGCGGCGGAGGGCGTTGGTGAGCATCGGGTTGATGCGGAGGGCGTCTTCGAGCCAGATGAGCCGGCCGAGGAGGATGTAGTAGCGGGCCGGGGTGATGCCGAGTTGGCGTGGGATCTCGGCTTCCTTGCGGCTCGTGTGGGTGCGGTGCTTCTCTTCGAACGCGAGCAGCTCCTCGTCGGTCGGACGCGGTGGCCGGACGGGCTTCGGGGTGCGCAGGAGAGCCATCACGCACCTCCGTTCGCGAGCTCGAGGAGCACGTCGGCGTGGCAGGGCTGGTCGAGCGCACACCAGCAGGCGAGGTCCTTGCCGCGCAGAGAGGCGATCGCGTCGTGCCAGCGCTGCACGGCGGCGACGTCGTCCGGGTGATCGTCGGGTGCGGCGGGTGAGGTCCTCGTGGCCATGAGGTCGCGATAGCAGGCAACGGCGATGGCCGGCGTGGTGCGGATCATCGCGATCTCGTGGTCGAGCGTCGTGACCTGGATCTCTTCGCCCACGTGGAACGGGTTGCCCCAGATGGTGGCTCTGTCGACGCGCACGGCGTCGGGGTTCTCGGCCCGCCACGGGCGGTTGCGTGTCATCTGGATCCGACCGGGCATCAGAACTCCTCCGCCTGGTCGAGGCCGCGGACGTGGAAGGTGAAGCCGGGGCCGGTGAGGAGCCCGTCGGCCTTGTGCCAGTGGCGGATGTCGGCGCGGGGCTTGACCATGAAGTCGGGGGTGTCGTCGGTGACGACGCCGGCGTCGACGAGCGCGTCGAACATGGGCTTCTCGAGCTGGCCGAGGTTGTCGCGATCGCGCCGTCGAGGGATGTCGATCCACCAGACGAGCTGCGCTTCGCAGCGGCCGAGGGCGGGGATGCCGGCCTTGCGGATCGAGTAGCCGGTGATGGTGCGGATGTCGCGGACCTTGCGGGCGTGCGCTCGGTGGCCGCCGCGGGAGCCGTTCATCGGGAGGGGGTTCTTCTCCCAGGGGAAGTAGATGATCCACGACAGCGGTGTCGGGTGCAGGTTGCCGCCGACCTCGAGGTCGGTGCGCGGGGTGTGCTCGGCCATCAGAACGCTCGCCCCTGCTCGGCGTAGGCGATCGCCTCGTAGGCGATCTCGTCGGCGCGGAGGAGCCAGCGGCCGCGCTGACGTTCGCTGTGCTTGACCGTGTTGCGGATCGCGGCGATGACGTACGCCGTGCGATCGAGGACGGGTCCGGGTGCCTCAGCGAGGATCTCGGCGGCGAGGCGGTGGAGCTGCTCGTCGTCGAACGTCGTCGGCATCCAAGGGCCGACCGACGCGAACACATCCGCCGGCTGGAACGGCTTGCCGTGCGTCGCGCTAACCGTTGCCGGAGTGATTCCCGGTCCGGTCCCCCCGGCGAGCGCCCGTGCTCCTGTGGTGACGTCTGAGACCTGACCGGTGTTAACTTCCGGTTCTTTCCGGTTCTCTATACCGGCAGCAGTTTGCCGGTTACCCCCCTGATTTCTGCCGGTTGCCTCACCGGCAGAATCTGCCGGTTGCCACGAGTTATCCACAGCTGGCGGGCGGCAGCCGAGCCGGTAGTCGTCGCTCTTGCGACCGCCACCGAGGCCTCCTCTTCGGCGGCGTTGGATGAGGCCTCGCTCCTCGAGTGCGGTGAGCATGTCGCGGACCTGGCGTTCGGAGACGGAGGCCCGCTCGGCGATGTACGCCTGCTTCGGGTCGCAGCGGAGCGTCTCGCCGTTCTCGCAGTCGGCGAGCGCGAGGAGGACGATCTTCTCGTTGGGGGGAAGCTTCTGTTCGAAGGCCCAGGAGAGTGCGTAGAGGCTCATGCGCGGCCTCCTGCGCACCAGGAGTGGTGCGTGCTGATCGCGATGGTGACGAGGGTGGCGAGGGCTTCGGATCGGTCCTCGGGGGTGTAGTGCTCGAGGGTGCCGATGAGGGCTGTGACGGTGTCGACGTCGGCGTTGGCGGAGGCGGTGGCGATCTGCTTCACGTTGCGGATGACGGGCGGCTCGTGGCTGTGGATCCCGCCGAGGGCGAAGAGGCGTTCGGTGTGCTCGACGGGGATGCCGAGGGCGCGAGCTTGCTGGTCAAATGCGGTGCGGAGGTTCTCTCCGATGAGGCCGGCGTAGAAGGTGCAGGTGCCCTCGAAATAGGGCCAGCTGCGGCCGGCGATCTTGGCGACGCGAGCGGCGGCTTTCCTGGCGTGCTTGCCGCGGCCGTGGAACAGGTCACCGCAGATCTCGTTGAGGTCACCGGCGAGGTCGGCGGCTTGCACGAGGGTGAGGCGGTCGCAGTCGGTCATCGGTGGTCTCCGTACAGGTGGCGTGCTTCGCGGCGTGCGAAGCGGTAGGCGGCGTCGAGGTGGGCGAATCTCGTGGGCGTGACGTTGAGCAGCGGGGAGCCGTCTGCAGCGCGGCCGCGGTAGGTGTAGACGGCCCAGACCGTGCTGCGGCCGAGGGCTTCGGCGAGGTCGCCGGCGGGCTCGAGGCGGACGTACCAGCGGGTGACGGCGTCGGTGCGGGCACGCTTCTGTGCCGTCTCCTCGTCGCGGCGTCGCTCGGCCTCTCGGCGTTGGAACGCCCAGCCCATCTCGCTGGGCTCTCTCGCCGGCATCAGTCGCCTCCTGGGAGGACGCCGGTGATCGCCCACGACGCGAGAGGCTCGTCGGCGATGATCTTGTCGAGGTCGGTGGCGACGGCGCGGTGCAAGCCGATCGTTCCCCGGATCTCGTCGGTGCCGGGATTGGTGTCGGGGTTGGCTCGCTCGACGACGGTGACGATGTCCTCGAGCTGCGCGGCGATCGAGCGGAGGTTCTCGGCGTACGCCTGCACGCGCTCCTCGAGCGAGCTCACGAGCCGACTCGTTCGGTCGTGCCGTCCCAGACGAACTCGGCGACGGGCCGGTGCATCCCGCATCCGACGCAGTAGGTGGATCCGTAGAACAGCGGGTTGCGGGCGTACGTCTCGGCGATCGCCTCGCTCATCCTGGTGACCGCGCCGCAGCTGGCCTGGTCGTGGACGTACGAGCGGCGCACGGGACGCACGAAGCCCTTCGCCCGCTCCTCCTCGCTGAGGATCAGGTAGACCTCGTTCTGCGGTGCCGGCTCCTGGTCGGCGCCGTGGCCGAGTCGCGGGTCG
Source organism: Microbacterium sp. (assembly GCF_051860965.1). GTDB lineage: Bacteria > Actinomycetota > Actinomycetes > Actinomycetales > Microbacteriaceae > Microbacterium. The sequence goes on from NZ_JBIMKU010000009.1 coordinate 80,695, forward strand.
GTCGGGTCGGTGGTGTGCTCGCTCATGTCGACTCCTCGTCGAAGGGGTGGTCGGGTGGTGGTGTCAGTTGCCGCTGAGGAGTGCCGTGACGGCGGCCTCAGCTATCACGGGCGGCCCGAAGATGAGCCCCGCGAGGACGACGAAGGTGAGCAGCCAGGTGCCGAGCGTGGGGGTATCCGCGTCGGGCTTGTGGGTGGTGGGCATGGTGGTCTCCGTCAGTCGAAGAGGGTGGCTTGGGTGGTCGCCGGCACCGGGGCGTGCGTGTTGAGCGCATGGAGCGTGCGGCGCAGCTCGGCGAGGCCGGCGGGCGTGACGTAGATCTGCGGGTAGGTGCGGCGGCGCTGCCTGTTGGCGGCGGGGATGGTGACGTCGCGGAGGGTGAGCCAGCCGTTGCGGCGGGCGAGGGTGGTCATCTGCCAGTCGCCGGCCTCCCGGTCGATCCAGCCGATGTGGTGCATGTGGGCGAAGAGCGACGTGCGGCCGATGCTGATGGCCGGGTCGGCGTCGAGCAGCTCGGCGGCGCGGCGCACGGGGTGGGATCCGATGAAGCCGGGGATGTGCTGCGCCTGGTCGAGTACTTCGTCGATGAGCAGCTCGTCGACGGTGTCGCTGAGCCACTCGAGGAACGCGGCTGCGGTGGCTGTGCCTTCGAACTCACAGCGTGACACGGCGTCTTCGAGCGGGTAGTACGGGTTGCCGGCGTGCTCGAACCAGTCGTCGTCGAGGAGCTGCTCACCGCGACCCCAGGGCGGGATCCCGGCGAGCTGCTCGACCTGGTCGGCGCGGACGAAGACCCGGTCGCGCTCGACGAGGATGTGGAGGTTGCCGTGCCCGAGCCATCTGGGGATGAGCTGACGGGTGGGTGCGAGCTCGACCATGACCGTCACCGCTCGTCCTCGAGCGACGACCACGTCGAGTCGAGAATCACCTGGTCCTCCGACTGGTGACCCGACACCGTCGGGCGCCCCGGCCGTCTCGCGCCCGAGCTCACGATCGCGGCGATCGCCATGGCGATCGCGACGACGGCGAGGGTGATCGCGATCACGGAGAGGACGACGTCGAGGCTCATGCGAGAGCGTCCGGGTGCGCGGCCTGCAGGCGCGTCACGAGCGCTCCGCCTTCCGGCTCCACGCGAACAGTCCGGCGCCGAGTCCGAGGATCCCGAGTGCCCAGAGGATCGTGGGCAGCGAGTCGGAGCCCGATTCGGCGAGGCCGGGTGCCGGGGGATTCGGGACCCCGGCACCCGGGGTGCCCGAGCTGGGGACCTCGGGCTTCGGCGGCTGGGGAACCGCCGGGACTGTGGGGGTGGGGGTCGGCGTGGGCTCGCCGCTCGGCGTGGGCTCGGGCGTCGGCGTCGGGGTGGGCTCGGGCTCGGGTTCGCAGGCCGGCGTCGAGTACTCCTCGTAGCGCCAGGAGCGCACCCAGCCGTGGTCCTCCCCTGCCGACAGGAAGCCGTCAGCGGCGAGCGCGTCGGTCCGGGCCTTCTCCTCGTAGGTGCCGTACGGGTAGGTGTCGATCTGCAGAGTGACGGTCGTGCCGCACGGGAGCGCGGCGAGGTTCTCGTCCGAGGCGACCGGCTGCGGCCAGGTCACGTTCGACGACGTGCCGCCGTTCGGGAGGATCCACGCGATGTCTACGGTCGCGGGGGCTCCGATCGTCAGAGCGATGCTGAGGGCGGCCGCCCCTGCGGCGAGCGCGGTCACGCGGCACGCTCCACGAGGTCGACCTTGATCTCGAAGCCCGCAGCATCTGCGATACGTGAGAGCTCCTCGAGCGTGGGCACGACGTCGCCGTTGAGGCGCCGGCTCACCGCCGACTGCGACATCCCGGCCGCCGCGGCGATCTCTTCCTGACTCTTCCGCTGGCGGAAGATCTCGACGCGGAGATCCTCAACTACCCGCTGAACGCTTGATTCCGTTGCCATGTGGCACACAGTACCCGCTCAGCGCTTAATCGCCAAGGCCTGATTTACCCACGGCGTGTCGCATCCAGCATTCTCACGGGATAATCACCCGCTCAGCGCTTGACGTGCCCGCTGTCTCGGCAGTAGCTTCGTGCCATGACCAACAACGTGAACCCGCTCATCACGCCCGGGGGGGCACGCGACGAGATCGCAGGCGCAATCCGGGCTCACCTTGCAGTACGCCGCATCAGCGACAGCGCGCTCGGCCGCGCCATCGGGATGTCTCAGTCCAAGATCAGCCGCCGCACGAACGGGGAGATCGCGTTCGACACTGACGACCTGGGGCGCATCGCCCGGTATCTCGGTCTGAGCGTGGTCGATCTCATCCAGATGCCGAGCTTTGGGGTGGGCCCTGCCGGGTTCGAACCGACGACATCCACGGTGTAAACGTGGCGCTCTACCAGCTGAGCTAAAGGCCCGTCGCGTTCGAGTCTAGAGTGCCGACGTCGCATCCGACGGCCTGTCGACATGAGTAGGCTAGTCGGCGGTGCGTTGTGCGCGGCCGACAAAGCCGCGCCCGCTTCCGTTGAGATTCCCTGGCATGATCTGCCAGATAGCGAAAGGTCTTCCGTGACTGTCAACGACCAGGATCCGTACTCGCAGGACGACCTCGACAGCGATCCCGAAGAGACGTCGGAGTGGCAGGAGTCGCTCGACCAGCTCGTCCGCGCGAAGGGTCACGCCCGTGGTCGCGAGATCATGCTGAGCCTGCTCAAGACGTCGCACGATCTGCACCTCGGGGTGCCGATGGTGCCGACGACCGACTACCTCAACACGATCGCCCCCGAGAACGAGCCCGAGTTCCCCGGCGACGAGGAGCTCGAGCGTCGCTTCCGTCGCTGGCTGCGGTGGAACGCCGCCGTCACGGTGCACCGTGCACAGCGTCCCGGCATCGGCGTGGGCGGCCACATCTCGACCTACGCGTCGTCGGCGGCCCTGTACGAGGTCGGCTTCAACCACTTCTTCCGTGGTCACGACCACCCGTCGGGCGGCGACCAGATCTTCATCCAGGGCCACGCCTCGCCCGGCGCGTATGCCCGAGGCTTCCTCGAGGGACGGCTCACCGAGCAGCAGCTCGACGGGTTCCGTCAGGAGAAGTCGGCCGCGCCGAACGGCATCCCGTCGTACCCCCACCCGCGCCTGATGCCGGACTTCTGGCAGTTCCCCACGGTGTCGATGGGTCTCGGCCCGATCAACGCCATCTACCAGGCGATGACGAACAAGTACCTCGGCAACCGCGGAATCGCCGACCGCGCCGACTCGCACGTGTGGGCGTTCCTCGGCGACGGCGAGATGGACGAGGTCGAAAGCCGCGGGCAGCTGCAGGTCGCGGCGAACGAGGGTCTCGACAACCTCACGTTCGTCATCAACGCGAACCTCCAGCGCCTCGACGGACCGGTGCGCGGCAACGGCAAGATCATCCAGGAGCTCGAGAGCTTCTTCCGCGGCGCAGGCTGGAACGTCATCAAGGTCGTGTGGGGTCGTGAGTGGGACGACCTGCTCGCCCGCGACACCGACGGCGCGCTGCGCAACCTGATGAACGTGACGCCCGACGGCGACTACCAGACGTTCAAGACCGAGAACGGCGCCTATGTGCGCGAGAACTTCTTCGGGCGCGACGAGCGGGCGCTCGCCCTCGTCAAGGACTACACCGACGATCAGATCTGGAGCCTCAAGCGCGGCGGCCACGACTACCGCAAGGTCTACGCGGCCTACAAGGCGGCCATGGAGCACAAGGGGCAGCCGACCGTCATCATCGCCAAGACGATCAAGGGCTACGGCCTCGGTCCGCACTTCGAGGGGCGCAACGCGACGCACCAGATGAAGAAGATGACGCTGGACGACCTCAAGCTCTTCCGCGACTCGATGCACATCCCGGTGACGGATGCCGAGCTCGAGGAGAACCCGTACGCACCGCCGTACTACAACCCCGGAGCGCAGGACGAGACGATCCAGTACATGCTCGAGCGTCGTCAGGCGCTGGGCGGATTCCTGCCCGAGCGACGCACCCACCACGTGGGTCTGACGCTTCCCGGCGACGACGCGTACGCGCTGCCGAAGAAGGGATCGGGGACGCAGGAGATCGCCACCACGATGGCGTTCGTGCGACTGCTGAAGGACCTCCTTCGCGCGAAGGACTTCGGCCACCGCATCGTGCCGATCATTCCCGACGAGGCGCGCACGTTCGGCATGGACGCCTTCTTCCCGACGGCGAAGATCTACAACCCGAACGGTCAGCACTACACCTCCGTCGACCGCGAGCTGCTCCTGGCCTACAAGGAGAGCCCGCAGGGCCAGATCGTCCACGTCGGCATCAACGAGGCCGGAGCCATGGCGGCGTTCACGGGTATCGGCACGTCGTACGCGACGCACGGCGAGCCGCTCATCCCGGTCTACGTCTTCTACTCGATGTTCGGGTTCCAGCGCACGGGCGACGCCCAGTGGGCGGCGGGCGACCAGATGGCGCGCGGATTCATCGTCGGCGCCACCGCCGGACGCACGACGCTGACAGGCGAGGGCCTGCAGCACGCCGACGGCCACTCGCACCTCCTCGCGTCGACGAACCCCGCGACGGTGTCGTACGACCCCGCCTACGGGTACGAGATCGCGCACATCGTCCGCTCGGGCATCGAGCGGATGTACGGGGGCCAGCATCCTGACCCCGACGTCATGTACTACCTGACGGTGTACAACGAGCCGATCGTCCAGCCGGCCGAGCCCGCGAACGTCGACGTCGAGGGCATCGTCCGCGGCATCCATCGCATCTCGTCGGTGGAAGGCGACGGCCCGCGCGCGCAGATCTTCGCGTCCGGCGTCGGAGTGCCGTGGGCTCTCGAGGCGCAGCAGCTGCTGCGCGAGGACTGGGGCGTGCAGGCGGATGTCTGGTCGGTGACGTCGTGGACGGAGCTCCGCCGCGACGGTCTCGCCGCCGACGAGCACAACTTCCTCTACCCGCACGAGGAGCCGCGCACGGCCTACCTGACCGAGAAGATCCGCGACGTTCCCGGGCCCGTGATCGCGGTGAGCGACTACATGCACGCGGTCCAGGATCAGATCCGTCCGTGGGTGCCGAACAACTTCGCGACGCTCGGTGCGGACGGCTTCGGGTTCTCCGACACGCGCGCGGCCGCCCGCCGCTTCTTCAAGATCGACGGGCCGTCGATCGTCGTGCGGACGCTGCAGGCGCTGGCCGACGAGGGTGCGGTCGACCGGGGTCTCGCGGCGCAGGCGATCGAGAAGTACCGTCTGCACGACGTGACAGCCGGTACGAGCGGGAACGCGGGCGGCGAGAGCTGACCGCCCCCATGCCCGGCGCTCCCGAGATGGACAAGGCCGAGACGCTCGCGTGGCTGCGACGCATCTCGGGCGACCTCGCGACAGCCACGATCCAGCGGCTGGAAGACACCCTGCCCTGGTACGCCGACATGCCGCCTGCGCGGCGGTCAGCCGTCGGACTCGTCGCCCAGGCGGGAATCTCGTCGTTCATCCAGTGGTACGACGACCCCACCTCGACCCCGTGGATCGCCGCAGACATCTTCGCGGCCGCACCGCGCGAACTGCTGCGCAGCGTGAGTCTGCAGCAGACGCTGCAGCTCATCCGCGTCACGGTGGGGGTCACCGAGGAGCGCGTCGCGAACAAGGGTGCGAGCATCCGCGACGCCATCCTCCTGTACTCGCGCGACGTGGCCTTCGCGGCGGCGGACGTCTACGCCCGTGCCGCCGAGGCGCGAGGACTGTGGGATGCCCGGCTCGAGGCGCTCGTCGTCGACTCGATCCTCACCGGCGAAGCAGATGAAGAGCTGCCGAGCCGGATCGCGGCACTGGGCTGGCACGGTCACGGCGAGGTGTCGGTGCTCGTCGGCACGACTCCCCCGCAGTTCGACGTGGACCAGCTGCGCCGCACGGCGCGCAAGCTCGGGGTCGACGTGCTCATCGGCGTGCAGGGCTCGCGCCTCGTCCTCGTGATCGGGCGCGCAGACACGTCGCAGCGCGACGACATCGAGGTCGACCTCGCGTTCCTCGAGATCGCGAAGCGCCTCGAGCCCGGATTCGGCGCGGGTCACCTGGTGCTCGGCCCGGCCGTCCCTGCGCTCGTCGACGCGAGCCAGAGCGCCCGCGCCGCCCTCGCCGGCTTCGCCGTCGCGCGCGCGTGGCGCCACGCTCCCCGACCCGTCGAAGCAGACGATCTGCTCCCCGAACGCGCGCTGGCGGGTGATCCGCTCGCGAAGATCACGCTCGTGGAGCGCATCTACCGCCCGCTGCAGACCCACAGCGCCGATCTCGTGCTCACGCTCTGGAGCTACCTCGACAACGGTCGATCGCTCGAGGCCACGGCGCGCGAGCTCTTCGTGCATCCCAACACCGTCCGCTACCGCTTGAAGCGGGTGTCCGAGGTCATCGGATGGGATGCCACGGGCGCGCGAGAAGCGCTCATCCTGCAGACAGCGCTCATCCTCGGCTCGGTCGGCTCCGAGGCCACGCGACGACGCGCCCCGGCGCGCCGCGCGCACTAGAGACTGTGCGCCACGCACAAAGCCTCGTCGGATAGTTGTGACATCTCCGCCAGAAGGGTGGACGACATGGATCGGAAAGATGGAACGGTGATCATCGCTGTCTTCCCCGGGCAAGGCTCGCAGTCCCCCGGGTTCCTCGTGCCCTGGCTCGAACGAGCCGGCGCGCGCGAGCAGCTCGAGGCGTACTCCGAGTGGGCGGGCGTCGACCTCGTCGCCGCCGGCACCGAATGGGACGCCGACCGGATCCGCGACACGAAGGTCGCGCAGCCCCTCATCGTCGCTGCGAGCCTCCTGTCGTGGAACGCGATCGACGACCGCTCCGCCGTCGCGGGCGTCGCGGGTCACTCTGTCGGCGAGTTCGCCGCCGCGGCCGCCGCCGGCATCCTCTCGGAAGAGGATGCCCTGCGGCTCGTGGGCCTGCGCGGGCGGGCGATGGCGGATGCCGCGGCCGCGGAGCAGACCGGCATGGCCGCCGTCATCGGCGGGGACGAGGCATCCATCGTCGCCCGTCTCGAGGAGCTCGACCTCACACCGGCGAACTACAACGGCGGCGGTCAGCTCGTCGTCGCCGGCGCGCTCGATGCGCTCGCGACCCTGGCGTCCGAGCCCCCCGCGGGAACCCGCGTCATCCCGCTGCAGGTCGCCGGCGCCTTCCACACGCGCTACATGGCACCGGCCGTCGAGACGCTCCGCGCGGCGGTCGCGGCCACCGCCACGAGCGATCCGCGCCGGAAGATCTGGACCAACCGCGACGGCTCGGCCGTCGATCAGGGCGCCGCCTTCGCCGATCTCCTCGTGGATCAGGTCGCCTCGCCCGTGCGGTGGGACCTCTGCATGACCGCGTTCGGCGACGCCGGGGTCACGGGCATCATCGAGCTCGCGCCGGCCGGCACACTCGCAGGGCTCGCGAAGCGCGCCCTGCGCGGCACGCCGACCGTCGCCGTCAAGACGCCCGACGACCTCGCCGCGGCCCAGACGCTCCTCTCGGGAGGCACCGCATGACCCACGCGCTCATCCAGCCCACGGGCGCCGCCCACACGCGCATCTACGCGTACGGCGCGGCCCGCGGTGAGATCGCCGTCCCGAACGAGGATCTCATCGGACCGATCGACTCCAGCGACGAGTGGATCCGCCAGCGCACGGGCATCGTGACCCGCACGCGCGCGGTGCACGACACCGACGCGATCGATCTGGCCACCGACGCTGCACGCGAGGCGATCGAGAAGTCCGGGGTGGATGCCGCATCCATCGACGCCGTCATCGTCGCGACGATCTCGAATCCGAAGCAGACGCCGTCGGTCTCGGCGATCGTCGCGGACCGCGTGGGCTCGAACCCCGCGGCGGCGTACGACGTCAACGCCGCGTGCGCCGGCTTCGCCTACGGTGTCGCCCAGGCCGATGCGCTGATCCGCGCCGGGGCAGCGCACTACGCGCTCGTCATCGGCACCGAGAAGCTCAGCGACGTCGTCGACCCGGCCGACCGCAGCATCTCGTTCCTGCTCGGCGACGGCGCCGGAGCCGTCGTCGTGGGGCCGAGCGACTTCCCGGGCATCGGCCCGACGATCTGGGGCTCGGACGGCTCGAAGGCCGAGGCCGTCGGCATGAACGGCACGCTGACGCAGTTCCGCGACGGCGAGGTGCCGTGGCCCACCCTGCGTCAGGAGGGTCCGACGGTCTTCCGCTGGGCCGTGTGGGAGATGGTCAAGGTCGCGCGCCAGGCGCTCGAGGCGGCCGGGATCGAGGCATCCGACCTCGCCGCGTTCGTGCCCCACCAGGCCAACATGCGCATCATCGACGAGTTCGCCAAGCAGCTCAAGCTACCGGACACCGTCGTGGTCGGCCGCGACATCGAGACCACCGGCAACACGTCGGCCGCCTCGATCCCCCTCGCGACGCACCGGCTGCTCGAGGAGCACCCCGAGCTGAGCGGCGGACTGGCCCTGCAGATCGGCTTCGGCGCGGGGCTCGTGTTCGGCGCTCAGGTCGTCGTGCTCCCATGACCGCGTCCCGCCCGACTCTAGACTGACAAACGGCCCCATCCGGGCCTCTCGTACCTCAGAAAGAAACAGGAGAATCCCATGGCATTCAGCACTGACGAGGTCCTCGCCGGACTCGCCGAGCTCATCACCGACGAGACCGGCATCTCGTCCGACGAGGTCGCGCTCGAGAAGTCGTTCACCGACGACCTCGACATCGACTCGATCTCGATGATGACGATCGTCGTCAACGCCGAGGAGAAGTTCGGTGTCACGATCCCCGACGACGAGGTCAAGAACCTCAAGACCGTCGGCGACGCCGTCACCTTCATCACGTCCAACCAGGCGTAAGTCGCACCGGTGGGGGTTCGCGCCCCCACCGGACACCTCACGAGGACCCCACGCATGAGCAGCACCCGCATCTTCGTCACCGGCATCGGTGCGACGTCGCCGATCGGCGGCACCGCGACCGACAGCTGGTCGGCGCTCCTGGCCGGAGCATCCGGCGCCCGCACCCTCGAGCACGACTGGGTCGAGCAGTACCAGCTGCCCGTCACGTTCGCCGCCGAGGCGCTCGTGCGGCCCGACACGGTGCTCGAGCGCCCCATCGCGAAGCGCCTCGACCCGTCGTCGCAGCTCGCGCTCGTCGCGGCGATGGAGGCGTGGGCGGATGCCGGCAGCCCCGAGGTGGATCCCGAGCGCCTCGGCGTCGACTTCGCGACCGGGATCGGCGGCGTCTGGACGCTGCTCGACGCCTGGGAGACCCTGAAGGAGAAGGGCCCGCGTCGCGTCATGCCGATGACGGTGCCCATGCTCATGCCCAACGCGGCGGCGGGCAATCTCTCGCTGCACTTCCACGCGCGGGCGTATGCGCGAACGGTCGCGAGCGCCTGCGCATCGAGCACCGAGTCGATCGTGAACGCCGTCGAGCACATCCGTGCCGGCCACGCCGACATCGTGATCGCCGGCGGCACCGAGTCCGCGATCCACCCGATCACCGTCGCGTCGTTCGCGTCGATGCAGGCGCTGTCGCGCCGCAACGACTCCCCCGAGACGGCTTCACGCCCCGGCAGCATCGACCGTGACGGCTTCGTCATGGGCGAGGGAGCCGGCGTGCTCATCCTGGAGTCGGAAGAGCACGCGAAGGCGCGCGGCGCCAAGATCTACGCCGAGGTCGTCGGCGGCGGCGTCACGGCGGACTCGTACCACATCACCGCCAACGACCCCGAAGGCACGGGGGCGGCCCGCGCCGTGCGCATGGCGCTGGCGATGGCGGATGCCTCGCCCGACGACGTCACGCACGTGAACGCGCACGCGACGTCGACGCCCGTCGGCGACCCGAACGAGTACACGGCGCTCAAGGCCGTCTTCGGCGCTCGGATCGACGACATCCCGGTATCGGCCACGAAGGCGTCGACCGGCCATCTGCTGGGCGGTACGGGCGCTCTCGAGGCGATCTTCACGGTGCTCGCCCTGCGCGATCGCGTCGCTCCGCCGACGATCAACATCACCGAGCAGGACCCGGCGGTCCCGTTCCGTCTCTCGGGAGAGCCTCAGGCCCTCGGCGACGGCCCCCAGCTCGCGATCAGCAACTCGTTCGGTTTCGGGGGGCACAACGCCGTGGCGGCCTTCGCCTCGGTCTGAGCCCGAACACCGAAGACGCCCCCGGTGACCCGGGGGCGTCTTTCGTGTCAGGCGGCGATTCGCTTTCGCGTCGTCCGGGACCGTGATCACCGACCGTCGATAGTCGCGCCTCGCTCCGCCTGAGTCAGTGGGCCGTCACCCGACCTTGTGGAGCCACACCACGGGCGCATCGTCGCTCGCATGGCGGAACGGCTCGAGCTCGTCATCCCACGCCGCGCCGAGGGCGATGTGCAGCTCGCGCTGGAGCTCGAAGGCATCGCCCGCCGCGACTTCCATCGCGTAGCGCACGCGGTCCTCGCCGATGACGACGTTGCCCGCCGTGTCGGTCTGCGCGAAGTGGATGCCCAGACCCGGCGTGTGCAACCAGCGTCCGCCGTCGCTGCGGGGCGTCGGGTCCTCGGTCACTTCGAACCGCAGGTGCTCCCAGCCGCGGATCGCGGTCGCGAGCGCCGCGCCCATGCCTGCCGTGCCCTCCCAGTAGAACTCCGCTCGGCGGCTGCCCGCGAGGACGGGCTGCTCCGTCCACTCGAAGCTCACGGCGCGCCCCAGGGCGCGACCGACCGCCCACTCGAGGTGGGGGCACAATGCTCGTGGCGCAGAGTGGATGAAGACCACCCCACGCGCTTGTGGTGTCGCCATGATCTCTCCGTTCCGTCAGGTGCGTCTTCCCCAACGACCTGGGTTCCGGGATCTCGTGGCGTCTTCAGTTGTGCTGGGGCTATTATCGCCCGAAGCGGGCCGGAATGACAAGCGTGTCATTCCGGCCCGCGTGTCGTCGTCCGTGCCGCTCCCGTTCAGGCTCGGAGGGCGAGCGTGAACGGGAGCACCGCGGACGCACCGGCCGACCGGAGTTCGCGGGCTGCCACAGTGAGGGTCCAGCGGCTGTCGGCGATGTCGTCGACCAGGAGCACAGGACCCTCGGGGATGTCGAGCGCTGACGCGTCGAAGCGGTCCCAGAGCCCCGAGAGCCGGTAGACGCTGTTGCCTCCCGGCCGGCCGAGGGGTCCGCCGCCGCGCGTCGGAAGGGAACCGAGGTAGGGCAGTCGCCCCGCGCTCGCGAGGGAGCGTGCGAGGGACTCGACGAGCAAGGGCCGAGCACGTGATGGCACGGAGACCACGGACGCCGGTCGCTGCTCCCAGTCCCAGTCCGCGAGGACGCTGATCGTGGCGTCCCGGAGTGCCGGCGCGATCGCGGCATCCGGCGCGGAACCCTCCAGGAGCGCGCGCAAGGGTCCGCCCCACCCGAGGTCGGTCAACCGGGCGAGGGCACGACCAGGTTCGGCACGCTCGCCGACGGCGATGTTGCCTTTGAGCGGATGCCGAGGCGATCGCCGCCCGTGGGCCACTGGGCACGCGGCTCGATGGGCACGCCGACGCGTTCGAGGGACGCCTCGGCGGACGATGCCGCGTGCTCGTCGATGTCGCTCGGATACCAGGGACCGGCGCAGTTGTCGCAGCGCCCGCAGGGAGCGGCCGTCTCATCATCGAGCGTGCGCTGGAGGAATTCCATGCGGCACGAGCTCGTGCGCTCGTACTCGAGCATGTGCTGCTGCTCGCTCAGTCGGGCCTCGGCGATGCGCTCGTAGCGTTCGGAGTCGTACGTCCACGGCTCCCCGGTCGCGATCCACCCACCGCGCACGCGACGGACGGCGCCGTCGACGTCCAGCACTTTGAGGAGGAGCTCGAGCGGCGTGCGGCGGACATCGACGAGCGCCTCCAGCGCGGGGGTCGAGATCGGCGCCCGCCCCAGTTCGGCGATCACGCGCTCTGCGCGCTCACGGGTCGGCATCGATGCCGTCGCGAAATATCGCCAGATGTCGGGATCTTCGGCTCCGGGGAGGAGGAGGACGTCGGCGTTCTCGGTCGCACGCCCCGCTCGACCCACCTGCTGGTAGTAGGCGACGGCGAAGACGGTGCGCCGATGTGGATGACGAAGCCGAGGTCGGGTTTGTCGAACCCCATTCCGAGCGCGCTCGTGGCGACGAGAGCCTTGACCCTGTTGCCCTTCAACAGCGCTTCGGACTCCTCCCGCTCTGCGGGATCGGTCTGCCCGGTGTAGGCGCGCACATCGTAGCCCGCGTCGCGAAGAAGCCGCGCGACGTCCTGCGCGCCGCTCACCGTGAGGCTGTAGATGATGCCCGACCCCGGCAGTTCGGCGAGGTGGGTGAGCAGCCAGGCAAGACGCGCACGGGCGTCGGGCAGGCGCAGGACTCCCAGCCGCACTGATGCCCGAGCGAGCGGCCCGCGGATCGTGACGACCTCGGCGGATCCGGCGGCGAGCTGCTCGGCGATGTCGGTGACCACGCGGCTGTTCGCCGTGGCGGTGGTGGCGAGGATCGGCACGGCGTCGGGCATTCGCGCGATCAGATCGCCGAGCCGGCGGTAGTCGGGTCGGAAGTGGTGCCCCCAGTCGCTGATGCAGTGCGCCTCGTCGACCACCAGCATTCCCATGCGCTGCACGAGCGACGGCAGCTGCTCGTCACGGAACGCCGCGTTGTTCAGCCGCTCGGGCGACAGCAGCAGAACATCGATCTCGTCGTCCCGCAGCCTGGCGAGGACGTCGTCCCACTCGTGGGCGTTCGTCGAGTTGATGGCGAGGGCCCGCACGCCGGCGCGCTCGGCGGCGGAGATCTGATCGCGCATGAGCGCGAGGAGCGGCGAGACGAGAACGGTCGGGCCGGCCCCCTGCCGGCGCAGCAGCAACGTCGCGACGAAGTACACGGCGGACTTACCCCACCCGGTGCGCTCCACCACGAGTGCGCGGCTGCGGTCGTCGACGAGCGCTTGGACGGCCTCGAACTGACCCTCGTGGAAGTCGGCGTCGTCTCGACCGACGAGCGTGCGCAGCGTCTCGAGGGCAGAGGTCCGGGTGGTGATGCTCATCCGCTCGAGTCTGTCATCCTGCTCCGACACGAGACCCGACCGAGGACGAGGAGTGGCCCCGGTCGATGTCGACCGGGGCCCCACCGCCTGGCAGGTCGGTGACGCTCAGGCCTCGCTCATGGCCTGGACCTCGACCTGACCCTTCGCGGCGTAGTAGGCGGCGCGCGCGGCGTCCTTGCGGGCCTGCTCGGCGTAGCCGGCGTCGAGGATCTCCTGGTCGACGTGCACGCTCTCGACGTGGTTGCGGCCGTTGTACTTCTCGATGTACGCATCGAGCTCCGGCCCGGACGTCCAGGACGTGATGAGGTTGTACCGGGGCTCGGTGCCCACGTGCGTCGCCGCGTGCCACAGGCGCTGCGTGTCGATGATGAGCTGCGCCCCGGCCGGGAGGGCGATGCGCACCTCGCCCGCGGGATCGGTGCGGTTCTCACGCAGGACGAAGAAGCTGTCCTTGTCGTCGGTGAGGTTGAAGAAGCCGCGGACGACCCACCCGGTACCGTCGGGGTTCAGGCGGTTGTTGTCGTCCTGGTGCAGGTTGTAGAGCGTCTCGCCGTAGGGAGTCGGCTGCAGCTCGATGACGCGGCAGCGACCGACGTTGGCACCCGGCTCCTGCGCGCGTCGCGTGAGGTTCGGGGCCTTGGCGACCTGCGAGTCGATCCAGACGCCGTCCTTGTCGGTGCGCGGCGGCTTGTGGTTCCAGAAGCCGTTGCATTCGATCTCGCCGAATGCGCTGGCGAGCGGTGCGAAGCGGGTGTCGCCCGAGGACTTCCAGTCGTTGTACTCGAGATCGAGCCACTCCTTGGGATCGAGCTCCTGGTTGTAGCTGTCGAGGACGACGTAGCCGGTCTCTTCGAGCGCGGCGGACTTGATGTAACCCATGAGAGGATCAGCCTTTCGTAGGGGGCCAGCACGTTTTAACAGGCCCAACTTAGGCAAGCCTACCTCGGGCTCGCCGACGCGCCCGTGGCACCACGGTCGAGAATCCGCCCGCGACTAGACTCGTTGACGCAGCACTGAAGGAGCGGAAACACCACATGACGACGGCCACGAACATCGATGCGACGGCCGTCAACACCATCTCGTGGCTGTCGACGGTGGATGCCACGATCGTCGTCCCCGTGTACCAGCGCCAGTATCGGTGGGACATCGGCGGCTGCGAGCAGCTCCTCGCCGACGTGCGCGCGGTCGCCGATTCGGATCCGCAGCACATGCACTTCATCGGGTCGGTGCTGTCATCGGTGAGCGGCGGCGGGAACGAACTCGTCCTCATCGACGGGCAGCAGCGCATCACGACGCTGATGCTCCTGGTCGCCGCCCTCCACCACACCGTCCGGGCGGAGCATCCCGAGCTCGCCGCCGAACTCGCACGTGTGCTCACCGGACCGGACGGCCGCACGAAGCTCCGCCCTCACGAGGCGTGGGCCGACGTCTTCGAGAGCGTGGTCTTCGACCGTCGACCGGCCGACGGCACGCTGCGCGACTCGCGCTTCGACGACAACTACGCCTTCTTCCGCAGCAGGATCAGCCCCGCCGACGCACCGCACATCTGGCGCGGGCTCCAGAAGCTCGAGCACGTCGCGATCACCCTCGGCGCCGGAGCCAACGCGCAGCAGATCTTCGCGAGCCTCAACTCCACCGGCGAGCCCCTGCGCGACCACGAGCTCATCCACAACTACATCCTGATGGGTCTCTCGCACGCCGAGCAGCGCGAGGTCGAAGAGGAGTTCTGGATCCCGATCGAGCAGAACACCGGCGCCGCGATCGGCGCGTTCTGGCGCCACTACATGGTCATGACGACGGGACGCGAAGTCGCTGCATCCGGCGACCACGGCGTGTACGGAGAGTTCCGCGCGCGGTTCCCGCGGCTCGACCTCGCAACCCTGCGTGCGCACGCCGTCGCGTGGCGCGCATGCTCCGAGGTCTACCGCACCCTGCTCGAGCCGTCGCAGGAGACGGATGCCGCACTCCGTCGGCAGCTGCGCCACCTGTCGACCTTCGGGCGGGGCATGTATCCCCTCGCCATGCGCGCCCTCCTCGATCTGCGGGCCGGCGTCGTGGACCGGGATGCCGTCGTGCGCACGCTCGAGGATGTCCAGGCGCTGCTGCTGCGGCGTTCCGTCGCCCGCCTCCCGACGGAACGACTCGTCGCTCGACTGTGCCGCGCACGGTCGGAAGGAGAGCCGGCCCTGCGCCACGCGATCGCCCGCATCACTCCGTCCGACGAGCGCATGCGCGCCGCACTCAAGTTCGCGGAGCTCCCGCATCCCGCCTACGTCCTCGCACGCCTCGCCGATATCGACGACGCTTCGGACCTCGGCGTCGACCATGTGTTCCCGCTCTCGCCTCACGCGACGTGGTCGGGCGACGGCGTGCGCGTCTGGGCGGACTACACGGACGACGAGCAGAACAGTCACCGTGCGCTCTCGAAGACCCTGGGCAATCTGGCGCTCCTCGAAGACGACCTCGGACTTCGCGCGCTCGACCTGTCGTTCCCCGAGAAGCGCGCTGTCGCCTACGCGCGCAGCGCGATCCCCCAGACGCGGGCCCTCGCCGACGTGGAGGCGTGGAGCACGGCATCCATCTCCGCTCGCACCGCCGCCCTCACAGAGCGCTTCATCGAGGTCTGGCGCCGCCCCGACCTGGTCGGCATCGACGACGACGGCCTCACCCCGATCCTCGACGCGATCCTTCGCCGCGGATTCCCGCCCGGCTGGGAGCGCGAGTTCGCCTACACGGAGTACCGCGGCGAGCACTGGGAAGTCCCCGACGTGAAGTACCTCTTCAACCGCGTCTTCAAGCGCCTGTGGGCCGACGACCGCGACAGCGTCGTGCGCTTCAGCGCGCGCCGCGGCGGACCCGTCTACCCCGAGATGGCATGGAACGGCCAATGGGACGCGCTCGACGACGAGAACTTCCTCTACATGGGCTGGGACCTCCACTACATGCTCACGGCGGTGCAGGGAGTCCTCGACGAAGCCGGCAGCGCACCCGAGGTCTTCGTCAAGTACTCCTATATCGGCGACGCGATGTAGTTCACCTGGCCGCGCTCGGCGGGGTGCATAATGCGGCTGACCGCATGAAAGGGGGCGCGATGGCCCGCGCTGCACAACCGCCTGCCACGATCGAGCTCGCCCAGCTCCTCGACCGCGGGACGACGCGTGCCGTCGCCCTCTGGCTCGAGGTCGTGCCCGATCCGGTGGAACGCGAAGAGCAGATCGTCGCGCTCAGCCCGGAGCGCCTGCTGATGCTCGACGCCCTGCTGGATGCCGAGACCGGCGAGGAACTCGTCGCGACGCTCGATCCGCTCGCCGCAAGCGAACTGCTCCTGGGGATCGGCGTCCTCAAGGCCGGCCTCATCCTCAACGAGCTCAACACCGACCTCGCTGCCGACATCCTGCGAGAGCTCGCTCCCGACGATCGAGAGACGCTGCTGTCGGCCGTTCCCGCTGACCAGGCGCACGTGCTGCGTGACCTGCTGTCGTGGCCGGAGCACTCGAGCGCCGCCCACATGATCCCGGACGTTCTCACGGTCGAGGCGCAGTCGACGGCGGCGGCGGCGATCGACGCGGTGCGCTCGGGAGCCGCGCACCTGCGCGCCGATTCGCAGTCCGGTGGCTACGTCTACGTCGTCGACGCGGGCGGTCGTCTGGGCGGTGTCGTCGCGTTCCGCGCCCTCGTGCTCGCACCTGCCGACGCGCTGGTCGCTGAACTGATGGACGACGACGTGCTCACGGTCGCGCCGCTCGACGACCCCGAGAAGTCGGCGCGGCTGCTGCTGGATCACCGCCTTCTGGCGGTGCCCGTCGTCGACGGCGAGCGTCGCATCCTGGGCATCATCACCGCCGACGCCGCGGCCGACATCGTCGAGGAGGAGGCGACGGAGGATGCCGAGCGCCAGGGCGGTTCGCAGCCCCTCGACGTCCCCTACCTCCGCGCCTCGCCCTGGCTGCTGTGGCGCAAGCGCATCGTCTGGCTACTCGTGCTCTTCGTCGCCGAGGCGTACACCTCGAGCGTCCTGCAGGCGTTCGAGGACGAGCTCGAGGCGGTCGTCGTGCTCGCCTTCTTCATCCCGCTCCTGATCGGCACGGGCGGCAACACCGGAACGCAGATCACGTCGACGCTCGTCCGCGCGATGGCCATGGGTCAGGTCCGCCTGCGGAACATCGGACGCGTGGTCGTCAAGGAGCTCAGCACGGCCGGCCTGATCGCGGTCGCGATGGCGGGCGCCGGCCTCATCCGCGCCTTCACACTGGGGGTCGGCTGGCAGATCATGCTCGTGGTGTCCCTCTCGCTCGCGGCGATCGTGCTGTGGGCTGCGCTGATCTCGTCGATCCTGCCGCTCCTGCTGCAGAAGACGCGGGTCGATCCCGCCGTCGTGTCGGCGCCGATGATCGCGACGATCGTCGACGGCACTGGCCTGCTGATCTACTTCCTCATCGCGAAGGCGCTGCTGCCCGAGCTCGCCGGCCTCTGAGCAAAGGCTCGTTCACGTAGGACGGGCACTTGAGCACAGGTCCGATCACGTAGGGCGGGCGGGACTTGTCCCTCCCGCCACTCCACCCGCCGCTCCGCGGCGCGCGGAGCCTCGGGCGGCAGGGGCCCGCCCGCAAGCGCATTCGCGACCACACCCACCGATGTGGAGGGGCCGACCACCCTGCGGGCGGTCGGCCTCTCCACGTAGGGCGGGCGGGACTTGAACCCGCGATCGTCGGGTTATGAGCCCGCTGCCTTAACCAGCTTGGCCACCGCCCCCTGCGGTCATCGAGCCTACCGGCAGGCGACGGTGCGAGAATGCCGCTATGGATGCCGGACCCTGGATCGCCGTCGGAGTCGGCGCGCTCTCAGCCGTCGCCCTGGCGTTCGCGATCCCCGCGATGATCCGTGACACCCGTCGTCGGCAGTCCCGCGGCCGGGGGACGATGTCCGGCATCGGCTCGGGCTTCGATTCGGTCTGGCGTCCGAGCGCGGAGGACGCGCACGCTCAGTGGGAGGCTCAGATCGAGGTCCCCGCGCCCGCGCCGACCCCGGGCGACAAGGGACGGATGCAGGACGGCCGCATCACGATCGACGTCCGCGACTGAGCCGCGCGCGGCATCCCTCGCCGTCAGCGTCGTGGTGGACGATCGTCGTCGACGGGCGGATTGGGCCAGACCTTGGCGACCGCCTCGTCGAACTTCTCGGTGTTCGTCTTCGGCGCGCCCGGGGGCTTGTCGGCGCCGCTCCCCCGCGGGATCGGCACCTCCTGACTGTCGCTCACGATCTGCGGATGGTTGCGCGCGAGGTCCCAGACGCCGATCACGGCGATGACCCCCGCGACGCCGAACCCGATGTACGCCCAGAGCGGCGCGTTGGCCGCTTCGCCCAGCACCGTGAGACCGATGACGATGGCGACGATCGGGTCGATCACCGTGAGCCCTGCGATGACGAGGTCGGGCGGACCCGAGGAATACGCCGTCTGGACGAAGTAGGCGCCGACCACCGCGACGAGGATGAGCGAGACCAGGCACAGGACCGTGAGCCACTCGAAGTCGCCCGACCCGATGCGGCTCAGCACCACCTTCGCGAGCGTTGCGACGAACCCGTACATCACCCCGGCGCCGATGATGTAGAACAGCGCCTTCATGCGGTGGCGCAGCCACAGCCACAGCGCGCCGAAGACGATGAGCACGGCGAGCAGGATGAAGAGGATCGTGATGAGCTGCCCGTTGGAGACCGGCTCGTCGGTGGCGACGAGGGCGGCGATCGTCACGAAGATGAAGATGCCGCCGACGCACTCGACGATGGCCCGGATCGACCGCTTCGTCGGCTTGACGCCGCTGATGCGGGCATTCAGCAGCGTCGTGATGACGAGAGCGATCGCACCGAGGGGCTGCACGACGATGAGCGGGGCGAACGACAGGGCGCCCAACTGGCACACGATCGCCAGCCCCAGCATGATCGTGCCGACGACCCACGAAGGACGTGTGAGCAGTCGTCCGAGCTGCGCACCCGTCAGACCGCCCGAGGACGCGCCGCCCGACATCCGCTCGACTTTCGTCACTCCACGGTGCTGATACTGGGCGCCGAACGACATGAACACGGCGCCGATGAGGGCGAGCGGGATGCCGATCAGAAGCGCCGGGTTGTCGAAGACTCCGACGAGGGCGTCGCCGACGTCCCCGATGTTGTCTATCTCACCGGTCCACATCACCCCTCGACACTAACCGCAGTGCCGCTCGATAGGCTGAAGGCGTGGCCGTTCTCCCGATTCGCATCATGGGCGATCCCGTCCTGCACGCTCCCGCTTCGCCCGTCGACGAGATCACCGACGAGGTGCGCACGCTCGTCGCCGACATGTTCGAGACGATGGATCGCGCCCCCGGCGTGGGCCTCGCCGCGCCTCAGGTGGGCGTCTCGCTGCGCATCTTCACATACTCGTACGCCGCCGACGACGGCACGCCGTGGCGCGGCGTCGTCATCAACCCCGAGCTGTGGATCCGCCCTCTCGAGCCGGGCGCACCGGATCCCGACGAGGAGTCCGAGGGCTGCCTGTCGTTCCCGAGCGAGCGCTTCCCGTTGCGTCGATCCGACGAGGCGCTCATCACCGGCATCGACCTCGACGGAGCCGAGGTCCGCATCCAGGTCGACGGCTGGCGGGCCCGCATCCTGCAGCACGAATTCGACCACCTCGACGGCGTGCTCTACGTCGACCGCCTCGACGACGGCGACTGGAAGACGGTCCAGAAGATCGCGCGCAAGCGCGGCTGGGGACGGCCGGGATCGTCGTGGATGCCGGGCGTCGACGACATCGACGCGTAGCCGAGTCCGGCAGGAACGGGGAAGGCCCGGGGTGGAAGCCCGGGCCTTCATTCGAGAGCCGCGCAGATGACGCGGGATTCTCGCTCCCCGGCTTGGACTCGAACCAAGAACCTGCCGGTTAACAGCCGGCTGCTCTGCCAATTGAGCTACCGAGGAAGAGCCTCGCTCGCGCGAGGCAACTAGACCATCCTAGCAAAGCCGGAGGGGTGCTCGTGAACTCAGGCGGTGATCAGTCGCCGGTCGGCCTCGCCGCTGGGCGTCCACAGGAGGTCCGCCGTACTGCGGCCGAAGGCGACCGCATGACCGCCCCTCAGCACGAGCACATGAGCGCCGAGCTCGGATGCGACGTCGGGCTCGTTCGTCACGACGAGCGCCGACATCCCGTAGTCCCGACGACGGCGCAGGATCGCGTCGCGGGCAGCCCGGCGCACCTCGACATCCATGTTCGCGAACGGCTCATCGGCGACGAGCACTTTCGGCTGGAGCACGAGGGCGCGCGCGAGGGCGACCCGCTGGCGCATGCCCGCGCTGAGCTCGTAGGGGAACTGATTGGCGGCGCCCAGCGGAAGCATGAGCTCGTCCAGCAGGGTCGCGATCCGCACGGCGAGGGCGCGCTGGTTGACGTGCCGATCGCGACTCGTGATCGGTGCGCCGATGACATCGGCCACGGTCTGACGGGCGGGCAGCCCGGCGCCCGCGGCCTGCGGCAGGTAGCCGGTCACGTAGGTGAGGACCCGGTGGTCCCGCCCCGGTCGGCGCACCCGGATCCCCTCGACGTACGCTTCGCCCCCGACGACGCCGAGGCCGCGGTCTTCCCCCGCGAGCACGGCGGCGAGGCTCGACTTGCCCGCGCCCGTCGGACCCATCACCGCCAGCATGCCTGCGCGCGCCAGGGTGAACGACACCCCGTCCACGACCCGCGGGGTCCCCGCACGGCGATCGTGTGCGATCGACAGGTCGATTGCGCGGATCGCGACATCGGCGTCTCGTGAAGCGGCCATATCGCCATCCTGCCGGTCGACGCCCGATCGCGCCAGCGCCGGCTCTCTACTCCTCGTCGGCGAGACGGCGGCGGTCCTGGTCGAGTTCGTGAAGACGGAGGCGGATGCCGCGGCCCTCGACCGAGTCCGCGGGCACCCGCTGGATCGCGCCGAGGAGCTCCGCCTTCTCGGCCTCGATCCCCCGCAGGATGAGACGGCGCGCCAGCGATGCCGTCGAGGCGACCGCGGCGTCGTCGGTGAGCGCGGGGAAATCCGAGGCGAGGAGCTCGCCGCCCAGCCCCCGGAACGGCTCGCGCACCGCGGTGACGGCATCCATCGACCAGCCGACCTTCGTGCGGTCCGGTGCCGAAGCCACGGCCTGCCGGACGGCGTCGAGCGCGGGATGCCGCATGGGCAGCGCCAGCGCGCGGTCGATGAGCTCCGCATCGAGGCGATGCCCGAACTGCAGGAAGCCCTTCAGCGCGTCGCGCTCGAGCGCGGCATCCGGATTCTGCGGCAGCGACGCCAGCGTCACCCGCACGACCGGAGCGTCACCAGCGGCCTCGTCGGTCGGCGCGTTCGTCGACCGCTCGGGGCGTGACGAAGCGCCCCGCGCCGCGCGTTCGACCTCGCGGCGCACGTCCTCGGTGTCGAGCCCCAGTCGCCGGGCGAGGACGCGCACGTACTCCGGCTGCAGCAGGGGGTCGCGCAGCTCCGCGACGACGGGTGCCGCGGCGCGCAGCGCACCGACGCGCCCTTCGACCGACGCGAGGTCGAAACCGGTGATGCGCTGATCGATGACGAACTCGACCATGGGGACCTTCGCCTCCATCAGCGTGCGCACCGCGCCGTCGCCGCGCTGCAGGCGCAGGTCGCAGGGATCGAGACCCTCGGGTCCTGTCGCCACATAGGTCTGCGCGTTGAAGCGCTTCGCGTCGGCGAAGGCGCGCAGCGCCGCCTTCTGGCCCGCGGCATCCGGATCGAACGTGAAGACGACCTCGCCGGCGGCCGAGTCGTCTCCCATCACGCGGCGCAGCACGGTGATATGGTCCGAGCCGAAGGCCGTGCCGCACGTCGCGATGGCGGTCGTGACCCCGGCGAGGTGGCATGCCATGACGTCGGTGTAGCCCTCGACGACGACCACTCGGTGCTCGCGCGAGATGTCGCGCTTGGCGAGGTCGAGGCCGTACAGCACCTGTGCCTTCTTGTAGATCGCGGTCTCGGGGGTGTTGAGGTACTTCGGCCCGTTGTCGTCGTCGAAGAGGCGCCGGGCGCCGAAGCCGATGACCTGGCCGGTCACGTCGCGGATGGGCCAGACCACCCGGCCGCGGAAGCGGTCGTACACCCCGCGCTGGCCCTGCGAGACGAGCCCCGCCGCCGAGAGGATGTCGTCGGTGAAGCCCTTGTCGCGCAGCGCCGCGTGCATGTTGGACCACCCCTTCGGGGCGTAGCCGACCCCGAAGTGGGCAGCAGCGCCCGCATCGAACCCCCGCTCGCCGAGGAATCGGCGCGCGATATCGGCCTCGGGCGAGACGAGCTGCGCGCGGAAGTACTCGGCTGCGGCCGCGTTCGCCGCGTAGAGGCGCGCACGGCCCGTCGTCTCGGGCGCCGCTCCCCCGTCCTCGTAGTGGAGCGTGTAGCCGATCTTGCCCGCGAGTCGCTCGACCGCCTCGGTGAAGGTCACGTGGTCCATCGCACGCAGGAACGAGTACACATCGCCCGACTCGCCGCAGCCGAAGCAGTGGTAGAAACCCGCCTGCGGGCGCACGTTGAAGCTCGGGCTGCGCTCGTCGTGGAACGGGCAGAGACCCTTCATCGCGCCGACGCCGGCCGGCTTGAGCGCGACGCGCTCCCCGATGATGTCGGCGATGTTGGTGCGGGCCTTGACCTCGTCGACGTCGGCCTGCCGGATGCGTCCCGCCATCAGGTCGCCTCGCCGGTCCGCGTCGACCGGTGGGCACCGGGTGCCCAGATGCCGATGGATGCCGCATCCACCTCGCCCACGAGACGCTCGTGCCACGCGATCGCGGTCTGATCTGTGAGGCTCGCGACCTGGTCGACGACGACACGGCGGCGCGCGTCATCCGTCTGCGCGTGCTCGAAGTCCTCCGCGCTCATGGGGTCGAGCTCGGCGGGGCGATCCCACAGGGCCGACGCGAGGCGCTTGAGCACGCGCCGCTGCTCCTTGTAGAGCTGCTTGCGGCCGTCGATCGAGACGACCGCGGCGCCGATGATGCCCTTGAGCACGGCCATCTCGGCCTCGATGACCCGCGGGACGACGACGTGGGCCCGATAGCGGGTGAGGACGGCTCCCGGGTAGGCCTCGCGCGTGGCGGTCACGGCAGCGCGGGCGAAGCGGCCGATGAGGTCGGACGTGAGGTTCTTGAGCCGTGCGAGGTCGCCGCGGGTGCCGTCGAACGACACGATCCACTCGGGCATGCGCATGAGGCGGTAGAGCGCATCTGCCAGCTCGTCGCGCGCGAAGTCGAAGCCGACCCACGACTGGATCGCCGTCAGAAGGGCTTCGTGGCCTGTCGGCGCAGCGAGCCATGCCGGGTCGAGATACCCGTTGACGATCGCGTCCTCGAAGTCGTGGACGGAGTAGGCGATGTCGTCCGAGAGGTCCATGGCCTCGGCCTCGATGCAGCGGACGCGACCGGGCGCGCCCTCGCGCATCCACCGGAACACGGCCTCGTCGTCGGGATACACCCCGAACTTCAAGCGTCCGCCCGCATCGGGCAGAGGGTGCTCCGCCGTCCACGGGTACTTGCACGTCGCGTCGAGGCTCGCACGGGTGAGGTTGAGGCCGAAGGTGCGCCCGTCGTCGACGATCTTCGGCTCGAGACGGCTCAGGATGCGCAGCGACTGCGCGTTGCCCTCGAATCCGCCGATGTCCTCCGCCCACTCGTTGAGCGCGCGTTCGCCGTTGTGTCCGAAAGGCGGATGCCCGAGGTCGTGGCTCAGGCACGCCGTGTCGACCACGTCGGGCGACAGGCGCAGCGCCGTCGCGAGCTCGCGACCGACCTGAGCGACCTCGAGCGAGTGGGTGAGGCGATTGCGGGCGAAGTCCGCAGGGCTCGCGGGGCTCAGCACCTGGGTCTTGGCGGCGAGGCGTCGCAGCGCCGCGGAGTGCAGGACGCGTGCCCGGTCCCGGGCGAAGTCGTCGCGCTGCGAGCGGTGGCGCTCGCGCAGGAACCTCTCGCCGTCGTGCTCGTCGTAGCCCGCCGGACGCTCGAGGGCGTCGGCCGTCAGCGGCTCACCCGCCACTGTGGTCGAGTTCCGCTTCGGCGAGGGTGCGGGATGCCTCGGATCCCAGCTCGCGAGAGGCGAGCCAGCCATCGGGCAGCGCGGGGCGCTTGGGCGTTCCGGCGCGGCCGCGCTGGCCTTCGGCCGCCGCGCCCGGATAGGGCGCATCGAGCTGGAGGGTCGCGAGGAGCTCGTCGATCTGCGCGAGGCTCTCGACGGTGGCCAGTGCCGCACGTGTGTCGCCGCCCACGGGATAGCCCTTGAAGTACCAGGCGACATGCTTGCGGATGTCTCGGCATCCGCGATCCTCGTCCTCGAAGAACTCGACGAGCAGCTCCGCGTGCCGGCGGAATGCCTGCGCGACGAAGCCGAGCGTCGCATCGACGGGGGCGCCGGTCGCGGCCGTGGGGCCACCGAGGGCGCGCGAGAGGTCACCGAACAGCCACGGGCGGCCGAGGCATCCCCGGCCGACGACGACACCGTCGCAGCCGGTCTCGGCCATCATGCGCACGGCGTCGTCGGCCGACCAGATATCGCCGTTGCCGAGCACCGGGACGCTCGTGACTGCCTCTTTCAGCGCCGCGATCGCGGACCAGTCGGCCCGGCCCGAGTAGAACTCGGCCGCCGTCCGCGCGTGTAGCGCGACTGCCGCGACGCCGGCGTCCTCGGCGATGCGTCCCGCGTCGAGGTAGGTCAGATGATCGGAGTCGATGCCCTTGCGCATCTTGACGGTGAGCGGGATGTCGCCGGCCGCGCGCGCGGCGCGCGTCACGATCTCGCGGAACAGCTCCGTCTTCCACGGAAGCGCCGCGCCTCCGCCCTTGCGGGTGACCTTCGGCACAGGACACCCGAAGTTGAGGTCGATGTGATCGGCGCGGTCCTCTTCGACGAGCATCCGCACCGCCGCCTCCGTCGTCGCAGGATCGACGCCGTAGAGCTGGATCGATCGCGGCTTCTCGGACTCGTGGTGCGTGATCAGCCGCATCGTCGTGGCGTTTCGCTCGACGAGGGCGCGCGTCGTGATCATCTCGCTCACGTAGAGGCCCGCGCCGTACTCGCGGCACAGGCGTCGGAACGCCGTGTTGGTGATGCCGGCCATCGGCGCGAGCACCACGGGGGCGTCGAGCTCGATGGGCCCGATGCGCAGGGCGCGCGCGGGAGCGATGGCGGTGGTCACATCCGACATTCTCCCATTGCTTTCCGACCCTTCGCCGAACGCGAGGTCCTACCCTGGGAATATGACCGAGGCGACGACCACAGATGTCCGCGAAATCCCCTTCCAGACCGCCGACGGCGGCACGACGACGCTCTCAGATCTGGGCGACAAGGTATTCCTGGTCGTGAACCTCGCCTCGAAGTGCGGCCTCACCCCGCAGTACGAGCAGCTCGAGCAGCTGCAGAAGGCGTACGCCGACCGAGGCTTCAGCGTCGTCGGGTTCCCGAGCAACCAGTTCCTCCAGGAACCGGGTTCGACCGAGGAGATCCTCGACTACTGCGCGACGACGTGGGGCGTCTCGTTCCCGGTCTTCGACAAGGTGAAGGTCAACGGCCGCCACGCCGCCCCGCTCTACAAGGAGCTCAAGGACTCGGCGGACGAGACGGGCCGCGTCACCTGGAACTTCGAGAAGTTCGTCGTGCTGCCCGACGGCACCGTGCGCCGCTTCTCGCCCAAGACGAAGCCCGACGACCCGTCGATCGTGTCGGTCATCGAGGCGAACCTGCCGGCTTAGGCGTCAGCCGGCTCGCGCTGCTCGTCCCACACCTGGCGCACGATCTGCGTGAAGGCTTCGGCGGGCTGGGCGCCCGAAACGCCGTACTTGCCGTTGATCACGAAGAACGGCACGCCGTTGATGCCGTAGGCGGATGCCTGCGCCTGGTCCTCGCGGACCGCGGCGAGGAACCGCCCCGACTCGAGTGCCTCGCGCGCCGCGTCGGCGTCGAGCCCGGCGTCCGCTGCCAGCGCGACGAGCTCGTCGATCTGACCGACGTGGCGGCCATCGGTGAAGTAGGCCGACATGAGACGCTCGGCGAGCTCGAGCTGTCGACCCTGCTCCTTCGCGAAGTGGAGGAGCTCGTGCGCCTTCACCGTGTTGGTGTGCTGGAGCAGGTCGAAGCGGTACTCCAGGCCCGCATCGGCCGCGACGCCCGTCACGCGCTCGAGCATCTGCTGCGCCTGCTCGGACGAGATTCCCTTGTGCGTCGCGAGGTAGTCGGCTTCGCCGCCCTCGAAGTCCACGGGCGTGTCGGGCGAGAGCTCGAACGAGTGGTAGGTCACCTCGACGAGCGGAGCATCGGCGTCGGCGGATGCCGCGGCCAGTCCGTTCTCGAGATTGCGCTTGCCGATGTAGCACCAGGGGCAGGCGATGTCACTCCACACGTCGATCTTGATGGCATCCGTCATGTCAACCACAACGGTCGAGAGGGCGCGACGTATTCCGACTGTTCAGAGTGCGGGCGGTTCGGGTGTGTCGACGGCTCCACCGAAGCGGCGGTCGCGGTCGAGGTAGACCCCGATCGCCTGCCACAGGTCGGTGCGGCTGAAGTCGGGCCACAGCTGGTCGAGGAACACGAATTCCGCGTACGCGGATTCCCACAGGAGGAAGTTCGACGTGCGCTGCTCGCCGCTCGAGCGGATGAACAGGTCCACGTCGGGCATGTCGGGCTGGTACAGGCGTCGCGCGATGAGCTTCTCGGTGATCGCCGAGGGCCGAAGGCGCCCGGCCGCGATGTCGTCGCCGATCGACCGCATGGCGTCGACCAGCTCGACGCGGCCCCCGTAGTTGACGCACATCGTGAGGGTCAGGACGTCGTTGTCACGCGTCAGCTGCTCGGCGTACTGCAATTCTTTGATGACCGAGCCCCACAGACGGGGCTTGCGGCCCGCCCAGCGCACCCGCACTCCCCACTCGTTGAGCTGGTCGCGGCGACGATGCAGCACGTCGCGGTTGAACCCCATCAGGAAGCGCACCTCGTCGGGCGAGCGCGACCAGTTCTCGGTCGAGAAGGCGTACACCGAGAGATGCTTGACACCCGCCTGGATCGCGCCGGCCACCACATCGAGCAGCGCGGCCTCGCCCGCCTTATGCCCTTCGACGCGTGTCTGCCCGCGGCGGTTCGCCCAGCGGCCGTTGCCGTCCATGACGATGGCGACGTGGTTCGGCACCCCGCCCTTCGGGAACGCCGGCGGATACAGCCCCGTCCAGTCGAGCGGCTTGTAGGCGACGGCGTCCCTGTGCGTGAAGGGCTTGGGGGTCATCGGCCCTCTCCGTCATCTCGTGCGGCGACGTGCGCGAGCGAGCGGATCCCGCGCTCGAGGTGCCACTGGGCGTACGCCGCGATGAGTCCCGACGCGGCGGCGGTGGATGCCGGGGCCGCGGCATCCACGTCATCCCAGTCCCCCGACATCAGGGATTGCAGGAGCGAGACCGTCAGCGGCGCGACCCGCGGGGCGCCGGTCGGCGCGCACTCCGCGCAGATCATGCCGCCGAGCTGGGCGACGAAGCTGTCATGCGGTCCGGGCCTGCCGCACCGGGCGCACTCCCCCAAGCCGGGCGCCCAGCCGCTGAGCGCCATCGCCCGCAGAAGATAGCTGTCGAGCACGCTGCGCGACGCGTGGGCACCCTGCGCGAGCGCGCGGAGTCCGCCGACAAGCAGCAGATACTGCTGCGGCGTCGCCTCGGCCTCGTTGAGCCGATCGGCCGCCTCGACCATCGCGTGCGCGGAGGTGTAGCGGTCGTAGTGGATCGCGATGTCGGCTCCGTACGCGCCGAGCGACTCGGCCTGCTGCACGATGTCGAGCGACCGACCCTTGTAGAGCAGCACGTCGGCGACCATGAAGGGCTCGAGCCGCGACCCGAACCGCGACGAGGTGCGCCGCACCCCCTTCGCGACCGCGCGGAGCTTGCCGTTCCGGCGGCTCAGCATCGTCAGGATGCGATCTGCTTCACCCAGTTTGTGGGTGCGCAGGATCACGACCTCGTCGCGGAAAGTGGGCACCCCTCCATTATCGCGGCAGGGTGGGACGCGAGGCGGGATGCCGCGGCCCGGCGTGGTGCGCCGGCCGCCACCTGCTCCATGTGCAGAGCGTCGGGGATTCTGGTCGACACGCCGGGTGGTGACATGTCTGCCCGGCGCGTCGCCGCATCCGCCCGACGCCTCGTACGCGCTGCCGCGGCATCCACGTCGCCGATCGCTTGCTCCGTCGGAACGACGCGTCGCCGCCTGCGCTGCCGACCTCTCTCAGCAACACCAGGGACATACTGTATTCTGTTCACTATGCACCGTGAACAGCTCTTCGATCAGCTCCTGCATCTGTCAGCGCTGCTTCAGGCCGATCAGGAGCGCGAGCTCAGCGCGATCGGGCTCAACACCCGCACGACGCACCTCATGTGGGCCGTGCACCACCGCGGGCCGCTCATGCAGCGCGAGATCGCCGACGAGATGCAGGTCACGCAGCGTCACGTCACGACGCTCGTCGACGAGCTCATCGAGGCCCATCTCGTCTATCGCGAGCCGCACCCCCACGATCGTCGTGCGGTGCAGATCCGACTGACCGAGAAGGGCACCTCGCTCATGGAGACCATGGCTCTCGATCACACGCGGCTCGCCGACGCCCTCACCCAGGGATGGAGCGACGACGAGGTCGCGGCGGTCACGAGCCGCATCGAGACCGTCATCGCCCGGTTCGCGGCGCTCGTCGACGAAGCCGCCGCCGAACGGGAGCGCACGGCATGACGCTGGAGAGGCCCCCCACGCGCACACCGACTCAGCACATCGTCCGCATCGCACGCGCCGCGTGGCGGGCCGAGGTCGGCGTATGGCTCAGCCTCTACCGGTTCGTCTTCCGTCGCCCGAAGGTGCCACCCGGGGCATCCGGCTTCGCGTATCACTCCCCCATCCTCACGATCCTCGTCGTCTTCATCGTGCTCTCGGCGATCGAGATCCCGATCATCGACCTCATCGTGCATCCGTGGCCGTGGATCCGCATCCCCCTCCTCATCGCGGGGATCTGGGGCGTCACGTGGATGCTGGGGCTCCTGCTCGGCTTCCTGACCCGGCCCCACGCCGTCGGGCCGGACGGCATCCGGGTGCGCTCGGGCGCCGAGGTGGACATCGATCTTCCATGGGCAGCCGTGGCGTCCGTCGAGCGCTCGCACGACGTCGTCGAGAAGGCCCCGAAGGTGAGGGTCGAAGAGTCACACGGACGCACGCTCGGGCTGCGCATCCAGAACGAGACCAACGTGCTCGTCCTGCTCGAAGCGCCCGTGCACGTGCAGCTCGGCTCCGACCACCATGAGATCGACGCGGTTCGCCTGTGGACCGACGATCTCGACGGCTTCCTCGCGGCGGTGCGCACGCACATCCCGTGAGAACCGTCGGAGAATGGATGCCGTGCCCGAAGCGACCCTCGTCATCCCCCTCTGGGCGGACCTCACGGCTGTCGGCCTGGGCGGCGTGCAGGGCGCGCTGTTCGCGTCGGGTTTCCGCGGCGAACGCCGCCTCGACCTGCTCGGCGTCGCGATCATCGGCATCGTGATGGGCATGGGCGGCGGCCTCATCCGCGATCTGCTCCTCAACGTCTCCCCGGTGACACTGCAGAGCAACTGGTACCTGCTCACGGCGACCGCCGCAGCCCTGGTCGGCATGCTCCTCGCCGGCGTGTTCCAGCGGCTCAACGCCGTCATCGTCGGTCTCGACGCGATCGTCATCGGACTCTTCGGCGCCTTCGGCACGGGCAAGGCGCTCACCCTCGGCCTGCCGATGGTGCCGGCGATCTTCGTCGGCGTGTGCTCCGCGGTCGGCGGCGGCATCCTGCGCGACGTCTTCATGGGGCTTCCGGTCGCGATCATGCACGTCGGCTCGCTCTACGCGGTCGCTGCGGGCGTCGGCTGCCTCGTCCTGGCGGGTGCGCACGCGCTCGGTGCGCCGCTGGTCGCGGCATCCATCGCCTGCATCGCCGTCACGACGGTCATCCGACTGCTGGCGGTGATGTTCGACATCTCACTGCCCGAGCAGCGGGCGCTCTATCGCCGCAAGGTGGCGGTCGAGACCTCGGCGATCCCGATCATCAAGCCTTGATCCGCTCAGTGCGTGAAGGACGTGACCTGCCCTTCCGTCGGCATCGGAGCTTCCAGCGCATCCAGGTAGGCCACGGCGTCCTGGATGTCGAGGAGGAGGCTCTCGGCGAGGTTGCGACTGAGACCGTTGCGAACGACGATGCGCTGCACGACGACGTCGGTCAGATCGTCGGGCATCGGATAGGCCGGGATGAGCCATCCCTTCAGACGAAGCCGTTCGGAGAGGTGGTAGAGGTTCCACTTGTCGGTGTATCCGGCGGCGAGCTGCCACGCGAACACGGGGATATCGGTGCCGTCGTTCCACAGTCGGAACGCGGGCATCTTCGCGATCTCTCCCGAGAGGTACACCGCCACGTCCTGTGAGGCCTTCTGCACACGGTAGTAGCCGTCCCACCCGAGACGGAGGAACAGGTAGTACTGGAGGAGCACCTGGGCTCCGGGGCGCGAGAAGTTGAGGGCGAAGCTCGGCATGTGCCCGCCGAGGTAGGTGACGTCGAAGACGAGCTCTTCCGGCAGGTCGGCGACAGTGCGCCAGACCACCCATCCGAGGCCGGGATACACGAGTCCGTACTTGTGCGCGGACGTGCTGATCGAAGCCACCCGCTCCAGTCGGAAGTCCCACACGAGGTCCGGCTGCAGGAACGGCGCGATCATCCCGCCCGACGCGCCGTCCACGTGGATCGGGATGTCGAGACCCGTCGCGGCCTGGATCCGATCCAGTGCCGCGGCGATCTCGGCGACGGGCTCGTAGACGCCCGTATAGGTCACGCCCATGATCGCGACGACGCCGATCGTGTTCTCGTCGACGTACTTCTCGAGGTCGAAGCCGTCGAGGCACCGATGCTCGTCGGTGATCGGCACGTAGCGGGGCTCGACGTCCCAGTAGTTGCAGAACTTCTCCCAGCAGACCTGCACCGCACTGGAGAGGACCAGGTTCGGCCGCTCCGTCGACGCGCCGGCGGCGCGACGCGCCAGCTGCCAGCGACGCTTGAGCGCCAAGCCGCCGAGCATGCACGCCTCCGATGAGCCGATCGTGGAGGTGCCGATCGCCCCGTCCGCATCAGGGGCGTTCCACAGCGACGCGATCATCTTCCAGCAGCGCGTCTCGATCGCGGCCGTCTGGGGGTACTCATCCTTGTCGACCATGTTCTTGTCGACGGTCTCGGAGTAGAGCCGGTCGGCGTGCGGATCCATCCACGTCCCGACGAACGTCGCGAGGTTGAGGCGCGAGTTGCCGTCGAGCATGGCCTCGTCGTGTACGACCTGATAGGCGGTCTCGGGGAGCGACTCCCCCGGCGGCAGCGTGTTGAGGGGGAAGTCGCTCGCTTCTCCCGGGCGGCAGAAGAGCGGGTTCAGCTGGTTCTGATCGCCGATGCCGGTGTACGCGTGGCGGTGCAGCCGCTGCGGGTCGTTCTGGATGCGCGTCATGCTCTCACGCTATGCCGCGGGCAGGGGCCCGACAATCACACCGCGCGGGTGAGATCGTCGACGGGCGCGCCCGCCTATCATCTGACGATGGCGACCACGCGCAGCATCCGTCTTCGCAGGGAGTCCTGGGGATTCGCCATCGGCTCCGCACTCTTCGCACTGGGTGCCGTGCCGCTCTATGCCGACGCGGTGGGGACGGTCGCCGCGGACGCGACGTTCCTCGTCGGGGCGGTCTTCTTCACCCTGGCCGCGTTCATCCAGCTCGCCCTCAGTGGCAGGCGTCCGCCACGCGCGGGGGCCGGACGCGGCGATCGGGCGGACTGGTGGAGTGCGGCGGTGCAGTTCGCCGGCACGCTCTTCTTCAACGTCAGCACCACGGCTGCCCTGATCACCGCTGTGAACACCGACGCGCGGATCGGCGACGGCTGGCGGCCGGACGCGTTCGGCTCGATCTGCTTCCTCGTCGCGAGCGGGTTCGCCGTGGTGGCGACGACCGAACGCGACGGCCTCTGGGACCCGAGGGCGCGCAGCTGGCGCTGCACATGGCTCAACGCGGCGGGTTCGGTGTTCTTCGCGGTCTCCGCCGCCGGGGCATACGTCATCCCCAGCGGCGGAGACATGGTGAGCCAGCTGTGGGCGAACCTCGGCACGTTCCTCGGAGCGCTCTGCTTCTTCGGCGCGGCCGTGCTGAGCCGACGAGCGGACGACTAGACCGCGGCGAGCGAGCCCGAGCGCTCTCGCGTGCGGATCGCGCGGTTCACACCCGAGACGATCGCCTTGAGGGATGCCGTGGAGATGTCGCCATCGATGCCGACGCCCCACAGCCGCTCGCCGTCGACCTGCAGCTCGACGTACGCGGCGGCCTGGGCGTCGCCGCCGGCGCTCAGCGTGTGCTCGACGTAGTCGTAGAGCGAGATGTCGAAACCGTGCGCGCGCACGACTTCGAGGAACGCCGCGATCGGCCCGTTGCCGTGGCCCGTGGCATCCTGCACCGCCTCCCCGTCGCGCAGCCGCACGTGCAGCTCGACGTCGCCTGTCATGTCGCTCGCCGTACGTGTGCCGAGCAGCTCGAAGCGGCCCCACTTGTCGTCCGAGATGTCGGCCGGCAGGTACTCATCGGTGAAGATCGACCAGATCTGGTCGCTCGTGACCTCGCCGCCCTCGGCATCGGTCTTGGTCTGCACGACGCCCGAGAACTCGATCTGCAGACGACGCGGCAGGTCGAGCGCATGGTCGGTCTTGAGCAGGTAGGCGACGCCGCCCTTGCCGGATTGGGAGTTGACGCGGATGACCGCTTCGTACGAGCGCCCGAGGTCCTTCGGGTCGATCGGCAGGTAGGGAACCGCCCATTCGATCTCGTCGACGGTGACTCCGGATGCCGCGGCCCGGGCATCCATCGCCTCGAAGCCCTTCTTGATGGCGTCCTGGTGCGATCCGCTGAAGGCGGTGAAGACCAGGTCGCCCGCCCAGGGGCTGCGCTCGTGCACGGGCAGCTGGTTGCAGTACTCGGCGGTGCGCTTGACGTCGTCGATGTCGCTGAAGTCGATCTGCGGGTCGATCCCCTGCGTCAGCAGGTTGATGCCCAGCGCAACGATGTCGACGTTGCCCGTGCGCTCTCCGTTGCCGAAGAGGCAGCCCTCGATGCGGTCGGCTCCGGCCATGTAGCCCAGCTCGGCGGCCGCGATCGCGGTGCCGCGGTCGTTGTGGGGGTGCAGCGAGAGGATCACGTTCTCGCGGTGGGCGAGGCGGCGGGACATCCACTCGATCGAGTCGGCGTAGACGTTCGGCGTCGCCATCTCGACCGTCGCCGGCAGGTTGATGATGACCTTGCGGTCGGGCGTCGGCTCGAAGATCTCGATGACCTGGTTGCAGATGTCGACGGCGAACTCGAGCTCGGTGCCCGTGTAGCTCTCGGGCGAGTACTCGTAGAAGACCTTCGTCTCGGGGATGCGCTTCTCGAACTCGCGGCACAGGCGCGCGCCCTCGAGCGCGATGTCGATGATGCCCTGCTGGTCGGTGCGGAACACGACTTCGCGCTGAAGAGTGCTGGTCGAGTTGTAGAGGTGGACGATCGCCTGCTTGGCGCCGGCGATCGACTCGTAGGTGCGCTCGATGAGGTGCTCGCGCGCCTGCGTCAGCACCTGGATCGTGACGTCGTCGGGGATGACGTCCTCTTCGATGAGGTGACGCACGAAGTCGAAGTCGGTCTGGCTCGCGCTCGGGAACCCGACCTCGATCTCCTTGTAGCCCATCTTGACCAGCAGGTCGAACATGATGCGCTTGCGCTCGGGGCTCATCGGATCGATGAGCGCCTGGTTGCCGTCGCGCAGGTCGACCGCGCACCAGCGCGGCGCCTTCGTGATGACCGCGTCGGGCCACGTGCGATCGGGCAGGCGGACGCCGAACTGCTCGTGATAGGGCCGGTACCTGTGAGTCGGCATGCCCGAAGGCTTCTGGGTGTTGTCCATGATCTTGTCGCTTCTTCTTGTTTCGCGGAGCAGGCTCTCGCAGATGAGGCGGGCCGACGACAATCTCCGCGGCGAGGAAGGCCCTAGATCGAGGACTCGCCGCGGCGACTAAGAAGGAGCGTGCCGACGCGCATACCGCGATGGTAGCAGGATGTCGCGTCATCCCGGGTCGCCGAGGTGGCGCTGAAGCGACGCCTCCCCCTACAGTGTCGTGAGCAGCGCCCACTGGCAGGGCGCTTTCCTTTGCACTGAACTGGGGGGTTCTTCAGTGTCTCCACTGTCGTCCGCGCGTCGCACCACGACGTCCGCACTCGTCGTGGTGGCCGTCACGCTCGGTTTCGTCCTCGCGCTCATGGCGCCGACGGGTCGGGCTGCCGCCGTCGACTTCGGAGCGACGCCGATCACCGCGGTCACGATCGAGCCGACCACGATCGCGCACTCCGGCACCGCCCGCGTCGACTTCACGTGGGTGGCCCCGACGGGCGCTGCCGCCGGGGACACCTTCGCCATAACCCTCCCCGACCAGCTCGAGCCGGTGAGCACCAGGGCGGTCGATCTGGTCGATGCCGGAACGAGCGAGCTCGCCGTCCGCGGCACCTGGGCCGACAAGACTGCGACATTCACCTTCCAGTCCTACGTCACGACGCGCACGGGTGTGCACGGGACCGGCTTCTTCTACGTGCGGTGGGATCACGACGTCACGGGATCGCCGGCAGCGACCTTCAACGACCTCGAGCTGGGCGGAGTCGTGCTGCCCCCCATCACGAAGGGCGCCGCAGGTCCCGCCCTGCAGAATCGAGACGCGTCGAAGTACGGCGGCTGGGCCACGAGCGAGCAGCTGCGGTTCACGTGGGTGCTCAACTTCCCGGCATCCACGGCCGCCGCCCTCGACGGTCCCGTCACGGTGACGGATGTTCCGCCCGCCGAAGCGGGATACACCTTCGACTGCGGTGCGACCCGAATGCGCATCGATGTCGGCGGCTTCCCCAGCGGCGCCGAGACGTACGTGGCGCCGGACACGATCGCGGGAGCGACGTTCACCTGCGGCGACTCGGCTCTGACGATGGAGCTGGACTCGATCCCCGCCGGGACGTTCTACACGCTTCTCGTCCCTGTTGCGATCACGGACCAGACCCGTACGTCGTTCGACAACACCGCGTCGTTCCTGTGGCCCGCGCTCAACGGTGCCCCGCAGGTCGAGCCGGCCGAGATCCGTCGCGACGACGCGGGCGGCACCGTCGAGGCCGACGAGCCCCTGCCGGGCACCGTATGCATCGGCGACCTCGTGTGGGAGGACCTCGACAGGGACGGAATCCAGGATGCCGGAGAGCCGGGCGTCCCCGGGGTCGTCATCGGGCTCGACGACATCGCCGCCGACGGCACAGTCACCCCGGTCACCGCGGCCGGTGCACCCGTGACGCAGACGACCGACGCGAGCGGCCTCTATCGGTTCTGCGGACTCCCGGTCCTCCTGCCCGGCGAGCGTTACCGCACGACGATCGATCTCGACCAGCCGGCGCTGAGACTGTTCGCCGTCACCCTCAGCGGTCGTGGCACGAGCGCGGATGATTCCAGCGCCGCCGAGGCATCCGCCGACACGGTCCTCGACCTCACGGTGGCCGACAGCTCCGACCTGACGCTCGACTACGGCTTCGTCCGCACCGGTTCGGGCGAGCTCGCCAATTCGGGCGCGAGTGACGCCGCCGGCGGTCTCGCCGCTGCGGGCGCCCTCATCATGCTCGCGGGCGCCGCTCTCCTCCGGCGGTCTCGCCGGCTGACGTGAGACGATCCCCGCACCGCCGACACTTCGAAGGCATGAGGCTCAGACACCGCACCGCCGCCGTGCTCCTGACGGCATCCGCCCTTCTTCTCACCGGGTGCGCGACCGGTGCCGGCGGCGACGTCGCGCCGATCGGCACAGTCGGGCTCGGCGACGTGTGGCCGAATCCTCCCGAAGGCGAGGTGATCGCGCAGGGCACGGTGATGGATGTCGGCGGCGAGATCGAGCTCTGCCTCGGCGCGATCGCGGAGTCGTATCCGCCGCAATGCACGGGCATCCCTCTCGACGGCTGGTCGTGGGAGGGCGTCGAAGGCTCCGAGAGTGCGGGCGACGTGACGTGGGGCGCCTATGCGGTGCAGGGAACGTACGACGGCGAGACCTTCACGAACACGCAGCCGCCGATCATGCTCGCCCTGTACGACCCGATGATGGTTCCCGACCCGACGGACGGCAAGCCTGGTCAGGGCTCCGAGGACGAACTCGCCGCGATCCAGGACGAGCTGCCCGATCTGCTCGGCGACGACCTCCTGAGCTCATCCGTGCAGGACGGCTGGCTCTTCATCGATGTCGTCTGGGACGACGGCACGCGACAGGACGTCGCGGACGCCGTCTACGGCGACGACGTCGTGATCGTGCGGTCGGCTCTGCGGGCAGTCGAGGGCTGAGTCGACGAGACGGGCGTCACAGCGGAGGGCAACGGGACGAGGGTCCCCCGCCCGCGGGATCCAGGTGCTCCGCCCGTCCGTTCGCGCACGACCCGGTATCTGGCGGCGACCCGCGCCCTCTCGGTACGGTGAGCGAAGGTGTCGTCGAAGGGGTGCGATGAGCACGGAAGAGCGGGCATTCGAAGTCGTCGTGCTGGCGATGAGCTTCCGGCGGGAGAACGCGCGCGCAGACATCGCGGAGTACTTCCCGCCTTCCGTCCTCGCCCTGTACGACGCCGTGGTCGCCGACCCCCGATGGGACAAGGCGGCCACCCTCGCCGAAGCCGCACTCGTCGTCGACGACGTCCTGAACGAGAACGACGACCTCGCCGCCGCGTACCAGGCCTCGGTCGACGCGGGAGAGATGGGTTTCGGCGACGGCGAGGACGCCGAGATGGATGCCGCGATGGCGGAGGTGACCCGGATGCTCGGCGACAGGCCCGCCCGGCACATCGATCTTCCGACGCAGGACCTCGCGGAGTCCGCCGGTCCGGACGACCCCTCGTACGGCAGCGACGGCCTGGGCATGGCGGGAGGCGGCGCCTCCGACGGGCTGCTCGGCGGCGAAGAGCCGGTCAGGCCGTGGGAGCCGCAGATGCCGCCCACCGTCGGAGGAGAAGCCGGTCCCCCGCCACCACCGGTCGTCGCCCCGCCCGCCCCGGCTGTTCCGCCGGCTGTTCCGGATGCCGCGGCTCCGTCAGCATCCGGCGACACGATCGCGACCGTCCTCAACGCGGAGCTCGATGGCGACCGCACGCGTCTGACGACGGGCGAGAAGCGACAGCTCTCGGTCTTCTTCGACGAGAGCGCGAGCGGGGCCGCGGTGGCCTCCATCGGCGTGGGCGTGCCGATCGCCGCGTCACAGCAGACGATCGACCTCGAGGTGCAGCTGCTGAGCGCGGACTTCACCGTGCCGCCCGTGCCGCAGATCCTGCGTCTGGCCCGCGACGGCGCATCCGTCAACCGGGCGATCTTCGAGATCACGCCGCTGCACGAGGGCGCGTCGCTGCTGAGCGTCGTCGTGAACGTGAAGGGCAACTTCCTGCAGCGCCTCGACATGACCTTCGACGTCGGCACCGTCGCCGAACCCGCCGTCGAGCAGTTCGGACGGCCCGCCGGCGCCGCCGAGGTGCTCGAGAAGCGCGATGCGACGCTGCAGTTCAAACCCGTCGCGGGCGGATACCTGCTCTTCGCACCCCAGGTGACGAGCGAACCCGTCATGATCTGGATCACCCCCGATGAGCTCGAGGCGCGCATCGAAGGAGTGCGCGCTGTGCTCCTCGCATCCGTGTCGAAGGAGGAGAACGCCTTCAACCTCGATCTCACCGAGGCGGAGCGAGACGCCCTCCTGAAGGAGCTCGCGTTCGAGGGGTTCCTGCTCTACGAGTCGATCTTCGTGGGCTCGACGCCGTCGCCCGAGCTCGCGAAGGTCGCCGCCTGGCTGCGCGACGAGCTGAGCGCGGACGTCGCCACCCTCCAGGTCGTCTCGAAGGGCTTCCCCGTGCCGTGGCCGCTCATGTACCTCGCTGAGCGGTTCGACGCGGCTCCCCTGTCCTGGGACAACTTCATCGGCATGCGTCACGTCGTCGAGCAGATCCCGCTCGAATGGTTCGATCAGACACCGCCGGCACCCACGATCGCCTCGGCACCCGATCTCGCCGTACGTGCGCTCTACAACGACGGGATCGACGCCCAGATGCCGTCGCATCCCGTCGCCGCGCAGCGCACCTACTGGGAGGGCCGAGGCGTCGCGCTCACCGAGGGCACGACGGTCGACGAACTCAAGAGCGCCGCGCTCGCCCCGACGTCGACCGACAAGGTGCTGTACCTGTACTGCCACGCGGTCGCGAAGAAGGATCCCCTCGACTCGCACCTCATCCTCAGCGGCGAGCAGTCGATCACGCTCGGACAGCTGCGCGTCTTCGCGTCACCGCAGGACCGCTTGCCCAGTCATCCGCTCGTCTTCCTCAACGCATGCGAATCGGGCGAGCTGTCGGCGAACTTCTACGCCGGCTTCGTGCCGTACTTCCTCGCGAAGGGCGCCCGTGGCGTCATCGGCACGGAGTGCAAGACGCCGGGTCTCTTCGCCAGCGAATGGGCGAAGGCGTTCTTCGACGAGTTGTTCGCGGGCAAGACGCTGGGGACCGTCGTCCTCGAGCTCCGCCGCCGCTTCCTCGAGCAGCACCGCAATCCCTACGGGCTGCTCTACGGCGTCCAATGCGACGTCGACACCGTCGTCACCCCCGCTCTGGCCTGACTCGAAGGAGAGCCGTCATGTCGCTGCGCCGCATCCCCGGCACGGATCAGCAGTACCACCTCATCGCCTACGACAGGAAGGGCGAGGAGGTGCCGGACGCCGACGGCACCTCGGCGTCGGAAGCCGCCCTGGCCGACCTCGGAGCACCCGGGGCGGATGTGACCGACGTCTTCATCATCAGCCACGGGTGGCAGGGCGACTACGACGATGCGATCAGCCAGTACGACCGGTGGATCGGCGCGGCGAACCCCGACGCCGTGGGCGACGGCATCCGTCCGTTCATCATCGGCGTGCACTGGCCGAGCAAGGCCTGGAGCGATCGCGAGCTCAAGAGCGGATCCTCCGGACTGCTGAGCGGTGGGGTGGATGCCGCGCCCGATGAGATGACGGTCGACGACGCCGTGGGCGAGTACGCGACGCAGCTCGCCGACGACTCCCCCGAGACCCGCGCTGCACTGACGGAGATCCTGTCGTACGCGGCGCGCGTCGATGCCGATCAGGACGCCGAGGAGGGCGACGAGCTGCCGTCCGAGGTCGCCGATGCGTACCGCGTGATCGCCGCGCGCGTCGGTGCCGCCGGTTCCGGGGACGAAGCGCTTCTCGGCGGCGGATGGGACCCTGATGCGGTCTTCGTCGCCTCCACGACCGACGAAGGACGCGGAGGACTCCTCGGCGACGGGTGGTTCCGCAAGCTCCGGGAGGCGGTGCTCACCCCCCTGCGGCAGCTGACGTTCTGGCACGGCAAGAACCAGGCGCGCGAGTTCGGCGAACGCGGCGGTGCGCAGCTCGTGCGCGCGATCATGAAGGCGAGCCCCGCGCGTGTGCACCTCATCGGGCACAGCTTCGGGACGATCGTCGTCTCGGCGGCCGTGCGCGGTCCGGGACAGACGCCGACGCCCCCGCCGCGACCCGTCTCCTCGCTGTTCCTCGTGCAGGGCGCCGTGTCGCTCTGGGCCTTCGCTCCGGCCGCGCCGCCTCGCTTCGGCGGCGGGCGAGGGTACTTCGCGGATGTCGCGACCCCGGCATTCGTGTCGGGCCCGATCGTCGTGACCAGGTCGAAATGGGATTACGCCGTCGGCAAGTTCTATCCGCTCGCGGTCAAGCTCGCGAGCCAGTACCTGCTCGACGACTATCCCAAGTACGGCGGGATCGGGACGTTCGGCGCCCAGGGCGTGCCGGGCGCGGTCGAGCTCGGTCCGCTCGCCCCGGGTTCCCGATCGGAGGGTATCGAGTTCCTGCCCGGCACGCTCTACAACATCGACGCCCGCAACGTCATCGACGAGCTGCAGGGTGCCGCCGGGGCGCACAACGACCTCGCGCACGACGAACTCGTCTGGCTCGCGTGGAACGCGGCGCTGTCGACGTCGAGGACCTAGAACCCGAGCCGACCCAGCTGCTTGGGGTCGCGCTGCCACTCCTTGGCGACGCGCACCCGCAGCGAGAGGAAGACGCGCGTGCCGACGAGCGGTTCGATCTGCGCGCGTGCACGCTTGCCGACGTCGGCCAGGCGCGAGCCCTTGTGGCCGATGATGATCGCCTTCTGGCTGTCGCGCTCGACGATGATGTTCGCGTAGATGTCCGTGAGATCCGAGTCCTCGCGAGGAGCCATGTCCTCGATCGTGACGGCGATCGAGTGGGGCAGCTCGTCGCGCACGCCCTCGAGCGCGGCTTCGCGGATGATCTCGGCGACGCGATCCTCGGTCGACTCATCGGTCACGACGTCGTCGGGGTAGAGCTGCGGCCCGACGGGCATGAGGGCGAGCAGCTCGTCCGTGAGGACGCCGAGCTGCTCGCGCGTGAGCGCGGACAGCGGGATGACGGCGGCCCAGTCCTCGCGGAGGCCGTCGACCTCGAGCAGCCGCTCACCGATCTGGTCGCGGGACGCAGCATCCGTCTTGGTGACGATGGCGACCTTCTTGGCGCGCGGATACCCGTCGAGCGACTCGGCGATCCGTCGATCGCCGGGGCCGACCTTCTCGGTCGCCGGGACGCAGAACCCGATGACGTCGACATCGCCCAGCACCTGCTCGACGAGGCTGTTCAGACGCTCGCCGAGGAGCGTGCGGGGTTTGTGGATGCCGGGGGTGTCGACGATCACGAGCTGACCTGCGGGACGGTTCAGGATGCCGCGGATCGCGCGGCGCGTCGTCTGAGGCTTGTCGCTCGTGATGGCGACCTTCTCCCCGACGAGCGCATTCGTGAGGGTGGACTTGCCGACGTTCGGTCTGCCCACGAACGTCACGAACCCGGAGCGGCTGTCGTCGGTCATGCTCTCGCGCCCTTCTTGGCCGCGCTCTTGGCGGGCTTGGCCGGGGTCTTCGAGGCACGACCGTCCTTGACGATCTTGACCTCACCTGTCTTCGGCAGGCGGATCTCCCCCGTCTGCGGGTGACGACTGCTGAACGCGTCGTCTGCCGCCTCGAGCGAGTCGCTGCGCTCGACGAAGACGGTGGAGATACCGCGTCCGCGACCGCGCGAGGCACCGCCGGTCATGACGAGTCCGTTGAGTTCGGCCGTCGATCCGGGCTGGGGAACGCGGCCGAGGGCCTTGCCGAGCAGCCCGCCGATGGAGTCGACGTCCTCGTCCTCCAGCTCGACGCCGAACAGGTCGCCGACCTCGTCGAGCCCCAGACGTGCGCTCACGCGATAACGGCCGGGTTCGAGCTCCGTGACCTCGTCTGCGCGCGGGTCGTACTCGTCGGCGATCTCGCCCACGAGTTCCTCGATGAGGTCCTCGAGGGTGACGAGCCCCGATACCCCGCCGTACTCGTCGATCACGAGGCAGACATGCACGGCGTCGCGCTTCATCTGCTGCAGCAGGGACTCGGCCTTCATCGACTCGGGCACGAAGACGGCGGCACGCGCGATGCGGCTGATCGGGGCATCCCGCCATCCCGCCTCATCGCGGAAGCCGAACTGCACGAGGTCCTTGAGGTACAGCACGCCCACGACATCGTCGGCGTCGTCGTCCACGATCGGGATGCGCGAGACCCCCTTCTCGAGGAAGATCGACATCGCCTCGCGGGTCGAGGCCGTCGCATCCACCGTCACCATGTCGTTGCGCGGAACCATGACGGCCCGCACGAACGTGTCGGTGAACTCGAACACCGAGTGGATGAGCTCTCGGTCGTCCTCTTCGATGAGCTCGTTCTCGGCGGCTTCGTCGATGATGCTGAGCAGCTGCTCCTCGGACGCGAACGACGCGTTGCGGCTCACCCCCGGGGTCACTCGCATGCCGAACGCCACGAGACCGTGCGCGAGCGGTCCGAGGATCAGCCGCACGCCGCGCACGACTGGGGCGAAGCCCCGCAGCAGAGGCGTGGAGTGCTGGCGGCCCCACGTGCGCGGACTCGCGCCCACCACGACGAACGAGATGCCCGTCATGAGGACGGCGGCGGCGAGCATCGCCCACCAGATGCTGTTGAAGAGGTCCACGAAGGCGACCGTCACGAGGACGGCGGCGGAGGTCTCGGACAGCACGCGGATGAAGACCACCGCCGTCGCGTGGGCCTCCGGGTCGTCGGCGATCCTGCGCAGGGAGGTCGCGTTTCGCCCCGACGCCGCGAGTTCGGCCAGATCGGCCCGCGAAGTGACGCTGAGAGCGGCATCGATCGCGGCCATCAGACCGCCGAAGGCGATCAGCACGACCGCCGCGAGAAGGAGCAGTGCCGCGGTCATGCTCGGCGACGGCGCTCAGCCGTCTGGAAGCTCAGGATGAGCTCCTTCTGGAGGCCGAACATCTCGCGTTCGTCCTCGGGCTCGGCGTGGTCGAAGCCCAGCAGGTGCAGCAGTCCATGGGTGGTCAGCATCACCAGCTCGTCCATCGTCGAGTGCTTCGCCGTCACCGCCTGGGACTCGGCGACCTGCGGGCACAGCACGATGTCGCCGAGGAGCCCCGCTGGCGTCGGCTGGTCCTCGGTGCCGGGGCGCAGTTCGTCCATCGGGAAGCTCAGGACATCGGTCGGCCCCGGCTCATCCATCCACTGCAGGTGGAGAGTCTCCATCGCGCCCTCGTCGACGAGGAGGATCGCGACATCGGCGTCGGGGCTCACGTGCAGCTGCCCGAGATTGTGCTCCATCAGCCGCAGGAGAACGGTCTCATCGATGGGGAAGCCGGATTCGTTGCCGATCTCGATCGTCATGAGCGTCCTCGCTTGGGGAGATGGTCGCGCGGCCCCTGGCGGGGGATGCCCGTCCGGCGATCGGCACGGTTGGCGAACTCGGATGCCTCGTCACGCTCACGGCGCGCGGCGATGCGATGCTCGTCGTACTCGGTGTAGGCGTCGACGATGCGTCCGACGAGCGTGTGGCGCACGACGTCGGCGCTCGTGAGGTAGGCGAAGTGGATGTCGTCGATGTCCTTGAGCACGCGCGTCACGAGCCGCAGGCCCGACGAGCCCTGCGGCAGATCGACCTGGGTGATATCGCCCGTCACGACCATCTGCGTGCCGAAGCCGAGTCGGGTGAGGAACATCTTCATCTGCTCGGGCGTCGTGTTCTGGGCCTCGTCGAGGACGATG
This sequence comes from Microbacterium sp., assembly GCF_051860965.1. Lineage (GTDB taxonomy): Bacteria > Actinomycetota > Actinomycetes > Actinomycetales > Microbacteriaceae > Microbacterium. The sequence goes on from NZ_JBIMKU010000009.1 coordinate 123,933, forward strand.
AACGAGTTGTTGAGCGTGCGACCGCGCATGTACGCGAGCGGTGCGACCTCGATCGTCCCCGACGCCATGAGCTTGGGCACGATCTCGGGATCCATCATCTCGTTGAGTGCGTCGTAGAGCGGGCGCAGGTACGGATCGATCTTGTCGGTCAGCGTGCCCGGCAGGAATCCGAGCCGCTCCCCCGCCTCGACGGCCGGACGCGTCAGGATGATGCGGTCCACTTCTTTGCGCTGGAGCGCCTGAACGGCCTTGGCCATCGCGAGGTAGGTCTTGCCCGTACCCGCCGGACCGATGCCGAAGACGATCGTGTTCTCTTCGATCGCGTCGACGTAGGCCTTCTGGCCGAGGGTCTTGGGGCGGATGATCTTGCCGCGCGACTGAAGGATCGCCTCGCCGAGCACTTCGGAGGGCCGAGGGCCGCCCTCCGAGCGGAGGATGCGGTTGGACGACGACACATCTGCAGGGTCGAGTCCTTGACCTGCGCGCGCCATGACCAGCAGCTCGTCGACGAGCGAACGCGCCGCAGCCACGGCATCCGCTTCGCCCGTCAGGGTGATCTCGTTGCCGCGCACGTGCACGTCGACGCCCGGATGCTCCTTCTCGACGACCCTCAGCAGGCGATCCTGCGGACCGAGGAGCTGCACCATCGCCACACCGTCCGCGTAGACGCGGTCGACCGTGCGGTCGTCATTCGTATCGTCAGGCACCGATGCTCTCTTCTGTCATTGTTCCGGCGAGGACGTGCGCGTGCACGTGGAAGACGGTCTGGCCCGCGCCCTCGCCCGTGTTGAACACGAGGCGGAAGTCGCCGTCGGCGTGCTCGGCGGCCAGCGAGTTCGCGAGGCCGATCATCTCGGCGAGCAGGTCGGGATCACCCGCCGCGAGCTCGACGACGTTGCGGTACGTGCCGCTCTTGGGGATCACGAGCAGGTGCACGGGAGCCTTGGGGGCGATGTCGCGGATGGCGAAGGCGTTGTCGGTCTCGGCGATGATCTCGCTGGGGATCTCACCCTCGTAGATGCGGGTGAAGATCGACTTCTCGCTCATGCGTCCAGTCTATCCAGCGGCGTTCCCGCCGGGTCGGGGCGCCGTTCGCCGCGCGCCGTCGTCACCAGCGGCCGAGGGCGACCGAGACGACGGAGAGCGCCGCAGGCCCGGCCGTCGACGTGCGCAGCACCGTGTGGCCGAGACGCACGAGGGCGGCGCCGGCGGATTCGAGTGCCGCGAGCTCCTCCGCGGCGATCCCGCCTTCGGGGCCGACCACCAGCACGACGTCGGCGTCACCCTCGAGATCGACGTCCGACAGCTTCTGCGACGCGCTGGGCTCGAGGACGAGGATGCGGGATGCCGCGGCCCGCGCCACGAGCTGCTTCGTGCTCGCGAGCGCGGAGACGTCCGGCACCCACGCGCGGTGAGCCTGCTTCGCGGCCTCCCGCACGATCGTCGCCCAACGAGCCCGACCCTTCTCCGCCTTCGCCGCGTCCCACCGCGACACGCTGCGCGCCGCCTGCCACGGGACGATCTCGTCGACGCCGAGCTCGGTCGCCGCCTGAACCGCGAGTTCGTCGCGGTCGCCCTTCGCCAGCGCCTGCACGAGGACGAGTCGTGGGGACGGCGCCGCAGTCTCCCATCGGTCCGTCACCCGCACGACGACCTCGCGGGGCGCGACCGAGACGCACTCGCCCGTCAGCCAGGCCCCGCGCCCGTCGCCGATCGTGACCTCCTCGCCGGCGCGCACGCGGCGCACCGTCGCGGCGTGGTGCGCCTCCGCGCCCGTCAGGACGACGTCGTCGCCCACCCCGGCAGCGACCGGCTCATCGACGAGGAAGTGCAGCGGCATCCGTCATCCGTTCCGGAATCGATCCCGCAGCTTCGAGAAGAGCCCCTGATGGAACTCGGCGAGCTTGGGCTCGGGTGCCTTCGTGCGCTTCGCGAACTCCTCGATCATCGCGCGCTCCTTGCCGTCGAGGCGCGTCGGTGTCACGACATGCACACCGACCTTGAGGTCGCCGCGCTGCGTGCCGCGCAAGGGCATGATCCCGCGGCCCTTGATCGTGAGGATGTCGCCGGCCTGCACACCGGGGCGCAGCTCGAGCTCCACCGGCCCGTCGAGCGACTCGATCGTCGTCGTCGTGCCCAGGATCGCGTCGGGCATCGAGACGTCGATCGTCGCGAGCAGGTCGTCGCCGTCGCGGCTGAAGATCGGATGCGGGTTGACGTTCACCTCGATGTAGAGATCGCCGTTCGCGCCGCCTCCCGGACCGACCTCGCCCGACCCGGGCATCTGCAGACGCAGGCCCGTCTCGACGCCCGCCGGCATGTCGAGCGAGACCGTGCGGCGGGCGCGCACCCGGCCCTGGCCCTGGCACGTCGCGCACGGATACGGGATGGTCGTGCCGTACCCCTGGCACACGTTGCACGGGACGCTCGTCATGACGTTGCCGAGGAGGCTGCGCACCTGGCGCTGGATCTGGCCCGACCCGTGGCAGATGTCGCACGTGACGGGCGAGGTGCCGGGCTGGCAGCACGAACCCTGGCAGGTGTCGCAGAGGATGGCGGTGTCGACCTCGAGGTCGCGGTGCACTCCGAAGACCACGTCGCCGAGATCGAGGCTGACGCGCACGAGGGCGTCCTGCCCCCGCTCGCGCCGCGATCGCGGTCTGCCACCGCGCCCGCCGCCGGCGGCGCCGAAGAACGTCTCGAAGATGTCCCCGAATCCGCCGAAGCCCCCGGCTGCACCTCCGCCGCCGCCGAACGGCGAGTCGCCGAGGTCGTAGCGCTCGCGCTGCTTGGGGTCGCTCAGGACGTCGTAGGCGTGCGTGACCTCCTTGAAGCGCTCCGACGCCTCCTCGCCCGGATTCACGTCGGGGTGGAGCTCTCGCGCGAGACGCCGATACGCCTTCTTGATCTCATCGACGCTCGCGTCGCGCGAGACCCCGAGGACCTCGTAGTGGTCAGCCACAATCGCCTTTCCGCCCGTGCCTCGCACGGGGATCTTCCGTTGCCGTCTTCGCCTGCGCGATCGGCGTCATGCCTCCGGGGCGCCTAAGCGCCCCACCTCGTCTCATCGGCCGCCTCAGCGCGCGGCCTCGTCCTGCGCGCCGCCTGCACGACCCGCGTCATCCGGCGCCCCGTGCGAACGGCCCGCCTCGTCTTCGTCGAGCAGCCGCGTGAGATAGCGGGCGACGGCACGCACGGCACCGAGATTCGTCGCGTAGTCCATCCGCATCGGCCCCATGACGCCCACCCGCGCGCGAGCGCCCGTCGCGTCGTACTCGCTGGCGACGATGGATGCCTCGGCCAGCCCGAACTGCTCGTTCTCGCGCCCGATGCTCGCCGCGAGGCCCTGCTCGTCGGTCGCCATCTCGCTCATGAGCCGCAGCAGGGTCACCTGCTCCTCGATCGCCTCGAGAAGCGGATAGATGCTGCCGCGGAAGTCGGCCTCGCTCCGCGCGAGGTTGGCCGTGCCCGCCATGACGAGACGATCCTGACGGAACTCCTCGAGCTCCTCCGCGATGACGCGCACGATCGCGCTGACGGCCGCGCCGGCCGCCGCATCCGCCGGGGGCCGTGCCGCGTCGCCCGCCAGCCGTTCGTCGATGCGCTGCAGTCCTTCGCGCACCGATCGCCCGACCAGCAGGTCGCCGAGCTCGGCGCGCATGCGCGCGACCTCGGGGTCGTCGAACTCGGCACGCACCCATGCCATGCGCTGCGAGACGCGGCCGGTGTCGGTCACGACGATGACCAGCATGCGTCCGCCGCCGAGCTGCACGAGCTCCACATGCGTCACATTGGCCCGCGCGAACGAGGGGTACTGGACGATGGCGACCTGTCCCGTGAGCTGAGTGAGCGCCCGTACCGTGCGCACCAGCGTGTCGTCGAGATCGCCGGGGCCGTCGAGGAACGACGAGATGGCCGACCGCTGTGCGACGCTCAGCGGTCGGAGCTCGGCCAGATGGTCGACGAAGACGCGGTAGCCCTTGTCGGTGGGGACACGGCCCGACGAGGTGTGCGGAGCCACGATGAGCTCTTCATCCTCGAGCAGCGCCATGTCGTTGCGGATGGTCGCGGCGGACACGCCGAACGCGTGGCGTTCGACGATCGTCTTGCTGCCGACGGGCTCGCGCGTGTCGACGTAGTCCTGCACGATCGCCCGCAGCACCTGCAGACCTCGTTCGCTGACCATGTCACCCGCCTCTGGCACTCGTCGGACCGGAGTGCCAATTCTATCCGATGCCGACCCGCGGGATCCGGATTCACTCGGTGAGCGCGCGGACCACGGCATCCGCCAGCAGCCGCCCCTTGCGAGTGAGCACGATGCGACCGCGCACCGCGTCCCCGCCCTCGACCAGCCCGTCGGCGATGAGCGCTGCGACGGCGTGCCGTCCCTCGCCCAGCAGCTCTGCGACGGGGAGCCCCTCGCGGATGCGTGTGCGCAGCAGCACGCTCTCGAGCGCGCGGGCTGCGGCATCCGGGGTCTCGCGCCCCGCCGCGGGCGTCTCGCCGCTCGCAAGCCGCTGCGCGTAGGCCGCAGGGTGCTTGACGTTCCAGAAGCGCGTGCCCGCGATGTGGCTGTGCGCACCGGGACCGAAACCCCACCAGTCGGTGCCCGTCCAGTACGCGAGGTTGTGGCGCGAGCGATGCTCCGCGCCCCGCGACCAGTTCGACACCTCGTACCAGTCGAGCCCGGCCGCACCGAGCAGATCGTCGGCGAGCTCGTACATGTCGGCCTGGAGATCGTCGTCGGGCGCGGGGACCTCGCCGCGACGGATCTGCCGCGCGAGCTTCGTGCCGTCCTCGATGATGAGCGCGTAGGCGCTCACGTGATCGGACTCGAGCGCGACCGCCTGCTCGAGCGATGCCCGCCAGTCGTCCAGCGACTCCCCCGGTGCGCCGTAGATGAGGTCGACGCTGACGTCGAGCCCTGCGCTCCGGGCGGCCGCGACGGCGGTGGCGACGTTCTCGGGCGCGTGCGTGCGATCGAGCGCCGCGAGCACGTGCGGGACAGCCGACTGCATGCCGATCGACAGGCGTGTGACGCCGGATGCCGCGAGCTCCGACGCGACGGCGTCCGTCACCGTGTCGGGATTCGCCTCGACCGTGATCTCGGCGCCGTCGTGGACACCGAAGGCGCCGCGCACGCCGTCGAGCATGCGCGCGAGATCGCCGGGCGGCAGGAGCGTCGGCGTGCCGCCGCCGAAGAAGACCGTGCTCGCGGGCCGCAGAGGTCCGAGTCCGCTCAGCACCCGCTCGGCGAAGGCGACCTCGCGCAGCAGCGTGTCGGTGTACTCGTCCTGGCGCGCGCCGCGGAGCTCCGACGAGGTGTACGTGTTGAAGTCGCAGTAGCCGCACCGCACGCGGCAGAACGGCACGTGCAGATAGACCCCGAAATCCGTCGCGTCGTCGACGACCGTCCCGGACGGCAGCGATCCGTCCGCCGGCACGGACTCGCCGCTCGGCAGTGCGGAGCCCATCCGCTACGCCGGCGTCGTGTACAGCGGCGAGATCGCGCGCAGGTAGCGCGTGAAGAGTTCGCGGCGACGGCGCCTCACGAGTGCCGGCAGCATCCGGTACAGCACGGCGACCGGCGCATCGAAGGCGCGCACCGTGAACCACACCTCGTCGTTGTCGCGCCAATCGAGCATGAAGGACTCTTCGCCGCTGACCACCGAGCCGCCCATCGTGCCGAGCGCGAAACCGACCCGACGCGGTTCCTCGACCGCGAAGATGACACGCAGCTCGCCGCCCGCGTTCAGACCCGCCACGCGGCCCTCGAGCGTGATCGTCGTGCCGCCGGCGACGAACGGGGTTCCGTCGCCGTCGAAGCGCTGGTCGGCCTCGGTGCGGCTCGGCGCGACCGGATTGCCCTCGGCGTCGAAGCTCACGCCCGAGTACATGGGGCCGGATGCCGGACGCACATCCTTCAGCGAGAGCCCCGCGCCGCGCTGCGCGGCCCAGGACAGCAGTGCCTCGCCCGCTCCCGCGAAACGGGCCTCACCGCTGCCGATGCGCCACGACTCCTCGGCCGGCGCGCTGCGCTCGGGCGGATACTGCATGAGATCGGGGGCCTGCGTCGCGCCCACGGCGGCGTAGTCGACAGTCCCGTCCCGAAAGGTTCCACGCCGCATGGCGACCAGCCTACTTGGCGCCCTTGCCCTCGACGTCGCCCGAGAGCGCCGCGATGAAGGCTTCCTGAGGGACTTCCACGCGTCCGACCATCTTCATGCGCTTCTTGCCCTCCTTCTGCTTCTCGAGCAGCTTGCGCTTGCGCGTGATGTCACCGCCGTAGCACTTCGCCAGGACGTCCTTGCGCATCGCCCGGATCGACTCGCGCGCGATGATCCGCGCGCCGATCGCGGCCTGGATCGGCACCTCGAACTGCTGGCGCGGGATGAGCTTGCGCAGGCGCTCGGTCATCATCTGGCCGTACGCGTAGGCCTTGTCGCGGTGGACGATCGAGCTGAAGGCATCCACCTTGTCCCCCTGCAGCAGGATGTCGACCTTCACGAGATCGGCCTCCTGCTGCCCGCTGGGCTCGTAGTCGAGGCTCGCGTAGCCCTGCGTGCGCGACTTCAGCTGATCGAAGAAGTCGAAGACGATCTCGCCGAGCGGCATGTTGTAGCGCAGCTCGACGCGCTCCTCGCTGAAGTACTCCATGCCGAGCAGCTGCCCGCGGCGCCCCTGGCAGAGTTCCATGACGGTGCCGACGTAGTCCTTCGGCAGCAGGATCGCGGCCTTGACCATGGGCTCCGTCACCGACGCGACGCGCCCGTCGGGGTACTCGCTCGGGTTCGTGACGGTGATCTGCTGGCCCGTGTCGGTCAGCACTTCGTAGATGACCGACGGCGCCGTCGTGATGAGGTCGAGGTCGAACTCGCGCGCGAGACGCTCCGTGATGATCTCGAGGTGCAGCAGCCCGAGGAAGCCGCACCGGAAGCCGAAGCCGAGCGCGACGGAGGTCTCGGGCTCGTACTGCAGAGAGGCGTCGGACAGCTTGAGCTTGTCGAGGGCTTCGCGCAGGACGCTGAAGTCGCTGCCGTCGATCGGGTAGACCCCCGAGAAGACCATGGGCTTCGGGTCGGTGTACCCGGCGAGGGCGTCGGAGGCGGGCTTGCGGGAGTTCGTGATCGTGTCGCCGACCTTGGACTGGCGCACGTCCTTGACGCCCGTGATGAGATAGCCCACCTCGCCCACGCCGAGGCCCTTCGTGGGCACGGGCTCCGGGCTCGACACGCCGATCTCGAGGAGCTCGTGCGTCGCCTTCGTCGACATCATCTGGATGCGCTCGCGCGGCTCGAGCTTGCCGTCGACCATGCGGACGTAGGTGACCACACCGCGGTACGAGTCGTAGACCGAGTCGAAGATCATCGCGCGGGCCGGAGCATCCGCGTCCCCCTTGGGAGGCGGGATCTGCTCGACGATGCGGTCGAGCAGCTCCTCGACGCCGACGCCCGTCTTGCCGCTCACGCGGAGCACGTCATCGGGATCGCCGCCGATGAGGTTGGCGAGCTCCTTCGCGAAGCGGTCGGGGTCCGCGGCCGGCAGGTCGATCTTGTTGAGGACCGGGATGATGTGCAGGTCGTTCTCGAGCGCGAGGTAGAGGTTCGCGAGGGTCTGCGCCTCGATGCCCTGCGCGGCGTCCACGAGCAGGATCGCGCCTTCGCACGCGGCGAGCGAGCGCGACACCTCGTACGTGAAGTCGACGTGCCCGGGCGTGTCGATCATGTTGAGCGCGAAAGTCGTGGCATCCGTCGCCCACGGCATGCGCACGGCCTGCGACTTGATCGTGATGCCGCGCTCGCGCTCGATATCCATGCGGTCGAGGTACTGCGCGCGCATGTCGCGGTCGGCGACGACGCCGGTGATCTGGAGCATGCGGTCGGCCAGCGTCGACTTGCCGTGGTCGATGTGGGCGATGATGCAGAAGTTGCGGATCAGCTCGGGCGGGGTGGCCGACGGCTCGAGAGGCTTCAGGGCGCGCGGTGACATATCCTCTCGAGTCTACCGGCGTCGGGGTGCGGGAATCCGCCGGAGGCCCTCGAGGAGCGACTCCCGATCGCTCGCGACGCAGACGCGGATCCATCCCTCGCCCGAGGCGCCGAAAGCCGTGCCGGGCGCGACGGCGACGCCCTGCTCGTCCAGGAAGGACTCGCACCACGCTCCGACGTCCCCGCCCGACACGTGCGAGACGTCGAGCCACAGGTAGAAGGCGCCGGTCGGCGGGAGGTACCGGATGCCGCGCGCGTCGAGTTCCGCCGTCGCCGCCGACAGGTTGTCGCGGTAGTGGCGCTTCGCCTGTTCGACAGTGGCCTGGTCCCCCGTGAGGGCCGCGAGGGCGGCGCGCTGGGCCGGCGGGTCGATGCAGCTGACGAGCGACTCCTGCACGCGGAGCATCGTCGGACGCCATCCCGGCGGCACGACGAGCCAGCCGACTCGGGCTCCCGTCATCGCGTACGTCTTCGACATCGAGAAGACGCTCAGCACGCGGTTGTCGCGGTCCAGCGCGGCCGGGCTCGCGTGCGGCGTGCCATAGGTGAAGCGCTCGTACACCTCGTCGCTGACGACCCACAGGTCGTGCCGGCGGGCCACGTCGAGCAGCGCCTCGACGGTCGCGCGATCGAAGGTGGACCCGAGCGGGTTCGAGGGCGTGTTGACGATGAGGACTCGAGTGCGGCGAGTGATGAGCGCCTCGAGTTCCTCGATGTCGGGCTGGAACCCTCGCTCCGGACGAAGCGTGTACGGCACCGGCGTCGCCTGCAGCAGATGAGCGTTCATCGTGAAGGTCGTGTAGCCCGGATCGGGCACCAGCACCTCGTCGCCGCGCGCGAGCGTGAGAGCGAGCGCCATGTGCAGCGCCTGGGTCGCCCCGACCGTGACCCACACCTGCTCGACGTCCACGTGCAGGTCGTTCTCGCGCGCGAGCTTCGTCGCGATCGCCTCGCGAAGGGGAAGGATGCAGCCGTTGGGCGCGTACCGGATGTCGCCCGCCGTCCATGCATCGGCGCCGGCTGCGCGGGTCTCGGCGCCGGCGACCTCGCCCGGCTCGCCGACCGCGAGGATGATCGTGCCCGGCCGCCGGAGCGCGCGCTCGAGGATGTGCCGCACACCGGACCCCGGCATCCGTTCGACGTGGGCGGCGATCTCGGGCATGCGTCGATGCTACGTCGGCCGCGCTGGGTAGTTTGGAGGCATGGTCGTGCAGGTCGTGCTCGTGCACGGCATCCGCACGTCTGCGACGATGTGGCGCGCGCAGGTGGCGCATCTCGAAGCGCGCGGCATCGGCGTGACCGCGGTCGATCTGCCGGGCCACGGCTCGCGCATGAGCGAGGAATTCACCCTCGCCGGCGCGCTCGAGACGATCGACGGGGCGGTGCGGGATGCCGCGACCCGCGGCCCCGTGCTGCTGTCCGGCCACTCGATGGGCGGCCTCGTCTGCATCGACTACGTCGGCGCGACCGACCCGCCGCCGGTGGCGGGCTTCATCGCGGCATCCTGCACCGCTGTTCCGCGCGGCATCGGACTCGCGACGTATCGAGCCCTCGCCCGGCGGTTCGATGCGCTGCCCGACCGAGGCATGTGGCTGACGAACCGCGTGCTCGACGCGACGCTCCCGCCCGAGACGCGGGCCGACTTCGGCGCGGGCGGCTACGCGTTCGACACACAGGACATCGCACTCAAGAGCCTGTCGGTGCTCGACCTGCTCGCGGCACTCCACCGGATCGACGTGCCGCTGTGGTTCATCAACGGCCAGTACGACCAGCTGCGCGTCAACGAGAGACTGTTCCTGCGGGTCGCGCAGCATGCGGAGCTGATCGTGGTCCCCCGGACGACGCATCTCGTGACGGCGATGCGGCCGCGCGTCTTCAACGCCCTGCTCGACGTCGCGATCGCGACGCTCGATTCTCGGGCGCCCGACGGTAACTGGTAGACTCGGTGTTTGGCTTGCGTGTGGGGTCCCACCTCCGCACGACGTCGCGAGCGGCCCCTCTACCCGTAACGCGACAAATCCACATCAACACTCATACGAAGGACCATTCAGCGTGGCCAACATCAAGTCGCAGATCAAGCGCAACAAGACCAACGAGAAGGCGCACGAGCGCAACAAGGCCGTGAAGAGCCAGCTCAAGACCGAGATCCGTCGCACCCGCGAGGCCGTCGCCGCCGGCGACAAGGCAGCTGCCGAGAAGGCGCTCGCGACCGCGACCAAGAAGCTCGACAAGGCCGTGAGCAAGGGCGTCATCCACGAGAACCAGGCCGCGAACCGCAAGTCGGCCATCGCCAAGCAGGTCGCCGCTCTCTGAGCCGCATCGCTTTCCGCTGAAGCCCGTCCCCTCCCGAGGGGGCGGGCTTCCGCTTTGCCCGCCTGACGTGTCGGGCGCCAAGCGCTGAGCCACGACGCGGGGCTCCAACTCAGGCGCGCGCGCGAGTGCGCGCGGGAGCGGTCAGCGTCGCGCTCTGCGCATGCGTTTCCGTCGGAGAATCGCCGTTCGGTCGGACGATTCGCGCCCGATCCTCCGACCGAAGGCCGATTCTCCGACCGAACACGCAGCGCTGCGGCCGCGCCACGATCGCGACGCGCTCGCGTCGTGGTGACGCTTTGCGCCGGCTCACCGTCGGAGAATCGCCGTTCGGTCGGACGATTAGCGCCCGATCCTCCTACCGAAGGCCGATCCTCCGACCGAACACGCGGCGCCGCCGACTGGGCCCGATCCGCCCACCCTCCCCTAGCCGGCCATGCCTCCCGACTGGGTGCGTGGCTTCCCCACCCAGCCCGTCACCGCCCGAGCCTCGGCCCGCTCCTGCACCCTCGATCCGCACCGCCGACCGGACGACGAAGGCGCGCGAGAGCGCGACCGAACGTCGAGCCGGGCACCCGCGGTGCCGCGATCCCCGCGCGTGCCCGGCGCGTCAGGCGCCGTACGGAGCGCGTGTCGCGATGACGGTGATGAGTCGCTCGAGCGCGAAGACGGAATCGCGGGAACCGCCCTTGACGTCGACATCCGCCTGGGCGGCCGCCTGGATCGCCATGCCCAGCGACGTCTCGTTCCAGCCCGAGAGGTCGCGACGGGCGATGTCGACCTGCCAGTCCTTGAGCCCCAGTCGCGACGCGAGTGCGGTGCGGGATTCGCGGCTGCCCGCGACACGTGCCATGGTGCGCAGCTTCATCGCGATCGCCGCGACGAGCGGCACCGGATCGGTGCCCGATGCGAGGGTGTGACGCAGCGCGACCAGCGCGTCACCGTAGCGACCCGCGATCGCGGTGTCGGCGACGGTGAAGGCAGAAGTCTCGACACGCCCGCCGTAGTAGCGCTCGACGACCTGATCGGTCACGTCGCCCGGCACGTCGGCGATGAGCTGCTGGCACGCGGCGGCGAGCTCGGTCACATCGTCGGAGAACGCCGAGACGAGCGTGCGCAGCGCGGTCGGCGCGATGCGCTTCTGCGCCGCGCGGAACTCCCCCGCCGCGAAGTCGAACTTGTCGGAGTCGCGCTTGATCGCCGCGCACGGGACCTCGACTCCCCCGCCCGTGCCCGACCTGACGGCATCGAGCAGCTTCTTCCCGCGCACGGTGGCTCCCGTGTGCCGCAGGACGACCGTCGCCCCGTCCTGCGGGTTCTCGAGATACGACAGAGCCTCGGACAGGAACGCGTCGGAGCACTTCTCGACGCCCGACACCCGCACGAGCCGCGGCTCGCCGAAGAGCGACGGCGACGTGACGGCCAGGAGCTTGCCCGCGGCGTAGTCGTCAGCACGGATGTCGGAGACCTCGAGACTCGCGTCCTCGGCGCGCAGATAGTCGCGCAGCGCCGACATCGCGCGCTCCGCGCAGACCTCTTCTGGGCCGGACACGAGAACGACGGGGGCCGGCTGCGGGTCACGCCAGGACAGCTGCGGGATCGCCGTGCGAGCGGAGGCCGCGGACGATCCTCGAGCGGGTCGTCGCGCAGCCGGTGCCATGCTCTCAGCCTACCGAGCGGCGCCGACGGGCGGGCCCCGCTCGCGCCAGACCGTGAGGGCGTCGGACCTCGTCGAGATCGCGATGAGACCGTCCGCATCCGTCCGTGCGATCGTGGCGCCGAGCGAGGTGAGGACCTCGAGGATCTCGTCGCGCGGGTGGCCGTGGTCGTTGTCGGCGCCCACCGTCACGAGCGCGAGCGCCGGCCGAACCGTCTCGTACAGCGCGGCATCCTGATCCGCGCTCCCGTGGTGCGCCACCTTTACGACGGCGTACGGAGGGGCGATGGATGCTGTCAGCACCGCCTGCGGCGACGCCGAGAGATCTCCCAGGAGCAGCGTGGGCGGGATCCCTCCACCGCGGACGTCCAACACGACGCTGGCGTCGTTGCCGCTCGGGAACGCGCGGCTCCGCCCCCGGGGCCAGAGCACGCGCCAGTGCGCTTCGCCCAGCGCGCCCTGCATGCCCTCTTCGGCCGCGACGACGCGGGCTCCGTCCGCGGAGAACGGCGCGAGGAGCAGCTCGTCTGCTCGCGATGCCGTGGGCCCGTGCATCACGACGTCGACGCGGCCCCGGACGGCGTCGAGTCCGCCCACATGGTCCAGATCGAAATGCGTCAGCACGAGAAGCTGGATGCGGTCCACGCCCACGCGATCGAGGCACGCTCTCAGCGGCGCCGCCGACGGCCCGGTGTCGACGAGCGCGACCGCACCCTCCGATCGAAGGAGGACGGCATCCCCCTGCCCGACGTCGCACGCGATGATGCTCCACTCTCCGGGGATCGTCCACCGACCGGCGACGCCGGCCAACGCGGCACCACCGCCGACCACCCCGATCGTGACCGCCACGACGAGCCCCGACACGACCCGCGCCGTCGTACGCCGCCGGGGCAGCGCCACGAGCAGGCCGATCGCGATCCCGACGGCAGCGAGCAGTGCGAATCCCGGCCAGCCGTCGACCCATGGCACGAGGTCCCCCGGCAGGTGGGTGACGGTCGTCGCCGTCGTGGCGATCCAGGATGCCGGTACCCAGGCGAGGCCCGCCAGACCGGCCTGGAGCACGGGCACGGGCGCCGCGAGACAGGCGGCGAGCCCGATCACGGTCGCGAGCGGGGCAGCGGGGGCGGCCAGCAGATTCGCCACCACGCCGTAGACCGGCACGGACGGCTCGATGAGGATGAGCAGCGGCCCGCAGGCGAGTTGGGCGGCCAGCGGAATCGACAGCCCGAGTGCGAGCGCGCGCGGCAGCCGGCGTGCGAGACCGTCGGCCAGTGGGCGTGCGAACAGCAGGAGGGACGCGGTCGCGGCGGCGGAGAGCGCGAAGCCGAGGGACCCGGCGAGCCAAGGATCGGCGATCAGCAGCGCTGCGACGGCGAGGCAGAGCACCGCCGTGCCGATGCCCGGGCGCCCGAGCAGGAGCCCGCCCATGGCGATCGCGGCCATCGCGCCCGCCCGCACGACGCTCGGCTCGGGGGTCACGAGCAGCACGAACCCCGCGAGAGCCGCGAGCCCGACCACGACGCGCAGCCGCCGACCGGCGCCCATCGCGGCCGCGCCCGCGAAGGCGAGGCCGACCACGAGCGCGCAGTTGGCACCCGAGACGGCCGTCAGGTGCGACAGCGACGAGCGCTTCATCGCGGCATCCAGTGCCGGATCCACGGCCGAGGTGTCGCCGACCGCGAGCCCGGGGACGAGGCCGGCACCCGGCCCGGGGAGTCCGTCGATCGCAGCCACCAGCCCCTGACGCAGTCCCGCCGTGACGGCGAGCACACCGGTGGGCGCGGCATCGACCGTGATCCCGCGCGACGCGCGCAGCGCGAGCACGGCGCGGTCGCCCGGCCAGCCCGGCGCCGCGGTGCCCCGGACCACCACGGTCGAACCGACGTCGAGCGCTCCCGGCGGCGCCTCGACGCGCGCCGGGTCGACCACGACCGTCACCTCGACGCGCACGGCCGTCGCATGCGATCCGGTCGTGAACCGCGACGCGATCGCATCGAATCCGATCGAGCCGTCGGAGCGCTGCTCGATCTTGCCGACGACGCTCACGATGGCCTCGATCGCGCGACCGCCGTCGACGCCGAGGGACGACGCCTGCACGCGAGCGGGCTGCGCGAAGGCGACGTGGGATGCCGCGGCCCCGCCCGCGGCGCAGGCCAGCGCGACGACGACGACCGCTCGCAGCAGCGCCGGACGTCGCCACCGGGGTACGGCCGTCGCCGCCAGCCCGCACAGTGCGAGCGCCCAGCCACCTGCGGCGAGACCGGGTGCGGCATCGGGGGCTTGCGTCGCGAAGAACGCCGTCGCCCACGCCACCGCGACGACGGGCACGAGATGGAGGCCGCGCCGGAACATCAGATCGTCACGAGCTCGCGCAGCCCGTCGAGCATCTTGTCGCCGATGCCGGGCACGGCGAGAAGATCCTCGACACTCGTGAAGCGGCCGTTCTCGTCACGCCAGTCGATGATGCGCTGCGCAAGGGCCGGGCCGATCCGAGGGAGTGTGTCGAGGGCCGCGGCATCCGCGGTGTTCAGATTCACGCGTCCGTCCGAGGCTGCGGCCGGACCCGCGGGCGGTGCCTCACCGGCGACGGGCACGAGCAGCTGCTCGCCGTCGCTCAGCGGTCGCGCGAGGTTCACGGCATCGCGTGCGGCTCCGTCGAGCAGCCCGCCCGCCGCCGCGATCGCATCGACGACGCGTGCATCGGCGCCCAGCACGTACAGCCCGGGCGCCGCGACCGCGCCGGCCACGTGCACGTGGAGCCCTGCAGAGGTAGGCTCCGCGGGGCCCGCGTCGACCGTGACCGCCTCGACGGGCGTCGTCGCACCCCGCAGCACGCCGATTCCGACCGTCACCGCCAGCACGACGAGAACCGCGACGACCGCGGCGCCGAGACCGAGGCGTCGAAGGGGCGAGGCGGGGCGCTCAGCGGGTTCGTCCGGTGTCACGCGCCCACGCTACGAGCGCGGGGAACGCGGGATGCCGTGCGATGACCAGCCCGGGGATGACGCGACGCCGGGCGACGCTGGGGAGGAGACTCAGCGGGTGCTGAAGCTCACCACCTTCGGAGCTCGGACGATCGCCCGCACGATCTCTCGGTCTGCGAGCGAGCGCAGCACGCGCTCGTCCGTGCGTGCGAGCTTCTCGAGCTCGTCCGACCCGATGCGCGCGGGCACGTCGAGGGTGGCGCGCACCTTGCCGTCGATCTGCACGACGGCCGTCACCGACTCCTCGACGAGGAGCATCGGATCGGCCTGACGCCATGGCACGAGACCGACGAATCCGTCGTACCCGAGGATCTCCCACATCTCCTCGGCGGTGTGCGGCGCGAAGAGGTCGAGCACCATCGCCGTCACCTCGGCGGCTTCGCGCACAGCGGGATCGGCTGCTCCCGCACCCGTGTCGATGACCTTGCGCGTGGCGTTGACGAGCTCCATGAGGCGCGCGACGACGACGTTGAACTTGTTCTGCTCGATGAGACCCGAGACGTCCGCGAGCAGACGGTGCGTCACGCGACGCAGGGCGATGTCCCCCTCGGCCCAGATCACGTCGGGATCGCTCGTGACGTCGCTCGCGACACGCCAGGCGCGGGCGAGGAACTTCTGGGCACCCGTCGTCGAGACGTCCTCCCAGTTGATGTCGTCCTCGACCGGTCCGGCGAACGTGATCGCGACCCGCGATGCATCCGCCCCCGGATCCTTCATGCTCGCCTCGAACTCGACGAGGTTGCCCTTGCTCTTGGACATCTTGGAGCCGCCCAGCAGCACCATCCCCTGGTTGATGAGGCTGGAGAAGGGCTCGGTGAACTCGATGAGGCCCATGTCGAAGAGCACCTTCGTGATGAAGCGCGCATACAGCAGGTGCAGGATCGCGTGCTCGACGCCGCCGATGTACGAATCGACGGGAGCCCACCGGTCGGCCTCGCGCGTCGAGAACGCCTTGGTCGGGTCACCCGGGTTGAGGAACCGCAGGAAGTACCACGAGCTGTCGACGAACGTGTCCATCGTGTCGGGGTCGCGCAGCGCGGGGTCGCCCGTCTCGGGGTCGACGGTCTGCATCCACTCGGTCGCCCCGCCGAGGGGCGACGTGCCCTTCGGCTTGAGGTCGAGGCCCACGGCGTCGGGGAGCTCGAGCGGCAGCTGATCGTCGGGCACGGGAACGATGCGGCCGTCCTCGGTGTGGACGACGGGGATCGGCGTACCCCAGAACCGCTGGCGCGAGATGAGCCAGTCGCGCAGGCGGAACGACTTCGCCGCGCGGCCCGTGCCGGCCGCCGTGAGCTGCTCGATCATCCGGGCTATGGCATTGCGCTTGGACAGGCCGTCGAGCGCGCCGGAGTTGATCATGCGCCCCTCGCCCGTGAGGGCGACGCCCGTCTTCGACGGCTCGAGGTCGTGGATGGATGCCTCGTCCGCACCCGGATCGATGGGAACGCCCTGCTCGTCGAGCTCGATGACGGGGATCGCACCCGTGATCGGCGCCGTCGTGTCGACGACCACCTTGACCGGCAGATCGAACGCGCGGGCGAAGTCGAGGTCGCGCTGGTCGTGCGCCGGGACCGCCATGACGGCGCCGTGCCCGTAGTCGGCGAGGACGTAGTCGGCGGCCCAGATCGGCAGGCGGTCGCCGTTGACCGGGTTGATGGCGTAGCGACCGAGGAACACGCCCGTCTTCGGGCGGTCGGTGCTCTGGCGCTCGATGTCGGACTCCTTGCGGACCTGCTCGAGGTACGCCTGGAAGCGCATCCGGACTTCGGCGTCCGACCCCGCGACGAGCTCGGCGGCCAGGTCGCTGTCGGGCGCGACGACGAAGAACGTCGCGCCGTGCAGCGTGTCGGGCCGCGTCGAGAAGACGGTGACCTTCTCGTCACGGCCTTCGATCTCGAAGTCGATGTCGGCGCCGATGGAGCGGCCGATCCAGTTGCGCTGCATCCGGATGACCTTCTGCGGCCAGAAGCCCTCGAGCTGGTTGAGGTCGTCGAGCAGGCGGTCGGCGTACTCCGTGATCTTGAAGTACCACTGCGTCAGGTTCTTCTTCGTCACCTCGGCGCCGCAGCGCTCGCAGTGGCCGTCGACGACCTGCTCGTTCGCGAGGACCGTCTGGTCGTTCGGGCACCAGTTGACGGGGCTCGCCTTGCGGTACGCGAGGCCGCGCTCGAGCAGCCGCTGGAACAGCCACTGGTTCCAGCGATAGTACTCGGGATCGCTCGTGTGCAGGATGCGGGACCAGTCGTACGACGAGCCGTACTCGCGGAAGCTCTTCTTGTGCTTCTCGATGTTCGCGTAGGTCCATTCACGCGGGTCCGCCCCGCGCTGGATCGCGGCGTTCTCGGCCGGCAGGCCGAACGAGTCCCACCCGATCGGGTTGAGCACGTTGTAGCCGCGGTGCCGCCAGAACCGGGCCACGATGTCGACGTAAGCGTAGTTCTCGGCGTGGCCCATGTGCAGATCGCCGGAGGGATAGGGGAACATGCCGAGCACGTACTTGCGCGGGCGCGTGTCGTCGTCGCCGCCGGCGCGGAAAGGGTCGTCCTGCGCCCAGCGCGCCTGCCACTTCTGCTGGATGGCGTACGCGTCGTAGCCGTCAGCGGGCACAGCGGTGTCGGGCGAAGAAGTCTGACTCACGGGGAAGGACCAATCGTGGAATGGCGGGGGCGCCGCCCATCGCCGGTCGGGCGAAGCGGGCACCGCCTTCCAGGTTACCGGACCGGCGCCTCACCAGCCGTGGGGCAGCGTGGCTCCCAGGGCTGCGAGCGGACCGCGAGCCTTGACCCCGACCTCTCTGACCTCGGCCGCGGCATCCGATCTCCACGTGATCCCGCCGCCCGCTCCGACGTAGGCGCCTCCGGGGTGCACGACGATGGATCGGATCACCATCGCGAGGTCCAGTGCGCCGTCGTCGCCGACCCAGCCGAAGCATCCCGCGAACACCCCGCGCGGCCCGCGTTCGAGCCGCTGCAGGATCGTCATGGCCGACAGCTTGGGAGCCCCCGTCATGCTGCCCGCCGGGAAGGTGGCATCGAGGAGCTGCCCCACCGTCGTGCCCGGCACGATCGCGCCCGACACGGTCGAGACGAGCTGGTGCACGGCGGGGTACGACTCGACCTGCAGAAGAGCGTCGACGCAGACCGATCCGGGCACGCACACGCGCGACAGGTCGTTGCGCATGAGATCGACGATCATGACGTTCTCGGCGCGCTCCTTCTCGTTCTCGCGCAGCTCGCGCGCGAGCGCCGCATCATCGGCCGCCTCCCGCCCCCTCGGTCGCGTGCCCTTGATGGGTCGGGTGCGCACGACGCCTCCCTCGACCTCGAGGAAGCGCTCCGGGCTCGCGCTCGCGAGTGCGACGCCCTCCCTGCGGACGATCCCCCCGTGGTGTGCGGGCGTCGCTCGGCGCAGGCGCCGATAGGCGTCCCCTGCGTCGATCGGCCCGTTCACCTCGAAGCGCGTCGTGAGACAGAGCTGGTAGGCATCACCTTCCCGGATGGCGTCCCGACAGCGCTCGATGAGCGCGGCGTACTCCGCGGGACGGTGCCGGGCGACGGCGTCCCCCCGTGCCTCCGCGGGCGGAGCCGCGAGCGCGGCCGCAGCCTCGTGCACATCGGCGCGGAAGTCCTCGATCTCGTGCGGCGGTGCGAACGCCCACGCGACCTGCGCGGCGTGGTCGAAGGCGACGAAGCGCAGTGCCCGCAGCCAGGCGACCTGCGGCGCGGCCGCGTCTGCAGGGACCGTCGGCGCACCGGCGCGGGCCGCGGCGTCCTCGTACCCGAGCCATCCGACCCACCCGCCTCGGAATCGTCCGCCCTCGAGACCAGTCGAGCCCGTCGCGCAGCGCACAGCTCGCACGCGTGCCGGGTCGTGCTCGACGCGGCCTTCGCCGACCCAGCTCCAGCCCGTCTCTGCGTCGGGGCCTGCGTCGAGCCAGAAGCTGTCTTCGCTGCGCGCAGCGAAGACATCGTGGACGGATGCCGGATCCCGCCACGCGTCGAGGGCGACGCAGACGAGGGACTCGGACATGGTTCCAGGCTAGAGCGGAGGAAGCCCCTCTAGGCTCGGAGCGTGAACGAGATCCTGTCGTGGCTGCTGGACACCGTCCAGAGCGTCGACCCGCTCGTGCGCACGCTCGTGGCGGGCCTCGCGATGATGCTCGAGACCAGCGTGCTGGTCGGCCTCGTCGTTCCCGGCGACACGATCGTCATCGTCGCCGGCACGGCGGTCGCCTCGCCGCTCGAGGGTGTGCTCCTGGGCGTCGCCGTCGTGATCGGCGCGCTCATCGGGGAGAGCATCGGCTTCTGGCTCGGTCGGGTGCTCGGGCCCCGCATCCGCGATTCGCGTCTCGGACGCAGACTCGGACGCCCGAACTGGGATCGCGCCGAACGTTACCTGCAGCGTCGGGGCGGACCGGCCATCTTCCTCTCGCGGTTCCTGCCCGTGCTGCACTCGCTCGTTCCCCTCACCGTCGGCATGAGCAACTACTCGTACCGGAGATTCCTCGCATGGACGACTCCCGCGTGCGTCGTGTGGGCCGCGCTGTACATCAGCGTCTCGGCCCTCGCCGCCGGCACGTACCGCGAGCTGGCCGATCAGCTGCACTACGCCGCGTACATCTTCGTCGCCATCATCGTCCTGTTCCTCGTCGGCGTCTTCGTGGCGAAGAAGCTCATCGAGCGGTCGGAGCGCAAGCATCTCGACGCCGCGGAGCACGAGGCCGGTACCACTCCCTCGGACGTGTAAGACTGGATCCGATGCCCGAGACCACCGCTGCTCCTGCGCGCACGAAGGTGCTGTGGCTCGCGCGACTCGAATACCGCTTCCACACATGGCGCGAGCGACGCGCTCGGGCCCGCGGGCTCAAGCCGACCGTCACTCCCTTCCCCGGCTACGCCGGGACCGACTGGGTGCGGGTACTCGGCCGCGCGATGATCGTGCCGCCCGTCAAGCTCCGCGGCACGGGTGAATACGCCTCGGTGCGCGGGTGGCGCAGCTTCGCCTCGGTACCCGTCGGCTACGCGCAGGTGCGGATCACGATCGGCGAGGTGACGCACGACGTCGTCTCCGATCGCGGCGGCGTCATCGACGCGGTGATCCCCGCGGCGCTCGAACCGGGATGGCAGACGTTCACGATGTCGGTCGAGCACAGCGAGCCCGTCGAGTCCCGCGTCTTCGTCGTCGGACCCGACGTCCGGTTCGGCGTCGTGTCGGACGTCGACGACACGGTCATGGTGACGGCGCTGCCCCGCCCACTCATCGCGGCCTGGAACTCATTCGTCATCGATGAGCACGCGCGTCAGCCCGTGCCGGGCATGGCTGTGCTGACCGAACGACTCATCCGCGACAACCCCGGGTCGCCCCTCGTCTACCTCTCGACGGGCGCCTGGAACATCGCCCCGACACTCAACCGCTTCCTGCGCCGTCACCTCTTCCCGCCGGGCGCGATGCTGCTCACCGACTGGGGTCCGACCCACGATCGGTGGTTCCGCAGCGGCAAAGCGCACAAGGCCGAGAATCTGCGCCGACTCGCGCGCGAGTTCCCCGACGTCAAATGGCTCCTGATCGGCGACGACGGTCAGCACGACGACGAGCTGTACACGACCTTCACGAGCGAGCACCCGGGCAATGTCACCGCCGTCGCGATCCGCCGGCTCTCCCCCACTGAGGCGGTCCTCGCCGGCGGACGCACGGCCGTGAACGACCACTCCGCCGCCGAGGTCCCGTGGGTCACCGGTGACGACGGCGCGGCGCTCCTCGAGCGGCTCGAGGCCGTCGGGGTCATCACCGCCGACGTCGGAGGCCGCGCGTAGGCTGGCCGCATGTGCGGACGCTTCGTCGTGGCCAGTGCCGGATCCGATCTCGTCGGCGTGCTGAGGGTCGACGTCGAGGGCGATGACCTGCCCGAGCCGTCGTACAACATCGCGCCCACGAGCCGGGTCGCGATCGTGCTCGACTCCGCGAAGTCCGAGCCCCCGACGCGACGGCTCGAGCCCGCCCGCTGGGGTCTCGTCCCCGCCTGGGCGAAAGACCCCAAGATCGGCGCGCGGGCGTTCAATGCCCGATCCGAAGAGCTCGAAGACAAGCCCATGTTCCGCGGCGCGCTGCAGAAGAGACGAGCGGTCGTGCCGGCATCCGGCTACTACGAGTGGAAGACGACGGATGACGGCAAGATCCCGCACTACATCCACTCCGCCGATGACGCGCCGCTCTTCTTCGCGGGGCTCTACGAATGGTGGAAGGATCCCTCGAAGCCCGAGGACGCCGACGACAGATGGCTCCTGAGCTTCACGATCCTCACCCGCGACTCGATCGGCAGGCTGGGCTCGATCCACGATCGCATGCCGCTGTTCGTCGATGCCGATCACGCCGACGCGTGGCTCGACCCCACGACCGAGAATGTGCGGGATGTACTGGACGCCGCGATCGACGCGGCCCCCTTGGTCGCCGAGACGCTGGAAGACCATGTCGTGTCGAGGGCCGTCGGCAATGTGCGCAACAACTCCCCCGAGCTGATCGAGCCGGCCGAGTAGCTCAGCCCACCGGGGCGCAGTCAGCGCAGGGAACGAGTCCCCGGCCGTCGGCCGCGAGCTGCAGACGCAGGGCCATGACCCGTGTCGCCGCCTCTTCGAGCCGCTCCGGGGGGATGGTCCCGGCATCGGCCGCCGCCGCGATGCCGTCGACCATGCGCGGCGCCGTCTCGGCGCTGGAATAGACGACGGCCAGCACCATGTCGCTCCCCGCGGCGATGGCGGCCACCGCGTTCGCGGTCGGATCCGCGTACGCGGGATTCCCGGATGCCTGCAGCATGCCGAGGTCGTCGGTGACGCTCACCCCGGTGAACCCGAGCTCTTCGCGTGCGATCCGATGCCATTCGGCCGAGAGCGTCGCCGGAGCCGCGTCGACCGCGGGGAACGACAGGTGGCCGAACATCAGGAGCGGTGCGCCCGCGTCGATCCCGGCGGCGAAGGGCGCGGCATCCGTCGCCGCCCACGCGTCGAGCGTGAGGGATGACACCGGGATGCCCGCATGCGAGTCGCCGGGCGCCGAGCCGTGCCCCGGGAAGTGCTTGAGCGTCGAGGCGGCCTCGGATCCCTCGCCGGCGACGGCGGCGGACACCCGCTCGGCCGCGGCGTCGGGACTCGTGCCCAGCGCACGACGGTAGATGAACATCGAGGGGTCGGAGGTCGTGTCGGCGACGACGCCGAAATTCACGCCGATCCCGGCCCGCTGCACGAGAGCCGCGCGGCCCGCGAAGGCCTCCTGTGCTGCGGCCGCGGGTTGCCCCTTGAGCGTCACCGCCGACGGGAACGCATCCCACGGCAGGCGCGAGACATCGCCGCCCTCCTGGTCGATCGCGATGAGCGGCGGCAGCGCGGGATCGGTGGTGAGAGCCGCGGTGACAGCGCGCAGTGCGTCCTCCGAGCCCGGCACGTTGGCGCCCATGAGGATGAACCCCCCGATGCCCGTCGCCTGCATGTAACCGGAAAGAGCAGCGGGATCCGCGGTCGGAACGTGGCCCATCACGACGGTCGCCGCACGCTCCCGAGTCGACATCGCCGCGACGCGGCGGGACGCCTCGGCTGCGAATGCCTCGTCTGCGGCCGCCTGCACGACGACCGTTCCCTGCGGCTCGGGTGCATCGGCGGGCTCAGCGGTCGCCGGTGCCGCGGCGCCTACGATCAGGGCGACGCCGATGACACCCGCGATCGTCCAGCGGAACGGTGTTCGCACTCCCCCAGCCTACGGAGTTCAGTGACGCGCGACGATGGCTGCCGCATCCGTCCCCGTCGGCAGCACACCGTACTGCGCAGCACGGTCCTCGCCGAGACGCGCCGCGATGAAGGCTTCGGCATCGATCGTGGGCGCGAACCGCAGCATGAGGGATGCCTCGAACCCGAGCGCGAGAGCCTCGCTGACCCGCCGGGCCTGCGACTGCGGCTCCGGGTCGGAGCTCAGGGTGCCCAGCAGCGCGAACGTGCGCTCGACGTGGCGATCCAGCACGGCGGAGGCCCCCGTCGTCGTCGCGAGTTCGTCGGCGAAGGCATCGGCGGACGCGGTGTCCTTCGTCAGCGCGCGGATCACATCGAGCGCGATGACGTTGCCCGAGCCCTCCCAGATCGCCATGACCGGCTGCTCGCGATAGCGCCGCGCGAGCGGGAAGGTCTCGGTGTAGCCGTTGCCGCCGAGGCACTCGAGCGCTTCGTACGCGTGGTGCGGGCCGCGCTTGGTGACCCAGTACTTCGACACCGGCGTCGCGAGTCGTCGCAATGCGATGTCGCGATCCGATGCCTCGGCTTCGAAGAGCTGTGCCAGGCGCAGGCCGGTCAGCATCGCCGCTTCGGACTCGAGAGCGAGATCGGCGAGCACCGCGGTCATCGCCGGCTGGTCGACGAGGAGATCCTCGAACGCCGCGCGGCCCCGCGCGTGCCACACCGCCTCGGCGACGGACTGTCGCATCCCCGCCGCGCTGCCCAGTACGCAGTCGAGCCGCGTGCGCTGCACCATCTCGATGATGGCGGGGACACCGCGGCCGGGCTCGCCGACGAGGAACCCGACGGTGCCGTCGAACTCGACCTCGGCCGACGCGTTCGAGCGGTTGCCGAGCTTGTCCTTCAGCTTCTGGATGCGGAACACGTTCCGCATCCCGCGTGCGAGCATGCGCGGGACGAAAAGGCAGGTGAGTCCCTCGTCGACGGCTCCGCGCCGGGTGTGCGCCAGCACGAGGAAGCCGTCGGACATCGGCGCGGAGCAAAACCACTTGTGCCCCGTGATCTGATACGTGTGCCCGCCCATGTGCACGCCCACGGTCGTGCCGGCGCGCACGTCGGAGCCGCCCTGCTTCTCGGTCATCGCCATGCCGATGAGCGCGCTGCGCTTCTCCTCATTCGGCAGCAGCCGCGGCTCGTACTCCCGTGACAGCAGCCGGGGCATCCATTCGTCCGCCACCCGCGGGGCGTCCTGGATCGACGCCACCGCCGCGTGGGTCATCGAGATGGGGCATGCATGCCCGGGCTCGACCTGTGAGAAGAGCATGAAGGTGGCCGCCCGTGCGACGCCCGCGCCGGGCCGCGGGTCGGCCCACGCCGACGTGTGCGCACCGTGCGCGACGGCCGCGCCGAGGATGCGGTGGTAGGACGGGTCGTATTCGACTTCGTCGAGCCGGAATCCCCATCGATCGTGGGGCCACGCGACGGGCGCGTGCGTGTTCGCGAGTACGGCGTCGCGCTGGAACGCATCCGAGCCGACGAGAGCGCCGACCTCGTGCAGATCGCCCCGCGCCCACGGTGCTCCGAAGGCGTCGACGGCGCCGACGAGCGGCGTATTGAGTCCGAACTCGTCGATGTCACGACGCCAGGGGGGCTGATTCTCGACGTAGTGCGTCGACGCGCCGATGACGCGCTGACCGCGCCCGATCATGTCGGCTCCTCCTGAACGGCCAGGGCGAGGGCATACTGCTCGTCGATCGTGAGAGGCGCCTTCGTGACGATGTCGTGCATGAACGCGAGCTTGCGCCGCACGGGCTCGACGAGGTCGAACGGGTACAGGTCGCCGAACCCCATGGCGCGGTTGATGCGGTTGAAGGCCTGCGACATCCATCCCCAGTCGGTGAGCAGTCGCTGGATCGGCTCGTTCTCGTAGGACTCGCGCGGGATCACGTCGGTGTCGCGCATGCTGGTGACGGCGGCATCGAGATGGATGCCGATGGCCGCCGCGGTCTGCAGTGTCCCGGTGATGTGCAGGTAGTGGGCGAACGTCTCGGCGAAGTCCTCCCAGGGATGCATCGTCGCGTACTCCGAGATGAAGCTCTGATGCCATCCTTCCGGCGCGCCGAACTTGTAGTGACGCGCGAGCGCGTCCTTGTAGCTGGTGCGCTCGTCGCCGAAGATCTCGCGACAGCGCGCCCACATCTCGTCGTCGGTGAGCAGCACGTTCTGGTAGTAGTGCCCGACCTCGTGCCGCAGATGGCCGAGGATCGTGCGGTACGGCTCGCCGAGCTTGACCCGGAGCGCCTCCCGTCGATCGTCCAGGCTCTCGGCGAGATCGATCGTGATGATGCCGCTGGCATGGCCGATCATGACCGGCTTGCCCTCGGAGAGACTCGAGATGAGGTCGAACCCGAGTCCGCCCTTCCTCACGTCCCACCCCACGATGGGCAGACCCAGGTCGCCGAGCTGCAGGAGCAGCCGTCGCTTCGCCTCTTCCACCTTCACCAGCTTCTCGAGCGCCACGGTGTCGTTCGACGCCGGCCGCGTGCGGGTGAGCCGGCACGAGAAGCATCTGCCTGCGGGTGCGTCCTCCCAGACCAGCCAGTTGCAGTCCCATTCGCGGTTCGAGCAGGTGTACCAGTTCTGGCCGTCGATGACGACACGGCCGTTCCGGATGCCGTGGAACTGCCGTGTCAGGATGTGGTAGCCCAGCTCTGCGGTGCAGTTCGGGCAGATCAGGGCGTCGAGATAGACGAACGCGCGACAGTGCGGGCAGCGGGGCTGAGAGCTCACGGTCTCACCGTAGCGCTCCCGACCTCACGCGGGAGCGAGAGGAAGCCGCAGCAGGACGTCGTCGCCTTCGCGCGGCGCTCCGCGGCCGTCGGTGTTGTTCGTCAGGACCCAGAGGCTCCCATCCGGCGCGGCCAGGGCATCCCGCAACCGTCCCTGACCCGCGAACGCGACGACCGCCGCGCCCGTGGCGGTGTCGACGGCCCACAGCCGTTCGCCGCGCAGACCCGCGACGAACACCGTGTCGCCGACGGCCGCGATGCCGCTCGGGCTCGCTTCGGACGGCGACCATTGGAGGAGCGGATCCAGATAGCGCTCGTCGTTCACCTGCCCCTCGACGATCGGCCAGCCGTAGTTGCCGCCCGGCTCGATCCGATTGAGCTCGTCCCACGTGTCCTGGCCGAACTCGCTGGCCCACAGCTCACCGTCGGCCGTCCACGCGAGCCCTTGCACATTGCGATGGCCGAGCGAGTACACGGCCGACTCGAAGGGGTTGTCCGGCGCGGGATCGCCTTCCGCGGTGACACGCAGGATCTTCCCGCCGAGGGATGCCGGATCCTGCGCGGCATCCCGGTCCTGCGCGTCGCCCGTCGCGATGTAGAGGAAGCCGTCCGGGCCGAACGCGATGCGTCCGCCGTTGTGCGTCCTGTTGCGCGGGATCCCGGAGAGGATCACTTCCGGCTCACCCAGCGAGATCGAGCCCGCCTCGCCGGTGAGCGGCATCCGGACGACCCGGTTGTCCGACTCGGCGCCGAGGTAGGCGTACAGCCACTCGTCGTGACGTGCGAGTCCATGCAGCCCCGACTCGCCACCGGACACGACACCGGGGACGACCCCCGCTTCGCGGAGTGCCCCGTTCGGGGTGAGCTCGCGGATGAGCCCGCTGTCGCGTTCCGAGACGAGGGCTCCCCCGCCGTCGAGGGGAACGACCGACCACGGCGCGGCGAGCCGGCGCGCGAGCGTGGTCGGCTCTCCCCCGATCGACCACGCACCACTGCGCGTGGTTCCGGCATCGGTCGAGGCGGACGGCGCCGCCGAGGTCGGGACGGGATCGCGAGGCGCCTGGGCGGCGCATCCCGTCATCAGCATCGCCAGCACGACCGCTGCGGACGCCTTGGCGAGCTTCACTCCGCGGCCGCCGCCGCCTCGACCGCCGCGATGTCGATCTTGCGCATGCGGAGCATCGCCTGCACGGCGCGATGTGCGCGCTCGGGATCGGGATCGCGGATGAGTTCGATGAGGCGGTCGGGGATGACCTGCCACGAGAGGCCCCAGCGATCCTTGAGCCAGCCGCAGGGCTGCTCCTCGCCGCCGTCGGTGAGCGCCGCCCAGTATCGATCGACCTCGGCCTGGTCCGCGCACGAGACGTAGAGCGAGATCGCCTCGGTGAAGGGGAACTGGGGCCCGGCATCCATCGCGTAGTACTCCCGCCCCGCGAGGCGGAACTGCGCGTGCATGACCTTGCCGCTCATGTTCGGCACGCCGTCCGGATAGTGCGACATCGACAGGATGCCGGAATCCGGGATCAGCGCTGCGTAGAACCGGATCGCCTCCTCGGCGCCGCTGTCGAACCACAGGAATGGGGTGACCTCGGTCATGGCGGGCTCCTCGAGCGTCGGGGTCTCCAGCCTCACCCGGCGATGCATCGTGGTCAAGAGCCTCGCAGGAACGCGAAAAGCCGCGATCTCTCGCGGCTTTCACGTGGTGGACCTGAGGGGACTCGAACCCCTGACCCCCTGCATGCCATGCAGGTGCGCTACCAGCTGCGCCACAGGCCCGTTTGGTCTCGCGTGTACCCAAAACACCCGGGAATATGCCCTTCGGCCTCACTCCAGCGGTGGTGATCTCCAGCATACGTGATCGGCGTTCGAAGGTTCTGGAGAGCCCTCGAGCAATCTCGAGGTGTCTGAACCGTCGACTAAATGACTACAACTCGAGTGGGACGGCGAGTTGTCGCTGCTTCGGACCGAAGAAGTTGGACCGACCAAACGACGCCCAGTCCAGCAGGGAGCACAACGAGGCGAAAGCGACTCCGGAGGCGGCGAGCCGCACTACCGCGACCGGCACCCCACCCACGCACGAGCGGATCCCTCAGCGAGCGCGTTCGATCCGTTGCTACGACTCAGGGAGAGGGCCCAGTCGCCTCGACTGATTGGGTTGATCAATTCTCCGTCTCCATGATGAGGAGCTGCGTCACCGGCCGCGTGCGGATGCGGATACGGTGGGCTGGACTCGACGAAGGGGCGTCACCCGCATGACCGCCGACACCGATGACCAATCCTCCTCTGGCGGCTTCGGGCGCCTCGCTGCAGGTGATCGCGAACTGATCGCCCGCGCGGAGACCGTTCGCTTCCTCCCGTCGACGCGCAGCGACCTCGGCGACGAGATTGAACGCGGGCTTGTGCTCGTGCGCAACGGAGATCCGGCGGGGGCTCGTGTCCTCAACGACGCGGTCGAAGCGGTCGCCAACTTCAAGCACATCGTCCACGCAGACGGAGACTTCTACCCCTAGTTGAGCTCTCCGGTCGAAGTCTCAGAAATGCACGAAGTGAGGAAAAGCACGATCGCTCCGGCTAGAGCGATCTGGCGGTGCGGCATAGCCAGCCCAAAGCGGCGCGTGAATCGGTAGGGGTCACGGTGCGTCGCTGGCCTCGACCGCTGCGGACCGGCTGATTTGGGCGACGCCCACGGTCAGTCTGAGGTTGGCACGGCAGTCATCTCCGTCGTGTCGCGGCGACCGCCGCGGGGCCGCGCAGGGGACGACGCGGTAACCGCCCGCAAGACGGTCCTCCCCGCGCGCCTCGCGGCGCACCGAGCCGATCGCCATGATGGGCCGATGGTCCAGCCCGTGATGCTCAGTGACCGGCACGCACCAATGCCCGACTACCGTCTCTGAATCGAGCGCCGGCTTGTTCAGCCCGCCTCTGACGCCCCCGCTCTAGAGTGCACTGACATCGCCGGAGGCTGCGCCGCGAGCCTCTCGTTCCGGTGGCGCCGTTCGCGCGCACGGACGCGCGCCAGCCGGACGGCGGCGATCGGCCCATTCACGAAGAACTTGAGCGCGTTCCAGAGGCACAGCAGCACGAGCAGGTTGATCCATCCCGGTGCGCCGCCGGCCACCCACTGCGCGAGTGCGGCGGCGATCACGATGTAGACGACGGCAAGTAGCATCGCGGGCACGCCCCATTTGAGCCCGCGGCGCGTGTGTGTGGCGCGGATCAGGATGTTCGTCGGCATGCTCTGCTGAAAGAACGCGTAGATGCGACTCACGAATGCGATGAGCAGTTGGAACATGGTCCAGGCCTCTCCTTCAGGCGTGGGGCTGGTGCTGCGCTTAGGGTACGCCCGCATCTTGGTGCGCGGATAGAACCCTTGACTACAGGCTGTGGACGGGTCGCGAGCGGCCTGGCGTCGGCTGAGGCTGTGCAGGAGGGGCACCACGCGATAGCCAGCGCGCGCGATCACGCGCCGCTGCTGCGGCCGCAGCTTCCATTCGCTGGTTTGACAATGTAGCGGGCGCACCGAGCACGTCATCCTCGAAAACGCCGTACCGGTCACGATAGGCCGCGACGATGCTCGCTTGCCGACGCCAAGCGCCCGCGCTCGCCGCGTCGACGGGTATGCGCCCGAGCGAGGCGATCCAATTCTCTCGCGACGCAAGTGCGGCCTCGACCAGCTTCGACGCGCGCTGCTCGATGAGATGTGCGCGTTCGTCGAGGGCACGCCGCGTCTCGGCATCCATCTCGCCCATCGCTGCAGGGATGAGACCGGCGATCAACCGGCGTCCGCTCCCCCGCGAGCTGCCACTCGACGGCTGAGCGAGGACTCGCTCGAGACGTTCGTGGAGCACGGCCGCGGCATCCTGAGCATCCTCGAACCCGCGCGCAGAAGCGATGCGTGGGAGCAACGCGTCGACGTTGTGCCCGAGCGCTTCGGCGCGTCGAAGGCCGGCAGTCAGTGCACCGAACGCGTCCGAAGCGATCGCGGCCTCGGCCAATGCGTCTGGAAGTCCACATGCGTGGACGAGGTTCGTCCACCGTGGCCGTTGTGCGGCCGAAGCGATCGTCTCGTACTCGGCAGCGAGTTGCGCTATCGACCCCCAGCTCTCCTGCTCGCTGGCGAGCGTCTCGTGAGCCGACAGTTCGGCTCCCACATGACCAAGCACGCCCATGAGGACGTCGCGGGCCGTCGCATCCTCGCGATTGCCGGGATGACGCGCGGAGTGATTGTCGTCGGGACGAGATGTGACCACGTAGGCAGTATTCGACGCTCTCCCCCGCGTCATCGCGACGTACAGGTTCTCGCGCGTCGTTCCAGCCTCGATGACTGCATGCGCGGTGTCGGTCGTGATGCCCTGAGCCCGGTAAGCGGTCACCGCGTAGCCGAGGTTCTGTAAACGCACTCGCCTGTGAACATGCGCGTGCGCGCGGTTTCAGTCTACTCCCATCTGTGGACG
>NZ_JBIMKU010000010.1:0-129433 GCF_051860965.1 Microbacterium sp.
CCGAGACCGCCGCGCCCGGCGCCCCGGCTCCCGGCGCGCCGCGTCCGGGCGGTGCCGCCGGCGCTCCGCGTCCCGGCAACAACCCCTTCGCATCGGCGCAGGGCATGGGTCAGCGTCCCGCGGGCCCGCGTCCGGGCAACAACCCGTTCGCTTCGGCGCAGGGCATGGGCCAGCGCCCGACCCCGACCCCCGGGAACATCCCGCGTCCGCAGGCTCCGCGCCCCGGCGCCCCTCGTCCCGGCGCACCGCGTCCGGGCGGTGCGGGTCGTCCCGGCGGCGGCGGTCGTCCCGGCGCTCCGTTCCAGCAGCGTCCCGGCGGTCCCGGTCGTCCCGGTGGTGCCGGCGGCGGCTTCCAGCGCCCCGGTGGCGCGCCCGGTGGAGCGCCCGGCGGGTTCGCCGGTCGTCCCGGCGGTGGCGGCCCCGGCAGCCGTCCCGGCCGCGGTGGCACCGCAGGTGCCTTCGGAAAGGGCGGCGGCAAGTCCAAGCAGCGCAAGTCGCGTCGGGCGAAGCGTCAAGAGTTCGAGATGAGGGACGCCCCGACGGTCGGTGGCGTCAACGTCTCGCGCGGCAACGGCGAGATCATCCGGATGCGCCGCGGCGCATCCATCTCGGACTTCGCCGACAAGATCGAGAACATCACCGGCTACACCGTGCAGCCCGGCACTCTCGTCACCATCTTGTTCAACCTGGGCGAGATGGCGACCGCGACCGAGTCGCTCGACGAGGCGACCTTCGAGGTCCTGGGTGCCGAGCTCGGCTATAAGATCCAGATGGTCTCGCCCGAGGACGAGGACAAGGAGCTCCTCGAGAGCTTCGGCCTCGATCTCGAGCAGGAGCTCGAGGACGAGAACGAGGACGACCTCGAGATCCGTCCTCCGGTCGTGACCGTCATGGGCCACGTCGACCACGGTAAGACGCGACTGCTCGACGCGATCCGTCAGAGCAACGTCATCGAAGGCGAAGCCGGCGGCATCACGCAGCACATCGGTGCGTACCAGGTGTGGACCGAGCACGAGGGCATTGAGCGCGCCATCACCTTCATCGACACCCCGGGTCACGAGGCGTTCACCGCCATGCGCGCCCGTGGTGCCCAGGTGACCGACATCGCGATCCTCGTGGTCGCCGCCGACGACGGCATCATGCCCCAGACGGTCGAGGCGCTCAACCACGCGCAGGCCGCCGGCGTGCCGATCGTCGTCGCGGTGAACAAGGTCGACAAGCCCGAGGCCAACCCGGCCAAGGTCCGTCAGCAGCTCACCGAGTACGGCCTCGTCGCCGAGGAGTACGGCGGCGACGTGCAGTTCGTGGATGTCTCGGCTCGCGCCGGCACCGGCATCCAGGAGCTCCTCGACGCGGTGCTGCTCACCGCCGACGCCGGGCTCGACCTCACGGCGAACCCGAACAAGGCCGCCCGCGGTGTCGCGATCGAGGCGAAGCTCGACAAGGGTCGCGGATCGGTGGCCACCGTGCTCATCCAGTCCGGAACCCTGCGCGTCGGCGATGCGATCGTCGCGGGCACGGCCTATGGCCGCGTGCGTGCGATGGCGGACGAGAACGGCGACGCCGTGCTCGAGGCCTGGCCGTCGCGTCCCGTGCAGGTGCAGGGTCTCAACTCGGTGCCCCGCGCCGGTGACACCTTCATCGTGACCGAAGAGGACCGCCTGGCCCGTCAGATCGCCGAGAAGCGAGAGGCCGCCGAGCGCAACGCCCAGCTGGCCAAGGCGCGCAAGCGCATCTCGCTCGAGGACTTCACCCGCGCTCTCCAGGAGGGCAAGGTCGAGTCCCTCAACCTCATCATCAAGGGCGACGTGTCGGGTGCCGTCGAGGCGCTCGAGGAGTCGCTCCTCAAGATCGAGGTCGACGAGTCGGTGCAGCTGCGCATCATCCACCGCGGTGTGGGTGCCGTGACCGAGTCCGACGTGAACCTGGCGACGATCGACAACGCGATCATCATCGGCTTCAACGTGCGTCCCGACGCGAAGGCGCGCGAGCGCGCCTCGCGCGAAGGCGTGGACATCCGGTTCTACTCGGTCATCTACAACGCGATCGACGATGTCGAGCAGTCCCTCAAGGGCATGCTCAAGCCGGAGTTCGAAGAGAAGCAGTCGGGTGTGGCCGAGATCCGCGAGGTGTTCCGCTCCTCCAAGTTCGGCAACATCGCGGGTGTCATCGTCCGCTCGGGAACGATCACGCGCAACGCCAAGGCGCGGGTCATCCGCGACGGTGTCGTGCTGGCCGATGGCCTCGCCATCGAGTCGCTGCGTCGCTTCAAGGACGACGTCACCGAGGTGCGTACGGACTTCGAGGCCGGTATCGGGCTCGGCAAGTACAACGACATCCAGATCGGCGACGAGATCGAGACCACCGAGATGGTCGAGAAGCCGCGAGGCTAGTCGGACCGCAGAATGCACGGGATGCCCCGCCCACACCGGGCGGGGCATCCTGCACATCCACCGGATCACGGTGGCGAGGCAAGGAGGACAACATGGCAGGCGAACGTCAGGCACGAGTCGCAGACCGCATCCGCGTCGTGCTCGCGGAACGGCTGGAGAAAGGTCTGCGCGACCCGCGTCTCGGATTCGTCACGATCACCGATGTCAAGGTGACCGGGGACCTCCAGCACGCGTCGGTCTTCTACACCGTGATGGGGGATGACGCGCTGCGCGCGGACACCGCCGCCGCCCTGAAGTCCGCGACCGGGATGCTCCGCACCGAGGTGGGCAAGAATCTCAACACGCGTCTCACTCCGACGCTCGAGTTCTTCCTCGACGCGATCCCCGAGAACGCCGATCACATCGCGGCGCTCCTGCGCGAAGCGCGCGAGCGTGACGAGGCGGTCGCCGGTCTCGCCTCGACGGCGACCTACGCCGGCGACGCGGATCCCTACGTCAAGCCGCGCGAGGACGAAGAGTCCGACGACAGGGATGACGCGGACAAGTGACATGCCGAAGGGCGGGGTGGCTTCGGCCACCCCGCCCTTCGTGTTCTCACGCCCCGGCGACGCCCGTCGATAAGTCCGCCGCGAGGGTCCCCGACACGATCCTGTCGACCGTCGCGGCGAATCCCGCCGCGCCGCTCGCCGCGCTGATGTCGGCCGCGATGCGCTGAGCCGCACGGCGGTAGCCGGGGGTGCCCGACACCCGCTGAACCGCAGCGCGGATCGCGGCCGGCGTGGCCCGCCGCGTTCGGAGGTTCACCCCCGTGCCCGACCACGCGACGCGCGCCGCGACTTCGACCTTGTCCTCCTTGCCGGGGGCGACGACGAGCGGCACGCCGTGCCTCAGGGCGTACTGCACTCCGCCGTAGCCGCCATTCGTCACGAACACGTCCGTGTGCGCGAAGAGATCCTCGTAGGGCAGGAACTCTGCGGCGCGCACGTTCGCCGGCAGAGCACCGAGCGACGCGACCGGCAGTCCGCCGGTCGCGACGACGACCAGGGCCTCGGTCCCGGCGAGTCCCTCGATCGTCGGAAGGATCAGTTCCGACGGGTCGTCGTTGGCGATCGTTCCCTGCGTCACGTGCACGACGGTGCGCGCCCGCTCGACGTCGGTCCACCAGTCGGGCCGCGCGTGCGGCGCGACCGCGGCGGTGATCGGGCCCGTGAAGACGACGGATGCCGGAGCATCCGGTCTCGGATACTCGAACGACGGCACCGTCAGCTGGCAGACGGCGTCGGCGCGGGGGAGCCAGTCCAGCACGGGTCCGCTCAGAGCGTGGCCGACGGCCCGGCGTGCGATCTCGTCGGCGGCGGCGTCCACGGTGCGGAAGAGGCGCTTCGTGCCCGCGGCGAGGATCTTGTTGCGGATGCCGCCGATGAGGCCGCCCAGCGGAGGCAGCCCCATGCCGAACGGCGCGAGTCCGGGACCGGGATAGCTGAGCGGGACGAGCCCCGCCACGACGATCGGCACGCGCTCAGCCCGTGGGAGCTCCGCGTACAGGACGGCCCCGACGAAGAGCGGGTCGCACACGACGACATCGGCATCGCGGATGTCGACGAGTGCCGACAGTGCGGCGTACTGATGTTCGCCGGGTCGCACGAAGATGTGCTCGAAATCGAAGGCGATGGCCTTGACCGCCGGCATCCCTTCGCGCTCCGGATAGCGTGCCGACACCGTGCGGTCATCGAAGTCGGCCGCTTCGGGCAGCGGGATGTGCTCGGCGCCCGTCGCTTCGACGGCCGTGGCGAACCGCGCGCCGGTCAGGAAGGTCACGCGGTCGCCGCGCTCCACGAAGTGGCGGGCGATGGGCAGGAGGGGGACGACGTGGCCGTGCACCGGCACGGAGGCGATGAGGATTTCGGACATGACTGCTCCAGTGGAAGAATCGGGTGACCGTTGAGAGTATTCACTACAGGAGTACAGTAGTCAATATGGCAGATCAGAAATCCCCGCGACGCTATTCGTCGACGCTGCGTGCAGAACAGGCTGCGGCGACGCGCGAGCGGGTCGTCGCCGCTGCCGCTGAGCTCTTCTCGGAGCGCGGCTACGCGGGCACGAGCATGCCGGAGATCGCCCGGACGGCGGGGGTGTCCACCGAGACCGTCCAGTCGCACGGACCGAAGTCCGTCCTGCTGCGCGCCGCCATCGACGCGTTCGCATTCGGCGTCGGCCGCGATGCGGACACCCGCGCCACGGAGCTGGGCGGACGACTGCTCTCGGCGCGGTCGTCGACCGAGGCCGTGGAGCTGGCGGCGGACGTGCTCGCACAGGTCAATGCGGCGACGCACGGTCTGTGGCTGGCGTTCTCCGAGGCCGCGCGCACCGACGACGAGATCTCCGAGTCGTTCCGACAGCTCGCGCAGGGCATCCGCATGCAGAACGTCGTGCTCATGACGGAGTGGCGGCAGCGCGGGTTCGCGCGGGAGGACGTGCCGTTCGAGGAGCTCGTCGACCGATCGGTGCTCGTGACATCGGTCGAGCTCTACGACCGCGCGGTGCGCGTCGCGGGCATGTCGCCCGATGAGTATCGGCGCCACCTCGCGGTGATGCTGCGCGAGCTCATCGCCGCGCGTTGACGTCGTCTCGCGGCGATCAGTGCGGCAGGCGAAGCATCCCGTCGGCGGCCTCGGCCAGGCCATCGGCGATGAGCGAGTCGATCGCGCGATCGCGCTGGAGCGGGTCCGGCCAGTCCGGGATGACGGTGTCGACGGGGACCGCATGTGCCTCGGCATCCCGCAGCACCCTCAGCACGGCACCCCGCGCCTGTCGGTCGCTGCCCTCGTACTTCGCTTGCCTGCGGCGCTCGTCACCCGTGTCGGGGTAGCCGGCCAGACGCCAGGCGCACCGGTCGGCGATCGGGCACGCGTCGCATCGCGGCGAACGGGCGATGCACACGGTCGCGCCGAGCTCCATCGCTGCGGCGTTGACGATCGCGGACGACTCGACGTCGACCGGGAGGATGACCTCCATCGCGGCGAGGTCGCGCTTCGACGGCGGTCCGGGCTGTGAGCGACCGTCGATCGCGCGAGCCAGGACGCGACGGGTGTTGGTGTCGACGACAGGATGCCGCGACCCGTACGCGAACACCGCGACCGCGCGCGCCGTGTAGTCGCCGATGCCCGTGAGTGCGAGGAGCGCGTCGACGTCGTCGGGCACGACGCCGTCGTGGCGATCGCGGATCTCGACCGCAGCGCGATGCAACCACAGCGCCCGTCGCGGGTACCCCAGGTTGGCCCAGGCGCGTACGGCGTCGGCCGGAGCATCCATCGCCAGCGCCGTCGGCGTGGGCCAGCGTGCGAGCCACGCCTCGAGGTGCGGGATGACGCGGTTCACGGGCGTCTGCTGCAGCATGAACTCGCTCACCAGCACGCCCCAGGCGCCGAACCCCGGCCGTCGCCAGGGCAGGTCTCGCGCGTTGTCGCGGTACCACTCGATGAGCGGCGTCGCGAGGTCGGGCATGTCGATCAGCCTATGTCGGTCGGGAACACGTCGCCCTCAGTGAGAAGTCCTCGCGAACGCGAAGTCTGTGGCGATGGTTTCTCCCGGCCCGCCTCGTGCCCGGCCGCCTCGTAGGCTGGAGCCATGCGCCTGCCGACCACCCCCGCGACGACCCTGTGGCGCGAGCTGCGCGACGAGGTGCGCGCCCACTATCGCGCGGGCAGGATCATCCTCGCCGTCGACGGGCGCGACGGCGCAGGCAAGACCGTGTTCGCCGATGGGCTGGCCGACGTGTTCGCCGAGGACGGCTCGGCGGTGTTCCGGGCATCCATCGACAGCTTCCACCGCCCTCGCGACGAGCGCTGGGCCAGAGGCCGCACGAGCCCCGTCGGGTTCTACGAGGACTCGTACGACTACGCGACGTTCCGCCGGGTGCTGATCGACCCCTTCCGCGAGGGCGGACAGACCGGGGCGACGACCGGCTTCCAGCTCGCCGCATTCGACGTCGAGCGCGACGCGGCCGTCGAGTCGACGTGGGTCACCGCGCCGAAGGACGCCGTGCTCATCGTCGACGGCATCTTCCTCCACCGCCCGGCGCTGCGGGGCCTCTGGCACTGGTCGGTGTGGCTCGACGTGCCGATCGACGTCGCGTACGAGCGCATGGCTCGGCGAGACGGCACCGACCCCGACTTCCTGGCACCGGCGAACACCCGCTACCGCGAAGGGCAGGAGCTCTATCTGCGCGACGCGGACCCGCGGGACGCGGCGTCCGTCATCGTCGACAACACCGACTTCGCGCACCCGCGCCGCGTGTTCCGGGACTACTGCTGATGGCGACTGCGGGGATCGTGCTCGTCGACAAGCCCGGCGGCATCACGAGCCACGACGTCGTGGCCCGCGCGCGGCGGGCGTTCGGCACGCGCAAGATCGGCCACGCCGGCACGCTCGACCCCATGGCGACGGGTCTGCTCGTGCTCGGCGTCGAGGGCGCGACGCGGCTGCTCACGTTCATCGTGGGCCTCGACAAGACGTACGAGGCCACGATCCGGCTGGGGGTCTCGACGGACTCCGACGACGCCGACGGTGAGATCACCGCGACGATGGATGCCTCGCCCCTCGCCGACGCGCAGATCCGGGCGGCGATCGAGCCCCTCACAGGCCGCATCTCGCAGGTGCCGAGCACCGTCTCGGCCATCAAGGTGAACGGCAGGCGCGCCTACGACCTCGCGAGGGCGGGCGAGGAGGTGCAGCTCACGGCGCGCGAGGTCACTGTGTCGCGGTTCGAGGTGATCGATGCGCGGCGAGCGGGGGAGACCGTCGACCTCGACGTCGTCGTGGACTGCTCGAGCGGCACGTACATCCGGGCGCTCGCGCGCGACCTCGGTGCCTCGCTCGGGGTCGGCGGTCACCTCACGGCGCTGCGCCGCACGCGCATCGGCCCGTTCGACGCGCGCGACGCTGCGTCCGTCGACGAGCTGGCCGCGGCATCCGTCCTCACTCCCGCCGCCGTCGCGGCCGACGTGCTCGGAGCATTCGACGTCACCGCCGATGAGGCGCGCGATCTGCGACACGGCAAGCGCCTCGGGGGAGCGGCGCCCCGTCTCGCGGCGGGGAGGGCCGCGATCGACCCGAATGGCGTGCTCGTCGGGATCGTCGAGAAGCGCGGCGACGACGTCAAAAGCGCCATGAACATGCCCGAGGAGAGACCCGCATGATCCTGTGGTTCACGCTCGCCCAGGTCGCCGTCGCGGTGCTCGCGGGAATCCTGTGCATCGTCCTCGGACTCGCCGGGCGCCGCCCCAGCGATCTCAGCGTCGGATCGCTCGCGCTCGTCGAGGTTCTCCTGATCGCGCAGATCGTGATCGCGATCATCGCGCCGCTCGCCGGCAACCCGCCGACGGGCAGCGCGCTGGAGTTCTGGGTGTATCTCGTGTCGGCCGCTCTGCTGCCGGTGGCCGCGGTGTTCTGGGCGCTGCTGGAGCGCAGCCGGTGGTCGACCGTCATCATGGGCCTCGCGGCGCTCGCGATCGCCGTCATGGTGTGGCGGATGCAGGTGATCTGGACGATCCAGATCGGCTGAGCCCGCGCGGGCCGCAACTAAGCTGGATCGGTCATGTCATCTTCTGTCACCCCGCGCCGCCGCATGTCGGGCATCGGCCGCGTGCTCGTCGTCGTGTACGGCATCCTCGCGCTCGGTGCGTTCGGCCGCTCGCTCGTGCAGATCATCGAGCGCTTCGACCACGCCCCCCTCGCCTTCACGCTGTCGGCCGTGTCGGCGACCGTCTACATCGTCGCGACGCTCGCGCTGATCTTCGCGGGATCGCGCGTCTGGTATCGCGTCGCGTGGGTCACGATCTCGTTCGAGCTCGTCGGGGTGCTCGTGATCGGCACCCTGAGCCTCATCCGCCCCGACCTGTTCCCGGAGGCGACCGTCTGGTCGTTCTTCGGGATGGGATACCTCTTCATCCCGCTCGTGCTGCCGTTCCTCGGCATCTGGTGGCTCGTGAAGCATCCGCCCGTGACGTCGGATTCGACGAAGGATGCCGCCGTCCAGGTGGCCTCGTGATCGTCTTCCGGTCGCCGGCCGACGTGCCGGCGGGATTCGGCCCGTCCGTCGTCGCGATCGGCAAGTTCGACGGCGTTCACTCCGGGCACCGCGCCGTCATCGATCGCGCGAGGGTCGACGCCGCGAACAGCGATGCGCGCGTCGTCGCGGTGACCTTCGACCGCAATCCGCTCGCGCTGCTGCGTCCGGAGCTGTGCCCCGAGAACCTCATCGGCGTGCACCAGAAGCTGCAGATGCTCGCCGAGACGGGGGTGGATGCGACGCTGATGCTCACCTTCGATCGCGCGCTCGCCGACCTCACCCCGCGTGCGTTCGTCGAGCACGTGCTGGTCGACGCGCTCGGTGTGCGCATCGTGCTCGTCGGCGACGACTTCCGCTTCGGTGCGGGCGGCGCCGGCAACCCCGACGTCCTGCGGGAGCTCGGGCGGGAGTTCGGCTTCGAGGTGGAGGTCGTCGGCGACGTGCGCGCGATCGACGGCGGTCGGCGCGTGTCGTCGACGTGGATCCGCGAGCTGCTCGCCGAGGGGGATGTCGCGGGTTCCGCCCGCCTGCTGGGTCGCCCGCCGGCGGTCTGGGGCGAGGTCGTGCACGGGCTCAAGCGCGGACGCGAACTCGGCTACCCCACGGCGAACCTCTCGAACGACCTCGAGGGGTTCATCCCCGCCGATGGCGTCTACGCCGGATGGCTCGTCGACGAAAGCTCCGCCGACGGGCTGCGCCCCGGCATCCGGTACGCCGCCGCCATCAGCGTCGGCACCAACCCGACGTTCGACGACGTCCCCGTGCGACAGGTCGAGGCACACGTGCTGGACGAGACGGATCTCGACCTGTACGGTCATCGCGTCGAGGTGCAGTTCACCAACCGGGTGCGGGGCATGGTCGCGTTCGAAGGCGTGGACGCGCTCGTGCGGCAGATGGCCGACGACGTCGAGAGGGTGCGGAAGGCTCTGACATGACCGACACGACGCCGACCCGCCCGATCAAGGTCTTCCGGCGCGCGATCGTCGCCGTCATCATCGTCTCGTTCGGTCTCGCCGCTCTCCTGGGCATCGTCGTGCTGCTGGGGGGCGACCTGGGTTCGGAGCAGTACCGGGCCCTCGGAACGACGGCGACGATCGGCGCCTTCAGCGTCGCCGTCCTCTGCTGTGCGGCCCTCGCCGGACGGCGCCTGCAGCTCGTCGGATTCGTCGGCGCGGGAGTCGCGCTGGTGAGCGCGATCCTGTCGGTCTGGCTGATCTGGTATCGCTACGACAGCTACCCGGACTCCCTGTACGACACCCTCATGCGCCTGACGTGGACGGGTATCGCGCTCACCGTCGCCTTCTCGTTCGCGTCGCTCCTGCTCCTGCTCGCCGACCGCCGTCAGGCTGCCGTGCGGATCGGATTGGCTGTCACGATCGTCCTGTTCACCGTCGTCCTCGGTATGACGATCTATGCGATCTGGTGGTCCTCCACGATCACCGGCGACGCGTTCGGCCGCACACTAGGCGTCTGCGCGATCCTCGCCGCGCTCGGGGCCGTCATCGTCCCCGTGCTGTCGCTCATGCTGCGCGACGCGCCATCCACCACGGGACTGTCGCCCGTGTCGATCGCTCTGCTCGATGCCGAAGCCGCCCGCCGCGGCATTCCCGTCAACGCGCTCGTCGATGCGCTGCTGCGCGAGTCCGCCCCGATGGATCCCGTAGACCCGCGCTGAGCGCGCCTCTACGATCGAGGCGTGGATGCCGCATCCGTCGATCTCATCGCCTACGCGGCCGCGGCAGCGCCGTCGGTCAACCTGTGGGGAGCCCTCGGCTGCGCCGTCGCCTACTCGGCATCGCTGCTGGCGA
Source organism: Microbacterium sp. (assembly GCF_051860965.1). Classification (GTDB taxonomy): domain Bacteria; phylum Actinomycetota; class Actinomycetes; order Actinomycetales; family Microbacteriaceae; genus Microbacterium. Next base: position 10,272 of record NZ_JBIMKU010000010.1, read on the forward strand.
CCCTCGACGCGTTCGCGGACCTGATCCTCGCGCGCGGTGACGCGCCAGCGGGTCGGCTCACGGCCGGGGTAGGCTTGAAGTTCGCGTCCAAACTGGCCGCGGCCGCGATCGCCGTCATCGCAGCGGGGATCGTGCTCGCCCTCGACGACAACTGGTTCGCGTTCACGAGCCTCACGATCGCGTTCGTGATCGTCGTCGGGACCGGTGTGATCGTCCTCGTGCGCCACGCGCGCACGGCGGCGCCGACACCGGCGGAAGGCCCACCTACCCGGCGGACCAGACAGACCTGAGGAGACCCATGAGCCGCACCGATCTCCAGACCCTCCCCGAGCGCGCCGTCGAGCTGCTCGGCGGGGAACCCGACGACACGACCCTGCGCCGATACCTGCACGGACTGCCCGGCGTCGACGCCGTCGGCCTCGAACAGCGCGCCGCGGGCCTGGGCACCCGCTCCATCAAGACGACGTCCAAGGCATGGGCGCTCGACAAGATCATCGAGCTCATCGACCTCACGACGCTTGAGGGCGCGGACACGCCCGGCAAGGTGCGATCGCTCGTCGCGAAGGCGCTGAATCCGGATGCCTCCGATCCGACGTGTCCGCGGGTCGCCGCCGTCTGCGTGTACGGCGACATGGTCGCGTACGCCGTCGACGCGCTCGGCGAGGCGCACGGTGACCCCGACGACGGCGGCGTGAGCGTCGCGGCCGTCGCGACGGCCTTCCCGTCGGGCCGCGCATCGCTCGCGATCAAGCTCGCAGACACGGCCGAAGCCGTCGCCGACGGCGCTGACGAGATCGACATGGTGATCGATCGCGGCGCGTTCCTCGCAGGCCGCTACGGACTCGTCTTCGACCAGATCGCGCAGGTGAAGCAGGCGTGCCGCCGCGAGGACGGCTCGTACGCCTCGCTCAAGGTCATCCTCGAGACGGGTGAGCTCAACACGTACGACAACATCAAGCGCGCGTCGTGGCTCTCGATCCTCGCGGGCGGCGACTTCATCAAGACCTCGACCGGCAAGGTGCAGCCGGCGGCGACGCTGCCGACGACACTCCTCATGCTCGAGGTCGTGCGCGACTGGCACCGCGCGACAGGGGAGAAGATCGGCGTGAAGCCCGCCGGTGGCATCCGCACGTCGAAGGACGCCATCAAATACCTTGTGACGGTCGCCGAGACCGTCGGCGAGGAATGGCTCCAGCCGCACCTCTTCCGCTTCGGAGCATCCAGCCTGCTCAACGACGTGCTGCTGCAGCGCCAGAAGCTCAGCTCCGGGCACTACACCGGCGCCGACTACGTGACGATCGACTGATGACCACCCCCGACGGTCGAGGAGCGGGGCGGACCCCGCGGATCGAGACCAAGGAGAACCGAATGACCTTCCTCGAGTACGCCCCCGCGCCCGAGTCGCGCGCGATCCTGAATCTCCGCGAAGAGTACGGCCTCTTCATCGACGGCGAGTTCCGTCCCGGCACGGGGGAGTCGTTCGCGACGATCTCGCCCGCCGACGAGAAGCACATCGCCACGATCGCCTCGGCGTCGGAGGCGGATGTCGACGTGGCTGTCGCGTCCGCCCGCAAGGCGTTCGACAAGACGTGGTCTCGCATGAGCGGTCGCGACCGCGGCAAGTACCTCTTCCGCATCGCCCGGCTCGTCCAGGAGCGCGCGCGAGAGCTCGCCGTCGCCGAGAGCCTCGACAACGGCAAGCCGATCAAGGAGTCCCGCGACGTCGACGTGCCGCTCGTCGCCGCGTGGTTCTTCTACTACGCCGGCTGGGCCGACAAGCTCGACTACGCGGGCCTCGGAGCCGACCCGAAGCCGCTCGGGGTCGCCGCGCAGGTCATCCCGTGGAACTTCCCGCTGCTCATGCTCGCGTGGAAGATCGCGCCCGCCCTCGCTGCGGGCAACACCGTCGTCATCAAGCCGGCCGAGACGACGCCGCTGTCGGCGCTCATCTTCGCCGAGATCCTGCAGCAGGCCGACCTCCCGCCGGGCGTGGTCAACATCGTGACGGGCGCCGGGGCCACGGGAGCAGCGCTCGTGCGGCATCCCGACGTGAACAAGGTCGCCTTCACGGGCTCGACGGGAGTCGGACGCGAGATCGCCAAGTCCGTCGCCGGCACCGACAAGAAGCTCACGCTCGAGCTCGGCGGCAAGGCGGCGAACATCGTCTTCGAGGACGCCCCCGTCGATCAGGCGATCGAGGGCATCGTCAACGGCATCTTCTTCAACCAGGGTCACGTGTGCTGCGCGGGCAGCCGCCTGCTCGTGCAGGAGTCGATCCACGACGACGTCGTCGAGCGGCTCAAGACGCGCCTGTCCACCCTCCGCCTCGGCGACCCCCTCGACAAGAACACCGACATCGGCGCGATCAACTCGCGTGAGCAGCTCGACCGCATCCGCGAGCTCAGCCGCATCGGCGAGGAGGAGGGCGCGGTCCGCTGGACCGCGGACTGCGCGATCCCCGAGAACGGCTTCTGGTTCGCCCCGACGATCTTCACGAACGTGCAGGCGTCGCACCGGATCGCTCGCGACGAGATCTTCGGACCGGTGCTGTCGGTGCTGACCTTCCGCACGCCCTCCGAGGCGATCGAGAAGGCCAACAACACGCCGTACGGCCTGTCGGCCGGCATCTGGAGCGACAAGGGCTCCCGTATCCTCGCCGTCGCCGACCGCCTGCGCGCGGGAGTCATCTGGGCCAACACGTTCAACCGCTTCGACCCCGCCTCGCCGTTCGGCGGCTACAAGGAGTCCGGCTACGGCCGCGAGGGCGGACGCCAGGGACTCCTCGCCTACCTGAAGGGAGCCGCAGCGTGAGCAAGCGTCTGACCGTGCCCAAGACCTACAAGCTCTACATCGGCGGCGCGTTCCCGCGCAGCGAATCCGGTCGCACGTACGAGGTCGCGACCCCGAAGGGCGTGTTCCTCGCGAACGCCGCGCTCGCGTCGCGCAAGGACGCTCGGGATGCCGTCACCGCGGCGCGCGGCGCCGTCAAGGGCTGGGCGGGGGCCACCGCGTACAACCGCGGCCAGGTGCTCTACCGCGTCGCCGAGATCCTCGAGGGCCGCAAGGCCCAGTTCGTCGACGAGATCGTCGCGCAGTCGGGTGTCTCGGCATCCGTCGCCGCCGCCGAGGTCGACGAGGCGATCGACCGCTGGGTCTGGTACGCGGGCTGGTGCGACAAGTTCGGCCAGGTCGCGGGCAACGGCAACCCCGTCGCGGGGCCCTACTTCAACATCTCTGTGCCCGAGCCCACGGGCGTCGTCGGCATCGTCGCACCGCAGGATTCCGCGCTCGCAGGTCTCGTGTCGGTCATCGCGCCTGCGCTCGTGACCGGCAACTCGGTCGTCGTCGTCGCGTCGCAGAAGTACCCGCTGTCGGCGATCAGCCTCGCCGAGGTGCTCGCGACCTCCGACGTCCCGGGCGGCGTGGTGAACGTGCTCACCGGCTCGCCCGCCGAGATCGCGGGGTGGATCGCATCCCACCCCGACGTGCACGGCCTGGACCTCGCGGGAGCAGGCGACCTGGACTGGGTGGATCTGCAGATCAAGGCCGCCGAGACGCTCACGCGCGTACTGCGTCCGGGCGAGCCGGTTCCGAGCCTCGAGCGCATCACGGCCTTCACCGAGCTCAAGACCGTCTGGCACACCAAGAGCCTCGTCTGACGGCGCATCGGGTGGCGTGAGGCAAGGAGAATCACGCGGGAGAAGGATGCCGGGCGACGCAGCATCCTTGCCTCGCGTTGATCTCCTTGCCTCACGCCGTCCGATCGCCGTCTCCGCTCGGTCGGAGGATCGCCGTTCGGTCGGATGATTCGGGGCGAATCCTCCGACCGAAGCCACATTGTCCGACCGAGCTAAGCGCGTATCAGGCGAGGTCGAGGCCGGTGCCCCAGTGGCCGGGCTCGCGCAGTTCGCCGTAGCGCACGTCGACTTCGTCGCGGCCGACGGAGGCGACGCACGCCAGCAGCGAGAGCGTCGGGTAGCCGTACGGGCGGTTGTCGCGGATGATCGCGCGATCGTCGGTGCTCTCGAGCGCGGACGAGCGCTCGAGGACGTCGACCCACGGCATCCACCATCGATCCTGGTCCGAGACCGGCGCGTCGCGGAAGGCGTCGAGCCACGCGGCGATGCGGGGCGTGGACGGGTCGTCGACGTCGTCGTGCGCGATCATGTGCGTGCCGGGCTCGAGTCCGGTCATCGTCAGCGAGACGCCGTCCCACGTCAGCACGCGGGCTCCGTCGGCATCCACTTCGACGAGATTGAAGCCGTGCGTGCGCGGGTCGGCGGCGGGGGAGCGGCCCGCGGCCGAGTCCAAGACGATCCCTCCGCGCGAGAGCAGTTCGGACTCGGGGCGGTCGGTGACATCGGCCCGGTTCAGCAGCACCGCCAGGCGCCCGGCATCCGGATCCGCGGCGAGCCATGCGCCGCCGGCCCGAGCGTCACGGACACCGATCACGCCGTCGTGGGCCTCGGGCCACCACCGGCCGAGAGGATTCCACGGACGCGCGGGATCCTCGTCGCGGATCGCGAGCACCCGCGTCGGCTCACCCGCGGATTCGGGCACCCGGATGATCACGGTGCACATAACGGGCATTCTCCTGTCGGGCTCTCATGCCATGATCGGAACGTGTTCATCGTGGTCGGAGTCACGGGCGGGATCGCCGCCTACAAGACCGTGCACCTCGTGCGCCTCCTCGTGAAGGAGGGCCACGACGTGCACGTCGTGCCGACGGCGGATGCCGTGCGCTTCGTGGGTCTGCCGACCTGGGAGGCGATCAGCCGCAATCCCGTCACGACCTCCGTCCACGACGACGTCGCCCGCGTGCGGCACGTCGCCCTCGGCCAGTCGGCCGATCTCGTGATCGTGGCGCCCGCGACGGCGAACAGCCTGGCGAAGATGGCCACGGGGCTCGCGGACGATCTCCTCGGAACGACCCTACTCGCCACCACGGCGCCGGTCGTCGTGGCGCCGGCGATGCACACCGAGATGTGGCGGCATCCCGCGACCGTGGCCAACATCGCGACGCTCCGCGCACGCGGCGTCGTCATCGTGGGTCCTGCGGACGGGGAGCTGACGGGCGGCGACAGCGGACCGGGGCGGATGACCGAGCCCGAGGCGATCGTCGAGGCGGCGATGTCGCTCGGGGCGCGCAAGGACCTCGACGGCTGGCACGTCGTCGTGAGCGCGGGGGGCACGCGCGAGCCCATCGACCCCGTCCGCTTCATCGGCAACCGCTCCAGCGGCCGTCAGGGGGTCGCGGTGGCCCTCGCCGCCGGCGACCGAGGGGCGCACGTCGAGCTCGTCGCGGCGCACGTCGACGACGGAGTGCTGGCCGAGGCATCCGTCCATCCGCGTGTCGTGATCACGCGCGTCGGCACGGCGAAGGAGTTGGCGGATGCCGTGGGCTCCGCCGCGACCGACGCCGACGTCGTCGTGATGGCCGCCGCCGTCGCGGACTACCGCGTGGCCGAGGTCTCGCCGCGCAAGCTCGCGAAGGACCGCTCCGCCACCAAGGGACTGACGCTCGACCTCGTCGAGAACGACGACGTCCTGGCGGGTCTGGTCGCCTCGCGACGAGAGGGCCAGACGATCGTCGGCTTCGCCGCCGAAACGCCCGCGGAGGGCGACACGCTCCTCGAGCGCGGTCGTCGCAAAGCGGCGCGCAAGCGTGCGGATCTGCTCGCCGTCAACGAGGTCGGCTGGTCGGTGGGCTTCGAGTCCGACGACAACGCGCTGACGCTCCTCGACGCGGCGGGCGAGATCGTCGCGACGCCGAGCGGTACGAAGCGCGACGTGTCGGATGCCCTGTGGGACGCGATCCGCGACCTCCGCGAAAAAGGGTAACGAAAAGGTAACAGCGCGTGTAATGTGGTCGCACCGCGTCGAAGAAGACGCCGGTGGAAGACCCGAGGACACACCCGATGCCCGACCCGCACGCACCCGCCGCGCTGCGCGAGCGGATGCCCGCTCTCATCGTCGTGGGCGTGCTCGCGATCGCGAGCGTGCTCATCGCGCTCGTCGGCGTGACGCCCGCGCGCGTCGGGGCGACCGAGCTGCTCGGCGACGAGCGCACTCCCGGTGAGGCCGCGTTCATCGCGAGTCATCGCGGCGGCGGCGCCACGGCGCCCGAGAACACGCTCCCGGCGATCGCGGCCGCCCTGGCCGCCGGCTTCGACTACGTCGAGGTGGATGTCGCCCTGACGGCCGATCGCCGCCCGGTGCTCCTGCACGATTCCACGCTCGACAGGACGACGAACGGACGCGGCGCCGTGTCCGCGCACACGCTGGACGAGGTGCGCGCGCTCGACGCGGGGTCGTGGTTCGACCCGCAGTACGCGGGCACCCCGGTGCCGACCCTGGAGGAGTTCCTCGACCTGCTGGCGACGTCGCCGCAGCGGGCGATCGTCGAGTTCAAGGGGGAGTGGGATGCCGCGGCCGTGCAGGCGGCGATCGCCGAGGTGTCGGCTCGCGATCTGGACCGCCGCGTCGCGATCGCGAGCTTCGACACCCGCACGCTCGCCCTGGTCGAAGCCGCCTCCGAGGTCGTGCCGCGCCTGCTCATCCTCAAGCATCTGCCGGATGACGTCGTCGCGGCCACGGCGGAGGCCGGCGTGCGCGGCGTGATCGCCGACCGGAAGGCCGTCGATCTGCGTCCCGAGGTGGTCGACGACCTCCACGCCGTGGGAGTCCGCGTCATCGTGTACACGCTCAACAAGGATGCGCAGTGGGGCGAGATGACGGCGCTCGGCGTCGACGGGATCGTGACCGACGATCCCGGCACGCTGTCGGAGTGGCAGGGGATCGTCGCGGACGGCAGGTAGGGTCGGACCGCATCACGTCCTCGGAGGTCCCATGCCCACCGCACGCCGCAGCGCCCGTGCATCCCTCGTCGTCCTGCTCGCCGTCGTCGCACTGACCGCGGCGGGATGCGTGCCCGAGCCCGGCCCGACATCGTCCTCCTCGCCGTCGGCGTCCGCGTCGAGCGCTTCCCCGACGCCATCGGCGACTCCGACCGAGGAGCCGCCGGCAGCGCTGCCCGCCTCGTGCGACGCGATCTACTCCGCCGGCATGCTCGCCACACTGCAGGCGCAGGTCGCGCCGCTGAACGACCCCGGCATCACGATGCTCTCGAGCCAGAACGTCACGGCGCTCGACATCCTCGCTTCCGGCATCCCGACCCTGCGCTGCACGTGGGGCCCACCCTCCGAGCGCGGCATCGCGACGAACGTGTCGCAGATCGACGACGACCAGGCCGCGGCGATCCGCGACGCCCTCCTTCAGGAGGGGTTCTCGGAGGAGGCCTTCGAGGGCGGATCGATCTATCGCATCCAGCAGGAGATGATCACGCAGGACGACGACCTCGTGACGATGGGCGAGCAGCACTACCTCGCGGGCTCGCAGTGGGTGTCGACGCGGTGGATCAACGCCGAGATCCCGGGGTACACGGAAGACATCGTAACCACGGTGTGGGGCTGAAACGCCCCCGACCCACTAGACTGGCCCACGGGAACCGCTCCCGACGCCGCAGCTCGCAGAAGCGAGTGCCCGCGGCCGCAGGCGGACCTCCCGCCCGCAGCAGCGACGATCGCACCGCACCAACCGCGCAGCCGCCTGCGGGAGCACGCAGCCCTCGCCGGTCTCGACCGGTACCGCCGGACACCCGGCACCTACTCTCAGGAGGAGCATGCCGACCACGGCATCCACCACCGGCCGTTCGACCCAGCGGCGTCGCAAGGCCTCGCCGGCGCGCCGTGACGACGAAGCCCCCATCATCCCGATCCTCGCCCGCAAGGTGCGCGAGGTCGAGGCGAAGTCGCAGCGCGGCAAGCTCGGTCCGACGAACCGCGTGAAGTTCCAGGTCATCGCGTTCCTCGTGCGCGAGGAGCGCGCGCGGGTGAAGGCCGATGCCGAGATCACCGACGCCGCGCGCTCGGAGCTGCTCAAGCGTCTCGACGGCGTCGCGACGATCCTCGCCAAGACGGCGGCGCGCGACACCTCGCTCATCCAGCTGCTCGAGGTCGACCAGGCGACGTCTCCCGTCGCCAAGCGCATGCGCCGGGACTGGCTGCTCGAGTCGGGCGCCGAGCTCGCCCCCGACGAGCTCATCATCACCGATGTCGCGCCCGTCGCGACCCCCGTCGTGCCGGCCGCGCTCGCCGAACGGCAGGTCGTGCCGCCTCAGGTCGATGCTCGCCGCGAGGCGAACCCGTTCCTGCCGCCCGACCTCACGCTGCGCGCTCCGAAGGAGACGCCGCGCCGCCGACTCGACGGCTGGGAGCTGATGGGTCCGCTCTACAAGGCGTTCGAGACGGGCGCCGGCGGCGGCGCCGCGACGATGCCTCTGCCGCCCGTACCCGAGTTCGACCGTCTCTCGCCCAAGGGGCTCGAGGTCATGCCGCACCAGTCGCGCTTCCTCGAAGCCGTGCGAGACGGCCACCGCACGTTCCTCCTGGCCGACGAGCCCGGACTCGGCAAGACCGCCGAGTCGGTGCTCGCGGCATCCGTCGCCGACGCCTATCCGCTGCTGGTGGTCGTGCCCAACGTCGTCAAGATGAACTGGGCGCGTGAGGTCGAGCGGTGGACGCCGCAGCGGCGCGCGACCGTCATCCACGGCGACGGCGAGAACGTGGATGCCTTCGCCGACGTCTTCATCGTGAACTACGAGATCCTCGACCGCCACCTCTCGTGGCTGAGCTCCCTCGGTCTCAAGGGCATGGTCGTCGACGAGGCGCACTTCATCAAGAACCTCACGTCGCAGCGCTCGCAGAACGTCCTCGCCCTGGCGACCCGCATCCGCGAGCAGGTGCGCAACCCGCTGCTGCTCGCCCTCACGGGCACCCCGCTCATCAACGACGTCGAGGACTTCGACGCGATCTGGCGCTTCCTCGGCTGGACCAACGGCGAGAAGCCGGGTCCGGTGCTGATGGAGAAGCTGGATGACACGGGTCTCACACCCGCCGACAAGTCCTTCTACCCCGAAGCGCGCGAGGCCGTCATCTCGATGGGCATCGTGCGTCGACGCAAGAAGGATGTCGCGGCCGATCTCCCCGACAAGCTCATCGCCGATCTGCCCGTCGAACTGGATGACGATTTCGGCCGCTCGATCCGCCAGGCCGAGCGCGAGCTCGGCGAGCGCCTCGCGGCGAAATACCGTCGGATCATCGAGGCTCGCGGAGATCGCGGCCTCGCGCCGGGAGAGATCGACAGCGACATCGTCCGTCTCGTCGCGCACAACGAGCTCGAGGAGTCCAAGGCCGCCGGGACGGGCAGCGAGAACGTCTTCACCATGGTCCGCCGGATCGGTCAGGCCAAGGCGGGCCTCGCGGCGGACTACGCCGTGCAGCTGCAGCGCTCCGTCGGCAAGGTCGTGTTCTTCGCCAAGCACATCGACGTGATGGACACGGCCGAGTCGGCGTTCCGCGCCGCAGGGCTCAAGACCGTGTCGCTGCGCGGAGACCAGTCGACGACGGCCCGTCAGGAGGCGATCGACGCGTTCAACAACGATCCCGACGTCGGCATCGCGGTGTGCTCGCTCACGGCGGCGGGCGTCGGAGTGAACATGCAGGCGTCGTCGAACGTCGTGCTGGCCGAGCTGTCGTGGACGGCCGCCGAGCAGACGCAGGCGATCGACCGCGTGCACCGCATCGGCCAGGACGAGCCGGTGACGGCATGGCGGATCATCGCCGCGCACACGATCGACACCAAGATCGCCGAGCTCATCGACTCGAAGCAGGGGCTCGCCGCCCGCGCGCTCGACGGCGAGGCGGTCGACCCGCAGTCCAGCGACTCGGTCCAGCTGTCGGCGCTCATGCACCTGCTGCGTCAGGCGCTCGGCGGCGAGTAGCCCCCGCTATCGTTGCGGGATGCCCCTCGACCCGCTGACGCTGCTCGAGGGGCCCCGCGGGCGCCGGCTGTGCCTCGAGCTTCTCCTCGACCGGCACGAGGGGGACGAACGCCCCGCGTGGGAGGCGGTGTTCTGGGTATCTCACGCTCTCGATCCGAATCCGGGCACGCTGATCACGATCGGCGCGGATGACGGGTACGTGCAGCCCGTCGTGACGGTGGAGGATGCGGCATCCCTCCTCGCGGAACTCGCTGTGCCTCCGCTCACCGAGAGCCGCCTGCGGCGCGCGCTCGCCGTCTCGGTGGATCGCGCGATGTACTGGCAGGCGCCCGACGGCGAAGACGTCCTGGCGGCCCGGGATGAGCTCCGGCCGTCGCTCGCGCGCGTCGCGCAGGCTCTCGCCGCATCGCCTGAAGCGCAGTGGTGGGGGTCGGGCGTCGCGCGCGACGATCAGTGGGCGGTCTCGTGGGACGGGGGTGCGACGGCGCAGACCGACGCCGCGGCCGAGCTCGCGCGGTGGCGCGACGACGTCGTCGCCGAAGAGGAGCGTGCTCGGGTCGAACGCCCGATCGATCCGGCCGCGAACTGGACGGGCACGTGGTGGTCGAGGCCCCCGAGCGGGCTCGCGCGGTCGGCCCGGGGCCTGGGGGCCGCCGGCCCGGCCGGCCTGTGGTTCGTCGAGGACGGGTTGGGGTGGGAATCGGCCGTCGCGACGCCCGTGCTGCCGGTGTCGACGAACGTCCTCGAGATCGACGGCGCGGATGCCTGGATCGCGTTGTGCCGCCGGCATCCCCTCGTCGTCACGGCCTCGCGCCGCCACGACTGGTTCCGGGTGACGGGCTGGACGGGGGAGTGGGTCCAGCCGGACTGGGCGTCGGTCGCCCACGAGGTCGACGGTGTGCACCTCACCGTCGCGGGCTATCTCGAGGCGGCGACGCGCCTGCTCGAGGTCGGCGACGGGCGGGCGAGTGTCATCGCCGGATGGAACCCCGACGAGACCTTCTGGTTCGGCGACACGCGCGCCGGCGGAGCGTCTGAGGAGTGGACGCGGATCGACGACGAGTGGCACCCCGTCCCCGGTCGCGAGGGCGGGTCATCCGGCGATAGTGTCTGAGTGGCACCGTCGCCGACCCGACCCCCCCGACAGCGAGGACCACAGCATGAAGATCGGCATCCTGACGAGCGGCGGCGACTGTCCCGGTCTGAACGCCGTCATCCGCGGTGTCGTGCTCAAGGGCACGACGACGTACGATCTCGAGTTCGTCGGCATCCGCGACGGGTGGCGCGGCGTCGTCGACGGCGACTTCTTCCCGCTCACGCGACACGAGGTCAAGGGCCTGTCGAAGGTGGGCGGCACGATCCTCGGCACGTCGCGCACGAACCCGTACGAAGGTCCGCGCGGCGGTGCGGAGAACATCTCCAAGACGATGTACGGCCACCACCTCGACGGCATCATCGCGATCGGCGGCGAGGGAACCCTCGCGGCGGCCAACCGGCTCTTCAACGACGGCATCAACGTCCTCGGCGTCCCCAAGACGATCGACAACGACCTGCGCGCGACGGACTACTCGTTCGGCTTCGACACGGCCGTCAACATCGCGACCGACGCGATGGACCGGCTGCGCACGACGGGCGACTCGCACCAGCGCTGCATGGTCGCCGAGGTCATGGGCCGCCACGTCGGCTGGATCGCGCTGCACTCCGGCATCGCCGCGGGCGCGCACGTGATCTGCATCCCCGAGGTGCCTCTCACGCTCGACGACATCTGCGACCAGGTGTCCCGCGCTCACGACCGCGGTCGCGCGCCGCTCGTCGTCGTGTCGGAGGGCTTCACTCTCAAGGGCATGGAAGAGGCCTACAGCGACAAGGGCCTGGATGCCTTCAACCGCCCGCGGCTGGGCGGCATCAGCGAGATCCTCGCGCCCGAGATCGAGCGCATCACGGGCGTCGAGACGCGAGCGACCGTGCTCGGTCACATCCAGCGCGGCGGTTCGCCGTCGGCGTTCGATCGTGTGCTCGCGACGCGCCTGGGGCTGCACGCCGCCGACGCCATCGTCGAGGGCGCCTGGGGCCAGATGGTCTCGCTCAAGGGCACCGACATCGTCCGCGTGCCGTTCGCCGACGCGCTCGGCGAGCTCAACACCGTGCCCCTCTACCGCTACGAAGAGGCTGCCGCGCTCTTCGGCTGATTCGACGATGGATGCCGGAGTTCCGGCATCCATCGTCGCCCCCGCCGTCACTCGCCGCCGCCGTCGTTCGGTGTCCCATTTCGCGCGCTTCATGTCCCAGTTCGCCCCGAGTTTCGCCTGGGATGCGGGACAAAGTGGGACATGCCCTCGCTGGAGCCTCCTCCACACAGGGGCGTGCGGAGCAGTTGTCCCGTGTTCGGCCCGCGGAGGTGATCCGCGAGTGCCGGCGGGAGGACAGTGGAGGATGCCTCGCCGCCCGTCCGCGTTGCCAACCGACCTGCCTCCCGTGTTCGCCATAGCCGAGGGACCCGAATTCGGCCTTTCGCGCGGTCGCCTACAGCGCACCGACCTCCGGATCCCCTTCCGCGGGCTGCGCTCGGCCGCGGACGCGCCGTTCCCCACTAGCTTGCGGGAGCGAGCGGAGGAGTACGCTCCGCGGCTGAAGCCCTGGCAGTTCTTCAGCCACGAGACCGCCCTGGCGCTCATCGGCGCGCCCCTGCCTTCATGGCCGTATGCGCCGCGCCTGCATGTCTCAACCCACAGGCCACGACGCGAGCCGCGCATCGAGGGAGTGATCGGGCATCGCCTGCAGGTGCGACAGACTGCGGTGCTGGAGGTCGGCGGACTCCCCGTCGAGAGCCCGGATCGGGCATGGCGTCAGACGGGGGTTTCCTGGGCGCTCGATGACCTCATCGCCGCCGCCGACTTCCTCTCGTCGGGCCTCCTCCCGCTCGCTGCGCAGGACGAGCTTCTCGCCGAGGTCGAGGCGATGGGCGACTTCCGCCGCGGCATCCTGCGTCGCGCGCTCGCTGAGTCCAGGGCCGGCCCGCGGTCGGCGCGAGAGACGAGTCTGCGCCTGTCGCTCACTCGGGCGGGACTGCCGGAACCCGAGATCAACTGGACTCTGCGAGACTCGGCGGGGATTCCCGTTGCCGAGTTGGATCTGGCGTATCCGAAGTGGAAGGTCGCCCCAGAGTACGACGGGCGCGTCCACGAGCTGGACCGGACCCAGTTCGCGAGGGATGCGGATCGCTGGGATCTCATCCGTGCTCTCGGATGGGACCACGTGCGCATCCTCAATCACCACATGCGCCCGAACGCGGCCGTCGCGGTGCGGAAAGTCCGCGATGCGCTCATTCAGGCAGGCTGGCGACCAGGAGCGTGATCGTGTCCCAGTTCACCACGGAATGAGCAGGCATTTCGGGGCGAACTGGGACACGAAGGACGGAAAGTGGGACACGAAGCACGCGAGCGAGGGGTGGGATGCCGATGGTCACGCGCATCGGCGGCGAAGCCGGTCAGGCGTCAGCGGCGCCGAGGGTGTCGAGCAGCCACGCAAGCTCGAACGCACGCTCGCGCCAGGCGTTGTAGCGGCCCGACACGCCGCCGTGGCCGGCGACCATCTCGCACTTGAGCAGCGCGTCGGCGCCGACCTCGCGCAGGCGCGCGACCCACTTCGCGGGCTCGACGTAGAGCACGCGCGTGTCGTTGAGAGACGTGACGGCGAGGATGCGGGGGTACGCGGCATCCCGGACGTTCTCATACGGCGAGTACGACTTCATGTACGCGTACACGTCGGCGTCGTGCAGGGGATCGCCCCATTCGTCCCACTCGATGACCGTGAGGGGCAGCGACGGATCGAGGATCGTCGTGAGCGCGTCGACGAAGGGCACATCGGCGAGGATGCCGGCGAAGAGCTCGGGAGCGAGGTTCGCCACGGCGCCCATGAGCAGCCCGCCCGCCGATCCGCCCTCGGCGACCAGCTGCGCGGGGGTCGTGTAGCCGGCATCCACCAGGTGACGAGCCACGTCGACGAAGTCGGTGAAGGTGTTGCGCTTCGCCAGCAGCTTGCCGTCCTCGTACCACTGCCGCCCCATCTCGCCCCCGCCCCGCACGTGCGCGACGGCGAAGATCACACCGCGGTCGAGCTCGGACAGGCGCGGCACCGAGAAGCCGGGCTCGATCGAGTGCTCGTACGAGCCGTAGCCGTACAGGTGCAGGGGCCGAGGAGCATCGCCGGCGGCGCCGAACGATCGCTTCCACACGAGGGAGACGGGCACCTCCGTGCCGTCCTGCGCCGTCGCCCACACGCGGGCCTGCGCGTAGTCGCCGGGCTCGTAGCCCCCGAGCACGGGCTGGCGCTTGCGCAGGTGCCGCTCGCCGGTCGCGACCTCGTAGTCGTACACGGTGCCCGGCGTCACGAACGAGCCGTAGCCGATGCGCAGCAGCGGCGGAGCCCACTCCGGGTTGCCGCCGAGCCCCACGGCATACAGCTCCTCGTCGAAGTCGAGTTCGTCCACCGCGTTCGTCGCGTAGTCGAAGAGTCCGAGGCGGGGGAGCCCGCCGCGGCGGTAGCCGAGAACGCCCCAGTCGCGGAAGGTCGACAGACCCAGCAGGCGCTCGCCGGGGGTGTGCGCGACGACGACGGTGCGTTCGCCGGACGGGTCGGATGCCGCGACCCGCACGAGCTCGAAGTCCAGAGCATCCTGGTTGTGCAGGATGTAGAGCACGTCCTCGCCGTCGACGACGGCGTGCTCGGACTCGTACTCGACCCCCTCGGTGCGCGGCCACACGATCCGAGGCTCGGAGCGGAGGTCCGCGGCATCCACGAGCCACTCCTCGGACGTGATCGACGACCCGAGGCCGATCACGAGGAACCGGTCGCTGCGCGTGAAGCCCGCGCCGACCCAGTAGCGCTCGTCGGGCTCGTGGAAGAGCTTTGCGTCGCTGTCGACGCCGGTGCCGAGCTCGTGCAGCCACACGGTGTCGGGGCGCCACGCGTCGTCGACCGTCGTGTAGACGATGAAGCGGCCGTCGGGGGAGAAGGACGCCCCGGCGAAGGTATCCGGGATCTCGTCGGCCAGGTTCTCGCCCGTCGCGAGGTCGCGGACGCGGATCGTGTAGCGCTCGTCGCCCGCGACATCCACGCCGTACAGCATGCGATCGCCGTCATTGGTGACCTCGAAGCTGCCGAGCGAGAAGAAGTCGTGGCCCTCGGCTTCGACGTTGCCGTCGAGCAGGATCTGTTCGCCGGGGACGTCGGTGTCGGGCGAGAGGGACGGCGGAGTCCAGTCATCGGGGGCTGCGAGGGGCGCGCGGCACTGGATGCCGTACTGCTGCCCCTCCCGCGTACGGCTGTAGTACCACCACTCTCCGCGCCGCGACGGCACCGAGAGATCGGTCTCGAGCGTGCGTCCCTTGATCTCGTCGAAGATCTGCGCGCGCAGCGGTTCGAGGTGCGCCGTGCGCTCGCGCGTGTAGGCGTTCTCCGCCTCGAGGTGGGCGATGACCTCGGCATCCTCCTTCGCTCGCAGCCACTCGTAGCGGTCTTCGAACGCGTCGCCGTGGTGCGTGCGGACGGTCGGTCGCGCGGCGGCGACAGGGGCGATGGATGCGGTGTCTTCGGCGGTCACCCCTCAACGCTAGTCGCGTCGAGTTGACCCGGCGTAAGGGGGGTGTAAGGATTCCTACTGGCCGGTTGCCGGTTCCTGAACACACGGTGAACTCTTCGTTCGTCACGTCGATCCCGTCGACACCCACATCCTCTCCTCCCTTACGGAAAGCGACCGGTGGAAACCGCAACCCTGATCATCATCTTGGTCATCGCCTTCGCGCTGTTCTTCGACTTCACGAACGGCTTCCACGACACGGCCAATGCGATGGCGACGCCCATCGCGACCGGAGCTCTGAAGCCGAAGGTCGCCGTCCTGCTCGCGGCCGTGCTGAACCTCGTCGGCGCGTTCCTGTCGACCGAGGTCGCCAAGACGATCTCCGGCGGCATGATCCGAGAAGACCAGCTGTCGGCGGCGATCTTCCCCGAGATCATCTTCGCCGGACTCATCGGCGCGATCACGTGGAACATGCTCACGTGGCTCCTCGGACTGCCGTCGTCCTCCTCGCACGCCCTGTTCGGCGGTCTCATCGGAGCGACCCTCGTCGGAGTGGGGGCCGCGGCCATCGACTTCAGCGTCGTCATCTCGAAGGTGATCCTCCCCGCCGTGATCGCGCCCCTGACCGCGGGGATCATCGCGTACACGGTGACGAAGATCGCCTACGCGATGACGCGTCGCTACGACTCGAAACCCGACGGGCGCGACGGATTCCGGGTCGGACAGATCTTCACGTCGTCGCTCGTCGCGCTGGCCCACGGCACGAACGACGCGCAGAAGACGATGGGCATCATCACGCTCGCGCTGATCAGCGTGGGCTGGCAGACCGACCCCGACCCGCAGACCTGGGTCATCTTCGCGTGTGCGATCACCATCGCGCTCGGCACCTACATGGGCGGGTGGCGCATCATCCGCACCCTCGGCAAGGGGCTCACCGACGTGAAGCCGGCGCAGGGGTTCGCCGCCGAAGCATCCACCGCCTCGACGATCCTCGCGTCGAGCGCCCTCGGCTTCGCCCTCTCGACGACGCAGGTGGCGTCGGGCTCGGTCATCGGATCGGGACTCGGCCGCCGCGGCTCGACGGTGCGCTGGCGCACCGTCGGGCGGATCATGGTCGGCTGGCTGCTGACGCTCCCCGCGGCGGGTGCCGTCGGGGCCGGCGCCGCCGGGGTCGTCGTATGGTTCAACACGATGGGTCTCGCGTGGCTGGGCATCCTCATCGACGCCGTCGTCGCGCTGCTGATCATCCTCGGGCTCTTCGCGCGTTCGCGCCGCAACGCCGTGACGGCCAACAACGCGATGAGCGAGGTCGCCGACTCCGGGGCAGCCGTCCGCGTCAAGCGCAATCCGCCGCCCACACGGCGCCAGCGGGCGCTCGCCCGCGACGAGGCTCGTCGCGAGTCGGCCGCACGACGAGCCGCCGACAGGGATGCGAACGGAGGGGCACGCCGATGATCGTCATCGACTGGCTGGCATTCGTCCAGGTCTTCGTCGCCGCCATGACCGGCGCCGTCCTGGTCGTGACGTTCTACTCGCTCGGTCTGCGCCTGCTGGTGCGCGCCGGCCGCGCACCCGTCGTCGCGCCGGCGGAGTTCACCGACGCGATCACCGTCATCACCGAGAAGGAGGCCCGTCGAGCCGAGAAGGCCGCGGCGAAGGCGGCCAAGCGGAGTCCGCTGACGGCCGGGCAGAAGCGCGTCGCCCTGATCGGCGGATACGGATGCTTCGTCGTCGCCGGTGCAGCGGTGCTCGGCGGTCTGCTGCTGATCCTCTTCAACCACTGACGCGTCACTCCGGGGGCGTCGTCGGCCCGTCGTAGGCTGACCGTATGGCTACCGTGCACTTCGGACAGTACGCGCCCGCCCGCCGCACCATCCTGCACCTGAGCGACACACATCTGCTCGCAGACGACGCGCTGCTGGGCATCGGCATCGACACGGCGGCGAACCTTCGGCGCACTCTCGAGGCCGTGGAGCGGATGCAGGTGCGTCCCGACGCCATCGTCTTCACGGGCGACCTGACCGACCTCGGCGAGCCCGACGCCTACCGCCTGCTGCGCGAGGCGGTCGAGCCCGTCGCCGAGCGGCTCGCCGCGCCGGTCGTCTGGGTCGCCGGCAACCACGACGAGCGCCCGGCGCTGCGCCGCGGACTGCTCGATCTCGCGCCGACGCAGGAGCCCGTGACGGGCGTGTGGGATCTCGACGGCCTCCGGCTCATCGCGCTCGATTCGACCGTGCCGGGGTGGCACCACGGCGACCTGGATGCGGGTCAGCTCGAGTGGCTCGCCGGGGTCCTGGCGACTCCCGCGCCGCTCGGTACGGTCCTCGCGCTGCATCACCCTCCGCTGCCGTCCCACGTGCCGCTCTTCGACATCCTCGAGCTGCGCGACCAATCGCGCCTGGCCGACGTCATCCGCGGCACGGACGTCCGCTCGATTCTCGCCGGACACCTGCACTACTCGACGAGCGGGACGTTCGCCGGCATCCCCGTGAGCGTCGCCGCGGCGACCTGCTACACGATGAATCTCGCGCGGCCCGCCGCGTCGGTGAACGGGATGGATGCCGGGCACTCGTTCCACCTCGTGCACGTGTACGACGACACGATCACCCACGCCGTCGTGCCCGTCGTCGACGCTCCCACCGGCGACTACTTCTCCGAGGAGTGGGTCGCCCGCATGGCGGCGATGTCGCCCGCGGAGCGCCTCGAGGTCTTCTCGCGCAAACCCACATAGCCATCGCCCCGACGTACAAGGTCGGTGCAACACCGTACGACCTGTACACGGGCGATGGATGCCGTGAGGGTTACGCTCGAAGCATCCCCTTCACACCGTCGTGACCCACAAGGACGCCCGATGACTGCTGCCGAAACGCGTACAGAGACCGACTCCCTGGGATCCCTCGAGATCCCCGCCGACGCCTACTGGGGCATCCATACCGCCCGCGCGCTCGAGAACTTCCCGATCTCGAAGAGGCCGATCTCGGTCTACAAGGACCTCGTCGTCGCTCTCGCCATGGTCAAGCAGGCCTCGGCCCGGGCCAACCGCGAGATCGGCGACCTCGATCCCGCCAAGGCCGATCTGATCGACCGCGCCGCGCAGCGGGTCATCGACGGCGAGTTCCACGACCAGTTCGTCGTCGGCGTCATCCAGGGCGGTGCGGGCACGTCGACCAACATGAACGCGAACGAGGTCATCACCAACATCGCGCTCGAGCTCGCCGGCCGCGAGAAGGGCGATTACGCGTTCCTCTCGCCGATCGACCACACGAATCGCAGCCAGTCGACGAACGACGTCTACCCGACCTCGATCAAGGTCGGTCTCGGCCTCGATCTGCGTTCGCTCCTCGAGGAGCTCGACCTGCTGCGCAAGGCCTTCCTCGCGAAGGCCGTCGAGTTCCACGATGTGCTGAAGGTGGGCCGGACGCAGCTGCAGGATGCCGTGCCCATGACCCTCGGGCAGGAGTTCCACGGGTTCGCCACGACGCTCGGCGAGGACTACAGCCGCCTGAAGGAGAACGCCTATCTCCTGTACGAGGTCAACATGGGCGCGACGGCGATCGGCACCGGCATCACGACCCACCCCGCCTACGGCGCCGCGGTGCTGCGACACCTGCGGGAGATCAGCGGACTCGATCTCGATCTCGCGACCGACCTCGTCGAGTCCACCAGCGACACGGGCGCCTTCATGTCGTTCTCGTCGTCGCTCAAGCGCAACGCGATCAAGCTGTCGAAGATCTGCAACGACCTGCGACTGCTGTCGTCGGGTCCGCAGGCGGGCTTCGGTGAGATCAACCTCCCGGCGCGCCAGGCGGGCTCGAGCATCATGCCGGGCAAGGTCAATCCGGTGATCCCCGAGGTCGTGAACCAGGTCGCCTTCGCGGTCGCCGGTGCCGACCTGACAGTCACGATGGCCGTGGAGGGCGGTCAGCTGCAGCTCAACGCGTTCGAGCCGGTCATCGCGCACTCGATCTTCCAGTCGATCACGTGGATGCGTCGCGCGATGTGGACGCTGCGCGTCAACTGCGTCGACGGGATCACCGCCAACCGCGAGCGCCTCGGGGCGATGGTCGGCTCATCGGTGGGGGTCGTGACGGCGCTCACCCCGTTCATCGGCTACGCGGCGTCGGCTGCACTGGCCAAGACGGCGCTGCTCACGGGACGGAACGTCGGCGACCTGGTGGTCGAGGCGGGACTCATGTCGGCCGAGGACGTCGCCAAGCAGCTCTCGCCGGCGCGCCTGTCGGGCCTCGAGACGATCACAGCGGCCATTCCGGTTCAGCAGGCGGCGGAAGACGTCATCCCTGTAGAGCGCGCGTAACGGTCCTGCTAGCGTTTCTGTGAACATCCTGAGAGGGGACCTGACATGACCGATCCCAACACGCCGCCGGCGCCCGACGCGGGCTCGACACCGCCCGCCTACGCTCCGCCGCCCGCCGCACCCGCGGCCAGCGCCGCGCCGGCGTACTCGGCCGCGCCGCCCGCGTACGGCGCCCCCGCGCAGCAGCCGGTGCCCGGGAGGGCCCTCGGCATCGCCGCGTTCGTCGTCTCGATCTTCTTCTCGCTCGTCGGGCTCATCATGGGCATCGTCGCGCTCGTGCAGAGCCGCAAGGCCGGACAGAAGAACGGCTGGGCGGTGGCGGCGATCATCGTCGGCTCGATCCTCTTCGTCATCTCGATCATCGTCGGCATCCTCGCGGTCGTCGCGTTCGGGGCCGCGGCCGAGTTCGCCAGCGAAGCCCTGCGCGCGTGTCAGGCGGTCGACTTCGAAGGCACCGTCACCGTGAGCGGCGTCGAGGTCGCCTGCTCCAGCCTGAGCCGCTGATCCCGCGCCACTGAACGCAGCCGCGCTCTGCCCGAACGCCCGTCGCCTCGTGCGGCGGGCGTTCTCGCGCTCGTGGAGCCGTGCGGCTCAGTCGAGGTTGCGGCAGTGCGTCGTGAGCTCGCCGATGCCGTCGATGCCGACGGTGACGGTCGAGCGGTCGCGCAGGAACACCTGCGGATCGCGACTGTAGCCCGCGCCGCCGGGGCTGCCGGTCGAGATGAGGGTTCCCGGCAGCAGCGTGGCCGACTTCGAGAGGTGCGAGATCAGCGTCGCGACGGGACGCACCATCTGCCCGGTCGAAGCATCCTGAAGCGTGTGACCGTCGAGCACCGTCCAGATGTGGAGGTCCTGCGGGTCGGCGACCTCGTCGGCCGTCACGACGTACGGCCCCGTGGGCGTGAAGCCGTCGAACGACTTGCACCGCGACCACTGCGCTTCGGAGTACTGGATGTCGCGCGCCGTGATGTCGTTGACGACCGTGTAGCCCCAGACGTGCGCGAGGGCATCGGCGGGTGCGACGTCCTTCGCGGGTGTGCCGATGATGACGCCGAGCTCGGCTTCGTAGTCGATCGACTCGCTCAGCGTGCGCGGCCACGCGGTCGTGGAGTCGTGGCCCGACAACGAGTTCGGCCAGAGGACGAAGACGGTGGGCGTCGAGTCGGTCTTGAGCCCGAGTTCGCTCGAATGGGCGGCGTAGTTCAGCCCGATCGCGAGGATCACGGGGGGCGCGAGCACCGCCGATGCGAAACGGATGTCGGTGACGGGATGCCGCGGCAGCGCGCTCCGGTCGGCGGTGCGAACCCGATCGAGCAGCTCGTCCCCTCCCGCGATGAGCTCCTCGAGGTACCGGGGTGCGCCGGCGAAGAGATCCTCCACGACGATCGCGTCGCCTTCGTCGATGACCGCGAGGCGAGGCTCTGCGAACCCGGAACGCAGGATGTGGGCGAAGCGCATCCCTCCAAACTACCCGGGTCGCGCGGCACCGTATGCTGTGCGCATGACGAACGCTTCCGGCGAGCGCCCCTCCCTGACCCCGCCGGCGTTCCCGTCGGCACTCGCGCAGCCTCCGCAGCGCGCGGGAGCGAGCATCCCGCCTCCCGCCGCTGCCGTCGCGCCGGTCCCGACGGCCGCCGCTCCGTCGCGTCGCGGGCGTTCCGCGCCCATCTGGGCCGCGGCGCTCCTCGTGCTCGTGCTCATCGGCCTGGTCGGGTACTTCCTCACCGCCATCGGCCCCAGCGCATCACTCGTGGGGATGATCGTCGCGCTCATCCCGCTCGTGGGCGTGCTTTTCGCGATCCGGATCATCGACCGGTGGGAGCCCGAACCACGGGGTCTCGTGATCTTCGCGATCGCGTGGGGAGCGGTGGCGGCGGTGGGCATCGCGCTGGGGGTGGATCTCGTGCTCTCGTTCGTCTTCGGCGCGCGCGACAGCGCCGTGGACGACGCCTTCCGCGCCGTCGTGCAGGCGCCCATCGTGGAGGAGATCGCGAAGGGCCTGGGCGTCTACCTGATCTTCGTCACGGCGCGCCGGGCCTTCGACGGTCCCGTCGACGGCGTCGTCTACGGTGCTCTCGTTGGGGCGGGATTCGCGTTCACCGAGAACATTCAGTACTTCGCGATCAGCTTCATCGAGGGGGGTGTGGCCGACACCGGCGCGACGTTCTTCGTGCGCGGGATCATGTCACCCTTCGCACACGTCATGTTCACGAGCGTGACGGGCTTCGCGCTCGGTCTCGCCGCGCGCCGGGGTGCCCGAGCCGGTCGCGCCTTCGGGCCATGGATGCTGGGGCTGGTCGGCGCGATCGTCCTGCACGCCCTGTGGAACGGCTCGGCGGTCTTCGGCGACTTCTTCGTGCTCTACCTGACCCTGCAGATCCCGCTCTTCGCCGTCTTCATCATCGGCGTCATCGCGTTGCGCCGTGAGGAGACACGACTTACGCACGCGCGCCTGGCCGACTACGCCGCGGCCGGATGGTTCACGCCGCAGGAGGTCGACATGCTCGCCACGTCGGCCGGGCGCCGCACGGCTCTGGAGTGGGCGGGGACGCTGCGCGGCGACCGTCGGCAGGTCATGAAGGGATTCATCGCGGATGCCACCGCGCTCGCCGCCGCGCGGCAGCGCGCGATCTCGGGCCGCGATCCGCACGCCGCCGAAGACGAGCGCGTGCTCCTCTCCCGCACGGCCGCCGCCCGGGCCGCGCTGTTCGCGCCGTGATCTCGTCGAGGTCTTGACAACGCCCGCGGCCGGTCGGCATGCTGGGCACAGGTCAACTCAGCGCCCGGTTTGTTCGCAGGCATCGCCGCGACACCGGGCGCTGAGTCTTGATGTCGACGCGCGCTCGTCCGCGAGAATGGAGCGATGGTCGAAGCCACCGGGGTCCGGATCGCGTGGGATGACATCGCGCCCGAGATCCGTCACGCGGCTGTCGAGCTTCTCGGATCGCCCGTCGTCGAGGCGCGGAGCCAGCGCGGCGGGTTCTCGCCCGGCTCTGCCGATCGCGTCGTGTGCGCCGACGGTCGTCGCGCGTTCGTGAAGACCGCGACCGCGGCCGCCAATCCCGAAGTGCTCTCGATCCATCGACGCGAAGCGGCCGTGAACGGCATCCTTCCCCCGCATCTCCCCGCGCCGCGCATGCTCGGAGCCGTCGACGCGGGGGAGTGGATGCTGCTCGCCTTCGACGACGTCGCCGGCGCGCAGCCTGCCGTGCCGTGGTCCGAGCCCGACATCCGCGCGACGGTCACGGCGCTCGACATCGTGCGCCGGGCGCCGCTCGACGATGAGGCGGTCGCTGTCTTGCCCGCGGCCGATGTCGAGCTCGCCGCCCTCGCCGGGGCCTGGCGGAGCATCGTGACGGACCCCGCGGGCCTGCCCGCAGCGAGCGTTCCCGCCGAAGCCGAAGCGTGGGCCGCCCACGACACCGTCGACGGCATCCACGGCGACGCGCTCGTCCACTACGACATCCGCGCCGACAACATCCTCATCGGCCCGAGCGGTGAAGCCGTGCTCGTCGACTGGCCGTGGGCGGTGCGCGGCGCGGGCTGGATCGACCTCGTCCAGCTGGGATTCAACATCCGGCTGCACGACCCGACGTTCGATGTCGAGAGGCTTGTGGGCGAGCATCCCGCGCTGGACGGTGTCCCGCCCGCGCACGTCACGCGCCTGCTGATCGCCTTCGGCGGCTTCCTGCTCGACAAGTCGCGGGCGCCCGACCCGCCGGGGCTGCCCACCTTGCGGGCGTTCCAGCGCGCGCAGGCGCGCTCGATCCTCGATTGGGTCGCCGAGCGCTCGTCGCGTTGACCCGCCATCCCGGGTCGGGTTGGATGGAACCATGACAGATCGCACAAAGCCCGAGTTCGACGCCCCCGAAGGCCCCGCCCCCACGGAGCTCGTCATCCGCGACATCATCGTGGGCGACGGGGCGGAGGCGAAGCCCGGCGACACCGTGACCGTGCACTACGCCGGCGTGGAGTACGACTCCGGCGAGGAGTTCGACTCCTCCTGGGGCCGTGGCGAGAGCATCCAGTTCCCGCTGCGAGGCCTCATCCAGGGCTGGCAGGATGGCATCCCCGGCATGAAGGAGGGCGGTCGTCGCGAGCTCGTGATCCCGCCGCACCTCGCCTACGGCCCTGCCGGTGGCCACTTCCTCGGCGGCAAGACGCTCGTCTTCATCATCGACCTGATCAAGGTCGGCTGAGAGCTCGTTTCCACGGTGGGGCGGATGCTGCGGCATCCGCCCCACCGTCGTCTTTCCGAGAAAGTTTCCATTCACGGGAATGAATCGATGAGCGCGTGCTGTTGGCACCAGGGAACCTGCCCCATCCATCACGGAGGACACCCCATGACCACGAACACGATCGACATCCCCGGCTACCGCACGGGCACCTGGGTCCTGGACCCCTCGCACAGCGAGGTGGGCTTCGTCGTCCGCCACATGATGATCTCGAAGGTCCGAGGCCACTTCAACCTCAAGAGCGCGACGCTCGTGGCCCCCGAGAACCCCCTCGAGGCGACCGTCGAGGCGCACGTCGACGCGTCGTCGCTGGACACGAAGGACGAGGGCCGCGACCAGCACCTGCGCTCGGCGGACTTCTTCGACGTCGAGACCTACCCGTCGATCGACTTCGTCTCGACCGGTGTGCGCGTCGAGGACGGCGAGTTCCTCGTCGACGGCGACCTCACGATCCGCGGCACGACCAAGCCGGTCACGTTCGAGTTCGACTTCGGCGGCTTCGGCGCCGACCCGTGGGGCAACTACAAGGCCGGCGCGACGGCCAAGACCGTCATCAACCGCGAGGACTTCGGCCTCACCTGGAACGCCGCACTCGAGACCGGCGGTGTGCTCGTCGGCAAGGACGTCACGATCACGCTCGACCTGCAGGGCGCGCACCAGGTCTGACCTGACACGCGAAGGGGGGTGGATGCCGGCATCCACCCCCCTTCGTCGTCTCGCCCGCGATCGCGTCACCCCGAGACGGCGACCGTCTCGCGGATCGCGCTCGCGGACTCGACGAGGTCGGCGTGCACGTGTGCGACGGCGCGCCGCGACACCTTGCGCTCGCGCGTGGAGCCGTCGATCGAGGTGAAGTGCGCGGTCGAGTCGCCATCGCTCAGGTACACGGGCTGCACGATGGTCCAGTCGAGCTCCGATCCGCGCAGCACGCCCTCCTGGATCTCGCTGTCGATGATCTGCGGGCGGATCATCAGCGCGAAGAGAAGACGATCTCCGAGCGTCAGCATGTCGCGGGAGGGGCCGACGCCGTACGACGACTGCACGACGAGGCGATGGATGCCGGCCCGCCGTGCCGCGGTCACGATGGCCGCGGTGCCGCGTGAGCGGATGTCATCGGCGGTGCTCTTGGCGCCCCGCAGGCGCACGCGCAGCGGGGGCTCGGAGATCCCGAGAGTGACGACGATGGCATCATGCCCCGGCAGGAGACGGTCCAGGATTGCGGAGTCGGTCGCGTCGCCGTCGACGCGGTCGAGGCGCGCGCGGGGCTCGAGCCGGGTCGCGCTGCGCGAGAGCGCGGTCACAGCGTGCCCGCGCTCGAGGAGGACGTCGGTGACGGCGCGGCCCGATCCGCCGGTGGCGCCGATGACGAGAATTCGCATGAGGGTGTCCTTTCGGTGGTGGATGCTTCGACTCTGGCGGGCAGACGCTGGATGATCTATCGTCATACGTGCCGAAGATATGATCGTTCGTCCAGGAGGCGTCATGGATCTGCCGTGGGAGCAGCGGGACCCGCTCACCGAGGCGCTGTACCAGGTGCGGATGAGCGGCGCGTTCTACTCGTGGACCGAGGCGTCGGGTGACGGAAGCGTCGCGATGCCCGAGGTGCCGACGACCCTGAGCTTCCACGTCGTCTCGCGAGGGACGGCCTATCTCGAAGTGGACGGCGAGGATCCCGTCGCGGTGAGGGCGGGCGAGATGGCACTCGTGCCTCGGGGGATCGGCCATCGCGTCTCGACATCGGTCGGCGCGCGCCTCCTCGGCAGCGCCGAAGAGCTGCCGCAGACGATGCTCGGCGACCATTTCTCGGTGCTGCGCATCGGACCCGACGACGTGCCGCCGCACCTCTCGATGCTGTGCGGCGTGATCTCGTTCGACTCGCCGGGAGCGCAGCAGGTCCTCGACGTGCTGCCGCGCATCATCCGCGTCGACAGCCGCGACCGTCCGGTGATGGCGGCCCTCGTGCCGCTCCTGTCGAGCGAAGTGGTCGACCCGCGGCCCGGAGGCGAAGCCGTCGCGACGCGGCTGGCCGACGTGCTGGTCATCGAGACCGTCCGGGCCTGGCTCGCGAGCGATCCTGACGTGCAGACGGGATGGCTCGCCGCGCTCCGCGATCCCGAGATCGGCGCCGTCCTGGCTGTGATCCACCGCGAGCCGGGCCGGCCGTGGACGCTCGGGGAGCTCGCGGCGACCGCGGCCATGTCGCGCTCGGCGTTCGCCGCGCGGTTCACCGCCGTAGCGGGCGTCCCCGCCATGAAGTACGTCGCTCAGTGGCGCATGCGCGCAGCGCGGCACCGGCTCGCGGCGGGCGAGACCGTGGCATCCGTCGCCCTCGCCTTCGGCTACGGCTCGGAGGCGGCGTTCAGCCGGGCGTACGCGCGGACGACGGGCGAGACGCCGGGACGGGTGCGTCGACGGGCGGCGTGACGCTCTCGCGGCGCGACAGCGCCCGCAGACGGTCCTGCGCCAGCAGGATGCCCGCGAAGACCACGAGCGCGCCGACCGGCTCGTTCCACGTGATCTCCTCTCCGAGCACGAGGATCCCGAGCGCGACGCCGACGACGGGCGTGATGTACGTGACCGTGGATGCCCGGGTCGGCCCCCACGCGCGCAGCGCGTTCTGATTCCAGATGTACGCGACGCCCGTGCCGAGGCAGCCGAGCAGCACGATGCTGCCGATGATCCACGGGTCGAGCGTGACGGGCGTCAGCACCAGCACGGGTGTCAGGAGGAGCATGATCGCCGCGGCGATGCCGATGTTGAGGAACGAGAAGACGAGCGCGCTCATGCCGGTGTTCGAGACGAACCTGCGCATGTAGGCGAGGCTGAAGCCGTAGCACGCGGTCGCGCCGAGGATCGCGAGCTGAGCGACGAGGCTCTGGTTGAGATCGAGGCCCTGCCAGGGGGCGATGATGACCATGACACCGAGGATGCCGACGAGGATGCCGGCGATCTGCACGGGCTTGAGCTTCTCGACGCGGAAGACCGCCCATGCCATGACGGCGGTCATGATCGGCGTCGTCGCGTTGTAGATGCTCGCGAGTCCGCTCGTGACGTGCTGCTGCGCCCACGAGAAGAGCAGGAACGGCACGACGCAGAACGAGATCGCGAGCACCGTCATGTGCAGCCAGATCCTCAGGCGCCGGGGGAGCGGGTCGCGGCGCAGCGCCACGAAGAGGCCGAGCGTCAGGCCACCGAGCACGAGTCGCGACCAGGCGACCTGAGCGGGGGAGATGCCCGTCAGCGCGACCTTCATGAAGAGGAAGCTCGACCCCCACACGATGCCGCACAGCACGAACTGCACCGCGACGGACGTCGGGGACGGACTGCGCAGGGCGGGGGTGGTCACCCGCCGACTCTAGACCCGGCATCCGACGGCGCAGACGGATCCCGGATGCCGCGTCCGAAATCCGCGCACCCGTGGCCGGATCGCTCCGGTCAGGGGACGGGATGCTCGGCGTCGTAGGCGCGGAAACGCGGGTGCAGGCGCACGAGCGTCGCGACGAGCCCCATGATGAGCAGGCCGCCCAGGAGCGGCGGGAACCAGAGCGCCGTGACCGTCGCGAGGATGCCGGCATAGAGAGCGCCGAGTCGGGGGCCTCCCGTCACGACGACGATGAACACGCCCTGCAGCCGGCCGCGGATCGCATCGGGTACGGCGGCGAGCACCATCGTGTTGCGGAAGATCGAGCTGATGTTGTCGGCGGCGCCGGCGGCGGCGAGCGTGACGACGGCGGCGACAAGGAGCACGACGTTGGGGGTGGCGGCATCCACCGTCTCCGGAGCGAACCACCCGAGCGCGGCGGCGCCGAGCACGAGGCCGAAGGCGAGCATCGCCCCGCCGTACGCGATGATCGCCCGCTCGATGCCGAGTCCCTGCTGCCGCACGCGACCGGTCGGACCGGAGAACAGGCTCGAGAGGAACGCGCCGGCGGCGATGGATGCCGTCAGCACGCCGGTCGTGATCGGCCCGCCGCCCAGCAGCAGCGCTCCGATCGCGGGGAACAGAGCGATCGGGTGGCCGAAGGTCATCGCGACGATGTCGAGGACGAACTGCAGCCGGATGTTGCCGGCGCTCCTGAGGAACCGCCATCCGTCTCTGAGCGACTCGAGCCCCGGTCGGACGATCTCGCCTTCGGGCTTGATGCTCGGCAGGGTCCAGAGCCCGAGGAACAGACTGAGCATGAGCACGACGTCGATCGTGTACGTCCACGCGTAGCCCGAGACGGCCACGAGCACGCCGGCCAGAGCCGGTCCGCCCATGACCATGATCCCCATCGTGATGCCGCCGAGAGCCGAGGCCGCGGGAAGCAGGTCGCGCGGGATGAGCCGCGGCACGATCGACTGACGCGCCGCCATGACGATGGAGTTGGCGGCGGAGTTGACCACCGACAGCGCGTAGAGCCACCACACCGTCTCGAGCTGACCCCAGGCGAGGATCGCCAGGAGCAGCGTCGAGGCGAACGTGACGGTGGCGGCGAGGAGCGCGACGCGCCGGCGGTCGAAGGCGTCGGCCAACATCCCGCCGTAGAGGCCCGCGAGGATCATGGGGACGAGACCCGCGACGGCGACCATCGCGACGGCGAAGGTCGACTGCGTGAGGTCGTACATGTGCAGCATGATCGCGACGATCGTGAGCTGCCCCCCGAGGCCCGCGAGGGTCGAGCCGATCCACATGCGCGCGAACGCGGGACTCACCTGGAACGGCCGCAGGTCGATGAAGTGGTCGCGGCGCAGGCGCGCCACTAGCGGGCTCGGAAGGGGTGGGTCATCCATCGATGCTATCCACCGTCGGGGATTCGCCCGCCCCTCGGGCTGCTGGTAGACTCTTGAGGTTGCCGTTCGATCGGCCGCGGATGAAGAGAGCTCGCACATCAGGTGACGGGCGCCGCGCAATGAAGAGGAAGGGGATCCCATCTATGGCACTCGAAGCAGACGTCAAGAAGGCGATCATCGAAGAGTACGCGACGCACCCCGGTGACACCGGATCCCCCGAGGTGCAGGTCGCGATGCTGACGCAGCGCATCAAGGACCTCACCGAGCACCTCAAGGAGCACAAGCACGACCACCACTCGCGTCGTGGTCTGTTCCTCATGGTCGGTCAGCGCCGTCGCCTCCTGGGTTACCTCCAGGAGATCGACATCAACCGCTACCGTTCGCTCATCGAGCGACTTGGTCTTCGCCGCTAAGCAGCGACTGAGCGTATATCGCGCAGAACATTCTTGAAGAAGGCCTCCCCAGGTGTGGGGAGGCCTTCTTGCTGTCTGCGGGGGAGGATCAGGATGCCGCGCTGCGCGCCGCGACCAGGTCCGGGTGGTGGATCGCCGCGACGTCCGGATGCGCGCGCAGGCGGGACTTGAGCGCGTTCTCGCCGTAGAGGGCGTGGATCGGGTTGGTCGGGTCCTGCGTCACCCCGCGCGCTTCGGCGGCGAGCTCCGCGGGCAGCTCGATGATCGGCAGCCGTGCGTCGAGCGCGGGATTGAAGAAGAACGGCACCGAGATGCGGTAGTCGGGCGCCTTCGGCGAGATGACGCGATGGTTCGTCGCGGTGAGGTATCCCTGCGTCGCGTACTCCAGCAGCTCGCCGATGTTGACGACGAACGCACCGGGGACGGACGGGGCATCCACCCACTCGCCGTCGCGCTGGACCTGCAGCCCGCCCTTGCCCGGCTCGACCCACAGGAGGGTCAGGACGCCCGAGTCCTTGTGGGCGCCGACGCCCTGCTGCGGGGTCGGGTCCGCCTTGCCCGGGTACTTCACGATCTTGATGAGCGTCGACGGGTCGCCGAAGTGGCGGTCGAAGTAGTCCTCGGGTGCGCCCAGGGCCAGGGCCCACGCGCGCAGCAGCTTGCGGGCGACTCCCGACAGGTGGTCGTGCCACTCGGCGACGACCTCCCGCAGCTCGGGCTGAGCGGACGGCCACAGATTCGGCCCCGTGAGGCGGAAGAAGTCGGGCGCATCGGGGTCGGTGATCGCTTCGCGCTCCGGGCCGATGTCGATCTGCTCGCGCCAGTCGACCTTGCCCTGCGTCCGTTCGCCCCCGACGCGGGTGTAGCCGCGGAAGTGCGGGCTCGTGACGTTCTCGATCGCGAGCTTGTCGGCCTCGGGCAGCGCGAAGAAGTCGAGGGCGGCCCGGTGCAGACGGTCCTCGAGCTCCGGCGTCACGCCCGTGCCGGTGAGATAGAAGAATCCGACGTCGTGCGTCGCGTCGCGGAGGTCGTCTCGGAAGCGGGCGGCCTCGTCGGGGCCCTGATCGAGGCGCGAGAGGTCGAGGATCGGCAGGTTCAGCGCGGTCATTCGTCGAGCGTAAAGCGGACCGCGCGTCGTCGGGCCTTTTGTTACGGGATGCCACATGCCGGCCGATTTGAGGCCTCGGTGCCGTCGGAGTAAGGTCAGGCTTGCCTAATTTCAGTCCTCCCTCATTTCGAGAAGATCCCCCGTGCTCGCGACGTTCCTCATCGGCCTCCGTGAAGGCCTCGAAGCCGCGCTCGTCGTCGGCATCCTCGTCGCCTACCTGAAGCGCCTCGATCGCCGGGACGTCCTGCCGCGGCTGTGGGCGGGTGTCGGTCTCGCCGTCGTCCTCGCGCTGGCGATCGGGGCCATCCTGACGTTCGGCGCATACTCGCTGACATTCGAGGCGCAGGAGCTCATCGGCGGGCTCCTGTCGCTCCTGGCGGTCGGCATGGTCACCTGGATGATCTTCTGGATGCAGAAGACCGCGCGCACGATGAAGCGATCGCTCGAGGGCGGGATAGACAGGGCGCTCGCCACCGGCGGACTCTGGGCGATCGTCGCCATCGGCTTCGTGTCGGTCGCACGGGAGGGCATCGAGACGACACTGCTGCTGTGGTCGATGGTCCAGTCGTTCGGCGACGTTCCGGCGAACCTCACGGGAGCGATCCTCGGCCTGCTCGCCGCGGTCGTGATCGGCTGGCTTCTCGCCCGAGGGATGGTGCGCATCGATCTGCGGGTCTTCTTCACGTGGACGGGCGCGTTCCTGATCGTCGTCGCCGCAGGAGTCCTCGCGTACGCGATCCACGACCTGCAGGAGGCCGGCGCCCTGCCTGGTCCCTTCGGCCCGCTGGCGCCGATCGATCCGCTCACCGGCGCCGTCGCGGTCGGGTGGACGGGCTTCCCGTTCGGCTTCGCATTCGACCTCACCGCGGTCATCCCGCCGACGACTCCGCTCGCCGCCGTGCTGCAGGCGACGATCGGCTTCATGCCGCGGATGACCTGGCTCCAGGTCATCGCCTGGACGCTCTACATCGTCACGGTCGGGATCGTATGGCTGCGCGGCATCCGTCGCCCTTCGGCCGCCGCCTCGTCGCCGGTGTCCGTTTCCTCCACTCAGCAAGGAGCCCCATGAGAACCCATCGCCTCCTCGTCGCCGCCGTCCTGGCAGGCGCCGGCGCGCTCGTCCTCGCAGGATGCGTCGCGAAAGCCGACGTCGCCGCGTCCGACGCGCTGACGGTCACCTCGACCGCCGACGGCTGCGCGGTGTCGGCCGCCACGGCGACGAGCGGCACACTCGCGTTCGACGTCACGAACGCGGGCGACGAGGTGACGGAGTTCTACCTCCTCGCCGACGACGGTCTGCGGATCGTCGGCGAGGTCGAGAACATCGCGCCCGGGGCATCCCGCACCCTCACGGTCGTCGCGCAGCCGGGGGAGTACTTCACACTCTGCAAGCCGGGCATGCTCGGAGAGGGCGTCGGGCGCAGCGGATTCTCGGTGTCGGGCGACGCGGTCGCGCTCGATGGGGAGGACGCTGAGCTCAAGCAGCAGGCCGTCGACCTCTATGCGGCCTTCGTGAAGGACCAGGTCGAGAATCTCGTGCCGCAGGTCGACGCGCTCGTGACGGCCTACGAATCGGGCGACGACGCGACGGCCAGGACGCTGTTCCCCCAGGTGCGCGCGTACTACGAGCGCATCGAGCCGATCGCCGAGGCACTCGGCGACCTCGACCCGAAGATCGACTACCGCGAGGTCGACGCCGTCGCCGAGGGCCTCGACTGGACGGGTTTCCACCGCATCGAGAAGGACCTCTGGGTGCCCGCGCAGGACGCGCTCAACGCCGACGGCGAGACGCCCGCGTGGCAGGATTGGGCGCCCTCGACCCCCGAGGAGCGCGCATCCTTCGGCGACCAGCTGGTCAGCGACGTCGCCGAGCTCGACGCGTACGTGCACTCCGACGACTTCCGGTCCACCCTCGACGATCAGGGAGTCGCGGGTCTCTCGAACGGTGCGATCGCCCTTCTCGACGAGGTCGCGACCGGCAAGATCACGGGCGAGGAGGACTGGTGGTCGGGCACGGACCTGTGGGACTTCGCAGCCAACGTCGAGGGGTCGAAGATGGCCTTCTCGCTCGTGGAGGAACTCGCTCGGGCCAAGGGCGACGAGGGCGCGGCACTCGTGGACGACATCGACGCCGGGTACACGGCACTCGAGGCGTCCCTCGCCACGCACGGGTCGCTGGCCTCCGGATTCGTCTTGTACCCGCAGCTGACCGACGCCGACAAGCGCGAGCTCACCGATCTGCTCAACGCGCTCGCCGAGCCGCTCTCGCAGCTCACCGTGACCGTTCTGGAGTGATGTGACCGAGGCATCGTCCCCTCCCGCCCCGGCTCCCGATGAGGGGGCGGGGGTCTCGCGGCGCGGACTCTTCGGCCTCGCGATCGGTGCGGGCGCTGCGGGCCTCGCGGTGGGCGCGGGCGCAGGGGCGACGGCCGGCGTCGCGGTCGGTCGTGCGCGAGCGGAGGATGCCGCGGCATCCGTCTACGACTTCTACGGCGCGCATCAGGCGGGCATCACGACGCCCGTGCAGGATCATCTGCACTTCGCGTCGTTCGACATGATGGCCCGGACCGATCGCGACGACCTCGTCGCGCTGCTGCAGGACTGGACGTATGCCGCATCGCGCATGACGCAGGGCCTCGACGTCAGCGCCACCGGCGCGGTCGGCGGCTCGCCCGAAGCGCCGCCGGACGACACGGGGGAGGCGCAGGGGCTGACGGCAAGCGGACTGACGATCACGTTCGGGTTCGGCCCCACGCTCTTCGAGCTCGACGGCGTCGATCGCTACGGTATCGCGGCGCGCCGGCCGCCGGGCCTCGAGAGGCTGCCGGCGTTCCTCGGCGACGACCTCGACCCCGCGGAGTCGGGGGGCGACCTGTTCGTGCAGGCGTGCGCCGACGATCCGCAGGTCGCGGTGCACGCCGTGCGCAATCTCAGCCGGATCGCCTTCGGTCGCGCGCGGCTGCGGTGGTCGCAGCTCGGC
This sequence comes from Microbacterium sp., assembly GCF_051860965.1. Classification (GTDB taxonomy): domain Bacteria; phylum Actinomycetota; class Actinomycetes; order Actinomycetales; family Microbacteriaceae; genus Microbacterium. The sequence goes on from NZ_JBIMKU010000010.1 coordinate 43,515, forward strand.
TTCGGGCGCACGTCGCGCACGACGGCCGCGCAGGCCACTCCGCGCAACCTCTTCGGGTTCAAGGACGGCACGGCGAACATCCTCGCGAGCGACTCGGCTGCGCTCGACGAGCACGTGTGGGTCGCGGCATCCGACGACCCCGCGTGGATGGCGGGCGGGTCGTACCTCGTCGCCCGCAAGATCGCGATGCTGATCGAGACGTGGGACCGCGTGCGTCTCTCGGAGCAGAACGCGATCGTCGGCCGCGACAAGGGCGAAGGGGCTCCGCTGTCGGGCGGCGACGAGTTCACGGAGCCCGATCTCGCGGCGAAGGATGCCTCGGGCGCCGACGCGATACCCGCGAGGAGCCATGTGCGGCTGGCGCATCCGGACTCCAACGGAGGCACGCGGATCCTCCGTCGGGGCTACAACTACGTCGATGGCAACAACGATCTGGGCCGCCTCGACGCGGGGCTGTTCTTCCTGTCCTATCAGCGCGCGCCCGAGCAGTTCGTGCGCCTGCAGCGTGCCCTGTCGACGGACGTGATGAACGAGTATCTGCGCCACGTCGGCTCGGGGGTGTGGGCGGTGCCGCCCGGGGCGATCCCGGGTTCCTTCGTCGGGGCGGGGCTGTTCGCCTGACGGTGTGCCCGCGTCAGCCGTTCTGGCGCGGGTCGGCCGGGAGGACGCGCGGCGCCTCGCGAGGGCGTCGCGACCCCGTCGGATCGTTGCGGCGGCCCTCGCGCCCGGCGAGCGTGGGATCGCCGAACAGCCAGCCGGGGCGGGGTTCGACCAGGGGCCGGAAGACCGTCCGCACGGGCTTGGTCGCCAGGCCCAGCGCGATGAGGACGGATGCGACGACCACGATGGGCAGCCACAGCCACGTCGGATCGAGGTCGCGCAGCACACCCGACTCGCGGAACGGGTACAGCACGAACGAGTGCAGGAGGTAGACGTACATCGTGTACTGCCCGAAGTGCGTCCAGAAGTGCGTGCGTCGCGGCACCAGGGCGAAGAACGCCGCCGAGAGCACGATCGCGACCGCCATCAGCGCGAGACGCACCCCGCCGGCCCACCACTGCGTGCCGCCGATCGAGGAGTAGTTCTCGTCGTAGAAGAGCCATTCGCGCAGGTTCATGGCGCGGAAGTCGTCGATGAAGACCCACGCGATGAGCCCCGCCACGACGAACAGTCCGCCGCCGGCCGCGAACACCCACCACGGGCGGTCGCGCAGCAGTCGGAGCCGATCGACGATGTCGTGCTCGCGCAGCCACCACCCGAGCGTGAAGAACGGGAGGAGGCCGAGCGTGCGCGAGAGGGAGAAGGTCGAGTCGAGGTTGGGCAGGTAGCCGGCGCCGATCGAGATCGCGAGCGTCCACAGCAGCGGCCAGCGCAGGAGCGCGAGATAGGGGAGCACGAGCCGGAAGATCCCGAGCGCGAGCAGGAACCACAGCGTCCACGACGGCTCGGTGAGGTTGGGGTTGGCCTGCCCCTCGACGAGCCACTTCGTGAGGGTCCAGATGCCTTCGAAGATGACGTAGGGCACGAGGATGTCGGTGATGACGCGCGCCATCTGCCGCTTCGACGGCGAATCCGACTTCGAGAAGTAGCCCGAGATGATCGCGAACGCCGGCATGTGGAACGCGTAGACGACGAGATAGAGGCCGAGCGCGATGTCGGAGTCGTACGTCAGCCGCTGCGTCGCGTGCCCGAGCACGACGAGCACGATGCACGCGAAGCGCGCGTTGTCCCAGAACGGCACGCGGCGCTTTGCGCGCGGCGTACGTGTCGTTCCCGTGGTCGGGGGCGGAGTCGGTTCAGTCATGAGGCCCTGTCACCCTATCCTGGGGGCACCCCCGGATCGAAGGAGATCGCATGCCCGACGCCCCCGTCCTGTCCGTGTCGACCGGAGCTGTGCGCGGCGTGACGACGGACGGGGTCGACCGTTTCCTGGGCATCCCGTACGCAGCGCCCCCGTTCGGCGCGCTCCGGTACGAGCGCCCGCAGCCGCCCGCGGCGTGGGACGGGGAACGGGATGCCACGGCCTTCGGCCCCACGGCTGCGCAGGCGCCCTACGGCGGAGGTCTCGAGAACTACCTCCCGACCGTCGAGATCCCGGGCGAGGACATCCTGACGGCGAACGTGTGGGCCCCCGGGGGCAGCGGGCTCCCCGTGCTCGTCTTCGTGCACGGCGGCGCGCTGACGCGCGGCTCGGCGGCCCTCGACGCATACGACGGCACGACGTTCGCCCGTCACGGCATCGTCTACGTGTCGGTGCAGTATCGGCTGGGGCAGGAGGGCTTCGCCGTGCTGGGCGACGTGCCGCAGAATCTGGGCGTGCTCGACGTCGAGGCGGCCCTGCGCTGGGTGCGCACCGAGATCGTCGCGTTCGGAGGCGACCCGTCGAACATCACGGTGATGGGACACTCCGCCGGCGCGAACGTGCTCGCCGCCGCCCTCGCGCTGCCGCACGCGAAAGAGCTCTTCGATCGAGCGATCCTGCAGAGCGGACCGCTCGTCGCGCAGCCGCCGAAGAAGGCCGCGCGCATGACGCTCGAGGTCGCGAAACGGCTCGGGATCCCGGCATCCCGCGACGCCTTCTCCCATGAGAGCGCGGCGAAGCTCGTCCAGACGCAGACGGCCATCGCGGCGGGCGGCTCGCCCCTCGGCGGCGGCCCGACCGTGGCGCTCGCGATCGGCGGCGACGCCGTGCCCGTGAACCCGCTCGATGCGCTGCTGGCAGGTGCGAGCCGCGGCATCCCGGTCCTCATCGGCTCGACGAGCGAGGAGTACCGCCTGTGGTTCGTGCCGAGCGGCGCGCTCGACAGGATCCGCCGGGCGACGCTCACGATCGCTCGACTCGCGGCGGGCGTGCCCGCGCGCGTCGTGCGGGCGCATCGCCGCAGACGACCCGACGCGGCGCCGGGCGAGGTGCTCGGCGAGATCGTCGGCGACATGCTGCTGCGCGGGCCGCTCACGCGCTTCGCAGACAGCCGCGTCGGCGCCGAGGCCGGCACGTGGGTGTACGAGTTCCGCTGGCGCAGCCCCGTCGGCGGCCTCGGTGCGGCGCACGGCATGGAGCTCGGCTTCGTCTTCGACGCGATCGGCACTCCCGACGCGATCGCGCTCGCCGGCGACGATGCCCCGCAGCGCCTCGCCGACGCGATGCACTCCGCCTGGGTGTCGTTCGTGGTGGACGGCGATCCCGGGTGGGAGGCGTGGTCGCCACGGCGCCCGGTGCAGGCGTTCGACGCGGACGGCGGGCACATCGACTACGCGCCGCGCGCGGACGAACTCGCGGGGCTCCCCACGCGGTAGTCTCGACGTCGCCATGACGACGATCGATCCCGCAGTCGCCCTCGACCAGGACATCCCCGACATCGATTGGCATGTCTTCCCCGCGGGCACGGTGCGCGACGCCTTCGCCGCGCCGAGCGGTCTCCTCGCCCGGACGACGCTCGGACCGGCGGGAACCGAACGTGTCGTCCTGGTCCCGGGCGTGGCCGGGTCGAAAGAGGACTTCGTCCGCATCTTCCCGTTGCTCGCCGACGCCGGGTACCGCGTCGAGTCGTACGACATCGCAGGACACTGGGAGTCGGTGGATGCCGGGCCCGAGCACCTCGATCCGCCGCGCGAGAGCTACGACCGTCAGCTCTACGTCGACGATCTGATCGCGATCCTCGAGGACGGCGACGGGCCCGCGCACGTGCTCGGCTACAGCTTCGCCGGTCTGGTCGCCGAGCTCGGCCTCGTGCAGCGCCCCGACCTCTTCCGCAGCCTGACGCTCATGGCGGCGCCGCCGGCTGTCGGGCAGGTGTTCCGCGGGGTCAAGCACATCGGTCCGATCTCCGACATGCCGCCGCACCGCGCCGCCGGACTGATCCTGTGGGGCATCCGCTACAACCTCAACCGCACGCCCCCGCAGCGCATCGCCTTCGTGCGCGAGCGCCTCGCCGTGACCAAGCGGGCCGCGATCGACGACGTCGTCGCCGTCATGATGACGATGCCCGACATCGTCGCGGAGGTCGCGGCATCCCCCGTCCCGAAGCTCATCGCGGTCGGCGAGAGCGACCTGTGGCCCCTCGCGCAGCACGCGGAGTACGCCGAGCGCATCGGCGCGACCCTCGCCGTCTACGCGACGGGCCACGCGCCGTGCGAGACCGCACCGCATCAGCTGGTGCGCGACATGCTCGGGATGTTCGCGCACGCGTCGCGGGAATAGATTCGACCCACAGGCGTTCTACGAGATACATTCATTTGCATAGAACCGCCGACGGAGACCCCGACGGCGCAGAAGCGGAGAGATCGTGAACGACACCACCACGTGGCCCGGGATGCAGTTCGGCATCTTCACGGTGAGCGACATCACTGAGGACCCCACCGACGGTCGCACGCCCAGCGAGGCCGAGAAGATCCGCAACACGATCACGCTCGCCAAGCACGCCGAGGACGTCGGACTCGACGTCTTCGCCCTGGGGGAGCACCACAACCCGCCGTTCTGGTCGTCGTCGCCCACGACGACCCTCGCCTACATCGCCGCCCAGACCGAGCGGCTCATCATGTCGACCGCGACGACGCTGATCACGACGAACGACCCGGTGAAGATCGCCGAGGACTTCGCGATGCTGCAGCACGTATCCGGCGGTCGCGCCGACCTCATGCTCGGCCGCGGCAACACCGGACCCGTCTATCCGTGGTTCGGCCAGGACATCCGCCAGGGACTGCCTCTCGCGATCGAGAACTACAACCTGCTGCACCGCCTGTGGCGCGAGGACGTCGTGGACTGGGAGGGCAAGTTCCGCAGCCCGCTGCAGGGGTTCACGTCGACGCCCCGCCCCCTCGACGGCGTCGCGCCGTTCGTCTGGCACGGGTCGATCCGCACGCCCGAGATCGCCGAGCAGGCCGCGTACTACGGCGACGGCTTCTTCGCCAACAACATCTTCTGGCCCAAGGAGCACTACCAGCGCCTCGTCACGCTCTACCGTCAGCGCTTCGCGCACTACGGCCACGGCACGCCCGAGCAGGCGATCGTCGGCCTCGGCGGTCAGGTGTTCATGGCGGCGAAGTCGCAGGACGCCGTCGCGCAGTTCCGTCCCTACTTCGACAACGCGCCCGTGTACGGCCACGGCCCGAGCCTCGAGGACTTCAGCGAGATGACCCCGCTCACGGTGGGTTCGCCGCAGCAGGTCATCGACCGCTACGCCGCGATGCGCGAGACGTTCGGCGACTACCAGCGTCAGCTCTTCCTCATCGACCACGCGGGGCTCCCGCTCAAGACGGTGCTCGAGCAGCTCGACATCCTGGGCGGCGAGGTCGTGCCCGTGCTGCGCAAGGAGCTCGCGAAGGACCGTCCGGCGGAGGTTCCGGATGCCCCGACCCACGCGAACCTCGTCGCGGCGGCCGGCGGCGCGCGCGAGGCGCGGCCCAACCCGAACCGCGGCGACAACCTGACGGGCGCCTCGCCCTACCAGGACACCCCCGTCAAGGCGGGTTCGTCGTTCGGCGCCGCCGCGACGAGGACGGTGGCCTGACATGACCACGGCACGTCGCATCGCGGTCGTCTCGGCAGGGCTGTCCAACCCCTCGTCGACGCGTCTGCTCGCCGACCGGATGGTCTCGGCCACCGTGGCGCAGCTCGCGGAACAGGGCATCGAGGCGGAGGCCGACGTGTTCGAGCTGCGCGACTACGCGCATGACATCACGAACAATCTGCTGACGGGCTTCGCGCCTCCGGCGCTCGAGTCGATGATCAACACCGTCGTCTCGGCCGACGCCGTCATCGCCGTGACCCCGATCTTCTCGACGAGCTACTCGGGGCTGTTCAAGTCCTTCATCGACGTCCTCGACCCCGACGCGCTCACGGGTAAGCCCGTGCTCATCGGTGCGAACGCGGGCACGGCGCGGCACTCGCTCGCGATCGACTACGCGATCCGGCCGCTCTTCGCCTACCTCCACGCCGAGCCGGTCTCGACGGGCGTGTTCGCCGCGTCGAGCGACTGGGGAGCCTCGGGCGACCAGGTCGCGCCGCTCGGCGAGCGGATCGATCGCGGCGCGCGCGAACTCGCCGAGGCGATCGTGCGCAAGCAGCCGGCGGCATCCAGCGATCCCTTCGATCCCGCCAACTATCTCGGCGAGGGTCGCTCGTTCGGGCATCTGCTGGGCGGTCTCGCGGGGGAGTAGACCGACCCGCTCCCAGGGGGCCCTGGTACGGTCGGGCGACGGAGTCGGTTCGGCCCCCGAAACGGGAAGAGGCCTCGTGGCTCCCCAGCATCCCCTCACTCTCGGCGTCGTCGGCTCGTCCTTGAAGCCCGACGAGAAGCGGGTGCCGATCCACCCCGGGCACCTCGAGCGGATCCCCGACGAGCTGCGCCCGCGAGTGCTTCTGGAGAGCGGCTACGGCGAGCGGTTCGGGATCCACGACGATGAACTCCGCCCGCTCGTGGGCGGGATCGTCGACCGTGCCGAGCTGTTCGCGACCGCCGACGTGCTGCTGCTGCCCAAACCCCAGCATGCCGATCTGCACGAGATGCGTGACGGACAGGTGCTCTGGGGATGGCCGCACCTCGTGCAGGACCAGACCATGACCCAGCTCGCTCTCGACAAGCGCCTCACGGTCATCGCCTTCGAGGCGATGAACCACTGGGGGAGCGACGGCACGTTCGGGCTGCACGTCTTCCACATGAACAACGAGATCGCCGGATACTGCTCCGTGCTCCACGCGCTGCAGCTGTGCGGCTCGACGGGCGACTACGGCCGCCGACTGACGGCGGTCGTCATCGGATTCGGAGCGACCGCCCGCGGCGCCGTCACCGCCCTGCGCGCCCACGGCGTGCACGACGTGCGCGTGCTCACGAACCGTGCGACGGCGTCGGTCGCCGCTCCGATCCACGCGGCGCAGATCATCCAGTTCGACCACGACGGGCCGTATCTGAGCGAGGTCATCACCGACGAGGGGCGCGTGCCGCTGGCGCCGTTCCTGGCAGAGAGCGACATCGTCGTCAATTGCACGCTGCAGGACCCCAACCGTCCGCTGCTGTACCTCAAGGACGACGATCTCGGAGCCTTCCGCCCGGGCAGTCTCATCGTCGACGTGTCCTGCGACGAGGGCATGGGGTTCGAGTGGGCGCGGCCGACGAGTTTCGCCGATCCCATGTTCACGGTGGGCGGCAGCATCAACTACTACGCCGTCGATCACAGCCCGTCCTACCTGTGGAACTCCGCGAGCTGGGAGATCAGCGAAGCGCTCCTCGGGTTCCTTCCGACCGTGATGGCCGGGCCCGAGGCCTGGCGCGACGACGAGACCCTGTCGCGCGCGATCGAGGTCCGAGACGGTGACGTGCGCAACGAGGCGATTCTCGAGTTCCAGTACCGCGAGGCCGAACCGCCGTACGCCGTCCGCGCCGACTGACGCGCGGTCAGAGGGCGATGTCGGCGGAAGAGCCGAGTTCGCGCCACCCACGCGGTCGGGCCGCGCTCGCGTCGAGGACGTCGGCATCGACGAGAGGGCCGAGTTCGAGGCGCGCGCGCTCGGCGATGTCCGCAATGGGCGTCTGGAACGTGCGGAATGCGCCGAGCGGGGCGACCGTGGCCGCCTCATCGACGAGGTCGCTCTGGTCGAGCACGAACCCCGTGGCCGCGAGGATGCCGTCGTCGATCCATGCGGCGATCTTCCAGAACATGCGCGGGATCCGGATGCCGCGGTACGGCGGATCCTCGGCATCCAGCACCGGCGCGGTGAAGACCGAGATCCGGAGGTCTGCGGCATCCGCGTATGCGAGGACGTGGTCCTCGAGACCGAGCCAGAGCTCCTTCGACTGGTTGAACGCCGCCGCCTGCGGCGCAGCGTTGGGGTAGGCGAAGGTCGCCTCGGTCGCTTCCCGCGCCTCGGCTGCGGTGCCCCACCCCGGATCGCGGCGGCGCACGAGGTGTCCGCGGTCGAGGTCGTTGCGGGCATAGACCTCTGGCCCGGTCTGCTCCGCGGCGGGCACCCGCTCGTCGAGGTGCCAGTCGCCCGTGCGCGCGACATCCCGCAGCGCGGCACCGTCGATGTTCACGCCGGTCACCGCGGCGAGCCGCCGCTCCGGGTCGAGCGCGACCGAGAACCGCGGGTAGTCGAGCAGCCGCGTCTCCCCGGCCGCAGCGGGCAGCGGCACGGTCGCTTCGAGGAATCGCTCGTCGTAGCCCATGCATCCATCCTGTCGCCCGCCACCGACCCCGCGCGTGCGGGACGGCGTACTTTCCTGACGACACGCCGGGCTCGGGATGCCGCGTGACGGCGTGTCGCGGAGAACTCCCGACGCTGTGCACGCCCGCAGGTCAGCGCCAGCGGTACTCGGTCTCGGGCCGGCCGACCTTGCCGTAGCGCGGGACGCGCTCGGCGCGGCCGCTGTCGACGAGGTGCTCGAGGTAACGACGCGCGGCGACCCGCGACATCCGGAGCCGCTCGGCCGTCTCGGTCGCGGAGGCAGGGCCGTGCAGTCGCACGTCGCCGCTCACGAGCTCGAGCGTCTCGGGCGAGAGGCCCTTGGGCGGGGCCGCGGCGACCGCGGGACGCAGCGCCGAGAGCAGGGCGTCGATCTCGGCCTGCGTCGCCTCGCCCGCCGAGGCGTGCATGCGAGCGCGATAGTCGCGGTACTGCTCCAGCCGATCGCGGAAGGTCGGGAACGCGAAAGGCTTCACGAGATACTGCGCCGCCCCGAGCGCGACGACCTGCCGGACGACGTCGGCGTCGCGCACGCCCGTGATCGCGATGACGTCGACATCGGCGGCACGGGCACGCAGGTGCCGGAGCACGTCGAGACCCGTGCCGTCGGGCATCGTCATGTCGAGCAGGACGAGATCGATCGGCTCGGCGCCCCCATCGGGCTCGATGATCCGCGCGAGCGCCGCGCGCGCCCCGGCGCACTCAGCCACGACCTGGAAGCCGTCCAGTCGCTCGATGTACGAGCGGTGCAGCTCGAGCGTGAGGGCCTCGTCGTCGACCAGCGCGACGTTGATCATGCCGGTGCTCCCGACGGCAGGACCGCACGGAACGTCGTGGGCGATCCGTCCTCGAGCTCGAGCGTTCCGCCGATGTCGTCGATGACCGCGCGGGCCAGAGCCAACCCCACGCCGCGGCCCGCGGCGTCGGCCGGCTTCGTCGAGAATCCGCGTTCGAAGATGCGCTCCCGCAGCGCCGGGTCGACGCCGTCGCCGGAGTCCATGACGACCAGAGCGAGCGCCCCCGGGGCGGGTGTCATCGAAACGCGCACCCAGCGCGGCTCCGGGCCGGCCGCCGCCGCGTCGAGGGCGTTGTCGATGAGGTTGCCGACGACGGCGACCGCGTCGATGGGTGTGAGGAGCGATCGCGGTGCATCGGAGTGGATGTCGGCCGACCATGCGATTCCCCGCTCGCGCGCCTGCGCGGCCTTGCCGAGGAGGAGCGCCCCGACGGTCGGATCGCCTTGGGTCCGCGCGGCGACCTGGTCGACGAGCGCCTGGCTCTGACTCACCGACTCGGTCAGCAGGTCGACGGCCTCGTCGCTGCGGCCGAGCTCGATGAGCGCGACCGCGGTGTGCATGCGGTTGCCGTGCTCGTGCGTCTGGGCACGGAGCGCGTCACCGAGGGTCCGCATCGACTCGGCCGACGCGAGCGTGTCGCGCACGGCACCGGCGGGCAGGTCGCCCGTCACGCGGCGGGTGGCCCGTCGCGCGAGGACAGCGCCGATGTAGCCCGCTACGACGAGGGCCGCGGCGACGGCGACCGCGACGAGGATGCGGGGCAGGGCGGATGCCGTGATGCTCCCGATCGTGACACCCGCCGACACCCAGCCCACGAGTTCGCCGTCGTCGACGATGGGCGCGATCGTGCGGATCGACGGACCGAGGGTGCCCGCGAACTCCTCCGTCAGCGCCGTCTCGGATTCGGGGATCGTGCCGAGATAGTGCTTGCCGATCTGGTCGAGGTCGCGGTGGGTGATGCGGATGCCCGAGGTGTCCATGATCGTCACGAAGTCGATCCGGGCGTCGGCCATGACGTCCTCGGCGAGCGGCTGCAGACGTCCGGTCGGGTCGTCCGCGGTCACGCCCGTGATGACGTCGGGGGTGTGGGCGAGCGTCTGAGCGACCGCCTGCGTGACGCGCTCGGCCTCGGCGCGCGCGGCGCGCTGGCTCTCGAGCAGCAGAAGGCCCGCGGTGAGCAGGGCGAGGATGACGACGGCGGCGATGAGGGCGACGAAGACGCGGGATGCCGCGCTCCGCCCTTGCGTCCGAGCCACGTCGCCCGCCTCTCCGGGCGCTGCCGTGCGCCCGGCATCCATCCGACCACACATGCCGGTCCGCGGCGAGCGACCAATACGACCACAACTCCGTGCCCACTCGGATCGCGCCGAGAGTGGAGCCACCGCCGAAGATGGCGGACTCGAACAACGACCGTTCACCTCGGAGGCGACCATGGCTCTCACGACATCCTCGTTCAAGCTCCCCGGCTACAACTGGCGCCGCGGCAAGACCTCGTGGGACAGACACACCTGGCTCTACGTGTCGGTCATCATCGCCGTCGTGCTGGGCGCCGCCGTCGGCCTCATCTGGCCGTCGTTCGCCGAGACCCTCGAGCCGATCGGCAAGGCGTTCGTCAACCTCATCAAGATGATGATCGCGCCGATCATCTTCTGCACGATCGTCGTGGGCGTCGGGTCGATCGCGAAGGCGGCGACCGTCGGCAAGATCGGCGGGCTGGCGCTGCTGTACTTCATGATCATGACGACGTTCGCGCTGTTCATCGGCCTCGTCGTCGGCAACATCATCCACCCGGGTGAGGGCCTCGACATGACGAGCGCGACGTACGACACGTCCGACCTCAAGGCGAAGACGACGACCGAGTTCATCATGGGCATCATCCCGACGACGTTCTTCTCGGCGTTCACGGGTGAGAGCGTGCTGCAGGTGCTCTTCATCGCGCTGCTCGTGGGGTTCGCTCTGCAGCAGCTCGGCAAGAAGGGCGAGCCGATCATGTTCGCCGTCAAGCAGCTGCAGATCCTCGTGTTCCGCATCCTCGGCATGATCCTGTGGCTCGCACCCCTCGGTGCGTTCGGCGCGATCGCGGCCGTCGTCGGCAAGACCGGGTTCGCGGCGATCGTGAGTCTCGGCATCCTGATGATCGCGTTCTACATCACCTGCGCGCTGTTCATCTTCGGCATCCTCGGCACGATGCTCTACGCCGTCGCGCGCATCAACATCTTCGGCCTCATGAAGTACCTCGCCCGCGAGTACCTGCTGATCGTCGGCACGTCGTCGTCGGAATCCGCGCTTCCGCGCCTCATCGCCAAGATGGAGCACCTCGGCGTCTCGAAGCCCGTCGTGGGCATCACGGTGCCGACCGGATACTCGTTCAACCTCGACGGCACGGCGATCTACCTGACGATGGCGTCCCTGTTCATCGCGGCCGGCATGGGCACGCCGATGTCGATCCCCGAGCAGGTCGGTCTCCTCGTCTTCATGGTCATCGCCTCGAAGGGCGCCGCCGGCGTCACGGGAGCGGGGCTCGCGACCCTCGCGGGCGGTCTGCAGGCCTTCCGCCCCGACCTGGTCAACGGCGTCGGCGTCATCGTCGGCATCGACCGCTTCATGTCCGAGGGTCGCGCGATCACGAACTTCACCGGCAACGCGGTCGCGACGGTGCTCATCGGCACCTGGACGAAGGAGTTCGACAAGGACCAGGCGCGTGCCGTGCTCGCGGGGCAGCGCCCGTTCGACGAGTCGACTCTCGCGGGCGACGGTCACGACGGCATGTCGACGTCGACGGATGCCGTGGGCACGATCGGTCTCGAAGAGGCCGCGGTGACCGAGGCCGCCGCGAAGGAGGAGCGCCTGCGCGAGCGCGAGCGCGTCGCCGGCATCCACTGATCCGCCCTTCCGAGGCCTGTCCTGTCATCGGGGCAGGCCTCGTCGCGTGCACAGCGTCGGGGATCGCTCACGACACGCCGGAAGGCGGATGCCGTCACCCGGCGTGTCGGTCGGACTCCCCGACATCGTGCACGGGAGCGGAGGATGCCGCGGCGTGGGCACACCCGGATCAGGGGGAGCGGCGCGATCTCCGGACCAGCAGGGCGTCGATCGCAAGTCCCAGGCCGACGGCCAGCACGACTGATACGACGACCGCCGCCACTGGGCCGCCCGGCAGGAACGTCGCGACGACCGCCCCGATCAGCGCCTGGTACGCCGCCCACGCGAGGGCGGCGACCGCCGCGATGGCGAGATACCTCGGCGCCGGGATGCGGGTCGCCCCGGCGGTCAGGTTGACGGCGAGCCGCGCGAAGGGGATGAACCGTGCGGTGAAGAGCACGAGAGCGGCGCGACGGTGCAGCCGACCCTGCGCCCAGTCGAAGGCGCCCCGGATGCGAGGGCGTCGCATCCATCGCCATCTCTCGAGCCCGATCGTGCGCCCGACGAGGTAGCAGAGGGCGTCGCCGCACACCGCCGCGACGGTCGCCACGAGGATCACCGCCCACAGCTGCGGCTCTCCCTGCGCGACGGCGAGGGCGCCGAAGGCCGTGACGGCAGCTTCCCCCGGCACGACCACGAGGACGGCGTCGGCGAAGACGAGCGCGAACAGCAGCGCGAGCGCCCACGGGCTCTGAGCGATCCCGGCCAGCAGCTCGTCGACCACGGGCCCTTTCTAGTCCCGGCGGGTGAACGCCGGACCAACGGCGATCGCGGCCGGTGACAGGTGTCGGAGCATCCGGTGAACACTCCGCGGGAGGGCGCGATCCGTGGCATCCCGAGCCCGCGGATCACCCACCCTGGACGCATGAGAGTCGCGATTCTCGCCGAGTCCTTCCTGCCGCACATGAACGGAGTGACGGGTTCCGTCCTCCACGTCCTGAAGCAGCTCGCCGCTCAGGGGCACGAGACCCTCGTGATCGCCCCCCGATCCGGAGAGGTGTCGAGCGACCTGCACGGTGCGCAGACGGCGCTGCTGCGCTCGGTGCCCCTGCCGAGCTATCCCGAAGTGCGGATCGTGTTCGCGCGCGCCGCGCGCCTCGCCGCGATCCTGCGGGCGTTCGACCCCGACGTCGTGCACCTCGCGTCGCCGTTCGTGCTCGGCTGGCAGGGGCTCGCGGCCGCCGACGCGCTCAAGGTGCCCGCCGTGGCGGTGTATCAGACCGACATCGTCGCGTACGCCCGGAAGTACGGGATGCCGCGCGCCACCGCTCTCGTGGAGTCGCACGTCGCGCGGCTCCATCGCCGCTCGACCCTCACGCTCGCGCCGTCGACCGCTTCCCTCGCGCAGCTCGACGGGCTCGGGGTCGATCGTCTCCGGCGGTGGGCCAGGGGAGTGGATGCCGAGCGCTTCGCTCCGTCGCGGCGGAGCGAGGCCTGGCGACGCAGGGTCGCGCCGGGCGAGACGATCGTCGGCTACGTCGGACGCCTCGCGCCCGAGAAGCAGGTCGCCGACCTCGCGGCGCTGCACGATCTGCCCGGCGTGCGCCTCGTCATCGTCGGCGACGGGCCCGCGCGCACCGCGCTCGAGTCCGCACTGCCGCGGGCCGTCTTCCTCGGCCATCAGTCGGGCGTCGCGCTCGCCGAGGCGGTCGCGAGCTTCGACGTCTTCGTGCACCCCGGCGAGTCCGAGACGTTCGGCCAGACGATCCAGGAGGCCCTCGCGAGCGGCGTCCCCGTCGTCGCGACCGGCACCGGCGGACCGGTCGACCTCGTCCGCTCGAGCGTCGACGGCTGGCTCTACCGACCGGGCGATCTGGGCGATCTGCGCGCGCGCGTCGCCGACCTCGTCGGCGACACGGCCAAGCGACGCGCCTTCGCCGTGTCGGCGCGCGAGGGAGTGCGCGGCCGCACGTGGGAGGCACTGTGCCGCGATCTCGTGGCGCACTACGAGGAGGCGCGGATGCTGCGCCCCCTCGACGATGCGCTGCTCGCCCGCTCCGCGACGCGGCCGGAGCGGCCCGAGACCTCCGCGACGGCACCGCACTGGCGTCGCTTCGTCGCGCTCGGCGACTCGCTCACCGAAGGGCTCTGCGACACGTCGCGCTCGACCGACGGCGCGTACCGCGGCTGGGCCGATCGTCTCGCGCAGCTGCTCGCCCACGCGGGCTCGGGCGGGGGAGAGCTGCGCTACGCCAATCTCGCCGTCCGCAGTCGCCGGGTGCGCGATCTCACGTCGGGGCAGGTCGCACGGGCGCTCGCGCTCAAGCCCGATCTCGTTTCGATCCTCATCGGGGCGAACGACCTCGTGGGCTGGGCGGCCGATCCGGTCCTCCTCGCGGCCGAGCTCGAGGCATCCGTCGCCCTCCTCCGCTCCTCCGGGATCGACGTGCTCCTGGTCACGCCCTTCCTGCCGCGCCGCATCTCGGCGCGCCTCTTCGCCCGGCGGTTCGCCGCCTACGCGTCGGAGCTGCGTCGGATCGCCGCCGTCCACGGTGCCCTGCTGCTCGACCTGGAGGCGCACCCCGGGATCAGCGCCCTCGACATGTGGGCCGATGACAAGGTGCACCTCCGCTCGCGCGGGCACCGGTTCCTGGGCTACCGCGCGGCGGACGTGCTCGGGATGCCGGATGCCGAGGCCCTCGGCGCGCTCGACGCCGCGCTCCACATCGACGACGACCCGCCGATGGCCGGACGCTGGCTCACGCGCGACGCGCTGCCGTGGCTCTGGAGACGTGTGCGCGGGCGCACGGCGGGCGACGGCCGGGTGCCGAAGCACGACGACTACGTCGTGATCCGCCGGGGCGACTCCGTCGGGATCACCGCCCCCGGATGAGGTCTACTCGCCGATCGGCTCGAGGTCGTCGGCCTCGACGTCGCCGTCGAGAGGCTCGCCCTGGGCGCCGGAGCCGTCGAGGTCGGGAAGCGCATCGGCCTCATCGGCGATCTCGTGGAAGGTCGGGTCGAACACCATGATGGATGCCTCCTAGCCGCTCTTGCGGCGGAACTCGCGCTTCGTGACGGCACCGTGCGTGCCGTGGACGGGGGAGTCGCCGTCGAGGTGCGCTTCGCCTTCGCGGTGCTGCGCGTTCTTCTTGTCGAGCGCCTCCTTGAACTTGCGCTTCATCTCCTCGGAGGCGGCGGTCTTGTCGTCGGTGCTCATGGTGCAAGCCTACGCAGGCTCCGCGCATGCGGCCAGCAATAGGGTCTCGCGGGCCGCGCTGGTAGGCTTGTGCGGGTTGCCTTCGGGCATCCGCTCAACTCAACATGAGCTCAGGGAGCAGGCCGGCAGGATGCTGGTCTCCTGTGGTGGTCTCCCAGCCGTCGATCTCGCCATCGACGTCTGGGAGCCTTCCACTGGTGACCAGCGCAAGCGCATCGACGTGGCGTGCTGAAATCTGCCTGTTCCTGCTCCTTCGTACGATCTCGCGCGCCACACGGGCGGGCGAGACAAAACAAAGAAGGAGAGACCTCTTGGAAGGTCCTGAAATCACCGCCGCTGAAGCCGTTCTCGACAACGGCCGCTTCGGCACCCGTACCATCCGGTTCGAAACCGGCCGTCTCGCGCAGCAGGCTCAGGGAGCCGTCGCCGCGTACCTCGACGAAGAGACGATGCTCCTCTCGGCCACCAGCGCCGGCAAGCACCCGCGTGAAGGCTTCGACTTCTTCCCGCTGACC
Organism: Microbacterium sp.; assembly: GCF_051860965.1. Classification (GTDB taxonomy): domain Bacteria; phylum Actinomycetota; class Actinomycetes; order Actinomycetales; family Microbacteriaceae; genus Microbacterium. The sequence goes on from NZ_JBIMKU010000010.1 coordinate 59,091, forward strand.
GTCGACGTCGAAGAGCGCTCGTACGCCGCGGGCAAGATCCCGGGCTCGTTCTTCCGTCGTGAGGGCCGTCCCTCGACCGAGGCCATCCTGGTGTGCCGACTGATCGACCGCCCGCTGCGCCCGTCGTTCGTCGACGGCCTCCGCAACGAGGTCCAGATCGTCGTCACCGTCCTGTCGATCGCGCCGGGCGAGTTCTATGACGCGCTCGCGATCAACGCGGCATCGCTCTCGACGCAGATCTCGGGTCTGCCGTTCTCGGGCCCGATCGCCGGGGTGCGCCTCGCGCTCATCCCGGGTCACGGCGAGAACGCCGACCAGTGGATCGCCTTCCCGACCGTCACCCAGCTCGAAGAGGCCGTTTTCGACCTCATCGTCGCGGGTCGCGTCATCACCGATGCCGACGGCAACGAAGATGTCGCGATCATGATGGTCGAGGCCGAGGCGACCGAGGGTTCCTGGAACCTCATCAAGGGCGGCGCCGTCAAGCCCAACGAGCAGGTCGTGGCCGAAGGCCTCGAGGCCTCGAAGCCCTTCATCAAGGAGCTCGTCGCAGCGCAGAACGTCGTGGCGAACACCGCCGCGAAGGAGATCAAGGAGTTCCCGGTCTTCCCCGCGTACAGCCAGGAGGTCTACGACTTCGTGGCCGGCCGCGCGTACGACCGCCTCGTGCCGGTCTACCAGATCGCCGACAAGCAGGAGCGCCAGAACGCCGACGACGTCATCAAGGACGACGTCAAGGCGCAGCTGCTCGCGGCCGTCGAGGCAGGGGAGCTCCCCGCCGTCGCGACGCTCGAGTTCTCCGCCGCCTACAAGTCGGTCACGAAGACGATCGTGCGAGGACGCATCCTCGCCGAGGGTGTGCGCATGGACGGTCGCGGCCTCGCCGACATCCGTCCGCTCGACGCCGAGGTGCAGGTCATCCCGCGCGTCCACGGCTCGGCGATCTTCCAGCGCGGCGAGACGCAGATCCTCGGTGTCACGACGCTCAACATGCTCAAGATGGAGCAGCAGATCGACTCGCTGTCGCCCGTCACGCACAAGCGCTACATGCACCACTACAACTTCCCGCCCTACTCGACCGGTGAGACCGGCCGTGTCGGCAGCCCGAAGCGTCGCGAGATCGGGCACGGCTTCCTCGCCGAGCGCGCGCTCGTGCCGGTGCTGCCCAGCCGCGAGGAGTTCCCCTACGCGATCCGCCAGGTGTCCGAGGCTCTCGGCTCCAACGGCTCGACGTCGATGGGCTCGGTGTGCGCCTCGACCCTCTCGCTGCTCAACGCGGGTGTGCCGCTGCGCGCTCCCGTCGCCGGCATCGCGATGGGTCTCGTCTCGGACGAGGTCGACGGCCAGACGCGCTACGCCGCGCTGACCGACATCCTCGGCGCCGAGGACGCGCTGGGCGACATGGACTTCAAGGTCGCCGGCACGAGCGAGTTCGTCACGGCGATCCAGCTCGACACGAAGCTCGACGGCATCCCGTCGTCGGTCCTCACCGCCGCGCTGCAGCAGGCCCGTGAGGCGCGCCTCACGATCCTCGACGTCCTGAACCAGGCGATCGACGGTCCCGACGAGATGGCGCCGACCGCGCCGCGCGTCATCAGCGTCCAGATCCCGGTCGACAAGATCGGCGAGCTCATCGGACCCAAGGGCAAGACGATCAACGCGATCCAGGACGAGACCGGCGCGCAGATCTCCATCGAGGAGGACGGCACCGTCTACATCGGCGCGACCGACGGCCCGTCGGCCGAGGCCGCCCGTGCCCAGGTCAACGCGATCGCCAACCCGACCAACCCCGAGATCGGCGAGCAGTTCCTCGGAACCGTCGTCAAGATCGCGACGTTCGGCGCGTTCGTCTCGCTCCTGCCCGGCAAGGACGGACTGCTGCACGTCAGCGAGGTCCGCAAGCTCGCCGGCGGCAAGCGCGTCGAGAACGTCGAGGACGTCCTCGGAGTGGGCCAGAAGATCCTCGTGAAGATCACGAAGATCGACGACCGCGGCAAGCTGTCGCTCGAGCCCGTGATCGACGAGGCCGACACGCAGGGTTCGGCAGCGGCGAGCGAGGGTCCCGGAGACGCTCCCGCCGAGGGCTGATCCTCCGCACTCGATCGGATGCCCGTTCCTCTCGCGAGGGGCGGGCATCCGTCGTCTGTCCACCGTTCGGAGGACAGGCGCGACATGATAGCGCTTCTGTGACGAAAGCGTTATGCAATGTTTACCGCCCGTACGACTCATTGCACGGAAGTGTCCGCGCCCTGCCCTACTCTCTAACTACCGCGCCGGGGGGCTCGGGTGAAAAGTGGTCACGAGGATTCCGCTGACGGATCGTCGTGAGGGGGTGGGACATGAGCGTTTTCGGCGTCGGCGCGGCCGTCTCCTCGAAGAGCGCTCCCGAGCGTGTCCCCGCCGTCCACCCCTCCGCACCGATCCCCGTCCAGGGCCCCGGCGTCGGCGAGGGCCTGCGCGTTCCGCTCGGTGAGGGCGGTCCGGCGGTCTTCCCCCTCATCCTCGGCGGCGCCGAGTTCGGCTGGAACGTCGATCTCGAATCCAGCCACGAGATCCTCGACTCCTACGTCGAGCTCGGCGGCAATGCGGTGCACACCGCCGATCGCTACTCGGGCGGCCGCAGCGAGCACATCATCGGCCAGTGGCTCCATTCGCGCGGCCTCCGCGACGACATCGTCCTCGGGGTCCGGGTGGGCGGGCACGCCGACAACCCCGGGCTCGACTCGGTCAACCTCGTGCGCGCGGTCGAGGCATCCCTCACCCGCCTCCGTACCGACCGCATCGACGTGCTGTACCTCGACGCGACCGCCGACCGCGCGACAGCTCTCGAAGACACCCTCGCGACCGCCGAGTGGCTGGTCGAGACGGGCAAGGCCCGCGCGATCGGCGCCGTCGGCTACACGGCCGCGCAGCTCGTCGAGGCGCGCATCTTCTCATCGGCCGGCTACCCGCGCATCACGGTGCTCGACGTGCCGTTCAACGTCGTGCGCCGGCACGAGTTCGACCCCGATCTCAGGCTCGTCGTCGGCGCCCAGGGCATCGCCGTGACCCCGTCGCACGCGCTCGAGCATGGCTTCCTCGCGGGGCGTCACCGCTCGCGGGCGCGCTCGACCCTGTCGGTGCGCGGTGCGCAGATCGCGGCGAACCTCAACCGCCGCGGCAGCCGCACCCTGCGGGCTCTCGACGCGGTCGGCGCAGAGCTGGGTGTTCCGGATGCCGCGGTCGCCGTCGCGTGGCTGCTCGCGCAGAAGCTCGTGACAGCTCCGATCGTCAACGCCTACGCGCCCGATCACGTCGAGGAGCTCGTGCAGGGCGTCGGCGTGCGGCTCAGCCGCGGCCAGCTCGCCGACATCGCGCGCGCGTCGGAGTGAGTCGCCCTCCGGTCGACCTGTCGCCGGTGTGACGTATGGTGGAAGGACGCCCCGATCGGGCGTACGCCCCCCGACGAAGCGAGCTGCGTGACGCATTACATCTACCTCGTGCGCCATGGAGAGCATCAGGACGCCGAGTACGGCTTGACCGATGGCCCTCTGTCGCCGCGCGGCCGACGCCAGGCCTCACTGCTCGCCGATCGCCTCTCGGGTGTCGCCTTCGACGCCGTCTGGCACTCGCCCCTCATGCGCGCCGCCCAGACGGCTGAGGCCGTCGCGGAACGCATGCCGTCGGCCTCGCCCCAGCCCTCGGCGCTGCTGTTCGACTGCGTGCCGACGGGCATGACCGATGAGACGCCGGCCGTGTTCGAGCCGTTCTTCGGCTCGGTGACCGGGGCCGAGGTCGAGGCGGGTCGCGCGCAGATGGCCGACGCCGTCTCGGAGTTCCTCGTGCGCAAGAGCGGCGAGGTGCACGACCTCATCATCACCCACAACTTCGTGATCGGCTGGTTCGTGCGCGAAGTGCTCCAGGCTCCCGATTGGCGATGGATGACGCTCAATCAGGCGCACTGCGGGCTGACGGTGCTCGCTCAGAAGCAGGGGCGCCCGTGGACGCTGGTCTCGCACAACGACCTCGCGCATCTGCCGGTCGAGCTGCGGACGGGCCTGCCCGACGACTACCCGGTCTGATCCGGAGCGTCGACCGGAATCGGCTCCTTCGGGAGCTTGCGCACCTTCTGCCGACGGCGTCGCCGCTGCGGGATCATCGAGCGCATCTCCTCGAGCTTGCCGAAGCACAGGAGGCGATCCTCGCCCTCGAGCACGACGTTCTTGCGCGGATTCGGGATGACCGTGGTGGCGCGATGGAGTGTGAGCACGGTGATGTCGCGCTCCCAGAGACCCGACTCGCCCAGCGTCTTCCCGACCAGGTCGGCATCGCCGTGGACGAGGAGCTCCGCCACGCCGTAGCCGGTCGACACCGTCAGTCGCTGGCGCACGTCGATCTCGGGGAATCCGACCTGGTTGGCGATGTGATCGATGATGGCGCCGGCGACGTCGAGGTTCGTCGCCGCCTCGATGCCCTGCAGACCGGGGGACGAGTTGACCTCCATCACGAGGGGGCCGTCCGAGCCCATGAGCATGTCGACGCCGGCGACCTTGAGGCCCATGATCTGGGCCGACCGCACGGCGGCCTCTTCGTACTCGGGTGTGAGCTCGACGGGTTCGACCGAGCCGCCGCGGTGCACGTTGGAACGGAACTCGTCACCCTGCGCGCTGCGCCGCATGGCGGCCACGACGCGGTCGCCGACGACGAGGGCCCGGATGTCGCGGCCGCGGCTCTCGGCGATGAAGCGCTGGATCAGCACGTTCTGCCGTGTCGAGTGGAGCGTCTCGATGATCGCCTCGGCGACCTTGATCTCGGGCGCCAGGATGACGCCGATGCCCTGCGTGCCCTCGAGCAGCTTGATGACGACGGGGGCCCCGCCGACGCGCTCGATCGCGGGCCGCACGTCGGCGCGGTTGCGGACGAATGCCGTCGCCGGCATATCGATGTTGTGGCGCGAGAGGATCTGCGTGGCCCGGAGCTTGTCGCGCGCGTTCGAGATGCCGTTCGCGGTATTGGGCGTGTAGACGTCCATCTGCTCGAACTGACGCACGACGGCCGTGCCGAAGTAGGTGATGGAGTTGCCGATCCGCGGGAGCACGGCGTCGTAGTCCGAGAGCGGACGACCGCGGTACTGCAGGTCGGGCTCGTCGCCCGAGAGGTCGATCGCGAAGCGCAGCGTGTCGAGGATGCGGACGTCGTGTCCACGCTGCAGCGCGGCAGCCTTGAGGCGCTGCGTGGAGTACGCGCGCGGCGCGCGCGACAGGAGGGCGAGCTTCATGCCGGATTCCTGGGAGGATCGAGGGGTGACGGAACGCATCCATTCAAACACTCTCGTGGGCTGGCGGGAGTGGGTCAGCCTGCCCGAGGCGAACATCGAGTGGATGAAGGCCAAGCTCGACACCGGCGCCCGGTCGTCGGCCCTCCACGCGGTCGACATCGAGGAGTTCGAGCGCGACGGCGAGGTCTGGGTCCGCTGCGGCGTGCGCCCGTGGCAGCACTCCGTGCGCGACGGCACGATCCTGGAGCTTCCGGTGCACGACGTGCGTCGCATCCGCAGCTCTTCCGGGCACTCGCAGCGGCGCTATGTCGTGCTGATGCGGATCGGCCTGCCGGGTCGCGAGGTCACGACCGAGGTCACGCTGACCAATCGCGACAAGATGGGGTTCCGCATCCTGATCGGGCGCCAGGCCCTGCGCCAGGGCTTCGTCGTCGACTCGAGGCGCTCGTTCGTCGCGGGCCGCGCACCGAAGGCGATCCGCCGTCTCAACCGCGGGGTCGTGGACTAGCCGACCGGCTTGCCGTACCAGCGCGTCGCGTTCGGGTTGTCGTTGTAGCGCTCGATCGCGACGAACCCGGTCGCCGCGTACAGGCCTGCCGCCGCCTCGAGCGAGTGGTGCGTATCGAGCACGAGCTCGCGTGCGCCGAGTTCGACGGCGCGGCGCTCGAGCTCGGCGAGCAGCATCCGCCCCCACCCGCGACCACGCGTCGCGGGCCGGAGATACAGGTGCTTGACCTCGTACCGGCCGTCGCCGATCCGGCGGATGCCGCCGCACCCCACCGCCAATCCGTCGTCATCCTGGACGACGAGGAAGACGCCGGCAGGCGAGACGAACGCCGCAGCCTCGGGGTACTTCCGGGTGTAGACCACGTTCTGGTGGGCGAACCCGATCTCGCGCGAGTCGAAGTACTCCGCGAGCAGCTCGTGTGCGACGGGATCGTCGACGGGGATCTCGGTCAGGGCGGCCATCCGTCCAGCGTAGGGCCGTGATGGCCCCGCCTAGGATGGGGGCATGACGACGCGCGTGGCCATCGTAGGCGGGACCGGCAAGCTCGGAGGCATCATCCGCGACGTCGTCGAGGCCGAGGACGGCTTCGAGGTCTTCGCGATCCTGACCTCGCGGTCCGACCCGTCCGAGCTCGACGGAGCGGATCTGGTCGTGGATGCCTCGACCACCGCCGTCTCGATCGACGTCGTGCGGGCTGCGATCGAACGGGGCCAGAACGTCCTCGTCGGCACGTCGGGGTGGTCCGCCGAGCGCGTCGCGCTCGTCCGGCCTCTCGTGGATGCCGCTGGCACGGGAGCCGTCTTCATCCCGAACTTCTCGCTCGGCTCGGTGCTCGGCTCGGCGCTCGCCGCCGCGGCCGCTCCGTTCTTCCCGTCGATCGAGATCGTCGAGGCGCACCGCGAGACCAAGGCCGACTCGCCGAGCGGCACCGCGATCCGCACGGCCGAGCTCATCGCGGCGGCGCGTGCCGACGTCGGTCCGGTCGAGTCTCCCCGAGTCGACCAGCGCGCCCGCGGTCAGCAGGTCGCGAGCGTGCCCATCCATTCCCTCCGGCGTCCCGGTGTGATCGCACGGCAGGAGACGATCCTCGCGGGTGCGGGGGAGTCGCTCTCGATCGTCCACGACACGATCGAACCCGCCGCGGCGTACGGCCCCGGCATCCGCCTCGCCCTCGCAGCGGCACGCGACGCGCGCGGCGTGATCGTCGGTCTCGACGCGTTCCTCGACATCGGCCTGCGCACGCCGGGCACGCGCTCCGGCGCTCCCGTCTCCGAGGGCGACGTCCCGGGGCAGGTCGCCCGCGTCACGTCATCGTGAGCGCCCGCATCGGCGTCGCCGTCACGGCGGTGCTCCTCGGGCTGTACATCGTGCTCGTCGGGCAGCGCGCCGTACTGCTGCTGACCAGCGGAGACCCCATCGGCGTCGGCATGGGCGTCGCCCTGATCGTGCTGCCGCTCATCGCCACATGGGCGCTCGGGCGCGAGCTGTGGTTCGGCGTGCGCGCCGAGCAGCTCGGCAAGCGGCTCGGCGCGGAGGGCGGGCTGCCCGAGGAGGACGTCGCGGTCAAGCCCAGCGGCCGCGTCGTGCGCGAAGACGCCGACGCCCTCTTCCCCGCCTATCGCGCCCAGGTCGAGGCCGCGCCCGATGACTGGCGTGCCTGGTACCGCCTCGGACTCGCCTACGACGCGTCGGGCGACCGGCGCCGCGCGCGCGAGGCCGTGCGCACCGCGATCCGGCTCGAGAGCGCGTCGCGCAGAGGCTAGTCCGCCGCCGGCACCGCCGCCGCGACGGCATCCTCCACCGTCTCGTGACGGAAGGAGAATCCGGATGCCTCGAGCACCGCCGGCACGACGTCCATGTCGGACGTCAGGATCGCCTCGGTCGCGTCGGAGCCGAGCACGAGCTTCATGCCCCAGACGGGAGCGCGCAGCACGAACGGCTTGTTCATGCGCCGCGCGAGAGCGAACCCCAGATCGTTCGCGGTCGCCCGCGTCGGTCCGGTGAGATTCACGGGCCCTGTGATGCCCTCATCGATCACGTGCCGGATGGCGCGCACTTCGTCGTCGAGCGAGATCCAGGGCCAGACCTGCGTGCCGCGACCGATCGGTCCGCTCACACCCAGCTTCGTGAGCAGCAGCAGCGGCTTGAGGACACCGTCCTCGTGCACGATCGGCGCCGTGCGCAGCGTCGTGACGCGCTCGCCCGCGGCGCGGGCGGCGGCCTCCCACTCGCCGCAGAGGTCGGCGAGGAACGAGTCGCCCTGCGGTGCCTCCTCTGTCAGCCGCACGCCGGGTGCGCTGCCGTACCAGCCGACCGCCGAGGCGGAGACGAAGTGCGGCGCCTCCGCGCCGTGCTCGCGGATCGCCCGGGCGAGCGCCTGCGTGGGTGTGATCCGCGACCACAGGAGCGTGTTCTTGTACTTCGACGTCCACGGGAACTTCCCGATGCTCGCGCCGTTGAGGCCGACGACCGCGTCGACGCCGTCGAGCACCGCGGGATCGAGGGGCGTCGCATCCGTCAGCCATTCGATCTCGTCGGGCGCCGCCGGCGGGCGTCGCACGAGCGTGCGCACCTCGTGGCCGTCGGCGCGGAGACTGTCGACGAGCGCGGAGCCGATGAGACCCGAGGCGCCCGCGACGACGAAGCGGCGGGGATCAGGCAAGCGTCGCCTCGAGGGTGATCTCGATGCCGGCGAGCGCCTGCGAGACGGGGCACCCGGTCTTGGCTGCGGACGCGATGCGCTCGAAGTCCTCGGCCGACAGGCCGGGAACGACGGCGTTCACGTTGAGGTGGCTGCCGGTGATCCCGGTGCCGGGCTTGAAGGTGACGGATGCCGTCGTGTCGATCGACTCGGGCGGGGTCCCGTTCTCGCCCAGCGCGTGCGAGAGCGCCATGCTGAAGCACGACGAATGCGCGGCCGCGATGAGCTCCTCGGGCGTGGTGACGGATGCCGAGCCCTCGCTGCGCGCCTTCCAGTTCACGTCGAAGGTGCCGAGGTTCGACGACACGAAGGTGACTTCGCCGGATCCGTCGGTGAGGGCGCCCTTCCAGGCGGTCTTCGCTTCGCTCGTGACGGTCATCTGTTCCTCCTCGCACGGGCGACGCGGGATGCGGGCGCCTCGCGGTCAGCCTAACCGCGGCGCACGGGGAGCGCGACGGATTGACAGAGCCGGTTCAGGCGGCCGAAGGCCGCGCTCGTCCGACGACGCCGATGCGCTGGAGGAGCAGATAGAGCATGCAGCCCAGGCAGATGCCGAACGCAGCGTTGAGGAACGCCGCGAAGAACGCGGCGCCCGCCGCGATCGAGAGCGCCCACGGCACTCCGACCAGCTGCAGCACGAGCCCGACCGTCACGACGAAGAAGCCGACGCCCTGCGCGAAGCGCGGCGGGCGAGGGTCCTCGAGTTCGGAGGGCGGCGAGAGCCGCGGCTGCACGACCGTGCGGAACAGAGCGCTCCACGGCTGCGTGCGGGGAGAGATCAGCGACCACAGGAACAGCAGCGCGATCGCGACGAGGAGGAGGAAGGCGGGGGTGGATGCGCGCTCCGCGACCGTCGCCGACTGGATCGCCCAGCCGTCCATGCCGTACGACGTCCCGAGACCCGTGAGCGCGAGGAACAGCGCGATGACCAGGAGGAACGACGTGATGCCCGCGGCGAAGCGCGGACCGCGAGGGTCGATGCCGCGGGGTGCGGCCGGGGTCTCAGGCATGTGCAGCCACTCCGGTCAGTCGGGTGAGCTCGAGCTCGATGACGTCGCGGCTGGGAGCGCCGCCGAATCGCGTCTGCACGACGCCGTCGCGGTCGAGCACGAGTGTCGTGGGGGTCTGGAGGACGTGGAAGTGCTTCGCGATGTCGGGGCGGTGCGTCAGATCGACGTCGAGATGCATGACGCCTTCGCGGGCCTCGGCGATCGACGTCAGCGTGCGGTGCACGCCGGGGCAGCGCGCGCACGTCTCGGTGCTGAACTGGAGCAGCGTCGCCACGTCGCCCAGCGACGCGGCTCCGAGTCGCTGCGGGTCGACGACCTCGTGGGGGATGTGGCGCTGCGGCCGCGACTGGCTCCACCGCAGGTACGCGCCCACGAAAACGGTCACCGCGAGGAGGATCGCGATGGCGATCAGGGCGCCGAAGAGGTTCACAACAGTCGAGGATAACTAATTTCTCCTGAATGGATCCCGGACGGCGTCATGTTACGCCGGTCGCGTCACGCGGCCGCCGTGTCCGCCGCGCGGGTATCGTGGCGTGCGTGACGACAGGCATCCCGACTCCGTACGAAGATCTGCTGCGCGACGTGCTCGAGAACGGGGTCCACAAGGACGACCGGACGGGCACCGGCACGACGAGTTCGTTCGGGCGCCAGATCCGCTTCGACCTGGCGCAGGGGTTCCCACTCATCACCACGAAGCGCGTGCACTTCAAGTCGATCGCGTACGAGCTGCTGTGGTTCCTGCGGGGCGAGTCGAACGTCGCGTGGCTGCAGGAGAACGGCGTCACGATCTGGGACGAGTGGGCGGATGCCGCGGGTGAGCTCGGTCCCGTGTACGGCGTCCAGTGGCGCTCGTGGCCGTCGCCCGGCGGCGAGGGCATCGACCAGATCTCGCAGGTGATCGAGCAGATCCGCTCGAACCCCGACTCGCGACGACTCATCGTGTCGGCGTGGAACCCCGCGGACATCCCCGACATGGCGCTCGCTCCGTGCCACGCGCTCTTCCAGTTCTACGTCGCCGACGGCAAGCTGTCGTGCCAGCTCTACCAGCGCAGCGCCGACCTCTTCCTCGGCGTGCCCTTCAACATCGCCTCGTACGCCCTGCTCACGATGATGATCGCGCAGCAGGTCGGTCTCGAACCCGGCGACTTCGTGTGGACGGGCGGCGACTGCCACATCTACGACAACCACCTCGAGCAGGTGCGCGAGCAGCTGACCCGCGATCCGTACCCGTACCCGTCACTCCGCTTCGCCCGCAAGCCCGACTCGGTCTTCGACTACCGGTACGACGACTTCATCGTCGAGGACTACCAGCACCACCCCGCGATCCGCGGCGCCGTCGCGGTATGACGATCGGGCTGGTCTGGGCCGAGGGCCGTGGCGGGGTCATCGGCGCCGACGGCGGGATGCCGTGGCACGTGCCCGAAGACCTCGCGCACTTCAAAGCGGTCACGATCGGCTCGCCCGTCGTGATGGGTCGCCGCACGTGGGAGTCGTTCCCCGATCGCTTCCGGCCTCTTCCCGGCCGGCGGAACATCGTCGTGACCCGCAACGCCGAGTGGTCCGCCGACGGCGCGGAGAGCGCGGCATCCCTCGACGAGGCTCTCGCGCTCGCCGGCGACGACCGCGTCTGGGTCATCGGCGGCGGTGCGCTCTTCCGCGAGGCCATCGCCCGCGCCGACCTGCTCGAGGTGACCGAGCTCGACCTCGATGTCGACGGCGACACGTTCGCGCCGTCCCGTGCCGGTTGGGTCGTGTCCGACGAGGGGGAGTGGATGCCGTCCCGCACCGGCGTCCGCTACCGCTTCCTCCGTCTCGAGCCCGCGCCGTAGGCTTCTGCGCATGCCCACCGCTCTGATCACGGGCGCGAGCTCCGGCCTCGGCGCCGAGTACGCGCGCCAGCTCGCGGCGCGCGGCGCCGACCTCGTGCTCGTCGCGCGCGACCGCGACGCCCTCCAGACGCTCGCCGCGAGTCTGCACACCCAGCACCACGTCGACGTCGAGGTGCTCGCCGCCGACCTGCTCAAGCACCGACAGCGCGACAAGGTCGTGGCGCGGCTGGCCGATGCATCCCGTCCTATCGACATCCTCGTCAACAACGCCGGTCACGGGCTCGCGCTCGCGTTCGAGCACAACGACATCGACGACGAGATCCGCCACCTCGATCTCCATGTCGAGGTGCCGCTGCGGCTCATGCACGCCGTCCTTCCCGTCATGATCGAGCGCGGCAAGGGCCGCATCATCAACGTCGCCTCGGTGGCGGCGTTCATCCCGCGCTCCACGTACGGTGCCGTCAAGGGCGCGATCGTGAGCTTCAGTCGCTGGGCCAACGGACGCTACGGGCCGAAGGGCGTCACGGTGACCGCCGTCTGCCCGGGGTTCACGCACACGAACTTCCACGAGCGCGCCGGACTCCCGCCGGGACAGGAGGGCGTCGCCGACTGGATGTGGCTCGACGCGCCCGACGTCGTCAAGGAGTCGCTGCGGGATGCCGCGCGCGGCCGCGCCGTGTCGATCCCCTCCCTGCGCTACAAGCTCATCGTCGCCGCCTCGCGCTTCGCGCCCGCGAATCTCGCCGCGCGTGCGGGCCAGGCGGGTCGCAAGTAGTCGGGCGGAGCGCGGCATCCCGCTAGCCTGGACGCATGACGCATTCGGGAAACCCCTTCGGACAGGTTCTCGTCGCGCTCGTCACCCCGATGGCGGCCGACGGCGAAGTGGACTGGCCCGCGGTCGAGAAGCACATCGACGACGTCATCACGGCGGGGGCAGACGGCATCGTCGTGACCGGCACGACGGGCGAGACCTCGACGCTCACCGACGCCGAGAAGATCCGCCTCGTCGAGACGGGAAAGGATGTCGCGGCCGGCCGCGCCAAGATCATCACGGGCGGCGGCTCGAACGAGACGGCCCACGCGATCGAGCTCTACAAGGCGAGCGAGCGCGCGGGCGCCGACGGCATCATGATCGTGACGCCGTACTACAACAAGCCGACGCAGGCGGGCATCCTGACCCATTTCCGGCTCGTCGCCGACGCCACCGACCTGCCCGTCATCCTCTACGACATCCCCGGTCGCACCGGGGTGCCGATCAAGTACGAGACGATCCTGCGCCTCGCGAAGCATCCGAACATCCTCGCGATCAAGGACGCCAAGGGCGACTTCAGCGAAGTGAGCCGCGTACTCAACCAGACCGACCTGCTGTACTTCTCCGGCGACGACGCGAACGTGCTGCCGCACCTCTCGATCGGAGCGTCCGGCCTCATCGGCGTGACGGCCAACATCGCTCCCGCGCCCTATCGCGCGATCGTCGATGCCGTCAACGCGGGCGACCTGAAGACGGCGACGGCGGCGCACCGGCAGCTCGAGCCGCTCGTGCGCGCCGTGATGACCCACGTTCCGGGCACGGTCAGCGCGAAGTACATCCTCCACGGTCTCGGGCGCATCGGCAGCCCGCGCGTGCGCCTGCCCCTCGTCGGACCAGAAGAGTGGGAGGCCGCCAAGATCGAGGACGAGCTCGCCCTCGTCACGGGCGTTGCCGGCGCCGACTTCTCCAACTTCCGCCCCGACCGCAACGCCGCCGCCGGCGGCGCCCTGCCGAAGGTCTCGGGCACCACGCGATAACACGGTCGCACGAGCGACCAGAAGACGGATGCCGCGGCATCCACTAGGAGGCACTCCATGCCCACCACGGTCATCGACCCGCCCGCCCTCGCGCCCGGCACCCTTCGTGTCACGCCGCTCGGCGGCCTCGGCGAGGTCGGCCGCAACATGACGGTCTTCGAGTACGAGGGCAAGCTGCTCATCGTCGACTGCGGCGTGCTCTTCCCCGAGGAGCACCAGCCGGGCGTCGACCTGATCCTGCCGGACTTCGAACCGATCAAGGACCGCCTCGACGACGTCGTCGGACTCGTGCTGACGCACGGGCACGAGGACCACATCGGCGCGGTGCCGTATCTGCTGAAGCTCAAGAGCGACATCCCCCTCATCGGCTCGGGTCTGACGCTCGCCCTCGTCGAGGCGAAGCTCAAGGAGCACCGCATCAAGCCCTACACGCTGACGGTGCGCGAGGGGCAGACCGAGCAGCTCGGTCCGTTCGACCTCGAGTTCATCGCCGTCAACCACTCGATCCCCGACGCGCTCGCCGTCGCGATCCGCACCCCCGCGGGGGTGGTCCTGGCGACGGGCGACTTCAAGATGGACCAGCTCCCGCTCGACGGGCGGCTGACCGACCTCCGCGCGTTCGCGCGGCTGGGCCAGGAGGGCGTCGACCTCTTCCTCGTCGACTCGACGAACGCCGACGTGCCGGGCTTCACTCCGCTCGAGCGAGAGATCGGCCCCGTCCTCGACCAGGTCATCGGACGCGCTCCGCGCCGCGTGATCGTGGCGAGCTTCTCGAGCCACGTGCACCGCGTGCAGCAGGTGCTGGATGCCGCGGCCGCCCACGGCCGCAGAGTCGCGCTCCTCGGCCGCAGCATGGTGCGCAACATGACGATCGCCGCCGACCTCGGCTACCTGACGGTTCCCCCGGGCGTGCTGATCGACTACAAGAAGGCGCGCGATCTGCCCGACGACAGGATCGTCTACATGTCGACCGGCTCGCAGGGCGAGCCGATGGCCGTCCTCAGCCGCATGGCCAACAACGACCACGAGATCGAGCCGGGTCCCGGTGATACCGTGATCCTGGCATCCAGTCAGATCCCCGGCAACGAGAACGCGATCTACCGCGTGATCGACGGCCTCACGAAGCTGGGCGCCAACGTCGTGCACAAGGGCAACGCGCGGGTGCACGTCTCGGGTCACGCCGCCGCGGGCGAGCTGCTCTACTGCTACAACATCCTCAAGCCCCGCAACGTCCTGCCCATCCACGGCGAGTACCGCCATCTCATGGCGAACGCGCGCCTCGCGCAGGACACCGGCATCGCGCCGGAGCGTACGATCCTCGCCGAGAACGGCACCGTCATCGACCTGAGAGACGGCGATGCGAACATCGCCGGGCAGCTCGACCTCGGCTTCGTCTACGTCGACGGCTCGACCGTCGGCGAGATCACCGAGGCCGATCTCAAGGACCGCCGCATCCTCGGCGAGGAGGGCTTCATCTCGGTGATCGTCGTGGTGGATGCCACGACCGGCAAGATCATCTCGGGTCCCGACATCCACGCCCGCGGCTTCGCCGAGGACGACTCCGTCTTCGACGACGTCAAGCCCAGGATCGCGTCCGCGCTCGCCGAGGCGGCGAACTCGGGGGTGCGCGACACGCACGCGCTCTCGCAGATCGTCCGGCGCACGATCGGGCGCTGGGTCAACACGTCGCTGCGCCGTCGTCCGATGATCGTGCCCCTCGTCATCGAGGCGTAACACGCTGTCGGTACGCTCGTCGGGTGCCGTCGTCCTTCGTGCTCCGCCCTGCCACGCAGGCCGATGGCGCGTTCCTGGGCGACATGGTCGTCGAGGCGGCGAACTGGCGGCAGGGCGGCGCGCGGCCGAAGCACCAGGTGCTGACGAGCCCCGAGCACTCGCGGTACATCGCCGGATGGATGCGCCCCAGTGACGCGGGCTTCATCGCCGTGGACGGGCACGGCGAGCCGGTCGGAGCGGCGTGGAGGCGGATGCTGCCGCGCACCGATCCCGGCTTCGGCTACGTCGGCACCGGCGTGCCGGAGCTCATCATCGGGGTGCGGCCGATCTGGCGTGCCCACGGCGTCGGCCGCACGCTGCTGCAGCGCCTGTGCGACGACGCCCGCGCCCACGGCCTCGCGCGGATCAGCCTGAGCGTCGAGCGCGGAAACTTCGCCGCATCGCTCTACCGGTCCGAGGGATTCGCCGTCACCCAGTCCGGATTCGGCCGCGACACGATGGTCAAGCGCCTGCGCTGAGGGTTCCGTCGCTCCCGCGTCGCTCCCCGGAAATGTCCTCGCGCGGCCGTACCGTGGGGGAATGGCCAGGAGTTCCAGTCCGACCAAGAGTGGTCGCGCGCCCGCAGGGGGGTCGTCGTCGCGCGCGCGCAAGCCCGCGCCCACGCCCAAGCGCTACGTCGGCGAGGCCGAGAAGCCGCCTGTGATCGTGCGGGCCTGGATGGGCCTCGCTCATGCCACGGGCGGGCTCTTCCGCGCCTTCGGTCCCGAGACGCTCGAGAAGGATCAGCGCCGCGACGGCTTCCCCTTCCTGCTGGTCCTCCTGGCGATCGCGGGCGCCGTCAACGAGTGGTTCTTCATCGGCAGCGAGGTCGCTGCGACCATCAGCGCCTACACGGTGGGTGCGCTGATCGGCCGCGAGGCCTTCGTCATGCCCGTGCTCCTCCTCGTGCTCGCGGGGTGGATGTTCCGGCATCCGTCATCCGTCCACGACAACGGCCGTATCGGCATCGGGTTCGGGCTCCTGGTGTGGACGATCGCGGGCTTCTGCCACGTCGCCGGCGGACGACCTCAGCCGAGCGGCGGTCTGCCCGGCCTGAGCGAGG
The DNA here is from genome assembly GCF_051860965.1 of Microbacterium sp. GTDB lineage: Bacteria > Actinomycetota > Actinomycetes > Actinomycetales > Microbacteriaceae > Microbacterium. The sequence continues at coordinate 75,020 of NZ_JBIMKU010000010.1, forward strand.
CCGGCGGCCTCTTCGGATGGATGATCGGCGAGCCGATCGCGATGCTCCTCACCGACGTCGGCGCGTACGTCGTGCTCTCGCTGTTCGCGGTGCTCAGCGTCCTCATCATCACCAAGACCCCGCCCAACCGCATCGGCCGTCGCCTCGGCGATCTGTACAACTGGATGTTCGGCGCCGAGCCCAGTGAGAAGGCCGAGAAGGATGCCGCGGGCCCCTCGTTCGACGAGGCCGACGAAGACGACTCGATGCCGTGGTGGCGGCGCAACAAGACCGGGCGCGAGAAGGATCCCGAGGACGGCATCGGCTCGCAGGATCTGACCGAGCTGCTGACGCCGGGCGCCTCGCAGGGCGGCTTCGAGAAGGCCGCCATCGCGACCCCTGCGCCGCAGACGCCGCTCGTGACGCCCGATGCGCTCACCGAGGTGCTCGACCCCGCCGTGCTCGCGGGTGCGGGCAAGGGGGCGAAGCGGGGAAGCACCTCGCTGCAGGACGACTTCGAAGAGGATCCGTTCGACGACGGCGTGCTGCCTGGACTCGACGGCATCGGAACCGACACTCCGCACGGCGGTCCTCCGGCGCTGCCCTACCGCCTTCCGTCGGTGAACTCCCTCGCCGCGGGCACGCCGCACAAGGAGCGCTCCGAGGCGAACGACGCGGTCGTGCGCGCCATCACGGGCGTGTTCGACCAGTTCGGCGTCGACGCGCGCGTGACGGGCTTCTCGCGCGGCCCGACCGTCACGCAGTACGAGGTCGAGGTGGGGCACGGCGTCAAGGTCGAGCGCATCACGGCTCTCACCAACAACATCGCCTATGCCGTGGCATCCAACGAGGTCCGCATCCTCGCCCCGATCCCCGGCAAGAGCGCGATCGGCGTCGAGATCCCCAACACCGACCGCGAGATCGTGACGCTCGGCGACGTGCTGCGCTCCGACGCGTGCGTGCGCTCGACGCATCCCATGACGATCGGCGTCGGCAAGGACGTCGGCGGCGGCTACGTCGTCGCGAACCTCGCGAAGATGCCCCACCTGCTCGTGGCCGGCTCGACCGGCTCCGGCAAGTCGAGCTTCGTGAACTCGATGATCACGAGCCTGCTCATGAAGGCGAAGCCGTCAGATGTGCGGATGGTGCTCATCGACCCGAAGCGCGTCGAGCTGACGTCCTACGCGGGCGTCCCGCACCTCATCACCCCCATCATCACGAACCCCAAGAAGGCCGCCGAGGCGCTGCAGTGGGTCGTGAAGGAGATGGACATGCGGTACGACGACCTGGCGTCGTTCGGCTTCCGCCACATCGACGACTTCAACAAGGCCGTCAACGAGGGCACCATCACCCTCCCGCCGGGCAGCGAGCGGGTGCTCAAGCCCTATCCGTACCTCCTCGTCGTCGTCGACGAGCTCGCCGACCTCATGATGGTCGCCCCGCGCGACGTCGAGGACTCGATCGTGCGCATCACGCAGCTCGCCCGCGCGAGCGGCATCCATCTGGTCCTCGCGACGCAGCGACCCTCGGTCGACGTCGTGACGGGTCTCATCAAGGCCAACGTGCCCTCGCGGCTCGCGTTCGCGGTGACCAGCGTCACCGACTCGCGCGTCATCCTCGATCAGCCCGGAGCCGACCGGCTCATCGGCCAGGGCGACGGACTCTTCCTGCCGATGGGCGCGTCGAAGGCGATCCGCGTGCAGGGCGCGTGGGTCAGCGAGGCCGAGATCGAGAAGGTCGTCAAGCACGTCACGGCGCAGGCCCGCCCCGAGTACCGCGAGGTCGCCGTGGCCACCGAGAAGAAGGAGGTCGACGCGGACATCGGCGACGATCTCGAGCTGCTGCTCGCGGCGACCGAGCTCATCGTCTCGACGCAGTTCGGCTCGACCTCGATGCTGCAGCGCAAGCTGCGTGTGGGCTTCGCGAAGGCCGGTCGCCTGATGGACCTGCTCGAGTCGCGTGAGATCGTCGGCCCCTCCGAGGGCTCGAAGGCGCGCGACGTGCTCGTGACGAACGAGCAGCTGCCGGCCGTCCTCGCGCGCCTGCGGGGCGAGGATGTACCCACCGACTCCGACCCGGTCGACGCCCAGTTCGACGGCCTGCCCGTCGTCGAGTCCGAGGGCGACGAGGACGCCTGGGGTCTCACCGGCCGCGACTGACCGACGCGCGGCGATAGGCTCGCCCCGTGGCGATTCCCCGGCAGCTCCCCAACGCGATCACGATCGTGCGCATCCTGTGCGCACCGGTCTTCCTGTGGCTCCTGCTCGCCGACGGGGGCTCCGACGGGCCGCTCCGGTGGTGGGCGGCGGCGCTGTTCATCGTGGCGATCGCGACCGACGGGATCGACGGGTATCTCGCTCGCAGGCATGACATCGTCACGGATCTCGGCAAGCTCCTCGATCCCATCGCCGACAAGGTGCTCACGGGCTTCGCGTTCATCGGGCTCTCGATCCTGTGGGAGCTCCCGTGGTGGATCACGATCGTCGTGCTCATCCGCGAGATCGGAATCACCGTCTACCGCTTCGTGGTCGTCAGCGACCACGTGCTCGCAGCCGCCTGGATGGGCAAGCTCAAGACCGTCGCGCAGGCTGTCGCGCTGTCGCTCGCGCTGCTGCCGTTGTGGACACTCATGGGCGAATGGATCTGGTGGGTCAACGGCGTGACGATGACGATCGCGGTGATCCTCACGATCGCGAGCGGCATCGACTACGTCGTGAGCGAGCTCCGCGCCGGTCGCAGGAAGACCGCATGACGGATGCCGCGGCCGTGCTGTCGCGCCTCGACGAGCGTGGCTGGACCGTCGCGGTCGCCGAGTCGCTCACGGGCGGACTCGTCGTGTCCGAGCTCGTGTCGGTTCCGGGCGCGTCGAGAGTGCTGCGTGGGGGTGTGGTCGCCTATGCGACCGACGTCAAGCGCGATGTGCTGGGAGTGGATGCCGAGCTGCTCGACGCCGTGGGAGCGGTCGACACCGCTGTCGCACGGCAGATGGCGGAGGGCGTGCGTCGGGTGCTGGGTGCGGACGTCGGCATCGCGACGACGGGTGTCGCCGGTCCAGAGCCTCAGGACGGCAAGCCCGTCGGCACGGTGTGCATCGCCGTCGCGACGCCCGATGCGGTGACGACCGGCGCCGAGATGTTCACCGGCGATCGAGACGCGATCCGCCGTGCCGCCACCGATGCCGCGCTGACCGCCGTCCTGGCGCAGCTCTAGCGTCCTCGTCACGGTGTTTCGGGGTCGTTACATTCGGCGATTCCCACCCATTCCACAGCGGGTGGGATTAGATTGACATCAACCGGTGTTGTACCGTTGTCCACCCGGACACAGCGATTCCGACACCCGGGCGGAGCAAGGGGAGGGGGCCCACAATGATCCTGGTTCGTCAAGAGATCGGCGAAGTGCTTCGCGACTACCGCCAGCAGAAGGGCCGTACCCTTCGCCAGGTCGCGAGCCGCGCCAGTGTCGCACTCGGCTACCTCAGCGAGGTCGAGCGCGGCCAGAAGGAGGCGTCGAGCGAGATCCTCGCATCCGTCGCCGAGGCGCTCGACGTGCCCATCTCCACGATCATGCGCGAGGTCGGCGACCGCATCTCCATCCTCGAGGGTGTGCAGGTGTTCCCCGACGTCGTCCCCGACGACCTCGTGGCCGAGGTCGGCTCCGAGCTCTCGTTCCGCTGACCGGCGCTGCATGCGTCGCAGTGAGTTCGAACGCGCCGTCGACGACGAGTTCGGCGCCCGTGGTTCGTCGTTGCTCGTCGACCTGAATCTGCCGACGCTCGGCAACCGGACGGCGCGTGAGGCGATGGATGCCGGCATCCCGCCGAAGGAAGTGTGGCTCGCGCTCTGCGCCGAGACGGACGTGCCACTCGACCGCCGCTACGGCGTGGGCCGACTCGAGCCCAAGCGCCGCTGATCGCGCGGCGTGTCGCTCGAATCTCTGTTCTAATCCCGCGTAGTCTCCTGCACAGCAGGTGTCGAGAGCGTGTTTTCCACGTGAGCGGAAGGAGCGACGACGGATGTCCGAGCCCCTCCCTAGCGTGGACCACGTCGAACGACAACCTCACGCCTTGTCGCAGCAGCTGTCCCACCGGGGCGGGGCGCGGCAGCCTACAGGCGACGGAACACGAGCATTAGGAGTACGCCATGCCCTCAGCAGTTGACCGCGAGAAGGCCCTCGACACGGCCCTCGCCCAGATCGACCGGCAGTTCGGAAAGGGCTCGGTCATGCGCCTGGGCTCCGACGAGCGCGCGCCCGTCGAGGTCGTCCCGACCGGATCGATCGCCCTCGATGTCGCCCTCGGCATCGGCGGACTCCCGCGCGGTCGCATCGTGGAGATCTACGGTCCGGAGTCGTCGGGTAAGACGACGTTGACCCTCCACGCGATCGCCAATGCGCAGCGCGCCGGCGGCATCGCCGCCTTCATCGACGCGGAGCACGCGCTCGACCCCGACTACGCGCAGAAGCTCGGCGTCGACATCGACGCGCTCCTGGTCTCGCAGCCCGACACGGGTGAGCAGGCCCTCGAGATCGCCGACATGCTCGTCCGCTCCGGTGCGATCGACCTCATCGTCATCGACTCCGTCGCGGCACTCGTGCCCAAGGCCGAGATCGAGGGCGAGATGGGCGACTCGCACGTCGGACTCCAGGCGCGTCTCATGTCGCAGGCTCTCCGCAAGCTGACGGGTGGTCTCAACCAGACCAACACGACGATGATCTTCATCAACCAGCTGCGCGAGAAGATCGGCGTCTTCTTCGGCTCGCCCGAGACCACCGCCGGCGGCAAGGCGCTCAAGTTCTACGCGTCCGTCCGTCTCGACATCCGCCGTATCGAGACGCTGAAAGACGGCACCGACGCGGTCGGAAACCGCACGCGTGTCAAGGTCGTGAAGAACAAGATGGCGCCGCCGTTCAAGCAGGCCGAGTTCGACATCCTGTACGGCGTCGGCATCTCGCGCGAGGGCAGCCTCATCGATTACGGCGTCGAGCAGGGCATCGTCAAGAAGTCGGGTGCCTGGTACACGTACGACGGCGAGCAGCTCGGTCAGGGCAAGGAGAACGCCCGCAACTTCCTCATCAAGAACGCCGATGTCGCGGCCGAGATCGAGTCCAAGATCCTTGCGAAGCTCGGCATCGGGCAGCCGAAGGCCGTCGATGCTCCTGCGCTGAGCGATCAGCTCGCTGAGCGCCGCCCGGCCTGATCATGCCCGACTCGAGCGACGAGCTCGCGCCGGTCATCCCGCTCTTCGGTGGTGGGGGGGCCGGGGGCCCGCCCCCCCCCCCGCCGGCGCAGCACGGGGACGCCCCCGGGGGAGGCGCGGCCCCCCATGACCCGGGCGGGTCCGCCCCGGGGAGCGGGGCTGCCGCCCCACGCGCCCGCCCCCTGTCAACACCAGCGCCCGTCCGCGCGCCGGCCTTCCTCCCCGTTCGGGGGGGGGGGGGGGCGCCGCCCCCCCCACCACCCCGAGCCGGATCAGCAGTGGCACGCCAGCTGGATCGGCGACGCCGACGATGACGAGGTCGGCTCCGACGATGACAGCGTCGATGCCGCCACAGACGCCGACACGAACCTCGACGAGGCGGAACGCGCACTTCTTCGCCGATTGCGCGGGCGCTCGCTCTCGGTGTCGGAGGCACGGGATCTCCTGCGCGACCATGATCTCGAACTCGATGAGGTCGAGCGTCTGCTCGCGCGCTTCCAGAGCCTGGGCTATCTCGACGACACGCTGCTGGCCGAGCAGCTCGTGCATGTCGGATCCGATCGGAAGGGCCAGGGCCGCCGCGTCATCGCGCAGACGATGACCAAGCGCGGCATCCCCCGCGAGGTGGCCGACGCCGTGCTCGCCGAACTGCCCGACGATGACGACGAGCGCGCGCTCGAGTTCGCCCGCACCAAGGCGAAGAGCATGGCGAGCCTCGACCGCGACACCGCCCTGCGCCGGCTCACCGGTCAGCTCGCGCGGCGCGGATACGGGGGCGCGGTCGCCATGACGGCGGCCCGCGCCGCGCTCGACGAGGTGCAGAAGCCGTCGACGGGAGTGCGCTTCCGCTGATTCAGGTCCCGCACGTGGACCCACCCCCGGCGGGTCGTGTAAGACTGACACTCGGCGCATTTCCGATGGTGTCGCCGTCACGAGGAGGACGATGGCGATCCAGGTGGAAGGGCTCACCAAGCGCTTCCGCACGACGACCGCCGTAGACGATCTGACGTTCTCCGTCCCGGACGCCTCCGTGTTCGCCTTCCTGGGCGCCAACGGTGCCGGCAAGTCCACGACGATCAACTGCCTCACGACCGTCCTCGCATTCGACAGCGGGTCCGTGCAGGTGGCCGACCATGATGTCGTCTCGCAGGGAGAGCTCGTGCGCGAGCGCATCGGCGTGGTCTTCCAGGACTCCGTTCTGGATCCCATGCTCACTGTGCGCGAGAACCTCCGACTGCGCGCGACTCTCGCGAAGGTCCCGCATCCCCGCGCCGAACAGCGGATCGCGCACCTCTCCTCGCTCATCGAGCTCGACTCGTTCCTCGACCGACGCTACGGGACGCTCTCGGGCGGTCAGCGCCGTCGCGTCGACATCGCTCGTGCGCTCGTGCACGAGCCCGCGATCCTCTTCCTCGACGAGCCCACCGCGGGGCTCGATCCGCGCAGCCGCGCGATCCTGTGGCGCACCGTGCACGACCTGCGCCGCGAGACGGGCCTCACCGTCTTCCTCACGACGCACTACATGGAGGAGACGGAAGAAGCGGACCGCGTCTGCATCATCGACCGCGGGCGGATCATCGCGGACGGCACCCCGGCGGCGCTCCGCGCCCAGTACAGCACCAGCATCCTGACCGTGACGTCGTCCGACCCTTCCGGCCTCGTGGCGCTGGCGCGTTCACAGGATGCCGAAGCGCGTGCGGACGGCGACGTCGTCGAGATCGCGGTGCTCGGCGCGGACACGGCGCGGGCGATACTCTCCGCCCACGGTGACGACGTGCGCGACTTCGAGTTCCGTCACGGCCGCATGGACGACGTGTTCCTGGCGCTGACGGGGCGCGCGGCCGATGCGACCGAGGATCCGGATGCCGCGGTGACGGTCGCATGATCGTCGTCATCGCGATCGTGCGCCGCAATCTGCGCCTCTTCTTCCGCGACCGCATGAACGTGTTCTTCTCGCTGCTCGGCGCCATCATCCTCTTCGTGCTCTACACGCTGTTCCTCGCCCGGCTGCAGATCGACGGTCTGAAGCAGACCTTCCCCGACTCCTCCGAAGCAGAGATCCGCGCCTTCGTCGACACCTGGATGTTCGCGGGCATCGTGATGCTGTCGACGATCACGACGGGCCTCGGCGCCCTCGCCACGCTCGTCGACGACGGCGAGTCCGGTCGGTTCCGCGACTTCCTCGTGTCGCCCGTGCGCCGCACGCAGCTCGTGCTCGGCTATCTCCTCGCAGCAGTGATCGTCGCGGTCGTGATGTCGATGATCGTGCTGGGGCTCAGCATCCTGTATCTCGGCCTCTTCGACTCGACGTGGCTCGTGCCGCTCACCGTGCTGCGGATCGCGGGGATCACGGTGCTGTGCTGCGCGGGCTTCACGGCTCTGTCGGCGCTCATCGTCTCCTTCATCCGCACGAACGCCGCATTCTCCGGTTTCGCCACCGTCATCGGCACCGTCCTCGGATTCATCGCGGGCGCCTACATCCCCGTCGGCTCGCTCCCGGAGGCCGTGGCGAGCACGATCAACGCTCTGCCGTTCGCACAGGGGGCCATGCTGCTGCGCCGCGAGTTCACCGACGGCACGCTGACGGCGATGGTGGGCGACAACGCGCAGGCCGCGGACTCGATCCGCGAGTTCTACGGCATCGACGCCTTCGTCGGCGATCTCCTCGTGCCGGGGACCGTTGCGTTCGGAGTCCTGGTGGCGATGGCGATCGGGTTCACCGCGCTGTCGGCGGGACGCATCCGCGCGCGCATCCGCTGACGGGGCGTCGGGAGCGGCATCCGCCCTCAGTCGACCTTCTCTCGGCGGCTCGTAGAATGGCACGCATCATGACCACGCCTGCCTCGACCCCGACGCTGATCGCGCCCTCCGACGCCGCGATCGCCCCCGACGGCCACGCGCGGACCTACGAGGTGCGCACCTTCGGCTGCCAGATGAACGTGCACGACTCCGAGCGGCTGTCCGGCTCGCTCGAGAGCGCCGGCTATGTGCGCGCCGAAGCGGGCATCGAGGCCGATGTCGTCGTCATCAACACGTGCGCGGTGCGCGACAACGCCGCCGGCAAGCTCTACGGCACGCTCGGCCACCTCAAGTCCCGCAAGGATCAGCGGGCAGGAATGCAGATCGCCGTCGGCGGCTGCCTCGCGCAGATGGACAAGGACGCCGTGCAGCAGAAGGCGCCGTGGGTGGACGTCGTCTTCGGCACGCACAACATGGGTTCGCTGCCGAGCCTGCTCGAGCGGGCGCGTCACAACGGCGAGGCGGAGCTCGAGATCCTCGAGTCGCTCGAGATCTTCCCCTCGACGCTGCCGACGAAGCGCGACTCCGTGCACAGCGGCTGGGTCTCGATCTCCGTCGGCTGCAACAACACCTGCACGTTCTGCATCGTGCCGAGCCTGCGCGGCAAGGAGAAGGACCGCCGTCCGGGCGACATCCTGAACGAGATCCGCCTGCTCGTCGACGACGGTGCGATGGAGGTCACTCTCCTCGGTCAGAACGTGAACTCCTACGGCGTCGAGTTCGGCGACCGCCAGGCGTTCGGCAAGCTGCTGCGCGCCGCGGGTGAGATCCCCGGACTCGAGCGCATCCGCTTCACGAGCCCGCATCCCGCCGCCTTCACCGACGACGTCATCGACGCGATGGCCGAGACCCCCGCCGTCATGCCGCAGCTGCACATGCCTCTGCAGTCCGGCAGCGATCGCGTCCTCAAGGCGATGCGTCGCTCCTACCGCAGCGAGAAGTTCCTCGGCATCCTGGACCGCGTGCGGGAGAAGATGCCGGATGCGGCGATCACGACGGACATCATCGTGGGCTTCCCGGGCGAGACCGACGAGGACTTCGCCGACACGATGCGCGTCGTCGAGCAGGCCCGCTTCGCGAGCGCCTTCACGTTCCAGTACTCGATCCGCGAGGGTACTCCTGCAGCGACGATGGAGGGCCAGGTGCCGAAGGCCGTCGTGCAGGAGCGCTACGAGCGGCTCATCGCGCTGCAGGAGCGCATCTCGCTCGAAGAGAACGAGAAGCAGGTCGGCCGCGAGCTGCACGTGCTCGTCTCGACGGGCGAGGGCAAGAAGGATGCCTCGACCCATCGCCTGACGGGCCGCGCGGAGGACAACCGGCTCGTGCACTTCGAGGTTCCCGACGGGGCCGAGCTGCCGCGCCCCGGTGACGTCGTCGCGGTCGTCGTGACGCACGCCGCTCCCTTCCACCTGCTCGCCGATTCTCCCGACGGGGCGCCGCTGCGCATCCGCCGCACGCGTTCCGGCGACGCGTGGGATCGCACGCAGGCCGAATCGTGCGGTGTCCCGACGCCTGCGGGCGAGTCGGCAGGACCGCGCGCCGTGTCGCTCGGTCTGCCGACGCTGCGCATCGGGGTGTGAGCACGCCCGCCCCCGGCGCGGCATCCGCCCCCGCCCCGCGTCTGTGGGCCGTCGTCGGCGCGACCGGGACCGGCAAGACCGGGCTCTCGCTCGACCTCGCCGCAGCGCTCGTCGCGCGCGGCAGACCCGCCGAGATCGTCAACGCCGACGCCATGCAGCTGTATCGCGGCATGGACATCGGCACGGCCAAGCTGCCCGAGCGGGAGCGCCGCGGCATCCCGCATCATCTCTTCGACGTGCTCGATGTCACCGATGAGGCGGCTGTCGCCTGGTATCAGGACGCCGCGCGCACCGCGATCCGCGCGATCCACGCGCGCGGGGCCGACGCGATCCTCGTGGGCGGGTCGGGTCTCTACGTCTCGAGCGTCGTGTTCGACTTCCGGTTCCCGCCGCGGGATGAGAGCCTGCGCGCACGCCTCGAGAGCGAGCTCGACGAGGTCGGCCCGGGAGCGCTCTACGCCCGTCTGCGCGATGCCGACCCGGCCACCGCGGCGCGGGTGGATCCGCGCAACGGCCGGCGGATCGTGCGTGCGCTCGAGATCCTCGCACTGGGGGAGCAGACCCACGGCGCCGCACTCCCCGACGCGCCCGAGCTGTGGCACGACCCGACGACCCTCATCGGGGTCGAGGTGCCACGCGCAGAACTCGTCGAGCGTCTCGATGCGCGGGTCGAGCGCATGTGGACGGACGGCATCGTGGCCGAGGTGGAGCTCCTGCGGGGTGCCGGACTCGAGCACGGGGTCACGGCGCGGCGGGCGATCGGCTACGCGCAGGCGCTCGCGCAGCTCTCGGGCACGATGACGCAGGCGGAAGCCGTGGCCGAGACGCAGGCGCTCACCCGCCGCTACGCGCGACGCCAGGTGTCGTGGTTCCGCCGGTACGCCGACATCTCGTGGGTGGGGGCGGATGCTTCCGTCGATCGGCTCGTCGCGCAAGCACTGGACTCGGCGTCGGAGCGGCCTGAAAGACTGGGTCGATGACAGTCCAGATCCGCACCTTCGCCTTGACCGACACCGACGCCGTCGTGGCCCTGTGGCAGGAGACGGGGCTCACGAGGCCCTGGAACAATCCTCACCAGGACATCGCGCGTAAGCTCCGGGTGCAGCCCGAGCTCTTCCTCGTGGCGGTGGACGGCGATGAGGTCGTCGGCTCGGTGATGGCCGGATACGACGGTCATCGCGGCTGGCTGTACTACCTCGGTTCGTCGCCGTCACGGCGCGGCGAGGGGATCGCACGGCAGCTCGTGGCGCACGCCGAGGACCTGCTCATCGAACTCGGCTGTCCCAAGGTGCAGCTCATGGTGCGGCCCGAGAACAACGTGGCGCAGGGCTTCTACGACGCGATCGGCTACGAGACGTTCGAGACGTGGGCGACGGGCAAGCGGCTCATCGCCGACTGACGCGCGAATAGACTGGCCGGATGCCGCAGACCGTCTCGTTCACGAAGGGGCACGGCACGGGCAATGACTTCGTGCTGATCCCCGATCCCGACGGAGCGCTCGAGCTGTCCGACGACCAGGTCGCCGTGCTGTGCGACCGCCGGTTCGGCATCGGCGCGGACGGGATCCTGCGGGTCGTGCGCTCGTCCGCGCTGCCCGAAGGAGCCGGTTCCCCCGACGCCGAGTGGTTCATGGACTATCGCAACGCCGACGGCTCGGCCGCCGAGATGTGCGGCAACGGCATCCGCGTGTTCGCCCGCTACCTCGTCGAGGTCGGCTGGGCGGACATCGACGCAGGGCCGCTCGCGATCGGCACGCGGGCGGGCGTCAAGACACTCACCCGCAGCGATCGCGGCTTCGAGGTCGATCTCGGCGCGTGGATCGTCGAACAGGATGACGTGCTCGTCCGCGCGCGTGGCATCGGCGCTCCGCGTCCGGGGCTCGGCATCGACGTCGGAAATCCGCACGTCGTCGTCGCGCTGCCCGACCACGCCGAGCTGGAGGGGCTGGATCTCTCGGTCGTGCCGCAGCTGCATCCCGAACCGCCGCACGGCGCGAACGTGGAGTTCGTCGTCCCCAGCGATCCGCTCGTGCACGAGGGTGTCGGCACGATCCGCATGCGCGTGTTCGAGCGCGGGGTCGGCGAGACCCTGAGCTGCGGCACGGGCGTCGCGGCGGCCGCGCTCGCCGTCCGCCACTGGGCGGGTTCCGCGGCGCCCGACCACTGGACGGTCGAGGTGCCGGGGGGCGTGCTGGGCGTGCGCATGGTCGACGGGCACGTGCTGCTGTCCGGGCCCGCGACCCTCGTCTACTCGGGCGAGGTCACTCTCGCCTGACCGGTCGGCCGTCAGGGCAGGTCGATGGGCTCGCTCGGGGGCGACCCGTGCCGGCGCACCTTGAGCACCCGGAAGCCGCGGCCCGTCGCAGCGCGATGCACCGAGTAGCCGCGGTCGAACGTCGCGGCGAGCCAGCGCTGCAGCGAGTCGGAGCCGAGGTTCCGCTGCACGACGAGCCAGGCATCCGATCGTTCGTCCAGGCGCGGGATCCATCGTTCGAGCAGACCGTGCAGCTCGTTCTTGCCCACCCGGATCGGCGGATTCGAGCGGATCGTGCGGAACGTCACGTCATCGGGAACATCGTCGGGCAGGACGGCGTTGACATTGTCGAGCCCGAGATCTGCGGCGTTGCGTCGCACGAGATCGAGGGCCCGCTCATTGACATCGACGGCCCACACCGTGGCGTGCGGGGACTCCAGGGCCAGTGACAGCGAGATCGGCCCCCATCCGGCGCCCAGATCGAGCAGGTTGCCGCCCGGCGGGGCCGGAGGCGTGTTCGCGAACAGCACGGCGGTGCCCGTGTCGACGTGCTCGGGACTGAAGATCCCGCCCGCCGTCGTCACCTCGACATCGCGACCCGCGAGGGTCACGCGGATGCGCCGGAGATTCTCGGCACTGGCGGGGGACGCGCTGAAGTAGTGGTCACTCCCCATGGAGGATGAGCGTAGCGGAGGACCTCCCCGTCGCGGGAGGCTAGAATCCACGGATGCCCGATCCGAGGCATCCCGAAAGGAACCCATGACGGATACGACGACACCCCAGAGCACGGACGAGACGCCGGTGGACCCGGTGGATCGCGTGCTGGCGCGGGCGGAAGCCCGCTCGGGGGTGCGCGTGTTCGGCAACGCCCAGGCGCTGCAGGACGACGCGACGATCTCGCGAGCGGATGCCGACGGCGAGCAGTGGGACCGCGAGGACCGCGCGTCGCTGCGGCGCGTGCCGGGTCTCTCCACCGAGCTCGAGGACGTCACCGAGGTCGAGTACCGCCAGCTGCGGCTCGAGAACGTCGTGCTGGTCGGCGTGCACCCGCAGGGCGAGCAGGTGGACGCCGAGAACTCGCTCCGCGAGCTCGCCGCGCTCTCCGAGACGGCAGGTGCGATCGTGCTGGATGCCGTGCTGCAGAGGCGCCCGCATCCCGACCCCGCGACGTACGTCGGCCGGGGCAAGGCGCAGGAGCTCCGTGACATCGTCGCCGCCGTCGGCGCCGACACCGTCATCGCCGACACCGAGCTCGCGCCCAGCCAGCGGCGCGCGCTGGAGGACGTCGTGAAGGTCAAGGTCATCGACCGCACGACCGTGATCCTCGACATCTTCAGCCAGCACGCGAAGTCGCGCGAGGGCAAGGCGCAGGTCGAGCTCGCACAGCTCGAGTACCTTCTTCCCCGCCTGCGCGGCTGGGGTGACTCGATGAGCCGTCAGGCGGGTGGCCAGGTCGGTGCCGGCGGAGCGGGTATGGGCTCGCGTGGTCCGGGTGAGACGAAGATCGAGCTCGATCGTCGTCGCATCCGCACGAAGATGGCGCTCCTGCGTCGCCAGATCCGCGACTTCGGCCCTGCGCGCGAGGCCAAGCGCGCCGAGCGCAAGCGCAACACCATCCCGGCGGTCGCGATCGCGGGGTACACGAACGCCGGCAAGTCGTCGCTGCTCAACCGGCTCACGCGGGCGGGCGTGCTCGTCGAGAACGCGCTGTTCGCCACCCTCGACACCTCGGTGCGTCGCTCGCAGACGGCCGACGGCCGCACCTACACGCTGACCGACACCGTCGGCTTCGTGCGCAATCTGCCGCACCAGCTCGTGGAGGCGTTCCGCTCCACGCTCGAAGAGGTCGGCGACGCCGACGTCCTCCTGCATGTCGTGGACGCGTCGCATCCCGATCCCGCCGCGCAGCTCGCGACCGTGCGCGACGTCATCGGCGACGTGGGTGCCCGCGACACGCACGAGATCGTCGTCTTCAACAAGGCCGATCTGGTCGGCGACGACGAGCGGCTCGTGCTGCGCGGGTTGGAGCCCGGAGCGATGTTCGTCTCGTCGCGGACGGGGGAGGGCATCGACGAGCTCCGCGCCGCCATCGAGGCGGCGCTGCCGCTCCCGGCGGTCGAAGTGCGCGCACTCGTGCCCTACGACCGCGGTGACCTCATCTCGGCGGCGCACGAGACGGGTCACATCCTCGCGCAGTCGCACGAGGCCGAGGGCACGGCGCTGCACGCGCACGTCCCCGAGCGCCTCGCGAACGAACTGGCACCCTTCGCCGTGTGAGCAGCGCTAGCTGAGCACGATCGGCGGGATGCCGGGAACGTCGAAGCCGAACACGGCGCCGAGGAACGCGAGCTCCGACTCGTAGGCGTGCACGAGGGTCTCGGTGCGGCGGAACCCGTGGCCCTCGCCCTCGTAGACGACGTACGCATGCGGGATGCCGCGCTCCGCGAGCGCGTCGCGCACGGCCTCGGACTGCGCGGGCGGCACGACCCGGTCATCCGCCCCCTGCAAGAGCAGGATCGGCACGCGGAACCCGTCGCGATGCGTGAGCGGTGATCGCTCGATGTACACCGCTTCGGCCTCGGGGAGGGGGCCGATGAGTCCGTCCAGGTACCGCGCTTCGAAATCGTGAGTGTCGGCGGCGAGCATCCGCGCGTCGCCGACTCCGTAGCGCGAGATGCCGGCTGCGAAGGCCTCGGTACGCGCGAGCGCGGCGAGCACGGTCCATCCGCCCGCCGAGCCGCCCGCGATCGCGATGCGCGCAGGGTCGGCGACTCCGGATGCCGCGATCCCGCGCGCGGCGTCCGCGACGTCTTCGACGTCGACGACGCCCCACCCGCCGAGCAGTCGCTCGCGATAGGCGCGGCCGTAGCCGCTGGAGCCGCCGTAGTTGACGTCGAGCACACCGATCCCACGACTCGTGAACCACGCGATGCGGGGGGATGCCGCGGGCCCGACGTGCGTCGTGGGCCCGCCGTGGACGAACACGACGTACGGGGGGAGCTCGCCGTCGGGGGCGGTGACCTCGGGATTCGTCGGCGGGTGGTCGAAGGCGTGCACGGGCCCGCGCGGGCCGTCGAACGAGACGGCGCGGGGCCGCGGCATCCATTCGTCCCCCCACGGCGACTCGCCTCCGCGTACCGTGGCGACGGTGCCGGCGTCGACGTCGACGACCCAGAGGCCGGGCCCCGCCGAGGCGCTCGCGCCGCTCACGAGCACGCGCGTGCCGCGCGCGTCCTCGATGTTCGTGTTCCACACGGGCGGCGCGGTGAGCGGCGTCACGTCGTCGCCCGCGATGAGCACGACCTCGTCAGCGCCGTCGGTGCGCACGGCCACGATGCGGCCGTCGTCGAGGACGGCGTACCACCGTGCCCCGAGCACCCACAGGGGCGCGCCCGTGTCGGCGTCGGCGGGGGAGACGGCGCGTTCGGGCAGATCGGCGGAGAGGTGCAGGCGTTCGATGTTCCACCGACCGCTCGGGTCGTCGAGGTGGAGGAGGTCCTCGTCGCTCAGCCAGATCGGCTGGAGTGGAGCGGTCTCGCCGCCGGCGACCGTCGCCCATTCCACGACGACGTCCTCCTCGACGCGACCGACCCGCAGCTCGGTGCGATCCCACGGCATCGCCGGGTGGTCCCACGCGATCCACGCGAGCCGGGTGCCGTCGGGCGAGAGCGCCGGCTGCGCGACGAAGTCGCTGTCGCCGACGAGCTGGACCAGGGATGCCGCATCCAGCGCACCGGATCCGTCGAGCGGGATCGTCACCAGATCGCGCACTGGGACGGGCCCGTCGCCGTGGGCCTCGCGGATCGCCAGCAGGCGACCGGCCTGCCACAGGAGTCCGCCGAAGCGCACGTCGCCGCCGGCCGCGGTGAGCGGACGCGGCGCCTCACCGGGGGAGAGCAGCCATACGCGCTGGTCGGTCTTCTCGACGAACACCAGGTCTCCGTCGTCGGTCGTGGTCCACGCGCCGCCGCCGTACTCGTGCACGCGCGATCGTGCGCTCCACGGCGCCGGGAGGACGTCGTGGACCTCGCCGTCGGCGTCGCGGCGGCGGATGGAGGACCGCCCGCCCTCTTCGGGCATGCTCTCGCCCCACCAGATGTCGTCGCCGACGAAGCGCGCACCCTCGATGCGCGGACTCGCGGCCGAGACCGCCGCTGCCGAGATGGGGGAAGGCCATGCGCCGTAGGGGATCGTCACAGCTCCACCGTACGCCCGGCCGAAACACGAGGTCACACACCGACGCGAGCGCGATCTGCGGGGCTAGCGTGTATCCATCGTCGCCCGGCCCTCCCCGGCCCGGCATGGGAGCGACAGCCGAGCCCGGCACCCGCCCGCGAGAACCGCCGACGCTTCGCGTCGGTGTCGTCCGCGGCCGTCCGGCCGCATCCGATCCCGAAAGCCCCGCCATGCCGATCGACCTGAGCGCACCGCCCGTGCCGTTCTCGTTCGAGATCTATCCGCCGCGCTCCGACGTGCGCACGGCGGAGCTCTTCGAGACGATCGGCCATCTGGCGGCGGCGGATCCGCGCTTCATCTCGGTCACGTACGGTGCGGGCGGCTCGGTCGGCGGACGCTCGCTCGAGATCCTCCGCCACATCCTCACCGAGACCCGCGTCGCGCCGCTCGCGCACCTCACGTGCGTGGGGACGACGTACGCCTCGGCGACGTCGCTGATCCGGGAGTTCCTGGATGCCGGCATCACGAGCTTCCTCGCCCTGCGCGGCGATCCGCCCGCGGGCGTCGCCGAGGGCGAGCTCTTCCTCGGCGATCTCGAGAGCTCGGCGCAGCTCGTGCAGCTCATCGATCGGGTGCAGGCGGAGCGAGCCCCCTACGCGGAAGCCGCCATCCCCGGCGTCACCGGCGCCGTGCGGGTCGCGCCGCGGGAGAAGGTCGACATCGCCGTCGCCGCGTTCCCCAACGGCCATCCCCGCTCCCGGCACGCGCGCGAGCACATCGACGCCCTGCTCGCCAAGCAGGCGGCCGGCGCGACGCTCGCGATCACGCAGCTCTTCTTCCACGCCGACGACTACCTCGCGTTCGTGCAGCGCTCGCGTGCAGCCGGCGTCACGATCCCGATCCTGCCCGGCATCATGCCGATCACCTCGCCGGGTCGCCTGCAGCGCGTGCTCGAGCTGTCGGGGGAACAGCTGCCCGCCGAGCTTGCCATCGCGCTCGACGTCGAGCCGACGCCCGAGGGTCGACGCGAGGTCGGCATCGCGTACGCGGCGCAGCTCGCGCGCGACGTCGTCGCCGGCGGCGCGCCCGGCATCCATCTCTACGCCTTCAACGACCACGTCCCGGTGCTCGCGGTGCTCCGCGAAGCCGGCATCCTCCCGCCCGAGCAGACTCCGGCTCCCGAACCCACGAAGGAAGCAGCACGATGACCGCATCCACATTCCCCTCCGGCACGATCCTCGGCTACCCGCGCATCGGCCGGCGCCGCGAGCTCAAGCGCGCCGTCGAGGCGCACTGGGCCGGCGCGACCGATGCCGAGACGCTCGAGCGGACCGCGGCGGATCTGCGGCGCGCGACGCGCGAGCGCCTGGTCGCCCTCGGTCTCGGCCGCGATGACTCATCGATCCCCGAGTCGTTCTCGTACTACGACCAGGTGCTGGATGCCGCGCTCGCCGTCGGTGCGCTGCCCGCGCGCTTCGCGGACCTGCGCGGAGCCGACGGCACGATCGGACTCGACGCGTACTTCACCGCCGCGCGCGGAGCAGGCGAGCACGCGCCCCTCGAGATGACGAAGTGGTTCGACACGAACTACCACTACCTCGTGCCCGAGATCGGGCCCGAGACCGTGTTCGCGCTCTCGAGCGGCCGTTTCGCCGCACAGGTCGCCGAGGCCGCGGCCGAGGGGTTCACCGTGCGTCCCGTCGTCGTGGGGCCCGTGACGCTTCTGGCGCTCGCGAAGGCGACCGATGAAGCGCCCGCGGGCTTCGATCCGCTGAGCCGCCTCGACGACCTGCTGCCCGTGTACGCCGAGCTGCTGGCGTCACTGAAGGCGGCGGGAGCCGAGTGGGTGCAGCTGGACGAGCCGGCCCTCGTGAGCGAGAGCCTGCCGGTGGATGCCGCGACCCTCGCCGATGCCGCTGCGCGCGCGTACGGCGTGCTCGGCGCGGCGCAGGACCGCCCTGCCATCCTCGTGGCCGCCGGCTACGCCCAGCTGTCCCCCGAGGCGTGGTCGGCGCTCGCCGCCGCTCCGGTCGAGGCGCTCGCGATCGACCTGACGCGCGGCTCGGTGCCTGCGGCCGCAGCGGGGATCCAGGGGAAGACCCTCGTGGGCGGCGTCGTGGACGGCCGCAACATCTGGCGCGGCGACCTCGCCGGTGCGTGGGAGAAGCTCGACGCGCTGCGCGCCGTCGGCGCGGGCGCGATCGCCGCGGGCACCTCGACCTCGCTGCAGCACGTGCCCCATGACGTCGAGGACGAGAGCGAGCTCGACCCGCGCCTCGCGTCGTGGCTCGCGTTCGCCGACCAGAAGACGGGTCAGATCGTCACGCTCGCGCGGGGCCTCGCCGCGGGTCGCGACGCCATCGACAAGGAGCTGACCGCGGCATCCATCGCCCTCGACGACCGCCGCTCGGCGCCGGGCGTCGCCGACGGCGCGGTCCGTGGTCGCGCAGCGCAGCTGCTCGAGGGCGACTTCGACCGGGGCGACTACGAAGCCCGCGTCGCCGCGCAGGACGCGGCCTTGGGGCTCCCGGTGCTGCCGACCACGACGATCGGCTCGTTCCCGCAGACGGGCGACATCCGGCGCGCGCGTGCGCGCCACGGCAAGGGCGAGATCACGACCGAGGAGTACGAGCAGTTCCTGAAGGAGGAGATCGCCCGCGTCGTCACGCTGCAGGAGGATCTCGGTCTCGACGTCCTCGTGCACGGCGAGGCAGAGCGCAACGACATGGTGCAGTACTTCGCCGAGAACCTCGACGGCTTCGCCGTGACGCAGAACGGCTGGGTGCAGTCCTACGGCTCGCGCGCGACCCGTCCGTCGATCCTGTGGGGCGACGTCTCGCGTCCGGCGCCCATCACCGTCGCATGGTCGGCCTTCGCGCAGTCCCTGACGGACAAGCCGATGAAGGGCATGCTCACGGGTCCGGTCACGATCCTCGCGTGGTCGTTCGTGCGCGACGACCAGCCGCTCGGCGACACCGCGAACCAGGTCGCCCTCGCGCTGCGGGACGAGATCGCCGATCTCGAGGCGGCCGGCATCGCCGTCATCCAGGTCGATGAGCCGGCCCTTCGCGAGCTGCTGCCGCTCAAGAAGGCGGATCAGCCCGCGTACCTCGACTGGTCGGTCGGGTCGTTCCGTCTCGCGACGGCCGGCGCCGCCCTCGCGACGCAGGTGCACACCCACCTCTGCTACTCGGAGTTCGATGTCGTGATCGACGCGATCGCGGCCCTCGACGCCGACGTGACCTCGATCGAAGCGGCGCGCAGCAGGGGAGAGGTCATCGGCGACATCGCGACGTCGGGCTTCTCGCACGGTGTGGGTCCGGGCGTGTACGACATCCACTCGCCGCGCGTGCCGTCCGTCGCCGAGATCGCGGAGCTGCTCGAGCGCGCGGCGACCGAGCTGCCCCTCCGACAGGTGTGGGTCAACCCCGACTGCGGCCTGAAGACCCGCGGCTACGACGAGACCGTCGAGTCGCTGCGCAACATCATCGAGGCCACGCGCGACGTGCGCGAGAAGGTCGGCGTCGCGGTCTAGCACTTCCCCGTCTTCGGTGCGACGGGGATGGATGCCTCGGCTGACTCGTCGGCCGAGGCATCCGTCGTCTCCACGCCCGCCGTCGCCCCGTCGACGTCCGGCTGCTCATCGGTGCGCTTCTGCAGCAGCTCGAGCGCCCACGCGACGAGGATCGCCACGACGATCACGAGCACGACGTCGCCGAACGAGAGGGGCCGCAGCGACAGCATCCACACGACCGCCAGAACGGCGATGAGGGTGCGCACGAGCACGCGGTAGCGCGCGAGCCACGTGCCGAACGCGCCCGTGTCGAGTCCGCGCGCAGCGAGCCTCGTGCGCGCTGCGGCGTTGAGCCCGCGCACCGTGCCGCGCACGGAGTCCGCGGCGCGGGAGCGGCCCATGATCCAGCCGAGCAGGGCGACGAAGACACCGAGCACGGCGATGACGAGCCCCGTGCGGCGCATCGAATCGACGAGCTGGGCGTAGATGACGTCGAGGGCGGATGCCGAGATGTCGAGCGAGCCCGCGACGGCGCCGACCGCGGCGCCTCCGATGGCGAGGGTGATCGCGAGCGTTCCGCCGCCGACGGCGAGACCGATGCCGGTGCCCAGGACGGCCGTGGACCGCCGCCGGGCGATGAGGATGCCGAGGCCGAAGAGCGCGAGGGTGATGACCGGCAGCCACCAGCCGACGACGTTCGCGAGCGCGTAGCCCGTGCGGATGAGCGCCAGGTTGTTCCCCTCGCCGATGATGATGACGCGATCGACCGCGGGGATGAGCTGGGCGATCCCGACGCCCCGATCGACGAGGTTCTCCTTGACCCGCTCGACGATCGCACCGAGCTGGATGCCCACCCCGTCGTCGGTGCGCACGACGAGCCCGCCGCCGTCGCTCGTCGCGGCCGTCGTGAGAGCACGGTGGGCCGCGCGCGTCGTGCCGGCCCAGACGTCGGAGAAGGCGTCCGACTCCACGACCCGCGTGACCGTCTGCGACACGAGTCCGCGCAGGCCGTCGGCCGCCGGGGCCTGGAGCAGGCCCAGCGCCTGCGCGGCGCGGGGAGGCAGGCCGAGATCGACGATGCCGTCGAACACATTCGCAGTGAGCTGATCGAAGTCGACCTGCGCATTGATCGCATCGACGGTCTCGTCGATGATCATGCCCTGCACCGAGGGGTCGTCGACGAGGGGCGCCATCGTCGCGACGAACGCCTCTTCGTCGACGAGCTGCAACCGCGCCCATCCCGTGACGATCGACACCGGCACGAGGATCGTCGCGATGACGATGACCACGGCCGAGAGGAGCCCGCGCCACCAGCCGCGGCGATCGGTCGTCCGCCGCGGCGTCGCGTCGCTCAGGCGGGCGTTCTCGGCCTCCAGAAGGCGGACACGTTCGGCCAGGGCTGCGACATCGGCCTGGCCGCCCGCCGCATCGATCTGCGTCATGTCGCCATTGTGGCGTCATCTCACCCGTGCCGCACGGCGCGGAGCGGAAATCACCCCGGGTGACTTCTGCGTCAGATCGCGCGCAGCACCGCGACGACCTTGCCCAGCACGACGGCGTCGTCGCCCAGGATCGGCTCGAACGAGCTGTTGCGCGGCAGCAGCCACGTGTGCCCGTCGCGCTGGCGGAACGTCTTGACGGTCGCCTCGTCGTCGAGCATCGCCGCGACGATGTCACCGTTCTCGGCCGTCTGCTGCGAGCGGACGACGACCCAGTCGCCGTCGCAGATGGCGGCGTCGATCATCGACTCGCCCGACACCTTGAGCATGAACAGATCGCCCTTGCCGACGAGCTGGCGGGGGAGCGGGAAGATCTCCTCGACCTGCTGCTCGGCGGTGATGGGCACTCCCGCCGCGATGCGACCCACGAGCGGCACGAGAGCCGCGTCGCCGAGCGCGGGGGCGGTGTCGGCGGGATTCTCCGTCGACATGCCCGGCAGGTCGATCAGCACCTCCATCGCGCGCGTCTTGCCGGCGTCGCGTCGGAGGTAGCCGCTCAGCTCGAGCTGATTGAGCTGATGCGTCACGCTCGACAGCGACTTGAGTCCGACGGCGTCGCCGATCTCGCGCATGCTGGGCGGGTAGCCGTGCCGCGCGATGGAGCGCTGGATCACCTCGAGGATCGCCAGCTGCTTGTCGCTCAGGCTCTTGCGGCGTCGCGTCTGGGGCTTGTCGCGCCCGGTGATGTCGCTCATGACGGCTCCTGGTCAGATGTC
Source organism: Microbacterium sp. (assembly GCF_051860965.1). Taxonomy (GTDB): domain Bacteria; phylum Actinomycetota; class Actinomycetes; order Actinomycetales; family Microbacteriaceae; genus Microbacterium. The sequence continues at coordinate 96,731 of NZ_JBIMKU010000010.1, forward strand.
GGGGTCTTCGAATGTCGGAGGTCGGTGATGGGGTGACCTTATCGAAACCGTATCCGGTTGCGAGCAGCGCGCGAGGGAGATCTCCCGCGTGTCGCGTTCGAAAGCCGGCGACGATGTCGACCACTTGACAGCCTAGAACATCGAAGATATCTTCGGAAGAGAAGTTCGCATCCGGCCCTCCCGGCCGAGGGCCGGATGCGAATCTCTCCCCAAGAGGAGGATCGACATGACCGCCATCGCCGCAGCCCCACTGGCATCCCGCACGCGCCTGCGCCTCACGGCGCGCGGCCGTCGTCTGCTCGCGGTGTTCGCCGCGCTGCCCGCCGTCATCGCCCTGGGCTTCGCCATCGTGAGCGGCGGGTCGGCGCTCGCGACGCTCGATGACGGGGCGCCCGCCGACTCGTTCTCGACCGTGACCGTCTCGCACGGTGACACGCTGTGGTCCATCGCCGAAGAGGTCGCTCCGCAGGCCGATCCGCGTGACGTCGTCGACGCGATCGTGCGCCTCAACGCCCTCGACGGTGCGGCGATCTCCGCCGGTCAGTCGCTGGCCATTCCGGCCGACTACGCACCCTGATCCGGCGGTCGTGTGACGCGGCCCGCGAGGCGGGCCGCAGACGGCTCTACGATGGAGCAGGTGACGGCCCGCCTCGAAGACCTGCCCCTCCGCGACGATCTGCGAGGGCTCACGCCCTACGGCGCCCCGCAGGCTCCGCTGCCCGTGGCCCTGAACGTCAACGAGAACACGCATCCCGTCCCGCAGGAGGTCGCGGATGACATCCTCGACTCGGTCGCCCTCGCGCTGCGTGACGTCAACCGCTACCCCGATCGCGAGTTCACCGCGCTGCGCGAGGGGTTCGCGGACTACCTCGGTCACGGCCTGACGGCAGACCAGATCTGGGCGGCGAACGGCTCGAACGAAGTGCTCCAGCACCTGCTCCAGGCTTTCGCGGGTCCCGGGCGGACGGCGTTCGGATTCACCCCCACGTACTCGATGTATCCGCTCCTGACGCGAGCGACCGGTGCCACCTGGATCGCGGGGTCGCGGGGCGAGGACTTCGCGATCGACGCGCAGGATGCGGCGTCCCAGATCGCCGAGGCGTCACCCGATGTCGTCTTCCTCTGCGCGCCGAACAATCCGACCGGCACGCCGATGACACTAGAGGTCATCGAGGCCGCGTACGACGCGACCGAGGGGATCGTGATCGTCGACGAGGCCTATCAGGAGTTCGCGCCGCACGGCACACCCTCCGCCGTGACGCTCCTCCCCGGGCGCGAGCGGCTGGTCGTGTCGCGCACGATGAGCAAGGCGTTCGCCTTCGCCGGTGCGCGGGTCGGCTACCTCGCGGCCGATCCCGCCGTGATCGACGCCCTGCGGCTCGTTCGGCTCCCGTATCACCTGAGCGCCCTCACGCAGGCGGCGGCGTCCGCGGCCCTGCGGCACGCGTCGACCATGATGCGGATGGTCGACGACATCCGCGAGCAGCGCGATCGCATCACGGCCACGGTCGAGGCGCTCGGGTACCGACCGTACGAGTCGTGGACGAACTTCGTGCTCTTCGGCGGCGTCGAGGACTCCGCAGCGACCTGGCAGTCGCTGTACGACCGCGGTGTGCTCATCCGCGACGTCGGCATCGCGCACCACCTGCGTGTCACCGCCGGCACCGAGGACGAGACCACGGCGTTCCTGGATGCGCTGGCCTCGGTAGGATCGGCCTCATGACGCGCGCCGCAGAGCACCGCACCGCCTCCCTCCGTCGCGCCACGAGCGAGTCCACCGTCGAGCTCGAGATCGACCTCGACGGCACCGGCCGCAGCCACATCGACACGACGGTGCCGTTCTTCGATCACCTCCTGACGGCGTTCGCCAAGCACTCGCTGACCGATCTGACCGTGCGCGCCTCGGGCGACACCGACATCGATGCCCACCACACGGTCGAGGACGTCGCGATCGTGCTCGGTCAGGCCATCCGCGAGGCGCTCGGAGACAAGGCGGGCATCGGCCGCTACGGCGACGCGATCGTGCCGCTCGACGAGGCCCTCGCGCAGGCGGTGGTCGACATCAGCGGTCGCCCCTACCTCGTGCACTCGGGCGAGCCGGCGGGGTACGAGCACCACCTCATCGGCGGCCACTTCACGGGATCCCTCGTGCGCCACACGTTCGAGGCCATCGCGTTCAACGCCGGGCTGACGGTTCACGTCACGGTGCTCGCGGGCCGCGATCCGCACCACATCGCCGAGGCGGAGTACAAGGCTCTCGCGCGGGCGTTCCGGCAGGCCAAGGCGCTCGATCCGCTGGTCGAGGGCGTGCCGAGCACCAAGGGTGCTCTGTGAGCTCGAAGCCGCTGGTCGCTGTGCTGGACTACGGGTCGGGGAACGTCCACTCCGCGGTCAAGGCGCTCGCTGCTGCGGGCGCAGATGCGCGCCTCACCTCCGATCGGGGACTGGTCATGGACGCCGACGGGCTCGTCGTCCCCGGTGTCGGCGCTTTCCGCGCAGTCATGGATGCGCTCCGCGCGAGCCGCGGTGATGAGCTCGTCGGCCGCCGTCTCGCCGGCGGACGGCCCGTCCTCGGCATCTGCGTCGGCATGCAGGTGCTCTTCGAGCGCGGGGTCGAGCGGGGCGTCGACACGGAGGGCATGGGGGAGTGGCCGGGCGTCGTGACGGAGCTGGATGCCCCGGTGCTGCCGCACATGGGCTGGAACACCGTGCAGCCGGGCGACGGCACGCGTCTGTTCGCCGGTCTCGAGGACGAACGGTTCTACTTCGTGCACTCCTACGGCGTGCAGCACTGGACTCTCGACGTCCAGGCCCCGTTCACCGAGCCGACGCTCACGTGGTGCGACTACGGCACGCCCTTCCTCGCCGCGGTCGAGAACGGACCGCTGTCGGCGACGCAGTTCCACCCCGAGAAGTCGGGGGATGCCGGCATCCACCTCCTGTCCAATTGGATCGGCGGGCTGACCGCGACTACCCTCGGGGATCGTGCCGTCCGCGGATGAATCCTCTCCGCGTGAGCATCCGGCACGAGGAGCCATGAACGATTTCGCGTCCACGCCAGAACTGATCCTGCTGCCCGCCGTCGACGTCGCCGACGGCAAGGCCGTACGCCTCACCCAGGGGGAGGCCGGCAGCGAGACGAGCTACGGCGATCCCGTCGACGCCGCTCTCGAATGGGCCCGACAGGGCGCGCAGTGGATCCACCTCGTCGACCTCGACGCCGCCTTCGGTCGCGGCACGAACGCGGGCGTGCTGCGCAAGGTGATCAAGCAGGTCCGAGGCGTGCAGGTCGAGGTCTCCGGCGGAATCCGCGACGACCAGTCCCTCGACGCCGCGCTCGAGAGCGGCGCCGCGCGTGTCAACCTCGGCACGGCCGCGCTCGAGAACCCCGAGTGGGCAGCCGATGTGATCGGCCGCTACGGCGAACTCGTCGCCGTCGGTCTCGACGTCCGAGGCACGACGCTCGCCGCGCGCGGGTGGACGCGCGAGGGCGGCGACCTGTGGACGGTGCTCGAGCGCCTCGAGTCGGCCGGCTGCAGCCGCTACGTGGTGACCGACGTCACGAAGGACGGCACGCTGCAGGGGCCGAACATCGACCTCCTGCAGCAGATGACGTCCCGCACGCCGAAGCCCGTCATCGCCTCGGGCGGAATCTCGAGCCTCGATGACATCGCTGCACTGCGCGAGCTGGTGCCGCTCGGCGTCGAGGGTGCGATCGTGGGCAAGGCGCTCTACGCGGGCGCGTTCACGCTCGCCGAGGCGCTCGATGTCGCCGGACACTGACGGAACGGACGACCGCGCGCACCTCGCCGATTCGGCGGGCGTGCCCTGGGAGGGGCGCGCCTTCCACGCGAACCCCAACGCCGGCGACGACGGATCTGCGGACACCGCTCTCTTCGCCGCGCTGACCGCGTTCCGCACGGGCGAGGGCGACCAGATCGCGGTCGTCGACGCCTACCGCGCGGCGCGCCTGCTGATCCCGCTCGTCGCCGAGAAGGGCGACCACGGCGTCGGCGCGCACGGCCTCGACGTCGACAAGACGCAGGAGCTCTCGATCGTGACGGTCGCGGCGCCCGACGGTCGTCGTGTGCTTCCCGTGTTCACGTCGGTGGATGCCATGAAGAGATGGGATGCCACAGCCCGCCCGGTGCCGGCCGACGGTGTGCGCACGGCGCTCGCCGCTGCTGACGACGACACCGACCTCATCGTGATCGACCCCGGCTCCGACACCGAGTTCGTGCTGCGCCGACCCGCCGTCTGGGCCATCGCCCAGACCCGCGCGTGGGAGCCCAGCCACTCCTCGCCCGAGGTGTTCCTGGGGCTTCAGGAGAGCATCGGCGGCGAACTCGCGGTGCTCGACCTCGCGGTCGCGCCCGGTGATCCCGACGCGCGCCTGCGTGGGCCGGAGCTCATCGTGCGGCTCCACCTCATCGACGGGCTCGATCAGACCGAGCTCGACGCCGTCCTGCAGCGTATTGCGCGGCGCTGGGCGGCCGACGACCGCATCGCGGTCCTCGTCGATTCGCTGACGGTCAAGCTCGTCCGCGGCTGACGCAGATTCGCTGCGTGACGGACGGCATCCGTCGCGCCGTCGAACCCACCCACCCTCTGCGAACCCACCCGGAATCGCGGACGAAAGCGCGTGGGTTGGGAGAAAGTGCGTGGGTTCGCGTGAAGGGGAGGGTCAGTTGACCGGGCCGGTCCATTTCTCGCCGGGGCCCTTGCCGATGGGGTCGGGGATGACGGATGCCTCGCGGAACGCCAGCTGCAGCGACCGCAGGCCGTCGCGCAGCGAGCGGGCGTGCATGTCGCTGATCTCGGGGGCGCCTGCGGTGATGAGGCCCGCCAGCGCGTTGATGAGCTTGCGGGCTTCGTCGAGATCGGTCTGCGTCGCGGGATCGTCGGCCAGGCCGACCTTGACGGCGGCGGCGCTCATCAAGTGCACCGCGGTGGTCGTGATGACCTCGACGGCGCCGACGTCGGCGATGTCCCGCGTGGCCTCGGACGCTGCGCGCTCCTGCTCCTCCCAGCGAGCCTGCCGCGCGGCATCCATCTCATCGTCCTGAATTCTGTCCACGCCGCTCTCTCTGCTAGACTCGTGCGGGCTCCGGTGCGTTCTGCATCGGACTGAAAGAGGATCACATCCCACCCGCGCTTGCCGCTCAAGGCTACCGGGTCACGCACTCCGCCCCGAACGTCCGCGTTCCGGGGTGGTCAGGGTGCAGAATGCCGGCGTTTCGACGCCGTGCGGGTGGAATACTCCTCTTTCGCTCGTGACACCCCGTGTCGCGAGGGCCATCACCCGTATGAAAGAGGAGTTCCGCATCAGCGATCCCCGCACCAATGACCGCATCCGCGTTCCCGAGGTCCGCCTCGTCGGACCCGCGGGTGAGCAGGTCGGCGTCGTCCGCATCGAGGTCGCGCTGCGCCTGGCTCAGGAAGCCGATCTCGACCTGGTCGAGGTGGCTCCCAACTCGAAGCCGCCCGTCGTCAAGATCATGGACTACGGGAAGTTCAAGTACGAAGCTGCGCAGAAGGCCAAGGAGGCTCGTCGCAATCAGGCGAACACGGTCCTGAAAGAGGTCCGTTTCCGCCTGAAGATCGACCAGCACGACTACGAGACCAAGCGCAAGCGCGCCGAGGGCTTCCTCAAGACCGGCGACAAGGTCAAGGCCATGATCCTGTTCCGCGGTCGCGAGCAGTCGCGTCCGGAGCAGGGTGTGCGCCTTCTCCGCAAGTTCGCCGAAGACGTCGCCGAGTTCGGCACGGTCGAGTCGAGCCCCACGATCGACGGTCGCAACATGGTCATGGTGGTCGCACCGCACAAGAACAAGTCCGAGGTCAAGACCGAGCAGAACGCCGCTCGCGCCGCCAACAAGGAGGCCGCCCGATCGGCCCGCACCGGCGGTCCGGCCTCAGAGCCCGAGACGACCGAAGCGGTCGCCGAGTAAGGCCCCACAGACCCCCGCCCCGGCGGGAACCGACTCCCGCTCCGGCGGGAACCACAACGAAGGAAGAGACATGCCGAAGCAGAAGACCCACTCGGGTGCCAAGAAGCGCTTCAAGGTCACCGGTAGCGGCAAGCTGATGAAGCAGCAGGCCAACATGCGCCACAACCTCGAGGGCAAGTCGTCGCGTCGCACGCGTCGCCTCAACCAGGAGCAGGTGCTGGCCCCGGGCGACGCCAAGGTCGCCAAGAAGCTTCTCGGCCTCTGATCGCCGACGCACGAATAGGAACGAAACGAAATGGCTAGAGTCAAGCGGGCCGTCAACGCCCACAAGAAGCGTCGCGTCATCCTCGAGCGCGCCTCCGGTTACCGGGGTCAGCGTTCGCGTCTGTACCGCAAGGCGAAGGAGCAGGTCACCCACTCGCTCGTCTACGCGTACCGCGACCGTCGCAAGCGCAAGGGCGACTTCCGTCGTCTGTGGATCCAGCGCATCAACGCCGCCGCCCGTGCGAACGGCATCACGTACAACCGCTTCATCCAGGGCCTCGGCCTCGCGGGTGTGCAGGTCGACCGTCGCATGCTCGCCGAGCTCGCGGTGAACGACCCGAAGACGTTCGCGTCGCTCGTCGCGACCGCCAAGGCGGGTCTGCCCGAGAACGTCAACGCCCCCAAGGCGTAAGCGCTCCGACTCGTCCGATGGGCGCCCTCTCCGGAGGGCGCCCATCGGCGTTTCCGGCGCACGGCTGCGGGATGCCGCGGCCCTAGACTTGACGCGTGCTCGAGAACCCGCGGTCGCCCCGTGTTCGCGCCGTCGCGAAGCTCACCAAACGCAGCGCGCGGCACGACACCGGACTCTTCCTCCTCGAGGGTCCTCAGGCGGCGCGCGAGGCCCTCGCGTTCCGCCCCGAGACCGTCGTCGAGCTCTTCGCGACGCCGACGGCCCTCGAGAAGCATCTCGACATCCGCGAGGCGGCCGCGTCCGCCGGCATCGAGGTCGTCTTCACGACCGAAGGCGTGCTCGATGCGATGGCGGACACCGTCACACCGCAGGGGATCGTCGCCGTCGCCCGGCAGACGCCGACCTCGGTGCGCGACGTCTTCGCGGCATCCCCTCGTCTGGTCGTGATCTGCGAAGAGGTGCGCGACCCCGGCAACCTCGGCACGATCATCCGCGCGGCCGATGCGGCGGGGGCGGATGCCGTGGTCCTCACGGGCCGGACGGTGGATCCGTACAACCCGAAGGTCGTGCGCGCGACGACCGGGTCGCTCTTCCACCTCCCGGTCGCGGTCGGTGTGGACCTCAAGACCGCCGTCGAGCGCGCGCACGAAGCCGGTGTCCGCGTCATCGCGGCCGACGTCGGCGGAGCCGACTTCCTGGCATCCCGCGGCCTGCTCGCCGAGCCCACGGCCTGGCTGTTCGGCAACGAGGCGCGGGGCCTCGAAGACGATGCGCTCGCGCTCGCCGACCTGTCTCTGCGGCTGCCGATCTACGGCGCCGCGGAGTCCCTCAACCTCGCGACGGCGGCCAGCGTCTGCCTGTACGAGACCGCGTTCGCGCAGCGCGCGGCATCCTGACATCCGCCGTTCCGGTCCTGTTACAAGACGGTAAAGGCTCGGGTCAAGCCCTGGTGGCGGCCGTGCGCGGATGCCAGTGTCGAAGACATGACGACCTCCGACGGTGCGCCGAAAACATCGAACATCTCGGTCCGCCGCGGTGATCCGCTCGTCGAGATCACCGATGTGCAGAAGCACTACGGCGACTTCCAGGCGCTGAAGGACATCGACCTCACGGTCAATCGCGGCGAGGTCGTCGTGGTGATCGGTCCGTCCGGTTCGGGCAAGTCGACGCTCTGTCGCACGATCAATCGGCTCGAGACGATCACGAGCGGCACGATCATGATCGACGGCAAGGAGCTGCCCAAAGAGGGCAAGGCCCTGGCCGGCCTCCGCGCCGATGTCGGCATGGTGTTCCAGTCCTTCAACCTGTTCGCGCATCTGACGATCCTCGACAACGTGACGCTCGGCCCGATCAAGGTCAAGGGCATGAAGAAGAAGGATGCCGAGGCCCTCGCCCGCCAGCTGCTCGATCGCGTGGGCGTCGGCGTCCAGGCCGACAAGCTCCCCGCCCAGCTCTCCGGCGGGCAGCAGCAGCGTGTAGCGATCGCGCGCGCCCTCGCGATGCAGCCCAAGGTGATGCTCTTCGACGAGCCGACGAGCGCGCTCGACCCCGAGATGATCAACGAAGTGCTCGACGTCATGGTGGGTCTCGCGCAGGACGGCATGACGATGATCGTCGTCACCCACGAGATGGGTTTCGCTCGCAAGGCGGCCGACCGCGTGGTGTTCATGGCGGACGGCCAGATCGTCGAAGAGGAGACCCCCGAGGAGTTCTTCACGAATCCGAAGAGCGATCGCGCCAAGGACTTCCTCTCGAAGCTGCTGACCCACTGACCACCGCACCGAGAGGAAGGACCCGCTCCGCCACATCCCCGACCGCGACTCCGCACGACCCGAACGTCGGACACACGGAACCACAGCACATATACGCAACCAAGGAGTACACATGCGAAAGTCTCGAATTCTCGTCGGCATCGGCCTGGCAGCCGTCGCCGCACTCGGCCTCACGGCGTGCAACAGCGGCACGCCCGGGGCCGCACCATCGGGAGACGGCTCGGGCGACACCGGCAGCAGCGACGCTCTGTGGGAGGTCGCGACCGACGTCGACCTGACCGACAGCCCCACGTACGACCGGATGGTGGAGCGCGACGGCGTCATCGTCGGCGTGAAGAACGACCAGCCCGGACTCGGCTACGAAGACACCGTGACCGGTGAGCGCTCCGGCTTCGACGTCGAGATCGCCCGCTGGATCGCGGCATCCCTCGGCTTCGACGAGAGCCAGATCGAGTACGTGACGATCCCCTCCGCCAACCGCGAGCAGGAGATCGTCAACGGAAACATCGACTACTACGTCGGCACCTACTCGATCACCGACTCCCGCAAGGAGCAGATCGACTTCGCCGGACCGTACCTGATCACGGGTCAGGGCCTGCTGGTCGCCGCCGACAACGAGGACATCACGGGCCCCGACGACCTGGCGGGCAAGATCGTCTGCTCGGTGACGGGATCGACCCCGCTGCAGCGCATCCGCGACGAGTACAACCCGGGTGACACCGTCGAGAACGGCACGTACTCGGAGTGCATCGAGCAGGTGAAGTCGGGACAGGTCGACGCGGTCACCACCGACCAGGCCATCCTGGCCGGGTACGTCGCGCTCGAGCCCGACGCGCTGAAGATCGTGGGCGAGCCGTTCAGCGAGGAGCGCTACGGCGTGGGCCTCGAGAAGGGCGACACCGCTCTGAAGGACTGGATCAACGCGCTGTTCAACGACGGCGGAGACGTGTGGACGGCGCTCTTCGACGCCAACCTCGCTCCTGCGGGCATCGAAGGCGACCAGCCCACCGCGGACGAGTGACCCCCTGCGGGGTGGCGGTCGAGACCGACCGCCACCCCGCATTCAGCGATAGACCGGAAAGGAGCGTGCGGTGGAGGTCATCACCGGCAACCTCGATCTGTGGGGCGAACTGCTCGTCGGCACGCTCATCCTCTTCTTCGCGGGCGGCGCGCTCGCGCTCGTGCTCGGCACCATCGTGGGTGCCATGCGCGTCTCGCCCGTGCCCATCGCGCGGGCTGTCGGCGGCTTCTACGTCGGCACGATCCGAAACACCCCGCTGACGCTGGTGTTCTTCGCGTTCTCGTTCGCGCTGCCGCCGTTGCTCGGCCTCCGCCTGACCGCGGCGACGGCGATCACCCTGGCGGTCTTCGCTCTCGGCATCTACACGGCGACCTACGTCGCCGAGACGATCCGGTCGGGCATCAACACGGTGTCCGTCGGGCAGGCCGAGGCGGCCCGCGCGCTCGGACTGACGTTCGGCCAGGTGATGGGCCTCGTCGTGATGCCGCAGGCGTTCCGCTCGGTCGTGCCTCCGATGATGAGCGTGCTGATCGCGCTCCTGAAGAACACGACGGTCGCCGCGGGCTTCTCGGTGCCGAACCTCGGGTCCGCACGCAACTACCTCAGCGAGCGCGGCGAGAACCAGTTCCTCGTCATCCTGTGGCTGATGATCATCTTCATCGTGCTCGTCCTGCTGCTGTCCTGGCTGCAGCGGACGCTTGAGAACCGCTGGAGGATCGCACGATGAGCAGTGTGCTCTACGACGTCCCGGGTCCGCGGGCGATCATCCGCAACCGCATCATCGGCGTGATCGTCGTGCTCGTGGTCGTCGCGATCGCGGGATTCTTCGTGTGGCGACTCGCGGTGACCGGCCAGTTCACCGCCGAGAAGTGGAACATCTTCACCTACTCCCAGATCTGGGTTCAGATCGCGGAGGCCACGCTGCGCACTCTCGCCGCCTTCGCGGTCGCGGCGGTCGGTGCACTGCTCCTGGGATTCGTCCTCGCGATCGGGCGCCTCTCGGACCACAGGTGGCTGCGCCTGCCCGTCGGCGGAGTCGTCGAAGTGCTGCGCGCCGTGCCCGTGCTGATCTTCATGTTCCTGCTGTACTACGGCCTGCCCGTGCTGGGTGTGCGGCTGCCGTCCTACTGGGCCGTCGTCATCGCCCTGATCGCGTACAACGGCTCGGTGCTGGCAGAGGTCATCCGTGCGGGCGTCGAGTCGCTGCCCCGCGGGCAGCGCGAGGCCGGCTATGCGATCGGCCTGCGCAAGGCCGGAGTCATGCGCCTCGTGCTGCTCCCGCAGGCGATCCGCGCGATGATGCCCGTGATCATCGCCCAGCTCGTCGTCACTCTGAAGGACACGGCGCTCGGCTTCATCATCACCTACCCCGAGCTGCTCTTCCTCGCCCGATCCATCGGCTCTCAGGCGACGTACGACTCGCCGATCGTGCAGGCGACGATGGTCGTCGCGGTCATCTACATCGGACTCTGCCTCCTCCTCTCGGCGGTCGCGTCGACCGTCGAGAAGCGACTCCGCCGCGGCGGGCGCGGCGGGCGGATCGCGGCTGCGAATCAGCCGACGCAGGAGGGCACCGACACCGAGCTGATCGTCGCGCAGAAGGGCGGGTCGGGGCTCGCTGGCTCGCACTGAGTCGGCGGCGGGCGGGGCATCCACCCGTCGGTAGACTCGTCTCTCGTGTCCGACGTTCCCGAAATCACCCCTGAGGCAGTGGATGCCGCGGTCCAGGCGGCGCTCGACGCCATCGCCGCGGCGGCCGACACCGCCGAGTTGAAGGCCGCGCGCGCCGCGCACTCGGCGGAGAGCTCGGCGCTCGCCGCACTCAACGCCCAGCTGCGCAACGTGCCGAACGACAGGAAGGCCGAGTTCGGCAAGCTCGTCGGGCAGGCTCGAGGCCGCGTGAACCAGGCTCTCGCCGCGCGCGAAGAGCAGCTCGCCGCCGCCGAGACCGCCGCGAAGCTCGAGGCCGAGCGCGTCGACATCACGGCGATCGCGTCACGAGCACGGGTCGGGGCGAGGCATCCCATCTCGCTCCTGCAGGAGCAGGTCGCCGACATCTTCGTCGGCATGGGGTGGGAGATCGCCGAAGGCCCCGAGCTCGAGCACGAGTGGTTCAACTTCGACGCCCTGAACTTCGACGTCGATCACCCGGCGCGCCAGATGCAGGACACCTTCTTCGTCGACCCGATCGACCGGCACCTCGTCATGCGCACCCACACGAGCCCCGTTCAGGTGCGCTCGATGCTCGAGCGCGACATCCCGATCTACGTCCTGTGCCCCGGTCGCGTCTACCGCACCGACGAGTTCGACGCGACGCACCTGCCGGTCTTCACCCAGTTCGAGGGCCTCGTGATCGACAAGGGCATCACGATGGCGCACCTCAAGGGCACGCTCGACCACGCGGCGAAGGTACTGTTCGGACCCGAGGCGAAGACGCGCTTCCGCGCCAACTTCTTCCCGTTCACCGAGCCGTCGGCAGAGCTCGACCTGTGGCACCCGACTTTCAAGGGCGGGGCGCGCTGGATCGAGTGGGGCGGCTGCGGCATGGTCAACCCCAACGTCCTGCGTGCGGCCGGCATCGATCCCGAGGTCTACTCGGGCTTCGCGTTCGGCATGGGCATCGAGCGCACGCTCATGTTCCGCAGCGACGTGCAGGACATGCGCGACATGGCCGAAGGCGATGTGCGCTTCAGCGAGCAGTTCGGAATGGTGGTCTGATGCGCGTCCCGCTCTCCTGGTTGCGCGAGTACGTCGAGGTGCCGGTGGATGCCGCGCCCGAGGACGTCCTCGAGGCGCTCGTACGCGTCGGGTTCGAAGAAGAGGATGTGCACCGCTTCGAGCTCGAAGGCCCCATCGTCGTCGGCGAGGTCGTGGAGTTCACGCCTGAGCCGCAGTCCAACGGCAAGACGATCCGCTGGTGTCAGGTCGATGTCGGTCCCGAGCACGGGGGCGTGCGCGGCATCGTGTGCGGCGCCGACAACTTCTTCGCGGGCGACAAGGTCGTCGTGACGCTGCCGGGCGCCGTGCTTCCCGGCCCCTTCCCGATCGCGGCGCGCAAGACCTACGGGCACGTCTCCGACGGCATGATCGCCTCGGCGAAGGAGCTCGGACTCGGCGACGAGCACTCCGGCATCCTGCGTCTGGTGGAACTCGGTGTCGACGCGCCTGTCGGCACCGACGCGATCGCCCTGCTCGGTCTCGATGACGTGGCGATCGACATCAACGTGACGCCCGACCGCGGCTATGCGCTGTCGGTGCGCGGCGTCGCCCGCGAGTACTCCCACGCGACAGGTGCGGCTTTCCGCGACCCCGCGGAGCGCGAGTGGAGCGAGGTCGAGCCCGGAACGGGCTTCCCGATCGCCGTGGTCGACGACGCCCCCATCCGAGGACGCGTCGGCGCGACCGAATTCGTCGCCCGCGTCGTGCGCGACGTCGACCCGACCAAGCCCACGCCGCCGTGGATGATCGCGCGGCTCACGCTCGCCGGCATCCGGTCGCTCGGGATCCTGATCGACATCACGAACTACGTCATGCTCGAGCTCGGTCAGCCCATCCACGGCTACGACCTCGACCGGCTCGCGGGCGGCATCACGGTGCGGCGCGCCACCGCCGGCGAGAAGCTCGAGACGCTCGACGGCAAGGTGCGTACGCTCGACGCCGAGGATCTCCTCATCACCGACGAGTCCGGCCCCATCGGCCTCGCCGGCGTCATGGGCGGCGGGACGACCGAGATGACGGATGCCACGCGCAACGTCCTCATCGAGGCGGCCACCTTCGACACGGTCTCGATCGCGCGCACGGCGCGTCGGCACAAGCTGCCCTCGGAGGCCTCGCGCCGCTTCGAGCGCGGTGTCGATCCGCTCGTGCCGTTCGTCGCGGCCCGTCGCGTCGCCGACCTCATGGTCGAGTACGCGGGCGGCACGCTCGATCCGCAGCTCGGTGGCGCGCTGTTCGCCGAGGTCGTCATCGCGGGCATCGACCTGCCCACGGGCTTCGTCGAGGGCCTCATCGGCGTCGACTACACGACCGAGGAGATCGTCGCGGCGCTCGAGATGATCGGCGCCGAGGTGTCTCCTGCGCACGACGGCGGATGGAACGTCATCCCGCCCTCGTGGCGCCCCGACCTCACCGACAAGTGGACGCTGGCCGAAGAGGTCGCGCGCATCGAGGGGTACGACCGCATCCCGTCGGTCCTCCCGCTGCCGCCCTCGGGTCGCGGGCTCACGCTCGCGCAGCAGGGTCGACGTCGCGTCGCGAACGCGCTCGCCGCCGCGGGGTACGTCGAGACACCCTCGTTCGGATTCACGACCGAGGAGCAGAACGACCTGCACGGATCGGCCTCCGGCGGTCACGTGCCGTCGATCAAGCTCGCGAACCCGCTCGACGGGCAGGCGCCGTTCCTGCGCCGATCGCTGCTGCCGGGTCTGATCCAGGTCGCGCACCGCAACCAGTCGCGAGGACTCACGGATCTCGCGCTCTTCGAGACCGGTGTCGTGTTCCTCCCCGCGCCGGGTGTCGCGTACGGCACGGACTTCGTGCCGCCGCTCGCCGTGCGACCGGATGCCGCGACCCTCGCGACCCTCGACGGCTCGATCCCGCCGCAGCACCGGCATGTCGCCGTTCTGCTCGCGGGTTCCGCCGTGGCGAAGCAGCCGGGTCAGGCGGCCGTCGCCGCGGGTCTCGCCGACGCACTCGATGCCGTGCGCACGATCGCCTCGGCGGCGGGCGTCGCGATCGACGTCGCACAGGGGGAGCGCGCGGCGCTGCACCCCGGTCGGACGGGCGTGCTGTCGGTGGGTTCGGTCGAGGTGGGATACGTCGGGGAGCTGCTGCCCGCGGTCGCCGAGGCATCCGACCTCCACGGTCGTGTCGTGGTGGCCGAGCTCGATCTCGACCTCGTCCTCTCGCTCGCGGGCGAGCGGGTCGTCGCGGCGTCGCTGTCGGGCTATCCGGCCGCGACCCAGGACGTCTCGCTCGTGCTCGGCGACGACGTGCCCGCAGCCGACGTGCGTGCCGCGCTCGAAGAGGGAGCGGGCGAGCTGCTCGAGTCGCTGCGGCTCGTCGACGACTACCGCGGCCGGGGGCTGCCCGAGGGCACGAAGAGCCTGACGTTCGCTCTGCGCTTCCGCGCGCCCGATCGCACACTCACCGCTGCCGAGGCGACCGAGGCCAAGCTCGCGGGAGTCGCCGTCGCGACCCAGCGGTTCGGCGCTGCGCTGCGCGAGTAGGACCATCTGCGACGGAACGCCGACCGTCGGGCGCTCACCAGGGCGTGATCTTGCGTGATCGGGCCGCCGTCGCGAGCAACCCTCCGCACCACACGGTGCGCACGCGAGGCGAGGGGAGTCCGCCGAGAGAAGGACGATTCGCCGCCGAATCTCCTTTTCTCGCGTGCATCTCGTTGTGTCGAGTGGTCGATGTGCTCGTGAGGTGAGCGGCTGGGCGCCTTGTGAGGTCGTGCGCTAGCGCGAGCCCCACTGCCATGGCGGCTGATCGAGCATGCCCTGACCGACGATCCGCGTGCCCGAGGTCGACGGCTCGAGCCGGTGCGTGAGCGCACCCGCGTGCTCGAGCGCGTCGGCGAGCGACGAGGCGTGCGTCACGACGACCACTTGCGTGCTGCGGGATGCCGCGGCGATGAGCTCGCCGAGCGGAGCGAGCAGATCGGGGTGCAGGCTGGCCTCTGGCTCGTTGAGCACGATGAGCGGCGGGGGATACGCGGGCAGCAGCGCCGCGCACAGCAGGAGGTACCGCAGCGTGCCGTCCGACAGCTCGGTCGTGTCGAGGGGCCGCAGAAGGCCCGGCTGCCGCATGACGAGCCGCAGGCGACCGTCGTCTGCCGCGACCGCGACGCTCGAACCCGGAAAGGCGCGGTCGACCTCGCGCGCGAGCGCGGCGCCGTGCCCGGCATCCTGGATCGTCGCCCACACGGCGGCGAGATCCGAGCCGTCGTGCGCGAGCGTCTGCGTGCGCGTGCCGACCTGCGGTCTGCGCGCTGCGGCGCCGGCGTCGGTGCGGAAGCTGTCGTAGAAGCGCCAGCCCGAGAGCGTGCGTCGCAGACCCAGCAGTTCGGGGCCGGTGTCGCCCTCGGCGAGATCGGTGAGGATCGTCTCGTAGGGCATGAGCGGCTGTGCGAGCGTGCGCCAGGCGCCGTCACGGACCCGGGTCGCCCCGCGCAGCCGATCGATCAGGAGCGTGGACGGCTTCGCGAACGGCCCGGCGAACACCTGCTCGCGCTTGAGCTCGGGATCGCGATCGAACACCGTCGGACCCACGACCTGGGGCAGTCCGAGGTCGACGAGGTAGCCCAGTTCGTCGCTCGCGTAGCCGAGCAGCAGGGCGTGCGCGTTCTTGCGGACTGTGCCCTGCGGCCGTGCCTCGCCGGTGGGCGACTCCGGCCCCGCCCACATGATCGAGGGGAGCCCGCCTTCCGCCGCGACGGCCGCGACGACCGAACCCGAGGCCGCCGACGACAGCAGCCGCAGAGCCCGGTAGAGGTTCGACTTGCCCGAGCCGTTCGGTCCCGTCACGACCGTGAGCCGTTCGAGCGGCAGCACGACATCGCGCAGGGAGCGGTAGCCCGCGATCGCGAGGGTTGTCAGCATCCACTCATCCTTTCAGCCACACCCGACACGTCCCGGGCGGCGCACAGCGTCGGGGACCCGGCGCGACGCGCCGCTCGTGCGAACGCCGGGGCGGCGTGTCGCGCGCGGCTTCCGACGGTCTGCGCACATCCGCCGACAGCGGAAGGGGATGCCGCGATCGACCGCACTCTGGTGTGATGGGTCTCATGACCGACGTCCTCATCCTCGGCGGAACAGGCTGGCTCAGCGGGCACGTTGCGAGACGGTGGGTGGATGCCGGGGCGTCCGTCACGTGTCTCGCACGCGGTGCGCGCCCCGCGCCCGCCGGCACGACCCTCGTCGCGGCCGATCGCAGTGCAGCCGATGCCTACGACACCGTGGCCGGGACCGACTGGGACGAGGTCGTCGACATCTCGTCGCGCGCCGGGCACGTCGCCTCGGCCGTCGCCGCGCTCGCCGATCGGGCGGAGCACTGGACCTACGTCTCGACGGTCTCGGTGTACGCGCAGGACGACGTCGCGGGGCAGGACGAGAGCGCGCCGCTCGCGGAGCCTGCTCGGCCCGGCGACGAGTACGACTACTCCCGCGAGAAGGTCTCGGCCGAGGCATCCGTGCTGTCAGCCCTCCGGGGGCGTGCGGCGATCGTGCGACCCGGACTCGTCGTCGGACCGGGCGATCCCACCGACCGATTCGGGTACTGGGTGTCGCGGTTCGCGCTCGCTGGAGACCAGGACGTGCTGGCTCCCGTCAGCGCCGCAGCGGTGTCGGTGATCGACGTGGACGACCTCGCCGATCTGCTCTTCGCCGTCGGTCGTGACGGGTGGTCGGGCATCTCGAACGCCGTGGGCGACGGCATCCCGCTCGCCGACGTCCTCGCACTCGCCCGGGACGTCGCAGGTCACACCGGCGATGTCGTGACCGCATCCGGAGACTGGCTCGAAGCTCACGACGTCGGGTACTGGATGGGTGCCCGCTCGCTGCCGCTGTGGCTTCCCGATGCGGCGATCGGCCACTGGACGCGCTCGAACACCGTGTACCGCGATCTGGGCGGTCGCCTGCGTCCGCTGCGGGAGACGCTGGAGCGCACTCTCGACGACGAACGCGCCCGCGGCCTGGGCCGCGAGCGCGCGTCGGGTCTGAGCCGTGCCGACGAGGTCGAGCTCCTCGCCGCGCTCGCTCAGCGGTAGCGGCGACCTTCGTCCCCCTTGTAGAGCACGATCGCGAGCACGCCGAGAGCGACGGTCCACGCGGCGATCCCGACGATCGCCCACACCGGGATCTCGGTGCCCAGGGCTGCGGCGACGACGATCTCGCGTGCTTCGCGCACCCAGAGGAACTTCGAGGCGACATCGAGCCACTCGGGGAACAGCACCGGTGGGAGGAACAGTCCGCCGCCGAAGGCGAGGAGGAACATCGCGACCTGTGCGATCGCGATCGCGGCTTTGGGGCCCGCGGTCGTTCCGATGATCACGCCGAGGAGCGCCGAGGGCACGGCCGTGAGGATGACGAGCCCGATCGCCGACAGCAGGGCGGGGACCGTGACCGACGCGGTCGTGAACAGACCGCCCACGAGCAGCAGCGGGATCATCGCGAGGATCGAGATGACGAGCGTCGCCGACATCAGGCCGATCATCCGCGCTGCCGGGGAGCCAGGAAGCGTCCGCAGGTAGGGCCACCACGGCTTCGATCGCTGTTCGGCCAGATCGATGCCGATGCTGAACAGGCACGCCGACATGAACGCGAAGACGATCAGCGACGCCGTCGCGGCGGTGGCGAACTCCGGATTCTGCGTCACGGTGCCCTGCGGGAGGACGAAGAGGCAGTACGCGAGAGTGGGGAAGACGAGCGAGCCGATGACCGCGATGGGCACGCGCATCGTCTCGAGCAGGTTGTACTTCGTGTGGACGGCGGCGAGCGACAGCGTCGACATCACGCGGCTCCCTTCGTGATCGTGAGGAACGCCTCTTCGAGGCTCGCGCCGCGGACGGCGAGGTTCGAGAACGGGATGCCGCTGCCGACGAGCGCACGTACGAGGGCGTCGGAGTCGGACACGACGGCCGTCACCACGCCGTCCTCTTCGGTCGCCGTGGCATCGGGGTCCAGGGTGACGATGTCGCTCGGGGTCGCGCCGCGCAGACTCACGCGGCGGCGCGAGACACCCGCCACGACGGCCGCGAGCGTGTCGTCGGCGCGCACGATGCCATGGTCGATGACGACCACGCGCTCCGCGAGCTGCTCGATCTCCTCGAGGTGATGGCTCGTGACGACGACGGCGGTGCCCGCGCGGTGGCGGGCGCGGACGGCATCCCACAGCGACCGTCGCGCGTCGACGTCGAGACCCGTCGTCGGCTCGTCCAGCAGAACCAGCTCGGGGTCGCCGACGAAGGCGAGAGCGACGGCGACGCGCCGCTGCTCGCCGCCCGAGAGCGCGCCGCACTGGCGTCCCAGGAACGGCTCGAGGCCGAACTCCGCGACCAGGGCGCCTTCGTCGGTCCGTGCGGGATAGTGCGCCCCGACGAAATCGAGCACTTCGCGCACCTTGAGTGATTCGGGGAGGGCCGTCGCCTGCGGCGTCGAGCCGAGCCGAGTCCTCGACGCCGGGTCGCGCGGATCGCCTCCGAACAGCTCGACGCGGCCGGACGACGGCATCCGGAGCCCTTCCACCAGGGTCAGGAGCGTCGTCTTGCCGGCGCCGTTCGGACCGAGGAGACCGACGCACTCGCCGGCGTGGATGTCGAGGCTCACGCCGTCGAGCGCGACGTTGTCGCCATAGCTCTTCGTGAGCGCGTCGGTGCGGATGAGGGCGTTCACGATCTGCCTCCCAGGAGGTCGAGGAGCTGTCGTCGGTAGGCGCGGAAGGCCGCGCGCCCCGTCAGGGTGATGCCCACGTGCGTGACGGGCTTGCGGCCCGCGAAGGTCTTCGCGAGTTCGACGTAGCCTGCGTCGGCGAGCTTCGCGAGGTGCGTGGTGAGATTGCCCGCGGTCATGTCGAGGAGCTTCTGGAGGGCGGTGAACGTCATGACATCGCCCTCCTCGAGCGCCTCGTCGAGCGTCGTCATGATGCGAAGGCGCGCCGGCACATGGATGACCGCATCGAAGTCGGTCATGACCCGGCCCTGGTCCGAAGCGGACCCCAGGCCATGAGTGCCGCGACGATGAGCATCGCCGCGGGGCCCACGGTGGCGTACACGAGGTAGTGCGTCGGGGAGCCGAAGAACGTCGCGACGACGGCGACCGCGATGAGGATGCCGCCCAGCACGTACATGGGGACCCCGCGGAACAGCGCTCCGCCCGAGAGGTACAGCACGCCCACGAGGAAGACGTAGACGCCGGGGTAGACGAGCTGGAGGACGTCGCCGGCCAGGCCGTTGCGCTGCAGTCCGGCGATCAGCAGCCACGCCATGAACATCGTGATCGTCCACGAGAGTCCGTAGAGCATGCCCTGCTGCTGGGAGGGCCCGCGGATGCCGTCACCTGCGGCGCTGATGCCCACGATGGTCGACCAGGCGATCGCCGCGATGATGAGGGTCGCGAAGACGATCCAGCCGACGGGGGTGGGCACGAGGTCGATGGCGCCGACGTCGATCGTGACGTACAGAGTGCCGAAGCCGATGGCCCACGCGACGGCCCACACCACGAACAGTCCGATGTACCGATGCGAGAGCTTGCGGACGGCGGCGCGCCGCGCGGTATCCATCAGCGCGAGCATCTCGCGGGGGTCTTGCTGCTGATCGTCGTCTTCACTCATGCAAACCACTTTGCGGCGCAAACTACTTTGTGTCAAGCGACGGATTTGCCGGATGCCGCAGCCGCCCGCTATCGTCGCGGCATGCCTTCGGCCATCCAGGGACTCTCGACGCTCGTTCCGAGCGCCGCTCCCGGACGCCTGCGCCTCCGCCTTCGCGGCCGCCGACTCTAGGCGACCCCGCACGGCCCCGTCATGGCCTGAGTGGGTGTCGCCGTGTCCGGCCCGCATCCAACACTCTCTAAGGTGGAATCCATGACATATTCGGTCGCCGTCTCCGGCGCATCCGGCTATGCGGGCGGTGAGATCCTCCGGATCCTCGCCGCACATCCCGACGTCGAGATCCGCACCGTCACCGCGCACTCGAACGCGGGGCAGCCGCTCATCCAGCACCAGCCGCACCTGCGGTCGCTCGCGCATCTGACGCTGAGCCAGACCACGCCCGACGTGCTCGCGGGGCACGACATCGTCTTCCTCGCCCTCCCGCACGGCCAGTCGGGCCAGTACACCGACGCGCTCGCCGACACACCCCTCGTCATCGACGCGGGGGCCGATCACCGTCTCGTGGACCCGACGGCCTGGGATTCGTTCTACGGCGGCGACTTCCACGAGCCGTGGACGTACGGCGTTCCCGAGCTGCTCATCGGCGGCGGCGCGAAACAGCGCGACCGCCTCACCGGTGCGACGCGCATCGCCGCACCCGGGTGCAACGCGTCCACGGTCAGTCTGAGCCTGGTGCCCGGGGTGGCGGCCGGAGTGATCGACACGCGCGACATCGTCTCCGTGCTCGCCGTCGGTCCGTCCGGTGCCGGCAAGAGCCTCAAGACGAACCTGCTCGCGAGCGAGATCCTCGGCACGGCGAACCCGTACGCCGTCGGCGGTACCCACCGGCACATCCCCGAGATCCGCCAGGCGCTCGCCGGTGCGTTCCCGGTCGACGGCGCAGGGAGCGCAGGTGGGGACGCCGAGTGGACCTCGCTCGCGGATGCCATCCGCATCTCGTTCACGCCTGTCCTCGTGCCCATGGCGCGGGGCATCCTCGCGACATCGACGGCGCCGATCGCGCCGGGCGTCTCCGACGACGAGATCCGCGCCGCGTGGCAGGACGCCTACGGCGACGAGACGTTCGTGCAGCTCCTGCCCGCGGGGGAGTTCCCGCGCACGGCCGACGTGGTGGGCGCGAACACGGCGCTCATCGGCCTGGCGATCGACCGGGCAGCGGGCCGCGTCGTGGTCGTGGCGGCCGTCGACAACCTCGTGAAGGGCACGGCCGGCGCCGCGGTCCAGTCCATGAACATCGCGCTCGGCCTCGCAGAGGGCACGGGCCTCACTGTGAACGGAGTCGCACCGTGAGCGTCACCGCAGCCCGGGGATTCGAGGCGGCGGGGGTCGCCGTGGGTCTCAAGTCGTCCGGCAACAAGGACGTCGCGGTCGTGGTCAACCGCGGTCCGCTCAAAGCGGGTGCGGCGGTCTTCACCTCGAACCGCGCGAAGGCGAACCCGATCATCTGGTCGCAGCAGGCGATCCAGGACGGCGTCGTCGAGGCGATCGTGCTGAACTCCGGCGGAGCGAACTGCTTCACCGGCTCGTTCGGATTCCAGACGACGCACCAGACCGCCGAGAGGGCCGCCGAGCTGCTCGGGGTGAGCGCCGGGGATGTCCTGGTGTGCTCGACGGGGCTGATCGGCACCGGCGACGAGGTCTTCCGCGCGAAGGTGCTCGACGGCGTCGAGCTGGGCATCGCCGGGCTCTCGACCGATGGCGGGGTCGCGGCATCCGAAGCCATCATGACGACGGACTCGCGGGCCAAGCGCTCCGTCGTGACGCGGGACGGCTGGACGATCGGCGGCATGGCGAAGGGTGCCGGGATGCTGGCGCCGGGCCTCGCCACGATGCTCGTCGTGATCACGACCGATGCGGTGCTGGACGCCGCGGGGGCCGACGCGGCGCTGCGGAGCGCGACGCGCGTGAGCTTCGACCGCCTGGATTCGGACGGCTGCATGTCGACGAACGACCAGGTCACGCTCCTGGTCAGCGGCGCGTCCGCAGTCGCACCCGCCCCGGAGGAGTTCGCCGAGGCGCTCGCCGAGGTCTGCCTCGATCTGGCATCACAGCTGCAGGGCGATGCCGAGGGTGCGAGCCACGACATCACCATCGCCGTGACGAACGCCGCATCCGAGGACGATGCCGTCGAGGTGGGCCGATCGGTCGCCCGCAACAACCTCTTCAAGGCCGCGATCTTCGGCAACGACCCCAATTGGGGTCGTGTCCTCGCGGCGATCGGCACGACCGACGCCGCCTTCGACCCGTACGACGTCGACGTCTGGATGAACGGCGTGCGCGTGTGCACGGCGGGCGGCCCGGATCGGCCGCGCGAGGACGTCGACCTCACTCCGCGTGCGACGCACCTCGTGATCGACCTGAAGGTCGGCGAGTCCGCCGCGACCATCCTCACCAACGACCTCACGCACGATTACGTCCACGAGAACAGCGCCTACTCGTCATGAACGATCTTCAGGACACCGACCCCGCGGAGGCCAGCGTCAAGGCCGCGACCCTCATCGAATCGCTGCCGTGGCTGCGCCGCTTCCGCGACCAGATCGTCGTCATCAAGTACGGCGGCAACGCGATGGTCTCGGAGGAGCTGCAGGATGCCTTCGCCGCCGACATCGCCTACCTCCGCTATGTGGGGGTCAAGCCCGTCGTGGTGCACGGCGGCGGTCCGCAGATCTCGTCGATGCTCGACCGGCTCGCCATTCCGAGCGAGTTCAAGGGCGGCTACCGCGTCACGAGCACCGAGGCGATCTCGGTCGTGCGCATGGTGCTGACGGGCCAGATCAATCCCCAGCTGGTGGGCAAGATCAACGCGCACGGTCCCGTGGCGACCGGACTCAGCGGCGAGGACGCGGGACTCTTCGGCGGGCGCCGCCGGGGGGTCGTGATCGAAGGGGTCGAGCACGACCTGGGTCGTGTCGGCGACGTCGTCGAGGTCGATCCGCAGCCCGTGCTCGATCAGCTGTCGGCCGGGCGCATCCCGGTCGTGTCGTCGATCGCCCCCGACCTCGACCACCCCGGTCATTCGCTCAACGTGAACGCGGATGCCGCGGCATCCGCCCTCGCCACGGCGCTGGGAGCGGCGAAGCTCGTCGTCCTCACCGATGTCGCGGGCCTGTACGCGGACTGGCCCCACCGCGAGTCGCTCGTCTCGCACTTGACCTCGACCGAGCTGCGCGCGATGCTTCCGCGCCTCGAGTCGGGCATGATCCCGAAGATGCAGGCGTGCCTCGAGGCCGTCGAGGGCGGGGTCGAGACGGCGGCGATCATCGACGGACGCGTGCCGCACTCGGTGCTGGTCGAGATCTTCACGAGCAAGGGAATCGGAACTGAGGTGGTGCTCGGATGAGCTGGCAGGATGACGCGGGACGCGATCTCGTGAAGAGCTTCGGCGATCGCATGGCGATGTTCGTGCGCGGCGAGGGCGCGTACCTGTGGGATGCCGACGGCACCCGCTACCTCGACTTCCTGGCGGGGATCGCCGTGAACTCGCTCGGGCACGCGCATCCCGCATTCGTCGAGGCGATCTCGACGCAGGCGGCGACGCTCGCGCACGTGTCGAACTACTTCGCGACCCCGCCCCAGCTCGCCCTCGCGGCGCAGCTCAAGCGCATCGCGGGCACGGGGGATTCCGGCCGCGTGTACTTCGGCAACTCGGGCGCCGAGGCGAACGAGGCGGCGTTCAAGCTGGCCCGCCTGCACGGCGGCTCGGACCGCCCGCGCGTCCTCGCGCTGACCGACGCCTTCCACGGCCGGACCATGGGCACGCTCGCCCTGACCGGCAAGCCGTACATGCAGGAGCCCTTCCTGCCGATGGTGCCGGGCGTGGAGTTCATCGACTCCACGATCGAGGCCCTCGAGGCGGCGCTCGACGATCGTGTCGCGGCGCTCTTCGTCGAGCCCATCAAGGGCGAGGCCGGCGTGGTCGAGCTGCCGACCGGCTATCTCGCCGCCGCGCGCGAGCTCACGGCCCGACACGGCGCCCTGCTGATCATCGACGAGATCCAGACCGGCGCCGGCCGCACGGGGGAGTGGTTCGCCTTCCAGCACGCGGGCATCACACCCGATGCGATCACGGTCGCGAAGGGCATCGGCGGGGGCTTCCCGATCGGCGCGCTCATCACGTTCGACACCGCCGCCGAGCTGTTCTACCCCGGCACCCACGGGTCGACCTTCGGCGGCAATGCGCTCGGCACGGCGGTCGCGGGGGCGGTCCTCACCCAGATCGAGAACGAGGGCCTCGTCCGCAACGCCGCTGAGCGCGGCACGCAGCTGCGGGAGATCATCGCCCGGATCGATTCGCCGCTGGTGAACGGATGCCGCGGGCAGGGACTCCTCATCGGCGTCGGCCTCCGGCAGCCCGTCGCGAAGGCGCTCGTCGCGGCCGCGCAGGAGCGGGGCCTCATCATCAACGCGCCCAACGACACGACGATCCGCCTCGTGCCGGCGCTCAACATCGGCGACGTCGAGCTCGACGAGTTCGAGGCGCTGTTCGCCGCGTCGCTCGCGGCCGTCGAAGCCGCCCTCGCAACGGAAGGACAGAACGCGTGACCCGGCACCTCCTGCGCGACGACGATCTGACGGCGGCCGAGCAGGCCGAGATCCTCGACCTCGCGGTCGAGCTCAAGAAGGACCGCTGGGCCGACAAGTCCCTCGCCGGACCGCAGACCGTCGCTGTCATCTTCGACAAGTCGTCGACCCGCACGCGGGTGTCGTTCGCCGTCGGCATCGCCGACCTCGGCGGCTCGCCGCTCATCATCTCGACGGCCAACAGCCAGCTCGGCGGCAAGGAGACCCCCGCCGACACGGCGCGCGTGCTGGAACGGCAGGTCGCCGCGATCGTGTGGCGCACGTACGCGCAGGCTGGGCTCGAGGAGATGGCGCGCGGCACGCGCGTGCCCGTCGTAAACGCCCTGAGCGACGACTTCCACCCGTGCCAGCTGCTCGCCGACCTGCTCACGATCAAGGAGCACAAGGGCCCGCTGGCGGGTCTGACGCTCGCGTTCTTCGGCGACGGCAAGTCCAACATGGCGCACTCCTACGTGCTCGCAGGGGTCACCGCCGGCATGCACGTGCGCGTCGCATCGCCCGAGGAGTACGCGCCGCGCGACGACGTCATCGCCGACGCGGACCGCCGGGCTGCTGAGACGGGCGGCTCCGTCACGCTCTACACCGACGCGAACGAGGCGGCGGCCGGAGCCGACGTCATCGTGACGGACACGTGGGTCTCGATGGGCAAGGAGGAGGAGAAGCTCTCGCGGCTGCGAGATCTCGGCGGCTACAAGGTCACGACCGAGCTCCTGACGCTGGCCGACTCCGAGGCGATCTTCATCCACTGCCTTCCGGCCGACCGCGGCTACGAGGTCGATGCCGAGGTCATCGACGGTCCGCAGAGCGTCGTGTGGGACGAAGCCGAGAACCGCCTGCACGCGCAGAAGGCGCTCCTGGTGTGGCTGCTGCGCCAGCAGTGACCTGGCTCCGCTCCCGCTGGGAGCGACTCAGCGGCCCCGACCGCATCGGCGGTGTCGACCTGGCGCGCGGCCTCGCGGTCTTCGGCATGATCGCCGCCCACCTGCTGTGGATCACAGACCCCTTCGACTGGACGGATGCCGCGACGTGGGTCGCCGTCGTCGACGGACGATCGTCGATCCTCTTCGCGACGCTCGCGGGCGTCTCGATCGGGCTCGTCACGGGCGGTCGCACGCCCCTCACCGGTCGCAGCCTCACCACCGCGCGGCTGCGTCTTGTCGTGCGGGCGATCCTGCTGTGGATCATCGGCATCCTGCTGATCCTGACGGGGGTGCCGGTCTTCGTCATCCTCCCCGCGTACGCGATCCTGTTCCTCCTCGCTCTGCCGGTGCTCTCGCTCCCGGCGCGCGTGCTGCTTCCCCTCGCCGCCGGTCTCGCCCTGGTCATGCCGTTCGTGCAGGTCCGGCTCGACGATCTGGCCTTCTGGCGCACCGTCACGGGCAACGACATCGGACTGCTGATCGGCTGGCACTATCCGTTCCCCGTGTGGATCGCCTTCGTCGTCGCGGGCCTGGGGGTCGCGCGCGCCGGGGTGACGCGACTGCGAGTGCAGGGATGGATGCTGGCCTCCGGCGCAGCCCTCGCGGTCGCGGGATACTCGCTCGGCGTGTTCGACGACCCGACGTCGGTGTGGAGTGCGGACCCGCACTCGTCGGGGCTGTTCGAGGTCATCGGGTCGGGAGGATTCGCGCTCGCGGTGCTCGCGGCATCCCTCCTCGTCTGCCGCACCGTGCTCACGTGGGTCGTCCTGCCCCTGCGCGCCGTCGGTGCGATGCCGCTGACGGCGTACGTCGCACAGATCGTCGTGTGGGCGGGCGTCGCGGCGGCACTGCTGGGCGACACCGGCGACCTGGTGGGCTTCCGCGAGCTGGATCCGTTCTGGCCGCTCGCGCTCTCGGTGCTCGTCGCCTGCACCGCCTGGGCGCTGCTCATCGGTCGCGGGCCGCTCGAGTGGGCGATCGACGCCGCCGCCCGCGCGGCCACCCGCCGCGAGCGCGGCGCTCCGCGTCGATAGGCTGGTCGAGTGAGCGACGAGAAGGCCGACGGTACCAACGAGGGCGCGCTGTGGGGCGCCCGCTTCGCGTCGGGTCCCTCGCCCGAGCTGGCGGCACTGAGTCGCTCGACCCACTTCGACTGGGCGCTCGCGCTCTACGACATCGCAGGGTCCCACGCCCACGCGAAAGCGCTCGCCGCCGCCGGCTACCTGACGGGCGAGGAAGAGCGCGCGATGCACGCGGGACTGGATGCCCTGGCACGCTCGATCGTCGACGGCACGCTCGTCGCGACCGACGCCGACGAAGACGTGCACGGTGCTCTCGAGCAGGCGCTCATCGCCGAGGTCGGCGCGGAGCTCGGCGGCAAGCTGCGCGCCGGGCGCAGTCGCAACGATCAGATCGCGACCTTGGTGCGGATGTACCTGCTCGATCACTCGCGCACCATCGCGCGCGAGATCCTGCGCGTCATCGATGCGCTCGTCGCGCAGGCCGAGGCGCACGCCGACGCGATCATGCCGGGTCGCACGCATCTGCAGCACGCGCAGCCCGTCCTGCTCGCGCATCATCTGCAGGCACACGCGTGGCCCCTCGTGCGCGATCTCGAGCGTCTGCGCGACTGGTCTGCGCGTGCGGCCGTCTCGCCGTACGGCGGGGGAGCGCTCGCGGGGTCGACACTCGGTCTGGATCCCCAGCTCGTCGCGGCCGAGCTCGGCTTCGATCGGCCGGCGGAGAACTCGATCGACGGCACGGCCGCGCGCGACGTCGTCGCGGAGTTCGCGTTCGTGACCGCGATGATCGGCATCGACCTCTCGCGGCTGGCCGAGGAGATCATCCTGTGGAACACGCGCGAGTTCGGCTTCGTCACCCTGGACGACGGCTTCTCGACGGGCTCGAGCATCATGCCGCAGAAGAAGAACCCCGACATCGCCGAGCTCGCGCGCGGCAAGGCGGGTCGCCTGATCGGCAACCTGTCCGGGCTGCTCGCGACGCTCAAGGGGCTTCCGCTCGCCTACAACCGCGACCTGCAGGAGGACAAGGAGCCCGTCTTCGACTCGGTCGCGACGCTCGAGGTCGTGCTTCCCGCCTTCGCGGGGATGGTCGCGACGATGCGGTTCGACACGGATCGGATGCGGTCGCTCGCTCCCGAAGGGTTCTCGCTTGCGACGGACGTCGCCGAGTGGCTCGTCAAACGGGGCGTGCCCTTCCGCGACGCCCATGAGATCTCGGGCGCCCTCGTCCGCGCGTGCGAGTCGCGCGGCCTGGGCCTCGAAGACGCTTCCGACGATCTGCTTGCGGGCGTGTCGCCCCTGCTCACCCCGGAGGTGCGCGACGTGCTGTCGGTCGACGGCTCGGTCGCGAGCCGCACGGGTGCGGGCGGCACCGC
This sequence comes from Microbacterium sp., assembly GCF_051860965.1. Lineage (GTDB taxonomy): Bacteria > Actinomycetota > Actinomycetes > Actinomycetales > Microbacteriaceae > Microbacterium. The sequence goes on from NZ_JBIMKU010000010.1 coordinate 124,442, forward strand.
ACCTGTGCGTGTCGCCGAGCAGCGCGCGCACCTGGTCGCTCGGGCGCAGTCCGTGGCACGCCCTCTCATCGAGAAGCAGTGATTCACTGATACTTCGAAAAATATCAGCGTTTAATTGATATTCATGGGATATCAGTGAAAGACTGATCCCATGGTTGCAGCAGTCATCGCCGACATCGTCGGATCTCGTGAACTCGCCGATCGCGTCGTCGCACAGCGTGCCCTCGAGGAGACGCTTGCTCGTGTCGCCGAAGTCGCGCCCACCGCAGACGCCGCGCTCCTGCCCACCGTGGGCGACGAACTGCAGGGGGTGTACCCGGACCTGGTCTCGGCGTCGGCCGCGACGATGCTGCTTCAGCTGACCCTTCCCGAGGGGATCGAACTCCGGTTCGGCGTCGGCCTCGGCGCGATCGAGGACATCCCCTCCCTCCGCGGCGCGTTGTCCGAGGGCGAAGCATGGTGGGCCGCCCGTCGAGCGATCGAAGAGGTCGAGGCGCTCGCGCGTCGCGCGGCGCCGACGGCGCGTACGCGTGTGGCGGCGCCGGCATCCGCCCCCATCGAGACCCGCCGGCTCGTCCGTGTCGCCAACGACGGCTTCCTCGCCCGTGATCGGGCGATCGCGCAGCTGAGCCCTCGAGCCCGTCGCATCGTCTACCGGCGCTGGCTGGGTGAGACGCAGAACGAGATCGCGGCTGCCGAGGGAATCGGGCAGTCGGCCGTGTCGCAGGCGATCGCCACGGCCGATGCCGGAGCGCTCATCGAGGGTCTGCGCACACTGACACGCGAGGACGACTGACCGTCACCAGATCGCGAGCCACACCATTCCCACGACGGCGCTCGACCACAGCAGACTCGCGAGTGTGCCGACGATGAACCGCTCGCGAGCGGCAGGCGTCGCGAGCTCCGTGAAGCGGCCGATGCCCTTCAGGGCCACGACGACCGCGATGACCGCGGGGAAGCCGGCGAGGATGCCCAGCGCGATCGCCGCTCGCTCCAGATAGCCGATCGCCGTGCCGCCGCGGAGGATCTCCTCTTGGCGTGCGGGTGCGTCCTCCATCATCAGCTCGACGAGGATGCCGCCGCGCGTGCCCTCCTTCGTGCGACCGGCGTCGGCCTCAGCCAGCGCCCACCGCGAGAAGGGATTGCCGCCGAGGACGGCCAGCGCGACGCCGAGGATCGCCAGCAGTGCGCCGAGCAGCAGCGGGACGTTGTACGGAAGCACCGAGACGACGATGAAGCACAGCACGACGAGCCCCCCGGCGACCGCGAGAAGCACGGTGCTCGGTCGGCGCAGCGCGACGGTCACGAGGGCGAGCGCGGCGCACAGGGCGGCGAACAGGAAGATGACGACCGTCGTCGTGATGAGGATGTCGGCGGGTGATTCCACGCCGTCAGTCTGGCACGGGGCGACGACGGCCTTGCCCGATGGCCGCGCGCACGACAGGCTCCTTACATGGCCAAGATGGAGCACTTCGAGATCCCCGTCGACGACATCGCCCGCGCCCAGGCGTTCTACACGTCCGTGCTCGGCTACGAGTACGAGGCATGGGGCGGCGAGATGGGAATGCTGAAGCAGCCCGAGGACGAAGGCGTCAACGGCGACCTGCACCTGCGAAGCGCGACCCCGCATCCGACCGTCGTCTTCACGGTCGATCGCATCGAGGACGTGCTCGAGCTCGCCGTCGCGCATGGCGGACAGCTGCTCGGGGCGATCGAGCCGATGGGCGAGACCGCGAGGTACGCGTACCTGAAGGACTCCGAGGGCAACATCATCGGCCTCTACGACGAGATCTCGATCGCCTGACGAGGCGGCGCGCGCGTCGCCCGCTGATAGCCTGAAACGCGTGTCTGAAACCGTCGTGAGCGCGACTGCGCCCGCCAACGATCCCTCGTTCGAGAACGTGTGGGATGAGCTCGTGTGGCGTGGCCTCGTGCATGTGTCCACCGATCAGGAGGCGCTGCGCGCCCTTCTCGCGGGCGACCCGATCACGTACTACTGCGGTTTCGATCCGACGGCGCCGAGCCTGCATCTCGGCAACCTCGTGCAGCTGCTGACGATGCGGCGCCTGCAGCTGGCCGGCCACCGGCCGCTCGGACTCGTCGGCGGATCGACAGGGCTCATCGGCGACCCGCGGCCCACCGCCGAGCGCACCCTCAACGATGCGGACGTCGTCGCGGAATGGGTCGGCTACCTCCAGTCGCAGGTCGCGAAGTTCCTGAGCTTCGAGGGCGAGAACGCGGCGCGCCTCGTCAACAACCTCGACTGGACGGCGCCGATGAGCGCCATCACCTTCCTCCGCGACATCGGCAAGCACTACCGCGTCGGCACCATGATCAAGAAGGACGCCGTCAGCTCCCGGCTCAACTCCGACGAGGGCATCAGCTACGCCGAGTTCAGCTACCAGATCCTCCAGGGGCTCGACTACCGCGAGCTGCACCTCCAGTACGGCTGCGTCCTGCAGACCGGTGGCAGCGACCAGTGGGGCAATCTCACCAGCGGCGTCGATCTCATCAAGCGCACCGAGGGCGTCAGCGTCCACGCGATCGGAACCCCGCTCATCACCAACAGCGACGGCACCAAGTTCGGCAAGAGCGAGGGCAACGCGATCTGGCTCGACGCCGCGATGTGCAGCCCGTATGCGTTCTACCAGTTCTGGCTCAACAGCGACGACGCCGACGTCGTGCAGCGCCTCAAGGTGTTCACGTTCCTGAGTCGCGACGAGATAGACGAGTACGAGCGTCTCGTCGCTGCGGAGCCGTTCCGCCGCGAAGCGCAGAAGCGCCTGGCCCGCGAGGTGACGGCGTACGTGCACGGAGTGGATGCCACGGCCGCCGTCATCGCGGCATCCGATGCCCTCTTCGGTCAAGGCGACCTCACGACGCTCGACGCAGCCACGCTGCGCCACGCGCTCGACGAACTGCCCCACGCGTCGGTCGCCGCCGGCACGACGGTGGTCCAGGCGCTCGTCGACACGGGACTCGTCTCGAGCCTGAGCGAAGCGCGGCGCGCGATCGCACAGGGGGGTGTGTCGCTGGACGGTGCGAAGGTCGACGACGACTCCGTCGTCGTGACCGGCTCGCTCCCCGGTGGGGTCTCGGTCCTGCGGCGCGGCAAGAAGACCCTCGCGGGACTGCTGATCGCTTCCTGACGAAGATGCCGTTCACTCCGAGCCACGCGGTGGTGGCGCTCCCGTTCCTGCGCACGCCTCTGGTTCCGGCTGCGATCGCGGTCGGGGCGATGACCCCCGACCTGCCGCTGTTCGTGCGCGGCACGCCGCTGCAGTACGGACGCACGCACGATCTCGTCTGGCTGCCGGTGACGGTGCTCGTCGCGCTCGGACTCCTGCTCGTGTGGCGCTGCGTCCTTCGTCCTGCGGCGCGCGAGCTGGCGCCCGCGTGGCTCGCGCGCCGGCTGCCGGGGGAGTGGGATGCCGGGGCCCGCGCGGCATGGAGCGAGACGTTCCCGCGGCGGGTGTCGTCGATCCTGCTGCTCGTCGCGTCGCTCGCGATCGGCGTCGTCTCGCACATCGTGTGGGATCTCTTCACGCACGAGGGTCGTTGGGGTGTCGAGCTCTTCCCGCTCCTCGATGAGAACTGGGGCCCGCTCACGGGATTCAAGTGGCTCCAGCACGGATCGAGCGTCATCGGTCTCGCGATCATCGGCGTCTGGATGCTCGTCTGGCTGTCCCGGCGCGCGCCCGGGACGGTCGTCGCCCGCGTGGTTCCCGACGCGGTGCGCTGGATCTGGTGGCTGTCGCTGCCGGCGATCCTCGTCGTCGCGTGGTTCGCCCTGCTGCCGCTGTACGGCGGGTTCGACGAACACTTCGGCCCGACGCACCTGGCCTACCGTGTGCTTCCGCCGGCGTGCGCGGTGTGGGGTTCCCTCACCGTCGTCCTCTGCGTCGTCGTGCAGCTGCGGCGACGGAATGCGACGGGGGAAGACCACACTCCGGCGACCGCGGAATCCTGACCGCCGTCACCCGACGAGCGGCCGGGCGATCAGCCCCCGGAAAGCCGCGGGCGAAGAGCGCGACACGCCCGGGGTGCGAGCAGGATTTGCCCGTTCTCTGGATCCCACGTAACTTATTACTTGTTCGCCCCACAGGGAAGCGGAGAGGCCGAGAGCCTTACCCCCCTCAAGCGGAGAACCACCCCCCTTCTGAAAAGTCGCTCATTGAGCGTGCCTGACCTTGCGGTCTAAGATGGAGGTTCCCACTCCTCGATGCCGTCGCTGAGTGCTGTTCCTGGACGCTTGATCGTCACGAACGGCCGATTTGACAAGCTGACGGAGAGGGATAAGATAGAGAAGTTGCCCAGCGGGCCGGCTCGAAGCCGAAGCGCGGGGCACCTGATCTAGCTTCGTGAGACGCCGTCACCGACAGCTTCTGCAGCCTTCGAGCCGCGGGAAACGCCGATTTGACAGCGGAGAAACGAAGAATAAGATAGAGAAGTTGCCCTGCGGGCGAGGCTGAGAGGCTGAGCAGCAGGAGCATCCGATCCTTGAGAACTCAACAGCGTGCACTTGTCAAATGCCAAAAAACCTCGCGGCCGACGTAGTCGGTCGATGAGATTCTTTTGAGATTAAACGAGATGTCAGCAATGACATCCGATCGTCAGATCAAACTCGCTGCTTCGAACCCATTCCGGTTCGATCGCAGCAAAATTTCTTTACGGAGAGTTTGATCCTGGCTCAGGATGAACGCTGGCGGCGTGCTTAACACATGCAAGTCGAACGGTGAAAGAGAGCTTGCTCTCTGGATCAGTGGCGAACGGGTGAGTAACACGTGAGCAATCTGCCCTTGACTCTGGGATAAGCGCTGGAAACGGCGTCTAATACCGGATACGAGCTGCGAAGGCATCTTCAGCAGCTGGAAAGAACTTCGGTCAAGGATGAGCTCGCGGCCTATCAGCTAGTTGGTGAGGTAACGGCTCACCAAGGCGTCGACGGGTAGCCGGCCTGAGAGGGTGACCGGCCACACTGGGACTGAGACA
>NZ_JBIMKU010000011.1:0-79200 GCF_051860965.1 Microbacterium sp.
CTGGATATCTAACTTAGAACCGTAATCCGGTTAATGGACAGTGCCTGATGGGTAGTTTAACTGGGGCGGTTGCCTACCAAAAAGTAACGGAGGCGCCCAAAGGTTCCCTCAACCTGGTTGGCAATCAGGTGTCGAGTGTAAGTGCACAAGGGAGCTTGACTGTGAGACTGACAGGTCGAGCAGGGACGAAAGTCGGGACTAGTGATCCGGCAGTGGCTTGTGGAAGCGCTGTCGCTCAACGGATAAAAGTTACTCTAGGGATAACAGGCTGATCTCCCCCAAGAGTCCACATCGACGGGGAGGTTTGGCACCTCGATGTCGGCTCATCGCAACCTGGGGCGGAAGTACGTCCCAAGGGTTGGGCTGTTCGCCCATTAAAGCGGTACGCGAGCTGGGTTTAGAACGTCGTGAGACAGTTCGGTCCCTATCCGCTGCGCGCGCAGGAAATTTGAGAGGATCTGACCCTAGTACGAGAGGACCGGGTTGGACGAACCTCTGGTGTGTCAGTTGTTCCGCCAGGAGCACCGCTGATTAGCTACGTTCGGGATGGATAACCGCTGAAAGCATCTAAGCGGGAAGCCGGCCTCAAGATGAGATTTCCATGCCTTCGGGCGAGAGGCTCCCAGCCAGACTACTGGGTTGATAGGCCGGATGTGGAAGCGTGGTAACACGTGAAGCTGACCGGTACTAATAAGCCGATGACTTGATAACACACCGTTTTTGGTGCTTGCGTCCACTGAGTGGTTCTCGATGTACGGTCGAGAACCGCATGACAATGACTTATTTGTTGTGCAGACTGAAACATCAATAGTGTTTCGGCGGCCATAGCGTGAGGGAAACGCCCGGTTACATTCCGAACCCGGAAGCTAAGCCTCACAGCGCCGATGGTACTGCAGGGGGGACCCTGTGGGAGAGTAGGACACCGCCGGACTTCTTTCGAGAAATGGCCACCCAGTGTTGGGTGGCCATTTCGCGTTAACGCGACATCCGCCATGATCAGGTGGAGTGCAGGGGAGTGACCATGGCCGACGACAAGCCCGAGCGCGACGATTCGCAGCGCTCGTCGAGCTCAGGGCGTGGCCCCGCCCGCTCGCAGCCGGCGCGGAGCAATCACGCTTCTCGTGACGGTCAGAGGAAGTCATACCCGCCTCGCGATGGGGACCGTAAGCCGTACGCTCCGCGCGATGGTGAACGGAAGTCGTACCCGCCCCGTGATGGGGACCGTAAGCCGTACGCTCCGCGTGACGGTGAGCGGAAGTCGTACCCGCCCCGTGACGGGGACCGTAAGCCGTACGCTCCGCGTGACGGAGACCGCAAGCCTTATGTCTCGCGCGACGGCGACCGCAAGCCCTATCAGAAGCGCGAGCACGCTCCCCGCGCGGGCGCGGAACGTGCACCCCGCGATCCCGTGCAGGATGCCCTGCGCTCCGTGCGTCCACGTCATGATGACCCGTTCATTCCGGATGAGGTCACGCCGAGCGATCTCAGTTCGTCAGCACGCAACGAGCTGAAGACGCTGTCCAAGGAGAACGCCGAGTGGGTGGCGCGCCACCTGGCCATGGCGTCCTCACTCATCGAGGACGACCCGGCGCTCGCGCACCAGCACGCCCTGTCCGCGTCGCGGCGCGCAGGACGCATCGGAATCGTGCGAGAGACCCTTGCGATCACGGCGTATGCGACGGGGGACTACGCGCTCGCGCTGCGCGAGCTGCGGACGTACCGCCGCATCTCGGGCAAGGACGACCAGATCGCCCTCATGGTCGACAGTGAGCGCGGTGTCGGTCGTCCTGACCGCGCGCTCGAGGTCGGACGCGCGGTGGATCGCGCGACTCTGCCGGCATCCGTCCGCGTCGAACTCGCCATCGCGATGTCGGGCGCGCGCCTCGACCTCGACGACCCGGCGCGCGCTCTCACGGAGCTCGACATCCCCGAACTGGATCCCGATCGAGCGTTCGAATGGAGCCCGGGCCTGTTCGCGGCTCGCGCGGCGGTGCTCGAAGAACTCGGCCGCACCGAGGAGGCCGCGCAATGGCAGGGGCGGGCGATCGTCGCAGCGGACGCTCTGTACGCAGCCAGCGGACTCGGCGACCTCGAGACGATCGAGATCGAGGAGATCTTCGAGACGCCTCAGGATGAGGCAGCGATCGCCGCCGGCGAGCCCGAAGCGGCCGAGCCCGAACCTTTCCAGGACCCGGAGTCAGAACCCGAAGAGACCGACGTCGAGGCCGCCGATCCCGAAGCGGGGACGGCACTCACGCCGGAGGTCGCTGTGACGAAGGCGTTCACGATCGAGGACGAGGTCGACGAGATCCTCGCCGAGGCGGGGATCGACGACGAAGAAGAGGGCGTCGACGACTGATGGCGCTGTTCTCCGGTCGGCGCGCGTCGTCGACCCCGCTCGACGGTGTGGACGTCGTGCTGGCCGACCTCGATGGCGTGGTCTACGCGGGCGCCGGGGCACTGCCGCACGCGGTCGACAGCCTCGAACGAGCGCGTGACGGTCGTCGGCTCGGGTTCATCACGAACAACGCGTCGCGCACCGATGCCTCGGTGGCGGCGCATCTGACCGAGCTCGGCCTCACGACCGCTCCCGACGAGGTGGTCACGAGCCCGCAGGCCGCGATGCGACTGCTCTCGGAGCGCGTCGCGCCCGGTGCCACCATCCTGGTCGTGGGCGGCGATGGTCTCGTGAACGAGGTCGAGAAGGCCGGGTTCGTCGTCACACGCAGCGCTGAGGACGCGCCCGCAGCCGTCGTGCAGGGATTCGCTCCGGAGGTCGGCTGGACGCAGCTCGCCGAGGCCGCCTACGCCCTCAAGGTTCCGGAAGACGAGGGCGGCATCCCGTGGATCGCCACCAACACCGACTGGACGATCCCGCAGGCGCGCGGCATCGCGCCGGGGAACGGCACACTCGTGTCGGCCGTCCACACGGCGGTGGGTCGCCTCGCGACCGTCGCGGGCAAACCCGAGGTGCCGATCTTCGAAGAGGCCGTCGCACGGTTCGGGGCGCAGCATCCCTTGTTCCTCGGCGACCGCCTCGACACCGACATCCTCGGCGCCAACCGCGCCGGCATGCCGTCGGCACTCGTTCTCACGGGAATCGACCGGCCAAAGCACGTTCTCGCAGCGCCCGCCGGTTCGCAGCCGACGTACATCCTCGCGGATCTGCGCGACCTGCACGCGCCTTATCCGGAACCGCGAGTGAAGGACGGCATCGTGACGGTCGGGGATGCGAAGGTGCGGATCGACGGACCTGACGTGCAGATCCTCGCTACGGGGGAGCCGATCGATCTGCTGCGCGCGGGAGCACGCGCGATCTGGGACACCGGGCGCGCGATCTACGGATTCCGTGTGCCCGAGCTGCTGTACGCGGATCCCTTCCACAAGCCGTGAGGCTCCTCGGCGCGCACGCCTGCTCACGTATTCTGAACGCATGACGGAATCCCCGAGCGAGGATGCCACGGCCGACCTGCTCTCGCATCTCGAGGTGATCGAGGCGCAGCCGCTCGCGTCGAGGGCGGCCGCGTACGAGTCGCTCCACGACTCCCTCGCGCGGCGGCTCGAGGCGGACCCGTCCGCATCGCGTTCGTGACGGCGACCGCATGAGGCTCGACGCCGCACTCGCCGCGCGCGGGCTCGCCCGGTCGCGTACGCACGCCGCCGCACTCATCGCGGACGGGCTCGTCACGGTGGACGGCAGACCGGTGGTCAAGGCATCCACACCCGTCGGCGATGAGTCCGTCATCGAGACCGCGGGTGCCGACCACTACGTCAGCCGCGCCGCGCACAAGCTCATTGCGGGGCTGGACGCCTTCCATGTCGCGGTCGGCGGACGCGTCGCCCTCGACATGGGGGCATCGACCGGCGGTTTCACCCAGGTGCTCCGCGAACGCGGCGCCGAGCCCGTGATCGCCGTCGACGTCGGCCACGGGCAGCTCGCGGCATCCATCGCCTCCGATCCCGGGGTCATCTCGGTCGAGGGCTTCAACGTGCGCCACATGACGCGTGCGTCGCTCGCCGAGGCGAGCGGGGTCGACCGGGCGCCGTCCGTCGTGACGGGAGACCTGTCGTTCATCTCGCTCGAGCTCGTGCTGCCGGCGGTCGCGGCGGTCGCGCACGACGACGCCGACATCGTCCTGCTGATCAAGCCGCAGTTCGAGGTGGGGCGCACCGCGGTGAAGGGCGGCCTGGTGACCAACCCCGTCCTGCGGGCCGACGCCGTCGCGCGCGTGTTGTGGACGGCGTGGGATGCAGGCCTCGGCACGCTCGGCGTCGTCTCCTCCCCACTGCTCGGAACGCACGGGAATGCCGAGTTCATCGCGCACCTCGCGCCGGGGCGAGGCGCGAATCCGACAGAATGGTCGAGCACCGTGAACCGACTGGCGGGGAGCCAATGACACAGCCGCAGCGCAGCATCCTGGTCGTCGCGCATGCCCGCCGCGGAGACACCGTGCGCGCCGCCGAGCGCGTGATCGGAGCTCTGCGGGCGGCGGGGGCGACCCCGGTGCTCGCAGCCGACGACGCGCTCGAGCTCGCGGCCGCGCTCCCGACCCTCGGCCGCGTCGCGATCCTCGACGCGGACGTCGCGATCGCCGATGTCGAGCTCGCGATCGTCCTGGGCGGTGACGGCACGATCCTTCGCGCGGCCGAGCTCGTGCGCGAGGGCACCGCGCCCGTGCTCGGGATCAACATGGGCCACGTCGGCTTCCTGGCGGAGATAGAGCGGGACGACATGGATGACGCGGTCCGCCGCGTCATCGCCCGCGACTACGCCGTCGAGGAGCGTCTCGCGCTGCAGGTGCGGGTGAAGGACTCGCTCGACGCGGTGCTCTACGAGACGTGGGCCCTGAATGAGGCGACCGTCGAGAAGGCGAGCCGGGAGCGACTCCTCGAGGTGGTCATCGAAGTCGACGGTCGCCCGCTGTCGTCGTTCGGCTGCGACGGCGTCGTCGTCTCGACCCCGACCGGCTCGACGGCCTACAACTTCTCGGCGGGCGGTCCGGTGATCTGGCCGACGGTCGAGGCGATCGCGGTCGTGCCCCTCTCGGCGCACGCGCTGTTCGCCAAGCCGCTCGTGGTCGGCCCCGAGCACGCCGTCGCGATCGAGGTGCTCGAGCGCACCAACGGCGTCGGCATCCTGTGGTGCGACGGACGTCGTTCGCACGATCTGCCGCCGGGGGCCCGTGTCGTCGTGCGGCGCTCGGAGCGTCCCGTGCGACTGGCCCGCCTGCATCCCTCCGCTTTCACCGACCGGCTCGTGCGCAAGTTCCGGCTCCCCGTCGAGGGCTGGCGGGGCCCCTCCGCCCTGCCGCCGGGGGAGAACCCGTGATCGAAGAGATGCGCCTGCGCGACCTCGGCGTCATCGCCGAGGCGACGCTGGCGATCGGCCCGGGCTTCACGGCGATCACGGGCGAGACCGGAGCGGGCAAGACGATGGTCGTGACGGGGCTCGGGCTGCTGCTCGGGCAGCGAGCCGACTCGGGCGCCGTTCGCGCGGGCGCGGCGCAGGCATCCGTCGACGGCGTGTGGATCGTTCCCGCCGACGGTGCCGTCGCGGAGCGCGTGCGGGATGCCGGCGGCGATCTCGAACCGCTCGGCGACGGCCGCGCCGAGCTCTTCGTCGGGCGATCGATCTCGAGCGAAGGGCGCGGCCGTGCCTCGGTGGGCGGGCGGGCGGCTCCGGCGGGTGTGCTCGCGGATCTCGCCGACGAACTCGTCGTGGTGCACGGCCAATCCGACCAGCTGCGACTGCGCTCGGCCGCGGCTCAGCGCGATGCCCTCGACCGCTTCGGCGGCGCCCCCGTGCAGAAGGCGCTCGCACGGTACCGCGAGAAGTACGATCGCGCGCGAGCGATCGAGCGCGAGCTGCGCGACCTGGTCGAGGACCGCGATCTGCGCGCTCGTGAGGCCGACGAACTGCGGGCGCAGCTCGCCGAGCTCGAGCAGGCGGCGCCGACGGCTGGCGAAGACGACGAACTCGCCGTCCGTGCCGAGCGGCTCGCGAACTCCGAAGAGCTGCGACTGGCCGCGGCGACGGCGCACGAGGCGCTGTCGGGCGACGGCGAGCATCCCGATGCGGGGTCCCTCCTCGCCGACGCGCGTCGTGCGCTCGAGCGCGCACACGATCCCGCGCTCGAGGAGATCGCCGCGCAGGTGGCCGACATCGGCTATCGCACCGTGGATCTCGCGACGGCACTGGCCGCCTACCTGGCCGATCTCGACGAATCCGGTCCGCACGAGCTCGCGGCCGTCGAGGAGCGGCGTTCGGTGCTGGGTGGGCTCATCCGCCTGCACGGCACCCTCGATGCCGCGCTGGCGCTGCTCGAGACCGGGCCGATGCGGCTCGCCGAGCTCGACGACGACAGCGATCGCATCGAGCGTCTCGAAGCCGAGAGGGATGCCGCGGCATCCGACCTCGACGACGCGGCCGCCGCGCTCACGTCCGCCCGGCAGAAGGCCGCCACGCGTCTCGGCACGCAGGTGACGGCGGAGATGCGCGCTCTCGCGATGCCGGATGCGCGCGTGGAGGTGCAGGTCGCGCCGGGACAGGCATCCGCGGCCGGCCGCGACGACGTCGCGATCCTGCTCGCACCGCATCCCGGCGCCGAGGCCCGATCCGTCGCGCGCAGCGCCTCGGGAGGGGAGCTCAGCCGCGTCATGCTCGCGATCGAGGTCGTGATCGCGGGAGTGGATCCCGTCCCGACGTTCGTCTTCGACGAGGTGGATGCCGGGATCGGCGGTGCGGCCGCGATCGAGGTCGGCCGACGTCTCGCGCGTCTGGCCGAGTCGTCGCAGGTCATCGCCGTCACTCACCTTGCACAGGTCGCGGCATTCGCCAACAACCACCTGTCGGTCGTCAAGGCGAGCGACGGATCGGTCACGGCATCCGACGTCCGCCGCCTCGAGGGCGACGACCGCGAGGCCGAGATGGCGCGACTGCTGTCGGGGATGCCGGACTCCGAGGCCGCACTGCTGCATGCGCGCGAACTGCTCGCGCTGAGGGGCGCGTCACCGGCGAGCTCCCAGAACTGACTGATAGGATCAAAGCCCGTGATGCAGACTTCTGACGCGACTCTTTCCACGGATACTTCGAACGACACCACCCGGCACATCTTCGTCACCGGCGGTGTCGTTTCCTCGTTGGGCAAGGGGCTGACGGCGGCAAGTCTCGGCAATCTGCTCACCGCGCGAGGCCTCCACGTCGTCATGCAGAAGCTCGACCCGTACCTCAACGTCGACCCGGGGACGATGAACCCGTTCCAGCACGGCGAGGTCTTCGTGACCGACGACGGCGCCGAGACCGACCTCGACATCGGGCACTACGAGCGGTTCCTCGACATCGAGCTCAGCCAGGCGGCGAACGTCACGACCGGGCAGATCTACTCGCAGGTCATCGCGAAGGAGCGTCGCGGCGAGTACCTCGGCGACACGGTGCAGGTCATTCCGCACATCACCGACGAGATCAAGCGCCGCATGCGGCTGCAGGCCGACGAGGACCCGAAGCCCGACGTCATCATCACCGAGATCGGCGGCACCGTCGGCGACATCGAGTCCCAGCCGTTCATCGAGTCCGCACGCCAGATCCGCCACGAGCTGGGTCGTGCGAACGTGTTCTTCGTGCACGTCTCGCTCGTGCCGTTCATGGGAGCCTCGGGCGAGCAGAAGACGAAGCCCACGCAGCACTCCGTTGCGGCACTGCGGAGCATCGGCATCCAGCCCGACGCCCTCGTGCTGCGCAGCGATCGCCCCGTGACCGAGTCCAACAAGCGCAAGATCGCGCTGATGTGCGACGTCGACGAAGGGGCGGTCGTCAACGCGGTCGACGTGCCGAGCATCTACGACATCCCGACGATGCTCAACGAGCAGGGGCTCGACGACTACATCGTGCGCGCGCTGGGCCTCTCGAAGGCCGCCGACGTCGACTGGGCGCGCTGGCAGAAGGTGCTGCAGGCGGTGCACAACCCGAAGCACGAAGTGACGATCGGGCTCGTCGGCAAGTACATCGACCTGCCCGACGCCTACCTCAGTGTCACCGAGGCGCTCAAGGCCGGCGGCTTCGCGCAGGAGACCCACGTCAACATCCGGTGGATCCCGTCGGACGAGTGCGAGACTCCCGAAGGCGCCGAGAAGGCGCTCGCGCCTCTCGACGGCATCGTGATCCCGGGCGGCTTCGGCATCCGCGGCATCGAGGGCAAGATCGGCGCGTTGAAGTTCGCCCGCGAGCAGGGCATCCCGACGCTCGGCATCTGCCTGGGCCTGCAGTGCATGGTCATCGAGTACGCACGCCATGTCGCGGGGATCGAGGATGCGTCCTCGAGCGAGTTCGACCCCGACACGACGGCACCGGTCATCGCGACGATGGAGGAGCAGATCGACATCCTCGAAGCCGGTGACATGGGCGGCACGATGCGCCTCGGCCTCTATCCGGCGCAGCTCGCGGAGGGCTCGATCGCCGCGGAGATCTACGGCTCCACGACCGCGTCGGAGCGCCACCGCCACCGCTACGAGGTCAACAACCGCTATCGCGACCAGATCGCTGCGGCCGGCATGGTCTTCTCGGGCATCAACCCCGACCTCGACCTGGTCGAGTACATCGAGCTCCCGCGCGACGAGCACCCGTACTACATCGCGACCCAGGCGCACCCCGAGCTGCGTTCGCGTCCGACCGACGCCAACCCGCTGTTCCGCGGCCTCGTGGCCGCGGCCCTCGAGCGTCACAGCGCGAGCGAGCTCTTCGACGTCGACAATGGCTGATCTGCGCGACGAGCCCTTCGAGCCCGAGGTGCTCGAGAGCGAGCTCGTGTACGAGGGCCGGGTATGGGATGTCCGCAGCGACACCGTGCAGTACGGGGACGGGCGGATCGTGCGCCAGTACGTCCATCACCCGGGCGCTGCGGCGATCGTCGCGGTGGACGAGCAGGAGCGCGTGCTGCTGATCCAGCAGTACCGGCATCCGATCCGCCATCGCGATTGGGAGGTCCCCGCGGGGCTCCTCGACGTCGCGGGCGAGACGCCTCTCGAGAGCGCCGTGCGCGAACTCGCCGAAGAGGCCGACCTCGAGGCGTCGTCGTGGGAGCCGCTCGTCAGCATCTTCACGACACCCGGCGGCAACGACGAGGTCGTGCACCTCTTCCTCGCGCGAGGGCTCTCGCCGCTCGCCGAGGCCCACGAACGCGAAGACGAAGAGGCCGACATCCGTGTCGAGTGGGTGCCGCTGGCGGATGCCGTCGCCGGTGTCCTCGCGGGTCGGCTGCGCAACGGCATCCTCGCCGTCGGCGTCCTCGCCGCGGCCGAGAAGCTCCGCGCAGGCTGACGTGCAGCTCGAGCGGGCCGTCGACGCCTACCTGCGTCACAGCTCCATCGAGCGCGGGCTCTCCGATCACACCGTCGCCGCCTACGGGCGGGATCTCGCGATCTACCGAGGGTGGCTGGGCGAGCGGGGCGTGGCCGACACGACGGACGTGACTCCGGCGCTGGTCGTCGAGTTCGCAGCCGAACGGGCCTCCGCGCAGCCGCCGGTCGCGGCATCCAGTCTCGCGCGCCTGCAATCCTCCGTCCGGGGACTGCATCGCTTCCTCGTGCGGGAGGGGATCGACGACACCGACCCGTCGTCGAAGCTCACGCCGCCGAAGCAGGCGCGGCGACTGCCGAAGGCGATCACCATCGAGCAGGTCGAGCGGCTGCTGGATGCCGCGGGCCCCGCGCCCGCGGACGCCATGCCCGGCGAGCTCGTGGGCATGCGCGACCGCGCGCTGCTGGAGCTGCTCTACGCGACGGGGGCGCGCGTGAGCGAGATCGTGCAGCTGGATGTCGACGACCTGACCCACGGCGATGTGCTGCGGGTGCGGGGCAAAGGCTCGAAGGAGCGGATCGTGCCGATCGGATCGTATGCGCGCGCGGCCGTCGACGCGTATCTAACTCGGGCGCGACCCGAGCTCTCACGGCGGGGTCGGGCCACACCGAAGCTGTTCCTCGGTGCACGCGGAGCTCCTCTGTCGAGGCAGAGCGCGTGGCTGGTCATCCAGTCCGCATCCGAGCGTGCCGGGCTCACGGCGCACGTCTCGCCGCACACGCTGCGGCACTCGTTCGCGACTCACCTGCTGCAGGGCGGTGCCGACGTGCGTGTCGTGCAGGAGCTCCTCGGGCACGCGTCCGTCGCGACGACGCAGATCTACACGCACGTGTCGGTGGACGCGCTGCGCGACGTGTACGCGACCTCGCATCCGCGGGCGCGCTAGTCATCCGGCGGACGCTTCGACGGCACGCCTCACCGAGGGGTGAACAGCAGGTGTGCGAGAATCGACGCACGACATGGCGAAGGCAGGAGAGTCGGTGGCGGGCAGCACGCGGGGAGCGACGAAGGTGTCGGAGGACGACGTTCCGATCGGCCCGACGGGTCGTCCGTACCACGGATTCCCGACGCCCCACGCGCTGAAGAGTCACGGTCCGGCGCGCATCATCGCCCTGTGCAATCAGAAGGGCGGGGTCGGCAAGACGACGACCACCATCAACCTCGCCGCGTCGCTCGCGAGCTACGGCCGCAAGGTGCTCGCCGTGGACTTCGACCCGCAGGGCGCCCTGTCGGCGGGTCTCGGCATCCAGACCCACGATGCCCCGACGATCTACGACCTGCTCCTCGATCCGAAGCGCGATCCGGCCGACGCCATCGTGCACACGGGCACCGAGAACCTCGACGTCATCCCGGCCAACATCGACCTCTCGGCCTCCGAGGTGCATCTCGTCAACGAGGTCGCGCGCGAGACGATCCTGAGCCGTGTGCTGCGCAAGGTCACCGACGACTACGACGTGATCCTCATCGACTGCCAGCCCTCGCTGGGCCTTCTGACCGTGAACGCCCTGACAGCCAGCCACGGCGTCGTGATCCCGCTCGAGTGCGAGTTCTTCGCGCTGCGCGGCGTCGCGATGCTCATCGAGACGATCGACAAGGTGCGCGATCGGCTCAACCCCTCGATCAAGCTCGACGGGGTGCTCGCGACCATGTACGACGCACGCACGCTCCACTCGCGCGAGGTTCTCGAGCGGGTCGTCGAGGCGTTCGGCGACGACGTGCTCGAGACGGTCATCGGTCGCACGGTGAAGTTCCCGGATGCCTCGGTCTCGGGCATGCCCATCACGGAATTCGCGCCGGAGCACGCGGCCGCCCAGGCCTACCTGCGCCTCGCGCGGGAACTGGTCGCCCGCGGTGCCGTCGCCTGATCCCGTCACGGATCCGATCTCCGAGAGTCCTGCCGGAGACGAGGCGGCCGACGAGCCCGGCTTCCGTGTCTCGCTCGGCGTCTTCGACGGGCCGTTCGACCTGCTGCTGACCCTGCTGTCGAAGCACGAACTCGACATCACCGAAGTGTCCCTGTCGCGGGTGACGGCGGAGTTCATCGCCTACCTGCGCGAGCTCGGGCCAGATGAGGAGCTGGAGGAGGCATCCGAGTTCCTCGTCGTCGCCGCCACTCTGCTCGACATGAAGGTCGCGGGACTCCTGCCGCAGGGGGAGCTGGTGGATGCCGAGTCCGTCGCACTCCTCGAGGCCCGCGATCTGCTCTTCGCTCGTCTGCTGCAGTACCGGGCGTTCAAAGAGGTCTCGGCGTGGTTCGCGCGCGCGCTCGCTCTCGAGGATCGTCGACACGTGCGCTCCGTGCGGCTGGATGAGAAGCACCGCAACGCGGTGCCCGAGCTGGTGTGGACCCTCAGTCTCGACGACTTCGCCGCGCTCGCCCTCCTCGCGATGTCGCCGAAGGAGATCCCGCATGTCGGCCTCGACCACCTGCACGCGCCGCTCGTGAGCATCCGCGAGCAGGCCGCCGTCGTGGTGACGCTGCTGCGTTCGGCGGGAACGCTGTCTTTCCGCGAGCTCATCGCCGGTGTCGCGCAGCAGGGCGTCATCGTCGCGCGATTCCTGTCCATCCTCGAGCTCTACCGTCACGCCGCGCTCTCGTTCGAGCAGCTCGAGCCGCTGGGTGAACTCACGCTCCGCTGGACCGCCGAGCGGTGGTCCGACGAGAACCTCGCCACCTTGGGGGCCGACTATGACCGATGATCCGATCGAGCGCGAGACGCCCGTGCGGGCGCAGGATGCGGCATCCGTCGCCCGTCGACTCGAGGCGATCCTCTTCGTGGTCGACGAGCCGCAGAGCCTCGTGAGCCTCGCGACCGCCGTCGGCTCGCCCGTCGCCGCCGTGCGACAGGCGGTCGAGGGCCTGGTCGAGGACTACGACGGACTCGCCGGCGGACCGCGGCGCGGTTTCGAGCTGCGCGAGGTCGGTGGCGGGTGGCGCCTGTACGTGCGCGACGACCACGACGATCTCGTGAGCGAGTTCGTGAACTCCCAGGCGCCGTCTCGCCTGTCGCAGGCGGCCCTCGAGACGCTCGCCGTCATCGCGTACAAGCAGCCCGTCACGCGTGGGCAGGTGGCATCCATCCGCGCCGTCAACGTGGACTCGGTCGTGCGGACGCTCCTCTCGCGCGGACTCATCACGGAGGTGTTCACGGATGCCGAGACCGGCGCGATCAACTACGGGACCACCGAGGCGCTGCTGGTGAACCTGGGCATCAACTCGCTCGACGAGCTGCCGCACATCTCGCCTCTGCTCGACGACGGCGCCGACGGATTCGACGCGGAGGTCGTGCGATGACGGAGCCGGAGGGCGTTCGCCTGCAGAAGGTGCTCGCGAACGCCGGTGTGGCGTCGCGGCGCGTCATCGAGGACTACATCGTCGCGGGGCGGATCAGTGTCAACGGCGAAGTCGTCACGGAGCTGGGGCGACGGATCGACCCCGAGAACGACCTCGTCGACGTCGACGGGACCGCCGTGCAGCTCGATCAGTCCAAGCGGTACGTGGTCCTCAACAAGCCCACGGGTGTCGTCTCGTCGATGAAGGACGACCGCGGGCGACCGGATCTGCGGCGCTTCACGAAGGAGTGGGACGAGCGCCTGTACAACGTCGGCCGGCTGGATGCCGACACGAGCGGCCTGCTCGTGCTCACGAACGACGGCGAACTCGCGCACGTTCTCGCGCACCCGTCGTTCGGTGTGACGAAGGTCTACATCGCGAAGGTGGACGGGCGCGTCACTCCGCAGACGATCGCGAAGCTCACGAAGGGGTTCGACCTCGACGACGGCTTCATCAAGGCCGACAGGGCTCGGCTGCTGGACACCGGGTCGCGCGACTCGCTCGTCGAGCTCACCCTGCACTCGGGCCGCAATCGGATCGTGCGCCGCATGATGGCGGAGGTCGGTCATCCCGTCGTCGAGCTCGTCCGCCGCCAGTTCGGGCCGCTGCACCTGGGAACCCTCCCAGTGGGTCGCGCCCGGGAGTTGACTAAGGTTGAACGGGGCGCGCTGCTGACGCTGTCGCGTAGCGCGTCGGTACCTCAGAGCGGGGGCGAGGACCCGCAAGACCAGGAGACCGAGTGAGCGATTCGAGCGGCGCATCCGTGCGCGCAGGGGCGCTCGCTCCGCGCGTCCACGGAACGGTGCGCATCGTCGGCGCCGGTCTGCTGGGTGCGTCGATCGGGCACGCCCTGTCGGCGCTCGGCGTGGATGTCGCGCTCGCCGACACCTCGCCCGCGCAGCTGCGCCTGGCGGTCGACTACGGAGCCGGGCGCGCCGCGCGCGACGACGACCGACCGGGACTCGTGATCGTGGCGGTGCCACCGGACGTCACGGCCGATGTCATCGAACGAGAGCTCACGGCATTCCCCGACGCGGTCGTGACGGATGTCGCGAGCGTCAAGCTCGAGCCCCTGCGGGCACTGCGCGCGCGGGGTGTCGACCTCACGCACTACATCGGATCGCACCCGCTCGCCGGACGCGAGCGGGGCGGAGCGATCTCGGCCCGCGCCGACATCTTCATCGGGCGTCCGTGGGTGGTGTGCCGCGACGAGGAGACCTCCGCCGCCGACCTCGCGATCGTCGAAGGACTCGCGCTCGACCTCGGTGCGACGCCGATCGAGATGAGCCCCGAGGAGCACGACCGTTCGGTCGCGCTCGTCTCGCACGTGCCCCAGCTCGTCGCGAGCCTGCTCGCCGGCCGCTTCGTCGGCGCCCCCGACGGCTCGCTCCGCCTCGCCGGGCAGGGAGTGCGTGACACGACGCGCATCGCCGCATCGGCGCCGGAGCTCTGGGTGCAGATCCTCGGCGCCAACGCCGCGCCCGTCGTCGACGTGCTCGACGCGCTCGCCGCCGACCTCTCATCGGTCGCCGACGCGCTGCGGGCCCCGGACGCGCCCGGCGCGCGCCGCGCCGTGGCCGACACCATCCGCCGCGGCAACGAGGGCGTCGAGCTGCTGCCGGGAAAGCACGGCCAGAACCGTCGATTCGAGAACGTCGTCGTCATGGTCGACGACACGCCCGGTCAGCTCGGCCGTCTCTTCGGAGAGCTGGGCGAACTCGAGGTGAACGTCGAAGACCTCCGCCTCGAGCACTCACCCGGTGCGCAGTTCGGCCTCGCCGAGATCAGCGTCGTGCCGAGTGCCGTCCGCCCCGCCGTCGAGGGTCTCGAAGCCCGCGGCTGGAAGATTGCGAGCACCACCAATGACTGATCCCGTCATCGTCGCGATCGACGGCCCCGCGGGCAGCGGCAAGTCGAGCGTCTCGAAGCAGGCTGCGCGTGCGCTCGGCTACGGCTACCTCGACACGGGCGCGGCGTATCGCGCCCTCGCATGGCACGCGCTCGAGCACGGCATCGACACGTCGGATTCGGCAGCCGTCCTCGACGTCGCCGGCGACTTCGACTTCGCGATCTCGCTCGATCCCGACGCGTACGTCGTGCGCGTGGGCACCGCCGACGTCACCGCCGCGATCCGCGAACCCCGCGTCGCCGAGGCCGTCAGCGGCGTCGCGCGGGTGCCGGCGGTCCGCGAGTCCGTCAACGCCCTCTTCCGCGCGCTCGTGGCCGGCTCGGGGCGGCCCGGCGTCATCGTCGAGGGCCGCGACATCACGACCGTCGTCGCGCCCGATGCCCCGGTGCGCATCCTCTTGACGGCGGCCCCCGAGGTGCGCGCCGCGCGGCGCAGCGCTGAAGTGTCGACGCAGGATGCCGCATCCGTCGCCGCCGCCATGCACAAGCGCGACGCATCCGACTCTTCCGTCGTCGACTTCCTCACCGCCGCGCCCGGCGTGACCGTCGTCGACTCGACGGATCTCGATTTCGAACAGACCGTGGAGGCCGTGCTCGACGTCGTTCGCACGGGTCTGCGCACACAGGCAGGAGCCGGCAATGGCTGATTCAGGATTCGACGACGACTTCGAGGCCGGTGACGACAACCTCGTCGAGACCCTCGCCGAGCTCGACGACGACCTCGCCGAACAGCGGGCGACCGCGCTGCGGGCGGCGCTGGCCGAATACGATCTCGACGAAGAGGATGCCGCGCTCCTCGCGGGCCTCGAGGGCGGGGTCGACGGCATCCAGCTCCTCCCGGCGCTTCCCGTCGTGGCGATCGTCGGGCGGCCGAACGTGGGCAAGTCCGCACTCGTCAACCGCATCCTCGGCCGTCGTGAGGCGGTCGTCGAGGACACCCCGGGAGTCACGCGCGACCGAGTGACCTACAAGGCCGAGTGGATGGACCGCAAGTTCACCCTCGTCGACACCGGCGGGTGGGAGCCGGATGCGAAGGGCATCGACAAGTCGGTCGCGGCGCAAGCGGAGATCGCGATCGATCTGTGCGATGTCGTGCTGTTCGTCGTCGACGCGATGGTCGGAGCGACCTCGACCGACGAGCAGGTCGTCCGACTGCTGCGCAAGAGCGGCAAGCCGGTGTTCCTGGTCGCGAACAAGATCGACGACGCCCGACAGGAGCCCGAGGCTGCGGCGCTGTGGAACCTGGGTCTGGGCGAACCGCATCCCGTCTCGGCGATCCACGGCCGCGGCGTCGCGGACCTCCTCGACGAGGTCATGAAGGTGCTCCCCGAGATCTCGGCGGTGGCGAAGGCCGAGATCGGCGGTCCGCGCCGCGTCGCGATCCTCGGCCGCCCGAACGTCGGCAAGTCGTCGCTGCTCAACAAGGCCGCGGGCGAGGAGCGCGTCGTCGTCAACGAGCTCGCCGGCACGACCCGCGACCCGGTCGACGAGATCGTCGAACTCGGCGGGAAGCTCTGGCGCCTCATCGACACCGCCGGCATCCGTCGCCGCGTCCATCTGCAGCAGGGGGCCGACTTCTATGCGTCGCTGCGCACCTCGGCCGCTCTCGAGAAGGCCGAGGTCGCCGTCGTCGTGCTCGATGTGAGCGAGACGATCAGCGTGCAGGACATCCGCATCATCGACCTCGTGCTCGAGTCCGGTCGCGCGCTCGTGCTGGCGTTCAACAAGTGGGATCGCCTCAACGACGACGATCTCGAGAACCAGGATCGTCGTCGCTACCTCGAGCGGGAGATCGAGCAGGACCTCGCGCACGTCGCCTGGGCGCCGCGCGTCAACATCTCGGCGAAGACCGGCCGACACCTCGACAAGCTCGTGCCCGCGCTCGAGACGGCTCTGGACTCGTGGGATCAGCGCGTGCCGACCGGCAAGTTCAACGCGTTCATCACCGAGCTCATCGCCGAGCACCCGCACCCGCTGCGCGGTGGCAAGCAGCCGCGCATCCTGTTCGCGACGCAGGCGTCGACGCGTCCGCCGACCTTCGTGCTCTTCACGACGGGCTTCCTCGACCCCGGCTACCGCCGCTACATCGAGCGGCGCCTGCGCGAGGTCTACGGGTTCGAGGGCACACCCATCGTGATCAACATGCGGGTGCGCGAGAAGCGTCAGCGCTAGCCGACCCGCGCGGGACGCACCATCGCGGTGGCATCGGGCTCGGTGAAGCCGAACCCCCGGTAGAGACCGTGCGCGTCGCCCGTGAAGAGCACCCAGCGGAAGTCGCGCCCGGGGCCGTCGTCGATCATGACCCGCATGAGCTCCTTCCCGAGGCCGTGACCCCGGTGCTCGGCGAGCACGAACACGTCGGCCAGGTACGCGAAGCCGACGCCGTCCGAGACGGCGCGCGCGAAGCCGACGAGAGCGCCCGTGTCGCGGCGGTAGGCGCCGACGACACGCCACGCGCCGTCGAGCTGCGCCTCGATGTCGGTACGCGACCGCCACCGGCCCCAGTAGGCCTCGGTCGACAGCCATTCCCAGACGACCTCACGATCGACGCGGGTCGGGTCGTCGTCCAGCTCGTAGTCCATGGCGACATTCTGACGGGTGTCATGCTTCGACGCGGCGGGCCGATCGCGAGTCCGCGGCCTGCTGCATGTGACAGTCTGGCTGAGTGACGATCGAGCCCCCCGCCTCGGGTGAACCGCGCCGCCCCCACGGGCCACGGGACCCGGGCGACGCCTGGGTGGTCGCTCCGACGGGGGAGCGCTACTGGGGCGCGTTCGGCGCCGCCGGCCTGCTCGCCCTGGACGCCGAGCGCGGCGTCCTCCTGCAGCATCGTGTGTCGTGGAGCCACTTCGGCGACACGTGGGCGCTCCCCGGCGGCGCACGGCATGAGGGGGAGTCGGCGGTCGACGGCGCGATCCGCGAAGCGCAGGAGGAGGCGGGCGTTCCGGATGCCGCGACCCGCCCGCGTCTGCTGAGCGTGCTCGATCTGGGGTACTGGAGCTACACAACGCTCATCGCCGATGTCATCCGGCCGTTCGAACCGAAGATCAGCGATCCCGAGAGCCGCGAGCTCGCGTGGGTGCCGGTCACCGAGGTCGATGAGCGACCTCTTCATCCGGGATTCGCGGCGTCGTGGGAGCAGCTGCGCGGGGTGCTGGCCGTCCGGCCCGCTGTCGTCGTGGACGCCGCGAACGTCGTGGGCTCTGTGCCCGACGGATGGTGGCGCGACCGCGCGGGCGCGGCATCCCGTCTCCTCGAACGCGTCGCGGGACTCGCTGCGCGCGGTGTGGCGGCCGCTCAGCTGGGGCTCGGCGAGGACACGTGGTACCCGGAGTGGTCGGTCGTCGTCGAGGGAGCGGCACGCGCTGTCGACGAGACCGCTGGACTCGAGATCGTCCGGGCCGAAGCATCCGGAGACGATGCGATCGTCGCCGAGGCGGCTCGGCTCCGCTCGCTGGGTCGGCAGGTCACCGTCGTGACGAGCGACCGCGGGCTGTCCTCCCGGATCGCGGAAGACGGCGGCTCGGTGCGCGGCGCCCGCTGGCTGCTCGACCAGCTCTGACGTCGAACCTGCCCGGCGGGCGATCAGCTCGGGCGGTCGCGCAGCTTGTCGATGTCGCGACGCTCGCGTTTGGTCGGCCGTCCCGCGCCGCGATCGCGCACGGGAACGAAGGCCGTGAGCTCGCGCGGGGGCGGCGGGGGAGTGCGATCGTCGACGGATGCCTCGACCAGGGCGGCACCGACGCGCTTGGTGGTGGTCTGCTTGACCACGAGATGCCGGTCGAAGCCCGAGATGCGCACGCGCACCTCGTCGCCCGGCCGCACCGGCTGTGCGGCCTTGGCGCGTTCGCCGTTCACCCGTACATGCCCCGCGCGGCACGCCGCCGTCGCGAGCGACCGCGTCTTGTAGACGCGCACGGCCCAGAGCCACGCATCGACCCGGGCTGAAGCATCCGTCATGCCGTCACCTGCACGTGCGTCTGCGCCCTTGCGCGCAGGGACACGACGGCGCCCGCTGCGATGAGTCCCTGGCCGAGCGTGTACGTGAGCATGACGAGCGGACTGGTCCAGCCGGGCATGGCGTCGGGCGTGAACAGCCGGAACGCGAGCACGGTGTCCGAGATGAGGAAGAAGACGCCGCCCCACAGGATCAGCGGATGGCAGCGGGATGCCGCGACCGCCGTGCCGCCGAGCACGAGCCCGTAGAGCGCGACGGGGATGAGAAGCGCGCCGATGCTCGGCCAGAGGATCGCGAGGAGCACGCCCCACCAGACGGCGTAGACGAGCGACCAGACGGGCAGCGGTCGCACGGCGAGCACACGCCAGAAGAGCACGATGTAGCAGACGTGCGCGAGGCCGAAGAACAGCAGCATCGTCGGCACCTCTGGCGCGAATGCGAAGAACGCTCCGGCCCCGTCGCCCAGCCACGACAGGGCGATCGCGGCGAGGAGAAGGGCCGCCGCCAGCGCCCACCGGATTCCGCGTATGCCCCAGACGACGGCGAATGCCAGCAGCGGCATGAGAGCGAGCTTCGTCGGGCCTGCGACGACATCCGACCTCGCGGCCAGGGCGCAGACATGCACGATCGAGACCGCCATGTAGGGGATGAACCCGATGAGAAGCCGTGGCATGGTCCTCCTCGAACGCGTGCGGCGACATAATCGTCGCATGCCCGACACCCTCTCTCGCCTCGGCCTGCGCCGGATGACCGCTCGCGATGCCGATCAGCACCATCGTGTCGCGAGTCCGCTGGAGCTGCTGTTCGACCTCGTGTTCGTCGTCGCGGTGTCGCAGGCGTCGCAGAACCTGCACCATCTGATCAGCGAGGATCACACGGGCCAGGGCGTGCTCGCCTACCTCATGGTCTTCTTCGCCGTCTGGTGGGCGTGGATGAACTTCACGTGGTTCGCATCGGCGTTCGACACCGACGACTGGCTGTACCGGGTGCTGACGATCGTGCAGATGGGCGGCGTGCTCGTGCTGGCGGCAGGCGTGCACGCGGCGATGGTCGAGTTCGACTTCGTCGTGGTCACGTGGGGCTATGTCATCATGCGCCTCGCCATGGTCGCGCAGTGGCTGCGCGCCGCGGCATCCGATCCCTCCTCGCGCCGCGCAGCGCTGCGGTTCGCAGTCGGGATCGCGGCCGTGCAGGTGCTCTGGGTCGCGCGGCTGTACCTGCTCGACGGCACGGCCGAGTTCTGGAGCTTCTTCGTGCTCGTCGCGCTAGAGCTGCTCGTCCCGGTGTGGGGCGAGTCCGCGGGGCGGACCACGTGGAATCCGCACCACATCGCGGAGCGCTTCGGGCTGTTCACGCTGCTCCTGCTGGGCGAGAGCCTGCTGGCATCCGCGAACGCCCTCTTCGACGCCCTCGGCGAGGGTGAGCATGTGCCCGAACTCATCGGGCTCGGGGTGTCGGGGCTCGTGATCGCGGCGGGCATATGGTGGGTGTACTTCGCGCACGAGCAGCACGGCAGGCTGCGGGGGATGTCGGCGGGCTTCCGATTCGGCTACCTGCACTACGTGATCTTCGCCGCGGTCGGCGCCGTCTCTGCGGGTGTCGAAGTCGAGATCGACGAGATCACGGGCCACGCGCAGGTCTCGGAGGTCATCGCCGGCCTGTCGCTGACCCTGCCGGTCGCCATCGTCGTCGCGAGCTCGTGGCTCATCCTGCTCCGCACGCGCATCGCTCCCTGGGCGTCGGCGCTCGTCGTGGTCGGCGCCGTGCTGATCGCACTGGCCGGCCTGCTGCCCGAGGGGGAGTACGCGGCGACGGCCGTGCTGCTCGCAGGAGTCGTGATCGTGATCGAGACGGATGCCGTGCGCCGTGGTCGGCGTGCATCGCTGGGGCCCGTCGTCTGACGTGGTCGGGCTCAGCTGACCGTCAGCGAGACGATCGGCCGATCGGGCTTCGGGCGCGCGACCTCTTCGAATCCGGCGTCCGCGAAGGTGGAGAGCACGCCGTGGTACAGATCGTTGGCCGGGTGCTTGCCGACGGCCGCGTCGACGGGGTAGCCCTCGATCACCCTCGCGCCGTTCGCTCGCGCATGCTCGACCGCGGCATCCAGCAGCTTCGCGTTGAGGCCCTGCCCGCGATGCTCCTTGCGCACGACGAAGCAGGAGATCGCCCACACGGTCGGATCGTCGAGCGGCTCGGCCGTGGCGTCCTTGATCATCTTCGTGCGCGCGATCCGCTGCTGGATGGGGCGCGGCGAGACGCGCACCCACCCGGCTGCCTCGCCGTCGACGTACGCGATGAGTGCGGGAGCGACGGATGCGGAGAGGTCGCCTCTCAGCAGCTGCTCGCGCTCTGCGACGGACGTCGACTGGAATCGGGCGTTCGTGAGCGTCCACCACTGGCACTGGCAGCCGTGCCCGTCGCCGCCCCCGGTGAGAGCGTGCTCGGCGTCGTCGAAGCGGTCGGCGGTCGCGGGCTGGATGACGATCTCGGGCATGGCGTCGAGGCTAGTCACGGTCGCCGACATCCCGCCGCGGTTCGCGGCGGCTCCGGTGAACGGGTAGGATAGGGGAGTTGTCCGGACGCGAGTCCGGGTGACGGGATGTGGCGCAGCTTGGTAGCGCACTTGACTGGGGGTCAAGGGGTCGCAGGTTCAAATCCTGTCATCCCGACAGAACAGAAGGGCTGATGGCAAACCAGCTCGAAGAAGTCGGAAGACACGAAGGGCCCCTGCGGATCGCAGGGGCCCTTCGCGTTTCTGCTCGTCGCGCACTGAGCGCGACGCCGCGGCGGCTGAAGTCCTTGGACCGGCCGCAGGCGTCTCCCTTGTCCGGGGTGGCGCAGCTCGCGCGGCCGATCGCCCGCGACAGCGTGCGAGCGGAACACACAGGTCAGTCGCCGACGCGATCGACGTGCGATCGCGCGTGGGCGATGGCGGGCTCGAGTTCGGTGAAGAGATGGCGTCGGTCGCGCAGCGACGCGATCACCCCGAGCCGTTCGAGGACGGCGGCATGCTCCGGACGGATGCCCTTGATCAGCACCGTCACCCCGCGACGCTCGAGCGCCGTCGACAGCTCTGTCAGCGTGCGGGCGCCGGTCGCGTCGATGAGCTGCAGCTGCGACAGCCGGAGGATCACGACGTCGATGCCGTCGTGGTCGCTGATGCGTTCGAGGATCCGATCCGACGCGCCGAAGAACAGCGACCCGTCGATGCGGAAGAGCGCGATGCGCTCGTCGCCGGCGGCGGGCGGGCCGGGCAGCTCCTCTCGGTGCACACCGCTGGCCCTGCTGAGGGCGCGGAGTGCGAAGAACGCGGCCACGGCGATCCCGATGCCCACGGCGACGATCAGATCGAAGCTCACGGTGATGACCGCCGTGATGACGAAGACGGCTGCGTCCGCGCGTGTGGACCTCATCACCATCGTGATCGTCGCCGGTGATGCCATGTGCGCCGCCGTGACCATGAGAACGCCCGCGAGCGCGGCGAGAGGGATGACCGCGACGACGCTGGTCGCGAGGTAGACGACGGCCAGGAGCGCGATCGAGTGGACGATGGCCGAAAGTCGCGTTCGCGCGCCGGCGCGCACGTTCACGGCCGTCCGTGCGATCGCTCCGGTCGCCGGCATCCCTCCGAACAGTCCGGCCGCGATCGAGGCGAGTCCTTGTCCCACGAGTTCGCGATCCGCGTTGACCGGCCCGGTGTCGGAGATCGACGCAGCGACGCGGGCGGAGAGCAGCGATTCGATCGCCGCGAGAGCGGCGACGGCGAACGCGGGGCCGATGAGACTCGACAGACCCTCCAGATCGATCGTCGGGAACGAGGGGAGGGGCAGCGACTGAGGCAGTTCGCCGATGGCCGGCAGCGGGAGCCCGAGAAGCGCCGTGACGGCCGTCACGACGACGATCGCGATGAAGGATGCCGGAATCCGACCGCTCAGCCGGCTCAGGGTCAGCATGATGATCGCGACCGTCGCGACTGCTCCGAGCGGCAGCAGCGCCTGCGGCCATTCGGCGGCGAGGACGGACTGGACAGCGGCGATCACGGCGTTGCCGCCGTGCCCCGATCCGCTCTCGCCCACGGCGGCGGGCACCTGCTGCAGGAAGATGATCACGCCGATCCCTACGGTGAAGCCCTCGATCACCGGCCAGGGGATGTAGCTGACCGTCCGGCCCCAGCGCAGCACGCCGGCCGTGAGCACGATGACGCCGGCGAGGAGGCTGACGACGACCACGGATCCCGCTCCGTGCGTCACGACGATCGGGGCGAGCACGACGACCATGGCGCCCGTCGGGCCCGACACCTGCACGTTCGATCCGCCGAAGACCGCGGCGACCAGGCCGGCGACGATCGCCGTGATCAGACCCGCCTCAGCGCCCACTCCCGAACTCACCCCGAAGGCCAGGGCCAGCGGAAGTGCGACGATTCCGACCGTGATGCCCGCGAGCAGGTCTCCTCGCCAGCTGCGATGCAGGCCGCGGTAGTCCTCCCGGCGAGGGAGCAGAGATCTCAGCGAGCCGCGCACGGCGCCGCGCTCATCTCGGGCCGGTCACGATGTCGGGCAGCGCACGGGCTCGAGTGCGGCGGATCTGGGCGTCGTCGAGCAGCTCGCCGAGAAGCGCCCGTGCCACGCGCAGAAGCTCGGCGACCTGCGGATAGGCCAATCGGTAGAAGACCTCGTTCGCGCGACGCTCGGACACGACCAGTCCGTAGCGGCGGAGCACCGACAGATGCTGGGAGAGGTGGGACGGCTCCAGTCCCGTCTCGGCGAGCAGCTGCGCGACCGGGGCTTCCTCGATCCCACTGAGGATCTCGAGCACCCTGATCCGGTAGGGGTGCGCGAGTCCCTTGAACAGGTTGGCCTTGATCTCGTACAGCGGCCGCTCGTCGTCGCCGAAAGGCACGGGGTTCCTCTCGATGCAGCGGAGTCATGGAATATGACTTGATGAAATCATCATATCGTTCGGCGGTGCCCGTGGCGCCGCTTGGTACGGGTTCTCGGCTCCCGTCACGCCCCGACGGTGAGTGCGGCGATGCGCGAGCTGAGGGCCTCGTTCGAGTCTTCGAGTGCGATGATCCGGCGCGCGCCCGCGAGATTGATCCCCTCCGCGAGGAGCACGCCGACGCGGAGCGACGTGTCGACGTCGGCCTGGCTGTATCTGCGGGTCCCGCCGCTCGTGCGCTCGGGTTCGATGATGCCCTTCGCCTCGTAGAGGCGGAGCGTCTGGACGCCGACGCCGACGAGCTCGGCGGCCACGGCGATGCTGTAGAGCCCGCGGTGGCTGCGCGAGTCATCCTCAGGTCGGGCGGCGTTCATCCGCACACTCCATATCCTCATCCGGGGACTTGCATTCTTCTGGCGATTGATGTATTAAATCTATTGCATTCGACATAGATCGTCGATGTGCCCACCTTACTGTGAAATGGAGGAGATCAAGAATGCTCATGCAACACGACCCGTTCCGCGACCTCGACCGGCTCACACGGCAGGTCTTCGGTACTGTCGCCCGACCTGCCAGCATGCCGCTCGACGCGTGGCGAGACGGCGACGAGTTCGTCGTCGAACTCGACCTTCCGGGCATCGATCCCGGCAAGCTCGACATCGACGTCGAACGGAACGTCCTCACGATCCGGGCGGAGCGGCTCAGCCGCATGCCCGATGCGGCGAACTCCGTCGCATCCGAGCGTGCCTGGGGTGTCTTCAGCCGCCAGCTCGTCCTGGGCGACTCGCTCGACACCGAGCACGTCGACGCCGACTACACGGCGGGCGTCCTGCGACTGCGGATCCCCATCGCCGAGCGTGCGAAGCCCCGCAAGATCGACGTGTCGCGCGGCGATGCCATCACTCAGCACGAGAGCACATCGATCAGCGCGTAGGCGGTGAGGATGATGCCCGTCGAGACCTCGATCGATGTGCGACCGATCGACATCCTCATCGAGCTCGATGACTGGGTGGCGTCGGAGTTCGCCGCGATCATGGCGGCGTCGGGCATCCTCGCATCGACCGCGGTCGCTTTCGCTCCGCGCACTCACCTCCCGCCACCGAGGAGAACCGCCCTCCGGATCCTCGCTGCCCCGTGCGCGGAGCTGATCGGCCGCAGTCGCGGCCGGGCGCGGGTGCGGTCGCCGCCTCGAGAGATCTGATCAAGTGCGACGGGCCGGCCGAGTGGCCGGCCCGTCGCACCGTTCAGGCGCGTCCGCGAGCGCGCGCGGCATCCACCCAGAACAGCAGCCGCTCGTCGTCCGCGATCGCGGCGCGCTCGATGAGCAGCCAGCCCGGGCCCATGTCGCGTCGATTCGGGCCCATGAACGCCCGGCCGGCGCCCGGCTCGAGCATGTACTCGGACTCGTGAGCCTCGTCGACGCGCACCAGCAGATCGGCTGCGCGGAAGACCGCCACGACGATCCGATCGTCCACCATGAAGGCGCGCGAGCCGAACATCGACTTCTCGCTCAGGCTGGGCTCATCGGCCAGCAGCGCCCGGACGCGGTCGGCCATCGCGCTCTGGGCCTCGTTCATCGGCATGGACCGATCTTGACAGGCGGTTCGGACACGGTCCAGGCAGACTGTACCGATGGGCTTCACGCGCGCCGAGCTCGAAGGCTACCGGGATCGAACGATCCCGGAGTTCATGCCGCGGCATCCACGACTCGTCTTCGTCGGCATCAATCCGGGCCTGTGGACCGCCGCGACGGGCGTGCCGTTCGCGCGACCGGGCAATCGCTTCTACCCGGCGCTCGTCGAAGCGGGGATCGTTCCGCGACTGCCGGTGATCGACGGCGGCGGGATGCCGGAGCCCGACCGCCGCATGTTCTTCGACGCCGGCATCGGCATCACGAGCATCGTCCTGCGCGCGACGGCCCGTGCCGACGATCTCACACGCGACGAGCTGCGCGAGGGCGCGCGGCGACTCGCGGGCGAGATCGAGCGCCTGCGGCCGAAGGCCGTCGCGATCGTCGGGGTGACCGCGTACCGCGAGGGATTCGATCGGCCGAAGGCGCGGGTCGGCCGTCAGCCCGAGTCGCTCGGAGGCGCTGAGCTCTGGGTGCTGCCCAATCCGAGCGGGCTCAACGCGCACGACACGGTCGCGACCCTCGCCGCCGCGTATGCCGAGCCCGCCCGAGCCGCAGGAGTCATCGCGTGAAGCGCCGTGCCGTCGCGGCGATCGCACTCGCATCCGTCGTCGTCATCGGCCTCGCGGTGCACGCGCTGCTGCCCGACATCGCCGCCACCGACATCGCGGGGGATGCGCTGTACGCCGCGGCCGCGTACGCGGGCACCGTGCTGCTCGCTCCGCGACTCAAGCCGTGGCTCGCGGCATCCATCGCCGGGGCATGGTGCATCGCTGTCGAACTCTTCCAGTTGACGGGCATTCCGCTCGCGCTCGGCGGGTCGTTCCCGCCCGCGATGCTGCTGCTCGGCACCGTCTTCGATGCGCGAGACCTCGTCATCTACGTCGCCGCGGTCGTCGTGGCCGCGGTCATCGACACCGCGGTCGCGAGGCCTGGCAAGCTGGAGGAATGAATCAACGACCCCTCGGGCGCACCGGACGACAGGTATCGGCCATCGGCCTCGGCACATGGCAGCTCGGCGCCGACTGGGGCGAGGTGAGCGAGACGGACGCGACGGCGGTGCTCGAAGCATCCGTCGCCCACGGCGTCACGCTCTTCGACACCGCCGACGTCTACGGCGACGGCCGCAGCGAGTCACTCATCGGGGCGTTCCTGCGCGCGCATCCCGGACACGGCATCACCGTGGCGACCAAGATGGGCCGGCGCCTGCCCCAGGAGCCCGAGAACTACACGCCGGAGAACTTCCGCGCGTGGACGGAGCGCTCGCGTCGAAACCTCGGGGTCGAGACGCTCGATCTCGTGCAGCTGCACTGCCCGCCGACGGCGGTGATCGAGGACGCCGCGACCTACGATGCCCTCGACGTGCTCGTCGCCGAGGGGGCCATCGCGGCGTACGGTGTCTCGGTCGAGACCTGCGACCAGGCGCTCGCGGCGATCGCGCGACCGCACGTCACGAACGTGCAGATCATCTTCAATCCGTTCCGCCTCAAGCCCCTCGACGAGGTGCTGCCCGCTGCCGAGGCTGCGGGCGTCGCGATCTTCGCGCGCGTGCCGCTCGCGTCGGGCCTGCTCTCGGGCAGGTACACCGCCCAGACGACCTTCGCGGCGAACGACCACCGCACGTTCAACCGCCACGGCGAGGCGTTCGATCGCGGCGAGACCTTCTCTGGCGTCGACTTCGAGGTCGGCGTCGCCGCGGCCGCGGAGCTCGCGGCATCCCTTCCCACCGGCGTCAGCCTGCCCGCCGCGACCCTCGCGTGGATCGCGGCGCAGCCGGGAGTGACGAGCGTGATCCCGGGTGCGCGCAACGTGCGGCAGGCGGAGTCGAACGCGGATGCCGCGGCGCTGCTCGACCACGGGTTCGACGTCGTTGCGTTCGGCCGTGTCGTGCGCGAGGTGTACGACCGCGACCTGCGCGAGGCCATCCACCCCCTGTGGTGACAAGAGGGATGCCTCGGCCCCCGCAGCGGGCCGAGGCATCCGTTCTCCACCTCCTGGGTCAGGGCGCGGGGTAGTCGACGACGAACTGGGGCGTGCCCGTGTTCGTGCTGTCGGCTTGACCGCCGATGCCGTTGACGACGTGCTGGACCGTGCCGGCCGAGAGGTTGACCGTCATGATGTGGTGCAGCTGCACTCCGGGCTTGTTCGGCACAGAGAGCCCGTTCGCCGTGACGATCGACGGGTTGTTCTGGTTGAACACGTAGACCCCGGCGCCGTCGAGGCGGTGGTTCTGCACCTTCTCGTCGACGACGTAGCCGGGGTACCCGAGCGTGCCGTCGGGCTGCGTCCAGTCCGCCTGCGTGGGCGGGTCGTATGGCAGCTCGTTCTGGTACAGGATGACGCGGCCGTTCTCGCCCTTCCACAGCAGGTTGTACTTCTGGAAGTGCTCGACGAACAGACCCGTCGCCGTGACGTTGTCGCCGTTGATGATGGCGCCGTTCGTGCCGGTGTTGATCTTCCACCGGTCGGTGTCGCCGTTCACGCCGTTCGTGAAGCCTTCGACGCCGTGGTCGCCGCGCCACACCCACGTGTGGTCGATGAGCACGTTGTCGGCGTTGACCTCGAGCGCCGTGGTCGTCTTGCCGATGTGCGGACCGCCGACGCGGAAGTACACGTCGCTGAGCGTGATCGGGTTCGACTTCGACACCTTGCTCGACAGGTTGAGGCTCTTGGTGAGGCCTACCTTGAGCAGTACGGGCGAGAGCTTCTCGCCGGCGTCGATCGTCACGCCCGCGACGACGACTCCGGGAACGTCGACGATGGCGAGCGGCGTCGCGCCGTTCTTGGCCGTCAGAGTCGCGTGACCGAGGCCGAGCACGACGGTGTTCGGCCGCCACACGAGGATCGTCGACGAGATGTCGTAGACCCCGGGCGTGAAGATCAGGTGCTTGCCGAGCGCGAGCGCCGCGTTGATCCGCAGGGCCGAGTCGCCGGGCTTGGCGATGAAGAAGTCCTTGATCGGGATGCTGCGGCCCGCCGTCTCACCGGCGCCCCACGAGATCCCGCTCGTGTTCTGGGCGAAGTTCGGCACGCGCACCTGGTACTTGCCGGCTCCGTCGACGTGGAGGTACGGCTTCTCGCGGCTCGCGGGCGTCTGCGCGACGGTGGTGTACGTCTCCGTCGGGAAGTTCGCCTCGGACGGAGCGCCGACGACACCGGAGAACACCTGGTTCCACACGCCGTTGCTCCACGACCCGATGTCGCTGTTGCGGGTCAGCCACTGCTGCTGCGAGCCGTTCACGACGGTCGGCAGCTTCGAGTCGGCGATGAACCCGCCGCTCGCGAACTGCGGGCCCGCGGTGCAGTAGTCCATGAGCGAGAGGTTGCCGCCGCGGACCTCGACGCGGCGCATCGAGACCGCCTGCGAGACGGCCCAGAAGTTGGCGCTCTGCCGGCATCCATCCTGTCCCGCCTTGTCGACCTCGACCGTGAGGTTCGAGATCGTGCGCCAGAAGTTGACGAGGGCCAGGCAGTTGTCGGGCGTGAGGCAGCGGTTGTAGACCTCGACCGCGCCGTGGATCACGACGTCGGACGGGGATGCCCCGAGGCCGGCGACCTCGGTGTAGTAGCCGACCTCGAACTGGAGGGGCTGGGCGGCCGAGCCGTAGGTGCCGGGCAGGAAGAAGACCGACTGCCGAGCGGTGCCCATCTCGGCGTCGCGCTGCGCGGCGGCGAGGGCGTCCATCTTCGCCTTGATCTCGGTGACGGGTGTCTCGGGCGAGAAGATCGTCACGTTCGCGCCGAAGCCGGGATCGGCGGGGAGCGCGGCCGGTTGGACGGCGGTGGCGGCCGGTGCCGCCATCAGTGCGCCGGCGACGAGGGCCGCGCCGGTGACGGCGGCGAGCCATCGCCGCAAGCGGCGGGTGGGCGGGGGAGTTGTCATGCGGAATACCTCTCCGTCGAGGGATCACGATGGCGGCGGGATCGCCGTTACTTACAGGACTGTAACCAACTCGCAGGTACGGTTCAAGGGGGAGGGATGAGGGTGCTCTCACGCTCGCCCGGAAGCGCTATGCCCCGGCGGGCTGGCCGCGTCCCGCGGCAGCCCGGGAGTATTCTGACGCCGTGCCCCTCCAGCTTCGCGTCACCGTCGTGATCCCGTGCCGCGACGATGCCGAGTTCCTCGAGCACTGCCTGCGGGCGCTGGCGGTGCAGACGCGTGTCGCGGATCGCATCATCGTCGTCGACAACGGGTCGACGGATGCCACGGCCGCCGTCGCACGCCGTTTCGGCGCGATGGTGGTCGAAGAGCCGACGCCGGGCATCTGGCCCGCGGCATCCCGTGGCTACGACGAGGCGCTCGCCGACGCCGACGTCATCGCCCGTCTCGACGCCGACTCGCGCCCGCACCCCGACTGGATCGCGCGGCTCGTGCGCGCCTTCGTCGCCGATCCGGGGCTCGGAGTGCTGACGGGTGGCGCGGAGTTCTACGGCGCAGGCCCCATCGTCAACTATCTCGGCGAGCACTGGTACATCGGCGGCGGGCATTACTGGATCAAGAAGTTCCTCGGCATCCCGCTGGTCTTCGGCTCGAACTTCGCGATGCGTGCGCACGTGTGGGAGCGCGTACGCGACCGCGTCGATCGCGCGAACGCCCGTATCCACGACGACCTCGATCTGACGATCCGCCTGCGCCCGACCGATGGGGTGCGCTACGACCCTGAGCTGAAGATGCCCGTCTCGGCGCGTCCGCTCGTGACGCAGCGCGGGCTGTGGCGGCGCGTCTGGCGCGTCGTGCCGACGTTCGCGGCGAGCTGGCCCGAGGGAGCTGCGTGGAATCGTCGTGCGACGGCGGATGCCGCGGTCGTCGAGGAGTGGGTTCCCGACGCCGACGAGGGCCTGGCGCCGGGCTTCGGGCGCTGAGTCGTGATCGTCGAGTTCGAGGGCGAGGTGTTCCGTTGGGATGCCCGCACCGACGCGGCGTGGTTCTTCACCTCGGTGCCGGCGGACCTGAGCGCGATGATCGCCGAGATCCCGCGCCCGCACCGTGGCTTCGGGTCTGTGCGGGTGGCGGCGACCGTCGGCGGATCGCGCTGGCGGACGTCGATCTTCCCGTCCGCCGAAGGCACCTACGTGCTGCCGCTGAAGAGGTCGGTGCGGGATGCCGAGGCCCTCGTCGACGGCGGCCCCGTGCGTGCGCGGCTCGAAGTGCTGGATGCGTGAAAATGCTGTTTTACCAGGGTTTTAATCATTTCAGGGACCAGGTGCGAGGACGCCAATAGGAAATCCTGAGCATTCCCTGAGCCTCCCGTGATCGTTTCGTGATCAATCTCCTTGACTTGGAATGAGAATGCTCTCATCATTTGATTCGGGAGGGGAAGCGGGCTTCGAGAAGGGCGCTCGCAACCGCACCTAGCTCTGGGGAGAACTAGGTACAACTGGGGATCGAAGGCACGCATGTGTGTGCGGTCAGAGCTGACCATTTCATGTATATCTGGGGAGATACGCACATGCGTGCATCAATCAACAACTACATCGCGGCCGAGAAGGCTCGCCGCGAAGAAGAAGGCCGCGAAGCGGGCTTCTCGCTCATCGAACTGATCGTCGTCGTCGTCATCCTCGGCATCCTCGCCGCGATCGCGATTCCGATCTTCCTGAACATCCAGGGCACCGCGAACACGAACGCGCTGAAGGCCAGTGCGGCCACGGGCGCCACCCAGGTCACGGCTCAGATCGCTCAGGGCACGGCCCCCGCGACGGGACAGATCGCCAACCTGAGCACCGGTGGCATCACGGTCACCTATGTGTCGGGAGCGACGACCGACAACGTCTGTGTCTCGGCGGCGAAGACTGGCGCGACGACGCAGTTCGCCGGCCCGGGCGCGAACGCCGCCGGCACCGCCTGCAACTGACGCTCATTCGTCCGGGGTCGGCGACTCATCGCCGGCCCCGGACGTCGCCTCGACTCATTTTGGGGGTGAGTACACGGCATGCTGCTTTCGCAGACACGCAAGGACGACGGATTCAGCGTCGTCGAGCTGATCATCGCGATGTTCCTGCTCGCGATCCTGGCACTGGCCGTCCTGCCGCTCCTGATCGGGGCGACCAAGACGAGCACGGTCAATCGGTCGCTCGTTGCTGCCACCACCTACGCCAACTCGCAGCTCGCGCCCATCCGCGTCCAGTTCCCCAACGACGGGACGAACAGCTGCGCGGCGGTGAGCGCACGCGCGTCCACCGGCGTCACAGACACCGCGTCAGGATTGCTCGCCGACATCGGCGTCTCGGCTTGCCCGACCGCGCTGCCCGGCACAGTCACCGTCACGGCGAAGGTATACAAGACCGGGTCTGCGGCGAGCCCGCTGACGACGCTGTCGACGAAGATCGTGGTGACGTCGCCGTGACCTCCCGCAACGCTGCCAATCCCGGCGACGATTCCGGCGTCACCCTCGTCGAGCTCATCGTGTACATCGCCGTGGCCGCCTTGTTCCTCGGACTGATGGCGGGCATCTTCGCGGCCGGTCTGAGAACCGAGTCTGCGACGCGAGACCGGACCACTGCGACCGGGAAGGCGCAGGTCGTGAGCGACTCCATCGCCACTTCGATCCGCAACGCGAGCGCGTTCCAGATCGACGGCAAGCTGCTCCGTGCTCGCGTCGCGACCGGCGCCAGCGGATGGGAATGCCGTGCCTGGGTGCTCACCGCGGGCGGCGATCTGGCCTACAAGACGTCGACGACGGCGATTCCGTCGGGCAACTACACCGGCTGGAAGTCGCTCGCGACCGGCGTCGTCGGCACCAAGACCGCCGGGTCGCCCTTCGCGGCTTCAGGCAACCGCCTAGATCTCGGGTACAGCGTGACCCAGGGCGCATCCGTCGTCGCCATCACGAACGGTGTGACCGCTCAAGCCGTCTCCACCGGAGGGACACCCACGACATGCTGGTGAGCAGGCCCACATCGCAGATCTCGCGCGATGAGCGTGGATCGACACTCATCGTCACGCTCATCATCATGCTCGTCCTCACGGTCGCCGGGCTGGCACTGGCCGCGATCGTCACGTCGACTACGTCGTCGCTCGTCGGCAGCCGCAGCACCGCGCAGGCGCGCGCGGCTGCAGACGCGGGTGTCGCCGATGCCGTCAGCACGGCACGGCGCACCGGCGAGTTCTGTGCGCTCAGTCTCTCTTCGACGTCGCCGGCATACACCGTGACCAGCGCGTGCGCCGCGAACCAGGTCACATTCACCTCGGTGGGCGTTGGCCCAAACGGGCGGACGACCACGACGAAGGCGGTGTACGCGTACGCGGCGAACCAGGCTGCCGGCCCTGGCGCCGACATGATGTTCTTCGCCAACACCACGTTCAACAGCAACGTCATCGTGAACCCGCCGGTGAGCCGACTCATCAGCATCACGATTCCCAACGGATCCTTCAGCTGCAACTCCACTCTTCCCGCCGACATCATCGCGTCCGGCTCGTTCTCGACGAGCGGAAGCTGCAACGTCGCAGGTGACGTGACGGTGGGAGGAACCGTCGACGGTTGCTGTGCATCCGACACGGTCCAAGGCGATCTCATCGCCTCAGGAACGGGGTCGAGCGGATTCCGCGGAACGGTCGGCGGCAAGGTGCACACCGGTGGAGCCCTGTCTTTCAGCGGCGGCTCCAAGGTCGTGTCGGGCTCGGTGACGGCGGGCGGGAACGTCGTCGTCGGCGGTCAGACGATCAACGGATCGCTGACGCTGCCCGCGGCGGCGAGCATCAACCCGTCCAACCCCTCGGCCAGCCAGGTCAAGGGCGGCGTCATCCGCGCCACGGTGCCCGCGCCTGTGCTTCCGACCGTGCCGACGTGGTTCGACTACAAGTACGCAGCGAGCGACTGGCCGGGCTACACGATCGTCACACTGGCGTCCGCTGGCTCGGGCGCTGGGACCTGCAGGTATTTCTCCAGCTCGCCCAACGCGGGGTGGACCGCCCTGTCCACCCTCACGACCCCGACCGTCATCGACGCACGCGCCTGCAACAGCTTCACGTCGAACAACGGCGGCAATCCCGTTGCGACGCTCAAGACGAACGTCGTGATGCTGGCGAGCTCCTTCAACCTGACGACCCTCACCGTGAAGGCGGCGGCAGGAGCGACTCCGAGCATCTGGTTCGTGACGGAGGACACGAACGTCAACGGCACTCCGACGTGCGCCAACGGCGGAAGCACGATCACGATCAACGGGACGGTGATCCAGGCGCCGGTCAAGGCGATGGCCTACACGCCCTGCAGGATCGACATCGCCGGTCAGAACGTCGACACCTGGAGCGGGAACTTCTACTCCGGTCAGTTCACACCGGGCGGGACGTTCACGTTCAACGGTGATCCGCTGACGCTTCCTCGGATGCCGGGCGGTGCCGGAAGCGGCTCGGCTCCGGGCACCAACAGTCTCGGGACGCTGGTCTCGCAGCGTGATGTGCCATGATCGCGCTCACTCCCGCGGCCCTGGTGGTCGCCACCGTCTTCGCCGGCATCCTAGGCCTCGTCATCGGCTCGTTCCTCAATGTGGTCGTGTACCGGGTTCCGGCCGGACTGTCGCTCATGCGCGAAAGCCGCTGCCCGCACTGCGACGCACCGGTGCGTGCGTGGCAGAACGTGCCGGTCGTCTCATGGCTCGTCCTTCGGGGGCGTTGCGCGTCGTGCGCGGCTCCGATCTCGGTCCGCTACCCGCTCGTCGAACTCGGCACCGGTCTCGCCTTCGCCGCGTTGACGTGGTGGATGCTGGCTTCTCCGGCTTCGACGGATCTCTGGCTGGCCGACGCGCGGTCCGACACCGTCTTCGCCGCCGTACTGGTGGTGCTGATCGCATATCTCTACCTCGCCGCGATAAGCATCGCGCTGACATTGATCGACCTGGACACGCATCGTCTGCCCAACAGCATCGTGCTGCCGAGCTACCTTGTCGCCGCCGTGCTCTTCACGGCCGCGTGCCTGCTGGGTGCCGACTGGTGGGCGCTCGCCCGCGCAGGCATCGGCATGGCCGCCCTGTACGGCTTCTACCTCGTGCTGCGCCTGGTTCGCCCGGGCGGGATGGGCGGCGGTGACGTCAAGCTCGCGGGTGTGCTGGGCGCCTATCTCGGGTGGTTCGGCTGGGGCGCCCTCATCGTCGGCGCCTTCGCAGCCTTCCTGCTCGGTGGGCTCTTCGGCATCGCGCTGCTGGTGCTCCGGCGCGCCGGACGACGCACGGCGATTCCGTTCGGACCGTGGATGATCGTCGGCGCGTGGGTCGGCATCGTGGCCGGCGAAGCGCTCGGACGCTGGTATGTGGGGGTTGCCCATGTCGGGCAATGACGGCAGGCGCGCTGGGGAGCACAGCCGGAAGGGGAATGACCATGGCTAAGACTCGAGTGGGGCTCGAGATCACCGAAGAGAGCGTGAGGGCCGTCGAAGTCACACGCGGCCGACGGCCTTCGATCGTCGCGTGCGGCGAGGTGCCGCTGCCCACCGGGGCGGCGAAGGACTCGGAGATCATCGACTCGGATGCCGTCGCACTCGCGCTGCGCGCGCTGTGGGCGCAGGCGGGGATCTCATCGCGCAACGTCGTGCTCGCGATCGGCAATCGCCGCATCCTGGTGCGAGAGCATTCCGCACCCGCGATGCCGATGTCGATGCTCCGTGAGGCGCTCCCGTATCAGGTGCAGGACCTCCTTCCCGTGCCGGTCGATCAGGCCGTGCTCGACTTCTACGCGATGGGGGAGTCGGACGGGCAGCTGCACGGATTGCTCGTCGCGGCCGTCTCGGAGCAGATCGAGCAGCTCATCGAGACCTTGAAGAAGGCCAAGCTGCACGCGGACGCGGTGGATCTGGCCCCCTTCGGCCTGGCACGCATCTCGCAGTCGGTGGCACCCGACGCCGAGACGGTCGCGATGGTGCACATCGGCGAGCACACGACATTCGTCGTCGTGGCGAATCACGGGATGCCACGGTTCGTCCGCATCATCCCTGCGGAGATCTCCTCTATCGCGACACAGCGCCGCGCGGCGATCGAGATCGTGGAGGAGCCGCTCGTCGAAGTGGCGGTCGTCGCGGACAAGGCGGGACGGTCGTCGCTGCGCGTGGGACAGGCGGAAGCAGCGCGACCTCGGGACCCCGACCTCGTCGCGCAGTCCGAGCGCGGCGTGGCAGACCTCGTCAATCGCATCCGCAGCACCCTCGCCTTCTACGCGCAGCGGCCGGGCTCGACGCCCGTCAGCATGGTCAAGCTGAGCGGCGCGGGCGCGGCCGATCCCGCCATCACCGCGGCGCTGTACAGCTCGCTGGGCATTCACGCCGACCTCGTCGCCGTCGGCGACGTGGCGCCGATCCGCGGCAAGCACACGCCCGGCGGAGAGTCGGCATTCAACCTCGTGACCACGCTCGGCGTGGTCTTCGGAGAGGAGAGCTGATGTCGCGCACACGCAGCGGTCAGCCGGCGTACGCGGCCATCCCGCACGTCGATCTCATGCCACGAGTCGAAACGGAGCGTCGCTCGCGAGCCGCTCTCTGGCGGATCTGGGGCTGGGTCATCGTCGGCGCCCTCGCCATCGTGGTCATCCTGGCGGCCCTCATGTTCTGGCTGCGGTGGGCGGCGGAGCAGCAGCTCGCCGCCGAACAGGTCCGCACGCAGGCGCTCATCTCGGAGCTCGCCTCGCTGTCGGACGTGAGCGCCGCGCTCGCAGCGCAGGCCGAACTCGAGTCGTTCGCGGCTGAGGCCGGAAGCGCCGCCCCGACGTGGTCGGCGACCCTCGCCGCGGTCAGCGCGGTGCTGCCGGCGGGCGTCGCACTCTCGGGCTTCGATCTGAACGTCGGCGGAATCGCGACGACGACTCCCGAGGAGAGCGCCGGTGTCGACGGAACCCTCACCCTGCAGAGCCCGACGCCCGTGGACATCGCTCCCGCGATCCGCGCGATCCGCGCGCTCCCCGGGGTCATCGCGGCCGACGGCCGAGAGGTGACGTCCACCGTCTCGGAGCCGGTCGTCGTCGAGGGCGAAGAAGCGGTGCCTGCCGGGCGCCTCTACGCCTACGAACTGACCATCACGTTCGATCAGACGGTCTACGCCGGAAGCGAGGGCTGAGTCGTGAACCTTCCCAAGCAGCTGATCAACGCGATCGGCGCGATCGTCGTCGTCGTCGTCCTCGCGGCGGGCGCCGGGCTCGTGGCGTACCCGTTCTTCGCACAGGCGACAGCGACGTCGCTCGAGGCGGCGAACGTCGCGATGGGCAACGCGACCTACCGGACACAGGTCGATGTGCTGCGCGACGCCGAAGCGAACCTCGATGAGACCGAAGCGGATCTCGCAGCTCTGCGCACCGAGATCCCCGCCGACGCGAACCTCGACGAGGTGTTCGAACTGGTCGCGAACGCGGCCGCCACGACCGGAGTCACGGTCGTCTCGGTGACGGCCCAGGATCCTCTGAGCTACGCGCCCCGAGATGCGGCCGCCGAAGCGCCGGCGACCACCGATCCGGCGGCGACGGAGCCCGACCCGGCGGTCACGCCGGATGCGTCGACGGATGGAACGGTCGTCGCCGATGGCACGGAGACCGAGACGCAGCCGGAGGTCGTGGACCGTCTCGCGCAGATTCCGCTGACGATCGAGGTCACAGCCCTCGACCCCGCCGCGGCCGAGGCGTTCCTCGATCAGCTGCAAGCCGGCCCGAGGCTCCTCGCCGTCCTGCACACGGTGTTGGGGCCGGCCGACGGTGCTCTGCGACTGACGGTGGACGCTCTGGCGTTCTCGCTCGGGGAGGGCTGACCCATGTTCGATTCATCCGCGTTCGATCGGATCCTCGCGACCGCCGCCGCAGCCGAGGCATCCGACGTCCATCTCACCGCCGATCATCCGCCGCTGATGCGCGTCGACGGCGACCTCGTCCCGATCCCCGGATCCACGGATGCGCTGTCGGCCGGATGGGTGGAGGGGGCATCCTTCAGCCTCATGACTCCGGGTCAGCGCAGCGAGTTCCAGGATCACGGTGAGGTCGACCTCTCCTACACGTCTCCCGGACTCGGACGGTTCCGTGTCAACGTGTTCCGCCAGCTCGGCGAGGTGGCGGCCGCTCTGCGGTTCGTCCCGCCGAAGGCGTTCACGCTGGAGGAGCTCGGTGCGCCGGCGATCGCCGCCGACCTCGCGCTCAAGCCGCGCGGTCTCGTGCTGCTGACCGGTCCGACCGGTTCGGGGAAGTCGACGACGCTCACGGCGATGGTCGACATCATCAACGAGACGAAGGCCGCGCACATCATCACGATCGAGGATCCGATCGAGTACCGGCACGAGAACAAGCGCTCGCTCATCCACCAGCGCGAGATCGGCAGCGACACCGCGTCGTTCAGCGAGGCGCTGCGGCGCGTGCTGCGTCAGGATCCCGACGTCATCCTCATCGGCGAGCTGCGCGACACCGAATCGATCGCCACGGCGCTCTCGGCCGCCGAGACCGGCCATCTCGTGCTGTCGACCCTGCACACGCAGGGCGCGGCGAAGAGCATCAACCGCATCGTGGATGTCTTCCCGTCCCATCAGCAGGCGCAGATCCGCACCCAGTTGGGCGACACGCTCCAGGGCATCGTCAGTCAGACGCTCATCCCTCTCTCGCAGAGCAAGGGGCGCATGATCGCGACAGAGGTGCTCGTCAATACGCCCGCCGTGGCCAACCTCATCCGCGAGGGGCAGATCGCGCAGCTCTACTCGGCCATGCAGGCGGGGGCGTCGGTGGGCATGCACACGCTCGATCAGGATCTCAAGCGTCTCGTCGAGCAGGGCTCGATATCGCGTCAGGCGGCCGGCCAGTACGCCGTCGATCCCGAGAGCCTGGCGGGCGTGCGTGTGCGTCCGCTCGATCTCGACGCCGAGGCCTGGACGATGCACGCGAGCGAGCGCTTCGCTCCGAACACGGGGGTGTGACATGACACTCGTCCACCGGTTCTCCTACCGCGCGGTGAGCCCCGCGGGCGGCGCCGTCGTCAAGGGCACGATCGAGGCGGCGACCGAGGGCGCCGTCACGAGCAAGCTCCACGCGCAGGGTCTGATGCCGCTCGAGATCTCGGAAGTCTCCAAGACCGGCCTGCGTCGTGACGTCGTGATCCCGGGATTCGAGCGTCGGGTCAAGGTCAAGGCGCTCGCGCTGTTCGCGAAGCAGCTCGCCGGGCTCCTCAACGCCGGCCTGCCGCTGATGCGCAGCCTCGCGATCCTGATCGAGCAGACCGAGGATCGCACGCTGCAGACCGCGATCGTGAGCGTCCAGGCCGATGTCGAAGCAGGTCTCGCGTTCTCCGCAGGGCTGGCGAAGCAGCCGAAGGTGTTCCCGCCGCTCATGGTGAGCATCGTCCGCGTGGGGGAGTCCGGCGGGTTCCTCGGAGAATCGCTCACCTCGATCGCAGAGACCTACTCGCGGGAGGTCGACCTCCAGAACAAGATCCGTGCGGCGACGACCTACCCGATCGTCGTCCTGATCATCGCCGTGCTCGGCATGCTCGCGATGGTGACCTTCGTCGTGCCGATCTTCGAGGGCATGTTCGCCGGGATCGGATCAGAGCTGCCGCTTCCGACGCAGATCCTCGTGACGCTCTCGCACAACATGTTCTGGATCCTGCCGCTGCTCTTCGTCGTGTGCGCAGGCGCGTGGGTGTGGTGGTCGCAGTCGAAGGAGAATCCGGGCTACCGGCGCGTGGTTGATCCGATCAAGCTCAAGATGCCGATCTTCGGACAGCTCGCGACCAAGATCGCCGTGGCGCGCTTCGCCCGCAACCTGTCGATGATGCTGAATGCGGGCGTGCCTCTCATCCAGGCGCTGTCGATCGTCGGCGAGGCGTCGCACAACTGGGCGATCGAGCGCGCGGTGCACGACATCCAGGAGTCCGTCCGGCAGGGCCGGTCGTTCTCGGCGCCGCTGGCGAAGGCGGAGGTCTTCCCTCCCATGGTCGCGCAGATGGTCTCGGTCGGGGAGGAGTCCGGCACCCTGGCCGAGATGCTCGCGAGCGTCGCGGACTTCTACGAGAACGAGGTCGAGACGG
This sequence comes from Microbacterium sp., assembly GCF_051860965.1. Classification (GTDB taxonomy): domain Bacteria; phylum Actinomycetota; class Actinomycetes; order Actinomycetales; family Microbacteriaceae; genus Microbacterium. Next base: position 39,091 of record NZ_JBIMKU010000011.1, read on the forward strand.
CCACCGCTCAGCTGACGGCGACGATCGAGCCCTTGCTCATCGTCGCCGTCGGCGTGCTGATCGGCGGGATGGTCGTCTCGCTCTATCTGCCGATCTTCACCCTTTACGGCGAGCTCAGTCAGGGCTGAGCGCCGCAGGCGTCTCCGCGGCTGAACCCCCCACGCCCCACAGCCGCGTGAGACCGATTGGTCCTGCGGGTCACACCGTGACCCGCAGGACCTCTTCGATCGTGGTGAGACCCTGCGCCACCTTGTCCCAGCCGTCCTGGCGCAGCGGGATCATGCCCTCTGCGATCGCCAGCTGACGGAGATCGGATCCGGTCGCGCGCAGGACGACCTGCTGCTCGATGTCGTCGCTCAGCGTCATGACCTCGTGGAGCGCGACGCGGCCGCGGTAGCCGGTGCTCGAGCATGCGGGGCACCCGATGGCCCGGTAGATCGTCGGGGGGTTCCACTCGTCATGGGGGAACCCGAGCGCTGCGAGCACCTCGGAGGACTCGCCGTACGGCTCGCGGCACCGCACGCAGAGCTTGCGCGCCAGGCGCTGGGCGACGACGGCGCTCAACGCCGTCGCCACCAGGAACGGCTCGCAGCCGATCTCGGTGAGACGCGTGAGGGCGCTCGGCGCGTCGTTCGTGTGGAGCGTCGAGAGCACCAGGTGGCCCGTCAGAGCCGACTCGATCGAGATCGTCGCGGTCTCGTTGTCGCGGATCTCGCCCACGAGGACGACATCGGGGTCGCTGCGCAGGATCGAGCGCAGGGCCGAGTGGAACGTGAGGCCGGCGCGGGTGTTGACCTGCACCTGATTGATGCCCGGGATGCGGTACTCGACGGGATCCTCGACGGTGATCACGTTGATCCTGGGATTCGCGATCGCGCGCAGCGCCGTGTAGAGAGTGGTCGACTTTCCTGATCCGGTCGGCCCGGTCGCGAGCACCATTCCGTGCGGACGGTCGATCGCGCGCCGGAACCTGTCGTGATTGGCCTGCGACATGAGCAGGTCGGACATCGCCATCGTCTGACCCGTGTTGTCGAGGATACGCATGACGATCTTCTCGCCCCACACGGTGGGCAGAGTGGCCACGCGCAGATCGATCTGTCGTCCCTCGTGCTGCACCGACAGTCGACCGTCCTGCGGGCGACGGCGCTCGGCGATGTCGATCGTCGACATGATCTTCAGGCGCGAGATGATCCCGTCCTGGATGGCGCGGTCCGCGCGCTGCATCTCGTGGAGCACTCCGTCGATGCGGAAACGCACGGTCAGCTGGTGCTCGCCGGGCTCGACGTGGATGTCGCTCGCACGGTCGTTGATGGCCTGCGCGATGAGGAGGTTGACGAAGCGCACGACGGGCGCGTCGGCATCCTGCTCCTCCAGCGACTCGGTGAACGTGAGCTGGGTCGGTCCCGCGTTCTCCTCGATCGCCATCGACAGCTCGGTGAGCTCTTCATCCGAGCGCAGGAAGCGTTCGAATGCCTGATGCAGCGCATCCGCCGCGACGACGACCGGTTCGATGAGCAGGTCGGTCACGCTCGCGACGTCGTCGAGCGCGAAGATGTCGTTCGGATCGAGGATGCCGACGGTCAGCCGGTCGCCGGCCCGCGAGATCGCGATGAGCCGGTACTTGCGGCACAGGGCGCTCGGAACGAGACCGATGATCGTCGGGTCGAGCGTCGTCGAGGCCAGGTCGACGTACCGGGTGCCCGATTGCACGGCGACGGCTTCGGCGACCTGCGCGTCGGTCACGACGTGATGGTCGACGAGGTAGCGCATCAGGTCGTCGGTGTCGCCGAGCTCGGCGAGCGCCTCGGACATCTGGGCAGCTCTGACGGCACCCGTCAGCACGAGCGTTTGTGCAATACCTCTCACAGGAGTCCCCAATCCTCCAGCGTCGCGACGTCGCGACGATTCCCCGATGGGGCTCCCCAGCCCCCGGTCACATCCTACGGTCTGACCTGCGGATCCACTCCTGTCAAGAGCAAGAACTGAGGCAACCCCGCCGATAGCCTGACGAAGTGAAAGGCATCATCGCGTGGGCGCTCGCACGCAAGCCCGTGCGCGCATTCCTGCTGTACTCCGAGCACCGCGGGCCGATGCTCGCCGACAGCATCACCTACCGCACGCTGTTCAGCGTCTTCGCCGGGGTGCTGCTGGGGTTCTCGCTCGCCGCGCTGTTCCTGGCGGGCAACCCGGCCGCCTGGGACGCGCTGGTGGATGCGGTGGATGCCGCGATCCCCGGCCTCGTCGGCGAGGGCGGCCTCATCGACCCCGCCGACATCCAGGCGCCCGTCGGGCTCACGATCTCCAGCATCCTGTCCCTCGTCGGTCTCATCGGCGCGGCGATCGGCGCCATCGGGTCGCTGCGCACCGCGCTGCGCTCGCTCGCCGACAAGGTGCACGACGACGTGCTGTGGGTATGGGTCCTGCTGCGCAACCTCGCGCTCGCGATCGGAATCGGCGCGGCGCTGGTCGTGTCGGCGGCCATCACGATGCTCGCGACGGCGGGCACGAGCGTGCTGAACGGATGGCTCGGGCTGGCCGATGACGATCCCCTCGTCGCGATCGGGGCCCGTCTCGTCTCGCTCCTGATCGTCTTCGTGCTGGACGTCGCGGTGATCGCCGTCCTCTTCCGGCTGCTGTCGGGCGTTCGGCCGAAGCCGCGCGCGCTGTGGACCGGCGCGCTGATCGGGGGCGTCGGGCTCGTGGTCCTGCAGGAGCTGTCGAGCCTCTTCGTGGGCGGAGCATCCAGCAATCCGCTCCTCGCGACCTTCGCCTCGCTCATCGCGCTGCTGCTGTGGATCAACCTGTCGACGCAGGTGATCCTGATCGCGAGCGCCTACATCATCGTCGGCGTCGAGGAGGACACCGATCGCGTGCGCGCCCGCTACGGTGCGACGACGTTCGCCGAGCGTCGTGCGAAGCAGGCGGAGAGGGCGGTCCAGGTCGCGACGGAGGAGCTCGCGCACGCGCGTGCGGACGTCGAGAAGGAGCGCTCGCCGTCCGTGTGACGGCCGTGTGAAATCTCGGCCGCACGGGCGGCTCCGATTCACGGCGATCACGGATCATCGGTAGGTTTTCCCTGTGTCTGCACATGAGCCCACGCCGCCCGCCGCGTCGCATCCCCTCGCCCTCGCTCCCGTCGCCGCGCCGCCCGCGTCCGTCGACGGGTTCGTGCGCGAGTTCCTGCGCAATCTGAACTTCGAGCGGGGCGTCGCGCTCTCGTCGTCGGCTCCGAACGACCGCTACATGGCACTCGCGTACACGGTGCGCGACTACCTCATGGCCCGCTGGCTCGAAGACCAGCGCCGGCAGCGCGAAGCCCAGGCCAAGGGCGTCTGCTACCTCTCGGCTGAGTACCTGCTGGGGCGCCAGCTCGACAACAACCTGCTCGCCGCCCGGCTCACCGAGGTCGCGACCGAGGCGATGGCCGCGTGCGGCATCGACATCGACGAGCTGCGGCAGCAGGAGGTCGAGCCCGGTCTCGGAAACGGCGGCCTCGGCCGGCTCGCCGCGTGCTTCATCGACTCGCTCGCGACGATGAGCGTGCCGAGCATCGGCTACGGCATCCGCTACGAGTACGGCATCTTCCGCCAGACGTTCGTCGACGGCCAGCAGGTCGAGCAGCCCGATGCGTGGCTCACCCTGGGCTCGCCGTGGGAGTTCCCGCACCCCGAGGCGGCGCAGAAGATCTGGTTCGGCGGTCACACCGAGCAGACGACCGACGATGACGGCGTCAGCCGCTCGAAGTGGGTCCCGGGCTGGCACGTGCTCGCCGTGCCGTACAACTACATGGTCCCCGGCTATCACAACGGCCGCGTCAACACGCTGCGTCTGTGGCGGGCCGTGGCATCCGACGCCTTCGACCTGCGCATCTTCAACTCGGGCGACTACGAAGAGGCGGTGCGCGCGCAGACGTTCGCCGAGAACATCTCCAAGGTGCTCTACCCCGAGGACTCGACGCCGCAGGGCAAGGAGCTGCGGCTGCAGCAGCAGTACTTCTTCGTCGCGGCATCCATCGCCGACTTCCTCGACCACCAGCTCTCCCACGACTACGACCTCGAGAAGCTCCCCGACCGCGTCATCTTCCAGCTCAACGACACGCACCCCGTCATCGCGGTGCCGGAGTTCATGCGCGTGCTCGTCGACGAGCGGGGGATGGACTGGGATGCCGCGTGGGCGATCACTCAGAAGTGCTTCGCGTACACGTGCCACACGCTGCTGCCCGAAGCGCTAGAGGTGTGGTCGGTCGAGCTTCTCGGACGTCTGCTGCCGCGTCACCTCGAGATCATCTACCGCATCAACGAGGACTTCCTGCTCCAGGTCCGCGAGCGGTTCGGCGACGACGAGATGCGCATCCGCAACATGTCGATCATCAGCGAGAATCCCCGCTCGGTGCGGATGGCGTACCTCGCCACCGTCGCGGGGGCGAAGGTCAACGGCGTCGCCGAGCTGCACTCGCAGCTGCTTCGCGAGAAGGTGCTGCCCGACTTCGACGAGTTCTATCCGGGCAAGTTCACGAACGTCACCAACGGCGTGACGCCGCGCCGCTTCGTCCGGCTTGCGAACCCGGGACTCGCCGGGCTCATCACCGAGGCCCTCGGCGCGGGCTGGACGGTCGACCTCGAGCGGCTCCGCGGGCTCGAGGCGTTCGCCGAGGATCCGGAGTTCCGGGACAAGTTCGCCGAGGTGAAGCGCGCCAACAAGCGCGTCCTCGGCGAGGTGCTCCGCGAGCGCGACGGGTTCGCGCTGAGCGAGGACCACATGCTGGATGTCATGGTCAAGCGGCTCCACGAGTACAAGCGGCAGATGCTCAAGGTCCTGCACATCGTGACGGCGTACGAGGGCATCGTCTCCGGTCGGACGCCGGCCTCCGCCGTGCAGCCGCGCACCTTCATCTTCGGCGCGAAGGCGGCGCCCGGCTACGCGATGGCCAAGCGCATCATCCACCTCATCAACGCCGTCGGGTCCGTCGTCAACGACGACCCGCGCGTCGAAGGCCGTCTCAAGGTGCTCTTCCCGCCGAACTACAACGTCACCCTCGCCGAGCGGGTGATCCCCGCGGCCGACCTCTCGGAGCAGATCTCGCTCGCCGGCAAGGAGGCTTCCGGCACGGGCAACATGAAGTTCGCGCTCAACGGGGCTCTGACGATCGGCACCGACGACGGCGCCAACGTCGAGATCCGCGAGCTCGTGGGCGACGACAACTTCTTCCTCTTCGGCATGACCGAGCCCGAGGTCGAGGCGCTCTGGGCCAAGGGGTACAAGCCGGCGGAGTTCTACCAGGCCGACCCGAGCCTGCGCCGCGCGATCGACCTCATCGCCTCCGGCGCCTTCTCGGACGGCGACCGCTCGGTGTTCGAGCCGATCGTGTCGAACCTGCTGTACGACGACCGTTTCATGGTGCTCGCCGACTACTCGTCGTACATCGCCGAGCAGGCGAAGGTCGACGCCGCGTATGCGGATCAGGATGCCTGGACCAAGGCATCCATCCTCAACGTCGCGCGGACGGGCTTCTTCTCGTCTGACCGCTCGATCCGCGACTACATCGACCGCATCTGGCACACGCCGCCGATCCTGTGAGCGCTCAGCGCGCGTAGCGCTCGACGAACGTCCGCAGGATGCGGCCGGTGTGCGTGACGGATGCGCGTCGCACGGCGGCGAGGGTGAGGTCGAGCTCGCCGGCGGCGAAGTAGCCGTGGTCGGCGTAGGCGTGGATGCGCGTCGTGATGCCGTCGAGGTCGAGCTCGGGGTGGAACTGCGTCGCGTAGACGTTGCGCCCGACCCGGAACATCTGCACGGGGCACGTCGGTGACGACGCGAGCAGCGTCGCCGACGGCGGAAGGACCGAGATGGCCTCCTTGTGGCCGACGAACGCGTCGAACGTGCGCGGCATCCCGACGAGAAGAGGATCGGATGCGCCCGCCTCGGTGAGGGTGAGTGGCACGACGCTGATGGGTTCGCGATAGGTGTCGTCGATCGTGGCGCCCTGGTGTGCGCCGACGGTGCCGATGCCGTAGCAGGCACCGAGGAACGGGAAGTCGCGCGAGACGACGTCGTCGAGCAGGGTCTGGAACTCGGCCTCGACCCGGTGCTGAACGGGGGACTTCTTCTCGGGCGGATCCGACGCGTTGAACGGCCCGCCGCCGACGAAGATCCCCGACAGGTCGTCGAGGTCGAATGAGGGCATCGGTCCGGCCTCGAGCCGGACGCGGATCAGCTCGTCGGGCGTCAGCCCCGTGAACCGCAGGAAGAGCGCGTACTCCTCATCGGCGGGCACGTCTTCGGCGCGGGTCGCGAGCAGGAGGAAGGGCTTCATCGCCTGCGATCCTATCTGTCGGGCGGCCGGGATAGGCTGGCGCCATGGCTATCGCACGACTTCACGGAGGCCCGCTCGACGGGCAGATCATCCCCCTCGAGCCGGGTGTCTCGGACGCCTACATCGTCCCGTACGGCGAGGGGCAGCTCGTGTACCACCGCGAAGGAGACGAGCAGCACACGGGCACCGACGACGGTCCGACCGAGGTGCGCTTCGTCTACGTCGAGGCGACGGAGGACATCGACCCGAACCCCGACGGACGTGACGACTGAGCCGCAGCGCTCCGTCGAGATCGAGCTGAAGTTCGACGTCGACGGCGACGCCGGCACGCCCGACTGGTCGGGCGTGCCCGGCGTCGCGTCGGTGTCGGCGCCCGAGTGGCGCGAGCTCGACGCGGTGTACTTCGATGATCCGGATACCGCGCTCGGCCGGGCCGGGTACGCCGTGCGTCGCCGCACCGGCGGCCCCGACGCCGGCTGGCACATCAAGGGTCCGCGTGGCGCGGACGGCGGCCGCGTCGAGCTGCACTGGCCGCTGGGCGACGGCGACGCGCCGCCGGCGGCCCTGACCGAACGGGTCTCGGCCGTTTCAACGGGCCCGTTCGCTCCGCTCGCCCGCATCAGGAACGCGCGTGCGGTGCAGTATCTGCTCTCGCCCGACGGCGATGTCGTGGCGGAGTTCGCCGACGATCACGTCTCCACCCGCGACGAGAGGTCCGGCGTCGAGCGCGCGTGGCACGAGTGGGAGATCGAGCTCGGCCCCGCCGGGCCGGAAGAACCAGCGGCGCGTGACGCGTTCTTCGCCGCCGTCGAGCGCGCAGCGATGGCTGCGGGCGCTCGTGCCGCGACATCCGATTCCAAACTCGCCCGCGCGTTGGGGGTGTGATCGTGGACTCCGAGACCTTCGAACGCTCGCGCACCGTCACGTGGGACGACCCGATGCCGCCGCTGGAGGCGTCGGCCGAGCTGTCCGGCTTGGAGTACCTCCGCGCCCTGATCGCGGGCGAGTACCCGCCCCCGCCGATCGCCCGCCTGCTCGGCTTCGACATCGTCGAGGCGCGCGAGGGCGAAGTGGTCTTCGAGTGCGAGCCGGGCGAGTACCACTACAACCCGCTCGGCACGGTGCACGGCGGGCTCGCCTGCACGCTCCTCGACACCGTGGTCGGCTGCGCCGCGCACACGACCCTCGCGAAGGGCGTCGGCTACACGTCGATCGACCTGAACGTGTCGTACCTGCGACCGATCCTCGCGACGAGCGGCACGCTGCGCGCGGTGGGCCGCGTCGTCAAGACCGGCAGCCGGGTGATCTTCGCCGAGGGCGTGCTGCAGGATGCCGCGGGCCGGTCGCTCGCGACGGCGACGAGCTCGCTGCTCGTGCTGGCCCGCTGAGCGCACCCGCAGACGAAGAACGGGCCCGGAGTGATCCCGGGCCCGTTCCTCTGTCGCGAGATCAGAGGTTGATCATGTGGCCGGCGAGACCGTGGAAGGCCTCCTGCACGGCCTCCGACAGGGTCGGGTGCGTGTGGACGTTGCGCGCCGCCTCGAGGGCCGTGAGGTCCCACTTCTGTGCGAGCGTGAGCTCGGGCAGAAGCTCGGACACGTCGGGGCCGATGAGGTGGCCGCCGAGGAGCTCGAGGTGCTCGCCGTCGGCGATGAGCTTGACGAAGCCGATGGGCTCGCCGAGGCCGTTCGCCTTGCCGTTGGCGGAGAACGGGAACTTCGCGACCTTGACGTCGTAGCCGGCATCCCGCGCCTGCTGCTCGGTGAGGCCGAAGGAGGCGACCTGCGGAGAGCAGAACGTCGCGCGCGGCATCATGCGGTAGTCGCCGAGCGTCATGGTCTCGGCCTTGCCGATGGTCTCGGCGGCGACGACGCCCTGGGCCTCGGCGACGTGCGCGAGCTGCAGCTTCGCCGTGACATCGCCGATCGCATAGATGTGCGGCACGTTGGTGCGCATGTAGTCGTCGATCTCGATCGCGCCGCGGTCGGTGAGCTTGACACCGGTCGCTTCGAGCCCGAAGCCCTCGACGTTGGCGGCGAATCCGATCGACATGAGGACCTTGTCGGCCTCGATCGACTGCTGCTCGCCGCCGCCCGCGGGGGAGTAGGTGACGGTGACCTTGTCACCCGAGTCGACCACGGTCTCGACCTTGGTCGAGGTGAGGATGTCGACCCCGAGCTTCTTGTACTGACGCGCGATCTCCTTCGAGACATCGGCATCCTCGTTGGGGAGAGCACGGTCGAGGAACTCGATGATCGTGACCTTGACGCCGTAGTTCGTCATGACGAAGCCGAACTCCATGCCGATCGCGCCGGCGCCCACGATGACGATCGACTCGGGCAGCTCCCGCGTCATGATCTGCTCTTCGTACGTCACGACGTTCTCGCTGAGCGTGACGCCGGGGAGGAGCCGCACGCGCGAACCGGTCGCGATGATGGCGTTGTCGAACGTGACCTCCTCGCTGGAGCCGTCGCTCTTGGCCACCGTGATGGCGTTCGGTCCCGTGAAGGTGCCGCGGCCCTCGTACTCGGTGACCTTGTTCTTCTTCATGAGGAAGTGGATGCCCTTGACGTGCGTCTCGGACACCTTGCGGCTGCGGTCCCACGCGACGCCGAAGTCGAACGACACGTCGCCCGAGATGCCGAAGAGCTCGGCCTGGTCGCGGAAGATGTGCGCGAGGTCGGCGTTGCGCAGAAGCGCCTTCGAGGGGATGCAGCCGACGTTGAGGCAGACACCGCCCCAGTACTTCTCTTCGATGATCGCGACGGAGAGGCCGAGCTGAGCACTGCGAACGGCCGCGACGTACCCGCCGGGGCCGGCACCGAGGATGACGACGTCGTAATGAGGCATACGAAAATCCTACTGGTCGGCGGGCGGCTCGGTTCCGTCCGAAAGCGCCCGCGCGCGGGCCTCGGCGAGCGCCTTCTGCTCGCGGGCGCGGGTGATCACGAGGAAGAGGACGGCACCCAGCGCCCCGACCAGGACGATCCCGCCGATGACCCACGGCCATGCGCTCGAGAACGCCGAATCCTCGGGCTCCGGCGCGGTCGTCGGCGTCGGCGTGGCAGTCTCGACGGGGGTGGTCTCGGTGGGCGTCGGAGTGGGTGTCGGGGACGCCGTCGGAGTCGGTGCCCCGGCGACGGTGAAGTCCAGTTCGCCCGAGATCGGGTGCCCGTCGCTGGAGACGACCTTCCACAGCACCTTCACCGCGCCCGACGCGTCGCCCTCGAGCGGCACGATGAGCACGTTGTCGGTCGTGACCAGGTCGCCGACCGCGATCGGGCCGGCGGCGTCGCTCAGTTCGACGATGGATGCCCCGGGCTCCTCCGAGATGTTGCCGCTGAAGGTGAGTGTCACCTGCGCGGGCGACGCGGGCATCTCCTGCCCCGGTGTCGGGTCGGAGCCGATGAGCTCGTCGTGCGCACTCGCCGGCGAGGCGATGAGCAGTCCGCCGAAGGCGAGCACCGTCGCGGCGAGCGCGGCGGCGGCGAAGCGGGCGGAAGACCTGGGGGAGCGGCTGTATCGAGACATCCCCTCCAGGCTATCGCCGCACCCTGTGTGCTTCGGATGCGTGCCCGCCGTGCGGCGAGGCGCACCGCGAACCGAGATCGGCGCCGCATATGACGGGCGTGTGAATTGCTCCTGAGGGTGCGCGCCATGGGGTGACGTGCGCATGCGGCCGGAGTAACGTGCCGATCACCGGGCACCCGGCCCGGGGGATGCGGAGTGCGAGATGGACTCGATGATGATGGGCGCGATGTCGAAGGCGTCGATGCCGGGCATGGAGAAGATGGACATGGCCGTCATGCAGGCGTGTATCGACGCCTGCTCGGCCTGCGAGCAGGCGTGCACGATCTGCTCGATGCAGGGCATGGACTGCGCTCCGGCGTGCATGAACTGCGCCGACATGTGCAACACGATGATGCGCTCGATGCTGCGCATGGAGGGCATGACGCCCGCCGTCATGATGGCGATGCTCGACGCCTGCATCGCCATGTGCCAGATGTGCATGGACGAATGCATGGAGCACGCCGACATGAGCGACGTCTGCCGCATGTGCGCTCAGTCGTGCAAGGCCTGCATGGACGCCTGCATGGCGATGAAGGACGCCATGATGCCGATGATGGCCTGACTCCCTCTCGGGGATCAGACCCGCGCGGTGTTGAAGCGCTCGCGACCGATCGCGAGCACGTCGTAGCGCCCGTGGATCGCGACGGGCGTTCCGACGACGGCGATGGATGCCGCACCTCCGGCGCTCCAGACCGTGATGGCGGCACCGCCGTCGAGCGGCGCGACGACGACCTCGCCGCGCGCGGCGTCCGCCGCCGAGACGACGCCGTCGACCCATTCCGTCGGCGTCGCCGACGCGAGACGCGTCTGGATGAGGTGGAGCGCGTGACCCGGAGCGTACGAGGAGCAGGTCCCGCCCGTCGCGCACATGCACGCCGCACGCTCACGCACCGAGCGGGGCGGAAGGTGAAGGCGCGGGGTCGACACGGGAGTCTCCTGTCAGTAGGTTCGATCTCTGATCAGGCTAGGTCGAGCGCCGGGGCGGAGCATCCGGAGCGACACAGTGTGAAACATGACGGACGAATGCTCTGGGGGCGGAATCCGGACATCGTCGTCGACCGCCGATCAGTTAGGCTTGCAAGCCAGAGGAGGATCATCGTGAGCGACAATCGCCGACCCGAACCGGATGAGATCCGACGGGTTCCCGGCGTCGAGGGTGACGGGGGATCGTCCGAGCGCTCGACCGATACCACCCAGACGTTCGGCCATGACTCCGACCTCTCGTTCGTGCCTTTCGGCAGCGAACTCTCCGAGGCCGAGCTCGAAGCGATCGGAGCGCTCCCCACCGGCGCCGCTCTCCTGGTCGTGCGTTCCGGACCGACCGCCGGAGCCAGGTATCTCCTCGACACCGACGTGACGACGGTGGGCCGGCATCCCGAAGCCGACATCTTCTTCGACGACGTCACGGTGTCCCGCCGTCACGCCGAGATCACCCGCGACGGGGTCTCCTTCGAGCTCGTCGACCAGCGATCGCTCAACGGGACCTACGTCAACGGCGAGCGCGCCGACCGGTCCACGCTGCGCAACGGCGCCGAGGTGCGGATCGGCAAGTTCCGACTGAACTTCTTCGTCTCGCCCGCCGATCTCGCGCAGGCTGCGGCCGACTGATGCCGGCGGTGGCACCCGGCGAACGGTCCTCGTCCGCCGGGCTCTTGAGCATCGGTCAGGTCCTCGCGCGACTCTCGCCGGACTTCCCGGGCCTGTCGGCGAGCAAGCTGCGCTTCCTCGAAGTCCAGGGCATCATCTCGCCGACGCGCACCGAGTCCGGCTATCGCAAGTTCTCGCCCGCCGACCTCGACCGTCTGCGCCTGGCGCTGACGCTCCAGCGCGACCACTTCATGCCGCACAGCGTCATCCGCGACTACCTCGCCGACCTCGACGCCGGTCGCGATCCCGTGCAGCCCTCCGCCGTGCCGTCGATCGTCGCGGCGCCCCGTCGCTATCGCCGTGCGGAGCTCCTGGCCGCGGCGGGCGCCGCCCCGCAGCTGCTCAACGATGCGATCAGCACGGGGGTCATGGTGGGCACGGACGCCTACACCGACGAGTCCGTCGCCCTGCTGCGCGCCCTGGTAGCGCTCGACCGTCACGGCATCGAACCGCGTCACGTGCGCGCGCTGCGTCAGAGCGCGGAGCGCGATGTGACCCTTGTCGAGTCGGCGCTGTCGCCCCTGCTGCGTCGCACCGACGCGACATCCCGCGGGCGGGCCGCGGAACTCGCACCCGAGCTCGCGAAGCGGCTCGACGAGGTGCGAGGGATCTTCGCGCGCGCGGCGATAGAGAAGCTGCTGGGCTGAGCAGATCAGCGCGACACGCCCGAAGCGGATGTCGTTGCCGCAGGCTCGGTGCTGATCTAGCGTTGAGGTGTCCGATGTCGGAGGGGGGATGAGCATGAATGCTCGTGAAACGACGGGCGAAGCATCCTTCGCCGACGACCTCCTTTTCACCGACGGCATGCCGCAGATGGACGACGAGGTCGGCTACCGCGGTGCGGTCGCCGCTCGAGCCGCCGGGATCACCTATCGCCAGCTCGACTACTGGGCACGCACCGAACTCGTCCAGCCGACGGTGCGCGGCGCGTCGGGCTCGGGCTCGCAGCGGCTGTACGGGTTCCGCGACATCCTCGTCCTCAAGCTCGTCAAGCGTCTGCTCGACACCGGGATCTCGCTCCAGCAGATCCGCACGGCCGTCGAACAGCTGCGCGCCGCCGGCATCCGGGATCTCGCGGGCACGACGCTCATGAGCGACGGTGCGTCGGTCTACCTCTGCACGTCGAACGACGAGGTCATCGACCTCGTGAGCCGCGGGCAGGGCGTGTTCGGCATCGCCGTCGGCAAGGTGCTGCGCGAGGTCGAGACGACGCTCGTCGAGTTCGATCCGCAGGCACCCGACGTGCAGGACGAGCTCTCGGCTCGCCGCGCCGCACGCACGGCCTGAGACCTGACGCCCACCGGGGGTCCTCGGTCCGAGTACCGGAACCGCGGGAACACACAGCCCGAGAAGTGGGGCACGGTGCGCAGCCACGGCCGCGCGGGGGAGGGCGGCGGGCGTTATGCGCCGGGAGTCGGGATGCGGCCCGTGCGCATGACGCGATCGAGCAGCGCGTCGAAGTCGGCTGCGAGCTCCTGAGCGGAGTCGCCGGGCCAGATGTGCAGGGGCTTGGCAGCGCCCTGCGCCTGCTGCAGCGACGTGCGCTCGGGCAGCTGCGGCGAGAGCACGAGCGGGCCGAACATGTCGCGGAGCTCCTTGATGCGGAACTGGTGCTCGATCGACTGCGGGCGCACGCGGTTCACGACGATGCCGAGGGGCTGCAGACGCGGTGAGAGTCCGCGGCGGATCTCTTCGATCGCGCGCAGGGCGCGGTCGGCGGCCGCGACCGAGAAGAGTCCCGGCTCGGTCACGACGATCACCCGGTCGCTGGCAGCCCACGCCGTGCGGGTGAGCGCGTTGAGCGAGGGAGCGCAGTCGATGAGCACGAGGTCGTAGTCGGGCTCGATCGTGGCGAGCGCCTCTTCGAGCTTCCAGACGTCGCGCACGCTCGGGTGCGGGCCGTCGAAGTTGATGGCCGACGGGCTGCCGATCATGACGTCGATCGTGCCGGGATGCACCTTCGCCCACCCGCTCGAGGTGATGGCCTGACGGACCACCTTCTCCTTGGGGTTGGCGAGGACGTCGGCGACATTGAGTCGGCCGGCGACCTGGATATCCATGCCTGTCGAGACATCCGACTGGGGGTCGAGATCCACCACGAGGGTCCGGACGCCCCGCGCGAAAGCCGCGGATGCGAGCCCCAGCGTCACGGTCGTCTTGCCGACCCCGCCTTTGAGCGAGCTGACGGAGAGTACGTGCACAAGCGTCTACGTTACCGTCCAATAGGCTGTGTTCACACTCAGCCCCGCCGGTGGGCCTGTCTGCGAGGTGTCATGTTCCGCAAGATCCTGGTCGCCAATCGGGGCGAGATCGCCATCCGAGCCTTCCGCGCCGCATACGAGCTGGGGGCCAAGACGGTCGCCGTCTTCCCGTTCGAGGATCGCGGTTCGCTGCACCGGCAGAAGGCCGACGAGTCGTATGCGATCGGCGAGCCCGGGCATCCGGTCCGCGCCTATCTCGACGTCGAGGAGATCATCCGCGTCGCACTCGAGTCGGGTGCCGACGCGATCTACCCGGGCTATGGATTCCTCTCCGAGAATCCGCAGCTCGCGGCGCGCGCGGCCGAAGAGGGCATCACGTTCATCGGGCCGCCGTCGAAGGCGCTCGAGATGGCCGGCAACAAGGTCACGGCGAAGGAGTACGCGATCGCCGCCGGAGTGCCCGTGCTGCGTTCGACCGAGGCCTCGGAGGACGTCGACGAACTCGTCGCGCAGGCGGAGGGCATCGGGTTCCCCATCTTCGTCAAGGCCGTCGCGGGCGGTGGCGGGCGCGGGATGCGCCGCGTCGAGACCCCCGGCGACCTGCCGCCCGCGATCGCCGAGGCCATGCGCGAAGCCGGCGCCGCCTTCGGCGACTCCCGCGTGTTCCTCGAGCAGGCCGTCGTCCGCCCGCGGCACATCGAGGTGCAGATCCTCGCGGATGCCACGGGCCACACCGTCCATCTCTTCGAGCGCGACTGCTCCGTGCAGCGCAGGCACCAGAAGGTCATCGAGATCGCGCCGGCCCCCAACATCACCGACGAACTGCGCGCGGCCCTGCATCGGGATGCCGTCGCCTTCGCCGAGTCGATCGGCTACGTCAACGCCGGCACCGTCGAGTTCCTCGTCGACACCGCAGGAGAGCGCGCGGGCGAGCACGTCTTCATCGAGATGAATCCCCGCATCCAGGTGGAGCACACCGTCACCGAAGAGGTGACGGACGTCGACCTCGTGCAGTCGCAGATGCGCATCGCGGCGGGCGAGACGCTGAACGATCTCGGGCTCGCGCAGGACCAGATCGTGCTGCGCGGGGCGGCTCTGCAGTGCCGGATCACGACCGAGGACCCGTCGCAGGGCTTCCGCCCCGACACGGGCCGTATCACGACGTACCGCTCGCCGGGCGGCGCCGGCATCCGTCTCGACGGCGGAACGACCGCTGCGGGGTCGCAGATCAGCCCGCACTTCGATTCGATGCTCGCGAAGCTCACGTGCCGCGGACGCGACTTCCCGGCGGCCGTCGCTCGCGCCAAGCGCGCCCTCGCCGAGTTCCGCATCCGAGGCGTCGCGACGAACATCCCGTTCCTGCGTGCCGTGCTCGACGATCCCTCGTTCGCCGAAGGCGACCTGTCGACCGCGTTCATCGAAGAGCGTCCGAAGCTGCTCACGGCGAACCCCTCGCGCGACCGCGCCACCAAGCTGCTCACGTGGCTCGCCGATGTGACGGTGAACCGTCCGTACGGCGAGAAGCCGCTGTCGGTCTCGCCCGGCAGCAAGCTGCCCGAACTCGATCTCACGTCGGCTCCGCCGGCGGGCAACCTCCAGCGCCTGCGCGAACTCGGCCCAGAGGGCTTCGCGAAGGCCCTGCGCGCCCAGACGGCCCTGGCCGTCACCGAGACGACCTTCCGCGACGCGCACCAGTCGCTTCTCGCGACGCGCGTGCGCACCCGCGACCTCGTGCGCGTGGGTCCCCACGTCGCCCGGATGACGCCCGAGCTGCTCTCGGTCGAGGCGTGGGGTGGAGCGACCTACGACGTCGCGCTGCGCTTTCTCGCCGAGGACCCCTGGGAGCGCCTCGCGGCCGTGCGCGAAGCCATCCCCAACATCCCGATCCAGATGCTCCTGCGCGGACGCAACACGGTCGGCTACACGCCGCGCCCCGTCGAAGTCACCGACGCGTTCGTGCGCGAGGCCGCCGCGACCGGCGTCGACATCTTCCGCATCTTCGACGCGCTCAACGACGTGAGCCAGATGCGGCCTGCGATCACGTCGGTGCTCGAGACCGGCACGGCCGTCGCCGAGGTCGCCCTCTGCTACACGTCCGACCTCCTCGATCCGAACGAGAAGCTCTACACGCTCGACTACTACCTCCGCCTCGCCGACGACATCGTCTCGTCGGGCGCGCACATCCTCGCGATCAAGGACATGGCCGGCCTGCTGCGACCCGCGGCCGCCACGAAGCTGGTGACGGCGCTGCGTGAGCGGTTCGACGTCCCCGTCCACCTCCACACCCACGACACGGCGGGCGGACAGCTCGCGACGCTGCTCGCCGCGAGCGCGGCGGGGGTGGATGCCGTGGATGCCGCGGCCGCGCCGCTGTCGGGCACCACGAGCCAGCCGTCGCTCTCGGCGCTCGTCGCCGCCCTCGCCCACACCGAGCGCGACACGGGCATCAGCCTGCAGGCGGTGAGCGACCTCGAGCCCTACTGGGAGGCCGTGCGCCACCTGTACCGGCCGTTCGAATCGGGCCTTCCGGGCCCCACCGGTCGCGTGTACCACCACGAGATCCCGGGTGGTCAGCTGTCTAACCTGCGTCAGCAGGCGATCGCCCTCGGCATGGCCGACGACTTCGAGCGCATCGAGGACATGTACGCCGCGGCGGACCGCATCCTGGGCCGCATCCCCAAGGTGACGCCGTCGTCGAAGGTCGTCGGCGACCTGGCGCTCGCGCTGGTCGCGGCAGGCGCCGACCCGGCCGACTTCGCCGAGAATCCGCAGAACTACGACATCCCCGATTCCGTCGTCGGCTTCATGGCGGGCGAGCTCGGCGACCTGCCCGGCGGCTGGCCCGAGCCGTTCCGCACGAAGGTCCTCGCGGGCAAGCAGGTGTCGATCGAGATCCCGCCGCTCACGCCCGAAGAGGCCGAAGGGATCGCGGGGGATGCCGCGACCCGCCGTCGCACGCTGAACCGGCTGCTCTTCCCCGGGCCCGCCAAGGAGTTCGAGAAGAACCGCGAGACCTACGGCGACCTCTCGGCTCTCGGCACGCCCGACTATCTGTACGGGCTCAAGCCGGGGGAGGAGCACGTCGCCGAGATCGATCCCGGTGTGCAGCTCTACGTCGGACTCGAGGCGATCGGCGAGGCCGACGCCAAGGGCATCCGCACCGTCATGGCGATCCTCAACGGGCAGCTTCGGCCGGTGTACGTGCGCGATCGCAGCATCACGGTCGAATCGAAGCAGGTCGAGAAGGCGGACACCTCCAAGCCCGGACAGGTCGCAGCTCCGTTCTCGGGCGTCGTGACGCTCAAGACCGCGGTCGGCGACACCGTCACGGCCGGTCAGCCCGTGGCATCCATCGAAGCGATGAAGATGGAAGCGGCCATCACCGCCCCCGTCGACGGGGTCGTCGAACGACTCGCGATCGGTGAGACGCAGCAAGTGGATGCCGGCGATCTTTTGGTCGTCATCCGCCCTGCCCATTAGCCTGGGGTGCGGCCCTCGCGTGCCTTGATCGGTTCGAGGACGATGACGAGCCGCTCCCGAACCGCTTGGAGTACCCCGCAGTGACGCCCGATCGCCCCGAAAAGCCGCTCGAAGACGACGCCGAGAACGGCGTGCTGGCCGACACCGGAAGCCTCGACACGACGGGGCTCGGCATCATGGGCAACACGACCGCGCAGGTGAGCGTCTCGTTCCCCGAGGAGTCAGCCGACGACTTCTCCGACGACGACGTCGTCGACGACGAAGTGCCCTACGCCGCTGCGGCCGACGTCAGCCGGCCGTTCGTCGTGACGATCGACACGGCCGAGGGAGAGATCATCGACGACGTCGACGAGACGCCCGCCGTCGTGGATGACGACGTCGTGACGGTCGAGCCGGTCGTCGCTGCCGCTCCCGCACGGCCCGAGCCCGTCACGCGTCCCGCTGCGGCAGCGGTGGAGCGCACGACCTACCCCGTGGCGGACGTCGCGCTCACGTCGAAGCGACTGGGCGAGTTCGAACCCGACCGCGAGACGGCCGACCTGCTGACCGCCGATCGCCTGCTGGATCCGCATCAGGTCATCCGCCCCGAGCCCGAGGGCGCGTGGCAGCACTTCGTCTACTCGATCAGCGGGCGCCGCATCAACCTGGGCGACGGGAAGCGTGCCAAGGCGCGCAAGGAGCTCGACCGCCGGATCGCCGCCCCTCTCGCGGGGGGCGCCCGATTCGTGCCGGTGCTGTCGCGCAAGGGCGGCGTGGGCAAGACCACGATCACGACCCTGCTCGGCATGGCCCTCGCCGATGCGCGCGACGACCGGGTCATCGCCGTCGATGCGAATCCCGACCGCGGCACGCTCGCCGAGCGCGTCGCGCGCCCGAGCGGCAAGACGGTCCGCGATCTCGTCCGCATCCACGGCGACGTCGTCGGGTTCAACGACCTCTCGAACATCGTCGCCCGCGATGAGACCCGCCTGGACGTCGTGGCGTCGGATTCCGACCCCCGCGTGTCCGAGGCGTTCAGCGACCAGGACTACGAGGACGTGGCATCCATCGCCGCGCACTACTACTCCATCGTGCTCACCGACACCGGCACCGGCATCGTGCACTCCGTCATGGGCGCGACGCTCGCGCGTGCCAACGAACTCGTCATCGTGTCGGGTCTCAGCGTCGACGAGGCGCGCCTCGCGTCCGAGACGCTCACCTGGCTCGAGACGAACGGCTACGCGGATGCCGTGCGCGGCGCCGTCGTCGTGCTCAACAACGCGCGGCCCGGACTGCCGCTCGTCAAGGCCGACGAGCTCGAGGCGCACTTCCGCTCGCGCGTGCGCGCCGTCGTGCGCATGCCCTACGACGCGCACATCGCCGCGGGCAGCGCCATCACGTTCCGCGACCTGCAGCCCGAGACGCGCCAGGCCGCGCGCGAGCTCGCCGCGACGGTCGTGGAGGGGCTCCGCACGCTCGCACCGGCGGCCTGACGTGGCGGTCAGGTCGATCCGGGTCTTCGGCGACCCCGTGCTGCGTTCCGCATGTGCGCCCGTGGGCACGATCGACGAGGGCACGCGTGCCCTCGTGCAGGACCTCATCGACACCGTCGAACTGCCCGGCCGTGCCGGCGTCGCGGCGAATCAGATCGGTGTCGGCGCGCGCGTGTTCAGCTACAACATCGACGGAGACATCGGCTACCTCATCAACCCCGAGCTCGTCGAGGTCTCGGGCGAGCCCGAGGCGATCGGCGAGGGATGCCTGTCGGTCCCCGGTCTCTGGCACGACACCGTGCGCTATCCGCGAGCGACCGCGCGGGGGATAGACCTCGACGGCAACGAGGTCGTGCTCGAAGGCGAGGGCCTGCTGGCGCAGGCGCTGCAGCACGAGATCGACCATCTCGACGGCAAGCTGTACATCGACCGCCTGACGCCCGAGACGCGGCGCGTGGCGATGCGCGAGATCCGCGAGTCCGACTGGTTCTGACACGGCGAAGCCCCGGACCTCCGAAGAGGCCCGGGGCTCCGGCATCCGTTCGTGCTACGAGATCGACGTGCTCGTCGTGTTGACCGGCACCGCGTAGATCTCGGCGACGTCGTCGGCGAAGTCGTCCATGATGACGTTGCGCTTGATGCTCATCTTGGGCGTGAGGTGGCCGCTCGCCTCGGTCCACTCGGTGGGGAGGATGGTGAACTTGCGGATCGACTCGGCCCGCGAGACGTTCTTGTTCGCGATGTCGATCGCGCGCTGCACCTCGGCGCGAACGGCCGGGTTCTTCGCGGCGTCGGCGAGCGACATGTCGGCGGGAAGCTCGTTGTTGGCGAGCCACGTCGGAAGCATCTCGGAATCGAGCGTGACGAGCGCCGCGATGAACGGCTTCTGGTCGCCGACGACGACGACCTGTCCGACGATCGGGTTGGCGCGGATCGGGTCCTCGAGCGCGGCGGGAGCGACGTTCTTGCCGCCGGCCGTCACGATGATCTCCTTCTTGCGGCCCGTGATCTTCAGGAAGCCCTCGTCGTCGAAGGTGCCGATGTCGCCCGTCTTGAACCAGTCGCCGTCGAACGCCGCGGCCGTGGCCTCGGGATTGCGCCAGTACTCCTTGAAGACGTTGATGCCACGGACCTCGACCTCGCCGTCGTCCGCGAGGCGGACGCCGACGCCGGGGAGCGCGGGGCCGACCGTGCCGATCTTCGACTTCTTGGCGAGGTTGACCGTCGCAGGGGCCGTCGTCTCGGTGAGGCCGTAGCCCTCGAGGATGACGACGCCGAGGCTGTGGAAGAAGTGGCCGAGGCGCGGGCCGAGCGGAGCCGAGCCCGAGATCGCGTAGACGACGCGGCCGCCCATCGCGTCGCGCAGCTTGCTGTAGACCAGCTTGTCGAACAGCGCGAACTTGATCTTGGTGCCGAAGGGGACCTTCTTGCCCTCTTCGAGCATCTTCGAGTGCTCGATGGCGGTCGCAGCGGCGGCGCGGAAGATCTTGCCCTTGCCACCCGCCTCGGCCTTCTGCTCGGCCGAGTTGTAGACCTTCTCGAACACGCGGGGGACGGCGAGGAGGAACGTGGGCTTGAACGAGCCGAGTGCGGGGAGCAGCTGCTTGGTGTCGGGCTGATGACCCGTCTTGACCCCCGCGTGGATGTCGAGGATCGAGATGAAGCGCGCGAAGATGTGCGCCGTCGTGATGAACAGCAGCGTCGAGGCGTCGGGGACGGTGAGGACCTCTTCGAGCGACTTGGAGGAGTTGCGCACGAGCTCGACGAAGTTGCTGTGGGTCAGCACGCAGCCCTTCGGGCGACCGGTGGAGCCCGACGTGTAGATGAGGGTCGCGATGTCGGCGCCGTTGGCGATGTTGCGGCGGCGCTCGATCTCTTCGTCTGTGACGTCCCTGCCCTGTGCGACCAGCTTCTCGAGGTCGCCCGTGTGCATCGCCCAGACCGAGCGGATGAGGGGGACCTCGTCGCGGATCTCGTCGAGGCGGGCGGAGTGGTCTGCGGACTCGACGATGCAGGCGACGGCGCCCGAGTCGGTGAGGTTCCAGGCGATCTGCGCGGGGGAGCTCGTCTCGTAGATCGGCACCATGACCGCGCCGGCGAAGAAGAGCGCCATGTCGACGAGCGTCCACTCGTACGTCGTGCGCGCGATGAAGCCGACCTTGTCGCCGGGCTCGATGCCGCCGGCGACGAAGCCCTTCGCGAGGGCGATGACCTGCTTGTGGAACTCGGCGGCGGTGATGTCGCGCCATCCCGCTCCGTCGGGAACGGCGAAGAGGGCCAGGTTCGGCGTCTTCTTCACCCGCTCGACGAGCAGGTCGGTCACGTTCGCCTGCGGGTCGGCAGGCACGATGGCGGGGACTTCGAACTGAACCACGGCAGCTCCTTCGGTGTCGGGTAACGATCCTTATCGAGTCTAACCCGGCACGGTCTTCGTCGACGGGCCGATCTGCTGAGACTCGATCCCAGTCTAAGTGAACCTGCGTGCCACCTCAGGCGCCCTCCCGTGATCCGGGCGGCACCGTGGATAGACTGCAAGACGCCGTCGCGCACGTGTCGACCGGCCCCGGCGCCGGAGGCGTCCGTCGAGAGAGGACAGCAGGCAGTGCTCAAGGTCGGGATCGACATCGGCGGGACCAAGATCGCCGGAGGCGTCGTCGACGCAGACGGCCATATCGTCGAGAAGCTCCGCGTCGACACGCCCACGGACACCCGCGAACTCGCGCAGGCGGTCGTCGACATGGCGAGGCACTTCATCGCCGAGCACGACGTCAGCGCCGTAGGCGTCGCGGCCGCGGGCTTCGTCGACGCCGACCGGGCCACGATCATCCATGCGCCCAACATCGCGTGGCGCAACGAACCTCTCAAGGCGGTGCTCGAAGCCGGCATCGGCATCCCGGTGACGATCGAGAACGACGCCAACGCGGCGGGCTGGGCCGAGTTCCGATTCGGTGCGGGGCGCGACGCACAGCACATGGTCATGCTCACGATGGGCACAGGCGTCGGCGGTGCCGTCGTGCTCAGCGGGGAGCTCCACCGCGGCGGCCACGGTATCGCCGCCGAGCTCGGTCACACGCGCTTCACGCGCGACGGTCTGCCGTGCGGCTGCGGACAGAACGGATGCATCGAGCAGTACGCCTCGGGTCGCGCCCTGCAGCGCGAGGCCAACGCGATCGCCGACGGCGGCGGCATCGGCGAGGGCCTCGCGGCGCTCCGCGCCGAGAAGGGCACGATCAAGGGCCCGGCGATCTCGCGGCTCGTCCTGGCCGGCGATCCGGGTGCCATCGAGGCGCTGCGCCGGGTGGCGACGGCCCTGGGCGAGGCCTGCGGCGGATTCCAGGCCATCCTCGACCCGGAGCTCTTCGTGATCGGCGGGGGAGTCGCGCAGCTCGGCGAAGATCTTCTCGCCCCCGTCCGGATCGCGTACGAGACGTCGCTGCCCGGCTACGGCGACCGCCCGACGGCCGAGTTCGCGATCGCCGAACTCGGCAACGACGCGGGTCTCATCGGTGTCGCAGACCTCGCGGTGCCGTCGGGAGGAGTGGTCTAGCCGATGTTCTACTGGCTCATGAAGTACGTCGTCATCGGCCCGATCGTCAAGGCGATCTGGCGCCCGTGGATCATCGGGCGCCGCAACGTCCCCGCCGAAGGCGCGGCGATCCTCGCGAGCAATCATCTGTCGGTCATGGACTCGGTCTTCCTTCCTCTCATGATCGATCGCCGGATGTCGTTCCTCGCCAAGAGCGACTACTTCACCGGCAAGGGCATCAAGGGCTGGTCGACCCGGATGTTCATGAAGGCGACGGGTCAGATCCCGATCGACCGGTCGGGCGGAAAGGCGTCCGAAGCATCCCTCAACACGGGTCTCCAGGTGCTCGGCCGCG
This sequence comes from Microbacterium sp., assembly GCF_051860965.1. Lineage (GTDB taxonomy): Bacteria > Actinomycetota > Actinomycetes > Actinomycetales > Microbacteriaceae > Microbacterium. The sequence continues at coordinate 61,655 of NZ_JBIMKU010000011.1, forward strand.
GCGACCTGCTCGGCATCTACCCGGAGGGCACGCGGAGCCCCGACGGTCGGCTCTACCGCGGACGCACGGGCCTTGCCCGCATGGCGCTCGAGGCCCATGTGCCCGTCGTGCCGGTCGTCATGGTCGACACCGAGACGATGCTCCCCATCGGCCACACGATCCCGCGGGTCGTCCGCATCGGAGTCGTGATCGGCGAACCGCTCGACTTCTCCCGTTTCGCCGGTATGGAGGGCGATCGCTACATCCTCCGCTCCGTCACGGACGAGATCATGGTGGCGCTGCAGCGACTCGGCGAGCAGCAGTACGACGACGTCTACGCATCCACCGTCAAGGACCGCCTGCCGGCGAAGCCCTGACCGCGCGCAACACGGCCGGAGCGGCATCCCCGCGCCGATAGACTTGGCGGATGCTTCAGCACCTCGACGCGCTCGACCACTGGCGGACTCTGCCGATCAAGCAGCAGCCCGCATGGCCCGACGCCGACGCGGTGGCCGCGGTGTCGGATGAGATCAGCACGCTTCCCCCGCTCGTCTTCGCGGGCGAGGTCGACAACCTGCGCGATCGGCTCGCGCGTGCCGCATCGGGCAAGGCGTTCCTCCTGCAGGGCGGAGACTGCGCCGAGACCTTCGCCGGTGCGACGGCTGAGCAGATCCGCAACCGCATCAAGACCGTTCTGCAGATGGCGGTCGTGCTGACGTACGGCGCGTCGATGCCGATCGTGAAGATGGGGCGGATGGCGGGTCAGTTCGCCAAGCCCCGCTCGAGCGATTCCGAGACGCGCGGAGACGTCACCCTCCCCGCGTACCGCGGCGACATCGTCAACGGCTACGACTTCACCGAGGTGTCCCGCCGGGCCGACCCGCAGCGACTGCTGAAGGGGTACCACACCGCGGCATCCACCATCAATCTCATCCGCGCGTTCACGCAGGGTGGCTTCGCCGACCTGCGCGAGGTGCACTCGTGGAACAAGGGCTTCGCGCAGAACCCCGCCAACCAGCAGTACGAGCGCCTCGCGACCGAGATCGACCGCGCGATCAAGTTCATGGAGGCCGCCGGAGCCGACTTCGACGAGCTCAAGCGCGTCGAGTTCTACACGGGCCACGAGGGCCTGCTGATGGACTACGAGCGCCCCATGACGCGCATCGACTCGCGCACGGGCACGCCGTACAACACGTCCGCCCACTTCCTGTGGATCGGTGAGCGCACGCGCGAGCTCGACGGCGCGCACGTCGACTACTTCTCGATGATCCGCAACCCGATCGGCGTCAAGCTCGGGCCCACGACATCGCCCGACACGACTCTCGCCCTCATCGACAAGCTCGACCCCGAGCGCGAGCCCGGCCGACTGACCTTCATCACGCGCATGGGCGCGGGCAAGATCCGCGACGCGCTGCCGCCGCTGCTCGAGGCGGTGCGCGACTCCGGGGCGACCCCGCTGTGGGTCACCGACCCGATGCACGGCAACGGCATCACGACGCCGACCGGTTACAAGACGCGCCGCTTCGACGACGTCGTCGACGAGGTCCGCGGCTTCTTCGAGGCGCATCGCGCCGTCGGCACGTTCCCGGGCGGCATCCACGTCGAGCTCACCGGCGACGACGTCACCGAATGCCTCGGCGGGTCGGAGGAGATCGACGAGGCCGCGCTCGCGACGCGCTACGAGAGTCTCTGCGACCCGCGCCTCAACCACATGCAGAGCCTCGAGCTCGCCTTCCTCGTGGCCGAGGAGCTCGAGAAGCTGTAGTGCGCCGAGACTGCCGGATGCCGCGGGCCCCGCGACCGGTCAGTTCGTGAATCGATGGCGTACGGCGTCAGACGCCCGACGATCGGACTTTGATGTCTGTGCCCGGGCGCACGGGCGTGCCTTCAGCGGGATCCGTGCCCTCGGCCGTGAAGAAACCCCAGAACGCCTCGGGAATGGATGTCTGAGGGTTGAGGCCGGCATCGCGGAGCTTCTTCATCGCGTCGCCGAGCGACAGACCCTGTACGGCGGGCACCGGGACAGGCTCGGGCCCCTTTGAGATCACCAGTGTGACGGTGTCGCCCGGTGCGAGCGGTGTGCCGTCAGCCTTGTCTGCGATGCGGATCACGAGGTCGGCCTTGACGTCGTTGCTGTACTCGCTCGGCGTGTCTGCCGCGACGGAGAGCTCGACAGTCGCGAGAGCATTCGTGGCGTCCTGAACGGACAGGCCCGAGACGCCGGGCACGGCGCCCGCGGAAACGAGCAGGGTCGCGGTGTCGCCTTGGTGCACGGTGCACGCGACGGTGCAGTCGATCGCGTCACCGCCGGCGGCGGGGGCGACGGATGCCGAGAGCACGATGTCCTTCGCGATATCGGCCGAGAAGACCCGCGCCGCGTCGTCGTCCACGGAGACGACGTTCTCCTGGAGGTACGTGCGGGCCTGGTCCTCGCTCATGCCGGCGAGCGGATTGAGCGAGACTTCGGCAGGGCCGAGGGACACGTAGACGTCGACGGACGTGTTCTTGTCGACGCGCGTCCCGGCCTCGGGCACGGTGCGGATGACGGTGCCCGCCTCGACATCCAGACTCGTCTCGCTCTTCTCGACCGCCACCAGAGTGTCCTGCAGCAGACGATCCGAGGCCTGCTGGAACGTCCCGCCCGACACGTCGGCGATCGCGACGAGGGAGCCGGGGCCCGAGCCGAACCACCAGCCGGCACCCCCGGCGGCGGCGGCGAGCAGCAGCACGAGCACGAGCATCCATGCGCCCCGCACCGAACGCCTCTTCGTGGCCCGGCGCAGGCGCGTCGCGTTGTCGGCGGTATCGAGCGGCGCGGTCGCGTTCGCCCCCGTGGCGGGGAGCACCTGGGTGAGTTCGCCCGACGGGATGCCCTCGTCGCGGATCGTGCCGACGGGCGGCGTGCGCGTGATCTGCGGCGAGATGCCGAGCTCGCGCTCGATCTCGCGCAGGCGTTCGAGCATCTCGCGCGCGTCGAGCGGGCGATCGTCGGGGGAGCGCTCCGTGGCCCACAGCACGAGCTCGTCGAGCTGCTCGGGAACGCCGGGGTTCTTGACGCTCGGCCGCGGCACGGAGTCCGTCGCGTGCTGGAACGCGATCTGCATCGGCTGCTCGCCCTTGTACGGCTGTTCGCCGGTGAGCATCTCGTACAGCATGATGCCGAGGGCGTAGATGTCGCTGCGGGCATCCGCCGTGCCGCGCGTGACGAGCTCGGGCGCGAGGTAGGCGATCGTGCCGAGCAGCTGCGCACCGGTCGCCGTGTTGGCGGTCGTCGCGCGCGCGAGCCCGAAGTCGCCGATCTTGACCCGGCCGTCTTCTGCGAGCAGGACGTTCTCGGGCTTGACGTCGCGGTGCACGATGCCGGCGCGGTGGGCGGCGGCGAGGCCCGACAGGATCGCGTCCATGATCGTGACGGCCTGCGGGACGGTCAGCCGGCGCTGCTCGCGCAGGAGATCGCGCAGCGTGACCCCCGGCAGGTACTCCATGACGAGGTAGGCCATCTCGCCGTCCTGGCCCTGGTCGAAGACGTTGACCACGTGCGGATCGGCGAGCCGCGCGGCCGCGCGGGCCTCTTGGATGAACCGGCTCTGGAACACCGAGTCGTCGCTCAAGTGGCCGTGCATGACCTTCAGAGCGACGCGGCGCTCGAGGCGCAGATCGGTCGCGACGTAGACGGTCGCCATGCCTCCGCGAGCGATGCGGGCGCGCACGCGGTATCGGCCGTCCACCAGACGGCCGATCAGCGGGTCTGCCTGCTGACTCGTGCTCACGACGAAAGTCTACGGAGCGGAAGGCACGACTCCCGGCAGCGGCTCACCTGCACGGCGGGCCGACGTGCATCAGCCGAGGGCTGCGAGCCAGGCGTACGCGGGCTGTTCCCAGCGCGCATAACGATCCGGGAACGCCGAGATCTGCACGGCCTGGGCGGCCTGCGCGAACGACATGCCCTCCCAGCCCGGGATGTCCAGGAGGCCCCGCGTCCGCGATCCGTTGGGGTCGGAGGCGCCGCCGAAGAACACCTTCGTCGCCCGGACGGGGTCGAGGATCTCGGCGGGCGTGCCCCATCCCGTGCTGGGGCGCTGCTGGAACAGGCCGAGCGAATCCCGGTCGCCCCAGTCGAGGTTGCGGATCCAGGATTCCTGCATCGCTGCGCCGAGCGCGATCGCGATGCCGCGGTCCGAGACGCCGAGTTCCCGGCCGACCTGGATGATGACGCGCGCGTTCGCGACCTGCTCGGCGTCCAGCCCGTCGACGGACGCGGCCGGGGCCGGGGCCGCCGCGGGGGCTGCGGCCAGGCCCGCGGCGCCCGGGATGGCGAGAGTCTGGCCGGGGTAGATGATCGATGACCAGCCGAGCCCGTTCGCGTCGAAGACGGCCTTGAGCGTGATCCCGTACCGCTGTGCGATGCCGCTGAGCGTGTCGCCGCCGCTGACCGTGTGAGTGGTGGATGCCGCGGGCGCCGCCGGCGCGGGAGCCGGTGCTGCCGCCGGCGCCGCAGCAAGCGCCGCGGCACCGCCGGGGATCGCGATGGTCTGCCCGGGGTAGATGACCGAAGAGTAGTCGAGCCCGTTGGCGTCGAAGAGCGCCCGGAGGGTCACGCCGTGGCGCTGCGCGATGCCGATGAGCGTGTCGCCGCCGCGCACCGCGTACGTGGAGGCGGGGGCCGGAGCCGGGGCGGGGGCGGCGGCGCCGACGAGCGTCAGCGTCTGTCCGGGGTAGATGACCGACGACCACGACAGCCCGTTGAGCGCGAGCACGTCGGCTGTGCGCAGACCGAAGCGCTGCGCGATGGTGCTGACGGTGTCGCCTGCGACGACCGTGTACGTCGGCGGTGCGACGACCGACCTGACCGCGCCGTGGAGCACGGATGCCGGAATCGCGGTCAGCGTGAGGCCGCGGGCGTTCTCGGCCTCGGCGGGGAACGCCTGCGCCGGCGCCGCGCTCATCACGAGGGCGATGGAGCCCGCGAGTGCGGCAGGCACGGCGAGAGTGCGCGCCTGGCGCGACGAACGGAAAGCGGTGTCGAACGGCATGAGGTCCCCCCTTTTCGACTGCACTCACCGTGTCACGGAAGTGAATCAGAGTCAACAGATGCTATAAGAAGTGGCTTGTGTGGCTCATGTGACGAATGTGATCCGCGCGACCGTGATCCGCGGGCCCTCGAGTGGGATAGTGGGGGAGTGACCGATGACCTCGCGCAGCAGCATCCCACCGCCTGGCTCTCCCTCCCCGAACTCGCCGAGATCCTCGACGAGCCCGTCGGCCGTGTCAGACGGCTCCTCGACGACCTGCACCTGATCGGATCCCGTCGCCACGGCGCCATCAGCGTGCCCGCCGTGTTCATCAAGGACGGCGAACCCCTCACCTCCCTCCGCGGAACCGTGATCGTGCTGCACGACGCCGGCTTCACCGACGACGAGGCGATCGACTGGCTGCTCTCTCCCGACGACTCGATCGGGATCGCGCCCATCGACGCTCTCGTCGCGGGACGCAAGGCCGAGGTGCGCCGCGTGGCGGCGACGCTGGCCTGAGGAATCAGGTCGTTCGCACCGTCGCGGCACGCGCGAGATCGCGCAGCTCGCCGACGGCGGCGTTGTCGAGGCGGGCGCCCGACAGGGAGCGCTCCGCTTCGCGCGCGTAGTCGGCGATGAGCGCCTCGACGCGCTCGAGGGCGCCCGTCTCGACGATCGTGCGCTGGAGCGACGCGATCTGCTCCGCGTCCAGGAGGGGGTCGCCGACGAGTTCGTCGACGATGCGACGCGCGGGCAGCGGCAGCGCCTCGCGCGTGTACGCGATGAGGACTGTGCGCTTGCCTTCGCGCAGATCGTCGCCCGAGGGCTTGCCCGTCACGCTCTCGTCGCCGAAGACGCCCAGCACGTCGTCGCGCAGCTGGAACGCCATCCCGAGCGGGTGGCCGAAGGCCCGCAGCGCGTCGAGCTGTGCGGCATCCGCCCCCGCGAGGGCCGCGCCGATCGCGAGGGGCTGCTCGATGGAGTAGCGCGCCGACTTGAGCGACGCGACGCGCAGTGCGCGCTCGGCATGGCGTTCGTCGGGTTCCGTGAGGAACGCGGACTCCTCGGCGATGTCGAGGAACTGGCCGATCGTGACCTCGCGTCGCATGATCGCGTACTGCGCGCGCGCCGCGGAGGCGATGGATGCTTCGCCCCCCGTGAGCGCATCTTCGAGCAGGTCGTCGCTCCAGGCCACGAGCAGGTCGCCGAGCAGGATCGCGCCGGAGCGTCCGAACGCCTCGGCATCACCCGTCCAGTGCGCCGCGCGGTGCGCGGCCTCGAGGGCGCGGTGGGCGGCGGGGCGTCCGCGACGGGTGTCGGAGTTGTCGATGACGTCGTCGTGCACGAGGGCCGCCGCGTGGAAGATCTCGAGCGCGGCGGCCGCGCCGACGACAGCCTGTGTCATCGGAGTGCGGGCGCCTGCGGCATCCTCCACCGCCCTCCACCCCGCGATCAGGAAGCGGCCGCGCAGGCGCTTGCCGCCGCGGAGGACGTCGGCCGCAGCCTCGACGAAGAGCGCGGCTTCGGGGCCGAAGCCCTGGCTTTCGGATCTCTGAACGGCGACGAAGTTGTCGAGTCGCTGGGAAACCGCTTCGATCGCATCCGGGGAGGGTGACACGGGCCTAGCCTAGTGATCGACGAGCGACGTAGAATCGTCGAAGACATAGCACCAGAGGGGGATGCATGCCACTCTCCGAACAGGAGCAGCGCCTGCTGGACGAGATGGAACGCCATCTCATGCGCAACGACGCGGACGTCGTGAGCGCGCCCACAGACGGCCGCACCCTCAGCTACCGGAACATCGTGTACGGCACGGTCCTGGTCCTCCTGGGCCTCGGCGGTCTCATCGTCGGCGTGGCGGCCCCGCTCATCGTCGTCGGCGTCATCGGCTTCGTCGTCATGCTCGGCGGCGTCATCCTCGCCGTCACTCCGACGCGCGGCCTCGGGAAGATCCCCACGGCCGAACCGGATCGACCCGCCAAGGCGAAGACCAACACCTCTTTCATGGATCGCATGAACGACCGGTGGGACAAGCGCCAGGGCGACCACTGATCCCTGCCGCTCCGCGCGGCCACCACTCGAAAAGCACCGACCTCCGGGTCGGTGCTTTTTTGCGTGCGCGGAGTGCGCTTTGGGGCGTGGGGGAGATTCCGACGGCATTTCGATAGCGATGTGGAGGAAAGTGGAGTAGCGTGGAGCCAAATCCCGCGGGGGCCGGACGAAGGGGGGTGGCGACCGATGCTGTTGGGCACGCACACTCCCAAGCTCGACGACAAGGGCCGCGTCATCCTTCCGTCGAAGTTCCGAGACGATCTCGGTGCCGGCGTCGTCATCACCCGCGGGCAGGACCGCTGCCTCTACGTCTTCAGCACGCAGGAGTTCGAGCGTGTGCACGAGCGCATCCGCGAGGCCCCCCTCGCGAACAAGCAGGCCCGTGACTTCCTGCGCATGTTCCTCTCCGGCGCGAGCGCCGAGAAGCCCGACAGCCAGAATCGCGTCACGATCCCGCCGCCGCTGCGCGCGTACGCGGGGCTCCAGAAGGAGCTCGTCGTGACGGGCGTCGGCGCCCACGCCGAGATCTGGGATGCCGATGCCTGGAACTCCTACGCCGCCGCCAACGAAGAGACCTACGCCGAACTGGAGCAGGAGGTGATCCCGGGCCTGTTCTGAGGCCCTTCGGTCCTGACTCCCAGCCGCTCACCCCTGGCGCACCTTCCCCGGTGCCAGGTCGGAGCGGATGGGGATCAGGACCGAAGGTCCACCGGATCCCGCAGCATCATGAGCCTCCGCGACATCCACACTCCCGTTCTGCTCGACCGGTGCGTCGAGCTGCTCGCTCCCGCGCTCGAGCGCGACGGCGCGGTCTTCGTCGACGCGACGCTCGGCATGGGCGGCCACTCCGAGGCGTTCCTCGAGCGGTTCCCCGGACTCCACCTGGTCGGCCTCGACCGCGACACCGACGCGCTGCGGATCGCGGGGGAGCGTCTCGCGCGCTTCGGCGACCGCGTCTCGCTCGTGCACACGGTGTACGACGGCATCGCCGAGGCTGTCGCGTCGGCGGGCTTCGCCGCGGCCGACGGCATCCTGTTCGATCTCGGCGTCTCGTCGCTGCAGCTCGACGAGGCCGAGCGCGGCTTCGCCTACTCGCAGGACGCGCCGTTGGACATGCGCATGGATCAGACCGCCGGCACGACAGCGGCCGACATCCTCGCGACCTACGGCGAGGGCGACCTCCGGCGAATCTTCGAGCGCTACGGCGAGGAGAAGCTCGCAGGGCGCTACGCCCGGGCGATCATCGCGGCCCGCGACGACGCCGCGATCGAGCGCTCTGGGCGGCTGGTCGAGATCCTGATCGCGGCGACCCCCTACGCCGCTCAGCGGTCGGGGCACCCTGCGAAGCGCGTCTTCCAGGCGCTGCGCATCGAGGTCAACCGTGAGCTCTCGGTGCTCGAGCGCGCCATCCCGGCCGCCCTCGGCATCCTTCCCGTCGGCGGACGCATCGTCGTGCTGGCGTACCAGTCCCTCGAAGACCGGCTCGTCAAGCGCGAGTTCGCCGACGCCTCCGCCTCCACGACGCCCCCGGGGCTCCCGGTGGAGCTCGAGGCCCACGCGCCACGGTTCCGTCTGCTGGTCAAGGGCGCCGAGCTCGCGTCCGATGAGGAGCGCGCGACCAACCCGCGCGCGACACCGGTGCGGCTGCGCGCCGCCGAGCGCATCAGGGGGGCGCGATGAGCGCCGTCCCCGTCGTCGCCCCGGTCCCGGCGAAGAAGCGCGCTCCGCGCCGGACGTTCGGCATCGCACCGGCCCCGAAGAAGCGCCGGCGCCCGCGGCTCGTGTACGGCATCGTCGCGGTGGCCGGAGCGTTCGCGATCGGCGCCGCGCAGATGTCGCTCTCGATCCTCACGACGCAGACGTCCTACGAACTGACGAAGCTCACCAGTCAGCAGCGCGAACTGACGTGGCAGAAGCAGATCCTGGCCGACGACGTCGCCGGTCTCGGCTCGCCGCAGTACCTCGCGGCGAACGCGGCGGCGCTGGGCATGGTCATCAACGAATCGCCGAGCTACCTGCGACTGAGCGACAACGCGCTCCTCGGCTCGGGCCAGGCGGCCGCGTGGACGTCCTCCGTCGATGCGATCGGCCGCGGCGCCGTCGCGAACTCTCTCATCGCCTCGACCCCGCTCGTCACCGTGGAGGACGCCACGATCGAGGGCGTCACCCCGCCGCCGGCGGATCTGACCACCGGAGACGCCAACACACCGCCGCCGATCACCGACGGTCTGCCCATTCCGAGCACACACTGATTCCATGACGACGAGAGCAACCCGCAGCCCGCGCCGGCGCACGGTCGTGGCGCTGGCCGTCGTCCTCGCCGTCCTGGGGGCGTTCTTCGTGCGGCTGGTCGACATCCAGGTGGTGAACGCCGACGAGCACGTCGCGGATTCGCTCGACAAGGCCCTCGCGGGATCGCAGACGCTGTACGGCGCTCGCGGGGCGATCGTCGACGATACGGGCCAGACCCTGGCGGGCAGCATCCTGCTCTACGACTGCCAGCTGAGCCCGCTGCTCATCACGCAGATCGACGCCGACATCGCGAACGGCAAGTCCACCGCGAAGCCGTGGTCGGAGGTCTCGACGCAGATCGCCACCATCACGGGCTCCACCCCCGAGGCGGTGCAGGCGATCGTGTCGACGGCGTTGGCGCAGGATGCCTCGTCGCAGTACGCCGAGCTCGGCCGGGGTCTCTCGACGGAGCAGTACCGCGCCCTCGCCGACCTCGGCGCCCCCTACCTCGCGTGCCTCTCGCATCCGGCCCGCACATATCCCGACGGCGCCGTCGCCGGCAACCTGATCGGATTCGTGGGAAGCGACGGCGAGCCGCTCGAGGGCCTCGAGGCGATGGAGGACTCGTGCCTCGCCTCGACCAACGGATCGCTGTCGTACCAGAAGGGCAAGGACGGCGTCATCATCCCCGGCACGGAGCGCGAGGTGCCCGCCGTCGACGGCGGCACGCTGCAGCTGACGATCGACCGCGACCTCAACTGGTACATGCAGCAGCTGATCGCCGAGCAGACGCAGGACATGGGCGCCCAGAGCGGGTCGATCCTCGTCGTCGAGACCAAGACGGGCAAGATCCGGGCCGCGGCCGAGTACCCGACCGTGGACCCGAACAACATCGACGGCTCCGGACCCGACGATCGCTCGAGCCGCATCTTCCGCGGCACGTTCGAGCCCGGCTCGACCTTCAAGGCGCTCACGGCGTCGACGGTGATGGATGCCGGCGGCCAGACACCGTTGTCGACCGTGCTCGCCTCGGGCTACGAGAAGTTCCCCAACGGCGCCGTCGTGCGAGACGCCTTCGCGCACCCGGCCTACAACTACACGCTCGCCGGGGTGCTCATGGACTCGTCGAACGCCGGCATCTCGAAGTTCAGCGAGAAGGTCGACACCCAGACGCGCTACGACTACCTGAAGAAGTTCGGCATCGGCGAGGGCTCGGCGGTGGGGTTCCCCGGCGAGGCGTCGGGTGTGCTCCGCTCGCCCGACCAGTGGGACAACCAGACGGTCTACAACACCTCGTACGGGCAGGGTCTCACGACCACGATGCCCGAACTCGCCGGCGCGTATGCGGCGCTCGGCAATGACGGCGTGCGCATGCCGCTGTCGCTCGTCGAGTCGTGCACGAAGGCCGACGGCACCGTCGTGACGCCCAAGCTGCCCGCCCCCGTGCGCGTCGTGAGCGCGCAGACGGCGACGTACGCCCGCGAGATGCTCGAGAACGTCTTCTTCCAGAGCGGTGTGTCGGATCGCCTCGTGGCCGCGGGCTACCGCGTCGGCGGCAAGACGGGTACCGGTGAGAAGGCGGACCTCGTCAACGGCGGCTACAAGAACGGCGTGTATTACACGACGATGATCGGCCTCGCGCCGATCGAGGATCCCCAGTTCGTCGTCGTGGTCACCCTGGACGAGCCGACGAAGGTAAAGTCGTCTGCGGCCAACGGGACCGCGTTCCAGAAGGCGGTGACCCAGGTGCTCAAGGCATACCGGGTGCTTCCTTCCACGACGTCGCCGACGCTGCTGCCCAAACTGGGCTGAGCGGCGCGAGATCCGGCCACGGAGACCTCATGATCGCCTTGACCCTCGCCCGCCTGACCGACGCCGTGCAGGGCGTGCTGCATCCCTTCGGCGACGATTCCCCCGAGACCGTCGTCTCGGGAGCGGTCGACACCGACTCGCGCCTCATCGAACCGGGGGGCGTCTTCGTCGCCAAACCGGGCGAGCAGACCGACGGCCACCTGTTCGTCGGGCCGGCGATCGATCGGGGTGCCGCGGTCGCGATCGTCGAGCGCCTCGTCGATGCCCCCGTCTCGCAGATCGTGGTTCGGGATGCCGTGGCCGCGCTCTCGGACCTCGCACGCGTCGTCGTGGCCGACGTCCGCGCCGGCGGCGCACTGCGGATCGTCGGGATCACCGGGTCCAACGGCAAGACGACGACCAAGAACCTGCTGGCGCGGATCCTCGAGGGCGAGGGCGGGACCGTCTCTCCTCGAGCGTCGTTCAACAACGAGGTCGGCGCGCCGCTGACGATGCTGCGCGTGACGGATTCGACCCGGTTCCTGGTGAGCGAGTTCGGCGCGAGCGGCCCCGGCGCGATCGCGCACCTCGCGGGCCTCGTCGAGCCCGACCTCGGCGTCGTGCTCATGGTCGGCATGGCGCACGCCGGCGGCTTCGGCGGCATCGAGGGCACCTTCCAGGCGAAGTCCGAGCTCGTGCGCGCGCTGCGTCCGGGCGGAGTCGCGGTGCTGAACGCCGACGACGCGCGGGTCGCCGCGATGGCGCCGATCGCCGCGGAGCGCGGCGTCGCCGTGCGCTGGTTCGGGCGCGGCCCCGAGGCCGCCGTGCGCGCCGACGACGTCGTGGTGACGGCATCCGGGACCTCCTGCGTCGTCACCGTCGACGGCGCGTCGATGCCCCTCCACCTCAAGGTCCTGGGCGAGCACCACGTGATGAACGCCCTCGCCGCGATCGCCGCCGCCACGACGCTCGGCGTATCGCTCGCCGACTCGGTCTCGCGCCTGGAGACCGTCGAGATCGCCGAGCGCTGGCGCATGCAGCCCCTGGGGTCCGACCGGGTGCGCATCATCAACGACGCGTACAACGCCTCTCCGGACTCGATGGCGGCCGCCCTGCGCACGCTCGCGCAGATCACGGGCCCGGGCGAGCGCATGGTCGCCGTCCTCGGCGCGATGAGCGAGCTGGGCGAATACGCGGGCGAGGAGCACGACCGCGTCGGCGAGCTCGCGGTGCGGCTGCGCATCCCGCGCATCGTCGTCATCGGGACCGAGGCGCGTCGCATGTTCCTCGCCGCCGTCGCCCAGGGCTCGTGGGACGACGAGGCGGTGTTCTTCGCCACGGCCGACGAGGCGTACGACTATCTCGTGGACGAACTGCGCGACGGCGACCGGGTGCTCGTCAAGTCCTCGAACGCGGCGGGTCTGCGTTTCCTGGGCGATCGTCTGGGAGAATCGTTCTCGTGAGATCCCTCCTGACGGCAGCCGCGATCTCGCTGGCATTCACCCTCTTCCTCACCCCCGTCTTCCTGCGGCTCTTCCGCAAGTGGGGCTGGGGTCAGGTGATCCGCACGCCGGAAGACATCCGCAATCCGAGCCACGGCGAGAAGCGCGGCACGCCGACCATGGGCGGCACGATCTTCATCGTCGGCGCCCTCGTCGGATACCTCGTCGGCACGTACACGGGCAACAACCCGCCCACCATCTCGGGATGGCTCGTCATCTGGATGATGGTCGGTCTCGGCGTGGTCGGCTTCATCGACGACTTCATGAAGGTGCGCAGCCAGCGCAGCCTCGGGCTGACCGGGTGGCGCAAGGTGCTGGGCCAGGTGCTCGTGACGGTCCCGTTCGGCATCGCGGCGCTCATGTTCCCCGATTCGAGCGGCGAGACACCCGCTTCCCCCTACATCTCGATCTTCCGCGACGTCCCGTGGCTGGGCTTCATGACCCTCGGCCTCATCGTCGGGTGGATCCTCTACCTCGTGTGGGTGACGTTCATCGGCGTCGCGTTCTCGAACAGTGCGAACGTGACCGACGGACTCGACGGACTCGCGGCGGGCTGTGCCATCTTCGTCGTCGGCGCCTACAGCCTCATCGCCTTCTGGCAGTTCAATCAGGCCTGCGGCGGCGGCGCGCTCTCGCCCGACCTCGGCTCCGCGTGCTACGAGGTGCGCGATCCGTTCGATCTCGCCATCATCGCGGCGTCGTTCGTCGGCGCGCTCGTCGGATTCCTGTGGTGGAACGCCCCCAAGGCGGAGGTCTTCATGGGGGATGTCGGGTCCCTCGCGATCGGCGGCGTCATCGCGGCGCTCGCGATCCTCACCCGCACCGAGCTGCTCGCGGTGCTCGTGGCCGGCGTCTTCATCATCGGACCGGGCTCGGTGATCCTGCAGCGTCTGTACTTCAAGGCGACGCGCGGCAAGCGGCTGTTCCTGATGAGCCCCTTCCATCACCATCTCGAGATGCGCGGATGGTCCGAGATCTCGATCGTGATCCGGATGTGGATCATCGCGGGCCTGCTCGCCGTCTCGGGGATCGGCTTCTTCTACGTCGAGTGGCTCTCGCGCACATGAGCGCCGCCCGCCTCGACACGCTCACGAGCTGGCACGCGGACTGGAAGGGCCTGCGCGTCGCCGTGCTCGGGCTCTCGGTCACGGGCTTCTCGGCGGCCGACACCCTCGCCGAGCTCGGCGCCGAGGTCGCGGTCTTCACCGAAGACGCGAGCGAGGAGTACGCCGCGCTCGTGCCCGTCATCGGCGCGACCCTGTGGACGGGCTCGCTCGCCGAGCCTCCCGCGGCACTCGCCGACTTCGCGCCCGACGTCGTCGTCGCCTCGCCCGGGTTCGCACCGCACCATCCCGTCATCGAGTGGGTCCGCGAAGCGGGCATCGCGCTGTGGGGCGATGTGGAGCTCGCATGGCGCGTGCGCGACAAGGTCGTGCGGGCCGACGGCGCACCAGCCGACTGGATCCTCATCACCGGTACGAACGGCAAGACCACGACGACGCGTCTGACCGCGACGATGCTCGTCGCCGGGGGCCTGCGCGCCGCTCCGGTCGGCAACATCGGCACACCGGTGCTCGACGCCGTCCGCGATCCCGCGGGCTTCGACGCCCTCGTCGTCGAGCTGTCGAGCCACCAGCTGTGGTACCTGGGTCTGCAGACCGGGCCCGAGCCGCTGTCGCCGCACGCGGCGGTGTGCCTCAACCTCGCCGACGACCACCTAGAGTGGCACGGCTCGGCGGATGCCTACCGCGACGCGAAGGCGCACGTCTACGACAACACGCGCATCGCGTGCGTCTACAACAAGGCGGATGCCGCGACCCGCGAGATGGTCGAGGACGCAGAGGTCGTCGAGGGCGCCCGCGCCATCGGATTCGACCTCGGCGTGCCCGGGCCGAGCGATCTCGGCCTCGTGGACGGCATCCTGGTCGACCGCGCCTTCCTCGAGGACCGCCGCACCAGCGCCCTCGAGCTCACGACGCTCGCCGATCTCGCCGCCCGCGGTCTCGCCGCGCCGCACATCGTCGCGAACATCCTCGCGGCGGCCGCGCTCGCGCGCTCGCTCGACGTGCCGCCCGAGGCGATCCGCGACGCGCTCGAGGGTTTCCGGCTCGACCCGCATCGCATCGAGGTCGTCGCCGTCGCGGCGGGCGTCACGTGGGTGGACGACTCGAAGGCGACGAATCCTCACGCCGCGGCATCCTCCCTCGCCGCCTATCCGGGTGCCGTGTGGGTCGTCGGCGGTCTTCTCAAGGGCGTCGACATCTCGGATCTCGTCGCCTCCCGCGGATCCAGTGCGAAGGCTGCCATCGTGATCGGCGCCGACCGGTCGGCTGTCGTCGCGGCGTTCTCGCGACACGCGCCCGAGGTGCCGGTCTTCGAGGTCGACGACGCTCAGACTGAAGACGTCATGGCGCAGGTCGTCGAGACGGCGATGAGTGTCGTGCAGGACGGAGACGTGGTGCTCCTTGCTCCTGCCGCGGCATCCTTCGATCAGTTCTCGTCGTACTCGGACCGTGGCCGGCGCTTCGCCGCAGCAGTGAACGATCGCCTCGGGAGGGGGAGCGATGGCGGGAACGACCGCGACGCGCACCCCTCGGCCGACGCCTGACGACACGTCGAAGTCGCGGCGCGGACTCGCCGCACGTGTGTCGCTCGGGCGGGTCTTCGCACCGGTGCCGAGCGAATTCCTGCTGATCACCTCGACGGCGCTGCTGCTGACGGTCTTCGGACTCGTCATGGTGCTCTCGGCGACGTCGGCGACGGCGACGGCTGCGGGCGAGCCTCCGTACGAGGCGATGATCAAGCAGGGCGTCTTCGCCGTGATCGGCGTGCCGCTCATGTTCGTCGCCAGCCGCTTCCCGATCTCGTTCTGGAAGCGCATGGCATGGCCATCGCTCATCCTCGCGACGCTCTTCCAGCTGCTCGTCTTCGTGCCGGGCCTGGGCGTGGAGGCGCACGGAAACCGCAACTGGGTCCAGATCGCGGGCTTCCAGTTCCAGCCCGCGGAGTTCCTGAAGCTGACCCTCGCGCTGTGGCTGGGCTACGTCCTGTTCCGCAAACAGACGCTGCTCGCCTCGTGGAAGCACGTGGCGATCCCGATCGTTCCGGTCTCCTTCCTCGTCATCCTCACGGTGCTCGTGGGTGGCGACCTCGGCACGGCCATGGTGCTCGTCCTCATCGTCCTGGGCGCCCTCTTCTTCTCGGGCGTCAAGCTGCGGATCTTCCTCGTGCCGCTCATCCTCGGTGTCATCCTCGTCGCGGTCTACGCCATCACGAGCCCCAACCGCATGGCGCGCATCATGAGCCTCTTCAACGAGAACTGCCTCGACGACTACCTCACGAGCTGCTATCAGCCGCTGCACGGTATGTGGGCCCTCGCGAGCGGCGGCATCTTCGGTCTCGGTCTGGGCAACTCGCGCGAGAAGTACGACTGGCTGCCCGCCGCGGCGAACGACTACATCTTCGCGATCGTGGGAGAAGAGCTCGGCCTCATCGGCTGCGTCGTCGTCCTCGCCCTGTTCGCGCTGTTCGCCGTCGGCGCGTTCCACGTCATCCGCAAGACGAACGACCCGTTCGTGCGCATCGTGTCGGGCGGCATCACGGTCTGGATCGTCGGCCAGGCGCTCATCAACGTGGGCGTCGTGCTGCGCGTCTTCCCCGTGCTGGGCGTGCCCCTGCCGTTCATGTCGCAGGGCGGCACGTCGCTGCTGTCGGTGCTGGTCGCGTGCGGCGTGCTGCTGTCGTTCGCGCGCTCGCTCCCTGTGCCGCGCACGCCCTCCGCGCCGCGGGCATCCACGCGCTCGCGTGCGAAGATCGCTGAGTGAGTTCTCCCCGCACGTACCTTCTCGCCGGTGGTGGCACCGCGGGTCATGTCAATCCGCTGCTCGCGGTCGCCGATGCGCTGCGCGAGCGCGAGCCCGACGCTCTCGTGCTGGTGCTCGGCACGCGCGAGGGCCTCGAGACGCGGCTCGTGCCGGCGCGGGGCTACGAGCTCGTGTTCGTGGACAAGGTGCCGTTCCCGCGACGCCCGAATCGGGATGCCGCGGCCTTCCCTGCGCGCTTCCGCCGCGCGATCGCACAGGTGCGGACGATCATCGCCGATCGCGGAGTCGACGTGGTGGTGGGCTTCGGCGGGTACGCCTCCGCTCCCGCGTACGTCGCCGCACGTCGTGCGAGGGTTCCGTTCGTGGTGCACGAGGCCAACGCCAAGCCCGGGTTGGCGAACATCCTCGGAGCGCGGCGGGCCGCATCCACCGGCGTCGCCTTCGAGGGCACCCCCCTGCGAAATTCGCGCGTCGTGGGCATGCCCCTGCGCCGCGAGCTGATGGAGCTCGACCGCGCTGCGGTGCGTGCCGAGGCCGCCGATCATTTCGCGCTCGACCCCGCGAAGCCCACGCTGCTCGTGTTCGGCGGCTCGCTCGGCGCAGCGCGGCTCAACGCGGCGTTCGAGGGCGCATGGCAGGACGTGCTCGACGCCGGATGGCAGCTGCTGCACGTCACGGGGGAGCGGTCGGAGCTTCAGGATCCGGATGCCGACGGCTACGCGATGCGCCGCTACGTCGACCGCATGGACCTCGCCTTCGCCGCGGCCGACCTGATCGTCTCGCGCGCCGGGGCGGCGACCGTGAGCGAGATCAGTGCGCTCGGGATCCCCGCCGTCTACGTCCCGTACGCCGTGGGCAACGGGGAGCAGGCGCAGAACGCCGCATCGGCCGTCCGTGCGGGAGCGGCGCGGATCATCCCCGATGCGCAGTTCACGGCCGATCGGGTGCGGCAGGAGGTCGTCCCGCTGCTGGCCGACGATGCGGCGCGCCATCGGATGGCGGAGGCGGCGGCATCCATCGGCGAACGCCGCGGGACCGAGAACGTCGTCGCCCTCGTCGACGAGGCGCTCGCCTAGGTGTTCTTCCCCGTGAGGTTGTGAACGCGTTCGGCGGGGGTTGAGCCTCCGAGCCCGGTGTGGGGTCGATGGTGATTG
>NZ_JBIMKU010000012.1:0-64929 GCF_051860965.1 Microbacterium sp.
AATCAAACCGACATGAACACCCCGGCGCGTCGCAACATGGGCCAGATAAGACCGACGCCCCTGGGCCAAATCAGAGTGACAGAGTCAGACGTTGCTTGCCGACAGCGAGGAGGTGAGTATCCCGAACTGACCGCGGCATCGTCAGAACAGCCAACCCGCACGGTGTCGAGGAACTCCACTAACAAGCGGGACGTCACCCGCGGTACCCCGCGGGTGTCTGTCGAGAGCCGAGACGATAGCCTTCGCTTGAGTAAAACCAATGACGAGGGGCGTTTGCACAGTTGGAGCTTCACAGCCGGGATCAGTTGCTCCACCTTATCCCTGAGCTCGCCGCGCTCCAGGCGGAGACAGGCTGGGTGGAGTTCAAGGTGGGGAACGAAGACCCCGCCACTATCGGACAGAATATGTCCGCCCTCGCGAACTCGGCCCGGCTCGACGATGAACCCTTTGGGTACATAGTTTGGGGCGTCCGTGACGAGGACCACGTAATTGTGGGGACGACTGCGGACCCCGTCAGTCAGAAGATCGGCAATTCCGAGCTAACGAACTGGCTGGCCACTCAGCTCACACCCCCGCTCCACTTCGAGTTCACGACAATCCAGCTCCGCGACATCAGGTTGGTCGTCCTCACGATCGAAGCGGCAAGCTTTCAACCTGTCCAATTCAAGGGCGTCGAGTACATTCGCGTGGGTTCCTACACGAAGCCGCTCAACAAACATCCGGATTACGCAAGGCGTCTGTGGAAGTCATTCGAGCGAGAGCCGTTCGAGCTCGCATCTGCCCGCGACCGGCTCACCGATGATGATGTGCTGGGGCTCCTCGACTACCCAAGCTACTTCGATCTCATGAATCGACCGCTTCCCGACAACAGAGCTGGCATCCTCGAAGCACTCAGCGCGGAGAGCCTCATCCATCGGATGCCCGGAACTGGCTGGCGGATCACGAATCTTGGCGGGCTGCTCCTCGCAAAGTCCCTCGACAGCTTCCCAACGCTGCGACGAAAGGCGCTAAGAGTCATCCAGTATGAAGGCAAGACGAAGGTCAAACTCGTCAAGGAGCAACTCGGTGTGAAGGGTTACGCCAATGGTTTTGAAGGACTCATCGGCTACATCAACGGGGTCCTCCCAGCAAACCCCGTGATCGGGCAGGCGCTTCGAACCACGACACCCGTGTATCCCGAGTTGGCCGTGCGCGAGTTGGTCGCGAACGCTCTCATCCACCAAGACTTCACGACTGGTGGAGCCGGCCCAACAATCGAGATTTTCGGGGATCGGATCGAGATTGCAAATCCCGGCGAGCCAATGGTGCCTGTCGAGCGGTTGGTGGACGCGCCGCCTCGCAGCAGGAACGAGAAGCTCGCATATCTGCTCCGCCGGATGGGTATCTGCGAAGAACAGGGCAGCGGCTGGGACAAGGTTGCGTTTCAAGTTGAGTTCTACCAACTCCCCGCTCCGATCGTCGAAGCGGGCGCCGGAAGCACGCGGATCACCATGCTGTCCCCCCGAGATCTTCCGAAGATGACGCGGGAAGACAGAGTGCGTGCGGTCTACCTTCACGCTTGTCTGCGCTACACCTCGCGCGAACACACGAACAACGCTTCCATCCGCACGCGGTTCGGGATTGCGACGAAAAACAAGGCAACAGCCTCTCGACTGCTCGGCGAGGCAGTCAAAGCGGGCGCCATCGTCCCGTACGACCCAGACGCGCCGCCCAAGCTGATGCGCTACGTGCCGTTCTGGGCTCAAAAAGAATCGGGGCAGACGGACTTCGTTGATGAGTAGTTGATTCGCGAAGCGTTCCGTCCAGGTAATTTGCGAGCTATCCCTCCGGTACCCGCGAAAAGACGCGAGATTTGGTGGTGCTGATTTTGGTTGATGGGTAGTTGATGAGGAACCCGCCGTTTTGGTACGGAAAGAGTCAGACACGCCGCGTCGTCATTAAAATCCCAGCCAAAGATATCGCCAGAGCGCCACGCCAACGCAGAATCTGTCGGCACGGTTAAGGGCGAACCGTCACCGCACAGCAGAGAGCCGACATACTGCTTTCACGACGGTCGCCCAACACACGACGGCAGCCGTGCCCTCGCTGCGAGGCTAGGGCACGGGCCAGCGTTATCGCGACGTAGACGGACACTCCGGGCTTGCCCTGGATGCTGCCGGCGTCGACTTCCGTGCCGTCGACAGTGGTGAGCATCCGGAGCCGGTACGGTGTCTCGTTCGAGCCGGGTCGCTCGTCGAGAATTTAGTGGCCCTTCGCCCCCCGTTCGACGATCGCGCGGGCTTCGCGACTCGCCTTCCCCCGGCGTGCGCGTTCGACGGCGACGGGGAAGTAGTCGGGGTGTTCGGTCGCGGTCTGGGCGGTCGGCGATCACGTCGGGGTCGTCGTCGAACTCGAACAGGATCGCGGCCTGGTCGAGACTGAGGCCGTGCTGGCCGACGAGGATAGTGGCGGTGTCGCTTCCGGACGGTGAGGCCGGTCTTGATGCGGCCGCGTTTGGTTCCGGTCTTGCGGGCGATCGCGGACACCGACAGCCCGGCGAGTTCCATCTGCTTCCACGCTTCGACGCGGTCGCGCCAGCCGAGGATGGGGACGAGGACGCCGTTGGCGCGGATGCTGTCCAGGAATCCCTTGTCGGTGGTGACCTAGGTGCGGATGCTGGGTTCGATGTCGAGCGCCTGCGGGTCGAGGTGTTCGAGTCTTCCAGTGGTCATTTCTCTTCTGCCTGTGTTGTTTGCCGTGAAGGCACATAGTGCCGGAGCAGGGAGGGTGGGCGGAGTGCCAGGGACCGTGGAATACCGGACGAAGCGCCAGCGGAGGAGGATATGCCGCGAAAGCCCTTGCACGCAGCCCGGCCGACCGTACGATGCCGCAGGCTTCACGGCAAACAACAACCGTCGTCAGCGGCTGTCGAGGTGAACCTTCTCACGGGGCTTCGTGAGATGGCCGACATGGACTCCGCACATCAACGCACAACGGATCGGTCGGTCGCTCCCGTGTCCCGATATTCGATTTGGGGTTTTTTCGGGTGACGGTAGACTCGCGCTCGGAGGGAAGATGCGTGCTGCTGTGCCGTCATGGCGTCCGAGTGACGCTGTGGCGTACGACGAGCTGCTCTCCTCGACCCTCGCGGGCTCACCGACCGCTGACGCAGAGTCAGCGTGGGCGCGCGCCGTGCGAACGCGCGGGTTCGACCGTGCGGCTGTGATGGAGGTCGCAGCGACGATTCCATCGTCTTGCCGTGCGCGTGAGCTCGAATCGCTCGATGCGGCGCGGGTACTCGAGGATGAGATTCTGCCCATCGTCTTCGCAAAGGTCGCCACGTCAGATCATCCGCGCTTGACGCTCCTGGGCGGACAGCGAGGGTCCGGAAGATCACGAGCCATCGGGCAACTCATCGACACCTCCCCCGCGGGGACGGCAGTCATAGCGCCTGACGCCCTTCGGCGCTTCCTGCCACAGTCGGACGCCTCGTCGAGCGAGTCTGCGGCGGACCGTGCGGCAGTGGTCGCCGGCTGGTTGAGCGCGTGTCTGCGATATGCGAGAGATCGCCGCCTTTCCGTGTTGGTGGATGCTCCGCTCCGTTCCGCTGAGGCGACTCACGGGCTGCTGGACACATTCGGGTCGCAAGGGTTCGACACGGTTGTCGCCGTTGTGGGGGTGTCGCGTGCGGAGAGCCTCATCGCGGTGGCCTCGTCCGAGTTGCGAGAGAGTGGGACGGGTCGCTCTGGCGTGAACGTCTCCGCTCACGATCAGGAGTTGGTCGAGACGCGTTCGGTGCTCGACGCGATCCGGCAGAACTTGGCAGCGGGACGCGTGATGGTCATCGACCGCAACGGGACGCCCGTGTTGGACCGGACGCGCGATGCGGGACTGGAGGGCGCGGTGGAAGCGTTCGACCGCGCCGTGTCGTCTCCGATGTCGACTCTGCAGGCGACGCAGTGGTTGAGCGAGCGTCGCCGCATCTCCGAGTTCGTTGCTGACCCTGCTTCTCGTCGATCCGATATGGCCGACGCGATGGTCGCGCTGAACGATCTCGCCCTGCGGGAGGTCATTCCCCGGCTCAACGTGCCGTCGGCATCTCCGGTCTCTCGGATGCTGGAGACCCGTATCGCGAGTGAGTTGGCACCCCAGCGGCGCACCCGTCCGCGTCGCGAACCGCAGATCGCGACGGGCCCGGTCGTGACGCCACCGGCACCTGACCGCGGCGGACCGTCACGGTGAGCCGGATCGTCGGCTACACCCGCATACTGGTCGACGACGACACCTCGGCCGAGACCGCGACGCTGCACGGCGCGGGCGCGATCATGGTCTTCACCGATACGTCGACGGACTGGCCGACCTCGACGCCCGAGCTCGACGCCTGTCTCGCCACGCTTTCTGAGGGCGACACTCTGCTCGTCACGTCTGCCGCGCGCCTCGCGCCGTCAGCTACCCGATTCACCCGGACCCTCGCCGGGATGAGTGCACGCGGCATCCGCTTCCGCTCACTCGCGGAGAGATCGCTCTCGACCGACGACGGCCCGCGGGAGCCGGCGGAGGTTTTCGGGGCCTTGGAGGCACTCCGTGTCGAACTCGCGCGCGTGCGAGGCCGCCGGCGGCTTTCGACCGATGGTGCGGAGAGCAGGCCGCGAGGACGACCCTCTGTGGTCACTCCCGAGCGCCTCGCGATCGCGGTCGAGCTCCGCCGCCACGGCCGCTCCCTCGCACACATCGCCGGCGTCCTCGGCGTGAGCACGAGCGCCGTCCAGCGCGCGCTCGCCCCGATCGACGTCGACCGGATCTAGAAGAGCTCGAGCGGCGATCCGGCCGTCCCGATGAAGAGCGCGCTGATCACCGCGAGAGCGGTCATCACCAGCACCGCTTGCGCCAAGCGCGCCGCGCGCAGGATCTGCCCACGCAACCCTGCAAGGACGATGGCGGGCATCACGAGCACGACACCCATGGTGAGGATGACGGTCGCAACCATCGCGACGACCCCGAAGGTCTGGGGGTTCATGACTGTGCCCCACCGGAATCGATCGCCGCTTCGGACAGGGAGTGTGCGAGGGCTTCGCGGTTCGCGGTCGGATCGATGATGGTGTCGCGAACGAGAGCGCGCAGCCGTTCGAACGTGTCGGTGGGGATGCCGCGGAGGGGCTGGATGCACCAGTCGACGTCCTCCTCCACGGTGTATCCCGGCTCGTGCTCTGGTTTGTCGGAACGGTAGGTGAGTGCAGAAACCGCGACACGGTAGGTGACCGCTTCGGTGTGTGCTCGATCGATCATGGTGATCTCCTTGCTTGAGAGTGTGACGGACACCACTGACACGGCGCGAGACATATCGGAAGCGGTCATCGGCTGAGACCTCCGGCATGCGGGGCGGACGGGGACGTGTGCGGTGCGGCGGGGTCGGGAGTGGCGGTTCGGCGTCGTCCCGTCCGCAGTTGGTTGTTGACGCGACGCCCGATCGCATCCATCCGAGCCTCCTCGGAAGCTCGCACCGCGGCATCGACGTCCGCCTTGCGATCACCCAGCACCTGATCGACACTGCGTCGAGATACGTGCAGGTTGAGCTTCACACGCGCACCCGGGTCGATCGCGAGATACTCGGTGGCTCGAGCACGCGCGCAATCCCGCTGCCACCAGGCGATCAGCTCGGGCGGTGTCGGTGGGCCGTTCAGGTTCGCGGTGAGGCGCTCGGGCGTGAGCGGTCGTGCGAAGAACGCGTCGGCTTCCGCCCTGTGCGCGGCCCGATCGGCGGCCGTGGTGCGATGGCGCCGGTAGGGCGGGAGCCCCGCCTCGCGGCGCCGACGCTCGCGCTCGCGATAGCGACGTTGACGTTCCCGAGACGAGTCCGGCGACGCCTCCCGAGCAGCTTTCCGTTGCGCGAGGATCCGTTCGCGATTCGCGGCATAGTAGGCACGCGCCTTCTCTCGTAGCTCTGGGGCATTGTCGCGGTACTGAGCGCGCAGCTTCGCGTTCTCGCGATCCTTATTCTTGTCGCGCCAGCGCTTGTTGCTCTCCCGACGCTGCGCGAGGTACCCCTCAGGATCCTTTAGCTTCTGCTGCCCTCGCCAGGCACGGGTGGCCATCGCGATCCGGTCGCGGTTGGCGACGTAATACTCGCGGGCGTTGACACGCCGACGCTCAGCGAGCTCCTGCTCCTGGCGCCTCTCGGCTGCTCTTCGCCGCATGTACGCGCGGTTGCGGGCGTTCTCGTAGTCGCGGTGCTCCTCGTGATAGCGGCGGTGATACTCGCTGACGTGTTCTTTGTGATTCGCCTGCCACTGCCGCTTGTACTCGCGGATCTCCTCTCCGTGCTTCTCCATCGCCGCACGGCGGTACCCGCGATACCGATCCGGATCACGCCTGTACTTCTCCCTGCGAGCTCGCAGTCGCTCCTCCCGCGCCGTCGGGTCCTCGGTCGAACCCGCGTCGTGCTCAGACATGACGGCGCGCCAGTTGCTCGATTAGATCCGGGCGAAAGCCAGACCAGTGGTGCTGGTAGTCGCCGTTGACCACCACAACGGGAGCCTCGCTGTATCCGAGATCGTCGGTGACGTACTCACGTGCTGCGAGGTTCTCGCGCAGATCGACGACGACGTACTTAAGGCCGAACTTGTCGGCGCACCGGCAGGTGAGCGTGCAGCGCATGCACGCGGGTCCCGTCGAGTACACGATGAGCGAGGGCGGGTCAGTCATCGAACTGACCGCCGTGGGCGCCGTCCTGCACCCACTTCTCGAGCTCATCGAGCGCGTAGACCACCTTCGCGCCGAGCTTTCGGTAGGGCGGTCCCGTGTGCCGATACCGCCACATCGCCAACGTCTGAACCGTCACGCCCGGCAGCATCTCTGCAACGCGCGCGGGGCTGATAAAGATGTGAGACAGGCCAGGGGCGGCCGTGTTGCTCGTGATGGTCATGATCGCCTCCCGTGTGTGAGTTCGTCAGGATTTGACACGAGTGTGTCATTTATTGATACAGTAAGCAAGAGGTAAATCTGAGATTCCCTGACGCGATAAGACAAACTAGGGAGGTGAAGGTCGACGTGAAGACTCTCGAAGGCGCTCCTATGACCGCGGACGCCACCAGCGAGCGAGTCGGATCAGCACTCCGCATCGCGCCAGGATTCATCGCCACGCATGTCAGCGAAGACGGCGGCGTCCAGACGACCATCGAGGCGCACTACATTCGCATCCAAGGGAGATACGTCGTCCGAGCCACCAGCGTTCGCGCACTTTATGACGACGTCGAGGCGAACGGTGACACCCTGCGCCAGGTCAACGTCCAGCGCATTGTGCAGGCCGCCGCACCTCAGTGCATCGCGCTGACGTTGAGCGACGAACCCTCGGCTCAGTGGCTCACGGTGGCTGAGATCAGTTCCGTCGAAGGCCGCCTCATTCCGCAATGGATGGCCGACGAAGCCGTGAAGCGCGGGCGCAACAATGACTCCCGCATGGACATCGTGGAGATCGTCTACGGCGCAGCAGCACTCTCCGCCTCCGCACCGATCAAAGCCGTCGCGCGCGAACTGCGCGTCCCCCACCGGACCGCGGCAGTCTGGGTTGGTCGAGCACGAGACGAAGGTCGCCTCGAAGGAATGAGCTACATCGTCGGCCGACAGGCGGATGGGTAGCATCCACCCCTACAAGACGACTCAGGGGACTCGGTACTACGTCCGGTATCGGAAGCCGGACCATACGCACGCCGCGAAGCGTGGGTTCACGAGCAAACGCGAGGCTCGAGCCTTCCTCGACTCCGTCAGCGTCGCCATGGGCAACAAGACCTACATCGATCCGACGGATGCCCGAATCACTGTGGAAGAGCTCGGCGAAGCGTGGCTGAAGGACCAGGCCGCGGTGCTGAAGCCTTCATCCCACCACCCCCTCGAATCCGCTTGGCGTATCCACGTGGCACCCGCCTGGGGGCGCCGGCGTGTGGGTACGATCACGCACAGCGAAGTCAGGGCGTGGGTCAGCGAGCTCGCCACCACGCGGGGGGCGACCACCGTAATCCGCAGCTACGGCATCCTCGCGGCGATCCTCGATATTGCAATGCGAGATAGACGGATCGCCGATAACCCTGCACGCGGCGTCCGCCTTCCGAAGAAGCGACCGAAGCCACGTGTCTATTTGACCCACACGCAGGTCGCTGATCTCGCTCGACTCTCCACTCACCCGGACGTCGTTCTCTTCCTCGCCTACACCGGCCTGCGCTGGGGGGAGGCGACCGGACTCCGCCTGCGCGACGTGGATCTCAATCGGCGTCGAGTCACCGTCTACGAGAACGCCGTCTTGGTGAACGGACATCTACACGTGGGATCACCGAAGTCACACGCTAGCCGGGCCGTCCGCTATCCAGATTTCATCGACTCGCTCGTGCGCGCGGCATTCGACGGCAAGCATCACGAGGAGCTGCTGTTCGGAGACGGCCAACTCCACATGCGGTTACCAAACTCCCAAGCTGGATGGTTTGCGAAAGCGGTGAAGCGTGCGCAAGCGCAAGATCCGACTTTCCCGCGCGTGACCCCTCACGATCTGCGCCACACAGCTGCCAGTCTCGCGATCAGCGCTGGTGCGAATGTGAAGGCCGTTCAACGCATGCTGGGCCATGCGTCGGCCGCAATGACCCTCGACACCTACGCAGACCTTTTCGACGACGACCTGGATGCCGTCGCGTTCGCTCTCGGACGAGCGCGGCAGCAGTCACTCACCGTCGTCCACGAGACTGGGCCGATAACGGGCCCTGGAGTGACCGGTCAAAACCCTGGCTGGAGCCGCTGAGAACACCCGATGTTCTCAAATTGTTCTCACTTGCCCGATCTGGGCACGGGAGAAGCCCCGCGATCCCAGTGTTTGCAAGGGATCTCGGGGCTTCTGTGGTGGCGGTGACGGTGGGATTTGAACCCACGGTAGGGGGTTACCCTACACAACTTTTCGAGAGTTGCACCTTCGGCCGCTCGGACACGTCACCGTGGGATAGTTTACGACACGCCGACGTATGCCGCGAATCCGCGCGCTCGCGACGCCGACCCGCCTCGAAGGAGCCGCCCCGTGGACCTCGCCCGCGTCGATCCATCCCTGCGCGAGGCGACGCGCCGGGCACCCAGACTCGACCTTGAGAACCCCCTGGTGCTGTGGCTGGTCTCCAGGCTCTCACGCCTCGCCCCGGGCAAGAAGGTCGACGGCGTCGAGCGCCGGATCGTGAACGAGGGCAGTCTTCGCGTCAGGGTCTACACGCCGCCTCACCCGTCCGGGGCCGGCCTTCTCTGGATCCACGGCGGCGGGCTCGTTCTGGGCTCGGCAGCGGTCGACGACCGCATGTGCGGCGAGACCGCCCTGAGCACGGGTGCCACGGTGGTATCCGTCGACTATCGGCTGGCGCCGCGGCATCCCTTTCCGACGCCTCTGGACGACTGCGCCGACGCCTTCACCTGGCTGACGCGGAACGCCGCGGACCTCGGGATCGACCCCGCCCGCATCGCCGTGGGCGGGCAGAGCGCGGGCGGGGGGCTCGCGGCATCCCTCGTCCAGAAGCTCGTCGACGAGGGCACGCCCGTCGCAGCGCAGTGGCTCTTCTGTCCCATGCTCGACGACCGCACGGCGACCGATCGTGCGCTCGACGCGGACCAGCACTTCGTATGGACCAACCGCTCGAACCTCGTCGGCTGGCGGTCGTACCTCGGCGCGCGCATCGGCTCTCCGGAGCTCCCCGCATACGCGGCGGCCGCGCGCCGCGACGACCTCGCAGGCCTGCCGCCGACGTGGATGTACGCCTCGGACATCGAGCTGTTCCACGCGGAGGACCTCGCCTACGCCGAGCGACTGCGGGATGCCGGCGTCGACGTGACCTTCGAGACCGTCGCCGGCGCGCCGCACGCTTTCGAGGCCTGGGCGACCGACACCGTCCTCGCGCAGGAGCTGCTCGCGCGCGCACGCGATTGGCTGCGCGAGCGCGTCTGATCAGTCCGCGGCGATGAAGCCGCGCACCGCCGCATCGAGGTCGTCGCGATCGCGGATCGACGTGGGCCGCGGATAGCTCGTCGTGAGGAAGTGCTGCGCGTAGGGGAAGCAGGCGACCTCGAACGGCACCTCGTCGAGGAACGCCGCACCGAAGGTGTTGACCCTCAGCTCGACGGCGTCGAGCGGGATGCGGATCGCCTCACGCATCTCATCGGGGTCGAAGATGAGACCGAACGGCTCCTCGCCGGGGCTCAGCAGGCGCCCGCCGTAGTCGACCGACAGATTGCCCTCGATCCAGAGCCGTTGATCGAGCGCGCGCCGTTCGCCCGCCGGGACGGATGCCGTGACGGCGAGATGATTCGCGCGCTCGCGGCTGCGCACGTCGACGACCACGTCGCCCCGATGCGACGTCGTGATCACGGCGCGCTCGGTCGTCGCCGCCGAGAAGCCGCCGCCCGGGTCGTAGTTGATCGTGTTCGACTCGTAGTCGCAGATGACCCACGTGAGCATGCCCGTGCGCGTGTTCTCGGCGATGACGTAGAGCTCGACGCGTCCGCCCCAGAAGACCGAGGTGTGCACCGAGAACGCCCCGACGATCCCGATGTACCGCGGCTGCTCGTCATCGAACATGGACGACGGGATGAGGCGGTATCCCGGCGGGAGCTGCCGCTCGGCGGCCGCCTGGTCACGGATCTCGTACGCGAGGAACAGGCAGTAGGGCTCGACGACGAACCCCATGTACTCCTCGCCCTTCGCGTGTGCGACGATCCAGCGCTGCAGGCGCATGGGCATGCGCGCCAGCATCTCCGCCCGACCGTGCAGGGCACCGACGGCCTTGGGAGACACCGTTCCCTCGGTATGCGAGATGAACGCGTGCAGTTCGGCCGACTCCATGAGGTCAGCGTATGCGCGACACCGTCCTACTCGCTCATCGCCTCCGCAAGCAGTTCGACGACGCGCGACGGCTCATCGATGCCGGTCGAGAACACGTAGGTCGTCGTGAAGCCGAGGGCGGCCAGTTCAGCGGTCTGAGCGGTCACCGAGGCTGCGGTCGACGACGGATCCACGCGGATCATCGCGGTCTTCTCGATGTCGTCGTAGTCGCGGCCGACCGCGTCGCAGTGTCCGCGCAGCACGTCGAGCTTGTGCGCGATCTGAGGGGATGCCGCGAGGTTGCAGGCGTCCGCATACTGCGCCACCATCCGCAGCGTCTTCTTCTCACCGCCGCCGCCGATCATGAGGAACGGATGCGGTCGCGCGATGCTCTGGGGTGAGTTCAGCGTGCGCTGCAGCTGCCAGATCGCGCCGTCGTAAGGCTCTTCCGAGTCCGACCACATCCGCAGGCAGATCTGGATCGTCTCCTCGAGCTGCTCGAACCGCTCCGCGACGGGCGGGAAGCGGAAGCCGAGACCGTCCGACTCCTCTTCGTTCCACGCGGCGCCGATGCCGAGGCCGACGCGGCCGCCCGAGAGCACGTCGAGCGTCGTGACCTGCTTCGCCAGGAGCGCGGGATGCCGGTAGATCACACCGGTGACGAGCGTGTGGAGCAGGACCTTCTCGGTGTGCGCGACGATGAACCCGAGAGTCGCGTACGCCTCGAGCATCTCGTGCTCGACGGGACCGATCCCCGGCAGCTGCCAGAAATGGTCCATGACGGTGATGCGCCGGATGCCGGCAGCCTCGGCGTTGCGCACGTGCGCGGCGAGCGCAGGTCCGAGGCCGGCTGCGCCCGACCTCCACGTGAAGTCGGCGATGTGCAGCCCGTAGTCCATGAGCGTCCCCGTCCGGTCGGCGATCGGATGCGGCATCCGTTCCCCTCCAGGCTAGAACTGCCAGGCCGCCCTCGGGCCGCGGAACGGCAGTACGTTGACAGAGTGACCGAGAAGATGACGAGCCAGCAGCGTCTCGTCGTCGCGATCGCGGCGCTCGCCTCGTTCGTGGCGTTCCTCGACGGCACGATCGTCAACGTGGCGCTGCCGGCGATCAGTCGGGAGCTCGGCGGCGGCCTCGTGACGCAGCAGTGGGTGGTGGACGCCTACCTCATCACGCTCAGCGCGCTGATCCTCCTCGCGGGCTCGCTGAGCGACGCGTACGGCCGCATCCTCATCATGCGCATCGGACTGATCGGATTCGGCGTCGCATCCATCGGCATCGCGATCGCACCGAATCCCGAGATCCTCATCGTCGGGCGCGCGCTGCAGGGCGCCGCCGGGGCGTTCCTGGTGCCCAGCTCGCTCGCACTGATCACGTCCACGATGCGGGGAGCGCTGCAGGCCCGGGCCATCGGCATGTGGACGGCACTCACCACCGGCGCGATGGTCGTCGGGCCCGTCATCGGCGGACTGTTCGTCGACTACCTGTCGTGGCGCTTCGCCTTCCTCATCAACGTCCTGCCCATCGCGATCACGCTGTGGCTACTGACGCGGCTGCAGCATCCAGACCGTCCCGACGCCGGCGCGCGCATCGACTGGCTCGGCGCGATCCTGTGCACGCTCGGGCTCGGGCTCGCGGTCTTCGCCCTGATCGAGCAGCCGAACCTCGGATGGGGATCGCCCGCGATCTGGATGCCGCTCGCCGGCGGCATCCTGCTGTTCCTCCTCTTCCTCCTGCGCCAGCGCACGGTGGCGTCGCCGATCCTTCCGCTCGAGCTCTTCCGCGTGCGCAACTTCTCGTCGGGCAACATCACGACCCTCTTCGTGTACGCCGCCCTGTCGCTCAACGGGTTCGTGGTCGCCGTGTACCTGCAGCAGGGCGCCGGACTGTCGGCGACGCTCGCAGGCCTCGCGAGCCTGCCGATCACGATCATGACGATCGTGCTGAGCTCGCGCATGGGCGCCCTCGCAGGGAAGTACGGTCCGCGGCTGTTCATGACCGTCGGTCCGATCATCATGGCGATCGGCGCGCTGCTGCTGCTCACGGTCGGGGAGGACTTCGACTACTGGTGGCAGGTGCTGCCGAGCATGCTCGTGTTCGGTCTCGGGCTCGCGGTGACGGTCTCACCGTTGACCGCCGCGATCCTCGGCTCCGTCGAGACGGAGCATTCGGGCATCGCATCGGCCGTGAACAACGCCGTCGCCCGCGTCGCGGGGCTGCTCATCATCGCGATGCTCGCCCTGGTGACAGGGGGCGCGCTCGATCTCGCCGGCTTCCACCAGGCGAACATCGTCGCAGCGGTGCTGCTCGCGATCGGCGGCGTCGTCTCGTTCGTCGGCATCCGCAACCCCCGCCGCGAAGTCGCTCCGACGGATTCGTGACGACTGCCGGTCGACCCTGGCCGCGGGATCCCAGGCCCTGCCAGACTGGCGACATGGCAGTCATCGAGAACTCGAAAGTCACCATCGTCGGCGCGGGATCCGTCGGCTCGAGCGCGGCCTACGCCGCCCTGATCCGCGGTTCGGCGCGGCACGTCGCCCTCTACGACATCGCGACCGAGAAGGCCGAGGCCGAGGTGCTCGATCTCGCGCACGGCACGCAGTTCACCGGCACGAGCGACATCATCGGCGGCAGCGACATCTCGGTCGTCGAGGGCTCTCAGGTCGTCGTCATCACCGCCGGCGCGAAGCAGAATCCCGGGCAGACGCGCATCGAGCTCGCGGGGGTCAACGCCCGCATCATGAAGTCGATGATGCCGCAGCTGCTCGAGGTCGCCCCCGACGCGATCTATGTCTTGGTCACCAACCCGTGCGACGTGCTCACAGTCCTCGCGCAGGAGGAGACCGGACTGCCGCGCGAGCGGATCTTCGCCTCGGGCACCGTGCTCGACACCTCCCGCCTGCGCTGGAAGCTCGCCGAGCGCGCGGGCGTCTCGACGTCGAGCGTGCACGCCTACATCGTCGGAGAGCACGGCGACACCGAGTTCCCGCTGTGGTCGAAGGCCACGATCGGCACGGTGCCGATCCTCGACTGGGTCACGCCCGCGGGCGACCGCATGACCCCCGAGGAGCTCGACCAGATCGCGATCGACGTACGCGACGCCGCCTACAAGGTCATCCAGGGCAAGGGGGCGACCAACTACGCGATCGGCCTGTCGAGTGCGCGCATCATCGAGGCGATCCTGCGCGACGAGCATGCCGTCATGCCCGTCTCGCCCGTGCTCGAGGACTTCCACGGCGTGAGCGGGGTCGCGCTGTCGGTGCCCTCGATCGTCAGCGCGAAGGGCGCGGTGCCGATCCCCGAGACGCCGTTCGACCACGGCGAGCTCGAGCTGTTCCACAAGTCCGCAGAGGCGCTGCGCGCCGTCGCCGATTCGCTGCGCGACTGACGCAGCCCGCTTCTCCCACCTCGCCCGCCGCTCGCCGCGTGCGGTGCACCCATCCCGAGAGCACTTCCTCTTCACGAGACCGTTCGTCGCACGCGCACGTAGTGAGCGCGCTCGTGCGGATGAAGTGCTTTCAACGAGCAGCGAGGATGGATGCCGCGGGCCGCACGACCGATGTCGGCGCGCCAGATTAGCCTGAGTGCATGGCATCCCGACGCCCCGCGACAGCTGCGCCCTACCGGTGCACCGAATGCGGGTGGACGACGCTCAAGTGGGTCGGGCGGTGCGGCGAATGCCAGCAGTGGGGCACGGTGGTCGAGGCCGCAGAGCAGACCGGCATCACCCGCGGTGTGACCGCGGTCTCTCCCGGCGCGGGGCGCGCGGCTCTTCCGATCACGCACATCGACTCGCGCGACGCGCCGCGGCGCACCACCGGGGTCGGCGAGTTCGACCGGGTACTCGGCGGCGGGCTGGTGCCGGGCGCCGCGATTCTGCTGTCGGGCGAGCCGGGCGTGGGCAAGTCGACACTGCTGCTCGAGGTCGCGGCGAAGTCCGCGAAGGTCGGGCGGCGCGTGCTCTACGCGAGCGCCGAGGAGTCCACGGCGCAGGTGCGCCTGCGGGCCGAGCGCACGGGCGCGCTGCACGACGAGCTCTACCTCGCGGCCGAGACCGATCTCGCGACGATCCTCGGACACGTCGACGAGGTGCAGCCCGAGCTGCTCATCGTCGACTCGGTGCAGACCGTGGCATCCGGTCTCTCCGAGGGCATGGCCGGGCATCCGTCGCAGGTGCGGGAGGTTGCTTCCACCCTCATCCGCGTCGCGAAGGACCGCGGCCTGCCCGTCATCATCGTCGGTCACGTCACGAAGGACGGCTCGATCGCGGGCCCCCGGATCCTCGAGCACCTGGTCGACGTCGTCTGCCACTTCGAGGGCGATCGGCAGACTTCGCTGCGGTTCGTGCGCGCGCTCAAGAACCGCTTCGGCCCGACCGACGAGGTCGGCTGCTTCGACATGACCGGAGCCGGCATCGCCGAGGTGCCCGACCCGAGCGCGCTCTTCCTCGGTCACGGCTCACCCGAGCCCGGCACGTGCGTCGCGATCGCGCTCGAAGGCCGCCGCGCCATGCCGGTGGAGGTGCAGGCGCTCACGATCGCGTCGACATCTCCGAACCCGCGGCGGATCGTCAACGGAGTGGATGCCGCGCGCGTCGCGATGGTGCTCGCCGTCCTCGAGAAGCGCTGCGGCGTCGAGACGTCGAAGCTGGATGTCTACGTCTCGACCGTCGGTGGGGTGCGCTTCACCGAACCCGCCGCCGACCTCGCCATCGCGATCGCCGTCGCCGGCTCGGTGCGCAATGACGCGGTGCCGCGCACGCTCGCGGCGGTCGGCGAGCTGAGCCTCGCGGGGGAAGTGCGTCCCGTCACGCAGGCTGCTCAGCGGCGCTCCGAGGCCGCCCGACTCGGCTACACCGACGTCATCGACAACCGCTCGGGCACGATCAGGGCGGCACTCAACGATGTGCGCGCTCGCGTGAGGTCGCGCCCGGGCGACGACGTCCCCGACTTCTGATCCCGCGACGCCGCGCGCTACGCGTCGAGGGCGGCGATGACGTCGGCCGGTGTCGCCTGCATCGGATGCGGGCCGGCGATGTCGAAGAACACGGTCGTGATCTCATCACCGTGCGTGCCGAGAAAGGCGCGCAGTGCCGGAGGCGACTGCAGTGCGATGGCCGCGGGCAGTGTCGCGGGCTTGAACGTCGCGTCGCTGAAGAGCAGCAGGGCCACCTGGCCGGTGTTCGGATCGCGGTAGGTCCACACCTCGCCGACGTCGAGCGGATTGTCGCGATCACCCGGCGACATGAGCGGCACGACCGTCGGTCCGTGGCGCAGGGCGAAGGCGACCGCGGCGATGTCCTGCGTCTGCAGGGCGTCGCTCAACTGCGGATTGCGGAACTCGAGGGGGTCCTTCTTGCGCTTCTTTCCGGCCACCGTTCCAGCCTAGGCGGCGCGGTTCGTGAGGAGAATCTGCGAATCGAGGGCGCTTCCGCGCCCGCTCGCCCTCTCCGGGCCGGTTCTCCTCACGAGCGGCGCGGCGGACGGCGCGCGGCATCCATCCGAAGGAGGATCCCGCGAGCGAAGGACTCGGTGGCCGGAATCGTCCTTCTCTCGGGCGAATCTCCTTAGCTCAGGTACGGGCGCGGAGGGCCCGGCAGATTCAGCCGAGCATCACGCGAGGAAGCCCCGCAGGAGCGCCTCGGAGCCGGCGAGGTGGTCGAGGACGGCCGACTCGGCGGCGTCGGCCCGCCCGGCGAGGATCGCGGTCACGATGCGCTCGTGCTGCTCGTTCGAGTGCTCGATGTTGCGTGGCAGCAGGGGGAAGGTGTCGAGCCATGCGTTGACGCGCGCACGGTTCTCGGCGGCGAGGTTCACGAGCGACGGGATGCCCGACATCTCGGCGATCGTGAGGTGCAGCAGTGTGTCGAGTCGGCGGTAGTCGCCCTCGCTCGCCGTCGACGTGGCCTCGAAGCGCGCCCAGAGCTCTTCGCGCACGGGCTGGTCGAGGGTCCGCTCGGCCGCGGCGCGGGCGGCACCGGCTTCGAGCACGCGGCGCAGGCCGAGGATGTCGTCCAGCTCCGCGGCATCCACTTTTCCCGGATCCGGTGGCTGGGGCAGGGGATCTGCGACGAACGTGCCGCCGTACCGACCGCGCCGCGGCACGAGGAACCCGGCGTCCGCAAGCTCGCGGATCGCTTCGCGGACCGTGTCGCGGCTCACGGCGTAGCGCAGGGCGAGTTCGCGTTCAGGCGGGAGCGACTCCCCCGGTGCGACGACCCCGAGCCGGATCGTCTGCACGAGCCGCGCGACGGTGTCCTCGAGGGCGTTGCCCTCGCGCACGGGCCGGTACACGGCCCGGCGCACCTCGCGCAGCGGCTCGTCGGTCATGTCCCCGTCCGCCGCACCGTGCACAACGTCGGCAGATCCGCGCGATGCGATCTGGCAGAACGGCGTGTCGTCCGGCGACGACCACCGATTGCCGACGTTGTGCCCATGCGCATGCTCACAGCGGGGTGACGTAGGCGTTGGTGATGCCGCCGTCGACGACGAACGCCGTCGCGGTGATGAAGGATGCGTCGTCCGACGCGAGGAAGGCGACCGCCGCCGCCATCTCGGACGGATCGGCGAAGCGGCCCATCGGCACGTGCACGAGTCGGCGCTGCGCGCGCTCGGGATCCTTCGCGAAGAGCTCCTGCAGGAGCGGCGTGTTGACCGGACCGGGGCACAGCGCGTTGACCCGGATGCCCTGCCGCGCGAACTGCACACCGAGCTCACGGGTCATCGCGAGCACGCCGCCCTTCGACGCCGTGTAGGAGATCTGCGACGTCGCCGAGCCGAGCAGGGCGACGAACGATGCCGTGTTGATGATCGAGCCGCGCTCGGCGGGCACCATGTGCCGCAGGGCGGCGCGGGAGCAGAGGTAGACGCTCTTGAGGTTGACGTCCTGCACGCGATCCCAGGCCGGAAGCTCGGTCGTCTCGATCGAATCGTCGTCGGCGGGCGAGATGCCCGCGTTGTTGAAAGCGATGTCGAGTCGGCCGAACTGATCGGCGACGCCGTCGAAGAGCGCATCGACGGATGCCTCGTCCGCCACGTCGACATGCCGATACACGCCGCCGACCTCGGCCGCGGCGGCCTCGCCGGTCGTGGGATCGAGATCGGCGATCACGACGATCGCGCCCTCCGCGGCGAGCCGTCTGGCGGTCGCGAATCCGATGCCCCCCGTTCCGCCGGTGATGATGGCGACACGGTCCTTGAGTCGCTGTGTGAGGTCGATCATCCGACCCGTCCTTCCTGCGGGAGCGTGTCCCACTCTGACTCGGAATGGCCTCGGGATAGCG
The DNA here is from genome assembly GCF_051860965.1 of Microbacterium sp. GTDB lineage: Bacteria > Actinomycetota > Actinomycetes > Actinomycetales > Microbacteriaceae > Microbacterium. The sequence goes on from NZ_JBIMKU010000012.1 coordinate 18,096, forward strand.
GCACGTCGTGGGACACGAGGCGCGAGAGATGGGACACTGATGCCGGGGTCACGAGGCATCCGTCGCGAAGAAGACGTTCTTGGTCTCGGTGAAGTGCTCGGCCGCGTCGGGTCCGAGCTCGCGGCCGAGGCCGGATGCCTTCATGCCGCCGAACGGGGTCCAGTACCGCACCGAGGAGTGCGAGTTGACCGACAGCACCCCGCTCTTCACACCGCGCGAGACGCGCACGGCGCGGCCGAGGTTCTCCGTCCAGATGGAGCCGGCCAGGCCGTACGCGGTGTCGTTCGCGAGGGCGATCGCGTCGGCTTCGTCGTCGAACGGCAGCACCGCGACGACGGGACCGAAGACCTCTTCCCGGGCGATGCGGTCCTCACGACCGGCCAGCACGACGGTGGGAGCGAACCAGAATCCATCGCCCTCGGGTGCGCTTCCGCGGAACGCGACGTCCGCCCCGTCGAGGAACGACGAGACCGTCGAGCGGTGCGCGGCCGAGATGAGCGGCCCCATCTCGGTCGACTCGAGCGATGGATCGCCGACGCGCCACGCGGTGACGGCGGGCTCGAGGAGTTCGAGGAACCTGTCGTACACCGAGCGCTCGACGAGGATGCGGCTGCGCGCGCAGCAGTCCTGACCCGCATTGTCGAACACGGCGCCGGGCGCTGCGGCCGCGGCCTTCTCGAGATCCGCGTCGGCGAAGACGATGTTGGCGCTCTTGCCGCCGAGCTCGAGGGTCACGGGCTTGAGCGCGCGCGCGCAGCCGGCGGCGACCTCGACACCGACGGAGGTGGAGCCCGTGAAGACGACCTTGCGGACGTCGGGATGCGACACGAATCGCTGCCCGACGACCGAACCCGATCCGGTGACGACCGTGAAGAGCCCCTCCGGCAGGCCGGCGAGCAGAGCGAGCTCGCCGAGACGCACCGCTGTCAGCGGGGTGAGCTCGGCGGGCTTCAGCACGACGGCATTGCCGGCGGCGAGCGCCGGCGCGAACCCCCACGACGCGATCGTCATGGGGAAGTTCCACGGGACGATGATGCCGACGACGCCGTAGGGTTCGTGGATCGTCACGTCGAGTCCGCCGGCGACCGGGATCTGCTGCCCGCTCAGTCGCTCGGGGGCGCCGGCGGAGAAGTTCAAGACCTGGGCGACGTGGGATGCCTCCCACCGCGCAGAGCCGATGGGATGCCCCGAGTTGAGCACTTCCAGCTGCGCGAGCTCCTCGACGTGCTCTTCGACGACGCGGGCGAAGGAGCGCAGGGCGTCGGCGCGCGCGACCGGCGCCAGGGCGGCCCACGACCGCTGTGCCACGACGGCGCGGGCGATCGCGGCATCCACCTCCTCCACGTCGGCGCGAGGCATCTCGCGGAAGGGTGCCCCCGTCGTCGGGTTGATCAGAGTGAACGTCATGCGCTGACCGCCTCGTTTCGGCCGGCCGAGTAGGCGGACGCCTGCGCCACGAGCCCGGCGAAGAGACGGCGGTCCTCGGCGTTCTCTTCGGGATGCCACTGCACGCCGACGAGGTAGCCGCCGTCGTCGGATTCGATCGCCTGCACGAGTCCGTCGTCCGTCCGCGCCGTCGCGATGAGGCCGTGTCCGAGCCGATCGATGCCCTGGTGGTGGTAGCTGTGCACCTCGACGTCGCCCGCGCCGACGAGCCCCGCCAGACGCGAGTCGGCGTCGACGGTGACGGTGTTGGTCGCGAAGACACCACCGCCGATCCGGAACCGCTCGGTGCCGAGCGCCTCGGGAAGGTGCTGGTGCAGCGTGCCCCCACGTGCGACGTTCACGAGCTGCAGCCCGCGGCAGATCGCCAGGACGGGCAGTCGGCGCTCTTCGGCACCGCGGTACAGGGCGAGCTCCCACTCGTCGCGATCCGGGCGCGCCGGGTCGGTCAGCGGGTGGCGCTCGGCGCCGTACAGCTCGGGCTGCACATCGAGGCCGCCGGTGAGGATGAGCCCGTCGAGCCCGTCGAGCACGGGGCCCGCGGCTTCGCTCGCGAACGGCTGGGGCGGGAGCAGCACCGCGATGCCCCCCGACGCCGTCACGGCGTCGAAGTACTGCTGCGGCAGGAAGGCCGCTCGCACGTCCCACACACCCTGCTTGGCCTGCTCGAGATAGGTGGTCAGGCCGATCACCGGCCGGCGCTCAGAGACGTTCGAAGCCACGCACCCGCTCCCAGTCCGTCACGGCCGCGTCGTAGGCCTCGACCTCGATGCGCGCCTGATTGAGGTAGTGCTCGACCACGTCGTCGCCGAAGGCGGCGCGCGCGATCGTCGACTGCTCGAACAGCGCGGCGGCCTCGCGCAGCGTCGTCGGCAGGTGATCGACCTCGGACGAGTAGGCGTTGCCGGCGAGCGGGTCGGGCATCGGAAGCTCGTTCTCGACGCCGTACAGCCCTCCGGCGATGATCGCCGAGATCGCGAGGTACGGGTTGACATCGCCCCCGGGCACGCGGTTCTCAGGGCGCAGCGACTGGCCGTGACCGATCACGCGGAGGGCGCACGTGCGGTTGTCGAGACCCCACGCGACGCCGGTCGGCGCGAACGTGCCCTTCTGGAACCGCTTGTACGAGTTGATCGTCGGCGCGTAGAGGAGCGTGAACTCCCGGAGGGTTGCGAGGATGCCGGCGACCCAGTGCTCCATGAACGGGCTGAACCCGTACGCGCCGTCGCCCGCCATGACCGGCTCGCCGCCCTCACCGCGGACCGAGAGGTGGATGTGACAGCTGTTGCCCTCGCGCTCGTTGAACTTCGCCATGAAGGTCAGCGACTTGCCGTGGTTCTCGGCGATCGCCTTCGCGCCGCTCTTGTAGATCGTGTGCTGGTCGGCCGTCTCGAGCACCTCGGCGTAGCGGAACGCGATCTCCTGCTGACCGAGGTTGCACTCGCCCTTGACGCCCTCGGTGTACAGACCCGCTCCGTCCATGGAGAGCCGGATGTCGCGCAGCAGCGGTTCGAGACGCCCTGACGCGAGCAGGTCGTAGTCGACGTTGTAGTCGGTCGACGGCGTGAGCTCGCGATAGCCCTTGGCCCAGGCATCCCGATACGTGTCGTCGAAGACGATGAACTCGAGCTCGGTGCCCGCGTAGGCGGTGAGGCCCCGTTCGGCGAGGCGTTCGCGCTGGCGCTGCAGGATCGCCCGCGGTGACTGCGCGACCGGGTCGCCGTTCTCCCACCCGAGGTCGGCGATGACGAGGGCGGAACCCGGCTGCCACGGCACGCGGCGGAGGGTCGCGGGGTCGGAGACGAGCATCATGTCGCCGTAGCCCTTCTCCCAGCTCGACATCGTGTACCCGTCGACGGTGTTCATGTCGACGTCGACCGAGAGCAGGTAGTTGCAGGCCTCCGCACCGTGGGGCAGTACCTCCTCCTGGAAGAGCCGCGCCGAGACGCGCTTGCCGACGAGCCGGCCCTGCGCATCGGCGAAGGCGACGATGACGGTGTCGATCTCGCCCGCGGCGATCGCGGCATCCAGTTCGGCGACGCTGAGGTTGCCCGGCATGCGTCCCTCCTCGAGGCTCCGGAACGCGACCCGGCGCCGCGCTCCGGCATCCACTGTAATCACGAAATCCGCGCCAAAGGTAGACACAGCCGACCAATAGGCTCCACAATCGTCGGCAAGGCGCTTCCCGGGCACCAACCGACTCCCACGGAGGATCGATGTCGCAGTCGAGCAATGAATCGGCGAAGGTCGCCGGCGCGACCTATACGCGCGCAGGCAAGGAGTATTTCGAGAAGCGAGGGCTGAAGCGTTCGGCCGGCATCTGGGGCCTGTGGGGCCTCGCGGTCGCCGCCGTCATCTCGGGCGACTTCTCGGGATGGAACTTCGGCATCGACTTCGCCGGATTCGGCGGCATGCTGATCGCTTTCGTGATCCTCGTGGTCATGTACTACGGCATGATCTTCTCGATCGGCGAGATGGCCGCCGCCATGCCGCACACGGGCGGGGCGTACTCGTTCGCCAGATCCGCCATGGGACCGTGGGGCGGTCTCATCACGGGTGCCGCCGAGACGATCGAATACGTCGCGACCACGGCGGTGATCGTCTACTTCTCGGCGTCGTACGCCGACGCGATCACCAGCGAGCTGCTGAACTTCTCGATGCCGACGTGGGTGTGGTGGATCATCCTGTACGTCGTCTTCATCGCGCTGAACTCGGCGGGCGCCGCGATCTCCTTCAAGTTCGCGATCGTCGTGTCGATCATCTCGATCGGCATCATCGTGGTCTTCTCGGTCATGGCGCTGGCGTCGGGCGCGTTCCAGTGGGCGAACCTGTGGGACATGGTGCCTGACCCGGGTCAGACGGAGTTCCTGCCGCACGGCGTGCTCCCGATCCTGTTCGCGCTGCCCTTCGCGATGTGGTTCTTCCTCGGCATCGAGGAACTCCCGCTCGCCGCGGAGGAGTCGCACAACCCCGTGCGCGACATCCCCAAGGCGGGCTTCTGGGCTCGCGGCACGCTCATCGTCACCGGCCTCCTCGTGCTGTTCCTCAACACGGGCGTCATCGGCGCCGAGGCGACGGGGCTCGCGGCAGAGCCGCTTCTCGACGGCTTCCGCGCGATCGTGGGCGACCAGCTGGCAGCGCTCCTCGCGCTCTTCGCCCTCGTCGGTCTGCTGGCATCGCTGCAGGGGATCATGTTCGCGTACGGACGCAACATGTACTCCCTGTCGCGCGCGGGCTACTACCCGCGGTTCCTGTCGCTGACGGGCAAGCGCCAGACCCCGTGGGTCGCACTCACGATCGGAGCGGTGATCGGCTTCATCGCACTGGTCGTACTCGACACGGTGGCCGCGCTGAACGAAGGCGCCGGCGCCGTCGCCGGGGCGATCGTGCTCAACATCGCAGTCTGGGGAGCCGTGCTCGCCTACCTGCTGCAGATGATCTCGTTCGTCATCCTCCGCAGAAAGCTGCCGAACGTCGAGCGCCCCTACCGCAGCCCATGGGGCGTCCCCGGCGCGGTGATCGCGGCGGTCATCGCTGCTCTGATCTTCGTCGGCTTCCTTCTCAACCCGACCTTCGTGCCCGCCATCGTCGCGATCGCGATCGTCTACGTCGTCATCCTGATCGGCTTCGCCCTCTTCTTCCGCCATCGCCTCGTGCTCTCGCCCGAGGAGGAGTACGCCCTTTCGGGCGGGCAGCACGGGGATCCGCAGGCCGAGGGGTACGACGCGATGGAGAAGGACGTCTTCGGCGACAAGTCCTAGCAGGGGGAGAAGCGGGGTCGAAGCCATCCGGGGGGATGCTTCGACCCCGCTCATCTGCGTCGGCGAACTTGCCGGAAAAGATGGTGGCCCTCCCGGTCCGGTCTGGCTGACCGGGCCCGAGAGGGCCGAACGCTCTCCGATTCTGGCAATGCGCCGCGGGTTATCTCGCTGGGGAACGAGCCCACTGCTGGGGACAGGGGTGTGATCCGCGTCGCTACGGGAGCTGATATCAGGCTACGCCAGGCGTTTCCTACCGTCTGTCCCCTCTTCGGCGGACAATTCCTGTGAATACGCCACGGGTGGTGAGGGGCTTTTTTCGAACGTTTCAAGGCAAAATCCGCGGAACCACGCGGTTTTCGGTCGACCGTAACGATTCCGGCGGTCAGTAGAGCAAGAACTGCTTGGACTGGGTGGAGCCGATTCCGCCGATCGAGACGCTCAGATGATACGACGCGCCACCTGCCGGCGCGGCCGGGCGGTTCGCGTCGGCGCAGCTGCCGACTTCCGAACGCGTGCGGTCCCATGTGACGGGCGTGGCGCTCGAGACGGTCTGGCCGGCAGCGAGCAGCACGATCATGTCGCTCGGCTCGCTCTGGCAGTCCGTCGAGCGCCACCACGTATCGGCACCGCTGGTGATGGCGAAGACCTGCGTCGTCGTGCCGACGTTGAGCGAGCACGCCGGACCGTTGTTCGTGAGCGTGATGGAGAGCCCGGGATTCTGTCCGGCTCCGTACGTGTCGGCATCCGTCACGGCCTCGACGACGATGTCTCCCGCATCGCACGCCTTGGCAGTGGGGGTGCCGGATGCCGCGGGCTCGGGCGTCTCGGCGGCGGGCGTCTCACCCGTCGCCGCTTCCGAGCCGTCGGTCACCGCGGGCAGCTCGGTCGCCGCGACATCGACCGCGTCGGTTTCCGGCGGGGACGATGTGGATGCCTGGCCCCGCCACGGGGGCGCGACCACGAGCCACACGATGACGGCGACGACCAGCACCAGACCGCCGAGCAGCACCAGTCGGCGACGGCGGTAGACCGCCGGCGAGTGCCGTCTGCGCGGTGTCGTGCCGGTCATGCGGCCATGGTAAGCACGCGGCGGCGCCCAGCCCGGGCGGCGCGCGGCGCACGGGCGCCGCGGGCGCCGGAGAGCGCTGGTCAGCGCGTGCGGAGTCCGTCGAGCGCGACGGTCATGACGTCGGAGGCGAGGTCGGCGGCGGACTCGGATCCTGCGGGCCGGTACCACTCGACGATCGAGTTGACCATGCCGAAGATGAGCCTCGTCGCGACCGAGGCGTCGATGTCGGCGCGCACCGAGCCCTCGGTCTGCGCGGCGCGCACGAGCCCCGTCACCTCGTGATCGAAGGCGCGGCGCCGCTCGAGGGCGCGTCGCTCGACGTCGCTGTTGCCCCGCACCCGGAGCAGCAGCGTGACGTACGGCAGCTTCTCCACGAGAACACGCACCGCCCGCTCGAGGACGTATCCGAGCCGCTCACCGGCGGTCGCCCGAGACGCCCCGCTCTCGCGGAGAACGCCTTCGAGTGCGCCGAGAGCCTCGTCGAGCGCGACGCTGAGCAGCTCCTCCTTCGAGGCGAAGTGGTGGTAGAGCGCCGACTTCGACAGCCCGAGACGCTCGGCCAGTGCCGCGACGGACGTCGCGTCGTAACCCAGCTCGATGAAGACCTCGACGGCGACCCCCAGGATCTGGTCACGGTCGTAGCCCGGTCGACCGCGGCGCGGCGCCGGCGCGGAAGCCTCGAGGTCTGACACGGGCTCAGTCTGGCACGACGGGGTGCGTTTGCCGTGCGGCATCCCATCCGTCATACTGATTTCCTGAACGTTCGGTTGGTAATTCAGGAGTACGTCATGGTCGACGCCTCGCCTTCGGCACACGGGCGCGCGGAGGATGCCCCGTGATCGTCGAGCGACGACACGACCGCGTCATCGCGACGCTCGATCGCCCCGAGCGACGCAATGCGATCGACCAGGAGACGATCTCCGCGCTCCATGACCTGTGCGCCGAGCTCGAGGCCGAGCCGCGCACGCTCATCGTGACGGGGTCGGGCGGCGTCTTCGCATCCGGCGCCGACATCGCCGAACTCCGCGAGCGCACGGCCGAGGACGCCCGGCGCGGCATCAACGCGACGGCATTCATCCGTGTCAGGGAGCTGCCGATGCCCGTCATCGCGGCACTCGACGGCTACGCGCTCGGCGGCGGTGCCGAGCTCGCACTGGCCGCAGACCTGCGCATCGCGACGCCTCGACTGCGCTTCGGCAACCCCGAGACCGGGCTCGGCATCATGCCCGCCGCGGGCGCGACGTGGCGCCTGCGCGAGATCGTGGGCGAAGCCCGCGCGGGCGAGCTGCTGCTCACGGGGCGCATCCTCGACGCCGATGACGCTCTCGACTGGGGCATCGTCGCCTCGCTGCACGACCCCGACGCTCTGCTCGACGCCGCGCACGGGCTCGCCGACCGCATCGCCGCGAACGACCCGCTCGCCACGATGCACACGAAGCGCGCCCTGCACGCCCCCCGCGACCAGCACCCGGCCATCGAGCTCGAGCTGCAGGCCGAGCTGTTCGAGAGCCCCGAGAAGCACCGCCGCATGACGGCGTTCCTCGAGAGGCGGGCATCCCGATGACCGCGCCGCAGCGGGTCGGCGTGCTGGGCGGCGGTCGCATGGGTGCCGGCATCGCGCACGCGTTCCTGCTCGCGGGCTCGCGCGTTCACGTCGTCGAGCGCGACGCCACGGCGATGGATGCCGCATCCGCCCGCATCCGCGCCGGTCTCCGCCACTCGATCGAGCGCGGCACGACCTCCGTCGCCGAGTTCGACCTGCTCGAGGCTCTGTCGCTGGGCACCGAGATCGCCGCCTTCGCGGACGCCGACCTCGTCATCGAAGCCGTTCCCGAGGATCGCGCGCTGAAGACCGAGGCCCTGACTCGCGCCGAAGCGGTGATGGCTGCGGCATCCATCCTCGCCTCCAACACCTCCTCGATCTCGATCGACGACCTCGCGATCGGGCTTCGACGGCCGGAGCGCTTCATCGGGATGCACTTCTTCAACCCCGTGCCGGCGTCGTCGCTCGTCGAGATCGTGGTCGGCACCGCGACGCACGGTCCCGTCGTCGAGTGCGTCGAGGACTGGGTGGCGTCCCTCGGCAAGTCGCCGACCACGGTGCGCGACTCCCCCGGCTTCGCCTCGAGCCGCCTCGGCGTCGCGCTCGGACTCGAGGCGATCCGCATGCTCGACGAGGGTGTCGCGTCGGCCGAGGACATCGACGCCGCGATGGTGCTCGGATACCGGCATCCGGTCGGCCCCCTCCGCACGACCGACATCGTCGGACTCGACGTGCGTCTCGGGATCGCCGAAGAACTGCACGATCGTCTCGGACCGCGCTTCGAACCGCCCGCTCTGCTGCGCCGCATGGTCGCCGAGGGACGACTGGGCCGAAAGAGCGGACGAGGCTTCTACGAATGGGAGAACGACTCGTGACCGAGATCCTGCCGAGCTACCTCCAGGGCGCGTGGTGGTCGCCTGCCGACACGACGGACGCGAGCGAGGTGCGGGATGCCTCGACCGGCGACCCTGTGACGCTCGTGAGCACGGCGGGCATCGACCTCGAAGGTGCGCTCGCGTACGCCCGTGACGTCGGTCAGCGCGGTCTCGGTGGCCTGACATTCCACCAGCGGGCGGTGCGGCTCAAGCAGTTCGCGCTCGCGCTCACGGAGCGCAAGGAGGAGCTGTACGCCCTGTCGTCCCGCACGGGTGCCACGAAACAGGACTCGTGGGTCGACATCGACGGCGGGATCGGCGTCCTGTTCTCGTACTCGGGCAAAGGCCGCCGCGAGCTGCCGAACGCGAAGGTGTACGTCGACGGGCCCGTCGAGCCGCTGTCGAAGGACGGCTCGTTCCTCGGCCGCCACATCTACACGCGGCTCCCCGGCGTCGCGGTGCAGATCAACGCCTTCAACTTCCCCGTCTGGGGCGCGCTCGAGAAGTTCGCCCCCGCCTTCCTCGCGGGCGTGCCGACCATCGTCAAGCCGGCGACCCCGACGGCCTACCTGGCCGAGGCGTTCGTGCGGATCCTGGTGGAGTCCGGGCTGTTGCCGGACGGCTCGCTCCAGCTCGTGAGCGGCGCGGTCCCCGGACTGTTCGACCATCTCGGGCTCGGCGACCTCGTGGGGTTCACGGGGAGCGCGTCGACGGCCGAGAAGCTGCGCGCGCAGGCGGCCGACGGCGTGCGCTTCACGAGCGAGACCGACTCGATCAACGCCTCGATCCTCGGACCCGACGCGACGCCGGGCACCCCCGAGTTCGATGCCTACGTGCGCCAGCTCGTGACCGAGATGACGACGAAGGCGGGCCAGAAGTGCACCGCGATCCGCCGGGCGCTCGTGCCCGCGGCATCCGTCGACGCCGTCATCGACGCCGTGCGCGCCCGTATCGACGAGCGTGTCGTCGTCGGCGACCCGCGCACCGAGGGCGTCACGATGGGTCCCCTCGCCTCGATCGCCCAGCGCGACGAGGTGCTGCGCCAGGTCTCGCGACTGGTCGACGCCGGCGGCGAGATCGTGGTGGGCTCGACGGGCGGCGAGGGGGCGTTCGTCTCGCCGATGCTGGTGAGATTCCGGGATGCCGCCACCCCCGCCGCGCACGAGGTCGAGGCCTTCGGGCCCGTGGCTTCGGTTCTGCCCTACGACACGGTCGGAGAGGCGGCGGAGCTCGTCGCCCGTGGCGGCGGATCGCTCGTCACGAGCATCGCGACGCACGACCCCGAGATCGCGGTCGAGCTCACGACACGCATCTCGGCCTTCAACGGCCGCGTGCTGCTGCTCGACCGCGATGACGCCCGCTCCTCGACGGGGCACGGCTCTCCGCTGCCCAACCTCGTGCACGGCGGCCCCGGCCGTGCAGGCGGCGGCGAGGAGCTCGGCGGCATCCGTGCGGTGCTGCACCACATGCAGCGCACCGCCGTGCAGGGCTCGCCCGAGATGCTCACGGCCCTGACGGGGGTCTGGCACGCGGGGGCGACCGCGCGGCCCGACGGGCGCCATCCGTTCCGCAAGTCGCTCGCCGAGCTGCGGATCGGCGACCAGGTGGCGTCGGCATCCCGCGAGGTCACGCTCGACGACATCGAGACGTTCGCGCACTTCACGGGCGACACGTTCTACGCGCACATGGACGAGGAGTCCGCCGCCGCGAACCCGTTCTTCCCGGGCCGTGTCGCACACGGCTACCTGCTCGTGTCGTGGGCCGCGGGTCTCTTCGTCGACCCCGACCCAGGCCCGGTGCTCGCCAACTACGGCCTCGAGAACCTGCGCTTCATCACCCCCGTGTCCCCCGGCGACGAGATCCGCGTCGACCTGACGGCGAAGCAGATCACACCGCGCGAGACCGACGAGTACGGCGAAGTCCGGTGGGATGCCGTCATCCGGAATCAGGACGACGAGACCGTCGCGACCTACGACGTGCTGACGCTGGTGGCGAAGTCGTGAGCGTCGACCCCGCGGAATGGTTCGCCGGGGAGCGCCGGATGCTCCTCGCCGATCGCGCATCGGCGGCTCTCGGCATGGCCGTCGAGCTCGACGAGCCCCATCACGCGATCGTGTCGATGCCCGTGCGGGACGACATGACGAACGGATTCGGGCTGACCCATGGCGGCATGGTGTTCTCGCTCGCCGACACGGCGTTCGCGATGGCCTGCAACGACGGCGACCGGGTCACCGTCGCCGCGGGCGCCGACATCGCCTTCCTGGCGCCGACGCGGCCGGGTCAGACCCTCACGGCAGAGGCGAGACTGCGCGCCGGCGGCGGCAGATCGCGGCTCTACGACGTCACCGTCACCGACGAGACGGGAGCGGTGGTCGCCGAGTTCCGTGGGCGATCCGTCACGACCCGTGACCAGCTCGCCTGACGGAGCCCCGGTCGGACGGCTGCCCGTGACGGTCAGGCGGTGATGCGCGCCTTGTCGTAGGTGTCCGAGCCGAAGCCGAGGATGAGGAATCCGATCGCCGAGAGCAGCCAGATCAGGAAGATCGAGAACGCCGCTCCCTTTCCGAAGCCCTTGCCGATGCGGAGCGACACGATGATGTGGAAGACGATGTTGACGATGGGGATGAGGTAGAGCAGCCCCAGCCAGGCCGAGAATCCGGCCACCTTCACCAGGACGAAGGTGTTCACGATCGGGATGATGGCGAGCCATCCCGGGTAGCCGGCCTTGGTGAAGACCTTCCACAGTGCCACGACGAGAAGGACGTACCAGGCGAGCCCGATCACGATCCAGACGGTGTGCAGGGGGGAGTACTCGATGGGCGTGACGACGGAGGCGAGGGCGTTCATGGCTCACAGCATACTGTCAGGTTCGGCAGCATCCACTCTCTCCTCCCGCGGCGGCGCGCCGATCTGGCATAATAACTAAACGATCGTTCTGTAAAGACCTGGAGTCGAGGATGACCACGGAGAACACCGACGAGCAGACCCGGTTCGACGACCTCATCGCCGCCGACTCGCGCATCGAGCCACGGGACTGGATGCCGGAGGCCTATCGCAAGACGCTGATCCGGCAGATCTCGCAGCACGGGCACTCCGAGATCATCGGCATGCAGCCCGAGGGCAACTGGATCACCCGCGCGCCGAGCCTCAAGCGCAAAGCCATCCTGATGGCGAAGGTGCAGGATGAGGCGGGCCACGGACTCTACCTCTACTCCGCCGCGCAGACCCTCGGCATCACGCGCGACGAGATGACCGACCAGCTGATCTCGGGCAAGGCGAAGTACTCGTCGATCTTCAACTATCCGACCCCGACCTGGGCCGACATGGGCGCGATCGGGTGGCTCGTCGACGGCGCGGCCATCTGCAACCAGGTGCCGCTGTGCCGCGCGTCGTACGGACCATACGGCCGAGCGATGGTGCGCATCTGCAAAGAGGAGTCGTTCCACCAGCGCCAGGGCTTCGAGATCCTGCTGACCCTCATGCAGGGCACCTCCGCGCAGCGCGCGATGGCGCAGGACGCCGTGAACCGCTGGTACTGGCCGAGCCTCATGATGTTCGGACCGCCCGACGACCAGTCCCCGAACTCGGCGCAGTCGACGGCGTGGAAGATCAAGCGCTTCTCGAACGACGAGCTGCGTCAGCGATTCCTCGGGATGCTCGTGCCCCAGGCCGAGATCCTCGGGGTCACGCTCCCCGACGAGAACCTGCGCTGGAACGAGGAGGCGGGGCGGTACGACATGAGCGAGATCGACTGGACCGAGTTCTTCGAGGTGCTCGCGGGCCGCGGACCCATGAACGCCGAGCGCCTGCGTGCGCGCCGCGAAGCCCACGAGAACGGCGCGTGGGTGCGCGAAGCGGCCGCCGAGTACGCGCGCAAGCAGGCGGCCAGGGCGGTGGCGGCGTGACGACTCCCGGAGCTCGCCCCGAAGAGCAGTGGCCCCTGTGGGAGGTCTTCGTCCGCGCGAATCGCGGCCTCAGCCACGTCCACGTCGGCTCGCTGCACGCGCCGGACGCCGACCTCGCCGTGCGCAATGCGCGCGATCTGTACACGCGCCGCGGCGAGGGCGTCTCCATCTGGGTCGTGCCGGCCGACGCGATCACGACGAGCGACCCCGATGCCAAGGGCGCGTACTTCGAGAGCCCCGCGGGCAAGAACTACCGCCACGCCGTGTACTACACGGCGTCCGAGGGGGTGCCGCACCTGTGACAGACCACGATGTCCACGTGTCCGTCGACGCCCTCGACCTCGCCGACGAGTTCGTCGAGGCGATGGATGCCACGGCCTCCCCCGACGTCGCCGAGTACGCCCTCTGGCTCGGCGATGACGCGCTCATCCTGTCGCAGCAGCTCGGATGGTGGATCGCTCGGGCCCCCGAGCTCGAGGAGGACGTCGCACTCGGCAACATCGCGCTCGACCTGCTCGGTCACGCGCGCTCGCTGCTCCGCTACGCCGGGACGGCCGACGGCCGGACCGAGGACGACCTCGCCTACCTCCGGGACGAGTCCGAGTTCCGCTCGGCCTGGGTCGTGGAGCAGCCCAACGGCGACTTCGCGCAGACGATCGCGCGCCAGCTCATCGTCTCGACGTACATGTTCGAGCTGTACTCGGCCCTGCGCCATTCCGGCGATGCGACGCTCTCGGCGATCGCCGAGAAGTCGCTCAAAGAGGTCGACTACCACCGCGACCACGCGGTGCAGTGGACCCTGCGACTCGCGGGCGGCACCGAGGAGTCGCGGGAACGGATGCTGCGCGCGGTCGCCGCGACGTGGCCCTATGTCGACGAGCTCTTCCGCGACGAGCCGCTCACCGGCCGTCTCGACGGCATCGCCGCGCGACCCTCCTCGCTGCGCGCCGGCTTCGACGCCGTCATCGACGCGGTCTTCGCCGAAGCCGAGATCACCGTGCCCGCAGGATTCGTGTCGGCCGGCGGTGGTCGCGACGGCCGCCACTTCGCGACCATGGGCTACCTCCTCGCCGAGATGCAGGTGCTCGCACGACAGCATCCGGGTGCGACGTGGTGACGCGCACCGAGGCGTGGGCCGTCGCCGCGTCGGTGACCGACCCGGAGGTCCCCGTGCTCACGATCGAGGACCTCGGCGTGCTCCGCGACGTCGAGGTCGACGGAGATCGTGTGATCGTGACGCTCACGCCCACCTACAGCGGCTGCCCGGCGCTCGAGACGATGCGCGACGACGTCGTGCTCGCGCTCACGCACGCGGGATATGAGCGGGTCGACGTGCGCACGACCCTCTCCCCCGCGTGGACGACGGACTGGATGACGGATGCCGGCAAGCGCAAGCTCACCGAGTACGGCATCGCTCCGCCCTCCGGCCGCTCGGCCGTCGGCCAGGGTCCGATCCGGCTGCGCCTGGCCGTGAAGTGCCCGCGGTGCGGGTCGCTCGACACCGTCGAGATCGCCCGGTTCGGATCGACGTCGTGCAAGGCGCTGTACGAGTGCCGTGGATGCCTCGAGCCCTTCGACCACTTCAAGGTGCTGTGATGGCCACCGCCGCGCGCGAACGCGCGCTCTCCGACAAGCCGCAGCGCCGGCGGGCGCGCTTCCACGAACTCGAGATCTCGGGCATCCGCCCCCTCACGGCCGAGAGCATCGAGGTGACGTTCGCGGTGCCGCCGGAGCTGCACGGCGAGTACGACTACCTGCCGGGGCAGTACGTCGCCCTCCGCGCGCACGTCGACGGCCGCGAGGTGCGGCGCAGCTACTCGATCTGCCGGCCGCCCGCACCGGGGTCGATCAGCGTCGGCATCAAACGCGACCTGGGCGGGCTGTTCTCGGTCTGGGCGCACGAGAACCTCGCCGTCGGCGACCGCATCGACGTCATGAGCCCCGAGGGCGCCTTCACGTCGAACCTTCCCGACCTCGATGGAGCCCACCTCGCCGGCATCGCCGCGGGGTCCGGCATCACACCGATGATGTCGCTCGCGGCATCCGTCCTCGCCGCGTCGCCCACCGCCCGCTTCACGCTCGTCTATACCAACCGCGCGACGCAGGACGTCATGTTCCTCGAGGACCTCGCCGACCTCAAAGACCGCTACCCCGCACGGCTCGCACTGCACCACGTGCTCTCGCGCGAGCAGCGCGCGGCGCCGCTCCTCTCGGGCCGCATCGACGGCGAGAAGCTCGACGCGATCCTCGACCGCCTCCTGCCCCCGACGTCCGTCACGGAGTGGTTCCTCTGCGGACCGTTCGAGCTCGTGGCGCTCTGCCGCGAGACGCTCGAGCGACACGGGGTGGCGGCGTCCGACATCCGCTTCGAGCTCTTCACGACGGACGCCGACGGCCCGCGTGTCGATCGCGGCCGCCCTGTCGAGGTGCGCGTCGGCGATGAGATGCGCACGATCGAGTTCCGGCTCGACGGCCTGTCGTCGACCGTCGAGACGCCCGTCGCCGCCGACGAGGCGATCCTCGACGCGGCGCTGCGCGTGCGCGGCGACGTGCCGTTCGCGTGCGCCGGCGGCGTCTGCGGCACGTGCCGGGCCCGCGTCGTCGACGGCTCTGTGCGCATGACCCAGAACTTCGCGCTCGAACCCGAGGAGCTCGATCGCGGCTACGTGCTCACCTGCCAGTCCCACCCGACGACCGAACGGGTCGTCGTCGACTACGACGTCTAGGAGCATCATGATCGACCTCGCCATCGACGGCGCCGTCGCCCACGTGACGCTGAACGCCCCCGAGAAGCTCAACGCACTCGACGAGACGGCCCTCGTCGAGCTGTCGGCGGCGTACGCCGAGGCCGAGGCATCCGGAGTCCGCGCTCTCGTGCTCACGGGCGAAGGCCGCGCCTTCTGCGCCGGACGCGACATCTCGCACGTCGACCCGCGCGACGACGACGTCATGGGCTACCTCGATGGTCTCGTGACACCCCTTCTGCGCCGGATGGCCGCCTTCCCCGCCCCGACGTTCGCCGCCGCACAGGGGGCGTGCCTCGGCGTCGGGCTCGGCCTGCTCGTCGCGACCGACGTCGTGTACGTCGCCGACACCGCGAAGATCGGCTCGCCGTTCGCCGCGCTGGGCGCGACCCTCGACTCGGGCGGCCACTCCCTGTTCGCCGAACGTCTCGGCATGCACCGCACGCTCGACCTCATCTATACGGGCAGGCTCATGTCGGGAGCCGAAGCCGTGGCATCCGGTCTGTTCTCCCGCGTCTTCCCCGCCGACGAGCTGCGGCAGCAGACGATGGATGCCGCGGCCCGCGCGGCATCCGGACCCACGGCCGCGTTCATCGCGAGCAAGAGGCTGCTGGCGCGCCAGCGCGACGAGAAGCTCACCATGTGGCAGTCGATCGAGCTCGAGAACGCCGCGCAGACGGCGCTGTGCGACACCGACGACTACCGCGAGGGCTTCGCCGCGTTCCAGGAGAAGCGGACGCCGACGTTCAGAGGCGCTTGAGCATGCGCGTGTTGCCGAGCGTGTTCGGCTTGACGTGCGCGAGATCGAGGAACTCGGCGATGCCCTCGTCGGGGCTGCGCACCAGCTGCGAGTAGACGTCGGGATCGACGACCTGCTCGCCGATCGGCGAGAAGCCCCGGCGCTGGAAGAACTCGACCTCGAACGTCAGGCAGAACAGCCGGCTGAGTCCGAGGGCGCGGGCGTTCGCCTCGAGGCCCTCGACGACGGCACGGCCGACGCCGCGGTGCAGCCAGTCGTCGGCGACGATGAGCGTGCGCACCTCGCCGAGGTCCTCCCACATGACGTGGAGGGCGCCGCAGGCGATGAGGCGGCCGTTCTCGTCCTCGGCGACGAGGAACTGCTGGACGGCCTCGTAGAGCACGACGAGGTCTTTTCCGAGCAGGATCCGGCGCTGCACGAACGGCTCGAGGAGCGTCTGGATGCCGCGCACGTCGGCGCTGCGCGCCGCCCGCACGATGTATCCGCTCACGGGTCCAGCCTAGAGCCGGGAACGACGAAGGGCGGATGCCGAAGCATCCGCCCTTCGCGTGTTCTGAGGTTACGCGATCGCGATGTCGGGGGTCGCGGCGATCTCGCCGGCGACGGCACCGATCGCGACCTTGTCGCCGCGCGGGCCGTTCTCGAAGACGAACTCGCCGCCCTCGACGTCGACCTTCACGTGATCGCCCGCATTCAGCTCGCCGTGCAGGATCTTCTCGGACAGGCGGTCCTCGACCTCTCGCTGCATCGCGCGACGCAGCGGACGCGCACCGAGGGCCGGGTCGAACCCGATCTCGATGAGGCGCTCCTTCGCCGACTGCGACAGCTCGATCGTCATGTCGCGGTCGAGCAGACGGTCGCCGAGGCGCTTCGTGAACAGGTCGACGATCTGCACGAGCTCGGGCTTGGACAGCTGAGGGAAGACGATGATGTCGTCGACACGGTTGAGGAACTCGGGCTTGAAGTGCCGCTTGAGCTCCTCCTGCACCTTGCCCTTCATGCGGTCGTACGACGTCGCGTTGTCACCCTCGACCTGGAACCCGACCGGCCCGCCCGCGATGTCGCGAGCGCCGAGGTTGGTCGTCATGATGATGACGGTGTTCTTGAAGTCGACGACCCGGCCCTGACCGTCGGTCAGTCGACCTTCTTCGAGGATCTGCAGGAGCGAGTTGAAGATGTCGGGGTGAGCCTTCTCGATCTCGTCGAAGAGCACGACCGAGAACGGCTTGCGGCGCACCTTCTCGGTGAGCTGGCCGCCCTCTTCGAATCCGACGAATCCCGGGGGGGCACCGAACAGGCGCGAGACCGTGTGCTTCTCACCGAACTCCGACATGTCGAGCGAGATGAGCGCGGCCTCGTCGTCGAAGAGGAACTCGGCGAGCGCCTTGGCGAGCTCGGTCTTGCCGACTCCGGTGGGTCCGGCGAAGATGAACGATCCCGAGGGACGCTTCGGGTCCTTGAGCCCCGCGCGCTGACGACGGATCGTCTTCGACAGGGCTGCGATCGCCTCTTCCTGGCCGATGACGCGCTGGTGCAGCGCCTTCTCCATGAAGACGAGGCGGCTGGACTCCTCCTCCGTGAGCTTGAAGACCGGGATGCCGGTCGCCTGTGCGAGCACCTCGGCGATCAGGCCCTCGTCGACGACGGCGTGCGTCGCGACATCCCCGCTCTTCCACTGCTTCTCGAGACGCAGGCGCTCAGCGAGCAGCGACTTCTCCTCGTCGCGGAGGGCGGCGGCCTTCTCGAAGTCCTGGTCCTCCGACGCCTGCTCCTTCTGGCGGCGGACTTCGGCGATCTTCTCGTCGAACTCGCGCAGCTCGGGCGGGCTCGAGAGGATCGACAGGCGCAGGCGGGCGCCGGCCTCGTCGATCAGGTCGATCGCCTTGTCGGGAAGGAAGCGGTCCGAGATGTAGCGGTCGGCGAGGTTCGCCGCGGCGACGATCGCGCCGTCCGTGATCTGCACCTTGTGGTGCGCCTCGTAGCGATCGCGCAGGCCCTTCAGGATGTTGATCGCGTGGGGCAGGCTCGGCTCGGCGACCTGGATCGGCTGGAAGCGGCGCTCGAGGGCGGCATCCTTCTCGAAGTGCTTGCGGTACTCGTCGAGCGTCGTGGCGCCGATCGTCTGCAGCTCACCGCGAGCGAGGAGCGGCTTGAGGATGGATGCCGCGTCGATGGCACCCTCGGCGGCACCGGCACCCACGAGCGTGTGGATCTCGTCGATGAAGACGATGATGTCGCCGCGCGTGCGGATCTCCTTGGTGACCTTCTTGAGCCGCTCTTCGAAGTCACCGCGGTAGCGGGACCCGGCGATGAGCGAACCGAGGTCGAGGGAGTAGACCTGCTTGTCCTTGAGCGTCTCGGGCACGTCGTTCTTGACGATCGCCTGGGCGAGGCCCTCGACGACGGCGGTCTTGCCGACGCCGGGCTCGCCGATGAGGACGGGGTTGTTCTTGGAGCGGCGCGAGAGGATCTGCATGACCCGCTCGATCTCCTTCTCGCGACCGATCACGGGATCGAGCTTGTTGTCGCGCGCGGCCTGCGTGAGGTTGCGGCCGAACTGGTCGAGCACTGCAGAGCCACCCTGGGCAGCCTGGGTCGACTCGCTCGCGGCGCCGCTGACGGCGGCGGGCTCCTTGCCCTGGTAACCCGAGAGCAGCTGGATGACCTGCTGGCGCACCTTGTTGAGGTCGGCGCCGAGCTTGACGAGGACCTGGGCGGCAACGCCCTCGCCCTCGCGGATCAGACCGAGCAGGATGTGCTCCGTGCCGATGTAGTTGTGGCCGAGCTGCAGCGCTTCGCGCAGCGACAGCTCGAGCACCTTCTTGGCGCGCGGCGTGAACGGGATGTGACCCGTCGGCTGCTGCTGCCCCTGGCCGATGATGTCCTGCACCTGCTCGCGCACGGCGTCGAGCGAGATGCCCAGGGACTCGAGCGCCTTGGCGGCGACCCCCTCGCCCTCGTGGATCAGACCGAGCAGGATGTGCTCGGTACCGATGTAGTTGTGGTTGAGCATCTTCGCCTCTTCTTGGGCGAGGACGACGACACGACGGGCACGATCCGTGAATCTCTCGAACATCATTCAAACCTCCGGCACAGGGGCCACGCGGCGCGATCTCGCGCCTTGTAAAGAGGGTAACGAGGCGATGGATGCCGGGTGCCCGTGTTCGCCGTCGGCATAGCGCGCCGCGGACATCGCGCCGTCCGGTCGGAGGATCACGCAGGAGTCGGACGACCAGCGCACAATCCTCCGACTGAGGCGCGATCCTCCGACCGAACGAATGAGGGGTTGACGCGCAGCATCCGTCGCCATATCGTTTTTCGATAACAACGACTATCGATATGGAGAACTCGTGCTCACATCCCTCGTCGGGTGGCACACCGCCATCCTGCTCCTCATGGTGGGTGTGCCCGTCGTCCTCGCGGTCATCCTCTACCGACGCGCTCGGCGAGCGCGAGCGACGGGAGACCCCGCCCCCGTCGTGAGTCTCACCCTCACGATCGCCGCGTTCTACGGTGCGCTCTGTCTCATCGGAGCGGTGATCGGGCTGGTCGTGAACCTCGCCGGCGACACCGTGCTCATGACGGTGCCGACCTCGTCGTACTGGCCCTTGCCCCTCCCCGGCGTCACGATCGACACGGGCTCCACGAGCGTCGTGGGCGGAGGATTCACCGAGGCCGAACTGTCGATCGCGGGCGCCCCACCCGCGGCGCGCGTGCTGTGGGCGATCGGCCAGTTCATCGGTCTCCTGGTCCCGACCGCCATCGCCGGACTCATCGCGCTCGTGTGCTTCCAGCTCCTGCGTGGCTCCGCGTTCGCACCCGTCGTCGCGCGCGCCTCGATGATCACGGCTGTCGTCGTCCTCCTCGGCGGGCTCGGCACCCAGCTCCTGTGCGGATGGGCCGGCTCGATCGCTTCGGACGCCGCGCTGCGGTGGCAGTCGGCCGACATCGTGGGCTACCCCGAGGGCGTCACTCCCGACCTTCTGCTGCCCAGCCCCGCCTTCAACCTGACGATCGACTTCTGGCCGATCGGGGCGGCCCTCGCCTTCGCCGCCCTGGCGGCGGTGTTCCGGTACGGCTTCTCTCTGCAACGCGAAACGGAAGGACTCGTCTGATGACCGTTCCCCGCACGCCCGTCACGATCTCGCACGGCATGGAGCGCGGCATCCTGATCCTCTTCATGGCGGCCGCCGGTGTCGTCGGTCTCGCCGTGCTGCTCCCGCCTCTGCGCCGACTGGGAGCGCTGATCGGCGGCGAGACCACGCTGTCGATGCTCACCCGGGCCGATCTGCCGCACTCCGGATCCACCGAGACCGGAGCATCCATCGCCGCCGCCACCTACGAGTCCGCGTGGGTGACGGCGACCGGCCTCAGTGACGCCGCGCGCTGGATGATCGGGCTCGGCATCGCGCTCGGAGCCCTCACTGCCGCGGTGACCGTCGGCGCGATCGTCTACTTCCTGTTCCTGCTGATGTGGAAGCGGCCCTTCCACCGATCCCTCATCGTCGCGACGCAGATCGCCGGCGCAGCGCTGCTGATCGGCAGCCTCCTGGCCGGCGGACTGGGCGGTCTCGGACGCATGATGGCGGCGGACGAGCTCAACCCGGTCGCGAACGATGTCTTCGTCGTCGGGTTCTCGTTCGAGCCCGGCGTGCTGCTCGCCGGCATCGCAGTGCTCGCCCTGTCGCTCGTGTTCAGCTACGGCACGAAGCTGAAGCGCGACACGGAAGGGCTTGTGTGATGGATGCGGCGGCCCTCCGCGACCGCGACGCCGTCGAACCGGTGCTCGTGTGACGCCCGCGGACGACGATGAGCCGACCGGCGTCCATTGCCGACTGGACGAGCTCCTCGAGGCGCGGGGGATGACCCTGACACGCCTGTCGGAGCTCGTCGGCGTCTCGGTCGTGAACCTGTCGATCCTCAAGAACGACCGGGCGAGGGCCATCCGTTACTCGACGCTGTCGGCCATCTGCCGGGCACTGGACTGCGAGATCGGAGACCTGCTCGTCCGTGCCGACTGACGGGAGCGTCAGAGCGCCGGCTGATTGATTCCGAGGATCGGGATGACGACCTCGCCGGACGTGCTCGTCAAGGTCAGCTCGACATCCGGCACACCGGCCAGGCCGTCGGCGTAGGCGAGCATGGCGCTCGGCGCCATGTCGGCCGTGCACACCTTGTCGGCCGGGACGCCGGAGAGGGATGCCGTCACCGCGGCGTCACCGGTCACCTCGGTGCTCGTGATGTACTCCGGGCAGGTCGAGGAGCCCCACAGCAGCACGACGAACGTGCCGTCGAGGTCCGTCCACCCGGCGCTCGGCATCATCTCGGACGGCCCGTCGACGGTGAGACCATCGATCCCCGCGAGATCGACGCTCCCGTCGACTCCCGCGCCCGTGACCGTGATGGCGAGGTCCTTCGAGGGGTCCACGCCCTCCGGCAGCTGGACGGGTGTCACGCGCGGTACGTAGTCCATCGTGCACGGGGTCTCGGGGTCGAGCTCGGCCAGGGCGACCGAGAGCGAGCCGTCGCTCTCGACGGTCGCATCCTCGGCCTCGGGCACGCAGGTCGAGGAGCCCTGTGTCACGACACCGATCATGCGTCCGCCATCGATCCACGCCGCGTCGATCATGGTCTCTTCGGATCCGCCGCCGCCGTCGCCGTCGCCGCTCGAGCCTGCGGACATCGGCGCTCCGCTCGCACACGCGGCCAGCGACGCGACGATCAGCGCGGCGAAGCCCAGGGAGGCGAACGAGCGAAGCGATCGGGACGTCATGGCATGGGCTTTCAGTTGGAGCCGACGATCGGGATGCGGACGTTGTCGAACTCCCCGCCCGTGAGGATCGCGAAGACGCCGTCGTCCTCCTCCGGACCGTCGACGGCGATGACCTGACCTCGCGGGGCCATGTCCATCGTGCAGACCTGATCGGCCGGCGGGGTCTGGAACGTCAAGGTCACTTCCGCCGCGCCGGTGGCCTCGGCGTTCTCCAGGACCGGGAGGCACGTGGACGATCCCCACGTCAGCAGCACGAACTCCCCGTCGGTGTCCGTCCATCCCGCGCTCGGCAGGTAGTCGGTCTCGCCGCCGGCGGCGAGGTCCGCGACGCCCTCGAGGTCGGTCTCGCCGTAGGTCCCTTCGCCGGTGACCCAGATGTCGAGATCCTGCGTGGGGTCCACGCCCTCGGGTACCTGGACGAGCGTGACGCGCGAGACGAGGTCCTTCGTGCAGGGCGTGTCAGCTGCGGGCTCCTCGAGGACGACCTCGAGCGACCCATCGCTGAGTGTGACGTCGCCGGCCGTGGGGATGCACGTGGAGCTGCCCTGGGTCACGAGACCGATCATGCGGCCACCGTCGAGCCACGCGGCGTCGACCTCGATCTCGGTCCCCGTGTCGGAGTCGGTGGGCGTCGGTGCACCGGCGCTGCCGGCGGGAGTCGCGCAGCCGGCGAGGAGTGCGACGAGAGCGATCGCGCCGAGCGCGACCGGGACGGAACGGTTCATGAGACCCCCTGAGAGCATGCTTGAACACCGCGACCCGCGGCATCCACACCCATATGGTGTCGCAACCACCGCGGATGTCTCAGGTGAACCGGGAAGTCGTCACGAAATCGCGACTATTGCAAGGCCGACGTGAGACGCGCGAGGTTGTCGAGCACGGTCGAGCGCAGCGGCTGCCGCTCCCACTCGTCGAGGGTGAGCTCGCGGCTGAGGTCGCGGTACTGCTGTTCGACCGTCCGCATCTCGCGGATGAACTCCTCGCCGCGCACGAGCATCGAGATCTCCATGTTGAGACCGAAGGAGCGCATGTCCATGTTGCTCGACCCGATGATCGCCACTTCGTCGTCGATCGTCATGGACTTCGAGTGGAGGATGTACGGCTTCTGGTACATCCAGATCTTCACACCCGCGCGCAGCAGAGCCTCGTAGTAGCTGCGCTGCGCGTGATAGACGAGGGCCTGGTCGCCTTCCTCCGACACGAAGAGCTCGACGTGCAGGCCCCGCTGGCACGCGGTCGTGATGGCGAGCAGCAGCGCCTCGTCGGGTACGAAGTACGGACTCACGACGATGATCTTGCGCTGCGCGGCATACAGCAGCCCGGCGAACAGCTTGAGGTTGTTCTGGAACTCGAACCCCGGACCCGAGGGGATGATCTGGCAATCGAGGTCACCGGGGCCCGACGAGACGTCGAACAAGTCGATCTCGTCGGTGAGCACTTCGTCGGTCTCGCTGTACCAGTCCGAGAGGAAGACAGCGTTGATGGATGCCACGATCGGCCCCTCGACGCGCACCATGAGATCCACCCAGTGCAGTCCGCGCTTGATGTTCTTCTTCAGGTTGTACGTCGAATCGGTGACGTTCTGCGAACCCATGAACGCCGCCGAGCCATCGACGACGAGCAGCTTGCGGTGGTTGCGGAGATCCGGCCGCTGGTACTTGCCCTTGAGGGGCTGGACAGGGAGCATGAGGTGCCACTGGGCGCCCATCGCGTCGAGACGCTTGAGCGTCTTCTTGAAGAAGGGCTTGCCGCGGTTGGCCCAGTGATCCAGCAGCACCCGGACCGTCACGCCGCGCGCCGCGACCTCTTCCAGCGCACGGAACAGATTGTCGGTCGCGGCATCCGTCTGCAGGATGTAGAACTCGACGTGCACGTATCGCTCGGCCTTGCGGATCTCCTCCGCCATCGCGTCGAGACTCTGCTGATAGTCCGAGATGAGATGCGCCGCGTTGTCGCCGGCGAGCGGCATGGCACCGAGATTGCGGTTGAGCGTGACGAGAGACGTGAACCACTCGGGCGCGTGCGGCCGCAGCGTGCCGAAGTCGAGATGCTCGCTTGTGTCGTGGATGTAGGTGTTGATCTGCTCCTGCATGCGCCGGCGCTTGCGCGGCAGGCGCGGGTTGCCGATCAACAGGAACAGCAGCACGCCGATGAACGGGATGAAGTAGATGGCCAGCAGCCAGGCCATCGCCGCCGTGGGGCGACGGTTGCGCGGCACGATGATCACGGCGGCGACGCGGATCACGAGATCCACGATGAAGACGACGAAGACCCACCATGTCCAGTCGAACGTGATGCTGATCACTCGCCGATGCCTTTCCCCCGCGTCGAAGACGTGAGCCCCAGCGTAGTGCGCGAGTGGATCAGCGACCGGTCGCGGGAGTGGATGCCTCGTCCTGCGCCGCGATGGCGGCTGGCTGTGGAGGAAGCCCGAGCCTCGCGCGCTCCTCCGCTTCGATGCGCGCGTACTGCCGGCGCTCGTTGCGGTCGGCGCGGATGACGCTGCGGAGCACCCAGAAGAACAGCGCGCTCACCACGACCGTGGGGAGGAGCGACCACAGCACCGCGGCCCAATAGCTGTCCATGCCTAACAGGATACGCGGGGTTTCGGAGCAGGCCCTCTCCGGTCGGCGTCCTCTCCTCCCCGGCGCCGGCCGCACGCCCGGATTCCGGCGTGTCGCCCGAGCCGACTTCTCCGCCGTTCCGCGCGGACCAGGCTCTCGGCATGACCACCATCATCAAGGCGGACAACCCGGCCGACTTCCTCACCCTCGTCCCTCGCATGCTCGGCTTCCGACCCGCACGCAGCCTCGTCGCGATCCCGTTCGCGGGCACGCGCAGCCTCGGCGCCATGCGGTTCGACCTTCCACAGAGCGATGTCGAGGCCGCTGCTGCGACCTGCCTCGGCCTCGTATGCCGCATCCCGGACGCCTCGGCCGTCGCGTGGGTCGTCTACACGGACGAGCCTTTCGCGCCGCACCGGGATGACGGGCTGCCGCATCGCGATCTGATCGCCGCGATCGAACGGTGCTCCGATGCCTGCGGCATCCGGCTCCACGACGCACTCTGCGTCGCGCCGGATGCCTGGGGCTCCTATCTCGATTCCGCCTGCCCTCAGGCCGGATGGTCACTCGCCGAGCTCGGAGATCCGGACGAGGAGATCGACGACCACCCCCTGGTCGCCGCGCTGCCGGCCGTCGACCCGGCCGATGTCTCGACGCTCGCGACCGCCCTGACCTCACTCGATGCCGCCATCCGCGTGCTCTGCGGCGGACTGCCGGAGTCGGGCTTCGGCCGGGCGGCTTCCGAAGCCGCGGTCGCGCGCGTCGATCCGCAGGCACTTGCAGCGGCGACCGCGCTCGACGATCTTCCGATGTTCTTCGAAGAGGCGCTCCGCGACGATGACGGATCCTTCCGCCCCTACGATTCCGCGCTGCTCGCCTGGTGCTTCGCGCGTCCGATGCTGCGCGATGTCGCCCTCTCGCAGTGGTGTCTCGGATTCGACGCAGGAGACGATGTGCTGGATGCGCAGCTGCGCTCGCAGGGCGGCGAGGAGTATCCGTCGCATCTCGCGCTCCACATGTGGGGCGAAGGCGAGCGACCCGACCCGGATCGTCTGCGTGCCGCCATCACGACGGTGACGCGGGTCGCGTCGCTCACGACGGGCGAGGCCCGTGCGGGCGCACTCGCGACCGCAGCGTGGATGTCGTGGGCACTCGGCCGCTCGACGCTCGCCGCTTCGTATGCGCGCCTGGCGGTCGACGCGGTTCCGGCGTACGGCCTCGCTGAGATCGTGCTGGCCTTCACGCAGGCAGGTCACCTGCCCGACTGGGCCTTCCGGCGCAGCCCCGCGTGAGGGCTCTACTTGACGAGCGGGAAGAGGATCGTCTCGCGGATGCCGAGGCCCGTGATCGCCATCAGAAGACGGTCGATCCCCATGCCCATGCCGCCCATGGGGGGCATGCCGTGTTCCATCGCGCGCAGGAACTCCTCATCGATGGTCATCGCCTCGGCGTCGCCGCGCGCCGCGAGCTTCGCCTGCTCGACGAACCGCTCGCGCTGGATGACGGGGTCGACGAGCTCCGAGTAGCCGGTCGCGAGCTCGAAGCCGCGCACGTAGAGATCCCACTTCTCGACGACACCCGGGATCGAGCGATGCTCGCGCACGAGCGGGCTGGTGTCGACGGGGAAGTCCATCACGAACGTCGGCTTGGTGAAGGAGTCGAGGACGAAGTGCTCCCACAGCTCCTCGACCCACTTGCCGTGGGTCGCGTGCGGCGGCGCCTCGACGCCCGCCTTCGCGCCGAGCGCGGCGAGATCGGCGACCGATGTCTCGGGGGTGATCGTCTGACCCGAGGCTTCGGAGAGCGAGCCGTACATCGATACGCGGTCCCAGTCGCCGCCCAGGTCGAACTGCGTTCCGTCGGCCCACGTGACCGTCGTCGAGCCGGCGACTGCGATCGCGGCGTTCTGGATGAGCTCCTGCGTCAGATCGGCGATGCCGTTGTAGTCGGAGTACGTCTGGTAGGCCTCGAGCATCGCGAACTCGGGGCTGTGGGTGGAGTCTGCGCCCTCGTTGCGGAAGTCGCGATTGATCTCGTACACGCGCTCGATGCCGCCGACGACGGCGCGCTTGAGGAACAGCTCGGTCGCGATGCGCAGATAGAGCTCGGTGTCGAAGGCGTTGGACTTCGTCACGAACGGACGGGCACTCGCACCGCCGGGCTGGACCTGGAGGATCGGCGTCTCGACCTCGACGAAGCCGTGGCCGTCGAGGGTGTTGCGGATGCTCGTGTTGACCTTCGCGCGCGCGCGAACGGTGTGACGCGCCTGATCGCGCACGATGAGATCGAGGAAGCGCGAGCGCACGCGGCTCTCCTCGCTGAGGTCCGTGTACATGTTCGGCAGCGGCAGGAGCGCCTTCGAGGCGATGCTCCACTCCGAGACCATGACCGAGAGTTCGCCGCGACGGCTCGAGATGACCTCGCCCGAGACGAAGACGTGGTCGCCGAGGTCGACGAGCTCCTTCCACGACTGCAGGGACTCCTCGCCGACACCGGCGAGCGAGACCATCGCCTGGATGCGGCTGCCGTCGCCCGCCTGGAGCGTCGCGAAGCAGAGCTTGCCCGTATTGCGGCTGAACACGACGCGGCCCGCGATCGCGGCCGTGACGCCGGTCTCGGCCCCGGCCTCGAGATCGCCGAAGCGCTCGCGCAGCGCCGGGATCGTGTCGGTGATCGGAAGGCTCACGGGGTACGCGCCGCCCGCGGCATCCTTGCGCTCCGCGATGAGCCGCTCGCGCTTGGCGAGACGCACGGCCTTCTGCTCGAAGATGTCCTCTTCGGTGGGCTCGGGCGAATCGGGCTGTTCGGTCATGACGGGGCTCCTTGCAAAGTCGCCGCCAAGTCTATCGGCGCGGACCTGGACGACTGCGGGGGCAGGACTCCGCCCGCCGGCCGGCCGATCCCGACGGGTCAGGAGTCGCCCGCGGCGCGATCCCCGTCGATCGGAGGCAGGGGGGCGACGAGGGCATCGTCGATCGTCGCGTGCACGAGCGCCGACAGATACGCGCCGGGGTTCTCGACGCCGACGCCCGACAGCAGCTCTCTCGCCTGCGCGACGATGGAACGCGAGAACGTCGTGGCCGTCGCGATCGCCTCGGCGTACGACGCCCGATCCGCTTCCGCGACCACGACGGGCTCGCAGCCCATCTCGACGGCGAGCGCCTGCGCGATCGGCAGGACGGGAGCGGGCGCCGTGACCGCCGCGTACGAGTCCGCGAGGCGACGCAGATCGATCGACGTGCCGGTGAACGCGATCGCCGGGTGCACGGCCAAGGGGATCGCCCCCTTGCCTGCGGCGGGAGACAGGATGCCGGTTCCCTCGGCGGGATCCGTGTGCAGCACCAGCTGCCCCACCTGCCAGGCGCCGACGTCGGCGAGACCGGCGACGAGTGGGCCGAGCTGGTCGTGGGGCACGGCGATCACCACGAGCTCGCTGCGGCGCACGACCTCCAGCGGATCGAGCAGCGGAACGCCGGGGAGCATCCCTTCGACCCGCTCGTCGTCCGACCCGTGGGTGATGCCGACGACCGCATGGCCCGCCCCGGCGAGCGCGAGTGCGACGACGGGGCCCACCCGCCCCGCTCCGATCACCCCGACGCCGAGGCGACCGTCACGCGTCACGGCGCACGTCCGGATCGGGTGCGCTCGACTCCGCGGCGACGGACCGTGCCGGGTCGACGGGCGGCGACACCGAGCCATCGGGCGCCCCGAGATCCTCGGTCGTCGCGGCCGGGCTCTCTTGCACTGCAGGGGCGGCGTCCCGCGGCGAGTCCGATTGCTCGCCCGCCCAGCGGTGGCTGCGGTCGCCCGCCGTGGCGAGGACGACACCCGCTTCGGTCGCCTCGAAGACGCGGAGCGCGGCATCCCGATCGACGATTCCGAGGGTCCCCGACACCGGCCCGGTGATCGTGTGCGCGTGCAGGTTCGCGACCCCGAGCGCGCGGTCGACGGGGCCCTGCGCGATCTGGATGCTCTGGAGCCGCGCGAGCGGGAACACCGCGAGGCGACGCCAGATGAGTCCCCTTCGCAGCAGCAGCGCGTCGGGCGTGAGGTCGAAACCGTTGCGCCGCCACGAGAGGGGACGCAGCAGCCGCGCGCGGCGCGGCGTGTTGGTGTACGGGTCGTCAGCCACCGGCCCCAAGACGCCGTGCTCGAAGACGAGAGGCCATTCGGACTCGGGCAGATGCGGAAGCACGAGGCGCAGAACGCGCTCCACATCGGCGCGCGTGCCGACGGGCAGGACTGTCGTGAACTGATCCGTGGACGTGTCCGCCATCCCGCGTCCCGACAGCCGGTTGACGGTGATCGTCCACCACCCGAAACCGCGCCACAGGATCGACTGCGAGATCTGGACGGCGTGCACGCGCCCCGGCGGAACGGTCTCGGTGACCGTTGTGAAGAGCCCGAACGTGATGCGCACCCCGCTGGGCGTCGGAGCGATCGAGTACCGGAGGGACTTCGTGATGCTGCGCACCCAGTACGCGCCGAAACCGATGACGGCGGGCACCATGCCGAAGAGGATCCAGGGCGTTCCCACGATCGATCCGACGATGATCGCGACGATGGCCACCAGCAGGCCGATCGTCGATCCGCTCAGCAGGTGCGACGCGATCAGTCGACCGACGGGGATGTGCACGACCGATTCCGGTTCGGCGACGGGTTCTTCGGCGCCGTCGATGATGCCCGAGATGCCGGCGGTCACGATGGATGCGGCCGCCGAGACCCGCGATCCGCCGGCAGGCGCGGCATCCGTCCCCGCCTCACCCAGTCGCACGCCCGACGCGAGGCGCAGGATGTCGGCGCGCACGGCTTCGGCGCTCGCGGTCGAGAGATACTCCAGCTTGACGTTCGAGTCCAGGCCGGCACCGACGACCTCGAGCTTCGCGAGCCCGACGAGCCGAGCGACCATCGGGCGGGTGAGGTTGACCCCCTGCACGCGGTCGAGCGGGGCTCGACGATGCGTGCGGAAGAGCACCCCGCTGCGCACCTCGACGTCATCGCCCGTGATCCGGAAGGTGTGGAACCGCCACGACACGTAGAACAGCGCGATGAGCACGACCACGACGCCCAGCACAGCGAGCAGGGCGACGAGGATGAGGTTGTTGTCGATGACGAAGTCGACGGGATCCTCGGGCAGCTCGCCGTCGAGTTCGTCCGGGAGGAACAGGTAGATCAGCCGGTCGCGGAAGTTCGCGATGATGATGCCGGCCACGACGACGAGGGCGAATCCCCCGCGGAACAGCGGGGTCAGCGGGTGCATCCGGTGCCACTCGCCATCGCTGAGAGGGGAGCGCACGAGCGCCCGCGGCGGCGCGGGGGCCGACGGCGCCGGGATGGCCGACCCCGCGGACGGGTCGCCCGGTGTCACCGCGTCCGCTGTCGACGGTGCAGACGGCCGGTGCGGCGCGGCATCCGAGGCCGCCGGCACGGAGGGGTCGGAGCTCACAGGCCGGTCCGGCGGGTCTCGGCGACCTCGATCAGCGTGTCGCGCAGGCGCTCGGCGGCCTCCTGCGGGAGTCCGGGGATCGTGACACCGGTGGATGCCGCGGCGGTCACGAGCTTGAGCTGCGCGATGCCGAATCCGCGGTCGAGCGGCCCGTGAGTGATGTCGACGAGCTGCATGCGGCCGTACGGCACGGCGACGACGCGCTGCCACAGGATGCCGCGACGGAAGACGAGGTCATCGGTGCGCAGCTGGTATCCGTACGACCGCGCCTGCCGCGGAGTGATCAGGATGCCCCACAGCATGAAGGCGAGCATCACTCCTCCGACGAACCACGCCCACGTCCATCCGAGGAAGAGGGTCGCGAAGAGCGTCGCGGCGAGGACGATCAGCAGGACGATCCCGTTCGCGATGAGCTGCACCCAGACGTACTGCTTCGCGAGCTGGTGCCACGTGCCGTCGCCGAGCGGAAGCCGGGCCGCGCCGCGAGGTTCGCGCACGCGTGCGAAGGTGCCGGCATCGAGCACCGCGTCACGGGGGGCGGTGCCGTTCCCCACTCCGGCCGGAGCCGGCGCCACCGTCTCCGCGCCGGGCGCGGGCGTCACCGTCTCCGCAGGCGCGGCCGCGGCCGGCGCCGTGAGGGCGCCGTCAGTGGCTGTGGAACTCGAGTCCGGGGTCGTCGCCTCCGGGCTGCTGGTCATCGTCGTCCTTCCGGATGGTGCACAGATGTTCGGCCACGAGGCCCGCCGCAACGAGCGCGGCGCCGCACACGGCCGTCGCGATGACGGCTCCCAACGAGCCTAGCGACGGCTCGGCCGGCCGGGTCAGCAGGAAGACGAGCAGCCCGATGCCGAACCCGCCGAGGGCGGCGCCCACGATGCTCGAGGCCTTCGCCAGCATCGCCGTGCGCAGCGCCCGGAACGGATTCACGATCGTGGCGCCGCGCCCGCGCGTCGCGCGCCGGATCGGGATCGCGAGAGCGATCACGAGACCGCCGAGGAGCACGAGCAGGAGCGGCAGCGACACCGCCGGAGTGAAGGTCGGGCGGCCTGAGCTCGTGAGCACCTGATCGAGCACGAACCCCGCGACGGCGCCCAGCACGGCGGCGGCGATCAGCGTCCCGGGTCCGGTGCGTCTCACGAGGCATCCTGGATCCGCGCGAGCAGGTCTTCGACGCGGCCGGCGCCGGGGATCTCGGCATCCGCGTCGATCGCGAGCCAGGGGAGCAGGACGAACTCGCGCGTCGCGGCGCGCGGGTGGGGCAGCGCGAGGAGGGGATCGTCGCTCATCACATCGCCGTACGTGATGAGGTCGAGGTCCAGCGTCCGATCGCCCCACCGCTCGCGACGTTCGCGACCGTGACGGGCCTCGATCGCGTGCAGATAGCCCAGCAGCACCGAAGGGGCGAGCCGGGTCGCGACGATCGCGACGGCGTTGAGGTAGGCCGGGGCCGCGGCATCCCGCCCCTCCGGCTTCTCGGCGACCGTCTCGACCGGCGGTGACGCGACGACCTCGCCGGTGAGGGGCAGCCGCCGCAGCTCCTCGACCGCCTCGGCGAGGGTCGCCGCCCGGTCGCCCAGGTTCGCGCCGAGCGCGACCACGGCGCGAACGGGAGGGCTGGATGCGGCGGGCGCCGCCGGATCGCCGAGCCCCTGTGCCAGTCGACGGCTCACGGTGCGGTCATCCACGCGGGCGGCTCCTCGGGCTTGCCGCGACGGATCGTCACGGAGACATCCTTGAACGGCACGGTGATCGGCGCCTTGGGCTTGTGCACCGTCACCGCCACCATGCGCACGAGCTCTCGCTCGAGCAGCGCATCGGCGATCCGCGCCGCGAGCGCCTCGATCAGATTCACCGACGTGCCCTCGACGATCGAGACGATCTGCTCGGCGACCTCGCCGTAGTGGACGGTGTCCACGACGTCGTCGGTCTCGGCCGCTCGCTTCGTACTGACGTACAGCGTCGCGTCGACGAAGAAGTACTGGCCGTCGCGCTTCTCGTCGTCGTACACCCCGTGCCTCCCGAAGGCGCGCACGCCCTTGAGAGTGATCTCATCTACGAAGTCCATCGATCCACCCCTTCCCAGTGCTGCGCGACCACGAGGGCGTCCCGCGTCGCCGCGACGTCGTGCACGCGCACCGCCCATACTCCCGACTGCGCGGCGAGCGCGCTCGTGACCGCGGTCGCGAGATCGCGTCGCTCGTTCGGGACGTCGCCGCCGCCGAGCGCCTGCGCGAGGAATCCCTTACGGCTCGTGCCGAGCAGCACGCGGTGGCCCGCTGCGACGATCCGCGGCAGCTGGCGGAGCACCGCCCAGTTCTGCGTGGGCTGTTTGCCGAACCCGATCCCGGGGTCGACGACGACCCGGTGAGGGGGGATGCCGGCCGTGGCCGCAGCATCCACCCGCTCCGACAACTCCGCGAGCACGTCGGCGACGACGTCGCCGTACTCCGCGCGTGCGTACATGTCCGAAGACGGCCCGCGCCAGTGCCCGAGCGCGATCTCGGCGTCGGTGCCGGCGACCGTCTCGAGCATGTCGGGATCGGCGAGACCGCCCGAGACGTCGTTGACGAGGCGCGCACCCGCGTCGACCGCGGCGCGCGCCGTCGCGGCGTTCATGGTGTCGATGCTGACGGTGGCGCCCGCCTCGGCGAGCGCCGCGACGACGGGCACGACCCGGTCGCGCTCGATCTCCCACGGCACGCGCGCGGCTCCCGGTCGGGTCGATTCGCCGCCGACGTCGACGAAGTGCGCGCCCTCGGCGACCATGCGCAGGCCGTGCGCGATCGCGGCGTCCGTCGCGAGGTACCGCCCGCCGTCGCTGAACGAATCGGGCGTGACGTTGACGATCCCCATGATGAGCGTCATGCGCGGGTCGCGTCTCGTCTCAGACGCTCCGCGTCCGGCCGGCGGTGCTCGACCCTCATGAGCGGGGTGTCCCCAGGAGCACCATGAGCTCGGCGCGCGCGACCGGGTCGACGAACTCGCCGCGCGCCGCGATGGTCACGGTCGAGGCACCCGTCTGGCGCTCCCCGCGCATCGTGACGCATTCATGGGATGCCTCGAGCACGACGAGCACGCCACGCGCGTCGAGCGAGCCCGCGATGGTGTCGGCGATCTGCTCGCCGAGGCGCTCCTGCACCTGCGGACGCGACGCCAGGATGTCGACGACCTTCGGCAGAGCGCCGAGGCCCACCACCTGCTCGCCCGGCAGATAGGCGATGTGCGCGTGGCCGCGGAACGGCAGCAGGTGGTGCTCGCACACCGAGCGGAAGCGGATGTCACGCAGCATCACCGCACCCGAGGGAAGCGTGTCGGGCGCAGGGCCCCGCGTGATCGAGATGGTGTGGGCGAGGGGGGCCGCGGCATCCGTCCCCACACCCGCGAAGAACTCGCCGTACGC
This sequence comes from Microbacterium sp., assembly GCF_051860965.1. Taxonomy (GTDB): domain Bacteria; phylum Actinomycetota; class Actinomycetes; order Actinomycetales; family Microbacteriaceae; genus Microbacterium. The sequence goes on from NZ_JBIMKU010000012.1 coordinate 51,379, forward strand.
GTCCGCGACGCGCTGCGGGGTCAGCCGAAGGCCCGGGCGCTCGGGGTCCTCCCCGATCGCCTCGAGCAGCTCACGTACGAGCGCTGCGACACGCTCCCGATCGACGGCCACGCGCCGAGCCTACGCGGTCGCGGGTCGTGCCTGACCGCTCGGACGACGCTTGGCCGCCTTCTCGGCGGCGGGGAGCTCCGCTTCGACGGACGCGGCGAGTCCGGCCTCCTCGCGACGCTGCGGCACCTCGACCGGCGGACGCTCGGAAACGGGCCGGCCGTCGCTCGAGAGCCACTGCGGACGCGGAGGCAGGCGCTTGACGTCCTTGAAGATCTCCTCGAGCTCGAGGTGGTCGAGGGTCTCCTTCTCGAGCAGCTCGAGCGCGAGCTTGTCGAGCACGTCGCGGTTCGCGTTGATGACCTCGTACGCCTCGTTGTGCGCCTGCTCGATGAGCGCGCGCACCTCGGCGTCCACCCGCTCGGCCACGCGCTCGGAGTACTCGCGGCCGTGACCCATGTCACGGCCCATGAAGACCTCGCCCGAGGACTGGCCCAGCTTGATGGGACCGACCTCCATCGTCATGCCGTACTCGGTGACCATCTTGCGGGCGATGCTCGTCGCCTTCTCGATGTCGTTCGAGGCACCCGTCGTCGGGTCGTGGAACACGATCTCCTCGGCGACGCGACCGCCCATGGCGTAGGCCAGCTGGTCCTGGAGCTCGTTGCGGGTGACGGAGTACTTGTCGTCGAGCGGGAGGACCATGGTGTAGCCGAGGGCCTTGCCGCGCGGCAGGATCGTCACCTTCGTCACGGGATCGGTGAAGTTCATGGATGCCGCCGCGAGCGCGTGTCCGCCCTCGTGATAGGCCGTGATGAGCTTCTCTTTGTCCTTCATGACGCGCGTGCGACGCTGCGGACCGGCGATGACCCGATCGATCGCCTCGTCGAGGGCGCGGTTGTCGATGAGCTGCGCGTTGCTGCGGGCCGTGAGGAGCGCGGCCTCGTTCAGGACGTTCGCCAGGTCGGCGCCCGTGAAGCCAGGGGTCTTGCGCGCGACGACCTCGAGGTCGACGCCGTCGGCGAGCGGCTTGCCGCGGCCGTGCACCTCGAGGATCTGCTTGCGGCCCTTGAGGTCGGGGGCGTCGACGCCGATCTGGCGGTCGAAGCGGCCCGGGCGCAGGAGCGCGGGGTCGAGGATGTCGGGGCGGTTCGTCGCGGCGATGACGATGACGTTCGCCTTCGGGTCGAAGCCGTCCATCTCGACGAGCATCTGGTTGAGCGTCTGCTCGCGCTCGTCGTGGCCGCCGCCCATGCCGGCGCCGCGATGGCGACCGACCGCGTCGATCTCGTCGATGAAGATGATCGCGGGTGCGGTCTCCTTCGCCTGGTTGAAGAGGTCGCGCACGCGGGATGCGCCGACACCGACGAACATCTCCACGAAGTCCGATCCGGAGATCGAGTAGAAGGGCACGCCGGCCTCGCCCGCGACGGCGCGCGCGAGGAGCGTCTTGCCGGTTCCGGGAGGACCGTACAGCAGCACGCCCTTCGGGATGCGGGCGCCGACCGCCTGGAACCGCGTCGGGTCCTTCAGGAAGTCCTTGATCTCCTGCATCTCCTCGATGGCCTCGTCGGAGCCCGCGACATCGGCGAAGGTCACCTGCGGCATCTCCTTCGTCACGAGCTTGGCCCGGGACTTGCCGAACTGCATGACCTTGCTGCCGCCGCCCTGCGCGCTGGACATGAGGAACCAGAACAGCAGACCCAGGAGCAGGATCGGCAGCAGGAGCGAGAGGAATCCGTCGAACCACGAGGCCTTCGGGACGACGTCGTTGAAGCCGTCGGTCGGGTTCGCCGTGTTGATCGCGTCGACGACCTCGGCCGCGCGCGCCGTGACGTAGTAGAACTGCACGTCGGTCGCGCCTTCGTACGCCTTGGACAGCGTCATGTCGACGCGGTTGTCGCCGTTCGTGTTGACGACCTCGGTGACGGTGTCGCCCTTGAGCAGCTGCAGACCCTCTTGGGTCGAGATCTGCTTCGCGCCCCCCAGGCTCGAGATGAGCATGAAGCCCACGATGAGCAGCACGCCGATGAGCACGACGTACACGAGCGGGTTGCGCGTGATCTTCTTGAAGTCCATGGTGGCGGCGGACGCCGCATCCCTTCGTCGAACGAGCCGTTCACGAGCTCAGACGCGCGAAACGGTGCGATCAGGGTATCGCGGGCACCCTATGGCCAGTCTGTGCATTCGCCCACGGCGTACAGCGTGCCGGTCAGGAGTAGACGTGGGGCGCGAGCACGGCCACGTCGCGCAGATTGCGGTAGTTCTCGGCGTAGTCCAGTCCGTAGCCGACGACGAACTCGTTCGGGATGTCGAAGCCGACGTACTTGCAGTCGACCTGGACCTTCGCGGCGTCCGGCTTGCGAAGGAGGGCGAAGACCTCGATGGATGCCGCGCCGCGCGACGCGAAGTTCTCGAGCAGCCAGCTCAGCGTGAGGCCCGAGTCGATGATGTCCTCGACGATGAGGACGTGCTTGTCGTGCAGGTCGGTGTCGAGGTCCTTGCGGATCTGCACCACGCCGCTCGACTTGGTGCCGGCGCCGTAGGACGACACCGCCATCCAGTCCAAGGGGGCGCTCGTGGGCAGGGCGCGGGCGAAATCGGCCATCACCATGACCGCGCCCTTGAGCACGCCCACGAGGAGGAGGTCCTTGCCCTCGTAGTCGACGGCCACCCGTGCCGCGATCTCCTCGAGCTTCGCGAGGATCTGCTCCTCGGTGACCAGGACATTGGTGAGTTCGCTCTGGATGTCGGCCGCGCGCATGCTCCGAGTCTAGATGCGGGCCGTGAACTCGATGAGGCCCCCGTTGCGCCGCGCACGGCATCCCGGCAGATCGATGGGGCCCTGGCCCGACCAGTCCGTCACCAGTCGGGCGACTTCGAGCGTCTGATCCCGCGTGAGCGAGACGTGGAACTCGCTCGCGACGACGTGCCGGATGACGCGGTTCCGCAGCGCCGCCGGATTCGCAGCGAGAGCACCGACCGACACCGAGATCCCCGCCTCGACGTGCTCGACGATGTCCTCGATCGTCTCGGCGATCATCTCGTCGAAGGCGTCGGCGTCCTCCCGGAGCTGTTCGGCGGTGCGGGCGAGCGCTTCGGCGATCCCCGGACCGAGCTCCGTCTCGAGCACGGGCAGCACCGCGCGGCGCACCCGGACGCGCGCATAGCGCTGGTCGAGATTGTGCGGGTCGTCCCATGGCGCGAGGCCCTCCGCGTCGCAGGCCGCGCGGGCCGTCGATCGCCGCACGCCCAGGAGGGGACGAAGGAGACGGATGCCGTCGAGGTCCGCCCCTGCCCGCGCTCCTGACGCCGCTGCCGCGTCGCGCGGAGCCACCGCGGGCAGGGGCCCCGCGGCGGCCATGCCCTGAAGGCTGGCCGCGCCCGATCCGCGGGCGAGCCCGAGGAGCACGGTCTCGGCCTGGTCGTCGAGCGTGTGACCGACCAGGATCGCGACGGCCCCGGCATCCCGAGCCGCACTCCGCAGCGCGGCGTAGCGGGCGTTCCGTGCAGAGCTTTCGGGCCCGCCCTCGGTCCCGACGTGCACCCTCACCACCAGCGCGGGAAGGCCCAGGGCCTCAGCCTTCGCGGCGGCGGAGGCGGCGGCATCCCGTGATCCGTCCTGCAGACCGTGGTCGATCGTCACCGCCCGCGCCGTGAGGCCGAGCTTCGGTGCCTCGAACGCGACCGCCGCCGCGAGCGCGAGCGAATCGGCTCCGCCCGAGAGGGCGACGACGACCGTCGACTCGGTCGCGCACCCGGCGAGCGCGCGGCGCACGGCGACCCGCACTTCGGCGACAGCGGGATCGAGGCCGGGACGATGATCGGTCACGCCTCCACGGTAGCGCCGCAGCTGATCCCTGGCCCTGGCTCCGCGCCTTCGCCCGCCACCCGCGGCGGCTAGGCTTGTCGCGGCATCCCACCGTCTTTCCGAAGGAGCACCAGCATGGGCGCGTACGACGCCGTCATCGAGATCCCGCGCGGCAGCCGCGTGAAGTACGAGGTCGACCACGGCACAGGCCGCGTGTTCCTCGACCGCATCCTCTACACCGCGTTCGGCTATCCGACGAACTACGGCTTCTTCGAGAACACGCTCGGCGAGGACGGCGACCCGCTCGATGTCCTGCTGCTGCTCGACTACGACCTGCACCCCGGCGTGCTCGCCTCGGTGCGCCCCGTCGGCGTGCTGAAGATGAGCGACGAGGCCGGCGGAGACGACAAGGTCGTCGCCGTGCTCGGCAAGGACCCGCGCTGGACGCGCATCCAGGATGTCGCCGACATCCCCGAGTTCACGCGCAAGGAGATCGAGCACTTCTTCGAGCACTACAAGGACCTCGAGCCCAACAAGTGGGTCAAGGTCGACGAGTGGGGCAGCGCCGCCGAGGCCGAGCGACTGGTCGGTGAAGCGTTCGACCGCTTCAAGGAGCACGAGGGCCAGACCAAGACCCAGGGTGAGGGCGTCGCGCCGAACACCCTCTGACGTTCAGCGAAGACGGCCGAGGTATCCGTGATGGATGCCTCGGCCGTCGCCGTTGCACCGGGTGCCGATCAGAGGTAGACGCCGCGCGCGGCCATCCAGGGCACGGGGTTCGTCGTCCCGCCCCACGGCGGATAGACCTCGAAGTGCAGGTGGCAGCCGTAGGAGTTGCCGGTGTTTCCCTCGGCGCCGATGAGCTGTCCGGCGTTGACCCATTGGCCGCTCGTCACGAAGATGCGGCTGAGGTGGCCGTAACCGGTGCCGACACCTCCGCCGTGGTCGATGCGGATGTAGTTGCCGTACCCGCTGTACGGCCAGGCCATACGGACGGTGCCCGAGGCCGCGGCGTAGATGCCCGCGCCGCAGCCCGCCGCGAGGTCGGTGCCGAGATGCCACGAGCTGGCGCAGCCCTTGCCCTGGCCGCACTGAGGCGTGCGCGGCCCGTAGCCCGAGCTGATCCGTCCGCCCGAAGGCCGCGCCCAGCCGGCACCGCCGACGGCGCCGCCGCCGCCCGCGGCCGCTGCGGCCTCGCGCGCTTTGCGCTCAGCCTCGGCGCGCTCGGCCGCTTCGCGTGCGATCCGGATCCGCTCGCCCTCCTGATAGGCGGCGACAGTCTTGGCCGTCGTGTCCTTCAGTGCCGCGAGCTGCGCCTGCAGCTGACCGAGGTAGGTCTGCTGCGTCTCGAGCGCGGCCTGCGCCTCGGCGGCCGCCTTCTGAGCGGCGACCATGGCGTCTTCCGCGATCTTCTGCAGACGGTCGCGCTCGACGCGCTGCACCTCTGCTTTGTCGGTGAGGCCCTGCGCGGCATCCCGTGCCGTGATGGCATCGGTGTAGACGTCGTTGTTGCGCTCGACGAGCTTGTCCATCGTGCCCAGGCGCGCGAGCAGGTTGTCGGCGTCGACGGCGGAGTCGGAGAAGAACAGCTCGAGTGACGTGTCGTCGCCGCCGTTGCGATAGAGCTGCGCGGCGAGGCGCCCTGCCTTGTCGGCGGCATCCTTCGCCGTCGCCGCCTGCGCGTCGGCGGCGGCTTGCAGCTGCTCAGCCCGGTACGCCGCCTCGAGGTACGCCTGCTGTGCGACGTAGTACGCGTCGGCGGTCTGCTCGGCGATCAGGTTCTTCGCCGCGACGTCATCGGTGAGCGCCTTGATGAGGCCCTCGATCTTGGTGACCTGAGCCGCCTTGGCCGCCTCGTTCGCCTTGGCCGCCTGCACTTCGGGCCAGGACGGGTAGGTCGCGGCGAACGCCGGCGCGATCGCGGGGCCGGCGAGTCCCCCGACGACGGCGATCCCCAGGACGCCCAGGCCGATCGCCGACCGGCGATTCATGGCGGGCCAGAGCAGACGACGCTCGCGCGCCGTGGGCGCGCAGTCGCACTCGTCTTGAGCCTGCTGGGGGTCCACCGAAACCTCCTGGTCGTGAATCGACTTCATTCACACTAGCAACATCGTTCACATGCGCAACGGGTCGCGCGGACGGCGCGCTCTGCCAGTGTGAACCCCGAGCGGTGTCGCGTCGAGGCGCCCACGCCCTCGATTGGCGAACTCGCGCCGGATTGCGTATGCTTGAGCGTCGGCAAGCGTGAGCGCCACGGCGATGAGCCCGGGGTTCATCCGGCCCCATCGTTTAGCGGCCTAGGACGCCGCCCTTTCACGGCGGTAGCACGGGTTCGAATCCCGTTGGGGTCACACACTCCGCATACAATTCAATACGCATGGCCCTGTAGCGCAGTTGGTTAGCGTGCCGCCCTGTCACGGCGGAGGTCGCGGGTTCAAGTCCCGTCAGGGTCGCTCTGAGCGACGGGCCCTTTTCTTCGAGAAGGGCCTTTCGTCTCAGGAGTGACGTTCTTCGGAATCCACTCGGCTCTGTAGCTCAGTTGGTAGAGCGCACGACTGAAAATCGTGAGGTCACGGGATCGACGCCCGTCGGAGCCACTGGCCCTTCTTCAGGCTTCTACTGGAGGAGGGCCTTTTCCGTTCCCGCCGAACGGTCAGGGCCTGGCATCCCGGCCGTACCGACTCCGGCGCGAGCCCGCCCGGCACAGCGCTCCTGGCGGTCAGTCGCTGAGCGTGAGATCGACCTGGATCTCCGCGGCGATCCGCTCGATCTCGGCGACGACGGCGGCGGGAGAGCTGGATGCCTCGACCCGCGCGACGATCGTCGCCTCGAACAGGCGGCCTCCGGACATCGCGGCATCGCGCGTCGTCGACGTGAGGCGATCGATGCTCGCCCCCTGCGCGCGCAGCGCGGTCGACAGCTCGCGGACGATGCCGGGGTGGTCGTTGCCCAGGACATGCAGCTCGATCGTGTGCACCGCGGCGTCGGGCGCGCCGGCGGTGCTCTCGTGGACCGTGATCGTGAGCAGGCCGGCGAGCACCTCGAGCGCGGCACGGAGCTCTTCGACGCGCTCGGAGGCGACCGACACCTCGACGACCCCCGCGAACGTACCCGCCAGCTCGGCGAGTTCGCTGCGCTCCCAGTTGCCGTCGTGGTTCGCGACGATGTCCGCCACTTCGGCGACGAGACCCGCGCGGTCTTCGCCCACCAGGGTCAGCACGAGGGTGGTCATGCGCCACAGCGTAGCGACTGTGGACGGATGCCGGTGGTCGGAGGCATGCGGCGGTATCATTCCGGCGGGGTTTCCTCCTCCGCACCGGAACTGGTCATTGTGCACAGCCGCCCGGTGGGCGATGTCGCCGAGGGTGGATGACATGAAGAACGGGGTTCCGATGTCGGAGAGCCAGCGACGGCGCGGTCGCCGGGCGATCGTCGTGGCGATCGTCGCCACCGCAGTCGTTCTCGTGGGTGGCACCGTCGCGGCGACGGCGATCGCCGGCCGTCTGCCGCTGAGTGCCGTCGCCGCGGCATCCGGAACCCCAGCGCCCTCCGTCACGCCGACGCCCATCGCGACCCCGCTCTCACCGCAGGAGCAGTTGCTCGCGGATTCCGGTGACCCGAACGCCTGTGCCGTCACCTTCGCCGGCGACGGCATCACGGACGCACCGCTGCTCGAGACGCAGGGCTCGCTGTACGCGAACCTGCCGATCCCGTCCGGCGACGGCCTCGTCTTCGCCGGGTGGTACGCGACGCCCGAGGACGCGACATCGCATGCGATCCCCGGGCGCGTCAACGGCGCCGACGCCGTGACGTGCACCGATCAGCAGACGACCCTCTACGGCGCGTGGATGACCCCCGAGGAGAACGCGGCCGCCGCGACGCGCGTGCCCATCCTCATGTACCACCAGTTCACGACGAAGCCCGAGGGCGAGTCGGGATGGCTGCGCGGCAACTACGCCTACATCGGCGACTTCGAGCAGCACATGGATCACATCGCGTCGACGGGCTTCTACCTGCCCACCTGGGACGAGCTGAGCGCCTTCATCGACGGGCGACTGTATCTGCCGAACCACTCCGTCATCGTGACCGACGACGACTGCGACATCAGCTGGCTGCAGATGGGCATCCCCATCGTCGTCGAGAAGAAGGTGCTGACGACGGCCTTCTGCATCACGATCGACGGCACCGGCCCGTCGCCCTCGGAGTACGTGCAGCAGCGCTCGCACACGCACGACATGCATCGCGCCGGGGCTGACGGCCAGGGCCGCATCACGACCCTCACGGTGCCCGAGATCGTCGCCGACATGGAGGCGTCGGCAGCCGCGCTGGGCGGAGTCAAGCAGGTGATGGCGTATCCCTTCGGCCATTACAACGACACCGCGAAGGAGGGCCTGCGGCAGGCCGGCTTCGAGATGGCGCGCACGATCGAACCCGGATACGTCACGATCGGCACCGACAAGCTCGCGATGCCGACCGTGCGGATCAACTACGGCATGGGACTGGATGCCCTCGTCAACCTCATCGGCTGAGCGCTACCTCAGGAAACAAGAAGTTAACAGAACACGAAGGCTGTATTGACTTCCCCGGACGGATGGCCGCGGGTAGAGTGAGGCAAGCGCTGACGGAGGTTGGGATTTCCGTTCAGGGAGCCGGGGGGCTCTTCAAAGCGCGTATCTGGGGAAGCGGCGGATTTCAATCCGCCATTCGGTGATTTCTGGGGAATTCATGCCGAGCAGTGTTTTCGCGTTTTCTGGGGAGAACGCACGATGACCGCCGTCGATGACGCGCGGTCCGCTTTGACGTTCACGCCGGTGTCCGCTGTGCGCGCCTCCACGGCCGCCCTCGTACCACCGCAGACTGCCGACTTCGCGCCGGTTCCGGCCGCGCGCGCGGACGCCGTCAGCACGCACACCCTCGTGACGCCGCGCGCATCGCGCGCGATGGAGAACCGGCAGCAGTGGGAGCGGCGCTACCGCGCGCGGCTGCGCATCACCGACACGATCATCATCCTGATCTCGTGCGCCGTGGCATCCGTCGTCTCACTCCAGCTCATCTCGCCGACGCTCCTCCATGAAGACCCCTGGATCCTCGCGCGCATCCCGCTCGTGACAGCGCTGGGGTGGACGCTCACGCTGGGCCTCTTCAACACCCGGGACGCCGCCGTCGTCGGCAGCGGTGCCACCGAGTATCGCCGCGTCGTGCACGCGACCGCGATGGCCTTCGGCGGCCTCGCGATCCTCTTCGTCCTCTTCCTCTGGCAGGGCATCAGGGCCCAGCTCTTCTTCGCCCTGCCGGTCGGGCTCGTGCTCCTGCTCATGAGCCGCTGGTTCTGGCGCAAGTGGCTCGTCCGCCAGCGCACGTTCGGCCGGTATGCGTCGCGGGCCATCGTCGTGGGCGATCGCGACGATGTCGAGTACGTCCTGCGCACGCTGGGAAGGAACGGCAGCCACGGATATCTCGTCGTCGGCGTCGCGCTGCTCGACGATCAGTCCGACGGGATCGCCTTCGAGACCGACGGCTATCCCGTCATGCGGGGGGCGAGCTGGGTCGCGCGCATCAGCGCACTCGAGGCGGATTCCGTCATCGTCGCGAGCCAGCCCAACGGCGACCCGAACTACATCAAGCACCTCGCCTGGCAGGTCGAGGGAACTGCTGCAGAGCTCGTCATCTCCAGCCGCATCGCGGATGTCGCGGGCCCGCGTATGTCGCTGCGCCCCATCGAGGGCCTGCCCCTCATCCACGTCAAGATCCCGACCTTCACGGGCGGCACGCACGTGTTCAAGCGCGTGCTCGACGTGGCCGCCTCCTTCTTCGCCCTGCTCGCGTTCTCGCCGATCTTCCTGGCGCTCGCCGTAGCGATCAAACTCGACGATCGCGGCCCGGTCTTCTTCGGCCAGGATCGCGTCGGGCGCGACGGCCGCACCTTCAAGGTCTGGAAGTTCCGGTCGATGGCCGTGGACGCCGAGGCGCGTCTGGCCGAGCTGCAGGCGGCGAACGAGGGCTCCGGCCTGCTGTTCAAGATGAAGGACGACCCCCGCATCACACGCGTCGGCAAGTTCATCCGCCGCTACTCGCTCGACGAGCTGCCCCAGTTCTGGAACGTCCTGCTCGGCGACATGAGCGTCGTCGGCCCGCGCCCGCCACTGCCCTCCGAGGTCACCGCGTACGACGGCACGATCTTCCGTCGCCTGTACATCAAGCCGGGCATCACCGGTCCCTGGCAGGTCGGCGGCCGCAGCGACCTCTCGTGGGAGGAGAGCGTCCGGCTCGACCTCCGCTACGTCGAGAACTGGTCCGTATGGGACGACATCATCATCATGTGGCGTACGGCTAAAGTGATGGTGCGGCCCTCCGGCGCATACTGACTTCCGTTCCAACCCTGTCGAGCGCACCTCCGCACGGGGTTTCTCCGGCCTCCAACGACCGCAGGCAACCCTTGAAAGGCGACCTCGACACGTGGCATCAACCGTCCGGATCCTCGGCACCCACGGCGTGCCCGCCGCTTACGGCGGCTTCGAGACCGCGGCCGAGAACGTGGGACTGTACCTGCGCGACCAGGGCTGGAACGTCATCGTCTACTGCCAGCTGGAGGGCGAGGGCCCCGTCGAGGTCGATGAGTGGAACGGCCTGCAGCGGGTCAAGATCCGCGAGGCCCGGCCCGGCTGGAAGGGCACATCCGCATTCGATCTGACTTCCATCCGGCACGCGACCGCCGCCCACCGCGACGGGGATGTCTGGCTCACCTTCGGCTACAACACGGGCGTCTTCGACGTGATGCCGCGGCTGCGCGGCATCCCGAACGTCATCAACATGGACGGCATGGAGTGGACGCGCAAGCGCTGGGGAGTCGTCAAGCAGGGCATCCTGCTGGCGAACGAGCGCCTCGCGGGTTGGGTCGGCGACGTGCTGATCGCCGACCATCCCGTGATCGCCACCTACCTGCGTCGCCACTTCGGCCGGCGCCGTGTGCAGACCATCACGTACGGCGCCCACGAGGTGACGTCGGCACCGGAGGACCCGTTGGGCGAGTTCGCCCTCACCGCCGGCGAATACGGCATCGTGGTGTGCCGCCCCATCCCCGAGAACTCCGTCCTCGAGATCGTCACGGCGTGGTCGGCTGCGCGACGCGGGATGCCTCTCGTCGTCGTCGGACCCTACAGCCAGGATGACCCGTACCAGGCCGCCGTGATGACGGCCGCATCCGACGAAGTCCTCTTCCCCGGCGCGATCTTCGACGCCGAGCGGCTGCAGGCGCTCCGCTTCCATGCCGCGCTCTACCTGCACGGCCACACCGTGGGCGGCACGAATCCCTCGCTCGTCGAAGCGATGGCGGCGGGCAATGCGATCGTCGCCCAGGACAACGCCTACAACACGTGGGTCGCAGGGCCCGGCAACGCCTACTTCCGCGGATCGGCCGATCTCGAGCCCCTCCTGGGGGCGCTGCTCGCCGATCCGGAGCGCCGCCGCCGCATGGGCGACGCCAGCCGCGCGCGTTTCCGTGCGGAGTTCACCTGGCAGAAGATCGGCAGCGAGTACGAGGCGAGCCTGCGCACCGCGCTCGCCCGCCGAACGAAGAAGACGAAGAAGACGAACGTGGGGGTTGGCGCATGATCGACGTAGCTGTGGTCGGACTCGGCAAGATGGGGCTCTCCCATCTGTCGATGATCAAGGCGCACCCCGAGGTCAATCTGGTCGGGGTGTGCGACGCGACGGGCTATCTGCTCGACATCCTCGCGAAGTACACGGGTGTCAAGACCTACAAAGACCTCGGCAAGATGCTCGATGAGGCGAAGCCGCAGGCGATCATCATCGCCACGCCGACCCACCTCCACGCGGGCATGATCCGCGAAGCCCTCGAGCGGGGCATCAACGTGTTCTGCGAGAAGCCTCTCGTCATCGAACCGGCGGACAGCGTCGCGCTGACCGAACTGGCCGAGCAGCGCGGACTCGTGACGCAGGTCGGCTATCACAACCGCTTCGTCGGCGCGTTCCGGGAGGTGCACCGCCTTCTCGAACTCGGCGCGATCGGTCCGGTCAACACCGCCCTGGCCGAGGCATACGGCCCCGTCGTCCTCAAGCCGTCGGGCAAGTCGTGGCGCAGCCAGCGAGCGACGGGCGGAGGATGCCTGTACGACTACGCGGCGCATCCCCTCAACCTGCTCACGTGGTACCTCGGGGCTCCCGAGTCCGTGAGCGGCAGCCAGCTGACGAGCATCTTCTCGGCGCAGATCGACGACGCGGTCGCGAGCACACTCCACTACCCGGGGGGAACCGCGCAGATCATCTCGAACTGGTCTGACGAGTCCCAGCGCAAGATGTCGACGAAGATCACCCTCTGGGGCGCTCACGGCCGCATCTACGCCGACCGTCAGGAGATCCAGGTCTATCTGCGCGACACAGCGCCGATCCCCGAGGGCTATCAGGTCGGCTGGAACGTCCGGTACACGACCGAGCTCACCGAGGCCCCCTGGTTCTACCTCCGTGGCGAGGAGTACAGCGCCCAGCTCGACGAGTTCGTCCAGCGTGTCATCTCCGGCCAGATCCACGGCGAGAACGACTTCGCATCCGCCGCAGCGACGGATCGGGTCATCTCGCTGATCGCGGAAGACGCAGCGCGCGAGGACGGCCGCCTCGCTGTCGCCGAGGGACCGGGCGCGACCGCTCCCGCCAAGAAGAGCCGGATCGGCGCCGCCCTGCAGGCGCTGCGCGGAAGGAACTGACATGACGACCACGACCGCGAAGATGGACCGACTGCTCTTCGGCGACAACCAGTTCTTCGGCGTGAACCACATGTCCGAGGAGAAGGCGCGGGCGCAGCAGATGCGCTTCCAGGACGTCGGCGCCATCATGCAGGTGCTCGATGCCGCCTACGACGAAGGTGTGACGACCTTCATGTGCACGACGCACGACCGGATCGCCGAGGTCACGGACACCGTGCGGGCCGATCCCGCGCGCTATCCCGACATGAAGTTCTTCCCCTGCATGCCGTACGCGCACAAGTATGCGAACGCGATCACGGATGACGGATTCCTCGGCGCGATCCGCAAGTTCCTCCCCGAGGAGGGCCTGCTCGACAGCATCGCGCGGGGAACGTCATCCCTCGCCCGGAAGGACATCGAGGGCGTCTCGACGCTCCTCATCGACGCCGAGCTCAAGATGTTCGCGGGGCTCTCCACTCCGGTGATCTGGATGCAGAACGTCGTCGTCGATCTCCTCTCGGGCCTCGGCTTCACCGACGCCTTCCGGATCTTCGCGGACCACGTGCGCAAGCGCTACAACGCCGAGCCCGGCTTCATCACCATGAATCTCCCACGGCTCCTCGACGATCTCGACCGCGCCGGCGTCGAGAATCCGATCGTGTGCTCGAACATCAACAAGATCGGGTTCCGCATGTCGGGTGGCGTCGACGGTTACCTCGACGCGATGCAGAAACGTCCGTTCCGTGCCGTCGCGATGTCGGTGTTCGCGAGCGGTGCGATCGCACCACGCGAAGCGATCGAGTGGGTCTGCCAGCTGCCGAACCTCGAGTCCATCGTCTTCGGCGCATCCAGCCGCGCGAACATCGCGTCGACCGTCAGCCTGGTGGACGAATACTGGCCGACGTCGTGAGCTAGATGTTCTTCCCCGACACGTTGTGATCACGTGAGGTGAGCGAAGACCTCCGGGACGATGTGGGTACCACCCTCACATCG
>NZ_JBIMKU010000013.1:0-30877 GCF_051860965.1 Microbacterium sp.
GGCGCGGCGGGCGCGGGAGCAGCCGGAGCCTCGGCCGCGGGAGCCGCGGGAGCCGCGGGTGCGGCCGGGGCGGGGGTCGGACGTGCGGGACCCGGACGGGCCGCGGGGCGCGCGGGAGCGGCCGGCGACGCAGCCGCGGGGGCCGCTGCCGGCTTCGATGCGCCGTCGGCCTCGAGGGCCGCGCGGAGCTTGCGAGCCACGGGGGGCTCGATGGTGGACGAGGGGCTCTTGACGAACTCGCCGAGCTCCTTCAGCTTGGCGAGTGCCACCTTGCTGTCGACGCCGAGTTCGGAGGCGATCTCATGCACGCGGGGTTTGGCGTTAGCCACAATTCTCCTGTCTGGGGTCCACCCAGGCAGGGCAGACCGTTAGTCGCGGACGGGACTCATCTCGAGCCGTTCACTTTGATTCCATAGCCGTTCAGCCGTTTCGCTGGAGGTGTTCTGAAAGGGTCTGCGTGTCAAGCGGGCCTGACGCGCGCAGTGCTCGCACGAAGGCACGGCGCCGGATCGCGGCATCCATGCACTCGGATGTCTCGTGCACCCACGCGCCTCGTCCGGGCATCGAGGCTCGCACATCGGGGATGAGAGAGGAATCGACGCGAACCACCCTCAACAGGGCGGACCGGGGAGCACGCGCGCGGCAACCGACACACGTTCGTACGGGTTCCATGTTACACCTCCGCCCTGTACGGGCGCGCCGACTAGTCGTCGAGGACGCTGTCGGGCTGGATGTCGATCTTGGCACCCGTCAGCTTGGCGGCGAGGCGCGCGTTCTGGCCCTCTTTGCCGATCGCGAGCGACAGCTGGTAGTCGGGAACGAGGGCGCGCACGGCCTTGGATCCCGCGTCGAGGATGAACGCCGACGACACCTTCGCGGGCGACAGGGCGTTGGCGACGAACTTCGCGAGCTCGGGGTCGTAGTCGACGATGTCGATCTTCTCGCCGCTCAGCTCCTCGGTCACGGCGCGCACGCGACGACCGAGCTCCCCGATGCAGGCGCCCTTGGCGTTGATGGAGGGGTCGTTCGCCTTCACGGCGATCTTCGTGCGGTGCCCCGCCTCGCGCGCGAGCGACACGATCTCGACGAGACCGTTCGCGATCTCGGGAACCTCGAGGGCGAAGAGCTTGCGGACGAGCCCGGGATGCGTGCGCGAGACCGTGATCTGCGGCCCCTTCGTGCCCTTCGACACCGAGGTGACGTAGACGCGCAGACGTGCGCCGTGGGCGTAGTCCTCGCTCGGCACCTGCTCTTCGGGCGGAAGGATCGCCTCGACCGTGCCGAGGTCCACGTGCACCATGCGGGGGTTGGGGCCCTGCTGCACGACGCCGGCGACGATGTCGCCCTCTTTGCCGCGGAACTCGCCCAGCACCGCATCGTCGGCGATGTCGCGCAGACGCTGGCTGATGACCTGCTTCGCGGCGAACGCGGCGATGCGGCCGAAGTCCTCGGGAGTCGATTCCTCTTCGCCGATGACGGCGTCTTCGTCGTCGCGCAGAGGGATGAAGACCGCGACATGGCCCGTCTTGCGATCGAGTTCGGCGCGGGCGCCCTCGGGCAGTTCGCCCGTGGGCGAGGTGTGCTTGGCGTAGGCGGTCAGGATCGCCTGCTCGATGATGCCGACGAGTTCGTCGAAGGGGATCTCCTTCTCGCGTTCGACGGTCCGCAGCAGTCCGAGATCGATGTCCACGATGGCCTCCCTATTCAGCTCTCACCGGCCGCGTGCACGCGCCGGAACCCTACAACGTTACCCGATGCCGGGCCGGGCGACCCTGGGAGCGCACGGGACGGGTTCAACGCGTGCAGTCGTCGAGCGGATAGTCCTTCTCGGTCAGCACGGCGTCCGTCCAGTTGACGAGCAGCGGCAGGAACCGCGACCGCGGCTGCAGGATCGGGAGATGCTCGTACCCGCCGTACGCGCTCCAGCGCACGCGCTCGCCCTCCGCGCACAGGCGCTCCACGAACTCGCTCTGCAGGCGGGGCGGGATGACCTCGTCGGCATCGCCCCATGCGACGAGCATCGGCACGCCCCACGGTCCCTGCGCCGCGTTCTCGGCGAGGTGCTCCCCCAACGGCCCCGATGTGAGGTCGCCGAGGTAGAGCGGGCGGTCGGCAGAGACGCCGAGGCTCGTCGCGACGGACACGACGACGCCGGGCTCCGTCGGGCATCGCTGCGTCATCTCGCGCACGATCGTCTCGGCGCCGGGCGCGACGTAGTCGCCGAGATTCACGTCGGGGTAGGTGTCGGCATACGGCACCAGCACCCACGACGTGATGATCGAGAGCAGCGGGTTCGAGCCGTCGACGTCGACCTCCTGGGCGAGCGCGAGCGGGTCGACCACCGGTGCGAGCACCGCCGTGCCGACCACGGTGAGCTGCGGCGCGTACTCGGGCGCGATCCTGGTCATCCACAGCGCCGCGTGCCCGCCCTGCGAGTGCCCCCACGCGACCGTTCGCGGAGAGAGCGCGAGACCTTCGAGCTGCCGTGCGGCCAGAACCGCGTCCAACGATGATCGCGCCTCTCCGCGACCGATCAGGTACGGGAAGACCCCGGGCGCCCCCTGCCCCGAGTAGTCGGACGCGACGACGACCCAGCCCTTCTCGATCGCGTCGTTCAGTGCGGGGATCGCCCACCGTGTCGCAGACGCGTCGCGAAGGCTCGGCGCGCATCCACGGGCGACCCCCGTCGTGCCGTGATTCCACGCGACGACGGGACGAGCGCCCGCGCGTCGTTCCTCGGGCACGATCACGAGGGCGCTGGCGACGGCGGGCTGCCCCAGGGCATCCCGCGTCGTGTAGAGGATGCGGCGCACATCCGCGCCGGGCGGATGCTCGCCGTCGAAGTCGTCGACCCGGATGAGCTCACCGTGCTCGTAGGGCACGACGGCGGGCGGGTCGTAGAAGGCGTCGATGTTCGGTGCACCGTCGGCGAGCCAGCTGTTGAGCGCCCATCCCCCGGCCGCCGTCGCCACGAGGACGGCCGAGAGCGCATAGCGCCCCGCCGCCGACCATGCGATCGCGCGGCGCGATGCGGGCTTCGGATCGGGCGCCGTGCGACGGACGAGCGCGCGAGCTCCGCGGATGAGCGTCACCACTCCGAACACGATCGTGCGGACTCCGAAGACGAGCGCCACGACGAGCACCGTGACGTCGGGCCACGTGAAGGCGAGGATGCTGAACACGATCTGCGCGCCGCCCCACGCGAGGGCGAGCACGCGAGCGCTCACACGCTCGGAGGCCACGACGTCGAACAGGGACGCGAGCCCGCCGAGCAGCAGGAGGAACGCGAGGAGCGCGGGCAGGGCATCCAGCGTCCCCCCGAAGCCGATCAGGATCGCGAGGCCCGCCGCAACCCAGACGAGCGAGAACGCGCGCCGAAGCCACGACCTCGCGCGCCACCCGACGATGCCGACGACACCGGAGAAGATCGCGCTCAAGCCGATGTAGACCGTCAGCACGAGGAGCGACGTGAGGGGGCGGGTGACGATCAGCATGCCGAGCAGGAGCGCCAGCGCGCCCACGACGACGAGGACGACCGGCGGTGCGCTCGCGACCAGCCGCGGAAGCGCGCTCCACCGCGGAGCGCGTCGGGTCGGCAGCGGGGCGGTCACCGGATCAATGGTAAATCGGGCCGGCGATCCCGGATTCCACGTCGTGGGCGGTCCGGCCGCGAGTCCGGGCTACCCGGCAGCCGACCGCGGCGCCGACTCGAGGTCGTTGATCGCACCGATCAGCCGGTACAGCTCGCCCACACGCCACTGGTTGAGCCGCATCACGAGTCGCGGCAGGTCGAGGCGATCGCCGTCCTCGCGCTCGCTGCGCAGCGGCCCGGTGCGCTCGATGCGCCCGCTCGCGAGCAGGCCGGCGAACCGATCGTTGAGCGACGCGACCTCGGCATCCGTCGGCGCGCTCTTGAGCCGCAGCACCAGCTTGCCGCCCACCCAGCGCAGCGAGTCGTAGTTGCGCCAGAAACCGGTGATCGCCGCTGTCGCCGCCTCGACCGAATCGGTGACGAAGACGCGATCGAAGTCGTCGGGCGAGATCACGCCCGACGACACGAGCTGATCGTCGACGAACTGCTTCAGGCCCGTCCAGAACGTGCCGCCCGGCTCGTCGAGGAGCACGATGGGCGTGGGCTCGGCCTTGCCGGTCTGCTGCAGGGTGAGCAGCTCGAACATCTCGTCGAGCGTGCCGAAGCCGCCCGGCACGCAGACGAACCCGGTGGACTCCTTCACGAGCATGAGCTTGCGGGTGAAGAAGTACTTCATCGCCACATTTCGCGCGCTCGCCTCGACGATCGCGTTGGGCTTCTCTTCGAACGGGAGCCGGATGGACACGCCCAGCGACTGCTCGGGGCCGGCGCCTTCGGCGGCCGCCTGCATGATGCCCGGGCCCGCCCCCGTCACGACCATCCACCCGCGATCGGCGAGCGCGGCCGCCATCTCCGACGCCTGTCGATATCGCGCGTCGTCCGGAAGCGTGCGCGCGGAACCGAAGATCGTCACCTTCGGGATGCCGTCGTACGGCGCGAACAGGCGGAACGCGGCGCGCATCTCGGTGAGGGCGGCGGAGGTGATCTTGAGGTCGAGGCGATCGGTGCCGTCGAGTCCCAATCCGATTCCGGTCGCGAGGATCCGCGCGATGAGGTCGGTGTTCTCGGCGATGCCGGCGGCGTCGATCGTCGCCCGCAGCTCGTCGGTGACCTCGGGCGGGATGGGGTTCGTGCTCGCCATGCTCCCAGCCTGTCACGGCGTCGCACTGCGAGGCCCTATCGTTTTCGCATGGACCCCGAGGCCCGGCGTGTCGCGCGCGAGGCGAAGAACACCCCCGCCCTGACATTCGCCGCACGGGGCGGCTACGCCGCGAACGGCCTCGTCCACATCCTGATCGGCGTGATCGTGCTCGTCGTCACGTTCGGCGGCGACGGCGAGACCGATCAGGCGGGCGCCTTCAAGGCGATCGCCGCGGCACCACTCGGCTTCGCCGTGCTGTGGGTCCTCGCCATCGCGCTGTGGGCGCTGGGCCTGTGGCACCTGCTCGAGGGCGTCCTGGCCCGACCGAGCGCGATCAGCGCGCCCGACGCGATCGACGACGTGGTGACGGACGCGACCGTCCGCCGGGCGTCGAAGTGGGGCATGCGGGTCTCGGAATGGGGGCAGGCGGCGATCTTCCTCGCGCTCGGGGTTCTCGCGGCATCCGTCGCCCTCGGCGCCCGCCCGGACGCCGACTCGGCGGCCCAGGTCGTCAGCCGCGGAGTGCTCGTCGTCCCCGGCGGCGTCTTCGTGCTCGGCGCCGTCGGGCTCGGCATCGCGATCGGCGGCATCGCGTTCGTCGTGATGGGGGTCCTGCGCAGCTTCGAGAAGAAGATGTCGATCCCCTCCGGCGCGCTGGGCGACGGCGTCAAGGTCCTGGGCATCGTGGGGTTCATCGCGAAGGGCATCGCGCTCCTGATCCTCGGCGTCCTCCTGCTCGTCGCGGCGGTGAAGGTCGATCCGGATGCCGCAGGAGGGCTGGATGCCGCCATCGCGGCGCTCCTGGCGCTGCCCTACGGCCCTTGGCTGGCGGGTGCCGTCGGCATCGGGCTCATCCTGTACGGCGTCTTCTGCGTCTTCCGCGCACGATACGCACGGCTCTGACTGTCAAGCCCCTTCCCGCGGCGTCGGTCACGACCGAGGGTGGGATCATGACCGACGCACCAGAAGTGACCGGACCTGACGCCATCGCCCGGGTGAAGGAGCTCGTGGAAGACATCGACTTCACGATGCTGACGACGCAGGATGCCGCGGGGAACCTCGTCTCAAGGCCCATGAGCACACGCCAGATGGATGAGAAGGGCGACATCTGGTTCTTCACGCTCGAAGACAGCAAGAAGGTCGAGGAGGCGGAAGCCGATCACGACGTCAACCTGTCCTACCTCGACGCGAAGGGCTTCCGGTTCGTCTCGGTCGCCGGCAAGGCGCGCGCCGTCGCCGACCGCGCGAAGATGGAGGAGCTGTACACGGCATCCCTCGACATCTGGTTCGACGAAGGTCTCGACACGCCGGGCATCACGCTCCTGCGCGTGACCCCGGTCGAATGCGAGTTCTGGGAGCCGCGGCACGGCAAGCTCGCGACCGCCGCCGGCATGCTCAAGGCGCTCGTCACGAAGGACACCCCCGACGACACGATGGTGCACGGCTCCGTCACCTGCTGACGCGCGGAATCACCCGCCGAGTGGGAAGCGCCGGCGCGGATCCTCCGCCAGGATCGCGGTCAGAGATCCTGTCCCGAGGAGGAGCCATGTCCCGCGACCGCACGAAGGCGCGCGCCCGCGCCGAACTGAAGAACACCGCGTACGAGATCTTCATCGGCATCCTTTCGCTCATCTCGATCGCCAACCTCGTGCTGGTGTACGCGCTGCGCAGCGATGAGGCGCTGCAGCTCGTCCTGCAGGTGATGAACGGACTGTTCAGCGCGATCTTCCTGGGCGACTTCATCTACCGCATGGCGACCGCCGAGTCCGCGGCGAGGTACTTCTTCCGCGGCTTCGGCTGGGCGGACCTCCTCGCGAGCCTGCCCTTCGCGCAGTTGAAGATCCTGCGCATCTTCCGCCTGCTGCGGGTCTACCGACTGCTGCGGGATGTCGGCCCGCGCACGATCTGGACGACGCTCGTCCACGATCGCGCGAACTCGACGCTCATGACGCTCCTGCTCATGGGTGTGCTCGTGCTGCAGTTCGGCAGCCTCTCCGTGCTCTGGGTGGAGGAGGACGCCGACGGCGCCAACATCACGACCGCGTCGGACGCGCTCTGGTACACGATCGTCACGATCTCGACCGTCGGCTACGGCGATCAGTATCCCGTCACCACCGCGGGCAGGCTCATCGGGACGCTCATCATCGTCGTCGGCGTCGGCATCTTCGGAACCTTCACGGGCTACCTCGCGAACCTGTTCCTCGGCCCGGGGCGTGCAGCCGAGGCTTCGGCCGAGCCGGCGGCCGAGCCGGCTCCCGGGGCCTCGATGCAGCCCACGGCCGAGCACACCGCGAAGGGACTCGCGGCCGGCGCCGTCGTCGGCGCCGTGACGGCCGGTGCGGATGCCGGTCAGCCGGCTGCGACCGCGTCGGCTGCGACCGAGGCTCGCCTGCGCGACCTCCTCGCCCAATCCGAGCGCATGGCCGCCGAACTGCGCGAGCTCGTGAACGCCCGCTGACCCGGCGAGCGCGCCCCGATCAGGCGGTGAGGCGTGCGAGGGCGTCAGCGACCGACACGTTCTCGCGGTCACCGGAACGGCGGTCCCACAGCTCGACCTGACCGTCGGCCGCGCCACGGCCCACGATGACGATCCAGGGCACACCCACGAGCTCCGCATCGGCGAACTTGACTCCGGGCGAGACCTTCGGTCGATCGTCGTAGAGCACGTCGAGACCGGCGGCCTCGAGCTCGTCCGAGAGCGTCGACGCGACGTCGAAGGCCACGGCATCCCGCCCCGCAGCGACGACCTGCACGTCGAACGGCGCGACCGACTCGGGCCACACGAGGCCCTTTTCGTCGTTGTTCAGCTCGGCGAGGATCGCGAGGATGCGGGTGACCCCGATGCCGTACGAGCCCATCGTGACCGTCACGAGCTTGCCGTTCTCGTCGAGCACCTTGAGCCCCAGCGTCTCGGCGAAGAAGCGGCCGAGCTGGAACACGTGACCGATCTCCATGCCGCGCGCGAGTTCGACCGGTCCCGAACCGTCGGGGGCCGGGTCTCCGGCACGGACGTTCGAGACCTCGACGAAGCCGTCAGCGGTGAAGTCGCGACCCGCGACGAGCGAGTGCACGTGCTTCTCGTCGATGTTCGCGCCGGTGATCCAGGACGTCCCGTCGACGACGCGCGGGTCGAGGAGGTACCGGATGCCGGTGGCCGACTCCTCCCCGAGGATGGCGCCGGTCTCGGACCACGGCCCGATGTAGCCCTTCACGAGCAGGGGGTTGTTCTCGAAGTCCTCGGGCGTCGCGGCCTCGACGGCGGCGGGTGCGAAGGCGACCTCGGCGCGCTTGTCGTCGATCTCGCGGTCGCCGGGCAGACCCACGATGACGAGCTCGCGCGTGCCGTCGAGGTGCGTCAGCGCCAGGACGACGTTCTTGAGCGTGTCGGCCGCGGTGTGGTCGCCGTCGAGATGCGCGTTCGCGTGCGCGACGAGCGTCTCGATCGTGGGCGTGTCGGGCGAGTCGAAGATGACCGGCTCGGGCAGCCCGTCGAACGGGATCGGGTCGGGCGCGACGGTCGTGAAGGCCTCGACGTTGGCCGCGTAGCCGCCGGCCGAGCGCACGAAGGTGTCCTCACCCACGGCGATCGGGTGCAGGAACTCCTCGCTGCGCGCGCCGCCCATCAGGCCGTTGTCCGCCGCGACGATGACGTACTCGAGGCCGAGACGCTGGAAGATGCGCTCGTATGCGTCGCGCTGCGACATGTACGAGGCATCCTGCCCCTCGTCGGTGTAGTCGAACGAGTAGGCGTCCTTCATCGTGAACTCGCGGCCGCGAAGAAGGCCGGCCCGGGGGCGTGCCTCGTCGCGGTACTTGTCCTGGATCTGATAGATCGACAGCGGCAGGTCCTTGTACGACGAGTAGAGGTCCTTGACGAGGAGCGTGAACATCTCCTCGTGCGTCGGAGCGAGCAGATAGTCGGCGCCGCGGCGGTCCTGCAGGCGGAAGATCCCGTCGCCGTACGACGTCCAGCGGCCGGATGCCTCGTAGGGCTCGCGCGGCAGCAGCGCCGGGAAGTGCACCTCGAAGGCGCCGGCGTTCGTCATCTCGTCCCGGATGATCGCCTCGATCTTCGCCTTCACCCGAAGGCCCAGCGGCAGCCACGTGAAGATGCCCGGCGCGGCGCGGCGGATGTAGCCGGCGCGGACGAGCAGCCGGTGGCTCGTGACCTCGGCATCGGCCGGGTCTTCGCGGAGCGTGCGGAGGAAGAAGGTTGAAAGACGGGTGACCACGAGGGTAAAGCCTATCCGTGCGCCTCCGCCGCGTTGGCAACGGCCTTGAGGGCGGTGCTGACGACGGGCTCCCACTCCCCCTCGACGAAGCCGAAGTCGACCACGATCCACAGGCCGCCGGCCTCGATGCCGCCGCCGCAGAATCCCGTCGCCGGATCGCACTCGGGCAGCGTCAGACGCGCGATCTCGGCGGGCGCGGCATCCCTCTTCGAAATGGCCCTCACGGTGAGCGAACGACTCGAACCCTGCCAGGAGCAGACGAGTCCGTCGGGGTGGCCGACGGGGATGGATGCTGTGGCTCCGCCCGCACCCTCGACAAGGGTGTCGAGCTCCAGCGGCGAGATCACGCTCGCGCAGTCGCCACCGAACGCCCGATCACCCGCGGGTGCACTCGCCTCGGCGCTGCGGGTCGGATCCGGGGCGACGACGCCCGCGGCGGTGCACCCCGACAGCAGGGACGTCGCCGCGAGGACGACGGCTGCGAGGCGCGTGCGGGGGGTCACCGACGCATCGTACGGCGAACCCGTGCGAACTACGGCAACGGGCCCGAGATGCCCTGGCACAGACCGCTGGCCCTTGAGAGCTGGTCGTCGATGATCACTCCGCCCTCCGTCACGGCCGGCGTCCACTGATCATCGTCCGGCAGGCGGTACGCATCGGCCCGGATCGCGTAATCCTTGGACGCGACGGGGTCGTTCGACTCGAAGTACGCGAACCACGCCGCACTCACGAGCATGCATCGATAGACCCCGGCCGCGTTGTCCTGAGGCTGGAGGCCGTACAAGCCGCCGGCGTGCGGCAAGTCGTCCCATGCGGGCCATGAGTAGCCGGGCGGGAGCGCTTCGGGCCACGCGGCGATCTCAGCCTCGTATGCCTCTTTGCGGGGGTTGGGCGCCTCAGTCGGTGTCGGCGACGTGGTCGGCGTGGGGCGTGAAGTCGACGACGGACTGGGCGCGGGCGTCGATGTGACGGCGGGCGTGACGGGAGCGGAACCGAGCATCGTCGCCGTCGCGATCGCGCCGCCCGTGACACCGGCGACCAGCACGAGGGCGACGGACGCCGCGATGATCTGCATGCGGTGGGCACCCACCGGCTTGATCCGATGAGTGCCCGCGAGCACGAGGTCACGCAGTTCGTCGTGCTCGCGGGGAGTGAGTCGGTCGTCGCTCATGTCCAGGCCACCTCCAGCGCGGCCATCTCGTCTCGGAGCTTCGCCTTCGCCCGTGCCAGGCGTGACTTCACCGTGCCGACAGGTATCCCGAGTGTCTCGGCGGCAGCGCGTTCGGGGTAGCCCTCGATCACCGTCAGCACGATGACGCTCTGCTCGCGTGCCGGCAGGCGCCGGAGCGCCGCCATCACACCCGTCTCGTCCGGTCCGGACGGCGCCGGCGCCGGCACGGCGGCGGGCGTGCGCGCGAGCAGCGCGCGGTAGCGGCGACCGGACCGTTCGAGGTTGCGCGCCGAGTGGGCCACGGTGTTGACCAGCCACGGCACCGGCGAGCCGTCGACGAGACGTACCGACTCGCGTTTGCGCCAGAGCTCGAAGAACGCGATGGTGACGGCATCCTTCGCGTCCTCACGCGACGTCAGCATGCGGCACGCGTGACGGAACAGCCGGGCCTCATGGAGGTCGAACAGGGTCGCCAGCGCGGAATCATCGCCCGTCGTGACCCTCGCCCACAGCGCCGCGTCGTCATCGCCCATGACCAGTAGTGTCCGGCATCGGCGGATCGGTTCACGACCTACTGTGGATGGATGACGACGGTGCTGCTGACGGGATTCGAGGCGTTCGCCGGTGACGGCTCCAATCCGTCAGGCGAGGCGGTCCATCTCGTAGCGTCGCGATGGAGCGGCCCTGAGCTGCTGGTGACGGCGGTTCTCCCCGTCACCTTCGCGGGAGCACCCGAGATACTCCGCGATCTGGTCGATGAGCACGCGCCCGACGTCGTCATCGCAGCGGGTCTCGCGGGGGGCCGCAGCGCGGTCGGCATCGAGCGCGTGGCCGTGAACCTCGTCGACGCGCGCATCCCCGACAACGACGGCGCACAGCCGAGCGACGAGCGCAGCATCGACGGCGCTCCCGATGCGCGCTTCGCGAGCGTGCCCGCGAAGGCGATCGTCAAGGCGGTGACGGATGCCGGCATCCCGGCCGAGCTCTCGCACTCCGCCGGCACGTTCGTGTGCAACCACGTGTTCTTCCACGCGCTCGAGCTCGCCGCCGCACGTCCGGGCGTTCGCGCCGGGTTCGTGCACGTGCCATGGGATGCAGAGCACGCCCCGGCGGGCGCGGCATCCCTCCCCCTCCGCGACATCGCGACGGCGCTCGAGATCACGGTGCGCACGACCCTGTCGACGACGGTCGACCTCAGCGCCGTAGGCGGGTCGCTGAGCTGAGAGCCAGACTGCGCGCCGCGGAAGTGGGTGTCACGAACTGCGTCGTCCGAGCCCTGATGGGGACGGGATGCGCCCCCTCCTCACGCGTCCCGCGATGAAGGTGACACGAAGTGCCATGACTACGGCGCGAGCGCGGGGAGGCCGTCGATCGATCGCGCGTTCTTCTGCGCCTGATACCTCGCGATCCCCTCGGGGCCCTTCTTCTCGGCCCAGGGACGCATGACGTCGCGCTCCTCGACGAACTCCATGATCGGAACACCCCACCCGCACGCGTCGGCGACGCGCGTGACGTCCACGACGATCACGGCACGCGCTCCGACGTGTCCGGGATGCTCCGACTCGACCCGCGCGAAGAGCTCGTCACCCGGCAGCACGACGCGCCCGCGACCGTGCAGCCGCACGATGCGCGGTCGCGCGTCGAACGAGCAGAACATGAGGCAGATACGGCCGTTCTCGGTCAGATGCGCGATCGTCTCGGCCCCGCTCCCGGTGAGGTCGAGCCACGCGACGGTGTGGTCGTCGAGCACGCTGAGGCTGTCGGTTCCCCGAGGTGAGACGTTGATATGCCCGTCGCTCGACAGCGGAGCCGTCGCGACGAAGAACACGTGCTGCTCGGCGAGCCAGGCCGCGAGACCCTCGTCGATCGATTCGAAGACCTTGCCCATGGCCCGAGTCTACGAGCGCGCGTCGCCCGTCGATCGTGCCGAGACCAGGAGATGTGCCGAGATCCGGAGCGATCGGGTCGACACGCTCCTCGTTTCAGTACATCTCCGACTTTCGGCGCCCCCCGTCGCGCCGAACGCGACGGGGGTCAACCGCGGCGCCCGAGATGCAGCACCGTCCGCACGACGAGTCCCGCCACGAGCGCCCAGAAGGCGGCGCTGACACCCAGGATCGCGACACCCGACGCCGCGACGAGGAACGTCACGACGGCCGGCATCCGCTCCCCCGGGTCATCGATCGCCTGCTGCACGGCCGACCCGAACGCCGCGAGCAGAGCGAGGCCCGCGACCGCCGGGATCACACCCTCGGGGGCGAGCACGACGAGCGCGACGAGCACGGCCGACAGTCCACCCAGCACGATGCCCGAGACGCCCGATGACGCGGCGGCGATCCAGCGCCGAGCGGGATCGGGCTCGGCCTCGGGTGCCGCCGACAGCGCCGCGCTGATCGCCGCGAGGTTGATGACGTGCCCACCCGCCGACGCGCCCAGTGCGGAGCCGAGACCCGTCACGAGCATCGCCGGACGCCAGGGCACCTCGTATCCGTAGCTGCGCATGATCGCGACACCCGGGACGTTCTGCGACGCCATCGTCACGAGGAAGAGCGGAAGAGCGACTCCGACGAGCGCCCCGACGGTGAAGGTGGGCGCCGTGAACTCGAGCCGCGGCAGCAGCAGCGACGGGTCGACGGACGCGCCGGTCGTCACGAGGTGGACGGTGACGACGATGGATGCCGCCACGAATGCGAGCGGCACGGCCCACCGTGGCGCGAGCCGCGCGAACACCAGCCACGTGACGATGACCGGCGCGACACCCCACGGGTTCGCGACGAGACCGCCGACGGGCGCGAGGCAGAGCGGAAGAAGAACGCCGGCGAGCATCGCCTGCGCGATGGAAGGCGGGATGCGGGCGATGAGGCGTCCGAGCTGCGGCCATACCGCCGTCAGCAGGATGAGTGCGGCGACGATGAGGAATGCGCCGACAGCCGCCCGCCATCCCCCTTCGATCGCTCCCGTCGAAGCGAGCAGGGCAGCGCCCGGAGTCGACCAGGCGACGGTGATCGGCATCCGGTATCGCGTGGCGAGCACGATCGCGGCGACGCCCATCAGGATGCACAGCGCAAGGAGTCCGCTCGCCGCCTGCGCAGGCGTGGCCCCCACGGCGCGCAGCCCGGTCAGCACGACGGCGAAGGAGCTCGTGACACCGACGAGCGCCGTCACGATGCCCGCCACGATGGGGCGCGAGATCGGTCCGGGTGCGGTCACTCGGCCGAGTCTAGAGCCGTGCGCGCTCGCGCCGTCGGCGGACGACCGGGCCACCGACCAGGCGGTGGAACGCGGTCAGCGACCTCGACGTTCGGTCGGAGGATGTGCCTTGCGTCGGAGGATCGGAGCCGAATCCTCCGACCGAACGCGGATCCTCCGACCGAAATGCGCGCCCCGCACGGCGGGCGCGATGGGAAGCAGCGGAGATCAGCTCGTGACGACCTGGGCGGTGCCGATCGCGGCATCCGGACCCATCTCGTCGGCGATGCGGCGCGCCTCTTCGATGAGGGTCTGCACGATGTCGGCCTCGGGAACGGTCTTGACGACCTGGCCCTTGACGAAGATCTGCCCCTTGCCGTTGCCGGATGCGACGCCGAGGTCGGCCTCTCGCGCCTCGCCCGGACCGTTCACGACGCAGCCCATGACGGCGACGCGCAGGGGCACCGTGACGTCCTTGAGCCCCTCGGTCACGCTGTCGGCCAGCGAGTAGACGTCGACCTGTGCGCGACCGCAGGAGGGGCACGAGACGATCTCGAGCTTGCGCTCGCGCAGATTGAGCGACTGCAGGATCTGGTGACCGACCTTGACCTCTTCGGCGGGCGGGGCCGAGAGCGAGACGCGGATCGTGTCGCCGATGCCCTCGGAGAGCAGGATGCCGAAAGCGGTCGCCGACTTGATCGTGCCCTGGAACGCGGGGCCCGCTTCGGTCACGCCGAGGTGCAGGGGCCAGTCGCCCATCTCGGCCAGCAGGCGGTACGCCTTGACCATGACGATCGGGTCGTTGTGCTTGACCGAGATCTTGAAGTCGTGGAAGTCGTGCTCTTCGAAGAGGGAGGCCTCCCACCGCGCGCTCTCGGCGAGCGCTTCGGGAGTCGCCTTGCCGTACTTCTCCAGCAGACGCGGGTCGAGCGATCCCGCGTTGACGCCGATGCGCAGCGATACGCCCGCGGCTTTTGCGGCAGCCGCGATGGCGCCGACCTGATCGTCGAACTTGCGGATGTTTCCGGGGTTCACTCGGACGGCGGCACAGCCGGCGTCGATCGCCTGGAAGACGTACTTCGGCTGGAAGTGGATGTCGGCGATCACCGGGATCTGCGACTTCTTCGCGATGATGTGGAGCACATCGGCGTCGTCCTGCGAGGGCACGGCGACGCGCACGATCTCGCAGCCCGATGCCGTCAGCTCCGCGATCTGCTGCAGCGTCGCGTTGATGTTCGTCGTCGGCGTCGTGCACATCGACTGGACGCTGATGGGCGCGTCTCCGCCGACGAGGACCTTGCCGACCTTGATCTGGCGCGACTTGCGACGGGGAGAGAGAACGTCGGGCACGCGGGGCATCCCGAGATTGACTGCTGGCACGTCACCAGCCTACGCCGCAGGACCTGGGCGAGGGCTCGACGGCGCGGTCTCCTCGAGCGCGCGGATGAGTGTCTGCGCATCGAACGGGCCGGTGTGGCGCACACCGTTGACGAAGAACGTCGGCACTCCCGTGATGTCCATGGCCTCGGCGTCCAGCACATCGTCGCGCACGCGGTTGGTGACGACCGGGCTGGTGAGGTCGGCCTCGAATCTGTCCACGTCGAGACCGAGATCCCGCGCACGCCGGACGATGTCGGACGGCAGCTGGTGCTCCTGGTCGGCGAACAGGCTCTTGGCGTACTCCGAGAACTTCCCCTGCATCCCCGCGGCCTCGGCGGCCTCGGCGCCGGCGAGGGCGTTGGGATGCACGCGCTCGAGCGGTGCATGCCGCCACACGTAGAGCAGCCGGTCGCCCAGCTGCGTGCGCACCTCTTCGATCGAGCCGGAGGCCTTGAGGCAGAAGGGGCACTGGTAGTCGCCGTACTCGACGATCTGGAGCGGAGCGTTCAGGTCGCCGTAGAAGTGATCGCGCTTGGGGTCGACCGGCCGCGCGAGCGTGCGGCCGCCGTCGTCGTCGGGGCGGCGGGCGTCCGAGATGCGGAAGAGGATGGCGCCGAGTGCGAAGGCGATGACGGATGCCGCGAGCACCCCGACCCGCGCCTCGTTCGCTGCGGCGTCGTCGTCGATCGCGAGATCGATGATGAACAGGGAGATCGTGAACCCGATCCCGCAGAGTGCGGCACCGCCGGCGATGCGGTCGAGCGTGAGCCCCGTGCCGAACTCGCCCAGCTTGAACACCTTCATGATGAACGCCGAGCCGAAGACGCCCACGAACTTGCCGACGACGAGCCCGACCACGATCGCCCACGTGAGCGGCGAGACGAGCGCCCCCGCCAGGATCTCGGGAGAGAGCTGCACGCCGGCGTTGGCGAGGGCGAACAGCGGAAGGATGACGTAGGCGACGTACGGGGCGTAGGCCGAGGTCAGACGCTCGTTGATCGAGATCGATTCGCGCAGGCTGTTGGCAGCGAGCCGCGCGTATTCGCTGTTGGGCGATTGGCGGAACGTGCGCGCGAGCTCGAGAGCCTGCTCGACGTCGCGGCGGTTGGGGCGGTAGACGGGCACGAGCAGGGCGATCGCGACACCCGCAAGAGTCGGGTGGACTCCCGACGCCAGGAACGCGAGCCACACGATGATCGCGAGCGTCGCATACATCAGCCCGCGTCCCTTGCGCATGTACCGCGTGAAGTAGATGCCCGCGAGGCCGATCGCGGCGACGATCAGCGGCATCGGATCGAAGTTCGCGGTGTAGAACAGCGCGATGATGCTGAGCGCCCCGATGTCGTCGACGACGGCGAGCGCGAGCAGGAAGACCCGGAGCCGCCCCGAGACCCGCGGCCCGACGAGCGCGAGCGCCCCGACGAGGAACGCCGTGTCGGTCGAGATGACCACCCCCCACGCGTGCTCCTGCCCCGACCCGTTCGCGATGAGCAGGAACAGCGCGGCCGGCACGACGAGTCCCGCGATCGCGGCGAAGACCGGCACGGCGGCGCGGGACCAGCTCGTCAGCTCGCCGATGGCGAACTCGCGGCGCACCTCGAGCCCGACGGTGAAGAAGAAGATCGCCATGAGGGCGTCGTTGACGAGCGCGTGCAGTGTGAAGTCGAGCTGGATGTCGCCGACGCCGACCGTCAGGTGGGTGTCCCAGAAGTCGTGATACGACGGGTACGAGACGTTGGCCCAGACGATCGCGACGAGCGTCGCGATGACGAGCAGCAGGGCGCCGATGCGGGCCTCGCCGAGCGCGCGGACCTTGTCGGCGATCGACGGATGCCGGCGCTCCGGCTCGGACGCGGTGGAGCTCGCGACGATGGGCAGTTGAGTCATCCTCATCCTCGGGTCGGGGAACTCGTGTGCGTCTCACCGTAGCGCCGCCGCCGCGGGCGCGGGCCGGGCCCTGTGATAGTTTCGGCGCATGCTCTCGAACAGCTCCTGGTGGCCCGCCTCCTAGGCGGTGTGTTCGAGCGACCACAGACCGCCCCCGGGCGGTCTCTTTCGTGGAGTGACCCGCCCGCACGACGAAAGACCGACGATGAACAACGTCTCGATCATCGGACTGGCTGCGCGCGGCATCCCGTTCGCCCTCATCGCGCGCGACGGCGAGACCGTCGAGGTGCTCACGGGCGACGTCGTCGACGTCGATCTGCTCGCCGACATCCCCCTGCTCTCGGCCGACGGGGCGCCGCGGGAGGTGCTCGCGCTCGTGCCCTTCCGCCAGGTGCGCGAGCGCGGCTTCGCTTCGCACGATGACGGCGCTCCCCTGCGCTGCCTCGTCGTCGACGATCACGTCGCGATCCCCCGCGCGGAGGCGATCGCGCAGCTGCCCGCCGCGGCGGTCCCGCTCGAGAACGCGGGCTTCGACATCGCCGACGACGACTACGCCGACATCGTGCGTCGGGTCATCGCCGATGAGATCGGTCGCGGCGAGGGCGCCAACTTCGTCATCCGCCGCGATTTCACGGCCGAGGTGGCGATGGATGCCGCCACCGCCGCACTGACGTGGTTCCGCGCGCTCCTCGAGCACGAACGCGGCGCCTACTGGACGTTCGCGGTCGTGACACCCGGCCACGTCGCCGTCGGCGCGAGTCCCGAGGCGCACGTGAGCGCGCGGGCCGGCATCGTGACGATGAATCCCATCTCGGGCACCTTCCGCCACCCTGCCGGTGGCGCGACGGCCGAGACGCTCACGGAGTTCCTGCGCTCGACGAAGGAGACCGAAGAGCTCTTCATGGTCGTCGACGAAGAGCTCAAGATGATGAGC
The DNA here is from genome assembly GCF_051860965.1 of Microbacterium sp. Classification (GTDB taxonomy): domain Bacteria; phylum Actinomycetota; class Actinomycetes; order Actinomycetales; family Microbacteriaceae; genus Microbacterium. The sequence goes on from NZ_JBIMKU010000013.1 coordinate 17,527, forward strand.
GCCGTGTGCTCCGACGGCGGTCGCATCACCGGCCCGCACCTCAAGGAGATGTCGCGCCTCACGCACACGGAGTACGTGCTGCGCGGGCGCAGTCGGCTCGACCCGCGCGACATCCTGCGCGAGACGATGTTCGCACCGACCGTCACCGGCTCGCCCATGCAGAACGCGTGCACGGTCATCACCCGGCACGAGACGACGCCACGCGGTTACTACTCGGGCGTCGCCGCGCTGTTCACGCCGCGCGCGTCGGCCGAGTCCGGGGAGCCGTCGCACGATCTCGATGCGCCGATCCTCATCCGCACGGCCTATCTGCAGGACGGACGCCTCCGCGTGCCCGTCGGCGCGACGCTCGTGCGGCACTCCGACCCGTACGGCGAAGTGAGCGAGACGCACGGCAAGGCGGCGGGCGTGCTCGGGGCGATCGGCGCGATCCCCCGCGACACGGCGGTGGCGGCATCCATCGACGAGGACGAGCCCGCTGTCGAGCGCCGCGCCCTCGCCGACGATCCCGAGATCGCCGCGCTGCTCGCATCACGCAACGCGCGGCTCGCGGCCTTCTGGCTCGATCCGCAGGCGGCCGGCGCGGGGCCGTTCGCGGGTCGATCGGCGGTCGTCGTCGACGCCGAGGACCGCTTCACGACGATGCTCGCTCACCAGCTGCGCCACCTCGGACTCGACGTCGAGATCGTGCCCTGGGACGCCGTGACCGATCGGCAGATCGAAGACGCCGAGCTGGTCGTCTCCGGCCCCGGACCGGGCGACCCGCGGGACCCCGGCAGCGCGCGGATGCGCCGGATGCGGGATGTCGTCGCTCGACGCCGCGCGTCGGGGCGGCCGCTCCTGGCCGTGTGCCTCAGCCACCAGATCCTCGCCGATTCGCTCGGGATCGAGCTCGCACCGCTCGGGACGCCGCATCAGGGGCTGCAGAAGACCGTCGACGTGTTCGGCGAACCGGCATCCATCGGTTTCTACAACACCTTCACCGCGCGGGTGCACGCCGGCACCTCGCGGATCGGAGAGGCGGATGTGGCAGCCGACGCGTCGGGCGACGTCTACGCGCTGCGCGGGCCGGGCTTCGCGTCGGTGCAGGGGCACCTGGAGTCGATCCTGTCGCGCGACGGCATGACGACGCTCGAGCGGCTCGTGACCCACGCTCTCGCCGACTCCCCCGCGGTCGAGTAGCCGGAGGCCCCTGCTCAGCGCTCCCCTGCGACGCGGGAACGCAGGAGGCGCCGCTCGGCCTCGTTGGCGGTGAGCTCGAGGGCAGCGAGGTCCTCCGTCATCGCCTCGTCCGCACGGCCCGCTTCTCGCAGCGCCGCGGCGCGCACCGCGTGCCAGAGATGGAAGCCCGCGAGCGCTGCCGCGAGGTCGTCCAGTTCGGCGAGCGCGGCATCCGGCCCCGCCACCCGCAGGAGGGCGACCGCGCGATTGAGCCGCACGATCGGCGAGCGATCGTAGGCGAGCAGCATGTCGTACAGCGTCAGCACCTGCAGCCAGTCGGTCTCGGCCGAGGTCGCGGCGTCGGCGTGACACGCGGCGATGGCCGCCTGCAGCTGCCAGCGTCCGGGGCGGCGCAGCATCGCCGCAGTCATCAGCGCCGCACGTGCATCGCCGAGCTGCCGCGGCTCCCACTTCGAGCGGTCCTGGTCCGCGAGCAGCACGAGGTCGCCGTCGACGGCGCGCGCCCCCTCGCGAGCGCGGTGGAACAGCAGCAGGGCGACCAGCCCGTGGGCCTCCGCCTCCTTCGGAAGCGCGTCGGCGACGACCTTCGCAAGCCACAGGGCGTCCTCCGCCAGATCGCGGTCGGCCGCGGCATCCGCCCCCGCCAGCAGGTGAGCCTCGCTGTACATCGTCGAGATCACCGTCAGCACGATGTCGAGTCGCTCGCTCCGCTCGGCGCCCTCGGGCACGCGGATCGGGATGCCGGCAGCGCCGATCTTGCGCTTCGCGCGCGAGATGCGCTGCCCGATGGTGGTCGACGCTGAGAGGGTCGCACGGGCGATCTGGTCGGTCGTCAGGCCGCAGACGGCCCGCAGGGTGAGCGCGAGCTGCGCGTCGGCCGACAGGGCGGGGTGGCAGCAGCCGAACAGCAGCGGCAGCCGCTCGTCCGTCTGGGCCTCGGCGTCCGTGTCGATGAGAGCCTCGGGCTCGGCCAGGAGCGGCATCCGATCGCGGAAGCGCTGCTCGCGGCGCAGCCGATCGAGTGCGTTGTGCCGTGCCGCCTGCGTGAGCCATGCGCCTGGATTCGGCGGGATGCCGCGCACGCGCCATTCGCGCAGGGCCTCGACGATCGCCTCCGCGACCGATTCCTCGGCGAGGTCGAGGCTGCGCAGCGACGCCGTCAGCGCCGCGACGATGCGCCCGGACTCCTCGCGCACGACATGCGCGAGGATGGCATCCGAGACCAGGTCCCCGCCGGCGCGGGAACCGGATGCCGCGGCGCCGCCTGCGGGGCCGGCAGCCGCGGCATCCGGATCCATCACTCGAACTGGCTGTAGTCGGTCACCATCGGCCGCACTTCGACCGAGGTGCCGGGCAGGTCGAGCATGGGCCAGGTGCGCGCGAGCGCGAGCGCGGCGTCGAGGTCGTCGACCTCGATGATCGAGAAGCCGCCCACCGCCTCGCGCGCTTCGGTGAAGGGACCATCGACGACGACCGGCCCGTCCGCGCCGTGGCGCACGGTGGTCGCCGTCGTGACCGGCTGGAGCTCCGCGCCCGAGTCGGCGAACTTCGGTCCGTGCTCCTCGAACCACTGGTAGACGCGGCCATAGACCTCTTGCGCGCGCTCCGGCGGCACAGCCGCGTCGAGTTCGGGAGTCGAAGTGAACATGATGACGTACTTCACGGTCGTGGTCCTTTCGTCAGGGGAACCGTTTCATTCCTTCAGCGAACGGGCAACCCCGATTTCGACATCGCCGCTCAGAAAAGCGACACCGGGTTGAAGAGGTCGGCGAGGATCAGGATGCCGCCCATCACGACGAGGGCGATGACGACGATGAAGGTGACGGGCACCAGCCGCGTCGCATCGACGGGCTTGGGCGGCGGTCGACGGAAGATCTTCGCCCACGTCCGCTTGATGCCGTCCCACAGGGCGACCACGATGTGGCCCCCGTCGAGCGGCAGGAGCGGGATGAGGTTGAAGACGAAGAGGGCGATGTTGAGGGATGCCAGGAGCCCGAGGAATCCCGCCACACGGTTGAGGATCGGAGCATCCGCCGCGGCGACGTCGCCGGCGAGCCGCCCGGCGCCGACGGGGCTCAGGGGTCCGTTCGGATCCCGCGGCTGGCCGGTGAAGAGGTCCACCGCCGTGTCGTACACCCGCACGGGGAGCTGCCAGATGACGGCGGCGACGGCGCCCACGTTGTCGACGGCCGCCTGCGGCCCCGACCAGATCGGCTGCCTCACGTACTCGACGGTCGGACCGACACCGGCGAAGCCGACCTCGACGTACTGCGTGTCGCCGTTCGCGTCGACGACCGGATATCCCCGGTCATCGGTCTCCGGGCGCGTCGCGGACGCGGGAGTGAGGCGGACGGTCTGCTCCTGATCGTCGCGCGCGATGACGATCGCGAGCTCCTTGCCGGCGGACTCGCGGATGATCGCGGAGACGTCGGTGAAGTCCGACACCGGAGCGCCGTCGATCGAGACGATGACGTCTCCCGGCTGGATGCCCGCCTCTGCGGCCGGCGCGACGGGATCGGATGCCGCGCAGTCGGTGCGGTCGGCGTCGGCCGGGATGACGCACTCGCTCACACTCGCGACGGTCGTCGTCGCCGTCTGCACGCCGATGCCGCTCAGCAGGATCGCGAACAGCACGATCGCGAAGAGGAAGTTCATGACGGGGCCGCCGAGCATGATGATGACGCGCTTCCACACCGGGAGCCGGTAGAACACGTGCGTATCGTGGTCGGTCAGCATCGTCTCGTCGTTGGCCTCGCGCGCATCCTGGACCATGGTCGCGAAGAAGCCGCCGCCGGCCACGCCCTCGCGCGGAGAGGGCGGATACATGCCCGCCATCGAGATGTAGCCGCCGATCGGCAGCGCCTTGATGCCGTACTGCGTGCCATTGATCTTGCGCGACCACAGCGTCGGCCCGAAGCCGATCATGTACTGTCCGACGCGCACGCCGAACTTCTTGGCCGGCACGAGGTGCCCGATCTCGTGAAGCGCGATCGACACGGCCAGCCCGACGACGAACAGCGCGACGCCGATGATGAACGCGATGATCTCCACACGCACACCGTACCCGCGCGGAGCTACGAGTTCGCCCAGAGCATCTAGCCTGGGAGGGATGACCTCGAGACAGCTGCGCGCGCTGCGCGGAACGGCGGCGGCCGCCGTGGCGGTATGGACCGCATCCGTCTCGCACACCTTCGGCGGCGGCGATGCCCCGAGCCCGTGGATCGTCGTCGTCGTGACGGTGCTCGCGGCGCCGTTCGCCGTGCTGCTCGCCGGCCGTTCGCTCTCGCTCCTGCGGATCTCGATCACCGTGGTGCTCGCGCAGCTGCTGCTGCACGTCACGTTCGCTCTGACTGCGGGGCTGGATCCCGCAGCCGGGGGCCACGTCCACGGCGCAGCGCACGCGCTCGGCGGAACGCTCGACCTCGTGCCCGACCCGGTCATGACGGGCGCTCACGTCATCGCGGCGATCGTCACGATCCTCGTGATCGCGCGCGGAGAGTGGATGCTGCGTGCCATCGCCGCAGGGCTCGTCCGGCTCCTGCGGCCCCTCGTCGTCATCCTCGCCCGCACCGCGCACGCCGTCCCCGCGGCACCGGTCGAGGAGCCCGCGCGAGCCCGCACGAGCATCCGTCCGTCGGATGTCTCCCGGCGGGGTCCTCCCGTCGTCGTCGCGGCGGCCTGAGCCGCACCACTCCTGACCGACCCGCGCTGCGGGCGGTTCCGACGCGCGCGCCTGCGCGCGATCGAACGACGACTCGAAGGACCCATCATGAAGAAGAAGCTCATCATCACCGGCGCCGTCGCGGGCGCACTGCTCGCCGTCGCCGCGCCGCTCGCGGCATCCGCCCACGTCCACGTCGACCCCGGCGAGGTGTCGGCCGGCGCGACCGAGACGCTCACGTTCGCGTTCTCGCACGGGTGCGAGGATTCGCCGACCACGGCCCTCACCGTCGGCATTCCGGAGGGCGTGGGCAACGCGACCCCCGTCGTGCAGGGCGGCTGGACCATCACCCGCGAGCTGGGCGCCGACGGCGTGCCGACGAGCGTCACGTACACCGCCGACGCACCCATCGAGTCCGGGCTCAAGGCGACCGTGTCGATGGACGTCCTGATCGACACGTCGGCTGCCGACACGACGCTCGCGTTCCCGGTCGTGCAGGAGTGCGTCACGGGCGCGACCGAGTGGACCGAGGTCGCCGGCGACGGTGTCGACCCCGAGACGCTCGAGGCGCCCGCACCGGTCGTGGAGGTCGGTGCCGCGGTCGCCGAGGGCGGAGAACACGGGCACGGTGACGGTGCCGCGATGGTCGAAGAGGACGGACACGAGGATGCCGCAGCATCCACCGCCGCCGATGCCGACCCCGTCGCACGCTGGATCGCCGGGGGCGCGCTCGTCGCCGCGATCGCCGCGCTCATCGTGAGCCTGCTGCGCCGCCGCGCCTGACCGCGGCCGTACCGCCGGTCGCCGAGCACGCGGTTCGCACCCGCATGCTCGGCGACCGGTGCGCGCGGTGCCGGCACCGGCCGTGTGAGATGCCGGCGGAATGAGAGGATGGTCTGGCCATGAGCAGCGATACAGCCCCCTCGAACATCCCGCCCGTGCTGAGGCCCGATTCCCCGCCGGTCCACGACCTCGGCGACCTGGCCTCCCGCTTCGCGCGCGAGGTGCGCGGCGATGTCGGCGGCGTACAGCTCACGGGCATCACGCTGGCCACGGCCGACCTGCGGCCGGGCGACGTCTTCGTCGCCGTGCAGGGTGTCAACCGGCACGGCGCCGACTTCGCCGCCGCTGCCGCCGCGAAGGGCGCGGTCGCGATCGTGACCGATGCCGCGGGGGTGGATGCCGCGGCATCCACTGCGCTCCCCATCCTGGTCGTCGACGATCCGCGCGCCCTCCTCGGCGACCTCTCGGCGTGGGTCTACAGCACGGGAGACGACGACGATCTGCCGCTCCTGTTCGGCACGACGGGCACCAACGGCAAGACGAGCGTCTCGCATCTGCTCGAGGGCATCCTGGGTCAGCTCGGCGTCGTGACCGGCCTCTCTTCCACGGCCGAGCGCCACATCGCGGGCGAGGTCGTCGTCTCGCGGCTCACGACCCCCGAGGCGTACGAGATGCACGCCCTGCTCGCCCTCATGCGCGAACGCGGGGTCGAGGCCGTCGCGGTCGAGGTGAGCGCGCAGGCGCTGAGCCGCCGCCGCGTCGACGGGATCGTCTTCGACGTCGCCGGCTTCACCAACCTCACCCACGACCACCTCGACGACTACGCCGACATGCGCGAGTACTTCGAGGCGAAGATCCCGCTCTTCCGACCCGATCGCTCGCGGCGAGCCGTCATCGCGCTCGACCACCCGTCCGGCGCCGAAGTGCTCGCGCGCTGCGAGGTCCCCGCCGTCACGGTCGGCACGCCCGAGATCGCGACGGATCCGGATGCCGCGGCCGCCGCCGACTGGGTCGTCACGATCGTCGACGAACGCCAGGACGGCACCGAGTTCCACCTCGCAGGCCCCGACGGACGCTCCCTCACGGGCGTGGTCCCCGTGATCGGCCGGCACATGGCCGCCAATGCGGGTCTCGCGATCGTCATGATCCTCGAAGCGGGCTACGCGTGGGAGCGCATCGCCCAGGCCCTCGACGGCGCACGCATCGACGCGTATCTGCCCGGCCGCACCGAGCGTGTCTCGGGCGACCGCGGGCCCGCCGTCTACGTCGACTTCGGCCACTCACCCGACGCGTTCGAGAAGACGCTCGCGGCCGTGCGACGCGTGACTCCGGGCAAGGTCGTGATGCTCTTCGGCGCCGACGGCGACCGCGACGCGACGAAGCGCCACGACATGGGCCGCACGGGCGTCCAGGGCAGCGACATCCTCGTCATCACCGACCACCATCCGCGCAACGAGAACCCCGACTCGATCCGCGCGACCCTCATCGAGGGCGCACGGCGCGCGCAGCCCGACGCCGAGATCCACGAGTTCTCGCCTCCCGAGCGCGCGATCATCGAGGCCGTCGCGCTCGTCGGCGAGGGCGACGCCATCCTCTGGGCCGGCCCCGGCCATCAGGACTACCGGGATATCCGCGGGGTGCGGACGCCCTACTCCGCGCGCGAGCTCTCACGGCGCGCTCTGCGGGCGGCGGGCTGGCCCGTGCCCGATCCGCACTGGCCCGTTCCGTACCCGGACGACGAGACGCCCGCGTCGGATCCCCTGCGCCCCGCCTACCCCTGAACCTCGCACGTCAGGGTTCGGGGCGGACGTCGTCCGTCGGGGCGCGCTTTCCCTGCCCCGACGGATGGAATCCGCCCCGAACCCGGTCTCCGAGCGAGCGACGGGCGGAGAGTCGGGTTCAGGATGCGGCGATCGCGCGGTCCGCGGCATCCCGCGCCCAGCGCTCCGCCTCGGCGAGCGACGCGCGCGTGAGGGCGGCCGGGGGCTCGTGGGCGTCCACGACGCGTTCGATCGTCTCCACGATGCCGAGGAACCCCAGCCTGCCGTCGTGGAACGCGTCGACAGCCTGCTCGTTCGCGGCGTTGTAGACGGCGGGATACGTGCTCCCCGCTCGTCCGACCTGCTTCGCGAGCGCGACGGCGGGGAACGCCTGCTCGTCGAGCGGCTGGAAGGTCCAGGATGCCGCGCTCGACCAGTCCAGCGGCGCCCCGACCCCGGCGACGCGGTGGGGCCAGTCCAGCCCCAGCGAGATCGGCAGGCGCATGTCGGGCGGTGACGCCTGGAGGATCGTCGAGCCGTCGACGAACTCGACCATCGAGTGCACGATCGACTGCGGATGCACGACGACGTCGATGTCGTCGAAGGTCACGTCGAAGAGCAGGTGCGCCTCGATCACTTCGAGACCCTTGTTGACGAGCGTCGCGGAGTTCGTCGTGACGACCCGACCCATGTCCCAGGTCGGGTGCGCGAGCGCTTCTGCCGGCGTGACGTGCTGGAGCGACGCACGCGAGCGTCCGCGGAACGGCCCGCCCGACGCGGTCAGCACGAGCCGTCCGACCTCGCCGTGCGAGCCCGACCGAAGGGCCTGAGCGATGGCCGAGTGCTCCGAGTCCACCGGCACGATCTGCCCCGGTGCGGCGAGCGCCGTCACGAGCGCTCCCCCGACGATGAGGGACTCCTTGTTCGCGAGGGCGAGCGTACGCCCTGTCTCGAGCGCCGCGAGTGTCGGTCCGAGCCCGACGGATCCCGTGATGCCGTTGAGCACGACATCCGCATCGACGTCGCGGACGAGCTGCTCCGCCTCGACGGCGCCGAGAGCCGTGTGCTCTACGCCGAACTCGGCGGCCTGGGCATCCATCCCCGCACGATCCGAACCCGCGGCGAGGCCCACGACCTCGAACCTCTCGGGATTGGCGCGGACGACGTCGAGCGCCTGCGTGCCGATCGAACCGGTGGAGCCGAGGATCAGGATGCGACGCACCCGGTCAGCCTACCGAAGCGATCGCGCGTCAGCCGGCGGTGGTCGCCGCGTGCTGGACCGCGAGGATGTCCACGACGAAGACGAGCGTCTCCTTCTGCAGCTCGTGGCCCTCCTGTGCGCCGTATCCGAACTCCGGCGGGATGACGACGAGAACCTGCGAGCCGACCTTCTGCCCCTCGAGCGCCTGACGGAAGCCGTCGACGACGCCGGACGTCGCGAACTGCGAGGGGGCGCCGCGGTCCCAGCTGCCGTCGAACGTGGTTCCATCGGACCACTTCACGCCCTCGTACTGCACGACGACGTTGTCGCCTGGCGCGACGGTGTCGCCGTCGCCCTGCTTGAGGATCGCGATCTCGACCTCGGTCGGCGGGTCCTCCGCGGGGATCGTGACCGTCGGCTTGCCGTCGTCGGCGAGCGCGACCTCGGGCATGCCGGCAACGGCCGGCTGGGGTTCGCCCGTCGCGACGGTCGGAAGCTCCTCGATGCCCTTGGCCACCACGACCACCGACGAGGCGCCCTCGCCGAGCATGGAACCGGGAATCGCCAGCGCGACCTGCGAGCCGAGCGGCTGGCACTCGAGCGCGGCGACGAAGATCGAGGCCGTCTGCGAATCGAGCAGCAGCGGCAGCGTCTCGCCGTTGCCGGCGGTGCTGGTCGCCGAATCCTCGACGCGCTCCCCCGTGGACATGTCGACGATCTGGTACTCGACCGACAGCAGATCACCCGCAGCGACGTCGTCGCCGTCCCCCGCTGACAGCACGGTGCGCTCGAGGTCTGCGAGCTCGACGTCGGACGACACCGTCACGGTGCCCCCTGCGGTGTCCCCGTCGACCTTCACGGAGTCGGACACCTCGCCCGGCGCGACGTTGTAGAGGCACTCGGCGGCGCCGGTCGGCGTCCCGCTGGGGGTTGCCGAAGGATCGGCCGACGCGCAACCGGCGAGAAGAAGGGCCGACGCGGCGGCGAGGGCGAGAGCGACGAGCGGACGAGTGCGCACAGTGAACCTCTGCGTAGATGACGGGAAGGTCCCATCCTCCCCCATGAATCCTCTGTCCCCGCTGGGAACGTGCCATGCCGATATCGGAATGAGATCGGGAGTACTGTCGTCGGGTGACTTCCGCGCCCGAGTCCGCCCCCTCGTCCGAGCCCGAGGTGAGCGACGACGCCCCCGAACGCTCGCGCAGGATGGGTCTCACCTACTTCTTCGGGCGAGGCATCCTCACTCCCCTCGCCCGGCTCGTGTACCGCCCTCGCATCGAGGGCAAGGCGAACGTGCCGCGCACCGGGCCGGTCATCTTCGCCAGCAATCACCTGTCGTTCATCGACTCGATCGCCATCCCCGTCACCGCGCCGCGACCCGTGCACTTCCTCGCGAAGTCGACGTACTTCGACGGCAGCGGCCTGAGCGGATGGGTCTCGAGGTCGTTCTTCACGTCCATCGGGGCAATCCCCGTGCGACGCGGCGCGGGCCAGGCGGCGCTCGACGCCCTCGACCAGCAGAAGCGGCTTCTCGACGAGGGGCGGGCCGTGGCGCTGTACCCCGAGGGCACGCGCTCGACGGACGGCCGGCTCTACAAGGGCCGGACGGGCGTGGCCTTCCTCGCCCTCGAGACCGGGGCACCCGTCGTGCCCGTCGGGCTCATCGGCACCGACGACGTCATGCCCGTCGGAGCGTCGATGCCGTCGATCCGTCACCGCATCACGGTGAAGTTCGGCGAGCCGCTCGACCTCTCGCACCACGGCGCGGCAGCATCCGGCAAAGCCCGCCGCCTCGCGACGGATGAGATCATGGCCGCGATCCACGCCCTCTCCGGCCAAGAGCTCGCCGGCACCTACAACGAGGTCCCCGCGCAGGGCGCGATCGAGCGCATCAAGCAGGTGCTCCCGCACGAGCGCGTCTGACGCGCTCGCCTCAGGCGATCGAGATCGTCGGCTCGTGACGCACGGGGAAGTTCACCGAGTTCGCGATGAAGCACCACGCGTGGGCCTGCGCGTGCGCGGCGGTCGCGGCATCCACCATCGACTCCTCGGCGACGACGACGTGCGGGCGCAGGACCACCTCGTGGAACGCGCCGCCGCCCTTGCCGTCTTCGCGCATGATTCCGGATGCCTCGTCCGTGTAGCCCACGACGACCACTCCTGCCTGCACACACGCGTGCAGGTAGGACAGCAGGTGGCACTCGCTGAGCGCGGCGAGGAGGAGATCCTCGGGGTTCCAGCGCGTCGGGTCGCCGCGGAACGGCTTGTCGGATGACGCGAGCAGAGCGGGCTTGCCCGCGATCTCGATCGTGACCGCGCGGTCGTAGTCGCGGTAGCCGGACGTGCCGGTGCCGCGGTCTCCCGTCCACTCGCTCCGGACGGAGTATCGATGCTCACCGAACATGCGCAACAGTCTGTCATGAAGGCCGTGCCGCCCCGGCGGTAGGCTGAGGTCGTGCCGCAGACCTTCGCCACGACGGGTGCCGTCGAGCTCGCCGTCGTCGAACGCAGCGGTTTCGTGGAGTCGCGGCACGCGGGCATCGCGATCGTCCTCGCCCCCGACGGCTCGGTGGCGGCGCAGCTCGGCGACCCGTCCTCGCTGATCCTCCCGCGCTCGAGCCTCAAGCCGCTCCAGGCGCTCGCGTGCGTGACGGCCGGAGCCGCGCTCGAGCGAGAGCAGCTCGCGCTCTCGACCGCCAGCCACTCGGGCACCGATCGGCACGCATCGGTCGTGCGCGACATCCTCCACGGCGCAGGTCTCGCCGAAGACGCCCTGGGCTGTCCGCCCGCGTGGCCGGGCGACCAGGCGACGCGCGACGAGCTCGTCCGCGAGCTGGGCTCTCCAGAGCGCGTGCGCATGAACTGCTCGGGCAAGCACGCGGCGATGCTCGCGGCGACGGTCGCGAACGGATGGGACACAGCGACCTACCTCGACCTGAATCATCCCCTTCAGATGCACATCCGCGAGGTGATCGAGCGGCTCACCGGCGAGAAGATCGCCGCGACGGCGATCGACGGCTGCGGCGCGCCGGTCTACGCGATGACGCTCTTCGGTCTCGCGCGCGCGATCCAGCGGATCGGCTCGTCGTCGACGTCGTCCCCGTTCGCGCTCCACCGCACGGCGGGGCAGCTCGTGCAGGCCGTGCGCGCGAGCCCCTGGACGATCGACGGTCCGGGCCGCCCCGACACGATCGTGATCGAGCGCCTCGGCGTCTTCGCGAAGGGCGGCGCCGAGGGCGTCATGATCATGGTCGCTCCCGACGGCACGACCGTCGCGCTCAAGATGCTCGACGGATCGGGCCGCGCCGCGACCGCGGTCGCGCTGCGACTGCTCGAGCGGGCCGGCACCCTCGCCTCCCCCGATGTCGCGGATGCGATGTCGCGACTTCCGCTGTCGGTGCTCGGCGGCGGTGAACCCGTCGGGACGATCCGTCCCGCGTTCTGAAGGCGCTCCCACGAGGAGCCGACACGCTCCAAAGGCGGAGCGGAAAGGATGACACGATGAGGATCAGCGTCCCCACCGAGGTCAAGAACAACGAGTACCGCGTGGCGCTCACTCCCGCGGGCGTGCACGACCTCGTCGCCGTCGGCCATGACGTCTTCGTGCAGCGCGGCGCCGGTGTCGGCTCGTCGATGCCGGATGCCGAGTACGAGGCGGCGGGCGCGACGATGCTCGACGATGCGGCCGAGGTCTGGGCTCGCGCCGAGCTTCTGCTCAAGGTCAAGGAGCCGATCGCGAGCGAGTACGGCTACTTCCGCGACGACCTCGTGCTGTTCACCTATCTCCATCTCGCCGCCGATCGTCCGCTCACCGATCGCCTCGTCGCCGACAGCGTGACGGCGATCGCCTACGAGACGGTGCAGCTCGCAGGCGGCGGGCTCCCCCTCCTCGCCCCCATGAGCGAGGTCGCCGGGCGGCTGGCGCCGACCGTGGGGGCCGCGACCCTCATGCGCTCCGCGGGTGGGCTCGGACTGCTCATGTCCGGCGTCCCCGGGACGCGCCCCGCGCGCGTGACCGTGATCGGCGGCGGTGTCGCCGGCGCGAACGCAGCCGTCATCGCCGTCGGGCTCGGCGCCGACGTCACCGTCTTCGACACGAACGTGCAGCGCCTGCGCTACCTCGACGACCACTTCCAAGGACGAGTCAAGACCGCGGCATCCAACCCCCTCGATCTCGACCGCGCCGTCGTCGAGTCCGACCTGGTGATCGGCTCCGTGCTGATCCCCGGCGCGAAGGCGCCGAAGCTCGTCACCAACGACATGGTGGCGCGCATGCGGCCCGGCTCCGTGCTCGTCGACATCGCCGTGGACCAGGGTGGATGCTTCGAAGACACCCATCCGACGACCCACGCCGATCCGACCTTCCCGGTGCACGGCAGCATCTTCTACTGCGTCGCGAACATGCCCGGAGCGGTGCCGAACACCTCGACGTCCGCGCTCACGAACGCGACGCTGCCCTACATCCGCCAGATCGCCCGGCACGGATGGCAGGCGGCGCTGCGCGCCGACGACGCTCTCGCTGCGGGTCTCAACACGCATGGCGGCGCGGTGGTCAACGCGGGCGTCACCACGGCACACGGTCTCGAGCTCGGCTCGCTCGACTCAGCGCTGGCGTGACGGCCTGAGCCGGTCGTCCCGGATCGGGCGGATTCGTCGGCGCCGAGTGTGACGCCGTGCATCCGGCAGCGCTAGATGTTCTTCCCCGACACGTTGTGATCACGTGAGGTGAGCGAAGACCTCCGGGACGATGTGGGTACCACCCTC
>NZ_JBIMKU010000014.1:0-6362 GCF_051860965.1 Microbacterium sp.
TGCCGCACGAGTGCAGGTTCGGGTCGATGAGCGGGGCGAGCCGCTTGGGTGCTTCGACGATCTCGTCGAGCTCGAGCCGGATCTCGCGAAGCATGTCGAGGTTCGGGCGGAACCCGGTCGCGTTGACAACGACGTCGGTGCGATGGGTGACGACCTCGCCGCGCTGATGTCCGACGAGTTCGACACCGTCGGACGTGCGGCGGCCGCGGATGATCTCGAATCCGTCGGTGAGCGCGATGGCACCGGATGCGACGGCCTGATCGACGCGGCTGCCGAGTCGTGCGCGATCGACGAGTTCGTCGCTTGCCGAGGACGACACCCGTACGGCCTGTGCATTCCGGATGAGCCAGGTGACGCTCGTACCCGGCTCCTCGCGCACCAACTGCACCAGCGCAAGCAGGGTGTTCGCGGCGGAGTGTCCAGCGCCGACGACTGTCACCCGACGGCCGGCGAACAGGTGGCGGTCGCGCCCGAGAACGTCCGGCAGGGCGGGAGTGACGCGGTCGGCGATCTCGCTCATCCCGAGCAGCTCGAGCCCGCTCGACGACAGCGAGTTCGGTGAAAGGTAGGTGCCCGATGCATCGATGACGGCGCGTGCCGCGACATCCTCAACGGATCCGTTGGCCGTCCGCACGCGGGCGATGAACGGCGTCGCCGCACGCCCGGTCGTGCGGATGCGGTCCATGCCCTCGCGCGTGACGCCGTCGACCCGAACGCCGACGCGGGTGCGCGTGGCGATCGCATCGACGGCAGCGAGGGGCGCGACGTACTTGTCGACGAGTTCGGCTCCCGTCGGTGCACGCTCCGGATCGGGCAGCTCCCAGCCCTGCGCCTCCAACAGCCGACGAGAGGCGGGGTCGACGAGGTGCTTCCAGGGCGAGAAGAGTCGGGTGTGCCCCCACGACCGAACGCTTGCTGCGACTTCTCCTCCGGACTCGAAGACGAGGAAGTCGATGTTCCGCTCCGCGAGGTTTGCCGCCGCCGCCAGCCCGATCGGTCCGGCGCCGATGATCACGACCGGCAGGGTCGCGGCCCGCTCGTTCATGGTGACACGGGGTGTCAGGTCTAGAAGGGTCACAGCAGCCTCCGGCAGATATCGATGAACGTCGATGTCCGATTCTCGCCAATGTATCGAGATCTGTCAATATCGACTAATGTCGATGCATGGCCACGATGCTCGAGGTGACCGACGTCACCGCTGGGACCTGCTGCACACCACTCGTGCGCGAACCGCTCACCGCCGCGGAGGCGGACCAGCTGGCGACCACAATGAAGGCGTTGGCTGACCCGACACGGCTGCGACTACTTTCGATTGTCGCGGCATCCGAAAACGCCGAGGCCTGCGTGTGCGACCTCATCGAGCCGGTCGGGCTGAGCCAGCCGACCGTCTCCCACCATCTCAAGATCCTCACCACCGCGGGCTTCCTCACGCGCAGCAAGCGCGGCACCTGGGCGTACTTCAAGCTCGTCCCTGGCGCGCTGGATCGCGTCTCGCAACTCCTCGTCGCTTCGTGAACCGCACCGTTCGCGCTGGCGTGGGCGAATTTCTCGGCAGCGCTGGCTTGACCGTGGTCGTCGTGGGATCCGGCATCGCCGCACAGCGCCTGTCTCCGACCGACGTCGGACTCCAGCTCTTCGAGAACGCCTTCGCCACCGCGCTGGGTCTGACGGTCTTGATCCTCGTCTTCGCCACGGTCTCCGGTGCCCATTTCAACCCGGTCGTAACCGTCGTCGACATCCTTCTGCATCGACGCCCGTGGTCGGTCGCCGCCACATACCTGCCCCTGCAAATCATCGGTTGCATCGTCGGCGCGATCCTGGCGAACCTCATGTTCGCCCAACCTGCCGTCAACTGGAGCACGACCGACCGCGGTGGATGGAACCTGATTCTCGCCGAAGTCGTCGCGACCGCGGGACTGATCGTGGTGATCTTCGCGCTGGTCCGCACCGGCCGCTCGCACCTCGCCGCGCCCGCGGTCGGCGCGTACATCGGCGCGGCGTATTTCTTCACCTCTTCGTCGAGCTTCGCCAATCCCGCCATCACCATCGGCCGGATGTTCAGCGACACCTTTGCCGGCATCGCGCCGGCATCTGCGCTGCCCTTCATCGGCGCGCAGTTTGTTGGGGCGGCGATCGGGTGGCTTGTCATTCGGGTTCTCTTCCCGGCCGCCATCCCCGAACCGGTCACGCCGCACAACTAGGCGCGGATCGAAGGATCCTCCGAGTTCACTTTCACACAGTGTGCCAAGCGATGACAGGAGGATGCGCCGTCTCGACTCAACGAACGATCTTGCCCCGTCACAGGACAGAACGTCTAATGAGCGTCTAGTACGGCCGCGCGCCCCGCGTCGCCAATGAACGCCCGGTTCGCCCGTGGCACAGTTAAGGCACAGTTACCGAAATCCACCCGCGTATCTACTGCATCTTCGGGCAGGAGGATGCGGGTGTGCCACGAGACCGGCTCAGCGAAAACCGCGGAATTACGCGGCAAAACAGGCCATTCGCACCTCAGAAAATGAGAGTTCGAATCCCCTATCCTCCGCCAGCATTTCACCTTCCGACCGGCTGCCGATCCCGGCTGACTTGCAGTCCTGTCGGCGGTATGAAGATCATGACGCCACAGAGAGCCGCGATGAGAAGGCTCGGATTCGCCGCGTGATCGCGTCGAAGGCGGCGTCGAAGGCGGATGCCGTTCCGTGAACGGCCGGGTCGGGTATCGACCAGTGCAGGTCGTCCATCGGGCGCAGTCGCTCGTGCGCGTCGTCGCAGACGGTGATGACGAGATCGCTGTCGTGCCGCACCTCGTCGACATGGCGCGGCGGCCGGTGGGAGTCGATGGTGAGTCCATGGCGTGCGGCGGCCGCCGTCGCCATCGGATTCACCTCGCGGGCGGGGCGTGTGCCTGCGGATGCCGCCGGAACGTCGCTGGCATCCCGCCAGATCGCCTCTGCCATCTGCGACCGGGCAGAGTTCGCCGTGCAGACGAAAAGGATCCTCTCCGGCGGTGCGATGCTCACCGGCGCGAGGGAGTCGAAGACCTCCGGGCGCAGGCCGATGTAGGTGCGGCGTCGGTCGAACTCCGACCGGCTCCGCTGGATGATCCGCGCGGACTCCAGCACGCGCAGGTGGTGGGCGATGAGGTTCGACCGGACCCCGAGGTCGCTCTCGATCTCGGACGACGACAGGTCGCCCGCCAGCAGCAGATCGACGATACGCAGGCGCGTGTGGTCGGCGAGGGCGGCGAAGATGCCTGCGCGTCGCTCCAGATCGGTCATTGCCATCATCCCTACCAGGCCCGCGGATGAGGGTCAATCCGTATTGAGTCAATCGCGATTGACCTATTCTGATGCGTCGGGGATCGCGTCATCGTTCCCCAGAGAGGCACATCATGGGCATCGGAACCGGCATCGCGTTGTTCGTCATCGGAGCGATCCTCGCCTTCGCGGTCAACGTCGACACGGGCGGCTACATCGACCTCGACCTCATCGGATACATCCTCATGGGCGCCGGCGTCGTCGTCGCCCTCATCAGTCTCGTCCTGGTGCTGCGCCGACGCCGCACCGACACCGTCGAGCGCACGTCCGTCGACCCGGGCACGGGCGAGCGCGTCACGCGGAGAAGCCTTCGCAACGATGACCCCATCGCCTGATCAGGGGGCCGCGATCCCGGCTCCGGGCGGCTCGGGCGGGCACGTCCTCGACCAGCGATACGAGCTCGGCCGCGCGCTGGGCGAAGGAGGCATGGGAGTCGTCTACCACGCACGCGACCGGTCGCTCGGGCGCGAGGTCGCGGTCAAGGTCTTTCGCGACGGAGCGACAGACCTCGAGCGGAGCGCGTCGGAGACGAAGCTGCTCGCCAGCCTGAACCACCCCGCGCTCGTGACGCTGTTCGACGCGAACGTCTCCGGCGATGGTCCGCGCTACATCGTCATGGAGTACGTGGACGGTCCGACGCTGCACGCGAGGCTCAAGAAGGCGCCGCTGTCGCCGACAGCGGTCGGTGCGATCGCACGCGATCTCGGCGAGGCGCTGCACGTCGTCCACGCAGCGGGGATCGTCCACCGTGACATCAAGCCGGCGAACGTGCTCCTGCGCACGTCGGGCGTCGCCGGACGCGAGTTCCACGCCAAGCTCGCGGACTTCGGCATCGCCTACCTGATCGACTCGACGAGGATCACGACCCCCGGCATGGTCATCGGGTCCGCTGCGTATCTGAGTCCCGAGCAGGTGACCGGGTCGACACCCGGCCCGGCATCCGACATCTACGCTCTCGGGCTCGTGCTGCTCGAAGCCCTCACCGGCACCCGGGGCTTCGAGCAGGATTCGCCGCACGAGTCGGCCATCGCGAGACTCAGCCAGCAGCCCGTCATCCCCTCGACGGTCGGCCACGAGTGGGGAGCCCTTCTCGAGGCGATGACGGCTCGTGATCCGGATGCCCGTCCCACCGCGCTCGAGGTCGCCGCGCGTGCGGCATCCATCGACACGGCATCGCGGTCGTCGGCGACCGTCGCCGCCCCCGCCGCCGCCGCTCCTCGCCGTCCGCGCGATGACGTCGACGACGCGCCGACGCTCGTCGCACCGGTGGCCCCCACCGCGACGACGAGAGTGGATCGCCCGCCGACGCTCATCGCGGAACCGGAGGCACCGACAACGGACGGCCGGAAGCGTCGCTCCGGATTCGTGTGGCTGACCGGGGCCGCATCGGCGGTCGTGCTCGCATCCATCGTTCTCGTGGGTGCCGCCATCTGGGCGCCCCGCACCGAGCCCACTCCCGCGCCCACCCTGCCCGCCATGGAGGAGCCTCTCGGCACCCACCTCCAGCAGCTTCTGACCTCGGTGTCGCCATGACTGCACGCCATCGCACACCGCTGCTGAGCGCTCTGCTCGTCGTCGCACTCTCCCTCTCCGCATGCTCGTCGGCGCCGGCCGGACCGGACGTCGACACGGCCGAAGCCTGGCAGACCCGGGTCGTCGCCATCGCCGAACTCGCGGCCGCCGGGGATCCCGCATCCGGGCTCCAGGAACTCGCGGCGCTCGAGGCCGAAGCGCTCAGCGCGCGAGAAGCGGGCGAGATCAGCGCGGAACGCGCCGCCCAGATTCAGGAAGCTATCGTGCTCGTGCGCGCCGATCTCGAAGCAGCCGCCACGACGCCGACTCCCGTCGTCACGACCGAACCGACGACCCCGGCGGGCGACGACACCGGCGACAAGGGGAACAGCGGCACCAAGGACAGGCCGGGCGAGAAGGGCAACAAGGGGAAGGGCAAGACCAAAGCCCCGTGAGTCACTGATCGTCGCGGCTCAGAAGGACCTCAGAAAGCAGCGTTTCGACGCGAGAGCGGATCTCGTCACGGATCGGACGCACCGCGTCGATGCTCTGGCCCGCCGGGTCGTCGAGCTCCCAGTCCTCGTAGCGCTTTCCCGGGAAGATCGGGCACGCGTCGCCGCATCCCATCGTGATCACGACATCCGACTCGCGCACTGCATCGACGGTGAGCACCTTCGGAGTGTGGCCGGCGATGTCGATCCCCTCCTCGGCCATCGCCTGCACGGCTATCGGGTTGATCGCGTCCTTGGGCTCCGACCCCGCGGAGAGCACCTCGACGCGATCACGGCCGAGTTCGCGGAGATACCCGGCGGCCATCTGGGACCGCCCGGAGTTGTGGACGCAGACGAACAGGACGGTCGGCTTGTGCGACATGGTGGGCTCGCTCTCTCGTTCAGTCGGTTCCGGTGATCGCGCTGCGTCGTTCGATCAACAGCGTGTCCCGCCACACGCCCGCGTGTGGCCCGAGACCGGACCGTGCGATGCGCTCGCGGCGTCCTACGACGCGGAATCCGGACGCCTCGTGCAGCCGCACGCTCGCCAGGTTCTCAGGGAAGATGCTCGACTGGATGGTCCAGACTCCGGCGGCCTCCGTGGCACCGATGAACGCATCGAGGAGGAGTCGCCCGGCTCCCTGCCCGCGACCAGCCCTGGCGACGTATACCGAGTGCTCGACGACCCCGCGGTACGCGGGACGCGCGGACACGGCCGACGCCGCGATCCACCCGAGGATCCGACCCTGCTCATCGACGGCGACCAGCCTTCCGACGCCGAGCCTCCCCGCGTCGAACGCGTCCCAGCTCGGGGCGCTGGTCTCGAAGGTGGCCTCGCCGTCGTCGATGCCCTCGGCGTAGATCCGCTCGACGTCGGGCCAGTCCGTCGCCTGCATGGCGTGCACGGTCGTCATGCGCAGCATCCACCCCCGCCGCTGTCGTCGGTCGAGCACACGCCTGTCGCGGGGAGCACGAGATCCACCTTCGACGCGGAGGCCATGTCGCCCGCGAGCCACGCCGTCACGGAGCGGACCTGCTCGTAGCC
>NZ_JBIMKU010000015.1:0-618 GCF_051860965.1 Microbacterium sp.
AGCGCGTTGGAGCGGAGCAGCGGCCCGGCCATGTAGGTCGACGAGTGCACTACGATGTATCCGTTTGGTATTGGCGCGGTATGACGCGGCGGCAGAATGAGATATTTGCCTCCTTTACCCTTGTCGGCGCCGGCCGGCCCGACATCCTCCAGAGCGGTCTGCCAAGCGTCCGTGATCGTGCCGGTCAGGGAGCCGCCTTCTGCCGACGGAAGTTCCAGCACCATCGGACCCGCCTCCTTCGTGCTGATGAACGGCATGAAGTAGATTGTGCTCGGGTTAGGTGTCAGGGTCTGGTTCTTCCAGTCGAGAAAGCGCGACCAGTAGACAATCTGGTTGTCCTTGCCGCCGGCCTTGAGAGCCGCCTGCAACATGAGGTCGAAATTGACTGCCGGCATTCCCCAGACGACCGCCTCGACGGCTCGGCGATGGACGGTGCGCTGGCCCAGCTCCTCAGGGGACAGATTTTGAGCACTGGCAGGTGCTGCCGCGCAGATGAATGCCAGCAGTGCGAGACCAAAGTTCCTCATCGCTTCGTTTCCTGCAATCGCCCGTTCAGAACGGGTTGATGTAGTTGAGGATCGCAACCTGCCGCAGGATCACTCGGCGGATCATGTGGCT
>NZ_JBIMKU010000016.1:0-592 GCF_051860965.1 Microbacterium sp.
TACTATTCGCGCGGCCATCCTCGCAGGTACCGCGCCGCGCTCGCCCTCCCCTGTTCGCCGAGAAGACCCGAACTGTCGGCGGAGGGCGCTCGAACGTGCAGTCTGCGTCTTGTCGACCGGGTGGCGGGGTGATCGTTCGTCCGTCGTTCACCCGGGGGACTTCTCGCCGCGATAGCCAGGGGGCAGCGCTCTCGCGCGACATCACGTCCACTCTCTTGAGGAAACCGATGCCTTCGCATACGTCCCGGCGCCTCGTCGCCATCGCAACGGCGCCGTCACGCCGGTCGCCGCCTCCGCGGCGGTCGTGCCCGCACCCATCACCTCGTCGGCGGAGGGAGCTGCGCTCTCGCTGGCTCCCATCGGGTCCTTCGAGACCGGCGTCTTCGACGCCTCCGCCGCCGAGATCGTCCAGGCGCACGGCGACCGCCTCTTCGTCGTCAACGCACAGGCGGGGTCGGTCGATGTCCTCGACTACTCCGACCCGACCTCGATCGTCAAGGAGTTCTCGCTCACCTCGGCGGGCGTTGCAAACTCCGTCGCGATCCGCCCCGACGGTCTCGGTGTCGTCGCTTTCGAAGCCGTCGACAAGACT
>NZ_JBIMKU010000017.1:0-542 GCF_051860965.1 Microbacterium sp.
GTAGGAGTCTGGACCGTGTCTCAGTTCCAGTGTGGCTGATCATCCTCTCAGACCAGCTACAGATCGTCGCCTTGGTAGGCTCTTACCCCACCAACTAGCTAATCTGACGCGAGCTCATCTCTCGGCAATTAATCTTTCACCAATAGGCACATCCGGTATTAGCAGTCGTTTCCAACTGTTGTCCCGAACCGAGAGCCAGATTCTCACGCGTTACTCACCCGTCCGCCACTATCTCCGAAGAGACCGTTCGACTTGCATGTGTTAAGCATACCGCCAGCGTTCATCCTGAGCCAGGATCAAACTCTCCGTTTTGATGATGAAGTAGTTTGTTTTCGGCTCCGAAATTCTATTCCGGAATCCTCTTTTATTTTTCTTATCTGTTTTGGGTTTGAACCCAAAACTAATTAGTTTTGACGAGGATTGGTTTTTGTCTTGGCTTTCAAACTATTGATTTGTCTAGGTTCGGCGCGTCAGGCGCTCTTGTCGTTTGCTTGACACTTTATCTAGGTTAGCGAACCGTTTTGGCTTTGTCAAGGGGTTGA
>NZ_JBIMKU010000018.1:0-512 GCF_051860965.1 Microbacterium sp.
TCTACCCGCTGGCTGATCTCCGCGCCCGGCATGCCGCGCAGCTTCAGCGCGTTCGCCATGTTGTCGCGCACCGTCTTGTGCGGATAGAGGGCGTAGTTCTCGAACACCATCGCGATGTCGCGGTCCTTCGGCGGTAGCTCGTTGATGCGCTTGCCATCGAAGGTGATCTCGCCGGCCGAGATGTGCTCGAGGCCCGCCAGCATCCTGAGCGTCGACGACTTTCCGCAGCCCGACGGACCGAGTACGCAGAGAAACTCCCCGCTCTTGCAGGAGAACGACAGGTCGCGGACGGCAGGCACCTTGCCGTACATCTTCCAGACCTCGGACACTACCACCTTAGTCATCGGTCCGTAGACCTCCCTTGTCGTTCCGCCCCGGGGGACGTCTTGTTCTTCTCAGCCGCGCACGGCGCCCATGGTGAGGCCGGTGACGAGGTAGCGGCGGATGACGAGCCCGAGCAGCATCATCGGCAGCGTCGTGACGACACCCGCGGCCATGATCTTGCCCCACTG